>CAMFIF010000009.1 GCA_945952415.1 uncultured Rhizobium sp. | reverse complement strand
TAGAGACCGCTCTCGGAGATCACACTCAAGCCATGACCTTTGAGTGAGGTTGAACCACACTTACGGATGACCTGATGTTCATCGGCGGCAAGACGGGCAAGATTGGTTCCGCTCTTCTGAAGGCCGAGAACTGTTCGGATATCAGCGGCCACGAACCACGGCTGGCCATCGATCTCGACCACACGGATGGAGTTGGACTTGAAGGTGAAGGTGGAGAGGTGCGATTGATACGATTAACCTCATCCTGACTGAGGTTGGTCAGCGCTTGAGGTACATACTGGGGTACGAATTGGGGTACGCGCCCTGCTGTAAGTCATTGAAAGAAAAGGATAAAAAAGAGTTGGCTGGGGAACCTGGATTCGAACCAAGATCGACGGAGTCAGAGTCCGCTGTTCTACCATTGAACTATTCCCCAGCAGTGCGGGCATTGTTCGCCGCTGGTGTGGCGGGCTTATAACCAAAAGATCGGCGGATGCAAAGGCCTGTTTTGAAAAAATATCGCCTTTTTCACCGGGGCGGAAAAGCGCCGGGCAGGCCTTGGCCAGCTCGCTCACGTGGAGGCTGGCGGGGCGAAGAGGGGACGACCTCCGCAAGAGACGGCCAGGCCGCCGTCGCCTCTGCCGTGAAAAAACAATTTGGAGAACAGGGTTTTGGCTGTTATCTTCCTGTCAACGAAACGATTGGACCGCCAGCGGCATGCCTCGTGATGGATGGCCTTGCGCGGCGGATGGTAAATTGACGTGGAAAACCCCGAGAGCGGCGCCAAGGCGCCACAATCCGGGGCGTCTGAAGCGGGCCGCAAGACGGGGAAATCCACCCGGCGCGGCAAAAGGCGGCGGAATGGGGCTTCCCATGCCGCCCCCGTGGCCGTATCCGCAGGCCAGGCAGGTGCTCCCCCTGCCGCAGGACGCCCTAACGAGGCCGGTGAATCCAAGGCTGCACGCAAGCGGAAGCGCCGTCGTGCGCGTGCGGAAAAGCCCGGCGCAACCGTTGAAACGGCTTCTTCCGTAGGCCACCACGCCGAGGCGCGCCCTGCTCTTTTCCCCCAGCCGGCAACGCCAGAAAGCCCGGCGAAATCGCGCCGCGGGCGCAGGAAGAACCGCAACAAGCGCGGCCTCCAGGGTCGCCCCATGCCGCCTCCCCAGGCGCCGGCCCAGCTGGAAAGCCGCGCCGAACAGGCTGATGGCCGGAAATCGCCCGCACAGGGCACCGGCCAGAGGCACCAGGAGCGCATCCCGCAGCCACGCCCGCGGGACGAGGATCTCTACGCCGCGCTCGATCTCGGCACCAATAATTGCCGCCTTCTCGTCGCCCAGCCCGGCCGTCCCGGCCAGTTTCGGGTGGTCGATGCCTTCTCGCGCATCGTGCGTCTCGGCGAGGGCCTCGCCGCCAGCGGCCGTCTTTCCGAGGAGGCGATGGACCGTGCGGTGGAGGCGCTGCGCATCTGCGCCGCCAAGATCCGCAACCGGGATATCCGCCGCATGCGGCTGATCGCAACCGAGGCCTGCCGCGCCGCAGAGAATGGCGAAGCCTTTCTGGAACGGGTGACGGCGGAAACCGGCCTGGAGCTTGAAATCATCAATCGCGAGACGGAAGCCCGCCTTGCGGTCTCCGGCTGTTCCTCGCTGGTCGGGCGCGAGGCCCGCTCCGTGGTGCTCTTCGATATCGGCGGCGGCTCGTCGGAAATCGCGGTACTCGACATCAACGGCCAGCGCTCCAGCCGGCTTGCCCATCACATCACCCACTGGACCTCGCTGCCCGTCGGCGTCGTCACGCTCTCGGAGCGCCATGGCGGGCAGGATGTCACGCCTGAAATCTTCGCCGCCATGGTGGACGAGGTGGAAGGCATGCTTGCCCGCTTCGATTGCCCGCCGGTGCGCTCCGGCGGCGATGGCTTCTATCTCATCGGCACATCTGGCACGGTCACCACGCTTGCGGGCGTGCATCTCAACCTGCCGCGCTATGACCGGCGCCAGGTGGATGGCCTGTGGCTCAGCGATCCCGATGTCAGCGCCATGCAGGCGAAGCTGCTCTCGTGGAATTTCTCCGAAAGGGCCGCCAATGCCTGCATCGGGCCGGATCGGGCCGATCTGGTTCTGGCGGGCTGCGCCATTCTGGAAGCCATCCGGCGGCGCTGGCCGAGCGAGCGCATGCGCGTGGCCGACCGCGGCTTGCGGGAGGGCCTGCTGACCGACATGATGGCCGATGACGGCGTGTGGAGCCGCAACCGCTCCCGCCGCACCAACAGAAACCGCTGAGGACAATCCATGACCAAGCCTCCCATCGGCGGCAACCGCACCGGCCGAAAGCTGGGCCAGAAGGTGAAGAAGGGCAAGCTGAAGGCCTCGTCCCGCCGCTGGCTCGAGCGCCATATCAACGATCCCTATGTGCAGCGCGCCAAGCTGGAGGGCTATCGCGCCCGCGCGGCCTTCAAGCTGCTCGAGATCGACGAGAAGCATCAGATCCTGAAGGGTGCCCGGCGCATCATCGATCTGGGCGCCGCACCGGGCAGCTGGTCGCAGATTGCCGCCAAGGTCACCAATTCCAGCGATGAGGATATTCGCGTCGCGGCGATCGATTTTCTGGAAATGGCGCCGCTTCCCGGCGTCAGCATTCTCCAGCTCGATTTTCTCGATGACCAGGCGCCCGAAAAGCTGATGGAGGCGCTCGGCGGTGCGCCCGACGTGGTGCTCTCCGACATGGCGGCACCGACGACCGGCCACCAGAAGACGGATCACCTGCGCACCATGCATCTCTGCGAAGTAGCGGCCCATTTCGCGGTGGAAGTGCTGGCAGAGGGCGGGCATTTCCTCGCCAAGACCTTCCAGGGCGGCACGGAGCGCGAGCTTCTTTCCATGCTGAAGCAGAATTTCCGGCAGGTGCTCCACATCAAGCCTGCCTCGTCGCGTGCCGAATCGGTGGAAATGTTCCTGCTGGCCAAGGGCTTCAAGGGCCGCAAGCCGGACGATACCGCCGACGACGCAGAGTGACCGTCGACAAGGGGAGGGGGACATAGAATGCTGCTCTACATCACGCTGGGAACCAATGATCTCGACCGCGCCAGAACCTTCTACGAGGCCGTGATGCCGACCCTCGGCCTGACGCTCGAGGGCGAGGACGATACCGAATTCGGCTTCGGCACGCCGGGCGACACCAGGACCCGCTTCTGGGTAACGAAGCCCTTCGACGGCCGGCCCGCCACCATCGGCAATGGCTCCATGGTGGCGCTGGAAGCGGACAGCCGGGCGGCAGTCGATGCCTTCTACCAGGCAGCCCTTGCCCATGGTGGCAGCGATGAAGGCGCCCCGGGCCTCAGGCCCTATCATGCCCATTTCTACGCCTGCTACGTGCGCGACCCCGACGGCAACAAGCTCTCGGCCGTCTGCGAAAGGGCGGAATAGGTCGGCCATGAACAACGGCTATCCCTGTCCGCTAGGTGCGGGAGGACCATGATGGCCCGTTTGTGCACAGAAAGCCTATCCCTTGAACCCTGCACAACCGCCGATGCGGCGGATTTCATCGCGCTTGAGCGGGATCCCGAGGTCATGCAATATCTGCATGGGGGCGCCGTCGATCACGGGACCATCGATCCCGGAAATGCACCCTTCCTGATGCCGAGAGGCACGGAAACCTATGTCTGGACGGCCCGCCGCGCGGGATCGGAAGCCTTCGTCGGGTGGTTCTGTCTCTATCCCATGGAAAATGGCCACGCCGAATTGGGATACCGCCTCCGGAAAGATGCCTGGGGGCAGGGATTTGCCTCGGAGGGCGCCCGAGCCTTGGTCGATTGGGGCTTTGCCGCTGCCGGCTACCGGCGGATCGTCGCCGAAACCATGGCCGTCAATCTGGGGTCACGGCGGGTGATGGAGAAGCTTGGAATGCGCCACGTCGCCACCGAGTTTCCCATATACTCCAATCCTTTGCCGGGATTGGAGCTTGGAGAGGCAATTTACGAAATCTCCCGTGAGGAGTGGAATTGCCTCTGAGGCGGCCGCCCGCGGGCTTTCCGGTGAGGATGCTTCTGCCCGCAAAGCATGTCGGTTTCCTGGCCCTCAGCTCTGCCGCCGCGTGACCGGGATCCGCTGGCCGGAGACGTCGGCGCCGACCCGCTTGTCCAGCCGGATGAAGGGGATGACCGCCGAGAAGGACAGGGCCGAGACGATGAAGAAGGCGAGGTGGAAATCGGCAAGCTGAAGGGCGTCGCCGCGAAGCGCGGCCCCGCCTTCGAGGATCACGGCGGCAAGCGCCACGCCGAGCGCCAGGCTGACCTGCTGGGCGACGGAGCTCATCGATGTCGCCTGGCTCGCCCGCTCGTCCGGGATCTCCGCATAGCCGAGCGCATTGACGCCGGTGAAGAAGAAGGAGCGGGTAAAGCCCGCCATCAGCAGGAAAGCGACCATGACGGCGACAGGTGTCGTCGCCTCGAAGAAGCCGCTCGCCGCCGTCGTCAGTGCCGAAAGCGTCGCTGCGGTGATGAGCGTCTTGCGGAATCCCACGGCGGCAAACACCTTTTGTGCCATGAACTTGGTGCTGATCGCCCCGACAGCGCCGGTGAAGGTGACCATGCCCGACTGGAAGGGCGTCATGCCAAAGGCCATCTGCAGCATCAGCGGGGTCAGGAAGGGCACCGCACCCGTCGCCACCCGGAAGATCGAGCCGCCGATGGTCGCCGCGCGGAAGCCGGCATTGCGGAAAATCGTGGGGTCGAGAATGGGCGCGGGATGCATGCGGGCGTGGCGGAGATAGAGAAGCAGCGCCAGAATGCCGGCAAGCACAGAGGCATAGCCTGTCACCGGCGGCAGGGCTGGCAGGCTGATCACCGAAAGACCGAAGACCACGCCGGAGGCGGCGATCGCCACGAGCACGAAGCCATAGACATCGATCGGCGGCGGCGAGGGCGCTTCGATGTCGGGCAGGTGCACAGTCGCGAGCCAGATGCCGAGAAAGCCGATCGGCACATTGATGAGAAAGATCCAGTGCCAGCTGAAATAGGTGGTGATGAAGCCGCCCAGCGGCGGACCCGCCATGGGGCCGATGAGCGCCGGAATGGTGAGATAGGCCATCGCCGCCACCAGGTCGCTGCGCTTGGTGGTGCGCAGCAGCACGAGCCGCCCGACCGGCGTCATCATCGCCGCTCCCGCACCCTGAAGGAACCGGAAGAGAACGAATTGCAGCAGGCTGCCCGCCAGCGCGCAGAGCACCGATCCGATGACGAAGATGAGGATCGCGCCGCGAAACACGGATTTGGCGCCGAAGCGGTCCGCCATCCAGCCGCTGATCGGAATGAAGATCGCCAGCGCCACCATATAGGAGGTGAGCGCGAGCTTGAGCGTGATCGGCCCGACCGAGAGATCGGCGGCAATGGCCGGAAGGGCGGTGGATATCACGGTGGAATCCATCTGCTCCATGAAGAGCGCGACGGCAAGAATGAGGGGTACGATGCGATTCATGCGGCTTTCCGATGGCCGGAGGGTGGTTCGCGTCGGGGAAGGGGCGTGAAGGCCCGCCGGCACAGGACCGTTCAGGGACTGGGGCAGCAGATAGCGTGCGCGTAAGCTTTGTCCAGCAAAACCGCACAATCTGTGGCGATCCCCGCATGATTGGGGGAGGGCCGTTCAAAATCCCGTGAGGTCGCGGGCGACCGGTCGCCCCCGCTCCCCAGCGCGCTAGTTTTTCCCGCGCGGCAATGACAAGGGAGACAAGAGTGATGACGGACAGCATCGTGAGCAGACGGGGCCTGATGACGGGTACCGCAGCGGGCATCATCGTCGCCCCGGCGCTTCTGGCAAGCCGGCGGCAGGCAGCGGCAGAAGAGGCGGCAAAGGGCATGGCGGCAGAGGGAACGACAGCGACATCCATGGGTGAGGGCATTCGGGCGCTCAAGCTCGGCGCCTTCCGCATCACCGTCATCCGCGACGGTTTCCGTGCCGCCGACAAGGTGAACGAGGCTTTCGGCACCGACCGGCCGAAGGAGGAGGTCGCCCGGCTGCTGGCGGATAATTTTCTGCCGGGAGACCAGTTCGTCAACAGCTTCTCCCCCGTGCTCGTCGAAACCGGAACGGAAAAGATCCTCTTCGATACGGGCATGGGGGAAATGGGCGCTTCCTTCGGGGCAGGGCGTCTGGTGGAAGGCCTCGCCGCCGCCGGCGTGAAGCCGGAGGATATCACCATCGTGGTGCTGACCCATTTCCACCCCGATCACTTCGGCGGGCTGATGTCCGGCGGGAAGCCGGCCTTTCTGGGCGCGCGCTATGTCTTCGGCGAGACGGAATTTGCCTTCTGGACCGCGCCGGACCGGAAAGGCACCCCGGCCGAGAAGAATCACGACATGGTCATGCAGACCATTCACCCACTGCAGGACAGGGCGACCTTCCTGAAGGAGGGCGATTCGGTCGTTTCGGGCATCACCGCCATGCTGGCGCCCGGCCATACGCCCGGCCACATGATCTTCGGTGTCGAATCGGAAGGCCGCAAGCTGATGCTGACCGCCGATACCTGCAACCACTATGTGCTTTCGCTTCAGCGACCGGACTGGGAAGTGCGCTTCGATGCGGACAAGGCGGCCGCGGCCGCAAGCCGCAGGAAGGTCTTCGACATGATTGCGACCGACAGGCTCGCCTTCATCGGCTATCACATGCCCTTTCCCGCTGTGGGTTTCGTGGAGAAGAGCGGGCCCGGCTATCGCTTCGTGCCGGCCAGCTATCAGTTTGATATCTGAATAAAATCCAAAAGCCCGCCTCGCCGGCGGGCTTTTGCTATTCCCTTCGGGCAAAAGTCATGTTACCAGCCCTCGCCAACTCCACGGAACACCTCGAAGGTAACGGCGGCCCGAAAGGCTAGACCGGCAGCTTCCATTTTCAAGGGATTTGGTCATGGCACGCATCATTGAAACGGCAACCGGCGCGGAAGCGCTTACCTTCGACGACGTGCTCCTGCAGCCCGGCCATTCCGAGGTCATGCCGGGCCAGGTCAACGTCGCCACCCGCATCGCCCGCGATTTCGAGCTGAATATCCCGATCCTGTCGTCCGCCATGGACACGGTGACCGAAGCCCGCCTCGCCATCGCCAT
Source organism: uncultured Rhizobium sp. (assembly GCA_945952415.1). GTDB lineage: Bacteria > Pseudomonadota > Alphaproteobacteria > Rhizobiales > Rhizobiaceae > Gellertiella. Next base: position 166,583 of record CAMFIF010000009.1, on the reverse strand, counting down.
GGCACAGGCCGGCGGTCTCGGCGTCATCCACCGCAATCTCACGCCCGTCGAGCAGGCCGAGCAGGTCCGTCAGGTGAAGAAGTTCGAAAGCGGCATGGTCGTCAACCCGGTCACGATCAGCCCGGAAGCACCGCTTTCCGAAGCGCTTGGCCTCATGAAGGCCCATGGCATCTCCGGCATCCCGGTCGTGGAAAATGGCGGCAACGGCAAGGCCGGCCGCCTCGTCGGCATCTTGACGAACCGCGACGTGCGTTTCGCCTCCGACCCGAACCAGCGCATCTATGAGCTGATGACCCGGGAAAACCTGGTGACGGTGAAGGAAAATGTGGACCAGCAGGAAGCCAAGCGCCTGCTGCACAAGCACCGCATCGAAAAGCTCCTGGTGATCGATGGCGACGGACGTTGCGTCGGCCTCATCACCGTCAAGGACATCGAGAAGTCTCAGCTGAACCCGAATGCATCGAAGGATGCGCAGGGTCGCCTGCGCGCCGCCGCCGCCATCAGCGTCGGCGATGATGGCTTCGAGCGCGCCGAGCGCCTCATCGATGCGGGCGTCGACATGCTCGTCGTCGATACCGCCCACGGCCATTCGCAGCGGGTGCTGGATGCCGTTTCAAGGGTGAAGAAGCTGTCGAATTCCGTCCGCGTCATCGCCGGCAATGTCGCCACCGCTGAAGGCACGCTCGCGCTCATCGATGCGGGTGCCGATGCGGTTAAGGTCGGCATCGGTCCGGGCTCCATCTGCACCACGCGCATCGTGGCAGGCGTCGGCGTGCCCCAGCTGGCGGCGATCATGTCTGCCGTGGATGCCGCCAATGCCCATGACGTGCCCGTCATTGCCGATGGCGGCATCAAGTTCTCGGGCGATCTCGCCAAGGCCATTGCCGCCGGCGCCTCCGCCTGCATGATCGGCTCGCTGCTGGCCGGCACGGATGAAAGCCCGGGCGAGGTCTATCTCTACCAGGGCCGCTCCTTCAAGGCCTATCGCGGCATGGGCTCCGTCGGTGCCATGGCCCGCGGCTCGGCAGATCGCTACTTCCAGGCGGAAGTGCGCGACACGCTGAAGCTGGTGCCTGAAGGCATCGAAGGCCAGGTGCCCTACAAGGGACCGGTCTCCGGCGTGCTGCACCAGCTGACCGGCGGCCTGCGCGCTGCCATGGGCTATGTCGGCGGCAAGGATCTGAAGGACTTCCAGCAGAAGGCCACCTTCGTGCGCATCTCCGGTGCGGGCCTGCGCGAAAGCCATGCCCATGACGTGACGATCACCCGCGAAAGCCCCAACTATCCGGGTAGCGTCTGATGGCGGGCTTCCGGCTGCAGGCCTTTCCTCTGGCGGCGGGCTTTCTCGCCGCCGTCACGGCGGGTCTCGCCGGCTTCATGGTCTTTCAGGTTGAGCCCGCCTTCCAGGCGATGACCCACCTGTCGATCCTCGATTTCCGGCTGGATGGCTATGAGCGGGCGGATGTGCTGACCCTCATCGATGCCGTCAGGGCCTCGCCTGTTGCGGCAACGTTCCTCAGGGATCTCCATCTCGGCCCGGATCTCCTCTTTCCGGCCGCCTATGGGCTTCTCTGCTTCCTGCTGATCCGGCGTTTCGCGCCCGGCGTTCTGGTCTTTCACAAGCCCATGGCCGGCTGGCGGCTTCTCGCGGCGCTCGCCGTGCCAGTGCTTTATGCGCTGGCCGATTATGCGGAAAACAGCCTCAGCCTCATGCTTTTTCCGCCGGCGCTGCCTTCACCGGAGCGGATCGCCCTTCTGGCAGGCTGGCTGCCGCTCGCAACCCGCCTCAAGGCCATGCTCTTCTTCATCACCCTCATTCTCGCCCTGCGCTTCGTGCTTTTCCGGGACAAGGGAATGGAAAAAGCCGGCGCCTGAGCGCCGGCCTCCCGTCGTTAAATCCCTCTTTCAGGCACGGTATCAGAACTGCTGCCACTCCGGCTCCCGCTCGGCGAGGGCTGCATTGCCGCGGCTCGCATAGGGGCGCCGGCTGGTAAAGGCGGCCACCGGGCGCACGAACTGCGGCTGGGCCGCTCCCCCACCGTCCTGGCCAAGATTGAACTGTCTCAGCAAGCGGTCCAGCTGCTCGGCCTCGCTTGCAAGCGCCATGCTTGTCGTAGTCGTCTGCTCCACCATGGCCGCATTCTTTTGCGTGCCCTGATCCATGCTCGAAACCGACTGATTGATTTCGCGCAGCGCATTTGACTGCTCCCGGGTGGAGCTGACGATGGCCGCCACATGCCGGCTGATCGCCTGTACTTCGGAAACCATCGCCTTCAGCGATTGCCCTGCGGCATCCACCAGCGAGACGCCCGAGGTGACCTGATCGCGGGAATTGAGGATCAGCGCCTTGATTTCCTTGGCCGCCTTGGCCGAACGCTGGGCAAGTTCGCGCACCTCCTGCGCCACGACAGCAAAGCCGCGCCCGGCCTCGCCCGCACGTGCCGCTTCCACGCCGGCATTCAGCGCCAGAAGGTTTGTCTGGAAGGCAATGTCGTCGATCACCCCGATGATGCTGGCGATTTCGCCGGAAGACTTGTCGATGGCATAGATGGCTTCCACCGCCTTGCGCACGATCTCGCCGGATTTCTCGGCGCCGGCGCGGGTCTGGTCCACCAGCTTGCCCGCATCCTCCGCCCTCACGCTGGCATCGGCCACGGTGCGGGTGATTTCCTCGACGGCGGCTGCGGTTTCCTCCACGGAAGCGGCCTGCGCATTGGTGCGCCGGGCGAGGTCGTCCGTCGCCGAGCGCATCTCGAACGCGGCGGAATTGATCGCCGCCGCATTGAGGCCGACGCCTTTCAGCGTTTCGAGAAGCGTATCGGCGGAGGTGTTGAAGTTGAGCCGCAGCGGGTCGAGCTCCTCGGTAAACGGCTCTTCGATCCGGTAGACGAGGTCGCCCGAGGCGAGGCGCGCCAGGGCCTCTGCCAGGTTGTCTATGGCAAAGGTCAGGTTTGCCCGCTCCTGCCGGCGCTCCTGTTCGCGCCCGTCGCGCTCGGATTCCGCTTCCAGCCGGGTTGCCTCGGCCCGAAGTTCGAGTTCGATGCGGTTGATCTCGTTTGCCCGGAACACCGCCACGGCCTGCGCCATATGGCCGATTTCATCCCTGCGGCTCTGCCCGTCCACCGGCGTCTGGGTATCGCCGGCCGCCAGCGCCGCCATCCGCTCGATCGAGCGTTTCAGCGGCTGGATCACGCCCTTGCGGGCAATCACGAAGGAAGCGACGATGACCGAGACCATGGCGAGCACCATGACCGTGACCGTGATGACCAGCGCCGATCGGTTCTCGTCGCTCAGCTGCTTGCGGGCGGTCTCGGTCTCGGTCTTCACGAACTGAGCAAGCTGCATCAGCGCCTTGTCCGTCTGGTCGCCCGCCGTGTCCAGCGACATGAAGAGCTTCAGCGCCGCAGGCCGGTTTCCGCTCTTCACCATGTCCACAGCCTGGCCGAGCTGCTCGACGATCTTGTCAGCCCGCTGGCCGGCCTGGCGAATGCCCTGTCCGAATTTTGGCGCAAGCTCGGCGGCCGTATCGAAGAGATTTCCTATCTCCTTGCGTGCTGCCTTCATGTCATGCTTGCCGCCGGAACCATCTTCGGAGGCGATCATGTTGCCGGCTTCCACGGTGGCGCTGCGGAACTCGGCCCGCGCCTCCATGAGTTTCGCAATGGCGGTGGCGTTCATGTTCATGAACCGGGTATATTCCTGGTCGCTATGGACCAGCTGGTAGCCCAGGCCAGCCAGTCCGAGACAGCCGCAGAGGCAAATCGACAGGATGGGCAGCAGGATCTTGGTTGTCAGCTTCAAATTGCCTAACTGAAACATGGGTCTCTTCCTCGAATACGGCGTGAACAGGCGGGAGGGATGCCGACTATCGCCAGAACGTTATAAGAGTCGAAAATTAGAAAATAATTAAATTTGCGCATTTCGGATGGAAACCGGCCGGCCCGCAAGCCATGGGTTCAACAGCGGGAGGCCGTACCCGTCCCGGTTTCTTTATTTAAAATTAAAGTTGCTTTTAATGGATATGATATATGTGAATTGAGATAATACTTTAGATTTCCGCTGTTGCTCCCGGGGGAAACCGGCTAAACATCCCCGTCTCCTTTTGTCAGCCGGACTGAAGTTTGCGACTTCGCGGTCTTTGCCATCGGATTTGCATGTAATGGGTGAGAAATCGGGTTCGGACCGGATCAACTACCGGAAAAGGCCGCAGCAGGATCGCAGCGTGCAGCGCGTCGAGCAGATCCTCGCCGCGGCGCGGCTCCTGATCGGGCGCCATGGTCTGCAGGGCTTGAAGATGACCGAGATTGCCGCCGAAGCGGGCGTGCCCATCGGTTCGGTCTACCAGTATTTCCCGGAACGCGCCGCCATCGTGAAGGCGCTCTTCGAGCGCACTGCCGAAGCGGTGCAGGAGATGATCCGCACGAGTTTCCACGCGGTCGGCAGCCTCAACGAGGCGCTCGACGTGATCTGCTCGGTCACCGACTGGTATTATCAGCAATTCCTGGAAAACCCGGCCGATTTCGAGATCCTGATCGCCACCGAGACGGATCGCGACCTGATCAAGCTCAATGTCGAGGACAGCCGCCAGGTGGGCGAGCTCTTCTACAATTCCATCAAGCATCTGCTGCCCCCGGATTTTCCCGTGGACATGTCGACCCGCAGCTTCCTCTTGAGCCATCTGATCGGATCGGCCATCCGGCTCGCCGTGGTTGCGGGCGAGCCGGATGGCCGCATGCTTCTGAACGACTGGAAACAGCTTATACGCGAAATCATGTTCCACGTGCCGGGCGGCAAGCCCGGCCAGGGCTGAGGGCCGGTTTACCAGCCCTGCATGCCGCCGGCGCTGCGCGCCTTCAGATAACGGCCGAAGCTCTTCACGTCGCCATCCACGTCGTCATTCACATTGGCAGGCGTGATATTGTCCAGGCAGGCGGTGATGTGGTTGGTGATCGCATTCATCAGCGAGGTCGGCACGCCCGGCCGTTTCATGATGCCGATCTGCACGGGGGGCAGGGCCGGGAAGCCATCCGCCTGCGTCAGCACCTTCATGCCCGTGCGCAGGGCCGATTCCGGCAGCACCGAAACCGCCATGCCGGCCAGCACCGCCGAGGCCACCACGGTGGAGGACCAGCTGGTGAAAAGGATCTGATATTCCCGCCCGATGCTGTCGAGCGCGGAGCTTGCAAGCTGCCGCCACTGGCAATCGCGCCGCCCGACCGCGAGCGGCACCGGCGCGTCGTCCGGCAAGGGATGGTTGGCCGAGCCGACCCAGCAGAGCGGCTCCGTGCGCACCACATCCGACATGCGCTCACGCGGATTGTGGGTGACAAGCGCAATATCGAGCTCGCCCTTTGACATCTTCTCGGCAAGATCCACCGAAGGCTCGCAGACGATGTAGAGCTCCACATTGGGATGGGTCTTGGCAAAGCGGCCGATGATCTCGGGCATGTAGCGGTCCGCATAATCGTCCGGCGTGCCGATCCGGAGCGTGCCTTCCAGCCGGTTGTCGTCGAAGGCCGCGATCGCCTCGTTGTTCAGCCGGATGATGCGGCGCGCATAATTCAGAAGCTTCTCGCCCTCGCCGGTCAGCCTGATGCCCCGCCCGTCCTTGGCGAAGAGCTGCTTGCCGATCCGCTCCTCCAGCCGCCGCATCTGCATGGAGACGGCGGACTGGGTCTTGTAGACGCGGTCCGCAGCCTTGGTGAAGCTGCCCGTATCCACGATGGCGATGAAAGTCTGAAGCTGGTCGAGATCGAGTGGGGCGGTCATCGGAGAACCCATGAAAATGTTTGATGGCTATTATTAAAAACATGCGTTGGACTGATCAATACTTATTTGACAAGTTTCAAGGGCAAAGAGGTCAGGACATCGCCTCCCACGTTTGTCCCGGCCTGATCCCTGTTCCAGGACCCTCGCGGGCGGACCGCCTCCAGCCGCCCCTGTCGTCCCTGTCCTGGACTCCGAGAGAAAGGTCTACAGACCATGCATATGTTGGATGCCCTTCGTGCGGGCTTCATGCCCGTTGCCACCGAAGCGCCGCCGCGCTTCTGGTCCGCTCTGGCCGGGCGGCTGAAAAGCCGCCTGAACCGTTCTGCCGTCGTCCGGCTCGATTCCTTTTCGGATCACGAGCTGGCCGATATCGGCCTGACGCGTCTCGACGTGCGCTCTGCGCTCGACGACTCGCGCTTCTTCGAGGATCCGAGCCGCAAACTCGCCCATAGCGTCCGCGGCCGGCGCCATTCCTGAGAGGGGCCGGCTTTCGCCGGTCCGTCCACCCTTTTCCCCGCAGGGCCCATCCCAAGAAGCCCTGCCACTTCGCCGGCGGAGCATGGGCTTCGCCGGTTTTTTTATCCACAGGCAAAACCGAGGCCTTAACGGGCAGGAAACCAAAATCCGCTAGGCTTTGCTGCGGTGGCGAACAGGCATTGTTGGCATGAAGCAAGCCATCGGGACTCATGAGGGTTCGCAGCGATTTTCTGAGGGTTTGTCATGCGTTTTTCCAGAAAGCTGCCGCTTGTGGCCGCGCTGTTTGCCATTGCGTCGATCAGTGGCACGGCGGCGGTGGGCCTTTATTCCAATGCATCCAACCTCTCCGAGCAGGCCTTCCAGAAGCTCGAAGCCACCGCGGATGGCCGCCGCAACGAGGCCCGGGTCTATCTTCAGGGCATCCGGGGCGATCTGGGCGCGCTCGCCGCCTCCAGCATCACCCAGCAGGCGCTCTATGGTCTGGAAGGCGCCTGGAAGTTCCTCGGAAACGATCCGAAAACCGAAATCCAGGCCCGTTATATCGCAGGCAATCCCAATCCGCCTGGCGAACGCATGAATTTGGACACGGCCAAGAAGGATGCCTTCGACCGTGCGCACCGGCAGAACCACCCCTTCTTCCGCACCCATCTCATGTCCGAGCATTATGCGGATATCTACCTCATCGATCCCGATGGCAATGTGATCTATTCCGTGGCCAAGCTCGAGGATCTGGGCGAGAACCTGCGTTCCGGCAGCGCGCGCGATGGGGGCCTTGCCGCCGCCTTCGAAGCCGCGATGAAGAGCGATCCGGCAAATCCCGCCGTCACCACGGGCTTTGCCGCCTATGCGCCCGCCGGCGGCGAAGCCTCGGCCTTCATGGCCCGGCCCGTGACCATGAGCGACCAGGTGATCGGCGTCGTTGCCTATCGGCTGAGACCCCAGATGCTCGCTTCCATCTTCGCCAATGCGACTGGCCTCGGCCAAAGCGGCGAATCGCTCATCGTCAATGCCGATGGCCTGCTGATCAACGACAGCGAGAAGACCTCCGAAAACGACAGCCTGACCACCCGCATCGAAAGCCCGCTGGTGGCCAAGGTCTTCGAGAGCGGCGAAACCCGCGGCATGATCGACGGCTATCGTGGCATGGAAAGCTATGCGGCCCTCAGCCGGCTTGATGTCGGCGACATGAAGCTTGCCGTGGTGGCGCTGATCGGCAGCGGCGAAGTCCGGGCAACGCTGTTCGCCAATATCCGCGATGTCGCACTCGTTTCGGCGCTGATGGTGCTCATCGGCACCATTGCCGGCATTCTCTATTCCCGCACGATCACCCGGCCCATTTCCGCCCTGGTCGACCGCATGAAGGACCTGGCCGCCGGCAATATCGACGTGAAGCTTGAGGGTGAGGGCCGGCAGGACGAGATCGGCGACATGGCGCGCTCGGTCGCGGTGCTGCGCCAGTCCGCCGTCGACAAGCTGCGGCTCGAAGGCATGAATGACGAAGCCCGCAGGCGTGCCGATGCGGAAAGCCGCGAACGGGAGGCGGCCCGCGCCGAAGAACAGCGCCAGCTCACCTTTGCCATCGACAGCCTGGGGGCTGCGCTGGAGCGGCTCTCCACCGGCGATCTGACGGCCACCATCCACCAGCCTTTCTCCAGCCATCTCGACCGGCTGCGGCTCGATTTCAACGCCTCGCTCGAGCGTCTGTCGGAGACCATGCGCGGCGTGAACGGCAATGTGGTGGGCATCGGCGCCCGCGTGCGGGAAGTCAACCGCTCCGCCCGTGAACTCACCCAGCGCTCCGCCGACCAGCAGACCACGCTGCAGGAAACCTCCGCCGCCATCCGGGCGATCATGGCCGCCATCCGCGCCTCCACCGAAAAGGCCGATGCCGCCTCGCGCCTTGCCCAGACGGCCCGGCAGGAATCGGATCAGTCCGCCCACATCGTCAGCGATGCGGTCGAGGCGATGCAGCGGATCGAGAGCGCCTCCCGCGAGATTTCGCAGATCATCAATGTCATCGACGAGATTGCCTTCCAGACGAACCTTCTGGCGCTCAATGCGGGCGTGGAAGCTGCCCGGGCCGGAGAGGCGGGCAAGGGCTTTGCCGTCGTGGCGCAGGAAGTGCGCGAGCTTGCCCAGCGGTCGGCCAAGGCCGCCAAGGACATCAAGGCGCTGATCACCAAATCGGGTCAGGAAGTGGCAAGCGGCGTGGGCCTCGTCCAGCAGACAGGGGACGTGCTCTCGTCCATCGCCGGCCAGGTGGTGGAGATCAACGACCAGATCCACTCCATCGCCGGCGCCGCCCGCGAACAGTCATCCACCCTGTCGGAAATCAACACGGCGATTTCCCGCATGGAAAATGCAAGCCAGCTCAGCCTGCAGGCGGCCAGCGAAACGAGCGGCACCGTGACCCAGCTTTCCGCCGATGCGGATCAGCTGACGGGCCTGCTCGCCCAGTTCAACACCGCGGATGTGGAATACCGGGCGGCCCCCGCACCGCGCCAGGAAGGCGGCGCGCCGGCCAAGAGCTTCACCACGCCCTCCTCGGGCATGGGCACGCCCGTTCCGCCGCAAAATCCGCGTCCCGCCGCACCGCGGGCGCCACGCCCGCCCTTCCAGACAGCCCCGCCCGAACCCGCGCCTGCCGCGGCAAAGGCCGCACCGCGCAAGTCGCTCTTCAATTTCTCGAAGCGCATCGAATCGGTCGATAGCGCCACCAAGCCGAAGCGGCCTGTGGCCTCTCCCGCCCGGGAACTGATGGGCAAGGTGAGCGCCGGTCTCGGCATCCGCCAGCAGGACGGCAAGTCGGACCAGAACTGGGAAGAATTCTAAGCGGTGGCGCCTCAGGCGCCATCCTTGCGCGAGAAGCTCTCGAAGATCTGGTCCAGGCTCTGCTGGTAGCTTTTCTGCACCTCAAGCCCGGTATCGAACATCCGGTTGATGAAGGCGCCATAGGCATCGGTTGCGGGATCGGCGGCCTTTGGTGCCTCCTCGGGCTTTGCCTGCGGCTGGCTTGCCGAAACCATCATGTCCTGAAAGGCCTTCATGACCGGATTGAAGCCGAAGGGATCGACCTCGGTGGCCGTCTTCTGGGGCCCAGTAAACATCTCCTGCATGGCCTTGGTGAAGGGATTGTCGAACATCGCCTTCATCTGCGCTTCGAGCGGATCGGGCTTGCGCGGCACGAAGCCCATGTTTTCCAGCCACTGGCGCTGCATCTGCATCATGCCGTCGGGGGTGAAGGGATTGGCCGCACCGCCGCCGATCTGTCCGGTCATCTGCTTGAAAAGGCCGCCCATCATCGTATCGGCGAGCGCCGGCATCATCTGCTTCAGCACGTCCTGGCTGAGACCGGTGAAACGGGCCGCCTGATCGGCCACCGCCCGTGCAATCTCCTCCGAGCCGAACAGGGCACCGAGCGCCGCCTGGCCGTCGCTCATCCCCTTCGGCGTGAAGGCGCGTGTCAGATCCTCGAAATAGGCGGCATAATTGCCGGAGGCCGCCTGCTGCATCAGCTTCATCAGGTCAAAGGGTGTGCCGCTCTGGCGCTTGAAGGCGGCTGAAAAGGCCGGCATCAGGGCCGCGACGGCCTGTGCGGTCTGTTCCTGTGCAAGGTTGAACTGGCGCGCCAGCGCCTCCATGGCCTTGCCGTTCTCGGCCTTCATCAACAGTTCGAAAAGGGGCAGCATCGATATCCTCGCCTTGGGCTCAGCCCGCATTCCGCCCCTGCCGGCCGGCGGGGCAGAGCGGTGCCATCCCGCCACTATAGACGCAATTGTGCCGACGAAAACCGCTTTCTGATCCAGGGCCGGAAGACCTTGGTCGAAAGCGGTCGGGGGATCAGTACTGATAGTCGGAAAAGACCGGATCGATCGCCCCGTTCCACCGCCCGTGATAGAGGGCGAGCATCTCGTCGGCCAGCGTCGCGCCCTTGGCGATCGCCTCTTCGAGCGGCGCGAGGAAGACGCTCTCGTCCACCCCGTCGGCATTGCGCCGCGCACGGTCCTTCAGGCCGTTGCGGGAGATGTCGAGGATCTCGCGACCCACCTCCAGCAGCGAGCGCCCGCGGATCGTCGCCTTCAGCCCCTGGGCCGGAACCGTGTCGCGAAGCCCCTGCACATCCTCGTAGGTCCAGGCGGCGGTTGCCTGCTCGGCCGCATCGAGCGCCGCATGCGAATAGAGAAGGCCGACCCAGAAGGCCGGCAGTGCGCAGATCCGCCGCCAGGGTCCCCCGTCGGCGCCGCGCATTTCCAGGAAGCGCTTCAGCCGCACATCCGGGAAGAGCGTGGAAAGATGGTTCGTCCAGTCCCCCATGGTCGGCTCCCATTCGCGCAGCTCCCCCTTAAGCGCGCCGTTCATGAACTGGCGGAAGGTCACATGGGTACAGTCGTGATAGCGCCCGTCGCGCACCACGAAATACATGGGCACGTCGAGCGCCCATTCCACATAATGCTCGAAGCCGAAGCCCGGATCGAAAGCGAAGGGGATAAGGCCCGAACGCTGGTTGTCCGTGTCGCGCCAGATGTCGCCGCGCCAGGACAGAAGCCCGTTCGGCTTGCCCTCGGTGAAGGGCGAGGAGGCAAAGAGCGCGGTGGCAAGCGACTGCAGCTTCAGCGAGACAAGCATCTTGCGCCGCATGTCCGCTTCGGAGGAGAAGTCCAGATTCACCTGGATGGTGCAGGTGCGATACATCATGTCGAGCCCCTTCGAGCCGACCTTGGGCATGTAGCGCGTCATGATCTCATAGCGGGATTTCGGCATGCGGGGCGTTTCCGCAAAGCTCCATTTCGGGCTGCCGCCCATGCCGAGAAAGCGGATGCCGAGCGGCTCGGCCACGTCGCGCAGCGTGGCGAGGTGGTGGTTCGATTCCCTGCAGGTCTCGTGGATGGTCTCGAGCGGCGCGCCGGAAAGCTCGAACTGGCCGCCGGGCTCCAGCGAAATCGCACCCATGCCCTTCGGCGAGGCAAGGCCGATGATCTTGCCGGCATCCACGATCGGCTCCCAGCCGAGTTTCGCCTGCATGCCCGTCAGCAGCGCGGAAATGCTCGCCTCGCCCTCATAGGGAACCGGGCTGTTGTCTGCCTTGAAGAAGGCGAATTTCTCATGCTCTGTACCGATCCGGAAGGCATCGTCCGGTTTCGAGCCGGAAGCCAGATAGGCCGTGAGTTCGGAAACGGAGGAAATCGGCGTGTCGTCGGTGGTGTCGCGAGCCATGAAAATTCTCTTGCCTGGTTGAAATTCAGGTGGACGGCATGGATGTCCGTCTGGCTGATTGAACCGGAAAGCGGTGACGCGCAAGTGAATTCGTTTCAAGTGCGCGTGAAAAAAATGTGAGCGACATCCTCTTGAATTTCAGCGGCGGCTTACCGGCCGTTCTCCGGGACGGGCCCGTTCACCGCCAGTCGCCGATGGCGGCCTGGACGACAGCAAGGGCGGCGACCGCTGCCGTATCGGCCCGGAGAATCCGCGGGCCGAGCGGAATGGCCGTCACGAAGGGAAGCCCGCGCAACTGACGGCGCTCCTCTTCCGAAAAGCCGCCCTCGGGCCCGACGAGAAGCGCAAGCTTCGTCTCCCGGATACCGGAAAGCACCGGCAGCGGGTTGTGGCTTTCTTCGCCCTCGTCGCAATAGATCAGCCGGCGTTCTCTGTCCCAGGCAGCGAGAATGTCGGCAAGCTTTGCGGCCGGGCGCACCTCCGGCACGGCGAGAACGCCGCATTGCTCTGCTGCCTCGATGACATTGGCGGTGATCTTCTCCGTCGGCGGTGCCTTGCCCTGCGTGTGCTGGGTGAGCGCCGGCTGAAGAATGCCCGCGCCCATTTCCACCGCCTTCTGCACCAGGTAGTCCATGCGCCCGACCTTCAGCGGCGCAAAGACATAGAGAAGATCCGGCTGCAACGGCTGGGGCCGCGTCTCCGCAAGCGTCTCGAAGCGGATGCGCTTGCGGGTCGGATAGTCGATGCGCGCCCGCCATTCGCCATCCCGCCCGTTGAAAAGCAGGATCTCCGTGCCGGGCTCCGCCCGCAGCACATGGGCGAGATAGTGGAACTGCTCTTCCGTGGCCTCAAGCACGGCACCGGCCTGAAGCCCGCCCTCCACGAAAAGACGCTGCATCCGGAAATTGGCGCGCATGGCTGTCTCCCTTCAAAGAAAGACCGCGTTGTAGACGAGGTAGAGAAGCGCGGAAAGCCCGCCGGAAACGGGGAGCGTGATCAGCCAGGCGCCGGCAATGGTCATGAAGTGCGAGCGGCGCACGAGTAGGCGGCGCTTCAGTTCCGAAGCATCGTCCTCGCTCTCGCCCCCGTCCTCAGCGCTGGCCTTGCCCGCCTTCTGCACCTTGGGCCGCCAGCTGTTCATGTACCATTCGCGAAAGAAGCCGACGCCGAAGACCGAGCCGACCGCAATATGGGTGGAACTGACCGGCAGGCCCGCCCAGGAAGCGGCGAGAACGGTGAGTGCCGCCGAAAGCGATACGCAATAGGAGCGCACCGGGTTAAGCTTGGTGATCTGCTCGCCGACCAGCCGGATGAGGCGGGGACCGAAGAGAAGGAGACCGGTGGAAATCCCCGTCGCGCCGATGGCCAGCGCCCAGAAGGGCACGATTTCGCCCGCCCGCGGCAGGTCGCCGACCGCAGTCACGATGGCCGCCAGCGGCCCGATGGCATTGGAGACGTCATTGGCCCCATGGGCGAAGCAGAGAAGGGCGGAGGCCGCAATCAGCGGCACCTGGAAGAGCACGCGCAGCGACGCATTGCGGTTTTCAAGCCCCTCGGAGCGAAGCCGCACATAGGGCACCGCCGCCATCCAGCTGAAAAGCAGGGCCACCCCGCCGATAGGCAGGATGGCGTCGAAGGGCACGCGGCCGCGCTCGGCAAATTGCAGCGCGATATAGGCTGCGAAAGCCCCCGTCATCAGGGCGATCAGCACCGGCACCCAGCGCCGGGCGGCGGCAATCTTGTCCTTCTTCTGCAGGATGCTCTCCTCGATGAGGAACAGCATGCCCGCCGCAATGCCGCCGCCCACCAGCGGCGACACGACCCAGCTCGTCACGATCGCGCCGATGACCGACCAGTTGACCACGCCGAAACCCGCCGCCGCCGCGCCGGCGCCGATGATCGCACCGACGATCGAATGAGTGGTGGAAACCGGTGCATTCAGCCAGGTGGCGAGATTGATCCAGAGGGCTGCTGCCGAAAGGGAGGAAATCATCACCGCGATCACCACCCCGTGGCCCGCCAGTGCCGAGGGCGGCACGAGCTCGACGGAAATCGTCTCCGTCACGTCATTGCCGGCAATCACCGCGCCCAGAATCTCGAAGACGGCGGCCATCATCAGCGCCTGACGCATGCCGATGGCACGGGCGCCGACCGCCGCACCCGTATTGTTGGTCACGTCGTTGGCGCCGATATTCATGGCCATGTAGCCGGCAAGGGCTGCCCCGAATATCAGCGCGACCGGGCTCGTATGGCCAAGCGCATAGCTTGCCGCATAGGCCATGGACAGAAGCACGAAGACGAAACCGAGGCTGGGCGCCGCAAAACGCCGCCAGACATGCAGCGAGGCATGTTCGACCAGCGTGAACTTGTCGAGATCCTTGTCGAGCGCCGGCTTCTTTTTCTTCTTCACGCCCATGGCAGGGCCTCGTCAGCGCAGCGACGGACGAAAGGCCCGATGGGCGAAGGCGGCGGCCCCGGCCGGAGGCGGGCGATCACGCCGCCCGCCGTTCCAGAGAACGGCCGAAATCCAGAATGAGCCGCTTCAGAAGCGGCTCGCGCACCTGCTCGGCGGCGGACTGATAATCGAACCAGCGGCTCTTGCGCTGGCCCTTTTCGGGATAGTCCTCGATCAGCCGCTCCACCTCCAGCGGATGCACCTGCACCCGACAGCCGATGGCGAAATCGTCCTTGAGAACCTTGTCGTAGAGATAGTATCCGATGGGCTCCCGGGAGACATGGCCATGCACGCCCGCTTCCTCGAAAGCCTCCTGTGCGGCGACGCCGTAATCCGGCTTGTCGCCCATGGGCCAGCCCTTGGGAATGATCCAGCGGCCCGTATCGCGGCTGGTCACGAGGAGCACGTCGACATGGTGATCCGAAGGGTCCTGCCTGTAGCAGAGCGCAGCATATTGCTGTTTCGGCGGACGCCGAACCATCAGCTGCAGCATGGCCAACAGACGGGAAAAAACGGTCATGTCAAACCCACCCCTTTCGACTCACCTTATAAAAGAAAATCGCTAAAGCCCCGTTTCCTCCCACGCAACAGCTTTGTGAAGTTTTTGTGACGTCCCGGGGAGGGGAGGGCCCTTGCCGTACAGTTTTCCCGCATTTTTCCTGCCCGTGACTTGCCGGGCGATGCGCTGCGGAAAACGCAAAAAAAGAAGCCCCGGGAGGTGAGCTCCCGGGGCTACCCGTTTTCGGAGAGTGGCGAAAATCAGAACTTCATGCCGATGCCGACCAGAACCTGGTGCTGGTCGAAATCCACATTGGTCGTTCCGATGTCGCGGTCGCCGTAATTGTTGTAGCGGTATTCCGCACGGCCGAAGAGCGTGTCGGTGAAGGCGTAATCCACACCGGCGCCGACGGTGAAGCCGTTGAACACTTCGGTCTCCTTGCCAACGCCGGTGACGTCGACATAGCCGCGGGCCGCCGTCCAGCCGCCCGTTGCATAGATCAGCGCATTGTCCATGGCATAGCCGAGGCGGGCGCGAACCGAACCGGACACATCCGTACCCACTTCGGTTTCGGTGCCGAAGGTGGAGTAAGTGTTGCTGTTCCAGTTATAGTTCAGGTCGCCTTCGATACCGTAGACGAAGTTGCCGGACTGCATGTTGGCACCGACGAAACCGCCGAAGATACCGCCGTTGAAATCGTCGCTGGCGCTGACGCCGCCGCTGGTGAAATCACCATTGGCCCAGGTGCCGCCGCCCTGCAGACCCACATAGCCGCCGGACCAGGTGAACATCGGAACCGTCTGCTCCACCGGAGCAGGGGCGTATTCCGTTTGCTGCACCATGTCTGCGGCTTGGGCCGAAACGGCAAGCGCTGAGGCCATGGCCAGCGAGGCAATGATGGGCTTGAACATGTCACGTTTCCTTCTTTTCATGAACGCGTCGGATACAGGTGCCCCCATCCAGAGCCGGACGGGGATCCTTCATCCCGCGCTTGCAGCCAGAACCATCCCCGGATCCTGCCGCCAGACGCGAGATATCCCGCCGGCCTGTATTGGCAGATGGATGCTGGATTGGCTTTTTCCATGGCAAGCAAGGAAATTTCGACCGAAGCGAGCAACAGATTTATCGAAACACACCAAAAAGTGTGTCTTTTTCGTCGCACTTCGGCCATGGCGACATTATCCCACCACGATCACATGCAGCGCGCGGGGGCCGTGGGCGCCGAGCAGGATCGTCTGCTCGATATCGGCGGAGCGCGACGGTCCGCTGACGAAATTCACCGTGCGGGGCATGGTTTCCTTGCCCTTCAGCATGCGCAGCCGCGCCAGCGCGGCTTCCATGTCTCCGCCCACGTCCTCGGCCCTCACGACAACAATATGGTGCTCCGGCAGGAAGGTAAGGGTAACGGGATTGTCCGGGCCGGACAGCAGCATCAGCGTGCCGGTTTCCGCGATCGCAAAATCCGCGTGGCTGATCGCGGCCAGATCAGAACCGTCGCTCGGTCCTTCGGTCAAGGAGAGAGCCGCCTCGCGCTCGAAGCCCATGGCCTTGAGGCGCGGATCGGTCCCGCGCTTCAGCCGGGCGGGCAGGTTGCGTTCGCGCAGATAGCGCGCCGCAAGCGCCGGCACGTCTTCGGCACCCGCCGTCCGCTCATGGGTGGCGCCGGTCCTTTCGATCATGTCGAGAAAGAGCGCGATGCGGCCTTCGGGGTCGAGCTGGCCGCGGGCGGGGATCAGCCCGGCGACGGGGCGTGCAAGCCGGCTTTCCACCGCAGCGCGGCGGGCGGTCTCGTCCCGCCGATCGCGGGTCGCCTTGATCTTCGAGAGAATGGCGGTGCGGCTGTCCATGGCTCAGGCTCCCCTCTGCCGGTTGAAGGCTGCAACGAAAGTTTCCCCTTCCGGCGCCGGCATGTCGCGAAAATCGGTCCAGCCGCCCGCGAGCGGCAGGCGGGAGAGGCGGCGCTTTTCCCCGCCAAAGGCGGAAAGCAGCCGCATGCCAAGGCCCGCCGCGCGGCGATAGAGCGCCGGGCGCTTGGCGAAGAAGGCCCAGAATCCCAGCCCGTAGCGGGTGGCGGCGGGCGTCAGGTTCTTTTCGAATTCCCGCTCGCGCCAGTGCCGCATCATCTTCGGCAACGGGATTTTCATCGGGCACACGCTTTCGCAGCGCCCGCAGAAGGTGGAGGCATTGGGCAGGTGGCCGGAGCGGTTGATGCCGTTGAGCGAGGGCGTCAGCACCGCCCCCATCGGCCCCGGATAGACCGAACCATAGGCATGGCCGCCGACCGCGTGATAGACCGGGCAATGGTTCATGCAGGCGCCGCAGCGGATGCAACGCAGCATCTCCTCGAATTCCGAGCCCAGCATGGCGGTGCGGCCATTGTCGATCAGCACCACGTGATAGGCCTCCGGTCCGTCCTCGTCCTCCGGCCGCCGCGGGCCGGTGGAAAAGGTCGTGTAGACGGACATGTCCTGCCCCGTTGCCGAGCGCGCCAGAAGCCTCAGAATGGAGGCGCAGTCCTCGAGCGTCGGCACGATCTTCTCGATCGAGGCGACCACCACATGGACGCGCGCCAGGCTCTGGGTGAGATCGCCATTGCCCTCATTGGTGACGATGACGGACGAGCCCGTTTCGGCAATCAGGAAATTCGCCCCCGTGATCCCCACATCCGCCTCGAAATAGCGCTGCCGGAGCACCGCCCGCGCCTCCGAAAGCAGCGCCACCGGCTCAGAAAGATCCCGGCTGTCGGGCAGATGGGTGTGAACCCGGCGAAAATCTTCTTCCACCTGTTCCTTGTTCAGGTGGATGGCAGGGGCGATGATATGGCTCGGATGTTCGTGCCGCAGCTGGATGATATATTCGCCGAGATCGGTTTCCACCGCCTCTATGCCATTCTCTTCCAGGAAGGTATTGAGGTCGATCTCCTCCGAAATCATCGACTTGCCCTTGGTGACGGTCTTCGCCTCCGCCTTGCGGCAGATGTCGAGGATGATCTCGCGGGCCTGTTCTGCGCTTTCCGCCCAGTGCACATGCCCGCCCGATGCCTTCACCTTCGCCTCATAGGCTTCGAGATAGAGATCGAGATGCTCGAGCACATGGGTTTTCAGCGCCCGTCCCTGGTCGCGCAGCGCCTCGAATTCCGGCAGCGCCTGCCGCGCGGCGGCCCGCTTGGCCACGAAGCCCTTTTCCACATTGCCGAGCGCCTTTTGAAGCTGGGCATCCTGAAGCGCGCGCGCCGCATTGGCCTTGAAGGCCGGAGAGGTCAGTTCCATCGCTCAGCGCTCCCTTCTGCTCGCGGTCCCGGCAATCGGCGGCCGGTCCGTCATCCCCGCCAGCACTTCCGCCACATGGCGGACCTCGATGGCCGATCCCTCCCGTTTCAGCTTGCCCGCCATGTTCATCAGGCAGCCCATGTCCCCGGCAAGCAGCAGATCCGCCCCCGAGGCCTCGATATTGACGGTCTTCTTCGAGACGATGGCGTTCGAAATGTCGGAATATTTGATGCAGAAGGTGCCGCCGAAGCCGCAGCAAATATCGCTGTCCTTCATTTCCCTGAGCTCCAACCCCTCGACGGTGGCCAGCAGCTTGCGCGGCTGGGCGGAAATGCCGAGTTCCCGAAGCCCCGAACAGCTGTCGTGATAGGTGACCGACCCCTGATAGGCCGCCTCGACCCGCACGACCTTCCTGATATCCGTGAGAAAGGAAACGAGCTCGAATACCTTATCGGAAAAGCGCTCCGCCCGCTCCGCCCAGCGCGCATCGCCGGAGAGCAGCTCCGGATAGTGCTTCTTCAGCATGGCGGCACAGGAGCCCGACGGCGCAACCACATAATCGAAGCCCTCGAAGACCTCGATCACCTGCCGCGCCAGATCCGCCGCGTCGGCCCGGTCGCCGGAATTATAGGCCGGCTGGCCGCAGCAGGTCTGCGCCATCGGCACCTCCACCCGGCATCCGGCCTCTTCCAGCAGCTTCACCGCCGAAAAGCCGACGCTCGGCCGGAAGAGATCCACCAGACAGGTGGCAAAAAGGCCGACGCGCGGCGACGCGGCTTCTGGGGGCATGTCTGTCATCGGTCAGTCCTTGCTTTCGCCTGAGGGCCGCGCGCCGCGCCCGGGGCCGCGCGCCTGCCTTTGCTGCAGTCTGAGTTCCGAAACCCGGTTGCGCTGGTCCTGGCGCGCGGCTTCGCGGTTCGTCTCGGTCACGTAATCGATATGGTCTTCCGCAGCCTTCCGGGCCCGGGCCGCGTCGCCGGCCAGGATCGCCGCGGCAAGCGCGCCATGCTGCCGAAGCAGCGCGTCGCGCGCGCCGGGCAGCGCAAAGATCAGCTTGCGGTGATGCACGATGCCTTCGGAGAGCAGCCGGTAGCAGGCCCGCAGCGTATGGAGGAGCACGATATTGTGCGCCGCCTCGCCGATCGCCGTATGAAGCTCGATATCGGCGGCAAGCTCGTCTTCGAAATGGCCCCTCTCATGCGCGGCATGCATTTCTTCGACGATCCGGGCAATCTGCGCCTTGTCCGCCTCGGTCGCGCGGATCGCCGCAAGCTCCGCCGTCAGCCCCTCCAGCTCTCGGCGATATTCGAGATAGTCGGCCGTTGCCCGCTCGTGACGGGCGATGAGGGCCGCGAGCGGCTCTGAAAAGACCTGCCCGACAATGTCCGCGACGAAAGTGCCGCCGCCATGCCGGCTGACGAGAAGACCGCGATTGTCGAGTTCCTTCAGCGCCTCGCGCAGGATCGGCCGCGACACGCCGAACCGCTCCGCAAGATCCCGCTCGCCGGGCAGCCGGTCGCCGTCCCGCAGGACCCCTTCAAGGATCAAAAGCTCCACCTGCCGCACCACCTCATCGGCGGTGCGGCCATGATCGATCGGCGGAAAAAGGGCAATCGTCTCGTCACGCATGCGGGCTTCATAGCAGTGAAGCTTCAACTGGTCAATTATTTGGACCACTTGCAATGGAGGAGTGCTCAATTAAAAATAAGAAATTTCGAATCAAAGGATATTAAGATGAAGCGTGTACCTCCGCCGGATGGGTCAAAGGCCCCCGCCAGTGAACGCGCGATACGCCGGATGATGAGCGCCTTTGAAAGGGCAGCCCTCTTCCAGGAAGACGGAACGGAATTCTGGCTCGGGCGGGATCTCGCTTACCTGCTCCGATATCAGGATATCCGCAATTTTCTCCTCGTCGTCGACAAAGCCAAAACCGCGTGCAGGAACAGCGGCATACAGCCCGAAAACCATTTCGTTGACGTTACCGAAATGGTCGTGATCGGATCCGGTGCCAAAAGGCCCATCGAGGACCTGAAGCTCAGCCGCTACGCCTGTTACCTGATCGCACAGAATGCCGATGCGCGAAAACAGCCGGTTGCTTTTGCCCAGACCTATTTTGCTGTCCAGACGCAGCTGCAGGAGGCAAGTGCAGAAGAGGCGCCCAATGCCGACCTGCAACGGATCAGCCTTCGTCGCGAAATCAGCACGCACAACAAGAGACTTGCCAGTGCTGCTAAGACTGCCGGTGTGATACAGCCGCTGGATTATGCCGTATTCCAGAATGCCGGCTACAAGGGGCTTTATGGCGGATTGGACCGGAACGGGATCCAGACCTATAAAGGACTTGGCAAAACCGCCAATATTCTCGACCACATGGGAAGTACGGAACTGGCAGCCAATCTTTTCCGCGCCACCCAGGCGGAGGAAAAGCTGCGGCGTGACGGTATTCGGGGAAAGGAGGCAGCCAACCGGGCCCACTTCGATGTAGGTAAGAAGGTTCGGCAAACAATCCGGGAATTGGGTGGGGATATGCCGGAAAATCTTCCCGTGGAAGAGGACATCAAGACGGTGGAGCGGCGCCTTGCCAAAAAGCGTGGACCGCGAAAACTGGACAAGCCGTCCTGACGACCGCGGCAATGAGACCGGTGGCAAGTCCGCTTGATGAATGCTAAGCCGTCGCAAACAGAAGCGTGGCGATGGTCCGGATCGGGGCATCAGGCCGGGCCGGGTACATTAATGGGCATGCTAGGGGCGGCTTGATGAGCAATGGGTCCTTTTCCTTTCCGGTTTCGCCGGATCGCACGGCGGCGTTGGGCGAAATCCATGCGCGGCCCTATGCGCTCGTCACCACGCCGCGGGTGATCTTCCAGCTCGCCTTCACCATGGACGGCGGCTCGGCCGTGCATCATTCGGTGATTTCCGAGCTGTCCCGCGCCCGTGGCATCTCCCCGCCGGATCGCGATGCCCGTCATCATGCCATTCCCTGGGGGCAGGGGACGCTGCGTTGGGAAAGACATACGGAATTCTCCACCTGGTTCTGGGATTGCCCGGCGCCCGAGCAGTTCGGTGCGCCGATCCCGGTCCATCCCTTTGGCGACGGCTTTTCCGCGCCGGGATCGCTCATCTCCGGCATCCGGCTGGAGATCCGGCCGGATGGCCCGGAAACGGAGGTCGCCCGGCAGGTCTTCGATCCCGCCTCGCTCTGCCGCAGCTTCACGAAGAACGGCCAGGCGGAAATCCTCACCGATTTCCGCCAGAATGGCGATGGGCTTACCCAGATCCTGGTGATCGATCGCGGCATGACGCAGGCGGGCACCGGCGCGCTGGTGCAACGCCTGCTCGATATCGAAACCTACCGCACGCTTGCCATGCTCGGCCTGCCGCTGGCCCAGACTCTGTCGCCGGAAATCCGCCGGATTGAGGACGGCCTTACCGCCGTCACCCAGCGCATGAAGGCGCATGCCCGCGAGGAAGCGGATGCCATGCTCGGCGAAATCACCCGCCTCCATGCGGAGCTCGAGGCCAATGCCGCGCTCAGCCTCTATCGCTTCGGGGCAAGCCGCGCCTATGACGGTATCGTGCAGGAGCGCATCCGCACGCTCGACGAAAGCCCCGTCCCGGGCTTTGAGACGCTCGGCTCCTTCCTGGGACGGCGGCTCGCGCCCGCCATGCGCACCTGCCAGTCCATCGAGGAGCGCCAGGCAAACCTGTCCCGCAAGCTCACCCGCGCCACCGGCCTCGTCCGCAGCTGGATCGACGTGGAGCTGGAACGGCAGAATTCCGCCCTGCTTGCCTCCATGGACAAGCGCGCCAACCTGCAGCTGCGGCTCCAGCAGACCGTGGAAGGCCTCTCCGTGGCCGCCGTTTCCTATTACATCGTCGGGCTGATCGGCTATCTCGCCAAGGCGCTGCCGCATGGGGAGGAGGGCCATGCGGGTATGGACCCGGCGCTGGTCACCGGCATCTCCGTGCCGCTGGTGGTGCTTTTCGTCTGGCTCATGGTCCGCCGCATCCGGCGGCATCACGCCGCCGATTGAGCGCTCACCGCTCCCAATAGGGCACGGGCCCGTAGAGATCGCCGAGATAGTCGATGAAGGCACGCACCTTGGCCGGCAGGAACTGCCGGCTGGGATAGACGGCGGCAAGCGCGACCGTCTTCGACCCCTCGATCCAGGGCAGCACCTGCCTGAGCGCGCCGCTTTTCAGCTCCTCGCCCACATCCCAGGTGGAGCGGAGCGCAATGCCCATGCCTGATAGCACCGCCTCGCGGATCACCTCGCTCGAATTGGTGAACAGCCTGCCCTCGGGGCGGAAGCTGATCGGCCCTTCCGCGCCGACCAGCCGCCAGATGTCATTATTATGCGGCTTCAGGCAGATGTGGCGCTTCAGATCCGCCAGTGTTTCCGGCGTGCCATGCCGGTCGAGATAGGCGGGTGCCGCACAGAGCACACGGCGCACCGGAGCCAGACGGCGTGCAACCAGCGTCGAATCCGCCTGCTCGCCGATGCGGATCGCCAGATCATATCCGCCGCCGATGAGATCGACGAAATCATCGGAGAGAATGAGATTGACCGAAAGGTCCGGGTAGCGCTCCATGAAAGGCATGAGATGCGGCGCAATATGCATGCGGCCGAAGGACGTGGGCGCGGAAATCTTCAGGATGCCCTGCATGCGCGCCCCGCGGCCCATGGCAAAGGCCTCTGCCTCTTCCACGCCCGCCAGAATGGCGAGCACGCGCGCGTAAAACCCCTGGCCGGCCTCGGTCAGCGACATCTGCCGGGTGGTGCGCTGGAAAAGCCGCACGCCCAGCCGCTCTTCCAGCCGCTTGACGCTTTTCGAGATCACCGCCGGTTTCATGCCGAGCGAGCGGGCCGCCGCCGATTGCGAACCGGCGCTCACCACCCGTGCAAAGATTTCGAGATCCCCGAGCTGCGTCAAGGACTTGCCCTCCGCCATACCAGCCCCCGGTCTAGCGCAAGTCCTGCCCTTTGCGAAGCGGGCCCTGGCCCTTCTGCGTGGAAAGTCCCAAAAACGGATTCCTGTTTCGGGACCGATGCTGTAGAACGGCATGATGACAAGGCGTGAAGGAGGACCGATGGGCGAGACGATACGGTTTCTGACGCCGAAGGCGCCGGTTCTGGCCCGGCGCGACGCCATCATTGCCGATCTGAAGGATCTTCTGCCGCCGGAATGCCTGGTGCACGAGGAAAGGGCGCTCGTACCCTTCGAAACGGATGGCTTCATCGCCTATCGCAGGCGCCCGCTCGCCGTTGCCCTTCCGGGTTCCACCGCGGAGGTTGCCGCCCTCCTCAAATATTGCCACCGCTATCAGGTGCCGGTCGTGCCCCGGGGCGCGGGCACGTCCCTGTCCGGCGGGGCGATCCCGGAAGAAGATGCGCTCGTCATCTGCCTCTCGCGCATGAACCGGATTCTCGAAGTGGATACGGCCAATCGCACGGCAACCGTGCAGGCCGGCGTCACCAATCTCTCCATTTCCGATCGGGTCGGGCCGGAAGGCTTCTTCTATGCGCCCGATCCCAGTTCGCAGCTCGCCTGCACCATCGGCGGCAATATCGGCATGAATTCCGGCGGCGCCCATTGCCTGAAATATGGCGTGACCACCAACAATCTCCTGGGCGTGAAGATGGTGCTGGTCGATGGCAGCGTCATCGAGCTCGGCGGCAAGGCGCTCGATAGCGGCGGCTATGATCTGCTCGGCCTCGTCTGCGGTTCGGAAGGCCAGCTCGGCATCGTGACCGAGGCGACGGTGCGCATTCTCGCAAAGCCCGAGGGCGCGCGCCCCGTGCTCTTCGGCTTCGAAACGCCTGAGGATGCGGGCGCTTGCGTCTCCGCGGTCATCGCCGCCGGCATCATTCCCGTCGCCATGGAGTTCATGGACCGCGAGGCGATTGCCATCTGCGAGGCCTTTGCCCATGCCGGCTACCCGCTGGATGTCGGTGCCCTGCTGATCGTGGAGGTCGAGGGTTCGGAGGCGGAGATGGAGGCAAGCCTGCAATCCGTCATCGAGATTGCCCGCCGCTTCGGCGTGAAGACGGTGAAGGAAAGCCAGTCCGCCATGGAGGCGGCGGCGATCTGGAAGGGCCGCAAATCCGCCTTCGGCGCCACCGGCCGCATTGCCGATTACATCTGCATGGATGGCACCGTTCCGCTCGGCCAGCTTTCCCATGTGCTGAAGCGCACGGGCGAGATCGTCGCGGGCTACGGATTGCGCGTCGCCAATGTCTTCCATGCGGGCGATGGCAACATGCATCCGCTGATCCTTTATAACATCAATGATCCGGAAGAGGCCGCCAAGGCGGAAGCGGCCGGCAACGATATCCTGAAGCTTTGCGTCGAAGCGGGCGGCTGCCTGACCGGCGAACACGGCGTCGGCATCGAAAAGCGCGATCTCATGACGGTTCAGTACCGGCCGGCCGATCTTGCCCAGCAGATGGCGGTGCGCGCGGCCTTCGATCCCGGCTGGCTCCTCAACCGATCCAAGGTTTTCCCGCTTGAGGGCCGGGCTGAATGAGGCAGTTCTTCTATCCGCGCAGCGAGGCGGAGGCCGCCGATATCGTCCGCGCCCATGCGGCATCGAAAACCCCGCTCCGGCTGGCCGGGGGCAACACGCGCGCGCTGATCGGCCATCCGGTCGCGGCGGAATTCTGCCTGCGCAGCACCAGCCTCTCGGGCATTACCGCCTATAATCCGGCGGAAATGGTCATGACCGCCAGGGCCGGCACGCCGGTGCGGGAAATCGAGGCGGCGCTGGCCGAGAAGGGCCAGATGATGGCCTTCGAGCCCATGGATCATCGTGGCCTCCTCGGCACATCGGGGGAACCGACGATCGGCGGGCTCTTTTCCGTGAACAGCTCCGGTCCGCGGCGCCTGACAGCGGGTGCGGCCCGCGATCACCTGCTCGGCCTGCGCTTCGTCAACGGTCGTGGCGAGCCGATCAAGGCCGGCGGCCGGGTGATGAAGAACGTCACCGGGCTCGATCTGGTGAAGCTGCTCGCCGGCGCCTATGGCACGCTCGGCTTCCTGACGGAAGTGACCTTCAAGGTGCTGCCCGTGCCGCCGGTCACCGAAACCGTGCTGGTGTCCGGCCTCGGCGATGCGGAAGCGGCCATTGCCATGGCCACCGCCATGGCGCTGCCGGTGGAAGTCTCCGGGGCGGCCCATCTGCCCTTCACGGTGCGCCACCGCTTCCTCGGCAACCGCCTGCCCGATGGCGCCGCCACCGTTTTCCGGCTGGAAGGACTTGCCGCTTCCGTCGGTGCCCGGTTGCAGAAACTCGTCAGCGCGCTGGCCGGCTTCGGTCCGGTCAGCCGCATCGCCACGCCCGAAAGCCGCATTCTCTGGCAGGAGATCCGCGATTGCCGCGCCTATGCGGATGGAACGAGCAGGCCGCTCTGGCGCATTTCCGCCGCGCCGTCGGCCGGCCATCGCATCGTCGCGGCGCTCAGGCTCGAGGCGGGGGTGGATGCCTGCTACGACTGGCAGGGCGGCCTTGTCTGGATGCGCATGGAAGCCGATCCCGAAGCGGGCCTGCTGCGCGAACTCATCCGCGCCGCTGGCGGCGGCCATGCGACGCTTATCCGCGCCAGCGAGGCGGTGCGGACAGCAGT
This sequence comes from uncultured Rhizobium sp., assembly GCA_945952415.1. Lineage (GTDB taxonomy): Bacteria > Pseudomonadota > Alphaproteobacteria > Rhizobiales > Rhizobiaceae > Gellertiella. The sequence goes on along the minus strand of CAMFIF010000009.1, from coordinate 141,275 downwards.
CCCCGTCTTCGAACCCGAGGCGCCCGGCCTTGCCGCGCTCACCCGCCGGGTCAAGGCGGCGCTCGATCCCGAGGGCATCTTCAATCCCGGCCTTCTCTATCCGGAACAAGGCGGAGTTTGACGCCATGCAGACCCGTTTCACCCCCGAGCAGCTGGAAGATCCGCGCATTGCCGAGGCGGAGAAGATCATCCGCAAATGCGTGCATTGCGGCTTCTGCACGGCCACCTGCCCGACCTATGTGACCCTCGGCAACGAGCTCGACAGCCCGCGCGGCCGCATCTACCTGATCAAGGACATGTTCGAGAATGGTCGTGCGGCCGACCGCGAGGTGGCGCTGCATGTGGATCGCTGCCTCTCCTGCCTCGCCTGTACCACCACCTGCCCCTCGGGCGTCGATTACATGCATCTCATCGACCGTGCCCGGGTGCATGTGGAAGAGACCTATCGTCGCCCCTGGAGCGACCGGATGATCCGCGCGCTTCTGGTCCGCGTCCTGCCCTATCCCGGCCGTTTCCGGCTGGCGGTGAAGCTTGCAGCGCTTGGCCGGCCCTTTGCCGGTCTGCTGGCGAGGGTAAAGGGGCTGAAGCCGCTCTCCGCCATGCTGGCCCTGGCACCCCGAACGCTTCCCCCCAGAAAGGCGCAGCCGAAGGACGGCACTTTCCCGGCGACGGGCGAAAGGCGCGGCCGCGTGGCAATTCTGGCTGGCTGTGCCCAGTCTGTGCTGGATCCCGAGATCAACCGCGCGGCGGTGGCGCTGCTGACCCGTCTCGGCATCGAGGTGGTAATGCCGCGGGGGGAGGGCTGCTGCGGTGCGCTCACCCATCACATGGGGCGGGAAGAGGAAGCGCGCGCCCATGCCCGCCGGATCATCGATGGCTGGATGGCGGAGATCGACGGCAAGGGTCTCGATGCCATCCTTGTCACCACATCGGGCTGCGGCACGGTCATCAAGGATTATGGCCATCTCTTCGCAGGGGATGCCGCCTATCGCGAAAAGGCGGAACGGATCGCAGCCCTTGCCCGCGACGTTACGGAATATGTGACCGGTCTCGACCTGCCGGAACTGAAGGCGAATGGCATGGCGGTGGTCTACCATGCGGCCTGCTCGCTCCAGCACGGGCAGAAGATCACCGTTCAGCCGAAGGCGCTTTTGCGCCGGGCGGGCTTTGCCGTGCGCGAACCCGCCGAGGGGCATCTCTGCTGCGGCTCGGCCGGCACCTACAATATTCTCCAGCCCGAGATTGCCGCCCGCCTCAAGGAGCGCAAGGCCGCCAATATCCGCGCGCTGAAGCCGCAGATCGTTGCGGCCGGCAATATCGGCTGCATCACCCAGCTTGCCGATGCGGTTTCTGTGCCAATTCTGCACACGATCCAGCTTCTTGACTGGGCTTATGGCGGAAACCGCCCACGCAACATTAATGAGAACGATGTTATATAGAATATAACGGAGAGCCTCTCATCCGCATGCGCTCCGTGAAAGGAGTATTCCATGCGTATCAAGGGCCTTTATCCTGCGCTTCTCCTGACCGTCCTCGCCGCCTCGCCGGCCCATGCCGATGATCGCTTCGGCTGCATGGCCGAGGATCGTTATCTGAAGCTTGCCGTTCATGTGGAATTTTCCGGCGATCTCGGCGGTCGCCTTTCCCACCTGACTGGCCGGCTCGGCCTAACCGATCCCGCCGCGCCCGAGGGTCTCCGGGACCGCCGCCTGACCAGCCAGATGGAAACGCAGAGCTGGGCTGACGACAGCGACGTTATGCTGCGTCTCTTCGATGACGAGACCGATCGGCGCGTGCTGGACATAGCGCTATCCGCCTCCGCCGCATCGCCGGGCGCGCCCGACCTGCACGGCCATTTCACCATCCGCTCGAGCGGGGAGGGGAGCGCCGCCTATGTCCATGACGGCACGCTCTTCTGTCAGCGCCAGCCCGAACGCACGGCGCTGGCGAAGATGTTTCCCTCAGAAGCGGAATGAAACGCCGAAATTGACCGCATTGGTCCAGATGTTGGTGTCGAGCGTCGCGCCATTGTCGATGTCGGCACTGATGAAGGAGTAGTTCCCCTTGTATTCGGCAAAGACCGACCACTGGTCCGTCAGCCGATAATCGATGCCGGCCTGCGCCTGCAGGGTCGCCCCGCCGATCTGGTATTCGGAGGTGATGCCCGAGGGACGGGTGACTTCCACATGGGGAATGTTGAGGCCCGCGCCCGCGCCGAGATAGGGCGTGATGTTTGTGCCGGCGACGGGAAAGCGATAGAGCGCATTCAGCGTCACGAGGTTGAGACCGTCGGTGAATTCGAAATGGGTCCATCCCGGCGTCCTGGCCAGCGTTTCGTCATCCGCATAGACCTTGGCATGGGTGTAATCGAGAGAGAAGCCGAGATCCGGCATGGTATCGACCACGCCCCACCAGATGCCCCGCGCGCCGATATAGGGCGGCATTTCGAAGGACTGCCCCTCCCAGCCGGCGTTGAAATCCGTGCCGTCCGACACCGACACATCGCTGTGCGGCGCGCCCTGATAGCCGCCATAGACCTGAATGGCAAAATCATCCGCCTGCGCCGGTGCGTGAAGCAGCGCGACGGGAACCAGAAAGGCCGAAAGGAAAGCCATGCGGGCTGTCAGGGAAGGAAAGGGGGAAAGGGGCATGCGCTCTCCTGCGAATTGAGGCCAAAATTGGACGACGAATCATTGTTGTTTTCGCCCCTCGTCGCCTGAATTGCAATGCAAACGCCATGTTAATATGCATCTGGCGGAAAAAATTACTGTCCTGTTGCCATATTTATCAAAACTATACTGTCCGCTTCGCTTGCCTGAGAAAGAAAAAAAGCGCGCGCCTTTCGGGCACGCGCTTCTGAATGGCCGTGGCGGGAGGATCAGCCGCCGAAGATGGTGCGGAAGAAATCCAGCCCCTTGTCCTCGAAGCTCACCTCGCCCTGGCGGTTGCCGGGGCCGATGACGATGACCTTGGCGCCGACCGATACCCGGTCATAAAGGTCCATGACGTCCTTGTTCATCATCCGGATGCAGCCTGAGGACAGGTTGAGTCCAATGGACCAGGGCTGGTTCGTGCCGTGAATGCGGAAAGCCGTATCATGCCCCTTGCGGTAGAGATACATGGCGCGCGCGCCGAGCGGGTTGTCCTCGCCGCCCTTCATGTGGGCGGGCAGGGGATGGCCCTTGGCAGCCTCGCGGGCGCGCATTTCCGGCGGCGGTGTCCAGTCCGGCCATTCCTGCTTGCGGCCAACCTTCACCACGCCGGACCAGCCGAAGCCCTCCCGGCCGACGCCCACGCCGTAGCGGATGGCGCGGTTGTCCGCTTCCACCAGATAGAGGAACTTGTTGTTGGTATCGATGATGATCGTGCCCGGCGCCTCGTTGGTTTCGAGCCGGATCAGCTTGCGCTTGAATTCCTGCGGTACGATCCGCTTCGTGTTGTAGACCGGCTCCACGCGGCGGTTGCGCGCCGAAGACGGATCCTGCGCCGACGCCATATCCGCGACCACAAGGCTCGCGGCAAGCGCCGAGAGCGCCATTGCCCATTTCATTCTTTTCATGACTTAACCCTTCCAGAACCGGAGATCGCCCGGTCGCTCCCCTCGAAACGCTAAAGCGGATTTGCGAAATCGCAAGGGTCGATCAGCCCTTTTGGCCGCCAAAACCCGCCAAAAGCGCCGAAAATCAGAGCACGATCACCTTCGTGCCCACCTTGACCCGCTCATAGAGGTCGACCACGTCCTCGTTGCGCATGCGGATGCAGCCGGAGGAAACCGCAAAGCCGATGGTCCAGGGCGCATTGGTGCCGTGGATACGGTAAAGCGTCGAGCCGAGATACATGGCACGCGCGCCGAGCGGATTGCCGATGCCACCCTCCATGCTGGCGGGCAGGATATGCCCCTTTGCCGCCTCGCGGGCGCGCATTTCCGATGGCGGGTTCCAGGTCGGCCATTCCTGCTTGCGGGTGATGCGATGCGTGCCGCGCCATTCGAAGCCCGGCTTGCCGACGCCGACGCCATAGCGGCGGGCCTGGCCTTCGCCGGTCACCAGATAGAGGAAGCGGTTGTTCGTATCGATCACGATCGTGCCGGGTCTTTCGGCCGTCTCATAGGCCACGTCCTGCGGCAGGTAGGCGGGGTCGATTTGCCGGCGCACCGGCTCCTGCGCCGGGGCGAAGGCCACCGGCTGCGCCGCCGGATTGGCCGGGTTGACGGGCTGCGGCTGGGCCACAGGGCGCATCGGCCGGAAGGCCTGGCCGAAGAGCGACTGCGGCTGGCGATAGACCACGACCCTGCGCTGCTGGGCGTTCTGGAACAGCATCGGGCGGTATACAACCTGCCGTGTGGAATAGACCACGCGCCCGCCCTGGCCGAGTTGCATGATCCAGGGCCCTGTCAGCGAGGGGCTGACCATGACGGGCGCGCCCGCCTGGTATCTTTTACCCGCTTCCGCCGGAAGCGGCGACAGCGTGGTGAGGGCAAGGAGAAGGGCGGCGGCTTTCTTCAGCATGGGCAAACTCGCAACAAACGGCCGGATGGGCTCCGGCGACCCGGACAAAAAGGCGGAATCCGGGTGGACGGCCGGCTTCCTTTGCCGCCATGGTGGCAACCATCCGCAAGATAAGGGTTAACGCGGGACCGCTTGCCTTTAACCGGTTGCATAAACCCTTTGTCAGGGTTAGCGCCCGGTGTGGAAACAGGGTAAGCAGAGGGTAAAAATGACCGTTCAGGCGGAAAACCGCCCGTCGCTGGGGGCCGAAGGACAACCTATGTTTGAAGAAATCGATGGAATCATCCGCGAGACCGACGGTCTCGGCCGCTGCTTCTGGTATGGGGGCCTTGAGGATTACCGCCGCTACCACGATGAGGAATGGGGCCGGCCGGTGACGAGTGACATCCGTCTCTTCGAGAAGATCTGCCTGGAGGGCTTCCAGTCCGGTCTTTCCTGGCTCACCATCCTGCGCAAGCGGGAGAATTTCCGGCAAGCCTTTGCCGGTTTCGATTTCCACCGCGTGGCCGCCTTTACCGAGGCGGATGTCGAGCGGCTGGTGGCCGATCCCGGCATCATCAGGCATCGCGGCAAGATCGTCTCCACCATCAACAATGCCCGCAGGGCAATCGAGCTTGCAGCGGAACAGGGCTCGTTGGCCGCCTATTTCTGGTCCTGGGAACCGAAGCCCTCCGAGCGCCCCCTTCGCATGGACCGCGAAACCCTGCGGGCCAATCCCACAACCGATATTTCCGTGCGGCTTTCCAGGGATCTGAAGAAGCGGGGCTGGACCTTTGTCGGCCCCACCACCGTCTATGCCTTCATGCAGGCCATGGGCCTCGTCAACGATCATCTGGAGGGGTGCCACTGCCGGCCTGAGATCGAAAGACTGCGGGTCGCATTCACCCGTCCGGCACGGGCTTGACGGCGCCGGAGCCGAAAGGGCACATTCGGATGGCACCATGACCGCAAGAACCGCTCTTTCCCGCCGGGCCCTTCTGGGGCTGCTCCTCACCGCTGCCGCGCTCGGCACGGCGGCCGGGTCCGCCCATGCCGCTTACGAGCTCTATCCGGGCGAGCGCCTGCAGGCGATTGCCCTGCCGCTCAAAGGACCGCTCACGCTCTCCGGCTGGACGCGGGACGGGCGGGGCGTCGTCTACAGCCTGGAAGTCAAGGCCGGCCAGTCCTTCCGTTTCCAGTTCAAGCCGCGCAACAATTTCATCGGTCTGGTGATCTTCGACGAAAATGGCGAGGACGAGGACGAGCTCTTCTCCGTACAGGGGCAGGAGGCCGACAAGGTGCTGACGTCGGACAAGGACGCGGTCTGGATCATCCGTCCCTACTATGCCCGAATGTCGCCGCGGCGCGGGCTGGGCGCACCCTATTCCATCACGGTGACCCCGCAATAATCAGCAGGCAATGTCCGAAAGCAGGGGCAACAGCCCGCCGAGATCGGCGATCTCCCGGAAGCGCGGCGCATCCCGGGGTGCCTCCACATGTTCGAGCACCCAGGTGAGCGCATGCGGCACGAAAATGCCCCAGGCGCCGGCGGCAAGGGCCGGCACGATATCCGATTTCAGCGAATTGCCCACCATGGCCGCGCAATCCGGTCCGCCGGTTGCCCGGGAAAAGATCCGCCGATAGGTGGTGGGCGACTTGTCGGACACGATCTCCACCGCATCGAAGAAATCGCCGAGACCGGATTGCGCGAGCTTCCGCTCCTGGTCGAAGAGATCGCCCTTGGTGATCAGCACGAGGTAATATTCGCCCCGGAGCGCCTCCAGCACCTCCCGCGCATGGGGCATGGTCTCGACCGGATGCTTCAGCAATTCCCGCCCGATGCCCAGGATCTCGCCGATCACCGTCGCCGGCACCCGGCCGTCGGTGATCTCGATGGCGGTCTCGATCATCGACAGCGTGAAGCCTTTGATGCCAAAACCGTAATAGGCCAGGTTCCGCTTCTCCGCCTCCAGAAGCCGGGCAGAGACATGCTCCCCCTCGGCATAGTCGCTCAGAAGGTTCGTGAACTGCTGTTCGGTCAGCCGGTAGAACTGTTCGTTCTGCCAGAGCGTGTCATCCGCATCGAAGCCGATTGTGGTAATCTTGCGCAGGCTCATCATGGCGTCGGTCTCCGCGGGGCGTGGAAAAGATGGGCGATCACCCGGTGCCGCAGCGCATAATTCTTGCTGGCTTCTCCCATCGGTGCAACCGGCCAGTCCCAGCTTTTCTCTGCTTCCGGCAGCGTCGCTCCATGGGTCAGATCCACCCGATCTTCCACGGCGCCCTGCCGGTTGACGATCTCGAATCCGACATCGCTGACGAGAAGGGCAGGGCAGGAGAGCCCCTGAAGCCCTTCCAGATGCGCCTCGACCACCCTCCGGAGCAATGCCTCCCGGGCTTCGTCGCCCAATCCGGGTTCATCCCTGTCCAGCCGCCGACCGGCACCGATGGCAAGCTGGGAGAGAAGGTTCGCCGAAATCACCAGATCGAGATAGGGAACCTGGGCGAGAAAGGCGAGGGGGTCTGCCGCTTCTCCCTTCCTGATCGCCTCGAAACCGGACACATCCCGGTGGATGAGGCGGAAAGTACGCCCGCCCTGCCGCGAGAGCCGCACGCGCGTGCTGGCAAGATGCACGAGATCGACGAGGATGACCGTATCGAAGGCCTCCCCGAGCAGGCGAACCGGCATGTCGCGCATCAGGCCGGAGCCGAGCACCACGCAGCTGCGGCGCATCGGCAGCCGGGCGACGGTCTCGGCAACCGCCCGTCTCGTATTCTCCTCATGCCCTCTCCACTCGGCCGCGCAGCGCTGCGCACGCGACCAGAGACTGACGGAAGAGGAGAGAAACGGACGAAAGGCACGCGGCGTGAGTGGCCAGCTTGCCGCATAGTTCAGCGCTTCGAGGATCATCGATAGATATTCTTCCTGTTCCCGATTTCGAGGACCAGCACGACGAGTTCCCGGTCGCGGATCTCGCAGATGATCCGGTAGTCGCCGACGCGGTATCGCCATTTGTTCTTCTCGCCGACCAGAGCCTTGGCTCTCGTACGCGGATTATCCCTTGTTTCGAGAGCCCGCAGAAAATCGAGAATGCGTCGGGCGATCTGGTCAGGAAGCTTTGTAAACTGCTTTTTCGCCGGTTCCGATACGATGACTTTCCACTTCAATGAACTCCCCCAATTCGTCCAGTGTGTAATATTGGTCCTCGCCATTGCGGATGCGTTCCAGCGCTTCCTCGGCAGCCTTGAGGTCTTCCATGTCCTCTACGGCTTCCAGGATGGCATCGAGGATAAAATGGCGCACCGGCTCGCCCTTCCCGGCGGCGGCGGCTTCGGCCCGTTTGAAAAGGTCTTCCGGAATATCGAATGGCTGGCTCATGCGGTCCTCGCATCGGCTGCTTGCAATGGCCTGATCATAGTCCTTTCAAGGCGGCAAGGCCAGCGGCCTTTCACGCGCTTCTAAAACGCCCTCCGCCCTTGCCGCTGCGGGCTCAATCCGCTAGGAACCGCACGAACAGAAAGCCTCGGTAAACAAGAGTCCCGACATGAGCGAAAAGTCAAAGAAACCGCAGAAGCTGAAAGCCCGCTTGCCTCGTGGTTTTGTCGATCGCCATGCCGGCGATATCCGCGCCGTCGAGGAGATGGTGGCGAAGATCAAGGCGGTCTACGAGCGCTACGGTTTCGATCCGGTCGAGACCCCGCTCTTCGAGTATACGGATGCGCTGGGCAAGTTCCTGCCCGACAGCGACCGGCCGAATGAGGGCGTGTTCTCGCTGCAGGACGACGACGACCAGTGGATGAGCCTGCGCTATGACCTGACCGCGCCGCTCGCCCGCCACGTGGCCGAGAACTTCAACGAGATCCAGCTGCCCTACCGCACCTATCGTGCGGGCTATGTCTTCCGCAACGAAAAGCCCGGCCCCGGCCGTTTCCGCCAGTTCATGCAGTTCGATGCCGACAGCGTCGGCGCCCCCGGCGTCCAGTCGGATGCGGAAATGTGCATGATGATGGCCGATACGCTGGAGGCCCTCGGCATCAAGCGCGGCGATTACGTGATCCGCGTCAACAACCGCAAGGTTTTGGACGGCGTGATGGAAGCGATCGGCCTCGGCGGTGACGAGAACGGCGCCCGGCGGCTGAACGTGCTGCGCGCCATCGACAAGCTGGACAAGTTCGGCGAGGAAGGCGTGCGCCTGCTGCTCGGCGAGGGCCGCAAGGACGAAAGCGGCGACTTCACCAAGGGTGCGGGGCTGAATGAGGAGCAGATCGGCAAGGTTCTCTTCTTCGTCGGTATCAAGAATTATGCGGAAAGCGCGGATGCGCTGGCGGCGCTTGTGGCAGGTACGTCTAGGGGTGCCGAAGGCGTCGAGGAACTGAACCTCATCGGCGCGCTGGTGTCGGGTGCCGGCTATGACAGCAGCCGCATCAAGATCGATCCCTCCGTCGTGCGCGGCCTCGAATATTACACCGGCCCGGTCTATGAGGCCGAGCTCACCTTCGACGTCACCAACGAGAAGGGTGAGAAGGTCGTCTTCGGTTCGGTCGGCGGCGGCGGGCGCTATGACGGGCTGGTCTCGCGCTTCATGGGCCAGCCGGTGCCGGCCACGGGCTTCTCCATCGGCGTCTCGCGCCTGATGACGGCGCTGAAGAACCTCGGCAAGCTCGGGCAGGACGAGGTGCTCGCACCTGTCCTCGTTACGGTCATGGATGGCGATGTGGAGGCGATGGGCCGCTACCAGCGCTTCACCCAGGCGCTGCGCAATGAAGGCATCCGCGCCGAGATGTACCAGGGCAACTGGAAGAAGTTCGGCAACCAGCTGAAATATGCCGACCGCCGTGGCTCCCCCGTCGCGATCATCCAGGGCGGCGACGAGCGCGCCTCGGGCGTCGTGCAGATCAAGGACCTGATCGAGGGCAAGCGCCTTTCCGGCGAGATCGAGGACAACGCCACCTGGCGCGAGGCGCGCGTGGCCCAGGTCACCGTGCCGGAAGCCGAGCTTGTGGAAACCGTCAAGCGCATCCTCGCCGAACAGGCAGAGGACCGGGCGAGGGCGAAGTGAACATGTTGCCTAGGGCTTTCCCCTCCCCCTTGTGGGGAGGGGCCAGGGGTGGGGGTATCTTGGCGCAACGGCTCGCTGTCGCGCGCAGGAATGATATCTCCCGCCTTGCCCGGACAGTCCTTTCTTTTCGTGCGGAAATACCCCCACCCCTGACCCCTCCCCACAAGGGGGAGGGGAAGGTTGCCGCCAGTGCTTCCTTCCCGAAGGGAGGCCGTCAATGTCCCGAGGTCATCCCATGCCTCTGATGAAACTTCCCGCCTTTGCGGCAGAACTCTCCGGGCTGCTCGCTGCCCGCGGCACGGAGCGGGTCGATACCGCCGTGATCCAGCCGGCAGAGCCCTTTTTGGACATGGCGGGCGAAGACCTTCGCCGCCGGATCTTCATGACCGAAAGCGAGACCGGGGCAAGCCTTTGCCTGCGGCCGGAATTCACCATTCCCGTCTGCCTGCGCCATATCGAAACGGCCACCGGCACGCCGCGGCGCTATTCCTATCTGGGGGAGGTCTTCCGCCAGCGGCGCGAGGGGCCCAACGAGTTCTACCAGGCGGGTATCGAGGATCTCGGCGATGCCGCGACCGATGCGGCCGACAGCCGTGCGATCGGCGATGCGCTCGACATTCTGGCCGCCCTGCTGCCGGGTCGGGCGATCACCACCATTCTCGGCGATCAGGCGGTTTTCGAGGCCGTGGTGGGGGCGCTTGGCCTGCCGTCCGGCTGGCAGAAGCGCCTGATCCATGCCTTCGGAAACATGGCGCAGCTCGAAACCTGGCTCACCCGGCTTGCCGAGCCGCAGCCGGTGACGGGCCTGACGGACGAAGTGCGCAGCCTTCTTGAGGCCGGTGACGAGACAGCCCTGATCGGCTGGATCGACCGCACCATGGCAGCAACCGGCTATTCCACCAATGCCAGCCGCAGCCCCGAGGATATTGCCCGGCGGCTGAAGCAGAAGCTGGCGCTGGCCAAAACCCGGCTCGACCCCGCAAAGATCGCCATTCTCCGGCGCTTCCTCTCGCTCTCGGTTCCGCTGTCGGAAGCACCGGCGGCGCTTGATGGCTTTGCGGCAGGGGCGGGGCTCGATCTCGGCTCGGCCCTCAATGGCTTCCGCGAGCGTGTGGCGGCCCTTGCCCGCCTCGGCGTCGAGACGGGCAGCATCACCTATCGCGCCGCCTTCGGGCGTCCGCTGGACTATTATACCGGGCTCGTTTTCGAGATGACCGATGCAAGCGGCGCGGTGCTGGCCGGTGGCGGGCGCTTCGACCGGCTGCTGACGCTGCTGGGCGCCGAGCGCCCCATTCCAGCCGTGGGCTTTGCCCTCTGGCTCGACCGGATCGAAACGGCCCGCGCGACAGGAGGCCAGGCATGACCATCACCATCGCACTGCCCTCCAAGGGTCGGATGAAGGACGATGCCTCCGCCATCTTCGAGCGCGCCGGCCTGAAGATCGCCGGCATCGGCAACGACCGCAACTATCGCGGCCGGGTCGAGGGGCGCGACGATATCGAGATCGCCTTCCTTTCCGCTTCTGAAATCGCCCGTGAAATCGGCAATGGCGGTGTGGATTTCGGCGTGACCGGAGAAGACCTGGTGCGTGAGGGGCTGGCGGATGCGGATCGCCGGATGGAAATCGCCGCCCGTCTCGGCTTCGGCCATGCGGATGTGGTGGTTGCCGTGCCGGAAATCTGGCTCGATGTCGCCACCATGGCCGATCTCGGCGACGTGGCGGCGGATTTCCGCGCCCGGCATGGCCGGCGGCTTGCCATTGCCACCAAATACTGGCGGCTGACGCAGCAGTTCTTCTCCGCCCAGCACGGCATCCAGCTTTACCGCATCGTGGAAAGCCTCGGCGCAACGGAGGGCGCACCGGCAGCCGGTTCGGCCGATATCATCGTCGATATCACGTCCACCGGTTCGACCCTGGTCGCCAACCACCTGAAGATCCTCGATGACGGGGTGATCCTGAAATCGGAAGCCTGTCTGGTCCGCGCGAAAAAGCCCGCGCACGCGGGCAGCGGGCTTGTCTCCGAGATCATCGGGAAAGTGCGCGCCGCACTGTAAGGCCGCGCCGGGCTGCTTTAAGCCTGCAGCACGCGGGGTGCGGGCTTCATGTCTTCGTGGAAGAAGCGGAAATAGGAGGAGACCTGTGCATAGGTGCTCGTCGTATGCTTGAGGCGCAGACCCACCGTGCCGCCGCGATACCAGGATACGGTCCCATTGAGGTGCCCGAGTTCCGGGCCATTGAAGCTGACGGGAATGCCGGGCGTCAGCTCCCGCGGCTCGGACAGCTGCAGCCGGATGCCATGTTCCGAGAGATCCACCACGCGGCAGAGAATTTCCGCATTCATATACTTCAACCGACCGAAAAGTCGAACATCGGAGCGTGTTTCCTTCCGCGCCTTGATCCCAGTATCCTGTTTCATTTTTATAGCTCCACCTTAAATACGACGGTATAGCCTGTATATCGACAACTTCTTTTATATGAATAAACTCGATAGGTAGAATTTGAAGGAATTCGACTTTATTGCCGAAGTCTTGCACTGTTCCGTCATGGGGCAGGCGGTTACCATTTTGAAATCATTGACAAAATCGATATGGCTGGGGCAATTGGCGGGTGAATTCATCTCTGACTGACCCAAAAAAACGCAAAACCCCCCGCCATGGGCGGAGGGTTTCCAGGCATGGCTGTCAAATGTCTTATGCGAGAGCCGGTGCGCCGCGGCGGGCATCGATGGAAAGTGCGCCTGCACCTGCGGTGGCGAGCAGGATATAGGCACCAGCCAGCGTCAGGTTCTTCATCAGCATGATCTGGTTCAGCGTCGTCAGCCAGCCATTGGCCGCGGCCGGGAAGTCCGGAACATTGATGGCGCTGCCATGGAAAACGATGCCGGTGAAGACGCAGAACAGCGCCAGCGCCCAGCCGACGATACGGACCTGGAAGCCGACCAGCACGGCCAGACCGGCAACCAGCTCGAAAATGCCGGCGAGATAGGCGAGAGCCGTTGCGGCCGGAAGACCGGCGCCGGTGATCATGCCAGCCGTATCGGCCGGATTGGCAAGCTTGCCGAAGCCGGCCATGATGAACATGAAGCTGAGCAGAACGCGGGCCACGAGAAGAAGGATATCGCGGGACATGGGTGAACTCCTTGCAAGAGACGGAGCATCCGGATCAGTCCGGAGGGGAAGCTCGGCGATCGATGCGTCAGATAACTGGCGTAACGAACAACTGACGCTAGGGTTACCGAATTATTGATAAAGGATAAATATAAACGATCGACGACACATTGTTCAAAATTCCTGAACGGCGGTCCATAAAGTTTTACAAAACACCCATATTGCTCGATGCGGTTTCCATGCCTACCTGTAGCAGGCACAAAGGAGAACCGCCATGACTGACCTTTCCGCTTTTCCCGTCACCCGCCGCTGGCCGGCCGCCAATCCCGATATCCTGCAGCTCTATTCGCTTGCCACGCCCAATGGGGTGAAGGTTTCCATCGCGCTCGAAGAGCTCGGCATTCCCTATGAGGTGCACAAGGTCACCTTTGCCGATAATTCCCAGAAGAGCCCGGAATTCGTCTCGCTCAATCCGAATGGCCGCATCCCCGCGATCCTCGATCCGCATGGACCCGGCGGCAAGCCGCTCGGTCTTTTCGAATCCGGCGCCATCCTCGTCTATCTCGCCGAAAAGGCGGGCAAGCTGCTGCCGTCCGATCCCGCCGCCCGCTATGAAACGCTTGCCTGGGTCTTCTTCCAGATGGGCGGCGTTGGCCCGATGTTCGGCCAGTTCGGCCATTTCTTCAAATATGCGGCGGACAAGGTGGCGAACAATTCCTACCCGGTCGAACGTTATCGCGATGAATCCAAGCGGCTTCTCTCGGTGCTTGAAGCCCGCCTGGAGGGCCGGGATTACCTGATGGGCGACGAGTACACCATTGCCGATATCGCCACCTTCCCCTGGGTGCGGGGCACGGATGTATTCTACAATGCCCGCGACGTGCTGGAGCTCGACAAATTCCCCCACGTCACGGCCTGGGTGGAGCGCTGCTGGGCGCGCCCGGCAAGTCAGAAGGGCTGGGCCGTTCCCGCCTGAGGCGCTTGGCCTGAAACCCGAAACCCGGCCTTGTGGCCGGGTTCTCCTCAGGCGAAGCGGACCATTGCCGGGGCCGGCGGATCGGACAGTTCCTCTTCCAGCTTGAAGCGCGGAAACAGGAACACCCCGCCCAGCGAAAGCCCTGCTGCCTCGCGGCTCCGGATGGAGCGGGCAATGCAGAACACCGGCTGGCTGCGCCCCTGGCCGAGCCGTATGGTCGAGGAATAGCAGAAGGACGATGGCGCGGCAGAAGCCTGCTCGAAAAGCCCGAGTATGTGGCGGCGATCCGCTGGCTCATAGGCCCGCGTCAGGCTGGTCAGCCCGCAGCGCCCGTGGGGCAGCTCATGCAGGGCCGCGGTCCAGTGGCCGATGGCAATCAATCCGTCTTCCAGATTGGCCGTCCATTCCTCGCTGATGCAGAAATCCGAAAGGCCCTGCTCGGCTGACACCGTATCCGCGACGGCACGGGAGTGCAGCTGGAACCTGTCGGTCGTCTCGACGATCTTGAACACGTCTATCCCCCAGTTCGGCCGCGGCGGCAGCCGTTTATACTTCAAACCCCCGGAAAGAGTGCTTTGCGTGGCACAGTTTCCAGTTGTGCTTGACCGCACATGCAGCCTGGTGGCGCCGCAGGCGCGGCAAGGCAGCATGCGCTGTTCCGGGAATTTACGTTGCCCACAACCCCTAGCGAGACAATCATAAACGACGGAACCGCTTTCCATGACCGGCAATGTCCAGTCACGGGATCGTCATTTTATGGATTGCCGGGATCGGCACTTGTTCTTTTAATGCATGACGAACCGAACAAATCATTTCGGCGGAAGGATGTATAAATCAGGCAGAAAATATTGCAATCCCATTTTATGGCTGCATAATTTCATAGTATTCCCATGTTTTCCGCGTAATACAGCATATTCTGCGTGCATTCGATTGTACCATTTCGAGATCTGCACGCCTTTGCTGCAAGGTGACTTGAAATCAACAGCTTGCTTGACCCGGCTTGGCGTTTGTCATTTCTGTTTGGGTTGGGGTGGACCCCTTCGGTTCATTTAGGGAAACGGAAATGACGTCCGGAGATTGCAGGTTTCGCGGTACCGGGCAAGAACGGCCGGCGCGGGGCGGAAAAGCGCGAAGCCGGGCCCGCGGCAACCGGTTCATCCATGCCCGCTCTCGGTATCGGTTTCTGTTCCGACCCTGGCAGCCGAAGCCAGCGGCAGCCGGTTCTCGAAGGTCAGCCTGCTGATTTCGGACACGTCCGGCCGCCGCCTGATCCCGGGTCGCCGTGGCTGGGGGGAAAGCGGCGCGTTCCGATACACGGCGATGCCGCGGACGGCGATCAGCGGCACGCCGAGCGTTACCATGGTCAAGCCGATAACCCACAGGCCCTTCACCCAGTCCGGCGAGGAGAGGAACATTTGCGTCAAATCCATGCTGGAATCTCCCTCTGGCGCAGGACCACCAGAGCAAGGCGCTCTGGTGGCCGGGGAGTTCACAGGATCGCGCTCGTCGATCGCTTCGGCTTTTAAACCAAAGTTCTGGACATGGCCGAAGCCTCCCCGGCCAGACGGCAGAGAAGCGGTTTAAGCACGGGTAGGTGTGTTGGACAACACCGACCGTCGAACGAGAGGCTGTGAAACCCCAAGGCAGACGGATGCCTGCCTCAAGGCTACTGTAGCACCTGCTTTAATTCAGGCAAATGGCGAATTGACATGCGTGTGGCTATCTTTTGAAAAGTGCATCTGATGCACGAAAAAGCTAGTGATGCCGGTTATCTTCAGAGCAGGCAGAGTCAAGGTCTATGTGTATGCAGACGATCGTCAATCGCCGCATTCCCATGTCGTCTCACCAGAGGGTGAAGCTGTCCTGCTTCCTGCGGATCATTCTATGCTGGTCGCTGAAATGGATAGCCAAATTCTGGCGCTTGTCTGGGCTTGGGCGTGGATTGACGAGCTAACCTTCACTGGTCTGGATTGGTACCGGCAAATTTACATCTCTGGAACCTTGTTCTTACTTGCTAAAAATAGATCAATTGCTTCTAGTATCTGGACTGCGCTTACATACACTGTGTGTTCAAGTCCAGAGTTCAAAAAATGTATATTTTTGAGCCTGCTAACGTCTTCCCTCTCTATAAAATAGAGCTCTGATTTATCTAGGTCTTTGGAGACGTGCGCGCCTCCGCTTTTGTTTGCGAAGTATAATATGACTTCTCTTCTTGTCCATTGTTTTTTGATTTTTTTTAATACAGGTTCATTCCACCAGCTTATTAGCGATTGGCGCTGCGATGGTGAGTTAGTTTTAACGTAGTACCAGCGCGCAAATGCCTTGGAAAAGGAAGTTATGCGGCGTCCTTTGTTTTTTATGTCTAGAAGCTCAATATTATATTTCATATTCGGAATGTCGGCGCCAAATTCAACGAAATCTTGATAGAAATTTCCATCGTTGAAAGAAAAAACACTGTTTTTGTTTAACTTTATTTTTCCTGTGCGGATAATCGGATTTGCTTCATTTTCAAGAAATATCTCAATTCCTGAAAGTGAGTAATATGTAAAAAGAGAAGTGCTACAATGAGAGTTTGATTTTATATTTTTTCCGTGAATAATTATCGACTCAGCATCTGCTAGTTTTAGCAGGCTCTCGCTATCGTGCTTGTCGTGGCATAACAATCTTAAGCTCGTTGCAATGCAATCTATCAAATACGTGTGTCCTACTTGATATTCTTCGATAAGTTTCTTTAGCTTTAAGCATTCAATTTCAAGTTCCCTAATAAATATATTCATCTTCTTCGCCGCCTGTTGATAATGTAAACGGTAGAAAACACATAAAAAAGGCGGCCCTTGCGAGCCGCCTTCCTGATTCAGTCCTGCTGGACCGCCATATTACATCATGCCGCCCATGCCGCCCATGTCGGGCATGCCGGCGCCGGCCGGTGCATCCTTCTTCGGAGCGTCGGCGATCATGGCTTCGGTGGTGATGAGCAGCGAAGCAACGGACGCGGCGTCCTGAAGCGCGGTGCGAACAACCTTGACCGGGTCGACGATACCCATGGCGATCATGTCGCCATATTCGCCGGTCTGGGCGTTGTAGCCGAAGTTGTCGTCCTTGGTTTCAAGGATCTTGCCGACGATGATCGAGGCTTCGTCACCGGCGTTCTCGGCGATCTGGCGGGCCGGAGCCTGCAGAGCGCGGCGAACGATGTTGATGCCGGCTTCCTGGTCCTGGTTTGCACCCTTGGACGAGATCTTCTGGGCGGAGCGGAGGAGGGCGGTGCCGCCACCGGGGACGATACCTTCCTGAACGGCAGCGCGGGTCGCGTTGAGCGCGTCGTCGATGCGGTCCTTCTTTTCCTTCACTTCGATTTCGGTCGCACCGCCGACGCGGATGACGGCAACGCCGCCAGCGAGCTTGGCAAGGCGCTCCTGCAGCTTCTCGCGGTCGTAGTCCGAAGAGGTTTCTTCGATCTGCGCCTTGATCTGGGCAACACGGCCTTCGATTTCAGCCTTCTGGCCTGCACCGTCGACGATCGTGGTGTTTTCCTTGGAGATCGCAACCTTCTTGGCACGGCCGAGCATGTCGAGGGTGACGTTCTCGAGCTTGATGCCGATGTCTTCGGAGATGACCTGGCCGCCGGTGAGGATCGCGATGTCCTCGAGCATGGCCTTGCGGCGGTCGCCGAAGCCCGGAGCCTTGACGGCAGCAATCTTCAGGCCGCCACGCAGCTTGTTGACGACGAGCGTTGCAAGGGCTTCGCCTTCGACGTCTTCAGCGATGATGACGAGCGGCTTGCCGGTCTGCACGACGGCTTCGAGAACGGGCAGCATGGCCTGCAGGTTGGAGAGCTTCTTCTCGTGGAGGAGAATGAAGGCGTCTTCCAGCTCGGCAACCATCTTTTCGGCGTTGGTCACGAAGTAGGGCGACAGGTAGCCGCGGTCGAACTGCATGCCTTCGACGACTTCCAGCTCGGTTTCGGCGGTCTTGGCTTCTTCAACCGTGATGACGCCTTCGTTGCCGACCTTCTGCATGGCTTCGGCAATGTCGAGGCCGATCTGGCGCTCGCCGTTGGCGGAGATGGTGCCAACCTGTGCGACTTCTTCGGAGGTGTTGATCTTCTTGGCCTTGGCCTGGAGATCGGCAACCACTTCGGAAACGGCGAGGTCGATACCGCGCTTCAGGTCCATCGGGTTCATGCCGGCAGCAACGGCCTTGGCGCCTTCGCGAACGATGGCCTGGGCAAGAACGGTGGCGGTGGTGGTGCCGTCGCCGGCGATGTCGTTGGTCTTGGAAGCGACCTCACGAACCATCTGGGCGCCCATGTTCTCGAACTTGTCTTCCAGTTCGATTTCCTTGGCAACCGAGACGCCGTCCTTGGTGATGCGCGGTGCGCCGAAGGACTTGTCGATGATGACGTTACGACCCTTCGGGCCGAGGGTGACCTTTACGGCATCCGCCAGGATGTCGACGCCGCGCAGCATCTTTTCGCGTGCGGTACGGCCAAACTTGATATCTTTTGCAGCCATTTCTCTTAACTCCCGGGCCTCAAGTGCCCACTGGTTGTCAATTCAAAGGATGGGGTTCGGCTATCAGCCGATGATGCCCATGATGTCGGCTTCCTTCATGATCAGAAGGTCTTCGCCGTTGAGCTTCACTTCGGTGCCGGACCACTTGCCGAACAGGACGCGGTCGCCGACCTTGACGTCGAGAGCAACAATCTTGCCGGATTCATCGCGGGCGCCGGAGCCGACGGCGACGATTTCGCCTTCCTGCGGCTTTTCCTTTGCGGTGTCCGGAATGATGATGCCGCCCTTGGTCTTTTCTTCAGACTCGACGCGACGAACGACGACGCGATCGTGGAGCGGACGGAAATTGGTGCTTGTCATTGTCTATTCCCTCGATCAAATGACTTGGCGGATCGTCATAAAAATCCGCGTGGATGGGTGTTAGCACTCGACCATGGTGAGTGCTAGCGGCTTGGAGATAAGGATGCCCAAACGGAGAGTCAAGAACGGCAGCCTTAAAAAAAATCGCTCCCATTTGCGGCGGTGAAACGTGGTTAAAGGCAAGGCCAGACCGGAACCCCCGGCTTCCCACGCGCCCGCTGCCCTGCCGACGCTGTCTGAAGCCACGCGCATCTGGGCCAAGATCGGCCTCCTGAGCTTCGGCGGCCCCGCGGGGCAGATCGCCATGATGCATCGCGTGCTGGTGGATGAGAAGCGCTGGATCGGCGAGGAGCAGTTCCTCCACGCGCTGAATTTCTGCATGCTGCTGCCGGGGCCGGAAGCCCAGCAGCTCGCCACCTATTGCGGCTGGCTGCTCCACGGCCGGCGGGGCGGGGTGATTGCCGGCACGCTTTTCGTGCTGCCGGGCCTGGCAGTCATTCTCTGCCTCTCGGCGCTCTATGCCACCTTCAGCGACACGCACTGGCTGGACAGCCTGTTTCTGGGGCTGAAGGCCGCGGTCCTCGCCATCGTCATCGATGCGCTGATCCGGGTTGCCCGGCGTGCGCTGGTCAGCCCCTTTCACAGGGGCGTGGCGCTCTTGGCCTTCCTGGCGCTCTTCCTCTTCAACCTGCCTTTTCCGGTCGTGATCGCACTATCGGCGCTTGCCGGCTATGTCGCCGTGCGGCGCGGCTGGATTGAGAAGCCGAAGCTGAAGAAGCTGCCCGCCCTCAAGGGCAAGCGGCCGAAAAAGCCGCGCCTTGGCGCCACTTTGAAGACCATTGTCGTCTGGGCGCTCATCTGGATGGCGCCGCTGCCGCTCCTCTGGCTGCTGCCGTCGGATCCCGATCTGATCGCCGAGGTCATGTATGGCGCGCCGAACACCTTCGCGACCGTGTTCCTCTTCTTCTCCAAGATGGCGCTCGTCACCTTCGGCGGCGCCTATGCGGTGCTGGCCTATGTCGGGCAGGTGGCCTCCAGCCATTATGCCTGGCTGAATGCCGGGGAAATGCTGGATGGGCTGGCGCTTGCCGAAACCACGCCCGGGCCGCTGGTGCTTGTGCTCTCCTATGTCGGCTTCCTGGCGGGCTATCGCAATCCGGCGGGCTTTCCCGCCCTCCTGGGCGGCATTGCCGGCGGCGTGCTGGCCGCCTGGGCCACTTTCCTGCCGAGCTTCCTCTTCATCTTCGCCGGCGCCCCCTATATCGAACGGCTGCGCACCAACCGCGCGCTTTCCGGCGCGCTTTCGGCGGTCACGGCTGCGGTCACGGGGGTCATCCTGAACCTCACGGTCTGGTTCGGCCTGCACGTGCTCTTCCGTGCCTCCTGGCGCATTCCGCTGCTCACCTATGGCACCGGAACCATGGCGGGCGAAACCCAGGTGCCGTTGATGGCGCTGCCGGTACCCGATCTCTGGACCGTCGATCTCCCGGTCGTGGCGCTGACGGCGGTCGCCGCGCTGCTCGTCTTCCGCCTGCGCGCCGGCATGGTCACGGTGCTGGCCATCACCGCCGGGCTCGGCATCGGCTGGCGGCTCGCCGCGGCGGCATGGGGTCTTCCGGCGTGAGGGCCGTCGCGGAGAGAACGAAAATTTGGCCCATCGCGCTTGCCTTCCTTTCCGTCCTTTGCCATGTCACCTCACCGAACATTATTCTATGGACCGATCATGGCTGAGCGCATCACCCGTTTCGAAGAGATCACGAAGGATTATGACGTGGTGCTCTGCGATGTCTGGGGCGTGCTGCACAATGGTGTCGATGCCTTTGCCGAAGCCTCGGATGCACTGGCCGCCGCCCGCATGCGGGGGGCAAGCGTCGTGCTCATCACCAATTCGCCGCGCCCGACGCCAGGGGTCATTGCCCAGCTTCGCCTGATCGGTGTTCCCGACGAGGCCTATGACCGCATCGTCACCTCGGGCGACGTGACCCGCAAGCTGATTGCGGAAGGCCCGAAGAAGGTCTTCCTTCTGGGGCCGGAGCGTGATGGCCCGCTGCTCGACGGTCTCGACATCGAACGGGCGGATGCGGCGGAGGCGACCTCCATCGTCTGCAGCGGCTTTTTCGACGACGAGCGCGAAACGCCGGAAACCTATCGCGACATGCTGGCCGCCTTCATCGCCCGCGGCGCGCCGATGATCTGCGCCAATCCGGATCTGGTGGTGGAGCGCGGCACGCGCATCATTCCCTGCGCCGGTGCCATTGCCCAGCTCTACGAGCGCATGGGCGGCGAGACCCGGATTGCCGGCAAGCCCCATGCGCCGATCTATGAAGCGGCGCTTTCCCTTGCCGCGGATCTGCGCGGCGCGCCCGCCGACAAGGCCCGCGTCATCGCCATCGGCGACGGCATGGTGACCGATGTGCGTGGCGCGCTCGATCACGGGCTCGATCTTCTTTACATCAGCGGCGGCATTCACGCTGCCGATTACGCCGAGAACGGCCGCGTCAACGAGGTGCTTCTCTCCGCCTTCCTTACCAAGCATAATGCCCATGCCCGCTACTGGATGCCCAGGCTCGCCTGAGGCTCCACCCCGCGGACAGGATCGGAATTCAAGGACCTGCAATGACCGTCTTCCACCGCAATGACAGCCTTTCGCCGCTTCCCGACCATCTGAAGGGCGGGGTCGTGGCCATCGGCAATTTCGATGGCGTCCATCGTGGCCATCGGGCGGTGCTGGAGCGGGCGCTGCAGCTGGCCGAGGCGCGCGGACGCCCGGCGCTGGTGCTGACCTTCGAGCCGCACCCGCGCTCGGTCTTCAAGCCGGACCAGCCGGTCTTCCGCATCACGCCCGCGCCGCTGAAGGCCCGCATTCTGGAGGCGCTCGGCTTTCAGGGCGTTATTGAATATCCGTTCACCCTGGAATTCTCGCAGCGTTCCCCGCAGGATTTCATCCAGTCGATCCTGATCGACTGGCTGGGCGTCTCCGACGTGGTGACCGGCTTCGATTTCCACTTCGGCCGAAACCGCGAGGGCGGACCCGCCTTCCTCATGGATGCCGGCACTCGCCATGGTTTCGGCGTGACGCTGGTCGATGCCTTCCGGGATGAGAATGCCGATGTCATCTCCTCGAGCCGTATCCGCGACCGCATTGCCGAAGGCCATGTGGCCGAGGCCGCCGGTCTGCTCGGCTATCGCTACACGGTGGAAGCGGAAGTGATCCACGGCAAGCAGCTCGGTCGCACTCTCGGCTACCCGACCGCCAACATGGCCCTGCCCATGGAAGTGCCGCTCCGCCCGGGCATCTATGCGGTCAAGTTCCGCATGGGCGATGGGTCCATCCATAACGGAGTCGCCAGCTTCGGCCATCGTCCGACGGTCACCGAGAACGGCCGTGCGCTCCTCGAAACCTTCGTCTTCGATTTCTCGGGCGATCTCTACGGCCAGGTCTGCGCCGTCTCCTTCTTCGGGCACCTGCGCGACGAGCAGAAATTCGACGGCCTCGAAGCCCTCGTCGTTCAGATGGAGCAGGACGACCAGGAAGCCCGCGCCCTCCTTGCCGGCGTCACCCCGCTGGGGGCCGTGGATGCGACGGTTTGCTTCTGATCAGCGCTTCAGCCGCTGGTCGAAAGGATACTGGTAGGTCGCCGCAATCGCGATGTCACCCGCAAGGGGATGCCGGGGATTGATGAGGATGTTCCGGGCCGCCGGCATGACGGCTGATGGTACGTCGATCAAAAGGGCATTCGCTTCCTCGAGAAGCCGCGAGCCTTCCGCTTGTGTTGCCGCCAGATTGGTGAAATCGGCCGTTTCCACCCGGTGGATCGGCGCGCCGTCGGGGCAGGTGATCTTCAGCAGCTGATAGTGGCTCGGTACATCTTCGAAATCCATGTGAACCAGAATTTCAAGCATGGCGGTGGAGGGGTGGTCGGCGCAGCAGATCACGGGCAATCCCTGCCGATGCCAGCGCCCCGGTGCCAGCAGGCCCCCACGTCCGCTGAGGTCGGCAAAGGCCGAGATGCGCCAGATATCCATGGCTCAGAGGAAAATGCCGTGTTCGATGCGGTTGAGCTCCCGTTCGACGAGCAGGGCGCCGCTTTCGGAGGGGAGGAGTTCGATCGGGGCCACCCCTTCCAGGGCGCGACAGGGCTTGCGCAACCAACGATCGGCCTTGGCCTCGTCCCCAAAGACACGACGGGCATGCGCGGCAATGCGCTCCACCCGCAGGAGGCTGTCATTTTCCTGTATCGTCAGCGGCTCGTTCGCCTGCAGGCGGCGGGCAAGCGTGCGGCGTGGCGCCACCAGGCGATAGATTTCCTCCTGCGAGAACCCGTATTCCTTCAGGCGGTCCACCGCACGGGCGGAGTGGATCCGGTAGGTGCCGCCCGAGGCGGTGGCGACCCGTTGCGAAAGAATGTCGTCCCGCGGCGGTATGCTATATGCAAGCTCGGTCATGACGGAAGATCCTTCCCCTTGCCAATTGCACTTTAATATAGGCGCAATTGGCACGATGCTCAAGCGGAGCCAAAACCCCTTTTCTTTCCCGGGAAAAACGCTTAAACAACCGGCCATCATGAGCAAGCTTCTCCGGCGTCCCGTTCTTCGAATTATTGGCCCGGCCTTCCGCGCGATCTGACGCTGCTGGAAGTCCGGGATTTCTGGCGTTCGCCGCAAGGCCGCGAACGCAAGCCCTCACGCCCTTATTCCTAAATCAAAAAGCGCATGAAGCCCTTGGGGGCAGCGCTCCAGAATGGCCGAGACCATGACCGAGACCGAAAACAAGATCGATTATTCAACCACGCTTTACCTGCCGCAGACCGATTTCCCGATGCGTGCCGGCCTGCCGCAGAAGGAGCCCGAAATGGTGGCCCGCTGGCAGAAGATGGACCTTTACAAGCGTCTGCGCGCCTCCGCCGCAGGCCGCGTGAAGTTCGTGCTGCATGACGGCCCGCCCTATGCCAATGGCAACATCCATATCGGCCACGCGCTGAACAAGATCCTCAAGGACGTGATCGTCCGCTCCTTCCAGATGCGCGGCCGCGATGCCAACTACGTGCCCGGCTGGGACTGCCACGGCCTGCCGATCGAATGGAAGATCGAGGAAAAGTACCGCGAGAAGGGCAAGAACAAGGACGAGGTTCCGGTCAACGAATTCCGCAAGGAATGCCGTGAATTCGCCAGCCACTGGATTGGCGTGCAGACCGAGGAGTTCAAGCGCCTCGGCATCGAGGGCGATTTCGAGAACCCCTACACCACCATGGCCTTCCATGCCGAAGCCCGCATCGCCGGCGAACTCCTGAAGATCGCCAAGAGCGGCCAGCTCTATCGCGGCTCGAAGCCCGTCATGTGGTCGGTGGTCGAGCGCACCGCGCTCGCCGAAGCCGAGGTCGAGTATCAGGATTACGAAAGCGACACCGTCTGGGTAAAGTTCCCGGTCACCAAGGGGCCGGAAGATTTTGCCGGCGCATCCGTCGTCATCTGGACGACTACCCCCTGGACCATGCCGGGCAACCGCGCAATTGCCTTCTCCTCGCGCTATCCTTACGCGCTCTTCGAGGTGGAAACCGCTGAAAACGCCTTCGGCCCGCAGCCCGGCGACCGGGTGATCTTCGCGACCCGTCTGGCCGACGATTGCGCCGCCAAGGCCAAGGTCTCGCTGAAGATGGTGCGCCACATCGAGCCGGAAGAGCTCGGCTCGGTCGAGTGCGCCCATCCTCTGGCCTCGCTGGGCTACGATTTCCGCGTCCCGCTTCTCGATGGCGATCACGTCACCGACGATGCCGGTACCGGCTTCGTGCACACGGCACCATCCCATGGCCGCGAGGACTTTGATGCCTGGATGGCCAATGTCCGGAACCTCGAAGCCCGCGGCATCTCCACGAAGATCCCCTTCACGGTCGACGATGCCGGCTTCTATACCGCCGATGCGCCCGGCTTCGGCCCGGACCGCGAAGGCGGCCCCGCCCGCGTTCTCGACGACAAGGGCAAGAAGGGCGATGCCAATGAAGCGGTCATCAAGGCGCTCATCGCGGCCAACAACCTCTTTGCCCGTGGCCGCCTGAAGCACACCTATCCTCATTCCTGGCGCTCCAAGAAGCCGGTGATCTTCCGCAACACGCCGCAGTGGTTCGTCTATATGGACAAGACGCTCGACGACGGCCGGACGCTGCGCGACCGGGCGCTCTCGGCCATCGACGACACCCGCTTCGTGCCCGCCGCCGGCCAGAACCGCCTGCGCGCCATGATCGAGGGGCGTCCGGACTGGGTGCTCTCGCGCCAGCGCGCCTGGGGCGTGCCGATCGCCGTCTTCGCGAATGAAAAGGGCGAGATCCTCGTCGATGACGCCGTCAACGCCCGCATCCTCGAGGCCTTCGAGAAGGAAGGCGCCGATGCCTGGTTTGCCGACGGTGCCCGCGAGCGCTTCCTGGGCGACCGCGCCTCCGAAGGCTGGACGCAGGTGAAGGACATTCTCGACGTCTGGTTCGACTCGGGCTCCACCCACACCTTCACGCTGGAAGACCGTCCGGATCTCAAGTGGCCGGCGGATGTCTATCTGGAAGGTTCCGACCAGCATCGCGGCTGGTTCCATTCCTCGCTGCTCGAAAGTGCCGCGACGCGCGGCCGCGCGCCCTATGACGCCGTCATCACCCATGGCTTCACCATGGATGAGAAGGGCCAGAAGATGTCGAAGTCGCTCGGCAATGTCGTGTCTCCGCAGGACGTGATGAAGGAATCGGGCGCCGATATCCTCCGCCTCTGGGTCATGACCACCGACTACTGGGAAGATCAGCGCCTCGGCAAGACGATCATCCAGACCAACATCGACGCCTATCGCAAGCTGCGCAACACCATCCGCTGGATGCTCGGCACGCTGGCGCATGACAAGGGCGAGGAGATCGCGCTTGCCGACATGCCGGAACTCGAAAGGCTGATGCTGCACAAGCTGGCCGAACTCGACCGGCTGGTCCGCGATGGCTACGATGCCTTCGATTTCAAGAAGATCTCCCGCGCGCTGATCGATTTCTCGAATGTCGAGCTCTCGGCCTTCTACTTCGACGTCCGCAAGGATGCGCTCTATTGCGACGCGCCGTCGAGCGTGAAGCGCCGCGCCTCGCTGGCCGTCATCCGGCAGATCTTCAACTGCCTCGTCACCTGGCTCGCGCCCATGCTGCCCTTCACCACCGAAGAGGCCTGGCTGTCGCGCTATCCGGAGAAGGAAAGCGTCCATCTCGAACAGTTCCCCGAGGTTCCGGCTGCATGGCTGAACCCGGCGCTGGACGAGAAGTGGGAAAAGATCCGCACCGTCCGCAAGGCGGTGACCGGCGCCCTTGAAATCGAGCGCCGCGAAAAGCGGATCGGCTCCTCGCTGGAGGCGGCCCCGGTCGTCCATGTGGCCGACAAGGACCTCTTTGCAGCACTGTCCGGCCAGGACTTCGCGGAAATCTGCATCACCTCGGCCATCTCGGTCGTGGAAGGGGCAGGGCCTTCGGATGCCTTCCGCCTGGACGACGGCACGAAGGTGGCGGTCGAGCCGAAGCTCGCTTCGGGCAGGAAGTGCGCCCGCTCCTGGA
Organism: uncultured Rhizobium sp.; assembly: GCA_945952415.1. Taxonomy (GTDB): domain Bacteria; phylum Pseudomonadota; class Alphaproteobacteria; order Rhizobiales; family Rhizobiaceae; genus Gellertiella. The sequence goes on along the minus strand of CAMFIF010000009.1, from coordinate 115,208 downwards.
AGATCACCGACGATGTCGGCTCGGATCCGTCCTATCCCGACGTATCCGCCCGCGATGCAGCGGCGCTGCGCGAGCTTGGCGTTGCGCCCGCGGCCTGAAACGGCCAAATTGAGGATGACCGGCCGGATGAATTGCGCTTTCGCGGTTCATCCGGTACAACCGGCCTGAAAATGGCCGGATTTCCGGGCCAGGGGTTGAAAAAAGGCTCCGGTTCCATGGGATGGCACGCCGGCGAGGCTGGAAGGGTTACATGCGCAATCTGAGTGCAATTCGCGTCATCGCCGGTACGGCCGGCCTTCTCATTGCCACCACGGGCCTGAGCGGCTGCGTCAGCAGCCCCACTTATGGCACCGGCACGCCCGCCGCCGAGCAGCTGGTTGACGATATCGGTGCCGCGGCCACCATCGGCGGCGGCTCGAAGTCGAAGAACATCCGATATGCGCCGCGCCCCGGCCTCGTCGTCCCCCCGCCGGGCGAGCAGACGGCGCTGGTGGCCCCGCAGCCTTCCGTGGCCAACAAGGAGAATGGCCAGTGGGCCGAAAGCCCCGAGGAAATGCGCGCCCGCCTGGCGCAGGAAGCGGAAGACAACCGCAACAATGCCAATTACCAGTCGCCGCTCGCCAAGGGTCCCGGCTTCGGCGACAAGCAGGGCACGTCCTCCCAGGCGCAGTTCGCCCAGTTCCGCGAAAACCTGAAGACCGAAAAGGGCAATTACGAAGGTCGCCGTTATCTGTCCGATCCGCCGCCCACCTATCGCGAAGCCGATCCGGCTGCATTGACCGATCTCGGCGAGCCGGAGAAGGTCAAGGAAAAGCGCCGCCGCAAGGCCGCAACCGTGGCCGGCACCGGCAGCAACTGGTGGCAGCCCTTCCAGTAAGCCGCCCCCTTGGATCTGGGGTATCGCTTTCGATCGCCAGACGCGCCATCCATTCGCGGCCGCTTCAGGAGAAGCGGCCGTTTTCATGTTCAAGACCCCCCAGGAAATCGCGATGACCTTTGTCCTTCGTCCCGCAACACCCGCCGACGCCGCCACCATCCTGCGCTTCATCCGCGAACTCGCCGCCTATGAGCGTGCCGAAAACGAGGTGGAAGCGACGGAAGAGACGATTCGCCAGTCCATCTTCGGCAAGGATGCGGTCACCCATGCGCTGATCTGCGAGAAGGACGGGAAGGCCGCCGGCTTCGCCGTCTGGTTCTACAATTATTCCACCTGGCAGGGCCGCAACGGCCTCTATCTGGAAGATCTCTATGTCACGCCGGAATTCCGCGGTTCGGGCGCCGGCAAGCTCATTCTCCGCCGTCTCGCGGAAATCGCCGTTGAGAAGGGCTGCGGCCGTTTCGAATGGAGCGTGCTCGACTGGAACGAACCGGCGATCCGCGTTTACAAGTCGATCGGCGCCGAGCCGCAGGACGAGTGGATCCGCTACCGGCTGGCAGGCCAGGCGCTGCTGGATTTCGCCAGCGGCAAGACCGAAGCGGCGCTTGCCTGAGAAGGCCGTTCCGGCGGCTCCAAGGGTGAGGTTTAACGCCGTTCGGCGAAAAAGGCCCTTAGAATCTCCGCTGCCTCGCGCTCGGCAATCCCCGAATAGACATCCGGCGCGTGATGGCAGGTCGGCTGGCGATAGAAGCGCGCGCCATGGTCCACGCCGCCGCCCTTCGGGTCCTCCGCGCCATAATAGAGCCGCCGGATGCGGGCGAAGGAAATGGCCGCCGCGCAGAGCGTGCAGGGTTCGAGGGTTACATAGAGATCGGCCCCTTCGAGCCGTTCGTCGCCCGTAGTTTCTGCCGCGGCCCGGATTGCCAGCACCTCCGCATGGGCGGTGATATCCTTCAGTTCCCGGGTGCGGTTGCCGGCGGCCGCCAGCAGGGTGCCGTCGCGCACGATCACGGCGCCCACCGGCACCTCGCCCCGCGCCGCCGCCGCCCGCGCCTCCTGAAGGGCGCGTTCCATATACGGATTTGTCTCCGCCATCCGCAGATTTCCTCTTAACCCCGGCCTTTTGACCTGATAGGACACCGGGTCAAACCAAGGCAAACAGCAAATGACATCCAAAGACAAGTCCAGCCGTGGCGGCCGGCCCGCCGCAGGGCGTGATAGCGCCAACAGAAACCGCACCGGCAAGCCCGGGGGCAAGCCGCCCGCAAAGCGTTTCGGCGGCCCGCGCGGCGCTGACCGGCCCGCCGAGGGCGAGGGGGCCGAACGGTCCTTCGGGAAATCCAGGGCCGCAGGCGCCCGCAGCGAGGGGGGGAAGCGCGAAAAGAGCCCGTTTGGCGAAAAGCGCGAAGGCCGTTCCTTCGGCAAGCCGGCCGGCAAGGGCAAGCCCTTTGCCGACAGGGGCGACCAGCGTCCGGCCCGGCCCCGTCCGGCCCCGGCAGCGGTCCAGGCAGAGGGCGATGGCCCGAAGCCCGAGCGCATTTCCAAGCTGCTGGCCCGCGCGGGCGTTGCCTCCCGCCGTGACGTGGAGCGGATGATCATGGAAGGCCGCGTCAGCGTCAATGGCACGGTGCTGGATACGCCCGTCGTGCTCGCCACCCTTGCGGACCGCATCGAGGTGGATGGCATGCCGATCCGTGGCATCGAGCGCACCCGGCTCTGGCTCTATCACAAGCCCGCCGGCCTCGTGACCACCAATTCCGATCCGGAAGGCCGCCCGACCGTCTTCGACAACCTGCCGGAAGACCTGCCGCGCGTGCTCTCCGTCGGCCGTCTGGACATCAATACGGAAGGTCTGCTTCTGCTGACCAATGATGGCGGCCTTTCCCGCGTGCTGGAACTGCCCTCCACCGGCTGGCTGCGCCGCTACCGCGTGCGCGCCCACGGCGAGATCGACCAGGCCAAGCTCGACACGCTGAAGGACGGCATTGCCGTCGATGGCGTGCTTTATGGCGGCATCGACGCCGTGCTCGACCGCCAGCAGGGCCACAATGTCTGGATCACCATGGGTCTTCGCGAAGGCAAGAACCGCGAGATCAAGAATGTGCTGGGCGCGCTGGGCCTTGAGGTGAACCGCCTCATCCGCCTGTCCTACGGCCCCTTCCAGCTGGGCGACCTGCCGGAAGGTGCTGTCGTGGAAGTGCGCGGCCGCCTCTTGCGCGATCAGCTCGGCCCCCGCCTCATCGAGGAAGCCCACGCCAATTTCGATGCGCCGATCTACAACCAGCCGGTCAGGGATGCGGACGAGGTCGACGACGCCGCAGCGCCGAAGCGCGGCGGCTGGGACAAGCCCGCCCGGGAAGAACGCGGCGAGCCGGAAAGTCGCGGCAAGGCCCGCGGCGCCGAGCGTGGCGGCAAGCCCTTCCGGGAGAAGTCTTTCGATCGCGGTGACCGCGGTGACCGGGAAGACAAGCAGTTCGATGCCGCCCCGAAGCGCAAGCCGATGGGATCGAGCCGGACGGCCAATGTCTGGATGGCGCCCGGCGCCAAGCCGCTCTCGGAAAAGCAGCGCTCCAAGCGCGGTGCAATCCCCAATGCCAAGCCGGTCGTGGCTTCGCCCGACCTCAAGGGTCCGCGGGTCAAGGTTACCCGCGCGGCCGAAGACCGCGACTGGATCCGCGCCGAAACCCCGGCGAAGAAGGATGACGAGGGCTTCGGCGGCAAGAAGCGCTTCGGCGGCGACCGCCCGGATCGCGGCGACCGTGCCCCGCGCGGCGAGCGTCCGCCAAGGGGCGACAGGCCGGAACGCGGCGCCTTCGGAGACCGTCCGCCGCGCGGCGACCGCCCCGATCGTGGCGACCGTCCGGCCCGTGCCGAACGCGGCGCCTTCGCAGACCGGCCCGAGCGTTCTGAGCGTCCCGGTGGGCGCAAGCCCTCGGGTGACCGTCCCTTCGGCGGCAAGCCCTCAGGCGGCAAGTCCTTCGGTGGAAAGCCCTCCGGCGGAAAATCCTTTGGCGGCAAGCCGTCCGGCGGCCGTCCGGGTGGCGGACGTCCGTCCGGCGGCGCACCGCGCGGTCGCAAGGGCTGATCCATGCGCATCGTCGGCGGCGATCTTCGCGGGCGCCCGCTCGCCACACCGAAGACGGACGCGATCCGGCCCACCACGGACCGGACGCGGGAAAGCCTGTTCAACATCCTCGCCCATGCCTATCCGGAAGCCCTGGATGGCGGGCGGGTGATGGATCTCTTTGCCGGCACCGGGGCCGTGGGCATCGAGGCGCTGTCGCGTGGCGCCCGTTTCGGCCTTTTCGTCGAATCGAGCGTCGAGGGCCGGGGCCTGCTCTGGCAGAATATCGAAAATCTGGGCCTCACCGGCCGCGCCCGCATGCTCCGCCGCGATGCGACCGCGCTCGGAGCCGTCGGCACCATGGAGCCCTTTCATTTTGCCTTTGCAGATCCGCCCTATGCTCAATCGCTCGGGGAAAAGGCGCTGCAGGCTGCGGCGGCCGGCGGCTGGCTTCACGCCGGCGCGCTTGTCGTTCTGGAGGAAAGAGCCGATATAGAACCCCATATGGCTCCCGTCTTCCGCTTCCTGGAAGAACGGACCTTCGGCGATACGAGAATGCATTTCTACCGCTACCAGCCCTGATCGCAAGGCGGGGGCGGCCATAGGAACGGTCACGCATGAACCCTGCCCATCTTTCCGCACCGCTTTCATCCCTCCCTTCCGCCACCCCAACGGTGGCGGTAGCCTTCGGCGGCGGCGGCGCGCGCGGCCTTGCCCATATTCACGTCATCGAGGCGCTCGATGAACTTGGCATCCGCCCCGTGGCCATATCAGGCGCGTCCATCGGCGCCATCATGGGCGCGGGCATGGCGGCCGGCATGCGGGGTGCCGATATCCGCGCCCATACGCTCGCCACCATCGGCAACCGCGCCAATGTGGTGAACCGGCTGTGGAGCCTGCGCCCGCCCAGCATGAAGGCGGCGGTCACCGGCGGCTTCCGCATGGGCCAGTTCAATCTGGAGCGCATCCTCCGCGTCTTCCTGCCGGAGGCCATTCCCGAAACCTTCGCAGACCTTCAGATTCCGCTGATGGTCTCCGCCACGGATTACTACGGCCAGTGCGAGAAGGTGATCGAGGAGGGGGAGATCATCCGTGCGCTCGCGGCAAGCGCGGCCCTTCCGGCGATCTTCATGCCCGTCATGATCGACGGGCGGGTGATGATCGATGGCGGCGTCTTCGATCCCGTGCCCTATGAGGAACTCCTGCCGCTCGCCGATATCGTCATCGGCATCGATGTCGTCGGCGGCCCCGAGGGCGACGGAACCCATATTCCGAACCGCATCGACAGCATCTTCGGCGCGAGCCAGCTGATGATGCAGGCCAATCTCGCCCTCAAACTGAAGCTTGCCGAACCCCAGATCCTCCTGAAACCCGCCGTGAACCGCTTCCGCGTGCTCGATTTCCTGAAGGCAAGCCAGGTCCTCGCAGCCTCGGCCGCCATCAAGGACGATCTGAAGCGCGCCCTCGAACGGGAAATGGAAAAGCGCCTGCGCGCGCCCTGACGGCGCTCGAGCGTCATGAATGCCGGTCGGGCCGAGCGTTAATTCCTTCTGTAAGAGCCGAAGTGTTGCAGCAATATGGGCGCGCCTGGCGGTTTCGCTCGCGAGAGAGCGGGCAGGGTGTGAAATTACCCCTTTGCTTCTTCCGTCACCTTTCCGCGCCGGGGCTTCATCAGCGGTTCCGGCGTGACCGGGCGGGTGTGAAGCATGCTGGTTCCGGCGAGCAGCCCTTCGGCGGCCTGGATCGCCAGGCGTTCCTCGTCTCGGCGACGGATGTCGCGGCGGATCTCGTCGGCGGTCGCATCGTCGGTGCCGAGCGCCTCCAGCGTCCGCGCGCCGAAGAGCAGGCCGGACTCCAGCGTTTCGCGCAGCTCGTATTCCACGCCCTTTTCCCGAAGCGAAAGCGTATGTATCCGGTCATAGGAGCGCACGAAGAGGCGCACGTCCGGAAATTCCGACTGGATGAGCGAGATGATATGGTCGGTGATCTCGCGCTTGCTGGTGCAGACGGCAACGATCTTCGCCTTCTCGATGCCCGCCGCCATCAGCACGTCCTTGCGGGTGCCATCGCCGAAATAGATCCGGAAGCCGAAGCGTTCCGCCTGACGCACGCGGTCGGCAGACGTATCGATGATCGTCACGTCGCGCCCGTCGGCGAGCAGCACCTGCGAAGCGATCTGCCCGAAGCGGGAAAAGCCGATCATCAGCACGTCGGAGCCGGCGCCCTCGAAATCCTCCTCCATCACTTCCTTTTCGCCCTCGCGCATCATCCGGCGGGAAAGAGCGGCGCCGAGCGGCGTCAGCGCCATGGAGAGGGTGACGACGGCAATCAGCAGCGAAGCGGTTTCCGACGAGAAGAGGCCCGAGGCCGCCGCCGTGGTGAAGAGCACGAAGCCGAATTCGCCGCCCTGCGGCAGCAGAAAGGCAATGCGGATCGCATCATTATGGCCGGAGCCTGCCAGGCGGCAGAGCCCATAGAGCACGCCGGCTTTCAGAAGCATCATCACCGGCACCGCAAGGGCGATGACGAGAAGCTTGTCCACGAGAATGCCGAGCTCCAGCGACAGGCCGACCGCCATGAAGAAGGTGGCGAGCAGAATGCCGCGGAAAGGCTCGATATCCGCCTCGAGCTCGTGCCGGTAGCTGCTTTCGGCCAGCATCACGCCGGCCAGGAAAGCGCCCATGGCCATGGAAAGGCCGACAGCCTGCATCAGCGTGGCCGAGCCGAGAACGAGAAAGAGCGCCGCCGCGATCATCGCCTCGCGCGCGCCGGTGCGGGCAATCACGTTGAAGAGGCGGGAAAGAAGATAGCGACCGGCAAGCACCATGCCACCCACCGCCACCACCGCAACGGCAATATCCACCCAGAGCGGATTGGTGGCCTTCTCGCCCGATCCGTCCAGAAAACTGGTAAGCGCCAGAAGCGGCACGATGGCCAGGTCCTGGAACAGCAGGATCGAGAAGGAGCGCTGCCCATAGCGCGTGTTGGCATCGCTCTCGCTTTCGAGGATCTGCATGGCAAAGGCCGTGGAGGAAAGCGCAAGCCCGAAGCCCGCGACGATGGCGGGCTTCCAGCCCGTGAGCCCGGAAAACCCGATGGCGGCCGTCAGCACCAGCCCGGTCACCACCACCTGGGCGAGGCCGAGGCCGAAAATATCCCGCCGCATCTGCCAGAGGCGGGAGGGCTTCAGCTCCAGCCCGATGATGAAGAGCAGGAAGACGACCCCGAGCTCCGATACGGAGAGGATTTCTTCCCCCGTCGTGACGATGCGCAGCAGCGGCCCGATCACCACGCCCGCGGCGAGATAGCCGAGCACCGTTCCAAGTCCGATCTTCTTGAACAGGGGGGCGGCAATGGTGACGCCGCCGAGCAGCACGAGGACTTCGGAAAACAGGGCATTGGGTGCGGTCATGAAGGGGCTTTCGGCGATTCGCAAACGGGGGCCGCGCAAGGCATGCGCCATAGTAGGCGCTGGCGCCCCGAAGGCAAAGGTGTTTGCCCTTGCGCCTCTGGCGTCGATGGCCGATACAGGATGGAACCATATCAGGAGAGGCTGATGAACGGCGCGGAAATACTGGTCAACACGCTGCTTTCGGGCGGCATCGAGGTCTGCTTTGCCAATCCCGGCACGTCGGAAATGCACTTCGTTGCCGCGCTCGACCGCTACCCCCGCATGCGCTGCGTGCTCGGCCTGTTCGAAGGCGTGGTCACCGGTGCGGCGGATGGCTATTATCGCATGGCCGGCAGGCCCGCCTCCACGCTTCTCCATCTGGGCCCCGGCCTCGCCAATGGCCTGTCGGCGCTGCACAATGCCATGAAGGCCTCCTCCGGCATCGTCAATGTGGTAGGCGATCATGCCAGCTGGCACCTGCAATATGATGCGCCGCTGACGAGCGACGTGGATGGCATTGCCCGCCCGCTTTCCCACTGGCTGAAGCGCTCCCATTCCCCCGATGACGTGGCCCGTCACGCGGCAGAGGCCATCGAGGCGGCCAATGGTCGCCCGGGCGCCATCGCCACGCTGATCCTGCCCGGCGATGCCGCCTGGAACGAGGCGGGCAGCGCGGTCCATTTCGATACCGCAACCGCCGCCGTGCCGGCCAGGAAACCGGTGGCACCGCGGGCCGATGCCATTGAACAGGCCGCAAGGGCACTCGCCTCGGGCGAGCCCGCCGCCCTGTTCCTCGGCGGCGCGGCGCTGACGGAAAAGGCGATGGAGATCGTCGGCCGCATCGTTGCGAAAACCGGCGCCAGGGCCTTCAGCCAGACCTTCGCGGCCCGTGTGGAGCGCGGTGCCGGACGCATCTCCGCCGAGCGGCTGCCCTATCCGGTCGATCAGGCGGTGCAGGCCCTCAAACCCTATCGCCACGTGATCACGGTGCAGGCGAACCAGCCGGTCGGCTTCTTCGCCTATCCCGGCAAGCCGAGCCTGCTGACAGATCCCGCGGCCGAGATCCATCCGCTCTGCAGCCTGTCGGAAGATGTCATCGCCGCGCTGGAGGCGCTGGCCGAAGCCGTGGGCGCTACCCGCAGCGAGCCGGTGAAGGAAATCCGGCGCGAGGCGGCCCTGCCGACCGGTGCGCTCAATCCGCTGGCCATAGCCCAGGCGCTCGCCGCGCTCATGCCTGAAAATGCCGTGGTCGTCGACGAGGCGATCACCGGCGGCTTCAACTCCTATCCGCTGACGGCCTCCGCCGCTCCCCATGACTGGCTGCAGAACATGGGCGGCTCCATCGGCTTTGCCCCGCCGGTGGCGACGGGTGCGGCCCTTGGCGCGCCGGGTCGCCCGGTCATCTGCCTGACCGGTGATGGCAGCGCCATGTATTCGCTGCAATCGCTCTGGACCCAGGCGCGCGAAAGCCTGCATGTGGTCACGCTGGTCTTTTCCAACCGCACCTACCAGATCCTGAAGATGGAATTTGCCGGCGTCGGTGCCGGCGAGCCGGGGCCGAGTGCGCTCGCCATGATGAATCTCGATCGCCCCGATCTCGACTGGGTGAAGCTCGGAGAGGGCATGGGCGTGCCCTCGAGCCGGGTGACCACGGCGGAAGAGCTCTGCCTGGCGCTCTCCCGGGCGCTGGCCGCGGAAGGACCCTCCCTCATCGAGGTCATGCTCTGATCGAGATTGCGCCTGCAACCGTCAAATCTCTGGGCTGCCCCTTGATAGGGCGGGGTGCGGGGAATAAATGCAGGTCAACGAAAGGCCCCATTCCATGTCTTCAGATCAAAGCTCACAGGTCCTTATCGATCGCGCCGCCCGGCTGATCGAGCTTGCCCGCGCAGCCGGTGCCGATGCCGCCGATGCAGTGGTGGTGCGCTCGCGCTCCCAGTCGGTCTCCGTCCGGCTCGGCAAGGTGGAAAACACCGAAAGCGCGGAAAGCGACGATTTCTCGCTGCGCGTCTTCGTGGGGAAGAAGGTGGCGAGCGTCTCCGCCAATCCGGGCTTCGACCTTCAGGTGCTGGCTGAGCGCGCCGTTGCCATGGCCCGCGTCTCGCCGGAAGATCCCTTCGCCTGCCTCGCCGAGGAGGCGCACCTTGCAAAGACCTATCCGGACCTTCAGCTCTTCGACCCCACCGAAGTCGAGACCGCCCGGCTGCGCGACATGGCGCTTGCGGCGGAAGAGGCGGCCCTTGCCGTCCAGGGCGTGACCAATTCGGGCGGCGCCGGCGCTTCCGCCGGTTATGGCGGGCTGGTTCTCGTCACGTCGCATGGCTTCGAAGGCTCCTATATGGGCTCGCGCTTCGGCTGCTCGGTCAGCGTCATCGCTGGCGAGGGCACGAAGATGGAGCGCGACTATGATTATGACAGCCGCCTCTATTTTGCCGATCTCGACGATCCCGCAGCGATCGGCCGCAGCGCCGGCGCCCGCGCCGTCCGCCGCCTCAATCCCCGTCAGGTGGAGACGGGGCAGGGCGTCACGGTCGTATTCGATCCGCGGCTGGCGCGCGGCTTCGTCGGCCATATTGCCGGTGCCATCAACGGCGCCTCCGTCGCCCGCAAGACCTCCTTCCTGCGTGACCGCATGGGCGAACGCGTGCTGAAGGCCGGTCTCGATATCATCGATGACCCGCTCGTCGTGCGCGGCTCCTCCTCCCGTCCCTTCGACGGCGAGGGCGTGACCGGCAAGCGCCTCGCCATGATCGAGGACGGCGTGCTGAAGCACTGGTTCCTCTCCACCTCCACCGCCCGCGAACTCGGCCTCGAAACCAATGGCCGGGGCGTGCGCTCTGGCACGCTGGTCTCGCCGACGGCAACCAATCTTTCGCTGGAGCCCGGGGATATTTCGCCCGAAGAGCTGATCCGCTCCGTCGGCAACGGTTTCTACGTTACCGAGCTGATCGGCCAGGGCGTCGACATGATCACCGGCGAATACAGCCGCGGGGCCTCCGGCTTCTGGATCGAAAATGGCGAGCTCACCTTCCCGGTCTCGGAGGTCACGATTGCCTCGAACCTGAAGGACATGTTCATGCGGGTCACCCCCGCCAATGACATCGACCGGAAATATGGCATTGCCGCGCCGACGCTGGCCATCGAGGGCATGACCCTTGCGGGGCGCTGAGGCCATGATGCCCCATGATGCCGATGGCCTGGCCTGGGCGGAGGACCTGGCACTGATTGCCCATGCCGCGCGCGCCGCGGGGGCGGTGGCGCTCGGCCATTTCCGCCAGTCGCCGGAAGTCTGGTGGAAGAACAAGGACCGCTCGCCGGTGAGCGCGGCGGATTTTGCCGCCAATGAATGCCTGTCGGACATGCTTCGCAGCGCCCGGCCGGGCTATGGCTGGCTGTCGGAGGAAACGGAAGACAGCCGCGAGCGGCTGGAACGGGGAACCGTCTTCGTCATCGATCCGATCGATGGCACGCGCGCCTTCATCGGCGGCGAGGTGACCTGGTGCGTCAGCGTCGCGGTGGTTCATCGCGGCCGCCCGGTGGCGGGCGTCCTGAATGCTCCGGCTCTGGAAGAGGAATATCTCGCCGTTGCCGGCGGCCGCGCGCTGAAGAACGGCCTGCCGATTTCTACGGCGGACTGGCATGAAGGCGATCCGATGCGGCTCGCCATCCCCGAGGACATGCTCGCTCGCTTCCCCGCCGATCGCCGGCAGGCGATCACCCGCATCCGCCATGTGCCCTCGCTCGCCTACCGGCTGGCCATGGTGGCGGAAGGCCGGATCGACGGAACGCTGGTCAAGCGCAATTCCCATGACTGGGACCTCGCCGCCGCCGACCTGATCCTCGAATGCGCCGGCGGGCGGCTGACCGATCTCGAAGGCCGGGCGCTCACCTATAACCGGCCGGATGTCGGCCATCCCGTGCTCTGCGGTGCTGCCGGCGGCTTGGCCGGACCGCTTTCCCGCGAATTTGTTCGCCTTCAGAACGGTTGACCGAAGGCCCAGATTCGGCCAAGGAGAGCCGGGAGGACAGGTCCAAGTGAAGGCTTAACAAATGACAGAAACGGACGACAAGAAGCAGCTGCTCCACCTGGTGTTCGGCGGCGAACTGGAAAACCTGCAGGACGTTCAGTTCCGCGATCTCGACAAGCTCGACATTGTCGGCATCTTTCCCGACTACCAGAGCGCGCTGACCGCCTGGAAGGCCAAGGCGCAGCAGACAGTCGACAACGCGCACATGCGTTATTTCATTGTGCACATGCACAAGTTGCTTTCGCCGGGCAATTGATCCCGCACTTCTGCAACCCGTTGCCGGTTGCGTCGCGAATTCGTCGCATTTATATCGGATAGACGCAACAATAAGAAAAACGCGCCCTTTCAAGGGCGCGCTTGGCACAGGCGGGGATGATACCGTGAATTCGATCGTGGCTCTGCCCGCAGGGGAACGGAGAGCGCGCCCATGAGCAGCCGCTTCGCGCGCCTGGCGCTGTCGAGCTACAAGCTCGCTGGACTGGTCGCCTATCCGCTCCTCGGACCCTATCTCAGCTACCGGGCCGCAAAGGGCAAGGAAGACCGCGCACGCCGTCTGGAACGCTTCGGTTTCCCCAGTCTTGAGCGTCCTTCGGGCCCGCTGGTCTGGTTCCATGCCGCAAGCGTCGGCGAAACCTCCGCCGTCATCCCCCTCATCCGGGAAATGCGCCGCCGCGACATCTGGGTGGTGCTGACCACCGGCACCACCACCTCCGCCCATCTTGCCGCCACCCGGCTCGGCAGCGATGTGCTGCATCAATATGTGCCGCTCGATCTCAAGCCCGCCATCGACCGTTTTCTGGATTACTGGCAGCCCGATGTCGCGATCATCGCGGAATCGGAAATATGGCCGGTCACCATTCTCGGTCTCGGCGAGCGCCACATTCCGCAGATCCTCGTCAATGCCCGCATGTCGGATCGCTCCTTCGCGAGCTGGAGCCGCAGGCCCTCCATTGCCGAGGCGCTGTTCGAAAACCTTGCTCTCGTGATTGCCCAGTCCGAGGCCGATGCCGAGCGCTTCCGCGATCTCGGTGCGCTGCCCGTCATGACCTCGGGCAACCTCAAGGTCGATACGGACGTGCCGCCCCATGATCCCGCAGCGCTGGCCGAATATGCCCGCCAGCTTGCCGGACGCCGCACCTGGGCAGCCATCTCCACCTTCGAGGGCGAGGAAATGGCCGCGGCCCAGGTCCATTCCGCCCTGAAGGACAAGACCGGTCTTCTCTCCATCATCGTACCCCGCCATCCCGAGCGCTGCGACCAGCTGGAAGCGCAGCTCAAGGAAAAGGGCTACAAGGTCGCCCGCCGCACCCGCGGCGATCAGCTGACGCCCGATGTGGATATCCTGCTCGGCGATACGATCGGCGAAATGGGCCTCTATCTTCGCCTCACCGATATTGCCTTTGTCGGTCGCTCGCTCTTTGCCGAAGGCGGGCAGAACCCGCTGGAGCCCGCCGTGCTCGGCTGTGCCGTGCTTTCGGGCGGCCATGTGCAGAATTTCCGCGATACCTACCAGCGGCTTGCCCGCAACGGCAGCGCCCGCATGGTGCGCGACACGGAAATGCTCGCCAAGGCCGTGCATTATCTGATGAGCAATGATCAGGCCCGCCAGGCGATGATCAAGGCTGGCACTGAGACCGTCGAGGAAATGCGCGGCGCGCTCACCGCCACCATCAAGGGGCTGGAACCCTATATCAATCCGCTGACGGTGAAGGCCCGGCTTAAGCCGCGGCTGGCCGCACGCGGATAATCGACCGAAAACCGGGGAGGGGATCGATGACGGAAACACGGGTCATTCGTGCCATTCTGTTCGACAAGGACGGCACGCTTCTGGACTATGCCAAGAGCTGGCTGCCGGTGAACCGGGAACTGGCGGCCTTTGCCGCCGATGGCGATCCTGACCTTGCCCATCACCTGCTGCGCGAAACCGGCATGGACCCCGAAACCGGCCATGTGGTGCCGGACAGCCTTCTTGCCGCCGGCAATACGCGCGAGATCTGCGAAGGTCTGATCAAGGCCGGCGCAAGGCGCGGTTTTGAGGAAATGGTCGCCCATATGGACGGCCTCTTCGCCTCCGCCGCAAGCCGCGCGGTGCCGGTCACCGATCTCAAGGATTTCTTCGAAAGGCTGCATGGCAAGGGCTACAAGCTCGGCATTGCCTCAAGCGACAACGAGCGCTCGATCCGGCATACGGCAGAACGCTTCGGATTTATCCATCTGGTGGATTACATCGCGGGCTATGACAGCGGCCATGGCTCGAAACCGGAGCCGGGCATGGTGCTGGGCTTCAGCGCGGCAACCGGCATCGATGTCAGCGAGATCGCCGTGGTCGGCGACAACAATCACGATCTGCATATGGGCCAACGGGCGGGCGCCGGCCTGAAGGTCGGGGTGCTGACCGGCACCGGCTCGCGGGAATCGCTCTCGGCCGCCTCCGATCACTGCCTCAACGACATTACGGAACTGGAATCGGTGCTGCCGGCGCTTGCCTGAGCGGCCCGATCCCCGTTAAATGCCCCGCAAAATCTGATAATTGCAGATCGGGTCCTAGCAGGCTTTGTTGTTCAGGACAAATATGGCCGAGGGGCCGCCTCTATCGGGACGGGGTGTACATGGTATCGGATTCTCCGCCCTTCTGGTGGATGAAGGCAGACTGGCGCGCCTATGCGCTTGCGCCATTCGCCTTTCTCTACGGTGAGGTTGCGGGTCGCCGCATGCAGAAGGCGCCCCGCGTCGCGATGCCCGTTCCCGTCATCTGCGCCGGAAATTTCACCGCCGGCGGCGCAGGCAAGACGCCGACCGCCCTTGCCCTTGCCGAAGCGGCCAAGGCCCGCGGCCAGGTTCCGGGCTTCCTGAGCCGCGGCTATGGCGGATCGCTCGATGTCACCACGGTCGTCGATGCGGAAAACCACCGGGCCGAGGCGGTGGGTGACGAGCCGCTGCTGCTCGCCCGCCGGGCGCTGACCGTGATTGCCCGCAACCGGGTCGAAGGCGCCCGCAAGCTCATAGAGAAGGGCGCGACGCTTATCATCATGGATGACGGTTTCCAGAGCGCCCGGCTTGCGATCGACTATGCGCTGGTGGTTCTCGACAGCCACCGCGCCATCGGCAACGGGTTCGGCATTCCGGCGGGTCCGGTCCGGGCGCCCATGCCCGTCCAGATGCGCCACGCCACCGCCATCCTGAAGGTGGGCGACGGCGACAATGCCGATGCGCTGATCCGCCAGGCCGCCCGGGCCGGCATCGCCATCCTGGAGGCGACGCTTCAGCCCCGTCCTGCTCCTGAACTGCAGGGCCGCCGCGTTCTGGCCTTTGCCGGCATTGCCGATCCGGGAAAATTCTACCGCACCGTCGAGAGTCTCGGCGCTGAAATTGCCGTCCGCCGCGCCTTTCCCGATCATGGTCATCTGGAGGAGGACGAGATGCGCGACCTCCTGGAGACCGCGGACCGCGAGGGCCTGCAGCTGGTGACGACCGCCAAGGATTGGGTGCGCCTGCGTGGCCACAGCGGCACCGCTGCAACCCTTGCCGCCGCCGTGCGCGTGATCGAGGTGGACATGCGCTTCGACGATCCCCGCGCCCCGGCCCACATCATCGACCGGGCCGTGGAAGCGGCGCGCAAGCGCCTGCTCGCCGCCAAGGCCTAGCCCCCTTTCGGCAAAAGGCCCCCCAGCACCTCCCAGATCCGCGCCTCCTGCGATTGCGCCACGTTGAAGCGCAGAAAGCGCGAAGCCCCGCCTGCCGGGCTGAAGGCATCGCCGGGCGCAAGCACGATCCCCTCGGCAAGGCTTTGCCGCGCCAGTTCCGCGCCATCGATCCCTGGGGGCAGGCGGCACCAGAGGAACAGGCCCGCCTCCGGTTCCAGCCAGGGCTGAAGCCCCAGCCCCCGCGCCCGCATGATCGTCTCGTTCATGGCCTTGCCGAGCCGGATCTTCAGCTGGTCCACGTGGCGCCGGTAGCTGCCGTCCTTCAGGACCTGGAGCACCACCTCCGCAGAAAGCCGCGACGTGGAAAAACCCGTGGCGATCTTGAGATCGATGAGCGCTTCCAGCCAGTCCGGCCGCGCGGCAATATAGCCGGACCGGACCGAAGCCGAGAGCGTCTTCGAAAAGCTGCCGATGCTGATCACCCGGGAAAGCCCGTCTATGGCAGCCAGGCGCGGCTGCGGCCTGTTCTCGAGATCGCCGAAAATGTCGTCCTCGATGATCGTCATGCCGGCCTCCGCCGCCAGCCGCACGATCCGGTGGGCAATGAGCGGCGAAAGCGCGGCCCCGGTCGGATTGTGGATGCCCGCCATGGAAATGTAGAGGCGCGGCTTTTCTGTCCGCACGATCCGTTCGAAGGCCTCGGGATCGGGCCCCTCGGGGGTCATCGGCACGCCAACGGCCCGCGCCCGGTGGGCGCGCAGCAGTGCATGGAAATTGAAGTAGCAGGGATCGTCCACCAGAACCGTGTCACCCGGCGCAATCAGCAGCCGGCAGAGAAGATCGATGGCCTGGGTTCCCGAATCCGTCAGCAGGATCTGGCCGGGGCCGGCCGGAATGCCCCGGTCGAGAAGCCGCCGGGCGAGCAGCTGGCGCAAGGCAGGAAGACCCGCCGGGCTGTCGTAATCGGAAAGGACGAGCCCCTCCTGCCGTCCGATCGCCTTGAGTGCCCGCTGCAACGCCGCCTGCGGCATCCAGTCGGGCGGCAGCCAGCCGCAGCCGGGCTTCAGGAGGTCGACCCGCTCTTCCAGCGCCTGCCTGGAAATCCAGAGCGGATCGACGGCCCTGTCGAGCCGCGGGCCGATATCGGCAAGGCTGAGCGGCGCTGCGACCGGCGCCACATAGAAGCCGGAGCCCGGACGCGAGCGGATGAGCCCCGCCGCCGCAAGCCTCTCATAGGCCTCCACCACGGTGGAGGGCGATATGCCGAGGCTTTTCGCAAAACCGCGCACGGAAGGCAGCCGCGCGCCCGTCACCAGCTGGCGGGTGGCGATGCGACGCTCGATTTCCGCCACCGCCGCGGCCGTACGGCCCTCGCTCGCCTTGGCTTTCATCTCCATCCGTACCGCTCCTGTTGCCCATACAGTTTTGAGAAATTGTATGGAACTGTTTCTGGCCTGTCCAGCGAAAGAGGCCGATATCTCAAAGGGTCATGCGGAGGATTTGCCAATGGACAGGGCCACGACCGGCTGGGTGAACGGATTTCTGGGCGTCTTGATCTTTGCGGGCTCGCTTCCCGCCACGCGCGTTGCGGTGCAGGATTTCGATCCGCTCTTCCTCACCGCCGCGCGGGCTAGCCTGGCGGCGGCGCTGGCCGTGCCGCTGCTTCTCGCGGGCGGGGCGCGCCGCCCGCGCCGGGAAGATCTGGTCCCGCTCGCCATCGTGGCGCTCGGCGTCGTCATCGGCTTTCCGCTGCTGACGGCCCTGGCGCTGCAATATGTGCCGTCGGCCCATACGATCGTTTTCGTCGGCCTGCTGCCGCTTGCAACCGCGCTCTTCGGGGTCATGCGCGCCGGCGAAAGGCCGCATCCGGCCTTCTGGCTGTTTTCGGCCCTCGGCAGCACCGCCGTGGCGGGCTTTGCCCTGACGGGCGCCGGGCAGGGCTTTTCCGCCGCCAATCTCCTGATGCTCGGGGCGATCCTCGCCTGCGGCCTCGGCTATGCGGAAGGCGCGCGCCTTTCGCGTCAGCTCGGCGGCTGGCAGGTCATTTCCTGGGCGCTGGTGCTTTCGCTGCCGGTCATGCTGCCGGTGGCGATCCTTGCCGCACCGGCAAGCCTGCCGCCGCTTCACGCGCCCTCCTGGATCGGCCTTGCCTATGTGTCGGTCTTCAGCATGCTGGTGGGCTTCATCTTCTGGTATCGCGGCCTGGCGCTGGGCGGCATTGCGGGCGTCGGCCAGCTGCAACTGCTCCAGCCCTTCATCGGCCTTGTCTTCGCCGGCTGGCTTCTGGGCGAGAGGGTGGGGCCCGGCCTGTTCGGCATGACGCTTGTCGTCGTTGCCTGCGTGGCGGGCGCCCGGCGCTTCTCGCGCCCGCCACCCGCCGCCGGTCTTGTCAGCCGATGAGATCGGTGATGAGGAAGGTCGCCGCCGAAATCAGCGCGGCGGCCGGAAGCGTGATCACCCAGGCGATCACGATATTGCCCGCCAGACCCCAGCGCACCGCCGAAACGCGCCGCGCCGCCCCGACGCCGACGATGGCGCCGGTGATCGTATGGGTCGTGGAAACAGGAATGCCGAGCCAGGTCGCGCCGAACAGCGTCAGCGCCCCGCCCGTTTCGGCGCAGAAACCCTGCATCGGGTTCAGCCGCGTGATCTTCGATCCCATGGTGTGAACGATCTTCCACCCGCCGAAGAGCGTGCCGATGGCCATGGCCGACTGGCAGGAAATCACCACCCAGAAGGGGACGTGAAAGCTGCCGCCGAGATAGCCCTGCGAATAGAGAAGCACCGCGATGATCCCCATGGTCTTCTGCGCATCATTGCCGCCATGGCCGAGCGAATAGAGCGAGGCCGAGACGAATTGCAGCACGCGGAAGCTGCGGTCCACCGCAAAGGGTGTCTGCCGAACGAAGATCCAGGACACGATCAGCACGAGGATGAGCGCCAGCACGAAGCCGATGGCGGGCGACATGAAAATGGCACCGACGGTCTTGCCGAGACCGGAAAAGACCACGGCGGAAAAGCCCGCCTTGGCAACGCCCGCGCCGACGAGCCCGCCCACCAGCGCGTGCGACGAGGAGGAGGGGATGCCGAAGACCCAGGTAACGATGTTCCAGACGATCGCCCCGGTCAGGGCCGCAAAGATCACCGCCGGCGTGATGACGCCCGGATCGACAATACCCTTGCCGATCGTTTCCGCCACATGCAGGCCGAAGAACAGGAAGGCGATGAAATTGAAGAAGGCCGCCCAGGCCACCGCATATTGTGGCTTCAGCACCCGGGTGGAAACGATGGTGGCGATCGAATTGGCCGCATCATGCAGCCCGTTCAGGAAATCGAAGAACAGCGCCACCCCGATCAGCGCCACCAGCAGCGGAAATGCGAGTGTCGCCTCCATCAGACGTTCTCGATCACGATGCCGCTGATCTCGTTGGCCACATCCTCGAAGCGGTCGACCACCTTTTCGAGCTCGCCATAGATTTCGGCGCCGATGATGTAGGCCATGGGATCGCTCTTGCCATGGCGGAGGAAGAGGTCCTTGAGGCCCCTTTCATAGGCCTCGTCGGAACGCCCCTCGACCTTGGTGATCTCCTCGGCGATTTCCGCCAGCCGATGGGCGTTCTGGCCGAGCTTGTCGAGAAGCGGCACGGCCTCCGCGATCAGCCGCGCGCATTCGGCAATCATCACGCCGATTTCGCGCATGCCGGGATCGAACTGGGTCTGTTCGTAAAGGCGGATGGTCTTCACGGTCTTGTGCATCATGTCGATCGCATCGTCGAGCGACTGGATGAGATCCTTGATGTCGCCGCGGTCGAAGGGGGTGATGAAGCTGCGGCGCACCGCCTGCAGCACCTCGCGGGTGATCTCGTCCGCCTCGTTCTCCAGCGTCACGATGCGGCGGCAATGGGCCTCCAGATCGCCTTCGCCGGCCAGAAGCGCCTTCATCGCATCGGCAGCGCCCACCACGGTTTTCGTGTGGGCCTGAAAATAATCGAAGAACTTGTCTTCGCGCGGCATCAGTTTCTTGAACAGGCTGATCATCGTCTCGGGTTCCGGTCATGTGTCATAAAACTGTCATAAATGAATTCCCGGGCCGGCAAAAGCCGCGCTCCCGCCCTTTCTGTGGGTATCCGCAGGGCGCTTCGCCTGCCTTTCCGCCCCGCTGTATCGCAACGGCACAACCAGGCCCTGCGTTCCGTCCATCCGGTTGAAACTTCTTCAAGAGAATGCCGCTAGTCTGTCTTCTTGTTGAAGAAAGGCCGCCCATGACCATCGGTTCCATTCTCTCCATCGCCGCAGGCGGCCTCACGGCCCGGGACCGGCAGCTTGCCGCCATCGCCTCCAACGTGGCGAACAGCGATACGCCGGGCTACAGGCCGCTGCAGACAAGCTTTACCGCGCTTGAAACGGGCGGAGTGGAAGCGAATGTCCGGGAAGGCGGCCAGGGAACTGATGATCTGGCCGCTGCCATGACCGGCCTTGTCGAAGCCCGCCTCGGCTTTGCCGCCAATGCCGCGGTCTTTGAAACCGGCGCCTCGCTCTGGGATATGCTGCGCCTCGTCCGGCACGACGGCACTTGAGATTTATTCACTGAAAGCGCGCAGGAAACGGGTGGCATGCCCGCATTCCGTGCTTTTATTGAGTGTTCTCCGACAATGGAGAACAGAAGACATGCGACTGCTTGAAAACAAGATTGCCCTCATCACCGGCGCATCCGCAGGCATCGGCCGCGAAACCGCGCTTCTTTTTGCCAGCGAGGGCGCGCGGCTGATCCTCAATGCGCGCCGCCCGGGCCCGCTGGAGGCGGTGAAGGAGGAGATCGAGGCGCTGGGCGGCAGTGCCGAGATCGTTGCCGGCGACATTGCTCGCCCGGAAACCCATGAAGCCATGGCCGAACGGGCCGAAAGCCGCTTCGGCGGCCTCGATATCGCCGTCAACAATGCGGCCGTCATCGGCCCCTACAAGCCGCTGGCGGATGTCTCGCTCACCGAGTGGCAGGACACCATCGCCGCCAATTTCACCGCGGCCTTTCTCGGCGCCCGGTCGCAGGTACCGCTGATGCTGAAGCGCGGCGGCGGGTCTATCCTCTTTACCTCCACCTTCGTCGGCACGAGCGTCGCCATTCCGGGAATGGGCACCTATGGCACGTCCAAGGCGGCGCTGGGCGGTCTCGTCAAGGCGCTGACGGCGGATTATGCCGCAAGCGGCATTCGTGCCAACGCGGTTCTTCCGGGCGGAGTGGATACGGAACTGGGCGGCAGCGCGGAACAGAAGGAATGGGCGGCCACGCTGCACGCCATGAAGCGCATTGCCGCGCCGCGCGAGATTGCCGAAGCCTTCCTTTTCCTCGCCTCGGACAGGGCGAGCTTCATCACCGGCGCCTCGCTCTTCGTCGATGGCGGCAATTCCTCGGTGAAGCTGGGCTAGGCGGGAGGAGAAACCGGGGCCGTGTCAGCGCTGGTTCGGCAAGGCCCCGGCCCGCTTTTCCGCCTCCAGCGAAGCGGCCGCATCCACATAGGGTTCCTGCCGGGCAACGCTCCAGTAGCGCAGTTCGTCGAGCGGGATCGAGCGCCCCGTCATGGCGCAGATGACATGGGAACCGGGAAGCAGGATCTGGAAATCGGCATCGAGATACCGGATCTTCGCCTCTCGGTTACCGCCTCCGTCAAACCGGTTCATCCTGGGTCTCCTGCCTCTGATCATGTCCCGCATGGAAAATGGCCAGCCGTAAAAGGCCGGAAAAGGCCGCACGGCGGGCGTTGAACGCTGTGTCCTGCCATACTCCTGCTCTGGCGCGAATGAAAGCCCTTTTGGGGTTTCAGGCGCGGCCGAACAGGCGCTCTATATCGGCGAGCTTCAGTTCGATATAGGTCGGCCGGCCGTGATTGCACTGGCCGGACCCGGGCGTCGCCTCCATCTGCCGCAGAAGCGCGTTCATTTCCTCCGGCTTCAGCCGCCGCCCGGAGCGGACCGAGCCATGGCAGGCCATGGTGGCCGCCACATAGTCGAGCTTGGCGGCAAGCGAGGTGGCCTGGTCCCATTCGGCGATCTCGTCGGCAAGCTGCCGCACCAGCCCGACCGCATTCACCTCGCCCAGAATGGCCGGCGTTTCCCGCACCGCGATGGCGCCGGGGCCGAAGCGCTCGATGGCAAGCCCCATGGCGAAGAAATCCTCCGCATGGGCCATCAGCCGGTCGCAGTCTTCCTCGGGCAGGTCGATGATTTCGGGGATCAGCAGCATTTGCGAGGCGCGAGCGCGCGAGGCGAGGCTTTGCCGCAGCGCTTCGTAAACGAGGCGCTCATGCGCCGCATGCTGGTCGACGATGACGAGCCCGTCCGCCGTCTGGGCGACGATGTAATTCTCGTGGATCTGCGCCCGCGCTGCACCGAGCGGATGGGCATGGACCGCCTCTTCGGCCGGGGCGAATCGGTCCTGACGGGCGGAAGGTGCCGCCATCGCCTCGAAGCCCTGCTGCGCCGCTTCTGCAAAGGCGGGCGCCTGGGGCGAGAGTGGCCGGGAAGGCGACGTGTCTGCCGACCAGCCGCGCGCCGGCTGGGCCGGACGGTGGAAGGGCGAAAAGCCCGGCCGGAAGGCTGAGGCCATGGCCGCAGCGCCGGTCGTGGAGGCACGCGCGCCCTCCCGCTGCAAGGCCTCCCGAAGACCGCCGACGATCAGCCCGCGGATCAGGCCGGGATCGCGGAAGCGCACGTCGGATTTCGCCGGATGCACGTTCACGTCCACGAGGGCCGGATCGAGCGTCAGCGACAGCACGGCCACCGGATAGCGCCCGAGCGGCACCGTATCCGCATAGGCGGCGCGGATCGCCTGGAGGATCAGCTTGTCCTGTACCGGCCGGCCGTTGACGAAGGCATATTGATGGGCGCTGTTGCCGCGGTTGAAGGTCGGCACACCGGCAAAGCCGGTCATGCGCACCCCCTCCCGCTCCGCATCGAGCCCGATGGAATTGGTGGAAAAATCCGCCCCCAGCACCTGCGCCATCCGCGCCAGCGCATCCGTGCCGCAGGCGGCAAATTCCTGCGTCGTCCGGTCCGGGCCCGAGAGAACGAAGCGGATCGCCGGAAAGGCAATCGCCATGCGCTTCACCACTTCGGTGATCGCGCCGGCCTCGGCCCGCTCGGTTTTCAGGAACTTCAGCCGGGCAGGGGTAGCGAAGAAGAGATCGCGCACCTCCACCACCGTGCCCGGATTGGCCGGTGCCGGCCGCACCGGCGATACCTTGCCGCCGGTCACGCCGATCTCGAAGCCCGTATCCTCGCCGGGACGCCGGCTGGTGACGGAAAGGCGCGCCACCGAGCCGATGGAGGGCAGGGCCTCGCCGCGAAAGCCGAGCGTGCGTATATCCATGAGCGAGGTGGAGATCTTCGACGTGCAGTGGCGCCGGATGGCGAGCGCCAGGTCGTCCGGGCCCATGCCGCAGCCATTGTCGGTGACGCGAAGCAGCGCCTTGCCGCCCCCGGCGGTGGCGATCTCGATCCGCGTCGCGCCGGCATCGATGGCGTTTTCGATCAGCTCCTTGGCCGCGCTGGCGGGCCTTTCGATGACCTCGCCGGCGGCGATCTGGTTGATCAGGGTTTCGGGCAATTGCTGAACGGACATGGGGCGACTCTAGCGGGATTCGGCAGTCGCGTCCAAGGCGCAGGAAGGGGTCTCCCGGCCTTCCTTCAACCCCTGTGGAAAATCCTCCGAGAAGCTGTGCTTGTATCTTAAGATCGATTTAACACTCGGGTGGCAGATTGGCGCTATCTGCCATGAATGCAGATCGACGGTTGCAATCCGTCAGCAGGCCGGTGGCGCTGGAACCACCGCATGACGATGACGAGGGCCATGACGCCGGCTCGCCCAGCATGTTCCCTTCAGCATCGAGTAACGGATCGGGTGATGCTCCATCTCCCAGACGGCAAATCAGGAAGAATTCAAGGCCCTGACCGCATGGTCCCGCGGGACCTTCGCCGCTGCCGTCCCCTGGAAGGGAGCGTGCCATGAGCGATATCCTCCACGATGCGGTGCAGGCGCAGGCCGGGTTGCTGGACGCATTCTGCGAGGCCCTGCCGGCGGCCGTGCTGGTCTATGACGGCAATGACCATATCGTCTTCGCCTCCAAGCAGATCCTGAACTTCTTCTCGCTGCCCACGGATGTGCTGCTGCCCGGAACGCGGCTGCGCGATTTCCTGGGCGCCATGTATGACAACCGCTCCCGGTCCTCCGGCGGGGAGGGCCGCATTTCCGCGGGGCGCGAGGAATGGGTGGCCGAGCGGCTTGCAAGCCACTGGCGCGAGCGCTTCGATCTCACCGAAAGCTACAGCTACGGGCGCTGGATGCGCTTCGTGAAGCGCCGCTTCCCGAGCGGCACCGGCATCTGCCTGATGACCGACGTGACGGAAACCCACAAGCGGGAAGAGCAGTGGCGCAACGACATGGCGCGCGTTCAGTTGACCGAGGAAATCCTCGAAAACCTGCCTTTCCCCGTTTTCGTCAAGGATCCGGCACTCACCTATATCGCCGCCAACCGCGCCTTCTGCCAGCTGCGCGGCGTGCCGCTGGAAAACATTCTCGGCCGCACCGTCTTCGATTTCGCCCCGGCAAGCGTGGCCGAGATCTTCGATGCCGCCGACCGCAGCGTGCTGGAAACCGGCAATCCCATTTCCGTGCCCGAAAGGCTCGTCCGGCCCGACGGGCGCGAGGTCGCCGTCATCACCCGCAAGGTCCGCATCGGCAAGCCCGGGCGCTATCTGCTGCTGACGACCATGGAGGACGTGACCGAACTGACCGAAGCGCATGAGGGCGATGGCTGGCTGAAGACCCAACTGCGCATGCCGCTCTTCCCCCATGTGGAAAATGGCGATCCGGTCATCCCCACCATGCCCGTGGTGAGCGCCGTTCCGGAAACGGTCCTGCCGGACCGCTTCGTCGGCCGACGGGTGCTGCTTGTCACCTCCGACGTGACGGTGGAGGCGCAGGCCTCCCGTGTCTTCGCACGGCTCGGCATCGATTTCTGCTGCGTGAACAGTTCCGTGGAACAGGAAGCGCTCATCCGCGCCGCCACCGAAGTCGGCGTCGATATCGATGTCATCGTCATCGATGCGCTGATGGAGAGCCGCTCCATCGAGCTTGCCGAGCACCACGGCATCAATGTGCTGGTCATGGACGGCTACCAGATGAACGGGGAACTGGCCTATCAGCTGGTCCGCCATTTCAACAGCCCCTGGGGCCGGCCGCGCTCGGAGCGCAACCCGATCGACGACTGGGAAATCGAGACGATCATTGCCGAACCGCAGGTGGCGCTGAGCCTGGTGGACGTGCTCGTCGTCGAGGACAATCCGGTGAACCAGATCGTCTTCTCCCATATCCTCGATGGCCTCGGCCATTCGGCGCGGATCGTCTCCACCGGCACCGAGGCGCTGGAGCTTGCAGGCGATCTCATGCCGCGCGTCATCCTGTGCGATCACGCCCTGCCGGACATGACCGGCCCCGACTTCGTCACCCGCCTGCGCGGCCGCATGGATGCCGCCCACGACCTGCCCGTCATCGGCGTGCTCGTCGCCGGCCAGGAGCCGGACGGGGAAGCCTGCCTTGCCGCCGGCATGAACGGCACGCTGATGAAGCCGATCAGCCCGGAGGCCGTCGAAGGCCTGCTGCGCACCTATCTCCACCCGGAAAATCGCCTCGCCCACGCCGGTTAAGCCTCGGGCAGGGCAGGGCTGATCTTTTGCCCCTGTCAGGCCGCCGGCCCGTCTCGCCCAATGATTGCCCTTGCCAGAAATCAGGGGCAATTACATGTAGAGTAAAACGTTTATCTAATAATACCAAATTAAGGGTTTGGGGCCATTCTGGGCTCGGGAAGCCCCCGGGTTTCCCTGAAATGGAGGCTGTCTGAGAGGCATGTATGCCCCTATTGGTGATGGCGTCGTCTGTGTCTGAGGCATGAAATCGACGCTTGGAACGTTCGGGAATGGGGAATGATGCTGACTGAAGATCTGGCGCAGCAGATAAGCCAGAACGAGTTGCATGCGATGGCCTATACGGATGCGTTGACCGGGCTCGGAAACCGGCATCGCTTGAAGGACAAGATGCGACGGCTCGTGCATGAACGGGCGGCGGATCCGGCGCCCTTCGCCCTTTGCATTGCCAATCTCGATGGCTTCAAACCGATCAACGACCTCTTCGGCATGGCCGCGGGCGACGAGATCCTGTGCCAGGTGGCGCACCGGCTGAAGGCCTGCATCCCCGATGGCGCGACCGTGACGCGTCATGGCGGCGACGAGTTCGCCTTTCTCTTTCCACTGGTCTTCGAGCGCACCGGGGCGGAAAAGATCGGCCAGATGATCCGCGACGTGCTGTCCGCCCCCTACGATCTTGGCGACCGGAACGTGCGCCTCTCGGCCTCCTTCGGCTTTTCCGTCTATCCCTTTGCGGGCGAGGATTTCGAGGACCTGCTGAAGAGCGCGGAAACCGCGCTCTATCGCTCCAAGCGCCGCGGGCGGGGCCAGATCACCGTCTATTCCCAGCAGATCGCCCAGGAAATGAAGCGCGCCACCCAGCTCGAACAGGCGCTGCGCAATGCGATCATCAACGACCAGGTCGACGTGCATTTCCAGCCGATCGTCGAGATGAAGACCGGGCTTCCCGTCGGTTTCGAGGCGCTCGCGCGCTGGAACGATCCCGATCTCGGCTTCGTTTCGCCGGCAATCTTCGTGCCGCTTGCCGAGGAGCGCGGATTCATCGATGCGCTGTCGGAAGCGTTGCTGCGCAAGGCGGCCGAGGCGGCGCTTTCCTGGCCGCGCGAGCTCTTCCTCTCCTTCAACGTCTCCTCCGCCCAGCTCATGGACCCCGGCACGGCCGGCAATATCCTCGCCATCCTCAACCGGTCCGGCTTCGATCCGCAGCGGCTGGAGCTTGAAATCACCGAAACGGCGATGATGACCTCCGCCGAAACGGCGCAACGCATCCTGCTGGAATTGCGCAATCTCGGCGTGAAGATTTCACTGGACGATTTCGGCACCGGCCAGTCGAGCCTCGGGCGCCTGCGCGACTTCACCTTCGACAAGGTCAAGATCGACCGTGCCTTCGTCGCCCGCATCACCTCCGACCGCGCCTCCGAGCACATCATCAAGGCGATCATCACCATGTGCGACGGCCTCGGCCTGCAGGTGGTGGCAGAAGGCATCGAACATGCGGAAGAGGCGGAAATCCTTAAAGGATTCGGCTGCGGGCTCGGCCAGGGCTATTTCTACGGCCGCCCGGTGGATGCGGTGGCGACGCTGCGCTACCTCGCCGAACGCTATCTCGATCCGGACAACTGATCGGACTGCGAATCCGCGTCGCCCCGTCCCGCCTCTGCCTGTCCCTCGGCAATCAGCCAGTCCCGCACCCGGCGCGCCGGCAGGCTGAGCTCGCGTGAGCGGGGCCAGACCACATGAAAGGCAAGACCGGTCGTCAGCACGTGATTTCCGACCGGCACCAGAAGCCCAGAGCGCGTCTGCGGATCGGTGAGATGCTGCCAGCCAAGCGCAATGCCTTCACCGGCCAGCACCGCCTGGATCACCAGCACGTAGTCGTTGATCGCCAGCCGCTTGCCGCGCGGCTGCCAGGAAAGCCCCGCGCTTTCGAACCATTCCGGCCAGTCGCAAGCCCGCCGAACCGGCTCTTCGAGATCGATCAGCCGATAGCGCGTGAGATCCGCCGGTGTTTCGGGGAAGCCATGAGCCTCGATGAAGGCGGGGCTTGCCACCGCATTGATCACCTCGGGCGCGAGCTCCGCACTGTGATAGCGCGGCCATTCCGCAGGATCGCCGCCGCGGATGCCGAGCGGAATGCCCTCTTCCTCGAGATCGAGATCGCGCACGCTCGTCTGGATGCGCAGGTCGATCTCCGGCAAGTCCTGCCGGAGCTTGGCAAGCCGCGGCAGCATCCACATGGAAGCAAAGGCCGTGGAGGCGGCAAGCGTCACATTCTGCACCCGGTTCTTCGCACGGATGTCTTCTGCCGATTTCTGGATGCGGGCAAGCCCCGCCGAGACATCGCCGTGAAAGCGCTCGCCCACCTCCGTCAGCCGCACCGAGCGGTGCAGGCGGGTAAAGAGCGTTACGCCGAGCTGCTCTTCCAGCGCCCGGATCGCATAGGAAACGGCGGCCTGGCTTAGCCCCAGCTCCGCCGCCGCACGGGTGAAGTTCTCGTGCCGGCCCGCCGCCTCGAAGATCATCAGATGGGTCGCCGAGGGCAGGAGCCTGCGCAGACCGTCCATGCCATTTCTCCCCTGCCATAAATCCAGCTTATCGCAAGCTTATAAAAAAACCGGCAATACAGCCAAGCGCCGCCCGGCTAGTTTTTGGTGGACAAAGAGACATGCCGGAGCCTTCCATGACCCAAGCCTTAGAGAAAACCGCGCCTTCCGACCGCCGCCAGCGGGGAAACCGCCGCCAGCCGAATGCGCGGCCCGTCGGCGTCCCCTATATCGTCCGCAATATTCCGACTTATGACATCCTGTCGGAGGAAAACCTGCTGCGCATCGAGGCGACCGCCGACCGTATCCTTGCCGAAGTGGGCATCGAATTCCGTGATGACGAGGTGGCGCTTGCCCACTGGAAGCGGGCCGGCGCCCGGGTGGACGGGCTGAAGGTGACCTTCGAGCCCGGCATGCTCAAGGAAATCCTCGCCTCCGCCCCTTCCGAATTCACCCAGCATGCGCGCAACCCCGCCCATAATGTGCAGATCGGCGGGAAGAACGTGGTCTTTGCCCCCTCCTACGGCTCGCCCTTCGTCATGGATCTGGACCGGGGCCGGCGTTATGGCACGCTTGAGGATTTCCAGAACCTGATCAAGCTCGGCCAGTCCAGCCCCTGGCTGCACCATTCCGGCGGCACCATCTGCGAGCCGGTGGATGTGCCGGTGAACAAGCGCCATCTCGACATGGTCTACAGCCACATCAAGTATTCCGACCGCTGCTTCATGGGCTCGGTAACGGCGGAAGACCGCGCCGAGGAATCGATCGAGATGGCGCGCATTCTCTTCGGCGCCGATTTCGTCGACCGCAACTGCGTCATCCTCGGCAATGTGAATGTCAATTCGCCGCTCGTCTGGGACGGCACCATGACCAAGGCGCTGCGGGCCTATGCCCGCGCCAACCAGGCCGCCGTCATCGTGCCCTTCATCCTCGGCGGTGCCATGGGCCCGGTTACCAATGCGGGCGCCATCGCCCAGGCCTATGCGGAAACCATGGCGGGCTGCGCGCTCACCCAGCTGGAACGCAAGGGCGCGCCGGTCATTTTCGGCAATTTCCTTTCCTCCATGTCGCTGCGCTCGGGCTCGCCCACCTTCGGCACGCCGGAACCGGCCATCGGCTCCATGGTCATCGGCCAGCTGGCGCGCCGGCTGAAGCTGCCGCTGCGCTGCGCCGGCAATTTCTCGAATTCCAAGCTGCCCGATGGTCAGGCCATGCAGGAAGGGCTGATGTCCATGCTCTCGGCCATCCATTGCGGAGCCAATTTCATCCTGCATTCGGCCGGCTTCCTGGATGGTCTTCTGTCCATGTCCTACGAGAAATTCGTCATGGATACGGATCTCTGCGGCGCACTGCATTCCTATCTGGCCGGCGTCGTCGTGGACGACAACACGCTCGCCATGGATGCCTTCCTGGAAGTGGGTCCGGGAAGCCACTTCCTCGGCTCCGGCCATACGATGCGCAACTACACGACCGCCTTCTGGGATTCGGCGCTCTCGGACAACGAGCCCTTCGAGAAATGGAGCGAGGAGGGTGGTTCGACCGACATGGCGACCCGCGCCAACCGCCTGTGGAAGAAGACGCTCGCCGAATTCGAAGCGCCGGCGCTCGACGAGGCGAAGGATGAGGAACTGAAGGACTATGTGACCCGCACCAAGGCTTCGCGTGACGACGCGTGGTACTGAGGTCCGTACAAAATAAAGCGGCGGTGCCGAGGGGGCACCGCCGCATTCGCCGGAAATGGAGGGGGAACCATCCCGATTTTCACCGATCGTTGAGCCGGGGGCGGTGCTAACAACGGTGACGCACGGAAGGATTTCCGGCGAATTCTTTTCGCCTTACTGGCCGGTCGTGCCGCCCGTGGAAGGCGAGGTGCCGGTGGCCGGAGCGCCCGGGGCTGCCGGAGCGGTGGTGCCCGCGGCCGGATCGGTCGTGCCCGTGGTGCCGGTCGTGGCGGCATTGGTGTTCTGGTCATCCAGCGTCTTGAATTCCGGCGCGTTCTTCAGCGTATCGGCCGTCTCGCTGGTCGTCAGCTTCAGGTCGCTGCCGTCTTCCGCCTGGGAGACCATGATGTTGGACATGGGAACGGCGACATTCTTCTCGCCGATGCCAAGGAAACCGCCGACACCGATCACCGCAGCGACGACGCCGCCATTCTTCTCGATGATCAGGTCGTTGATTTCGCCGATGCTCTCATTGTTGGAATTGTAGACCGTGGTGCCGATATAGTCGTCGGCGCTGATCTGGTCCTGAGACTGTTCGGTGAGATAGGTGCCAGCCACTTCACCGCTGTCGGTGGTGGTGCTGGAAGCCGAACCCGCGGTGCCCGAAGTACCGGTTGTACCCGAAGTACCCGTCGTGCCGGACGTACCGGTGGTGCCGGACGTATCGGTGCCGGATGCGCCGGAGCCGCTGGTCGTATCGGTGCCAGTGGTGCCAGATGCGGCGGGAGCAGTGCCCGAATTCTCTGCCGGCGGGTTCGTCGCATCCTGGGCGAAGGCCAGGGGCGCGGCCATCAGGAAGGTGCTGGCGGCGGCGACGGTAACGAGCTTCTTGATCATGTCGGATCTGCCTTTCTCTCGAATGAATGGCGCCGGTGCCGTGGGAGGTCGGTGCCGGCGTGTTGCGCCAGTAGAACGGAGGCAGGAAGCTTTGGTTCCCGAAAAAATTGTGCGGCGATCAGAATAGTTCGCCCGTCAGGATGTTATATTTTTCGAAAAAAATGCCGGAAAATGAAATGGTCGGCTCGTTCTGAAGAGTTTGCCCGGTTGGCCGGGCCGCGTGCCGCAAAGGCCGTTTAGGGCCGTAAAATGCCCGTTTGGGCGGGAAAAGGGCCAGTTTTGAGACCTCTTCCCCCGCCATCGCGGCGCTTCCTAAAGGCGGTAGGCCACCTCGGCACGGCCCTTCACGGCAATGCCCATGTCGAGGAGCACGCCCTCGTCGGGGCCGGGCTTATCCATCCCTTCGGTTGCAGTCGTCACCAGCAGCCGGTCGAGCCCGGGGCCGAAAAAGGCGGGGCAGGAGGGCTGGCTTGCGGGCGTCCGGTAATGGGCGACGAGCCTGCCAGCGGGATCGTAGCGGTCGACCCGTCCCTGTCCCCAGCGCGCGCTCCACACATGGCCCTCCGCATCGCAGACCGAACCGTCCACGCCGCCGGGCGTACCCGTCTGGTCGGCAAAGATCACGGGCTCACCGACCGGCAGGCCTGTCGCGGGATCGACGGCGACCTTCATGTAGCGGTTCACCTTCGTATCGACGAAATAGCCCGTCGCCCCATCGGGCGAGAAGCAGATGCCGTTGGTAATGCCGATGCGGTCGAAGATCTTCGTCACCGTACCGCGGGCGACATGGTAGATCGCACCCGCTTCCGGCTCCGCCTTCTTGCCCATCGTGCCGATCCAGAGCGCGCCGGACGGATGGACGCGCCCGTCATTGGAGCGGTTTTCCGGCCGGTCGGCCTCAAGCGCCGCATGGAGCGACAACGCGCCCGTCGCCCGCTCGCGAATGTAAAGACCATCCTCCATGGCGAGGAGCTGCCTGTCATCGTCGATGCGCGCGACCACGCTCGCCATGCGCGGCAGCGGATGAACGCTCTTGCGGCCGCTTGCAAGATGCAGTTCGTGCAGTTCCCGGCCGAGAATGTTGAACCACCAGATCGTATCGGTCTCCGGCTCGTAGGAGGGGCCTTCGCCGAGGAGGAGCGGCGTGTCGCACAGGACCTTGCCGTTGAAAGCGATGCTGTCGGTCATGGGTCAGGCCTTCCGTTCAAGGGCCGCATCATAGGCTGCGAGGGTCTTTACGGCCCGCGCGCGGACCGCCTCCGCCGTCATGCCGGGTTTGTAGAGGCTGGAGCCCAGCCCGAAGGCGGTAATGCCGGTGCGGATATAGTCGCCGAAATTCTCATCCCCGACACCGCCGACGGCGGCGATGAGGAGATCCGGCGGCAGCAC
The DNA here is from genome assembly GCA_945952415.1 of uncultured Rhizobium sp. Classification (GTDB taxonomy): domain Bacteria; phylum Pseudomonadota; class Alphaproteobacteria; order Rhizobiales; family Rhizobiaceae; genus Gellertiella. Next base: position 84,018 of record CAMFIF010000009.1, on the reverse strand, counting down.
GGCGCGGATGGCGGAAATGCCGGCCGGCCCCAGCACATTGGCCGGGAAGAACTTGAGCCCCGTTGCCCCGGCCCGCGCCGCAGCCAGCGCCTCCGTGGGCGTGAAGACGCCGGGCAGCGTCACCATGCCCTTTTCACGCGCGGCGATGATCACCTCCGGCTCCACATTGGGGCTCACCATCAGCCGACCGCCAGCCGCATCGAGCCGGGCGACATCCTCGACGGTCAGCACCGTGCCCGCACCGATCAGCACGCCCTCGGGCGCGCGGCGGGCGACCATCTCGATGGAGCGGAAGGGATCGGGCGAATTCAGCGGAATTTCGATGGCGGTGAAACCGGTCTCGATGAGTTGATCCACCACCCCTTCGGCTTCATCCGGTTTCAGCCCGCGCAGGATCGCCACCAGCGGATAGCGCATGTCGGGAAAGGGAATTCTGTTCATGGGCAGGACTTTCTCTAGAGGGACCAGATGGCGCGGGCAGCCCTGACAAGGCCTACCCGCACGGCCTCGTCGGCATCGGCAATTCTGAAGGGGCGGTTCAGCGCCTCGAGCGCCGCCGCATAGAGATCGCCAAGACGGCCGGAAACGATCAGCGTGATGGTCCCGTTCCATGGCCGGTCGGACGCACCGCTCGCGCCGGCGATTTCGAGGCCGATCAGCGTGCCCGAAAGCCGGGCGCGGGAGACATCCGCCGGCGCGCCTTCGAGAAGCTGTCCGGCCCGGATGGCAAAGAGCAGGTTGCTGGCCCGCGCCGGCTCAGCCACCGCCTTCATCACGGCGGTACGGAAAGCGGCCATGTCCATGCCCTCGGCACCCGCCAGCGAATGGGAAAGCAGCGAATGTTTCGCGATCACGTCGAAAAGCTCGCCCGTCATGTAGGTGGAGAAGCGCTGGACGCTGGCCCCCTCCATCTCCACCCATTTGGAATGGGTGCCGGGCATGCAGGCCAGATGCGGGCCGGGGCCGAGCGCCTCCAGCGCACCGAGAAGCTGGGTTTCCTCCCCCCGCATCACATCAGGATGGGCGGGATCGCGATTGGCGAGGCCGGGCAGGATACGAATGTCGCGGCCCTCGCCGGGGACGCGCACCGCCCCCTCCAGGATCGCCTCTGGCAGGGCGGGCACGGTCACATAGCCCGCCTCCGTCCAGCCCTGGCGCGCGCCTGCCATGCCGCAGATGATCACAGGCAGGTCATCGGCCGCGCCAAGCGCCTGGAGATGACTTTTCAGGATCTTCGGAAAACCGCAGGCCGCAGAGGCGACCGCCATGCCTTCCTGGCTCCGCCGCTCGCCGATGACCGTGCCATCGGCGGCAATCAGCCACAGCCTGAAACTGCTCGTTCCCCAGTCCACGGCGGCAAAGGCCGGCCGCCTGTCGGTCATGCTCATCAGAAAATTCCTCCATCGGCAATCAGGGTCTGGGCGGTGATCGCGCCCGAAGCGGAAGAGGCGAGGAAGAGGCAGGGTCCGGCCATGTCCTCCGCCACCAGCACCCGCTTGATGCACTGGCGCGCCACCATGGCGGCAATGCCCTCCTCGGTCAGCCAGAGCGCCTTCTGCCGCTCGGTCACGATCATGCCGGGCAGAATGGCGTTGACGCGCACGCCGTCGGGCCCCAGCCGCCCCGCAAGGCTTTTGGTCAGCCCGATGATGCCGGCCTTGGCGGCAGCATAGGAGGGCAGGTCAGGCATGTTGAGGAGATAGGCGATCGACGACATGTTGACGATCGCACCGCCCGCCTGCGTCAGAAAGGGGGCGGCCGCCTGCACCGCAAAGAAGATCTGGCGCAGGTTGATCGCCTGGTTCTCGTCCCAATAGGCCTCGGTGACGTGATCGAGATCGTGCCGGTCGTCCCAGCCGGCATTGTTGACCAGCACGCGAAGCCCGCCAAGCGTCGAGGCCGCCGCATGAATGGTCGCCTTCAGGGCCTCGGTGTCGCGAAGGTCGACGGGATAGAAGAGCGGCGTTGCGGAAACCGTACCGGACAGACCGGCAATCAGCCGCTCCGCCGCCGGCCGGTCGCGGTCGAGAAAGGCAACCCGCGCGCCCTGTGCTGCGAACGCCGCCACCAGCGCCGCCCCGATGCCCGAAGCGCCGCCCGTGATCAGAACGGGCGCTTGATCCAGATCGCCGTAGCGGACCGCCACATCTCCCTCCCGGTTCTCAAGTCTGAAGTTCCATTATTTGGAACGCAATTTGACTATGTGGAATTATCGGGATAGTCTGGGGCTGATGTCAAGGCGGATTGCCGCCAGAGCCGGCTTTTCCGCCGGGAGGAATGATGAAGGATACGGGAACACTCGGCAAGGCCATGCGCCTTCTCGACCTCGTGGCCCGGGCCGAGCGCCCGCCGCGCTTTTCCGATGTGCTGCAGCAATCGGGCGAGCCCCGCGGCACCGTGCACCGCCAGCTCTCCCACCTGGTCGAGGAAGGACTGCTCGAAATCGCCGCCGATGGCACCTACCGGCCCGGCCTGCGCCTGCTGTCGCTTGCCTCGCGTGCCTGGGCGAGCGCCGATATCAGGACGATTGCCGCCCCCATCCTCGCCGCTCTCCATGAGGAGACCGGCGAAACCGTACATCTCGGCGTGCTCCGGGGACAGGAAGTCATCTATCTCGACAAGGTGGAAAGCCGCCAGTCGGTGCGAATGCATTCCCAGATCGGCCGCGCCTCGCCCGTTTACTGCACGGGCATCGGCAAGGCGGCCCTGTCGCTCCTGCCGGCGGAAGAGGCAAGCCGCCTGATCGCCGGCCTGCGCTTCGAGCGCTTTACCCCCTCGACCCTGGCAAGCGCCCTGGCGCTTGAGGTCGAGCTTGAGGTGATTCGCATCGCCGGTCATGCCTTCGACCGGGAGGAGCATGAGGAGGGCATTCGCTGCGTCGCCGCTCCGTTCCGCCTTCCGGGGCCGGATCAGGCCGCGGCGCTCTCGGTCACGGGGCCTGCCTTCCGTGTCGGACAGGACCGACTGGAGGCCTGGGCAGAGGCCGTCATGCGCGCCGCAAAGACCGTCGAGAAAGAGGCCGCCCTGCGGCTTGGCCCGCTGCACTAGGGCCCTTTCCAGCGACGCTCCGACGCACGCCAAATTCTCCCCTGTTAGTTCTCGCACTCACGGGGGCATCTAATTGTTGCTACTCACGATAGTAGCAAATCATGGAATTGCCACGGGGGCAATAATTGTGCTTTGTCAATTCCGTGGTGACGGCGCGCGAAAAAAGCGACTCTTGAGCATCATGTAATTTCTTAAAAACGTTTAAGCTTATCTTCTGAGCTTCGAAACAATAGCTCACGCGCCTGTGTCGAAAAAAACAAATATAAGCCTGACGAAAATCGGAAGCTTCAGAAAACTTAGAGAGGTATAATTGAATTAAAATTGTCATTCCTCTATTGTTGACCTAACCCAACCTATTATCGTCATCGCATTTTCGATTGATGCGCCCAAGAAGAATAATGGACAATGGAACAATTGGTATCGCTCCCGCCGCTCGAAAAATGTGCCAAGCTGATTGAAGAAATCGCCACGTTCAAAACGCAGTTCGATGTCTTCCGCTTCATGAAGCGGGTGACGGAAGCTTATGGCTCGCGGGTCTTCATGGTCATGGCACTGCCGGCGCGCACCACGCTGACCATCTCGGGCAGCTCGGTGATCACCAACTGGCCGCCGGAACTGATCGCCTTCTACGACCGCGAGGGACTGCTGAGCGCAAGCCCGGTCATCGAGCGGCTGCGCAACTCCACCGTTCCCTTCACCTATGACACGTCGCGTATCAACCATGGCCGCAAGGACGGCAAGAACGATCAGGTCGTCGAAGCCTTCAACAATCACGGCATGATGCGCGGCGCCTATTTCCCGGTGCATGATTCGCTCGGCCAGCGCGGCGCGATTTCCTTCTCGGGCGAGCGCGACCAGTTCACCTTCGACGAGATGGTGACGCTCTCTTATATATGCAGCCATGTCTTCGACAGCCTGTCGGCGCTGAGGGAGATGGACCGCCGGCCCGGCGAGAGTCTGACCGATCGCGAGATCGATTGCCTGACCTGGACTGCCGCGGGCAAGACCAGCGCGGAAATCGCCGAAATCCTCACCCTCTCGGAGCATACGGTCAACCATTACCTCAACCGGGCAACCAAGAAGCTGGATACGGTCAACCGCACCCAGGCGGTGGTAAAGGCCCTGAAGACCGGGCTCATCAAGTAGCCCGTCCGGCAGGGCGCACACCGCCCGGCCGGCCCTAAATAAGCGTTTGACTCTTTTCCAAATCCTGCTTTTCTATGCTCCGGGTCCAGAGGGGACTTCAACAAGCGAGAACATCCGGAACAAGGATGTCAGGTCAAAGACCGCCGCGCCAGCGGGATCGCCTTTTCGGCTTGATCCTGCAGCGCGGCGATCTTTTTTCCGCATGTCGCTTTCGGAAGGGTTTTCGGAACCATTTCACATTTTATTTGAAGCGCCCGCCGGGCTTTCCTATATCCCGGCGCAAGCAGGGGCGGGCATTTGCCCGTCCGGATGCAATGCGGCGGCCCGCCCGCCCGTGACAGGAAGGAAGGACCGCTCGTGGTTTCCAGGGAACAGGTGACGGATGCACTGAAGACGGTGCGTGGACCGGATTTGGAAAGCAACATCGTTGACCTCGGCATGGTCTCGGACATCTTCATCTCGGACGGCAAGGTCTATTTCTCGCTCACCGTGCCGGCCGAGCGGGCCAAGGAACTGGAGCCCATGCGCCAGGCCGCCGAGCGCGTGGTGAAGAATATCGAGGGCGTCAAGGGCGCCATGGTGGCGCTGACCGCGGACAAGAAGCCCGGCACCGCCGCACCGGCCGCCCGCCCGGCACCCGCAGCCCATCACGATCACAAGGGTCATGAACATCACGGTCACGATCACAAGGGCCATTCCCATGGCGCGGCCCCCGGCCGCCCGCAAAAGGCAGGCGTGCCCGGCATCGGGGCCATCATCGCGGTCGCCTCGGGCAAGGGCGGCGTCGGCAAATCGACGACCGCCGTCAATCTGGCGCTTGGGCTCAAGGCCAACGGCCTTCGCGTCGGCATTCTGGATGCGGATATCTACGGCCCCTCCATGCCCCGCCTCCTCAAAATCTCCGGCCGTCCCACCCAGATCGACGGCAAGATCATCCAGCCGATGGAAAATTACGGCATCAAGGTCATGTCCATGGGCTTCCTGGTGGATGAGGAAACTGCCATGATCTGGCGCGGTCCGATGGTCCAGTCTGCCCTTCTGCAGATGCTGCGCGAAGTGGCCTGGGGCGAACTCGACGTGCTTGTGGTCGACATGCCGCCGGGCACGGGCGATGCGCAGCTCACCATGGCGCAGCAGGTGCCGCTCGCCGGCGCCGTTATCGTCTCCACCCCGCAGGATCTCGCCCTCATCGATGCGCGCAAGGCCATCACCATGTTCCGCAAGGTGGAAGTGCCGCTGCTCGGCGTGGTCGAGAACATGAGCTACTTCATCGCGCCCGATACCGGCACGCGCTACGACATTTTCGGCCATGGCGGCGCCCGCGCTGAAGCCAACCGCATCGGCGTGCCCTTCCTCGGCGAAGTCCCGCTCACCATGGCGATCCGCGAACTCTCCGATGCGGGAACGCCGATCACCGTTTCCGAGCCCGACGGCCCGCAGGCAAAGGCCTATTGCGACATCGCCGCTGCCGTCTGGTCGGAACTCACGGGAAAGACGGCCCGCAAGGCTCCGAACCTCGTTTTTGAATGAGGACAGGGGCCAAAAGGGATAGGGCCGAAAAAAATCTTTTGCGCTGCACAATTTGCGGCGCCCGGGCAGGCATTATTGACCATTCGGAAAAATAAGAGCCTTTCTATGCGCTTGCGCGCGCCCTCTCACGCGGGTTGTAAAGATTTCTTTACACTCATGGTGAAAATGGGGCGGTCTGTCCCGTTTCGGTCCTCTTGATTCCGTCGAGACTTTGCGCGATATGCCCGCACCCTCCGGCCTTGTGCCGATTTAGCAGGAGATCAATGCCGTGTACCGGTTTGCGGGAGCCTTCGCGTGATAACCGCCTATCGCATCTCTGGCGATGCCACGGTTCTGGCAGCGGATGACGTCACCGCTGGCCTCGGTTCCGATATCGTCTGGATCGATCTTGACGCCCCCTCCCGCGAGGAAGAGGCGGCCATCGAGGCTGCGCTGTCCATTTCCGTGCCGACCCGCGAAGACCTGAAGGACATCGAGCCCTCCAGCCGGCTGTTCGTGGAAAATGGCGGCATTTTCATGACCGCTTCGCTGGTCTGGAAGACCGAGACCGAGTTTCCCGATCTCACCGACATTGCCTTCATTCTGGTGGGTGGCCGCCTGCTGACGGTACGCTATGCCGAGCCGCGGGCCTTCAAGCTCTTTGCCGCCGCGCTGACGCGCTTCTGCGCCAATGGCCACGGCACCGAGCCGGGCGGCGAAACCCAGATCACCGCGCCCCATCTTCTGGTCCGCCTGCTCGAAACGATCAGCGACCGCACCGCCGAAATCCTGGAACGGGAAACCGCCCGCATCGACGCGCTCTCCCTGCAGGTCTTCACGAACGAGGGCAAGCGCCGCCCGCCGCGCTACCTCGAAGATCGGCTCATCGATGTGGCTGCCCATCACCGTCTGCTGGGCAAGGTGCGTGAAAGCCTCTCCTCGCTCTCGCGCCTCGTCAGCTTCCTGCAGTCGCTGCCGATCATCCAGGGTGACGAGGATGCGCGCAATCTCTGTCACACGATCGCACGCGACATTCAGTCGCTGTCCGAACACGTGTCCTTCATCGCCGGCAACATTACCTTCTTGCTTGATGCCTCGCTCGGCCTCATCAGCGTCGAGCAAAATGCAATCATCAAGATCTTCTCGATCGCCTCGGTGGTGTTCCTGCCCCCGACCCTCGTGGCATCGGTCTATGGCATGAATTTCCAGTTCATGCCGGAACTCGGCTGGTCCTTTGGCTACCCCATGTCGCTCGTTACGATGCTGGTGTCTGCCATCGTGCCCTATATCTTTTTCCGTTGGAAAGGCTGGCTCTGAACGAGCCAGGGTGCATCATGCCTGAATCTGCACATCAGAATGCTGAGGGAAATGCCGCAGCCGCGGCGGCTGCTGCCGCCGTTGCCGAGGAGCAGGGCCACGGACATCACGGCCCGGGCGGCCTCAAGGGGCTTGTCGGCCTGGCCATCGGCTCGATCGGCGTCGTCTACGGCGATATCGGTACCAGCCCGCTCTATGCCTTCCGGCAGGCGCTGCATCCGCTCACCCATGACGGCGTGATCACGCCCAACGAGGTGATCGGCCCGATCTCGCTGATCCTCTGGACGCTCACGATCATCGTGATGTTCAAATACATCCTCTTCCTGCTGCGCCTCGACAACGATGGCGAAGGCGGCACGCTGTCGCTGCTCGCCCTGCTCCTGAAGACGGCGAACGGCCACACGGTCTTCCTCACCTTCCTCGGCCTCATCGGCGCTGCACTCTTCCTGGGCGAGGTCATGATCACGCCGGCCGTGTCGGTTCTCTCGGCGGTGGAAGGCCTGAAGCTCGTGGCCTCGGGCATGGATCCCTTCATCCTGCCCATTGCCATCGGCATTCTCTTCGCGCTCTTCGCCATCCAGTCCCATGGCACGGGCGCGGTCGCGAAATTCTTCGGTCCCATCACCCTCATCTGGTTCCTGGTGATCGGCGTCGGCGGTATTTCCCATATCCTGGACAGCCCGCAGATCTTCGCCGCCTTCAACCCCATCAATGCCGTACGCTTCGTGCTGAACGAAGGCTATGTCGGCTTCGTGGTGCTGGGCGCCGTCTTCCTGACGGTCACCGGCACCGAGGCGCTCTACGCGGATCTCGGCCATTTCGGCCGCAAGCCCATCCAGGTGGCCTTCATCTTCGTGGTCTATCCCTCGCTGATCCTGAACTATCTGGGGCAGGGCGCCTATGTGCTCGCCCATCCGGAAGCGGCATCGGACCCCTTCTTCCTGATGTTCCCCTCCTGGGCGCTGCTGCCGGTGGTCATCCTGGCCACCGCGGCCACCATCATCGCCAGCCAGGCGGTGATCACCGGTGCCTTCTCGCTCACCCGCCAGGCGATCCATCTCGGCTTCCTGCCGCGCATGGAAATCCTCTTCACCTCGGAAACCAATACGGGGCAGATCTATCTGCCGGCCGTCAACCGGCTGCTGCTGGTGGCGGTCATCATCCTGGTGCTCTCCTTCCGCTCGTCGGAAGCGCTCGCCACCGCCTATGGCATCTCGGTCACGGGCGCCATGGTGGTCACCACGACCATGTCGGTGGAATTCGTGCGTGCCCGCTGGAACTGGCCGCTTGCCCAGGCGCTCGCCGTGCTCGGGCCGCTCTTCCTGCTGGAATGCGTCTTCTTCAGCGCCAACCTGCTGAAGATTACCGATGGCGGCTATATCCCCGTCATGTTCGCGCTGATCTTCACCATCATCATGTGGACCTGGCGGCGCGGCACCCAGATCCTGTTCAACAAGACCCGCCATACGGATATTCCGCTGATGGCCTTCATTCCCTCGATCGAGAAGGAAAGCGCCCATGCGCCGAAGGCCGTGCCGGGAACGGCGATCTTCCTGACCTCGGATCCCGAATCCGTGCCGGCGGCGCTGATGCACAATCTGAAGCACAACCACGTGCTCCACGAAAAGAACGTCATCCTCACCATCAAGACGGTGAACAAGCCGCGCGCCAACCCGGAAAACCGCTACCAGATCGAAAAGCTCTCGGAGCGCTTCAGCCGCGTGCAGCTGAATTTCGGCTTCATGGAAAACCAGAATGTCAGCCAGGCGCTCGGCCATCTGCGCAAGGGCGGGGTGAAGTTCGACATCATGTCGACCTCCTTCTATCTCGGCCGCCGCAAGCTGGTGCGCGATCCGAAATCGGAAATGCCGGCCTGGCAGGGCAGGCTCTATGTGGCGCTCGCCAATGCGGCGACCGATCCCTCCGATTACTTCAAGCTGCCCACCAACCGCGTGGTGGAACTGGGCTCCCACGTGGTCATCTGACCGGACGGGAAACGCAGGCAAACGAAAGAGAAAAAGGCCCCGGAGCGCTCCGCCTCCGGGGCCTTTTGCCTATGCCCGGTGAAGGTGCGGGGAGCGCGCGGAAACGGGCATGGTTAACGGCTGCTGCGGATCGGGGATTGCTGGCCATAAAAAGCCCCGAATTTGCGGGCGTTAACCAATGATCAAGGTTAATGGGGGATAGTTCCGGGGAGAGACAGGCACGCACCCGCACTGGAGCGGCCGTTTCGCCATCGGCAAGGATCATTCTATCCCGCCCGAGGCCCGGCACGAGCGTCGGTCCCGGCATGCCATGGCATGTGCAATCGTATCGCGTCCCGGTGTGGAGTAGGCAGTTGCGTCTTAGAGGCCGTTCAGTCCCTCTCATGGTGGGCCGTTGGATTTCCCCCTTCGTCTTCGGCGTTGCCGCCTGGATCGGAAACCCGACCACCGCCGCCCATGGCGACATGGCGGGCCTTTTGACCGGGCTCGATGACGGCACGCCCGCCTGGCGCATGGTGGTGACCTCGGCCACCCCGGATGCGCAGACCGGCGCCCGCATTACCTTTCATGATCCGGTCACCGCCTCCGCCATCGGCCGTTCCGGGGGCATGGTGCTGCCGGATGGCGTCCGGGTGGCGATGACCGAGGACAAGTTTCCGCCCGATCCCCGGCCCGACGAGGAGCGCGTGACGCGCGCCGCCAAGCGCGGCCGCATCGTCGCCGCCGAAACCATGCAGCCGCCGAAGGCGTTTACCGCCGGCTCCGTGCTGAAGCGCGTGAGCGGGCTGTTCGACCGGCCGGAAACGCCGAAGGAACTCATGGCCTTTGCCCGCACCGAGCCGAAGGGCAGCGAGATGATGATCGCCCAGACCTTCTACAAGAAGCCGGAGGAAAAGCCTGCGGACGAGGGCGTGCCGGTGCTGCTCGCCAGCCTCGTCACCAACCGCCAGGCGGATGTGCTCGCCACCGCCTATGCCCCCGCTGATCCGGGGGCCCTCAGGCAGTCGCCCTTCGATGCCATTTTGAAGAAAGACCCGGAAGAGGGTCGCTTCCGCCCCGTGATCGGGCCAAAGGACCATGCCTGGGCCGCCAATATCCTGCCCCCTTCCGTCTTCACCGAGAAGGAGCAGAAGTGCCTGGCCGATGCGATCTATTTCGAATCGCGCGGCGAGCCGCTGAAGGGTCAGGCCGCCGTGGCGCAGGTGGTGCTGAACCGGGTGCGCAACCCCGCCTATCCCGACTCGATCTGCGGCGTCGTCTACCAGAATCGCGACTGGACCAACCAGTGCCAGTTCTCCTTCGCCTGCGATGGCATCAAGGACATCATCTGGTCGCCGGATCGCTATGCGGTGGCCAAGGAAATCGCCCTGGCCGTCACGGCGGGCAAGATCTGGCTGCCGGAAGTGGGCTCCGCCACCCATTATCACGCCATTTACGTGAAGCCCAACTGGGCGCCGACCATGAAGCGCGTCGCCAAGATCGGCTGGCACATCTTCTACCGCACCTATGGCGGCGGGTGGAGCTGAGTCTCTGCCTGAAACACCGGGCCTTTCCCCATTCAATCGGTTAGAGGGGCGGTGCGGCAGCGCGCCGCCCCCGGTCAATCTGCCGCATTGGCCTAAGGAATGTTGACGAAGTTTAAGGGTACGGCAACGAAATACGGCCTATCGCGTTGTTTTTCATGGAAAAAATTGAACACGCCCACAAGCGCCCCGAAGCTTGACTATGTGAAAGCCTAAAACTATGTTGCGCCCGACTTCAAAACGGGCCGGAAGGTGTTAAACCTTGGGCGTTTGTGGGGCGTAAAAGCTCTGTTTTCCATCCGGAAAACAAAACCCACACAGACGGAGGCAGGCATGACCGACCAGCGGGATGAAGCTTTGGAAGAACGCAGACGGCGTCTCGGTGCGGCCTTGAAGGAGGTCGATCGCGAGACGGGACGCGAGGCGCGGGACGAGAAGAGGGCAGAGGCGAGCCGCAAGGGCTATGCCGAAGCGATGAAACTCTCCAGCGAATTCGTGGCGGCGGTGATCGTCGGCGGCGTTCTCGGCTACTTCCTGGACCGTTTTGCCGGTACCGGACCCTGGGGCCTGATCGTGCTTCTGCTCCTCGGTTTCTGTGCCGGCGTTCTGAACGTCATGCGTTCTGCCGGTCTGGTTGCCAAGCCGGATCCGGGCAAGCGCAGGGACGGATGAGAGATTTGCGGGGGAACGGGCAGGCCCAGACCCCAGGGAATGAAATTCCGGCTCCTGACGAGCCCGGGCAACGTGAAGAGAGACCAACGGTGTCAAACGATCCGACCCATCAGTTCCTGATCCAGAAGATTGTGCCGCTCCATGTCGGCGGCTATGACGTATCCTTCACCAATGCCTCGCTGTTCATGGTCGCGACCGTCGCTGTCGCCTCGGGCTTCCTCTATTTCTCGAGCTCCAGCCGCAGCCTCATTCCGAGCCGCGCCCAGTCGCTCGCAGAAATGTCCTACGAATTCATCGCCAACATGCTGCGTGAAGGGGCGGGAAGCCACGGGATGAAGTTCTTCCCCATGGTCTTCTCCCTGTTCATGTTCGTGCTTACGGCGAACCTGCTCGGCATGGTGCCCTATTTCTTCACGGTGACCTCGCAGATCATCGTCACCTTCGCCCTGGCCCTCTTCGTCATCGCAACCGTCATTCTCTACGGTTTCTACAAGCATGGCTTCGGTTTCCTGAACCTCTTCGTGCCCTCGGGCGTGCCGGGCGCGCTGCTGCCGCTCGTTGTCGCCATCGAAGTGATCTCGTTCCTGTCCCGTCCGATCTCGCTGTCCGTTCGTCTTTTCGCGAACCTGCTCGCCGGGCACATCACGCTCAAGGTTTTCGCCGGCTTCGTCGCCTCGCTCGGTGCGCTGGGTGCGCTCGGCGTGGGTGGTGCCGTCCTGCCCCTCATCATGACCGTGGCTCTCACCGGTCTCGAATTCCTCGTCGCCTTCCTCCAGGCATATGTCTTTGCGGTACTGACCTGCATGTACCTCAACGATGCCGTTCACCCGGGTGGCCACTAAGGATTACCAACATTGACGTCTCCGGACGTCAGTCGAAACGCCGCAACAACCATTTCGAAGGAGTTTAAGATGGATCCTATTGCAGCAAAGTACATCGGCGCTGGTCTCGCTTGCTTTGGCATGGCCGGTACGGCTCTCGGCCTCGGCAACATCTTCGGCAGCTACCTGTCGGGCGCGCTTCGCAACCCGTCTGCTGCTGACAGCCAGTTCGGCCGCCTCGTATTCGGCTTCGCCGTGACGGAAGCACTGGGCATCTTCTCGCTGCTCGTCGCTCTCCTGCTGCTGTTCGCCGTCTGATACGGCAACGCGATTGAGGGTCACGGTTCGTGAACGGTCGCGGGCCGTGATCCTTTTGTTTTTCCGGCCTTCGCCCTGACGGGTTGGAGGCCGAAAAAACCTTCTTCAGAGAATTCAACGCTTCGTCCGCGCGGTCCTGCCGGGAAGCGCACCAAAGGACACCCCTGGAGGTGAGCATGTTTGTGACCCCGGCCTATGCCGAAGAAACCACGGCTCAGACCGCGCCGGCGGCCGCTGACGCCACGGCAACCGAGGCCCATGGCGCTCCGGCGGCCGAAGAAACCCATACGGAGACCGGCGTTGCCCACGAGGGCGGCCCCAAGGTTTTCCCGCCTTTCGATTCCACCACCTTCGCGTCCCAGCTGCTCTGGCTGGTGATCACGTTCGGCCTCTTCTACCTCCTGATGCAGAAGGTCATCGCACCGCGCATCGGCGGCATCCTGGAAGACCGTAACAGCCGGATTTCGAAGGACCTGAACGAGGCCGCAAGCCTCAAGAAGGAAGCCGACCTCGCCGTCGAGACCTATGAAAAGGAACTCGCCCAGGCGAAGGCCAAGGCCAATGCCATCGGTTCCGAAGCCCGCGAAGCCGCCAAGACCAAGGCTGCCGGCGAGCGCGCCGCCATTGAGGCCGAGCTTTCGAAGAAGGTCGCCGAGGCTGAAGGCCGCATTGCCGAGATCAAGGCAAAGGCCTTTGCCGACGTCGGCACCATCGCAACCGAAACGGCTGGCGCCGTCGTCGAACGCCTGATCGGCGGTTCGGTGGCCCAGGCCGATGTCGCCGCTGCCGTCGCCAGCGCGAAGCAGGAGGGCTGATCCCATGCATTTTGATGCAACCTTCTTTGCCTTTGTCGGCCTCGTCATCTTCCTGGCGCTGATCGTCTACCTCAAGGTTCCGGGCATGGTGGCAAAGAGCCTCGACGCCCGCGCCGACCAGATCCGCAACGATCTTTCCGAAGCCAAGCGCCTGCGCGAAGAGGCCCAGCAGCTGCTGGCCGAATACCAGCGCAAGCGCAAGGAAGCGGAAGCCGATGCCGCCAAGATCGTGGCTGCCGCAGAACGCGAAGCGGAAATGATCGCAGCCGAAGCCAAGCAGAAGACGGAAGAATTCGTCGCCCGCCGCAATGCGCTGTCGGAACAGAAGATCAAGCAGGCTGAAACCGATGCGGTCAATGCCGTGCGCTCCGCCGCGGTCGATCTCGCCATTGCCGCAGCCGAAAAGGTTCTGGCCGCCCGCGCCGACGCCACCGTGCAGGCCGACCTGTTCAGCCAGGCCGTGGGCGAAGTGAAGACCCGCCTCAACTGAGCGGCGTCTGACAGGAATGAGAGAAAGCCCGGTCCCCGACCGGGCTTTTTTCATGCCCGCATCCGGCCGAAATGCATCGTGGAACGGAGAGGGCCCGCCGGCCGTTGTCACCCCGCCGGGAGGGCGCTAGCCTCAGCTATTCCCGGAAGGAGCAGGCAATGGCAATGCTGCGGATGCACAATACCGGTATCGTCGTCGAGAATCTGGACGCGGCAATCGCCTTCTTCGAGGCGCTCGGCATGACGCTCGAAGGCCGCAGCCTCGTGGAAGGCGCCTGGGCTGGCCGCGTGACGGGGCTCGGCGACCAGTCCGTCGAAATTGCCATGATGCGGACGCCGGATGGTGCAAGCCGCCTGGAACTCTGCCGCTACAACCACCCGGCCGTGATTGCCGACCACCGCACCGCGCCGGTCAACGCCTATGGCTATCTCCGGGTCATGTTTGCCGTCGACGACCTTGCCGCCACGCTGGAGGCGTTGAGAGATCATGGTGCCCGGCTTGAGGGCGAGGTGGTGGATTATGCCGGTGTCTACCGGCTCTGCTATATCAGGGGGCCTGAGGGTCTGCTGATAGGGCTGGCTCAGCCGCTCGGCTGAGCCCTAGAGCCGCATCGGGTCGGGCGAGGCCGGGGGAGCGTCGTCAAGGCCATAGGCGGAGATCGGCCGGAAGCTCATGCGGTGCAGCGGGCAGGGGCCGTGGACGGTGATCTGCGCCCGGTGGTAGCTCGTCGCATAGCCCGCATGGATCTCGAATCCATAGGCGGAATAGAGCGTGCCCGCCTGTTCCATCATCCGGTCGCGGGTGACCTTGGCGATGATCGAGGCAGCGGCGATGGAGACCGACCGGCTGTCGCCCTTCACCACCGCCTTGCCGGGACAGGGAAGGCCGGGCGGCACATCGCGGCCATCGACGAGGACGAAGGCGGGGGCGAGCGCCAGGTTCGAGACCGCACGGCGCATGGCGTCAAGGCTCGCCTTCAGAATATCCGTGTCGTCGATCCGCCGGGGACCGGAAGAGGCGATCGCCACCACCGAAGTGGCGAGAATCTCCGTATAGAGCGCATTGCGCTGGGCAGCGCTGAGCTTCTTGGAATCGTTGAGGCCGTCGGGAATATTGTCGGGATCGAGGATCACGGCGGCGGCAACGACCGGGCCCGCAAGCGGCCCGCGCCCCGCCTCGTCCGCGCCGGCCACCAGCGGGAAACCGTCGCGCATCAGCGCCTGTTCCAGCCGGAAATCCGGCCGGTTGGCAAGCAACTCGAAAAGTGCGGGAGAATCGGGAGGCGTGCGGCGTGTCATGCGGCGAGACTCGCACGCCTCACCGATCTCCTGCAAGCCCTCGGGCTGGAGCGGATTTCAAAAAATCCGCCCCACAGGCGGCGGAACCCGAGGGGTGCCGGCCAGCAATCAGGGTTTTGCAGCCGGAACGAAGGGCGGGCGCGGCAACACCGCATCCGCCAGAATTCAGAGCAGCGAGAGCTGCACGCCGGCGCCATCCGGCGGAGTAAAGGCATCGTCACGCAGCTGGATCGAGCGGCGCACCAGCCCGAAGCGCTTGGTGGCCAGTTCGAAGCGCCGGCCGATCTGCCAGGCATAGGGACCGGCTCCCTTCATGCGCTTGCCGAATTCCGCATCATAATCCTTGCCGTCCCGCATCGAGCGGATCAGCGACATGACGCGGCGGTAGCGATCGGGATAGTGCCTGAGCAGCCATTCGCGGAAGAGCGGGCTCACCTCGAAGGGCAGGCGCAGCAGCACGTAGCTCGCCTCGCGCGCACCGGCCGCATGGGCCGATTCCAGAATGCGCTCGATCTCGTGATCGTTGAGCGCCGGAATGATCGGCGCCACCATGACGGCCACGGGAATGCCCGCATCGCTCAGCGCCTTGATCGTGTCCAGCCGCCGGACGGGCGTTGCCGCCCGCGGCTCCATCAGCCGCGCCAGCTTCCGGTCGAGCGTGGTGACGGAAATACCGACCTTCGCCAGCCCTTTCGCCGCCATGCGCGAGAGAATGTCGATATCCCGAAGGATCAGCGACGACTTGGTGACGACCACGACGGGATGATTGGCCTTTTCCAGCACTTCGAGGATCTGGCGCATGATCCGCCATTCCTTCTCGATCGGCTGATAGGGATCCGTATTGGTGCCGATGGCGATGGTGCGCGGCTTGTAGCCGGGCTTGGAAAGCTCCCGCTCCAGAAGCCGCGCCGCATCGGGCTTGGCAAAGAGCTTGGATTCGAAATCCAGCCCCGCCGAAAGCCCCATATAGCTGTGGGTGGGCCGCGCAAAGCAGTAGATGCAGCCATGCTCGCATCCGCGATAGGGATTGATCGAGCGGTCGAAGGGAATGTCCGGCGATTCGTTGCGGGTAATCACCGCGCGCGGCTTTTCCACCTGCACTTCGGTGCGGAAGGGTTCCAGTTCCTCAATGGTCTGCCAGCCATCGTCGAAGGTCTCCCGCTGCTGCGGCTCGAAGCGCCCGTCCGGGTTCATGCCCGCGCCGCGCCCGCGGCGCCGTCCAAGATCCACCCGCAAGCCGGAGGAGAGAATGAGATGCTCGGCAATGTCAGCCGTATGGGCAGGCGCGAATGCGTCCTGCCCCGCAAGGGCCAGTTCTGTCATCGATCGCTCCTTACCGCCCGCCAGCCGAAAGGCTCATGCGGGCCGGACAGTCCATGTCATCGGGCAGGCAACAGGTGCCCCGCCCGGACGAACCGGATTTCGGTTCTACTGACACTATTCCTATCGGAGAAAAGAGAACATTGCAAGAACAAATTCGTTCCGCCGTTCCCCGGGTTCGCTCAGGGGAGGCTCTCCGTCTCCGCCACGAACCAGTCGGGATGGGCCTTTCGAAGACCCGCTGCCGCCGCCTGCAGCGTGTCCCGGTCGTCGAACAGGCCGAAACAGGTAGCCCCCGAACCGGACATTCGCACAAGCCGCGCCCCGCTCGTCCGAAGTGCGGCGATCACCAGGGGAATGGCAGGCTCGATCTCCTCCGCCGGCGGCTGGAGATCGTTTCGCAGACCCGTGAGAAAGCCGAGGGGATCGGCTTGAAGCAGCGCCCGCTCCGCGGGAAGTGGCGGATTGTCCTTGGTCGTCAGCCGCCTGAAGATGGCGGGGGTCGAAACCGGCTTGAGCGGATTGACGAGAAGCAGGCAAAGCCGGGGAAGGGCGATCCGTTCGATCTCCTCGCCGATCCCCCGGGCAATCAGCGGGCGGGACACGAGGCACATGGGTAC
Source organism: uncultured Rhizobium sp. (assembly GCA_945952415.1). Classification (GTDB taxonomy): domain Bacteria; phylum Pseudomonadota; class Alphaproteobacteria; order Rhizobiales; family Rhizobiaceae; genus Gellertiella. The sequence continues at coordinate 67,136 of CAMFIF010000009.1, read as the reverse complement.
ATCCGCCCCAAGCGTCAGGGCCAGCCGGTCGAGCGCTTCGGCTAGCGGTCGCGCATCCCAGAGCCGCATGAGGCCGCGCAGGCTCGCTGCCGCATCGGCCGATCCGCCGCCGATGCCGGAGGAAACCGGGAGGTTCTTTTCCAGATGGATATGGACAGGTCCCGCCACTTCGCCGAGGAGCGCCCGGAGCCCGTCACGGGCGCGAAGCACCAGATTGTCGGCCCCATCGGCCCCTTCGAGTGCCGGGGCGAAGCGTCCGGAGAGCGTGAAGCGGTCCCTGGAAGCGGGCCTGAAGGTCAGGCTGTCGCCCGCCTCGGTAAAGGTCACCAGCGTATCGAGGAGGTGATAGCCATCGGCGCGCTGCCCTGTCACATGCAGCGCGAGATTGATCTTGGCATGTGCCTGTTCGCGTATCTCCGCCATCGCCGGTGGATCAGTTGCCCTTTGCGGGCACCTTGATCACCTGGCCGATCTTCAGCCGGTCGGGGTTCTTCTTGAGATCCGCATTCAGCTCGATGATCTCCACGCCGCGCTTCCAGTTGCCGAGAAGCCGCTCGGCAATGCGCCAGACGGAATCGCCCTCGACGACGGTATAATCGGTGCTGCCAGCGGCACTCGGAGCGGCAGGCGCCGCAGCGGGGGCCGTTGCAGCGGGCGTCGCGGGTGCAGCCTTCGTTTCCGGTGCCTTGGGGGTCTCGGGAGCCTTTGCGGGTTCGGCGGGCTTTGCCGGCTCAGGCGTCTTGGCCGGCTCGACAGGCTTCGGCGCCTCGGTGGCAGCCGGGGCCGGCGTCGTTGCGGGTGCCGCCGCGGCTGTCTGATTGGCCGGGGCAGGAGCGGGCGCCTCGCTCTTCTTCGCGCCTGCATTCTCCGGCAGACCGTCCTTGATCTTGGCGTTGATCTTCGGGATTTCCGCTGCTTCCGGCTTCATGACCAGGGCGCGCTGCCACTGGAACACCGCCTCGCGCTTGCGGCCGACCCGCCAGTAGGCATCGCCGAGGTGATCGTTGATCGTCGCGTCACCGGCCTTCAGCTCGGCCGCGCGCTCCAGCTCCTCCACCGCATCGTCGAAGCGGCCGAGGCGATAATAGGCCCAGCCCAGCGAATCGACGATATAGCCGTCGTCGGGGCGCAGCTCCACCGCGCGCTTGATCATGTCCAGACCCTCCTTGAGGTTCCGGTTCATGTCCACCCAGCTATAGCCCAGATAGTTCAGCACCTGCGGCTGTTCCGGGTTCAGCTCCAGCGCGATCTTGAAATTCGGCTCGGCCTTGTCCCATTCCTTCAGCCGCTCATAGGCAATGGCGCGCTGGAAATAGAGCGACCAGTGGCTCTTGTCGCGGCGATTGCCGAGCGACTGGATCGCCTGGTCGTAATTGCGGGCCATCTCCCGGTAGTCCTTGGCATCGGAAAGCACGCTGCCATAGGCGAGATAGCTTCTGATATCGGTGGGATCGCTGGCAATCAGCGCCTTGAGATGCTTGCGCGCCTCCTCCTGCTTGCCGGTGGTGGCAAGCGCCAGCCCAAGCTGCAGCTCGGAAATCCGCCGGAGCGGCGAACTGTCCGGCACCTGCTTGTAGAATTCGATGGCGCGCTCCGGCTGGTTGGCATTTTCCGCAAGCCCGCCCAGCAAGACCAGCGTATCGGCGCTATCGGGGTCCAGCGCATGGGCCATGTTGAGATAGAGCGCAACCGCCTCATCCGCCCCCTGGCGGTTCAGCGCGCTGCCGATGGAAAAGAGCACGGCGGCGGCCCCTTGCGCGGCGGTCTTCACCTGCTGGTCGGGCTTGCCGCCCTTCTTCAGCTCTTCGCCGAGCGCCTTCAGCGGCGCGTAATTGTTGATCAGCTGGTCGCCGCTCGCAATCGTGTCCAGCGCCTTCTGAAGATTTCCCTGACCTGCCTCCAGCCGGGCGAGCGCCATGACGGCGCGAATATAGGTGTCGGGGGCGGTCGAGCCGCCATCCTTGTCGATCACAGCGCTCTTCAGCAGTGCCCGCGCCTTGTCCGTATCGCCCGCCGCAGCGGCAAGCGCACCCGCATGGTAGTTGCGGAAAATGGCGAACCATTCCGGACCCTTCAGATCCGTCACCATCTTCAGTGCCGCCTCCTTGTCGCCGGCGCCGAAGCGTGACCAGGCCAGCACCAGGCTGGTCAGCAGCCGTTCGAGATCGTTCGGTCCCTCATATTTCAGGATCTTGTCGGCGCTGGCATAATCGCCGCGACGGATGGCATCCAGCCCGCGGGCAATCACGGTGATCCGTTCCACCGCCACATCCGATTTCAATTGCTCGGCAATCTTCGCCCCCTCCTCGAAATCGCCGGAGAGGAAGGAGGCCACCATCAGCCTTTCGCGGATTTCCGTATTGTCGGGCTCCAGCTCCAGCGCCTTGCGGTAGAGCGGAATGGCATTCTTGTAGTCACGGTCCACATCGGCGGTGCGGGCGGCCAGGAAGGCGCCGGCAAAGGAGGAGACGCCATCCGCATTGAAATCCACCACGGGTGCCGGGGCCTTCGCATCGCCCGCGGCCATGGAGAGCGTGGGGCTGGCAATCAGGAGGGCTGCAAGGGCTGCACCCGAAAGAAGCTTGAGAGCGAGGCTCTGCCGCATGAAATGGCCTTTCATCGAATATGTCCGGCGCGCGCCGTCTGGAAACCGCAAGCCGGACAGGCAGATATCCTGCCTATCCGGCTGATTCGCTGGAGGATCGCCTTTTTGTAACCCCGCTGCAAGCACATCTGGGCACGCGCCTTGCGCTTCAGTTCACCCGCGAAATGCAGAAATCGATCACTTCGAGCAGCGCCGATTTCCACGGGCTGTCGGGAAGCGGGGCCAGCGCATCGCGGGCAATGGCGCCATAATGCAGCGCCCGGGCGGTCGTGTCGTTGAGGCTGCCATATTTCTGGATGAGGCCCATGGCCTTTTCGAGGTTCTCGTCCGAGCTGTTGCCGCCCTCGATCGCATCGCGCCAGAAGGCGCGTTCGTCCTGCGTGCCCCGGCGATAGGCGAGGATGACGGGAAGCGTGATCTTGCCTTCGCGGAAATCGTCACCCGTATTCTTGCCGAGCTCGGCAGACTTGCCGCCGTAATCGAGCACATCGTCGACGAGCTGGAAGGCAAGGCCGAGATTCATGCCGTAGCTCTTCAGCGCATTGCGCTCGGATTTGTCGGTTTTCGCAACGATCGGCCCCACTTCCGCGGCAGCGGCAAAGAGCGCTGCGGTCTTCGCCCGGATGACGGAGAGATATTCGTCTTCCGTGGTTTCCATGTTCTTGGCGACGGAAAGCTGCAGCACCTCGCCTTCGGCAATCACCGATGCGGCGGTGGAAAGCACGTCCAGCGCTTCGAGCGAACCCACATCCACCATCATGCGGAAGGCCTGGCCCAGCAGGAAATCGCCCACAAGCACGCTTGCCTGGTTGCCCCAGATCATCCGGGCGGTGGATTTGCCGCGGCGCAGATCGCTTTCGTCAACCACATCGTCATGCAGCAGGGTTGCGGTATGCATGAACTCCACGGCGGTGGCGAGCTTCACGTGATGGTCGCCCTGATAGCCGAACATGGAGGCCGAGGCGAGCGTCAGCATGGGGCGCAGCCGCTTGCCGCCGGAGGAGATCAGATGGTTCGCCACTTCGGGGATCATCTGCACGTCGGAACCGGCCTTCGAAAGAATGAGCTGGTTCACCCGCTCCATGCCCTCGCGGGTCAGATCCACGAGCGGCTTCACGGAAGCCGGTTTGTTTTTGCTTTCTTCCAGCGGTATAACGACGCCCAAGGGTCCGGACTCCTGACAACAATATTTAGAAGAACAATAGAAAGGGCCGTCCGGGGCGGCAAGGGGCGAATTGTCCCGGTCGCGGGTTTTTGACGGAAATTAGGCCATGCTCGAAATCATTCGCACCAATGACCCGGTTGTCCTTTCCTATGCGGAAAGCCTGATGCGGGACTTCGGGATACACTGCTTCATCGCCGATCAGGGCATGAGCGTGCTGGAAGGCTCGATCGGCATTCTCCAGCGCCGGCTGATGGTGGATGCGGAGGAAGTGGATCGGGCACGCCGGATCCTGACCGATGCCGGGCTCGGCGCGGAACTGCGCGATGCCTGAGGCCATGACCGCGGCGGTTGCCGAAACCGTCGATGCCTTCCATTACGGGCGTTTCCATCTGGTGCAGCCGAAGGGCAGGGGCCATCGGTCCGGCATGGATGCCATGCTGCTGGCCGCACTCGTCGCCGACGAGCGGCCGATCCGGGTGGCCGATCTCGGCGCGGGGGCAGGGGCCGCCGGCATGGCGGTCGCCGCCCGCCTGCCTCAGGCGCAGGCGGTGCTCTTCGAGCGCTCGCCGGATATGGCGGCCTTTGCCCGCAAGAGCCTGGCCTTGCCCGAAAATGCAGCCCTTTCCGGCCGCGTCTCGGTTTGCGAGGCGGATGTGACGCTGACCGGCAAGGCGCGGATCGAGGCGGGACTCACCGACGACCATTTCCACCACGTGATCATGAACCCGCCCTTCAACCATGCCGCCGACCGCACCACGCCCGATGCGCTGAAGGCCGAGGCCCATGCCATGGTGGACGATCTCTTCGAAAGCTGGATCCGCACCGCCGGCGCCATCCTCATTCCCGGCGGCCAGCTCTCGCTGATCGCAAGGCCCGAATCGATTGCCGATATCATTGCCGCCTGCGGCCGGCGCTTCGGCGGGCTCGAAATCACCGCCCTCCATCCCCGGGAGGGCGAAAATGCCGTGCGCATCCTCGTCACCGCCATCAAGGGTTCCAGGGCGCGGCTCGCATTTCGGGCGCCGCTTGTCATGCACGAGGCGGGAACCCACCGCTTCTCCGCCCTGGTCGACGATCTCAACAATGGTCGCGCCGCCTATCCGCGCGCCACCCCCTCGGCTCAGCCGAGGAAGAAGTCGTAGACGAGCTTCACGTTCAGCCCCGCAATCAGGAAAGCGGTCGCCCAGGCAAGCGCCGTCACCCAGCGGGGCGCGACGAGCGCGCCCATCTTCGCCCGGCTGGCGGTGAACATCACCAGCGGGAAGACGGCGAAGGAGAGTTGCAGGCTCAGCACCACCTGGCTGAGGATCAGCAGCTCCGCCGTGCCCTGTTCGCCATAGAGGATTGTCACGAACGCTGCAGGCAGAATGGCGATGGTGCGGGTAACGAGCCGCCGCACCCACGGCTTCAGCTTGAAGCGGATGAAGCCCTCCATCACGATCTGCCCCGCAAGCGTGGCGGTCGCGGTCGAGTTGAGACCACAGCAGAGCAGCGCAACGGCAAAGAGCGTCGGGGCAATAGCGGCCCCCAGCAGCGGCGCCAGCAGCGAATGCGCCTCGCCAAGCTCCGCCACCCCGGTCCGCCCCGTGCTGTGGAAGGCAGAAGCGGCAAGGATCAGGATCGAGGCATTGACGAGCAGCGCCAGCAGCAGCGCCACGGTGGAATCGATGGTGGCAAAGCGCAGGGCCTCGCGCTTTTCCGGCAGGCTTTCGCCATAGGCGCGCGTCTGCACGATGCCCGAATGCAGGTAGAGATTATGCGGCATGACGGTGGCGCCGAGAATGCCGAGCGCCAGATAGAGCATGCCCGGATCGGTCGCGATCCGCGTCGTCGGCACGAAGCCGTGAAGCACAGCCCCCCAGTCGGGATCGGCAAGCACGATCTGGATGCCGAAGCAGAGGCCGATGACCGCCAGAAGCGCGATGACGAAGGCTTCCACCCAGCGGAAGCCGAGCTTCTGCAGCGCCAGGATCAGGAAGACATCGAGCGCCGTCACGATGACGCCGATTTCGAGGGGAATGCCGAAGAGGAGCTGCAGGCCGATGGCCGTGCCGATCACCTCGGCAATATCGGTCGCGATGATCGCGATTTCCGCAAGCAGCCAGAGGAGGATCGCCACGGGCTTCGGATAGGCATCCCGGCAGGCCTGGGCGAGATCCCGGCCGGAGGCAATGGCCAGCCGCGCGCAGAGCGATTGCAGAAGGATCGCCATGAAATTCGACAGCAGCGCGATGGAAAGCAGCGCATAGCCATAGCGCGAGCCGCCCGCCAGCGAGGTGGCCCAGTTGCCGGGATCCATGTAGCCGACAGCCACGAGATAGCCGGGGCCGATGAAGGCGGCGAGCCTTTTCCAGCCCTTCGCCTGCCGGGCAACCGCAATCGAACCATGCACATCCGAGAGCGAGGCCTCGCCGCGCGGTCCCCGCCAGCCCCCCTGCTGCCAGCCGGTTTCCCCTGCAGCACTTTCCTGCGGTCTCTGGAGCATGCACCTTCTCCCCGGATCGAAATCCTGTTTCTGGAATGCAAATGATAATGATTTGCAATAAGGAGTAAAGACCCGATTTGACATTTGTCGTCTGGCCGGAATCCTGTTCCTCTCGGCGTAGGCGGGGGAGGGGCGCACGCCCGGACGGCATTGCGGGGCGGGCCGCGATCCGGCAATTCCCATTGCGTTTCGGCCTCAAGTGCATACATCTGGAGGCGGCGCAGCCTTTGACCGATGCATATTGAGGAGTTTTTCCATGTTCGGCTTTTTGAAGAAGTTCATACCCAAGCGCTTCCGCAAATCCCATGTGACCGTCCCCGTGGTGGTGCTGCAGGGCGTGATCACGCCGGAAAGCAGCCGCTTCCAGTCCTCGCTCAATCTCGCCGGTGTCGCCGAGCAGCTGGAGGATGCCTTTTCCATGAAGGAGGCGCCCGCCGTGGCGCTGGTCATCAATTCGCCGGGTGGATCGCCGGTCCAGTCGCGGCTGATCTTCCAGCGCATCCGGTCGCTGGCGGAGGAGCACAAGAAATCCGTGCTGGTCTTCGTAGAGGATGTCGCGGCCTCCGGCGGCTACATGATCGCGCTCGCCGGCGACGAGATCATCGTCGATCCCACGTCGGTGGTCGGATCGATCGGGGTGGTCTCGAGCGGCTTCGGCTTCACCGAGCTGATCGGCAAGATCGGCGTGGAGCGCCGCATCTATACGTCAGGTGAAAACAAGGTGATCCTCGATCCCTTCCGGCCCGAGCGACAGGAGGATGTGGAATTCGTGCTCGATCTGCAGCGCGACGTGCATGAGGTCTTCATCGCCATGGTGAAGGAACGGCGCGCCGGCAAGCTCGCCGATCACCCGGATCTCTTTTCGGGCCTGTTCTGGACCGGCCGCCGCGGTGTAGAACTCGGGTTGGTGGACCGCATGGGCAGCCTGCGCGAGGTGCTGCGCGAACGCTATGGCGAAAAGACCGAGCTGGAAATGGTGGAGGAGCGCCGCTCCTTCTTCGGCCGCCGCCTGCCGGCCATTCTGGCGCGCCCGCCGCGCGCCGAAGCCATTGCCGGCGCTGCCGCGCACGGCCTTGCGGGTGCGGTGGAAGAGCGCTCGCTCTGGGCGCGCTACGGACTTTGAGAAAGCAAGCGGGGGAAAGGAAGACCCATGGCCCAATTGATCATGCTCGCGGTCCTGGTCGCGGGCTCCATCATGCTCTACCGGCGCTTCGTTGCCGATGCCAACCGCCTGGCGGAAAAAAGCCGGCGGGCGGAGCGGGAGCGCCAGTCGGGCGCCATGGGAACGCTCGTCAAGGATCCGCAGACGGGTGAATACCGGCTGGATACCGGCGAGGCCGAATAGCGGCAGCGCGGGAGGCCCGAAGATCATCCCCGGAAATGAAAAAGCGGCGCTGGCCAGGCGCCGCCCCTTGCGGGTTTTCTAATGGCTGCTTGATGAAAACATGGCCGGTATTATGGTTTTCCCGCCTAGTGTGCTGCACAGAATTGGCGCACAATAGGTCCACCGCGGGACAAATTGTTCCGTAATAAAAAATAACTATATTGGAAATATAACCTCCCCATATCGCCTTCCATGCGCTTGTCATAAAATGGAAATTCATAAGGGCGATGAAAGAAATACACTCAAATTTTAGACAGGAGCGACTGCGGTAAAATTCGTTCACCACGATCCATTGGCATTTGTCAGGAAAATTCGGGATTTTTCGCATCCTGCTTCTGAAAACCTGCCTCTTTACGGGAAGCGGGTGCCAGATCCGGAAATCCTGTCTCATGAGGACACAGCCGGCAGCTCTCACCCTCCATGCCTCATCCACAGGAAGGAAGGCGGGATCTCTCCCATGCCTTTACCGAAGGGTGGGCCGGGAGAGGGCGCATCTGAGCCAAACGGCTTGACGCTTCGGCCCTGCCGTGGCACCTCTCCGCCCCAATTCAGTTCAAGCGGATATGACCGATGGCCGATCTTCCCGATCACATGAATCCGAAGCGTTCGTTCCAGGCGCTGATACTCACGCTCCATAATTACTGGGCGGACAAGGGTTGCGCGGTGCTTCAGCCCTATGACATGGAAGTCGGCGCCGGCACCTTCCATCCGGCGACGACGCTGAGAGCCCTCGGTCCCAAGCCCTGGCGCGCCGCCTATGTGCAGCCCTCGCGCCGTCCCTCGGACGGACGCTATGGCGAAAACCCCAACCGGCTCCAGCATTATTACCAGTATCAGGTCATCCTGAAGCCCAATCCGTCCAACCTGCAGGAGCTCTATCTGGGCTCGCTGGAAGCGATCGGCCTCGATCCGCTGCTGCACGATATCCGCTTCGTGGAAGACGATTGGGAAAGCCCGACGCTCGGCGCCTGGGGTCTCGGCTGGGAATGCTGGTGCGATGGCATGGAAGTCTCGCAGTTCACCTATTTCCAGCAGGTCTGCGGCATCGAATGCGCGCCCGTCTCCGGCGAGCTGACCTATGGTCTCGAACGCCTCGCCATGTATGTGCAGGGGGTGGATAATGTCTACGACCTGAACTTCAACGGCCGCGAGGGTGACGAGAAGATCAGTTATGGCGATGTCTTCCTCCAGGCCGAGCAGGAGTATTCCCGCCACAATTTCGAATTCGCCAATACGGAAATGCTGCATCGCCACTTCATCGATGCGGAGAAGGAATGCCAGTCGCTTCTGGCCGCCGGCGCCCCCGGCGACAGCGAAAACCAGCGCCTGCACAAATGCGTCTTCCCCGCCTATGACCAGTGCATCAAGGCAAGCCACGTCTTCAACCTGCTCGATGCACGCGGAGTCATCTCCGTTACCGAGCGTCAGGCCTATATCCTGAGGGTACGCACCCTCGCCAAGGCCTGCGGCGAAGCCTTCCTGCTGACCGACGCCGGCGGCGTGAATCTGAATCGGGACGCGGCGGCCTGAAGCCGTTGAGGGGCCGACAAGGCCCCGTGCCAAACGCCGCATCCGCCCTCAGGCGGGCGCGGCAAAAGCCTGCGAGATCTCCTGCAGAACAGGCAGCGCTTCCATCCGCTCGGCAAAGGCGAGCAGATGGGGATGAGCCTGCCCATTGAGCAGCCCCGGCAGTACATCGGAGGTAAAGCGGACCGCCACGGCAACCGCAATATCCGCATGGCCAGGCGTTTCCCCGAACCAGTAGGGCGTTTCTCGTTCGGCTGAGAGGCGATCGAGGGCCGCCGCCGTGGAAAGGATCTGCATTTCGCAGCGCCCCGCCCAGCTTTCCGAAATCGGATCATGCAGGCGCTTCTCGTAGAACAGGCTCACCGTCTTTTCCGCGAGCCCCATGCCGAGCGAGGCGATCTTGAGCGCCCGGTGGCGGTGCGGCTCGCGGGCCGGAAACAGCCGCTGCTCCGGCGGGAATAGCCCGTCCAGATAATCCAGCATCATGTGGCTTTCGATCAGGATATCGCCATCGGACAGCACGAGAACCGGCACCTTGGTCACCGGGTTCAGCTCCCGCACCTGATCCGCATTGCCGAAGACCGACCAGGGCCGATGCTCGAAATCCAGCCCGTAAAGCCGGAGCGCAATGCCCACGCGCCGCACGAAGGGTGAATCATATTGCCCGATCAGGATCATCGCGGTGGCCTCCCTCTGCCTGTGCCCCCATGATAGGGAGGCAGGCCGGAGGTTGAAAAGCCGTTCCCGGCTGGAAAGGCCGCAGAGGCGCCCGAATTATTCTCACAGCGCTGTTTGCCGGGCTTCACCCCTGATCGCCTGGTGATGACAACCTTAAAGTTAAACGATAGTCTCCGCCCATAATCCGGCTTGGAGGGCAGCATGTATTTCCTCATCGTCATCGCCATCATCGCGGTCATTGCCGTGATGCTCTACAACGGCCTGGTCAAATCCCGCCAGATGGCGGAGGAGGCATGGTCCGGCATCGACGTGCAGCTGAAGCGGCGCAGCGACCTGATCCCCAACCTCATCGAGACGGTCAAGGGCTATGCGGCCCATGAAAAATCCACGCTGGACGAGGTGATTGCCCGGCGCAACCAGGCCCAGGCGGTGCCCGCGGGCGATGTCGCCGCCCGCGGCCAGGCGGAAGGCCTGCTCGGCCAGGCGCTCGGCCGGGTGATCGCGCTGTCCGAAGCCTATCCCGATCTCAAGGCCAACGACAATTTCGCCCAGTTGCAGACCTCGCTCGAAACCATCGAGGCTGACCTGCAGATGGCGCGCCGCTATTATAACGGCGCTTCCCGCGACCTTAACACCAAGGTGGAGAGTTTCCCCTCCAACCTGATTGCCCGCCAGTTCGGCTTCGAGAAGCGCGCCTATTTCGAGATCGCCAACGAAGCGGACCGGCAGGTGCCGCAGGTCAAGTTCTGAGCGTGGCCATGATCCGCCGCCTTCACCGCCTCGCGCTCGCCGCGGTTCTCGTCGCGGCTGCCGCGCTCGCCGCGCGGGCCGAGGAGGTGATCAGCCGCTTCCACGCGGATATCGCGGTCGATCCTTCTGGTGCCATGGCGGTGACGGAAACCATTGCAGTCGTCTCCGAAGGCGTGAACATCCGCCACGGCATTTTCCGGGATTTTCCGCTGACGCTGCAGGATGCCCAGGGCCGCACCGTCCATGTGGATTTCACCCTCGAGGGGGTAAGGCGCGACGGCCGCGACGAACCTTACCATATCGAAGACATTGCCGGCGGCATCCGCATCTATGCGGGCGATGCCGATAGCGAGGTGAGCCCCGGCCCCCATGTCTACGAGATCCGCTATCGCACCGCGCGCCAGATCCGCTTCTTCGACGATCACGACGAGCTTTACTGGAACGTCACCGGCAATGGCTGGCTCTTTCCGATCCGTGCGGCAACCGCCCATGTGGTCATGCCCGGACCCATCCCTTCGGGCGGCGTCGCCTTCTATACCGGTGCCCAGGGAGCGAGCGAGAGGAACGCAAGAATTGTGACGCTCGGCGGCTCCAGCGTCGATATCGCGACCACCGCTCCCCTTGGAACCGGCGAGGGGCTGACCATCGTCGTCGCCCAGAAGAAGGGCGCCATCGCCGCGCCGACACGCACCGAGACCGGCCTCTGGTTCCTGAAGGACAATCTCGGTGCCATCATCGGCTGGACCGGTTTCGCCCTTGTCTTCCTCTGGTATTTCGCCAGCTGGTCGAAGGTTGGCCGCGATCCGCCGGCGGGCGTGATGGTGCCGCGCTGGGACCCGCCCGGCGGCCTGTCGCCCGCTCTCATCAACTATGTGGACAACAAGGGTTTTTCCGGCGAAGGCTGGACCGCGGTCTCCGCCTCCGCCCTTTCGCTGGCGGTCAAGGGCTATGTGACGCTTGAGGATCTCGACAAGGCTATCACCATCCGCCGCACGCAAAAACCGGTCACCGGCGAATTGCCGCGCGGCGAGGACGTGCTCATCGGCAGCGTGGAGCAACGCGGCGGCGCCTTTGCCATCGATACGTCGAATGGCTCGGCCGTACAGGCGCTCGGCAAGCGCTTCCGCTCTGCCATCGAGAAGGAGCATCGCAACAAGTATTACATCCACAACAGCGGCTATGTCTTCGCCGGCGTGGCCGCCAGCATCCTCATTCTCATCGCCGCCTTCTTCTTCGCCCATGTGAGCGAGGATGTGATCGGCCTCGGCTTCGCCATGGTGATGATCTCGGTGGTCGGCGGCGGCATGCTGTCCGCCTTCGGGCGGATGCTGGTGAAAAGCCGCTCGCTGCTGGCGCGCATCATGGCCGTTCTGGTTCTGGGTTTTGTCGGCTTCGTGGCTTTCACCATCCTGTCGATCATCCTGCTCGCCGGCATGGACAGCGTGGATGGTCTGGGCGGTATGGCGCTGATCACCTCGGCCGGCGCCATCGTCCTGCTCAACATCCTGTTCTTCTTCCTCATGGGCGCACCAACCCCGCTCGGCCGCGAGCTGATGGACGGGGTGGAGGGCTTCCGCACCTACATGACGCTTGCCGAAAAGGACCGGATGAACCTCCTCGGCGCGCCCACCATGTCGCCCAGCCATTACGAGACGCTCTTGCCCTATGCGGTGGCGCTCGGCGTCGAAAAGCCCTGGAGCGAAAGCTTCGAGCGCTGGCTGACGGTTGCCGCCGCCGCCGGCGCCGCAAGCGCGGCCTATCAGCCCGCCTGGTATATGGGCCATGCCTTTGATACGGGGCGGCTCAGCCGCTTCCCCGCCTCCATGGCCAGCACCATCGCCTCCACCCTGCCCAAGCCCCAGTCTTCCAGCTCCTCGGGCTTTTCCGGCGGCTTCTCCGGCGGCGGAGGCGGCGGCGGCGGGGGCGGCGGCTGGTAGGTGTTTGACAGCAACCCTGTATCATGAGATGATACATAAACGGGGTGGCAAATGGCGATCAGGTCCTTTCGCGGCGGCAAGACGGAGGCGGTGGCCCGGGGAGATATTCCCAAGGGTTTTCAGGCTGACATAGCCCGTTCCGCCCTTCGGAAGCTCGCCATGATCGACAGCGCCGCAAGGCTCGAGGATCTGCGCGTTCCGCCCGGTAACCGGCTGGAAGCCCTGAAAGGCGAATGGGCAGGTTTCCATTCGATCCGCGTCAACGACCAGTGGCGGATCGTCTTCCGCTGGGCGGAAGGCGGGGCGGAAGATGTTGCAATCGTGGACTATCACTAGGAGCTCTCAAATGGCTGTCTTGGCCCTTGCGCCGGTTCATCCGGGTGAAATCCTCAAACAGGAATTCCTGTTGCCCCTTGGCATGAGCGCCGGCCAGCTTGCCCGCAAACTCCACGTGCCCCGCACGCGGATCGAGCGCCTCGTATCGGAGACGACCCCGGTGACCGTGGATACAGCCCTGCGTCTCGCCCGTTTCTTCGGCACCACGCCCGAATTCTGGATGAATCTGCAGACCCGCTATGACCTGACCGTTCAGGCGGGCGCCATGGCGGCGGAGCTTGCGGAAATTCCCTCGCTTCATGCCGCCTGATCCCGCGCCCGCCGCATTTCCCCGCATTCCTTCGTGACATTTGAGCGCTCACTTGCTAGAGCCCGTCGACACGTTTTTTTGATAACCGGAACCGTTATTTCCCATGCCCGATCTTCTGCTTGAACTCCGCTCCGAGGAAATTCCAGCCCGCCTGCAGCGCAAGGCCGCCGGCGACCTGAAGAAGCTGGTCACCGATCAGCTGGTGGAAGCGGGTCTGACCTATGAGGGCGCGCGCGAATACTGGACGCCCCGTCGCCTCACCCTCGACATCCGCGGCCTGACGGCGCGCTCCTCCGATGTGCGCGAAGAGAAGAAGGGCCCCCGCACCGATGCCAACGAGAAGGCGATCGAGGGCTTCCTGCGCTCGGCCGGTCTCTCCTCCGTCGCCGAGGCGGAGATCCAGAGCGATCCGAAGAAGGGGGATTTCTACGTCGCGGTCATCAACCGTCCGGGGCGCCCGGCCGAAGAAATCGTCGCCTCGATCATGCCCGGCATCATCCGCGATTTCCCCTGGCCGAAGCCGATGCGTTCGGGTGCCGCTTCGGCGCGGCCCGGCTCGTTGCGCTGGGTGCGCCCGCTGCAGTCGATCGTCTGCCTGTTCGGCCCGGAACATGATGAAACCGTGGTCATTCCCTTCGAGGTCGACGGCATTGTGGCCGGCAATGTCACCTATGGGCATCGCTTCCACGCGCCGCAGGCCATCACCGTCAAGCGCTTCGGCGATTACGTATCGAGCCTCGAAAAGGCGAAGGTTATCCTCGATGCCGAGCGCCGCAAGCAGGTGATCGCCCATGATGCGGCCAATCTCGCCTTCGCAAACGGGCTGGAACTGGTGGAAGACGAGGGCCTGCTGGAGGAGGTCTCCGGCCTCGTCGAATGGCCGCAGGTGCTGCTCGGCACCTTCGAGGAAGACTATCTGTCGATCCCGGCCGAAATCATCCGGCTCACCATCAAGACCAACCAGAAATGCTTCGTCACCCGCCGCGCGGGCGCCACGGATGGCAGCCTGTCCAACCATTTCGTCCTCGTTTCCAACATCGAGGCGAAGGATGGCGGCAAGGAAATCATCCATGGCAATGGCAAGGTGGTGCGCGCGCGCCTGTCCGATGCCAAGCACTTCTGGAACCGCGACCAGCATGACCTGCCGGATCTCGATACGCTGAGGGCTTCTGCTGCTCGCTTCGATCTCGACTTGAAGAAGCCGCTGGACCAGCGCATGGCCAAGCTCGATGCGCTCGGCGTTACCTTCCATGCCAAGCTCGGCACGCAGGGCGAGCGTGTTCAGCGCATCCGCCAGATCGCCGCAAGGCTCGCGCCCGTTCTCGGCGCCGATGCCGCGCTTGTCGATCGCGCCGTGGTGCTCGCCAAGGCCGATCTGCGCACCGAGGCCGTCGGTGAATTCCCCGAGCTTCAGGGCGTGATGGGCCGCAAATATGCGCTGCTCCAGGGCGAGCATGCCGATGTCGCCGCTGCCATCGAGGACCACTGGAAGCCGCAGGGCCCGACCGACCGTCTGCCCGATGGCAAGGTGGGCCTGACGGTCGCGCTTGCCGACAAGTTCGATACGCTGACGGGCTTCTGGGCCATCGACGAAAAGCCGACCGGTTCCAAGGACCCCTATGCGCTCCGCCGCGCCGCACTCGGCGTGGTGCGAATGATCCTCGAAAAGGGCATTCGCCTGCCCCTGTCGAGCATGGTCAGCGATCCCGATCTCGTCTCCTTCTTCCATGATCGGCTCAAGGTCTATCTGCGCGAGCAGGGCGCCCGCCATGACCTGATCGATGCCGTGCTGACGCCCGATGCCGACGACCTCCTCATGGTCGCCCGCCGCGTGGAAGCCCTGACAGCGCTGATCACCTCCGAAGACGGCCGGAACCTGCTTGCAGGCGCCAAGCGCGCCACCCAGCTTCTTGCGGCCGAGGAGAAGAAGGGCACCGTCATTGCCGATGGCATTTCGGAAGAACTCTTCCGGCTGGATGCGGAAAAGGCGCTCTTCACCGCGATCCGCCAGGCCTCGGCAGATGCGGCCAACGCAGTGGCGACGGAAGATTTCCGCTCCGCCATGAGCGCCCTTGCGACGCTGCGCGGACCGGTGGACCAGTTCTTCACCGATGTTCTCGTCAATGACGAGGACCAGGCGGTCCGCGCCAACCGTCTGGCGCTCCTCTCGCTCATCCGTTCGGCCACCGGCACGGTTGCCGATTTCTCGAAGATATCGGGCTGATGCTTGCCCTGAATGGCCCGCGTGCTATTCAGGGATAATGCGCATTATCGAATATACCGATGAGAATGACCGAAGCGTCTTTGCGGCGTGGTTTCGTCGTCTGGATACGGCCGCAGCCGTTCGGGTGACGGTTTGCATCGAACGGCTTAAACAGGGTAATTTTTCCTCTGTGAAGCCCGTGGGCGGCGGCGTCAGCGAGGCCCGGATCGATTATGGTCCCGGATACCGGCTTTACTTCGGGCAAGAAGGGGATCACCTTATCATCCTGCTGGGAGGCGGGACGAAGCAACGCCAGTCGGCTGACATTGCAGGGGCCAAGCGGCTGTGGGCATTCTATAGAAGCCGTGAGAAAGGGCAGGATCGATGAACAGGGCAAGGTCCGTCGATAGAACGATCGAGGAAAGGCTCCGGGATGACGCTGCCTATCGCCGTCTTCTCCTTGCCGAAGCCGCTGAATTGCTGCTCGCCGGCGATGGTGACACCGCCATTGGCCTTGTGCGTGCCCTTGTAAAGGCGGTCGGAGAAAACACACGTCTCGCCGAACGGGCAGGGTTGAGCGAAATGGAGTTCGAGGCCCTTCTTGCCGGGGAGGCGGCGTGTCCGGCAGACTTGGCTTTCCGGCTGATAGCCGCGCTGCAGACCATCACCGGAATTCACCTGACCGTTCACGCCGCCGCATGAAGCCCCGCATCCTGGTCAGCGCCTGCCTTCTCGGCCAGCCCGTGCGTTACGATGGCAAGGGAAAGCCGCTTTTCCATCCGCTGCTCGACAGGTGGAAGGAAGAGGGACGGCTGGTCGCCTTCTGTCCCGAAATGGCCGCCGGCATGCCGGCACCCCGTCCCCCCGCCGAGATTGCTGACGGTCTGTCCGGCGAGGCGGTGCTGGAGGGAAAGGCGCGCGTGATGGATGTAACGGGCGCGGATGTGACCGCAGGCTTCCTCGAAGCCGCGGAAAAGGCGCTGAAGATGGCCGAGGCGGCGGGATGCACCCATGCTCTCCTCATCGATGGCAGCCCTTCATGCGGGTCGATTGCCATCTATGACGGTAGCTTTGCGGGACGCAAGCATGCGGGCGCGGGCGTGACCGCCGCACGGTTGAGGCGTGCGGGAATTGCGGTTTTTGCCCCGGCCGAGATCGAGGCGCTGGCGGAAAACCTGGCCGCTGCCGTTACTGCGTCCGAAGCGTGAAGCCCGACGTATCGAGCGGCTTCGGAGCGGGCTCCGAGACCATGGTCGCCGCATCCATGCCCTCCATGCCCGCCGTAACGGGGGCGAGAGAGGCGGCGGTTGCGGGAATGGGATGGTTGACGCCTGAGGGCACGGCAGCCGTCTTGGCCGAGCGGTCCACCCCGTCCCCCGATTTCGCCATCTCGTTCGGCTTCGGGCCCTGCAGGGCCGCAAGCTCATCCTTGGTCGGGGTCGAAATATAGGTCACCGGCGATCCCCCGATCCAGGCATCGGTGCGGAAGATCTTCTGTTCGCCGTGAACCATCTTGAGCTCTACCTTCTGCTGGCCGGGCGGAATGGCCGGAATGACATAGGCATTCTTCTTCGGCGCCGGGGGCGGGCACTGGACGCAGCCGATGACCGTGATGCTCTCGGCGGACATGCCCCGCGGCAGGGATTTCACCTCCTGAACGGAACCCGCATGGGCGGACGAGGCAAGGCCAATGAGAACGAGGCTGGATATCAGGCGCATGGGGATCATCCCTGGGTCAAGTCAAGGCGTTAAGGAAATCCTAGCGGCCTTTTCTTTCGATCCCCTGATAAAAGACGGTAAATTTTGTCTGAAGACGGTGGCCCGGCTCAGCCACGCTCGCGCGCGACCGCCCGCCAGCCGATATCCCGCCGGCAGAAACCGCCATCCCATTTCACCGCATCGACAAGCGCATAGGCCCGCGCCTGCGCCTCGGACACCGTCTTGCCGCGCGCCGTGACGTTCAGCACCCGCCCACCCGTTGCGGTGAGTGTCTCGCCTGCCTTCGAGGTGCCGGCATGGAAAACCTTGGTGTCCAGCCCTTCCGCCGGCAGGTAGGCGATCTCGCTCCCCTTCTCATAGGTGCCGGGATAGCCCTTCGCCGCCATGACCACCGTCAGCGCCGCCTCGTCCAGCCATTCGGCCTTCACCTGATCCAGCGTGCCGGTGGCGCAGGCATGCAGGATCGGCAGCAGGTCCGATGCAAGCCGCATCATCAGCACCTGGCACTCGGGATCGCCGAAGCGGACATTGTATTCGATCAGCTCCGGGCCTTTCGCCGTAATCATCAGCCCGGCGAAGAACACGCCCTGGAAGGGATGGCCCATCTCCGCCATGCCGCGGATCGTCGGCTCGATGATCTCCTTCATGGTGCGCTCGACGAGATCGGGCGTCATGACAGGGGCGGGGGAATAGGCCCCCATGCCGCCGGTGTTCGGGCCGGTATCGCCATCGCCGACCCGCTTGTGGTCCTGAGCGGTCGCAAGCGGAAGCGCCGTCTTGCCATCCGACAGGCAGAAGAAGCTCGCCTCCTCGCCATCCAGGAAGGCCTCCACCACCACTTCGGCGCCGGCCGCACCGAAGGCGCCCTCGAAGCAGTCGTCGATGGCGGCGAGCGCCTCCTCAACCGTCATGGCAACCGTCACGCCCTTGCCGGCGGCAAGCCCGTCCGCCTTGATGACGATGGGCGCGCCCTGGGCCCGCACATAGGCCTTTGCCTTCGGGGCATTGTTGAAGCGCTGGTAGGCACCGGTCGGTATATCATAGCGGGCGCAGAGATCCTTGGTGAACCCCTTCGAGCCCTCGAGTTGGGCCGCAGCTGCAGACGGCCCGAAACAGGCAATGCCGGCCGCGCGCAGATCGTCGGCAAGTCCGGCCACCAGCGGCGCTTCCGGCCCGACGACCACGAATTCCACGCCCATCAGCCGGCAGAAATCGATGACCGCCTTGTGATCGGTCACATCGAGCTTCACGCAGTCCGCATGTTCGGCAATGCCCGGATTGCCCGGCGCGGCATAGAGTTTGGAAAGCAGGGGAGACTGGGAAAGCTTCCAGGCCAGCGCATGCTCGCGTCCGCCCGATCCGATCAGAAGTACCTTCATCTTGTGTCTCCGCTTGCTGTCTGACAGCGGTTTAAAGCGGACGGCAAAAAGATCAAGCGGGCGGGTGATGATTATAGGGGCTACCCATGACGAGATGGGAATGGACGCAATCGGGGGTAACGGGAAACCCGTTTGCAGGGATTGGCAGACCGACCTTGTTTCCTCTCTCAGGAAAAGAGTGTCTGCCAGTCCTGCCGACCATGAAGAACACGGACGATCAGAATGTCATCCCCTTTGATAGTGTAAACAATCATGTGCGCTCCATAGGGGTGAAGGCGCATCGGAGGGTTCAGCTCGCGACGCTCGCGCGCAAGATGCGGATTCTCGGCAAGCAAATCGAAGGTCTGAAACAGGCCTTCGAGATATTGCTCGGATTGCTGTACGCCGAACCGCTCAGCGCCGAAAACGTAGATCTCGATCAGTTCCCGGTCTGCCTCGGTCGTCGTACGGTAGGTCATGGCCGCCGCGCAGCCAGTGCTTCACGAGCAGCCTTGAGAATTTCCTCTTTTGAACGGCCGCTTACCCCACTTTCCAGCCCTTCCGCGACCAGACGCTGCAACTCCGCCAGCTTGTCGGTCCGCTCCTGATCGCGGCGGATCAGGTCACGGACATAATCACTGGCATTGCTGTAACGGCCGGTCCTGGTTTGGGCATCCACCCATTCCTTCATGGGATCGGGCAGGGAAACATTCATCGTCGCCATATCATCACCTCTGATGCAAGCATGGCATAGTTTGGCAAAGATTGCCATGCCGCTTACATTGGGATGGCGTAAATCCGATGTCGCAGACCCACCGCTACGACGCTGCGGAGTAAGGCATTCTATCTCCGGCCTTTTCGTAGGATGATCGCGTTTCAAGCCGCTGCATCCGGCATCGGGATGCGGATCTCGACGGGTGATCCCAGCGCCCGGAAGGCCTGCAGAACCGTTTCGATATGAGTGTTGTGATCGAGTCTCAGCAACCTGTCTACCTGTTCCCGGTGGGGAAGCTGCATCAACCGTTGCAGGTCCGCGCGGGAGAGGCCGCGCCTGCGCAGCGTCATGTAGAGGGCGGCCTTGAGCTCAACCATCACCGGCAGCTCGACACAATGGGCTCCCAGGGGACTTGCCGAAGGAGCAGGGATTTCTTCGCGATGCGCGATGCGGGCGGCAATGGCTTCCTCGATGGCATCGCGTCCGTGGAGAAGTGCTTCCTCGCGGGTTTCGCCGAAGCTCACCACTTCCGGAAAATCCGTTGATCGGACGAGGAGCGCCTCGCCGTCCGGCTCCAGTGTGAGCGCATAAAAGCCCATCAGATTTCTCCCTCCAGTCCCAGATCCTTCAGGATCGCCTTTACGAGACCCTTGCCGAGATCCTTCCCCGAGCCATGCATAGGCAATTGTGTCTTGCGGCCCTTGTAGAGCACGGTCAGATGCCCGCTGCCGCCCCTGTGGTTTTCAAAGGTGCAGCCCTTGGCCTTGAGAAGACGCTTCAATTCGCTGGCATTCATTCTAGGCTGCCCGTCAGAAGTGGATAAGTCAACAGAAGTGTTGAAAATAAATAAGAAATATCTAAATAACATACGGATGAAATCCGCGGATGCGCAATCCATCCCCAGCCTTGGCCGGTGGCGGCCTTGCCTTGCCGCAATCGGGCACTATGGTCCGCTCTCCTGAATTGCCTTTCGAGTCGGAGTTTTCCCCATGAACGAGCGCCTGCTTGCCACGCTGATTGCCGCCGAGATCAAGGCCCGGCCCGAACAGGTCGAGGCGGCCGTCGGGCTGA
Source organism: uncultured Rhizobium sp. (assembly GCA_945952415.1). Taxonomy (GTDB): domain Bacteria; phylum Pseudomonadota; class Alphaproteobacteria; order Rhizobiales; family Rhizobiaceae; genus Gellertiella. The sequence goes on along the minus strand of CAMFIF010000009.1, from coordinate 46,893 downwards.
TCGACGAAGGCGCGACGATCCCCTTCATCGCGCGCTACCGCAAGGAAGTGACGGGTGGGCTGGATGACACGCAGCTGCGCACGCTGTCCGAGCGGCTGATCTATCTGCGGGAGCTTTCCGCCCGCCGCGCTTCGATCATCGAGAGCATCAGCGGCCAGGGCAAGATGACCGACGAGCTCCTGACGAAGATCAATGCCGTCACGACAAAGGCGGAGCTGGAAGATCTCTATCTGCCCTACAAGCCGAAGCGCCGCACCAAGGCGGAGATTGCCCGCGAGCGGGGGCTGGGTCCTCTGGCGGAAGCGCTGCTTTCCGACCGCAAGGCCGATCCGCAGGCGCTGGCCGCCGCCTATATCACCGATGACGTTCCCGATGTGAAGACCGCACTCGAGGGCGCCCGCGATATCGTCGCCGAGGGCATGACCGAGAATGCCGATCTCCTGAAGCGGCTGCGCGAGCACATGATGGCAAACGCCGTCATCAAGGCCCGCGTGGTGGAGGGCAAGCAGGAAGCGGGCGCGAAATTCTCCGATTATTTCGAGCACACGGAAAGCTGGGCGAAGGTCGCCGGTCACCGGGCGCTTGCCATGCTGCGCGGCTGGAACGAGGAGGTGCTGACGCTGACCATCGCGGTCGATGAGGACGATGCCTCGCCGGTGAAGCCCGCCGAGCGCATCATCCAGTCCGCCTATGGCATCACCCGCTCTGGCGCGGCCGACAACTGGCTCGCCGATGTGGCGGGCTGGTGCTGGCGGGTGAAGCTGTCCGCCTCGCTCTCGCTCGACCTCATGCGCATGATGCGCGAGCGTGCCGAGGAAGAGGCGATCCACGTTTTCGCCCGCAATCTGAAGGACCTGCTGCTTGCCGCCCCCGCCGGCTCGCGCCCCGCCATGGGGCTCGATCCCGGCATCCGCACGGGCGTCAAGGTGGCGGTGGTCGATGGCACGGGGAAGCTTCTCGATACCGCGACCGTCTACCCCTTCCAGCCGAAGAACGACCTGCGCGGCGCGCAGATGGAAATTGCCCGCCTCATCCGCAAGCATGGGGTGGAGCTGATCGCCATCGGCAACGGCACGGCCAGCCGCGAGACGGAGAAGATGGTAGCCGATCTGCTGGCGGAGCTGCCCGCCCCCAAGCCCACCAAGGTGATCGTCTCGGAAGCGGGCGCCTCGGTCTATTCGGCCTCGGAACTTGCCGCCGCCGAATTCCCCGGTCTCGACGTCTCGCTGCGTGGTGCCGTCTCCATCGCCCGGCGCCTGCAGGATCCGTTGGCCGAACTCGTCAAGATCGAGCCGAAATCCATCGGCGTCGGCCAGTACCAGCACGATGTCGACCAGACGAAACTCTCCCGCTCGCTGGATGCGGTGGTGGAAGATGCGGTGAATGCGGTCGGCGTCGATCTCAACACGGCCTCCGCCCCGCTGCTCGCCCGCGTTTCCGGTCTCAGCAATGCGATTGCCGAATCCATCGTTGCCTATCGCGATCAGGCAGGCGCCTTCGCCACCCGCAAGGAGCTCCTGAAGGTGCCGCGCCTCGGGCCGCGCGCCTTCCAGCAGGCGGCGGGTTTTCTCCGCATTCCCGATGGCAAGGAGCCGCTCGATGCCTCCGCCGTGCATCCTGAGGCCTATGATGTTGCGAAGAAGATCGTTGCCGCCTGCGGCCGGGATATCCGCAGCCTCATGGGCGACAGCGCGGTGCTGAAGAGCCTCGATCCGAAGCGTTTCGTCGATGACACTTTCGGCCTGCCGACCGTGAAGGACATTCTTTCGGAGCTGGAAAAGCCCGGCCGTGACCCGCGCCCGAGCTTCAGGACCGCGACCTTTGCTGATGGTGTCAACGAGATCACTGATCTGAAGCCGGGCATGCTTCTGGAAGGCACGGTCACCAACGTCGCCGCCTTCGGCGCCTTCGTGGATATCGGCGTCCACCAGGACGGCCTCGTCCACGTGTCCCAGCTGGCGGACCGGTTCGTGAAGGACCCGCACGAGGTGGTGAAGGCCGGCGATGTCGTGAAGGTGCGCGTGGTGGAGGTGGACGTGAAGCGCAAGCGCATCGGCCTCTCCATGCGCCGCGACGAACACGCCGCCCCCGTCTCCCGCGAGGCAAAGGGAGCGCCGTCCCCGCGCTTCGACGCCCGCCACGCCCAGAAGGGCCCGGCGAAACCGCAATCCTCCATGGGCGGATTGGGCGCGGCACTTCAGGAGGCGATGAAGAGGAAGTAATTGCTAAATTAGTTTCTATCGCTATCGTGCGGGAATGGAAAAGCGAAAGCCACATTGCCCGCTTGAGCGTGTTCATTCGCTCATCCGCCAGGGACGTGTCCGCGCGACGAGAGCAGCCTTTGATGGTGCGCGAAAATGGGATATCCTCTCATTAGAGGAGATGTGCGGAATGGTCCTTCAGCTGAGGCAGCGCGATTTCTGGAAATCCATGACGACCCATGCTGATGCAACCATCTGGCAGGATGTATATCACTATCGCACTGCCGGTGGCATGGGCCTCTACATCAAACTGACTGTGATGGATGATGTACTCATTGTTTCGTTCAAGGAACTCGGATCATGAAATGCCCCTGCTGTGGCGCTGCCGATCTCGTGCATGAAAAGCGCCCGCTGCATTTTGAATGCGGCGGTGAAACAATCGAGATACCCGATGTCGAGGGAGATTACTGTCCGGCTTGCGGAGAAGTCTTGATGGATGCGGAAAATGGCAATCGCTACGCCGATCTCGCGCATGCCTTCGAGGAGAGAGTCAGGAAGGGCGGCGCGCGGGCTTTGACCGGTTAGGACCGCAATAGACGCTGCCAACGGGGACTTCTTTGGAGGGAATAAGCTGAAAGTGTCGCCGAATCCTGTGATCGAGACAGCACGCTTACGTCTCCTGCAATGCACACCTGCGGATAGAGAGGATTTCGTCGCTCTCGAGCTGGATGCCGAGGTCATGCATTTCCTGAATGGTGGTCCGGTGGATCACGCGGACATAGACCCGGATCATGCCGGCTTTATGATGCCGCGCGGGACGGAAACCTATGTGTGGACAGGCCGTCAGAGATCGGATGGGGCCTTTGTCGGCTGGTTCTGCCTTTACCCGGAAACCCCACTGCGCGCCGAACTCGGCTATCGTCTTGCTCGCAAAGGGTGGGGCAAGGGCTATGCCACCGAGGGCGCGGCGGCGCTGGTCCGATGGGGCTTCGATTTCTGCGGCTATGGGGAAATCGTTGCCTGCACGATGGCAGTCAATCGGGCGTCCTGCCGGGTGATGGAGAAGATTGGAATGCGCCATGTACGTACTGATTTTCCCACCTTCGTCCCACCGCTTCCCGGAGCGGAAGATGGAGAGGTCTGGTATCGGATGCCGCCGCCCGGTCTGCAACAGGAATGATCGCTGCCCCGGTGCCAGTTGCTCACTCTTGACCCCCGCTCCCATCAGGCCTATCGCACTGGCACGTCTCGAAAGCCGGTGAAACAAGCATGAGCATGAATCTCGACGCCAACAATCGCGTGGCGGATGCGCCGTCGGATAACTGGGTGTACCGGCTGCTGCCGCCGAAAGCCTGGCCCTATGCGCAGCTGGCGCGCTGGGACAGGCCCATCGGCTGGCAACTCCTGCTCTGGCCCTGCCTGTGGTCGTCGGCGCTCGCCTTCCATGCGGCGGGGGAGGGCGGTTTTCCGGTCTTTGCCACGATGATCTGGCACATGCTTCTCTTCACCATCGGTGCGATTGCCATGCGTGGCGCCGGATGCACCTATAATGACCTCGTCGATCACGAGATCGATGCGAAGGTCGCCCGCACCCGCTCGCGGCCGCTGCCGTCAGGGCGGGTCAGCCGGTCGCAGGCAAAGCAGTTCATCGCGGCGCAGGCCTTTGTCGGGCTTCTGGTGCTCCTCCAGTTCAACTGGTTCTCGGTGAAGCTCGGCATTGCCTCGCTGCTCATCGTCGCCGCCTATCCCTTTGCGAAACGGGTGACCGACTGGCCGCAGGCGGTTCTCGGGCTTGCCTTTTCCTGGGGCGCGCTGATGGGCTGGGCGGCCGTCTTTGGCGGGCTTTCGGCATCGGCGGTCTTCCTCTACCTCGCCTCCATCGCCTGGACGATCGGCTACGACACGATCTACGCCCATCAGGACAAGGAAGACGACGAACTGGTGGGCGTGCGCTCCACGGCGCGGCTCTTCGGCGAGAAGACGCAGCGCTGGCTCGGCATTCTCTACGGCGCGACGCTGGTGCTGATGGTCATGGCCTTTGCGCTGGCAGGCTCCGGCTGGCTGGCCTTCATCGGCCTTGCCGCGGCCGCCATCCTCTTCGGCTGGCAGATCCTGACGCTCAACATCCGCAACGGGCAGGAATGCCTGGAACTCTTCAAACTGAACAGCCGCGTGGGTGCCATCATCTTTGCCGGCCTCTTCCTTCAGGCGGTGTGGACCCTCGCCTGAGCGGGCAGGCATGGGAATACGAAAAAGCCAGCCCCTTTCGGGACTGGCTTTTCCGGCCTGCGGGGAAAGAAAGGCAGATCAGGACCGGGCGATGATCTCGCGGCCGTTGATCTTCATCATCAGCCCGAGATTGCCCGTCGTGCGCCGCACCAGGAAGCGCGGGCGGCGTTCGGCGAAATAGGAATGGCGGCGGCGCGGCTTTGCGGGCTTGGCGCGCACATCGCCGATATGCTCTTCGAGCGGCCGGGCAACGCCATCGGCCTCGACCATCAGCATCGGGATGCGGAAGGCATCCGACCAGCTGCGCCAGTCGGCGGCGATATCGCAGAGATCATGCGCGACCAGCAGCGGAATGCAGAGTTCCGGATCTTCGTGATGGAGTTCGAGCGTGACGGTCACGCCGCCATCGCCATGGTCGATCGCCCGGGCCGCCACGCCCTGGAAGGCACGGGCCGGGAGGGCGATGGAGAGCGGCAGGCCGCTGCCGGGCAGAATTCTCTTGAGAATGGCACCGCGCGCATCGATGGTGATCGAAACGTCGCCGGCAGCGCCCTGCATGGCGAGGTTCAGCTGTTGGGGGATCCGGGCCGGGTCAAGCCGGAGCGCAGCTCCAGCCCAGCGCGGCTTCATAACCGAGTTCGTCATTGCGCATTTCCCTTGTTTTACCTGAGAGCCGGTTTCCGGTCTTCTCCGGGACGTTTTCCGTCCTCTGATGCCCTCACCATAGCGGGCGGCCTTTCCCGGGCGCTTAAAATTCGCGGTTAAAAAAACTTTGCAGTTTCTGATGGTTATCAAAACCAATCATGGCAGGGTTGACGATCTATGAAGCGGCCGCGCCCCGCGCGCGTGCCGTTTCCTAACAGGTTGTTAAAGAAATGCTGCCACACTTCCGAAAGCCTGGTGCAAGGCGGTTCGGCCAGAATGCTGTCATTTGGTCCATAACTTTTCCCGCAAAGGCGACTGCGATGAGTCTGACGCTGATCAATCTCAACCTTATTAAGAAAGATATGACGAAGACGCTGTCGCGCATTTCCGCGGACAAGCAGGTTCAACGCGAGACCGATTACTACAAGGCAAACATCGGCAAGATCACAACGGTGAAGGAATTCCTTGCCAATGATCGCCTGTACCAGTTTGCGATGAAATCCTACGGCATGGACGACATGATCTATGCCAAGGGCTTCATGAAGAAGGTTCTGGAAAGCGACCTTTCCGACAGCAACAGCTTCGCCAACAAGCTGACCGACGACCGTTACCGCAAGTTCGCACTTGCCTTCAATTTCGGCGGCGCGGCAACCGCGGTGCAGACCCAGGCCCAGCGCGACGACGTGCTCGATCTCTACGATCAGTCGATCGTGAATGAAAACAATCAGGTGGCCGACGACACGCGCTATTTCCAGGCGATGATCAACACCTTTCAGAATGTGGACCAGATGCTCAGCAATGAGCGGGTGCGCAATTATGTGCTGAAGAACTTCGGCTTCGATCCCGACCGCTATTCCTATTCGCACGTCCGCAACATTCTCACCAGCGATGTGAGCAATCCCTCAAGCTACGTCAACCAGCTGCCGAACGGCACCACCGCCGAGCAGACTGCGAAGACGCGGGCGCTCAATCTCGCCAATGCCTTCAACTTCAACACCGATGGCACGGTGAAGGCGGCGGGCGTGCAGACCGCCCAGCAGACCGCCGGTCTGGTCGAGAATTATGTGCTGACGGTGCCCTCGCACAAGACGCCCTCGGCCGCCGCCGTCAACCGGCTCTATTGGGATACGAAGATCAAGGCTGCCACGCAGGTTTCCGATGTCACCGGCGATTCCCGCATGTGGGACATGATCAAGACCGCCCTGCAGCTCGACGTCACCTTCACCAAGGCCGCTTTCGAAAACATCGTCACCAGCGATCTCAACGATCCGAACAGCTATGTGAACACCCAGTCGAGCGAAACCGTCAAGGCAAAGTATCGCAGCATTGCCGGTCTGTTCAGCTTCAATACCAGCGGCCAGGCCGCCGCCGGTACGGCCCAGACCAGCACCCAGGAAAACACCTTCCTGAACGGCTACAACGCCCATTATGACGATCTCGACGAAGCCACCCAGAACACGCTGAAAACCGGCTACAAGAACAATATCAACGCGATCAAGAACGTGGACGATCTCTTCAAGAGCAGCAACGCCACGCTATTGAAGACCATGCTGACGGCCTTCGGCATCAAGCAGGGCGAGTTCATCAATGCAGACATCCGCCAGGCGCTGACGAGCGATCTCTCCGATCCGAAGAGCTTCGTGAACCGCAACGGCGATCCGCGCCTTCTCAAGATGGCGCAGGATTTCAACTTCGACAGCAAGGGCGCGGTCGCAGCGCCGCGCATGGCGCAGAGCCAGGCTACGATTCAGGAAACCGCCAAGAACTACATCATCCAGAAGACGCGCTTCCTCAAGTCGCCGGAACTGGATACGGCCAAGACCAAGGCCAATGACGAGTCCAAATATTACCAGGAGCAGGTGCCGAAGCTGAAGACGGTGGACGACCTGCTGAAGAACCGCCGCCTGGTCGATTTCACCCTGGTTGCCGCCGGCATCAATCCGAAGTCGGTGAGCGACGATACCGTGCGCAAGCTCTTCAAGTCGGATCTTACCGATCCGAAGAGTTTCGCCAACACCCAGACAGACCGGCGCCTGCGCCAGATCGTGGCCTCCTTCAACTTCGACGGCAAGGGCAATCTCATCCAGAACCAGGGCTCCTCGATCCAGGACCGCGGCCATGCCCAGCAGATTCTGGATGGCTTCCTGCAGAACGAGCTGGAAACCCGCCAGGGCGAGGAAAATCCGGGTGTGCGCCTGGCGCTTTACTTCGAGCGCAAGGCACAGACGATCACCTCGCCCTATGACATCATCGGCGACAAGGCGCTGCTCGAAGTCTTCAAGACCACCTTCAGCATGCCGGATGGCTTTTCCAACATGAAGGTGGAGCAGCAGAAGGCCATCGTGGAAAAGAAGATCAACATGAACGACCTGAAGGACCCGGAAAAGGTCAAGAAGCTCGTCCAGCGTTTCGCCGTGATGTATGACACGGTCAGCAACGCCAGCGGCGCCACCTCGGTGCTCTCGGGCAATGGCAATATCAGCGCCGATACGCTCTACACGATCAGCCAGCTCCGCGGCGCGCGGTAATGGCAAGAATAAAGCGCCTGTTGCACAAGGCCCGGGCCTTTCCGCCCGGGCAAAGTCCGGCTGCCGGCAGGCCTATGGGCTTCAGCGCGCCGGGCCGAACTGCCTTTCAAGCGTCCGCTTCAGTCTTCCCAGCATGCGGTTGACGATGATCCGGTGGGCGATGCCTACGGGGATCATGTAGGCGCGGCCGAAACCATTATGGGTAATCACCGATGAAGTGATGGTCAGCCGGTTTTGCCGGGTGGAAATGGACGTCATCACATCCAGATGCCGGTCGCGTTCGGTGAGCACCAGAAGCTCGGGATCGGCATGCTCGACCAGAAAAAAGTCCAGCATGTCTCCCGCCTTGACCTCGGTTCTCTGCCGGGAGGAGAAACCGCCGATCCTCTTCACTCCAAATCGCGCGGAAATGGCGTCCCGGATCCGGAAGGCGAGCCTAAGAAGAGGCAGCGGTTCGCTGAGCATCCTGTTCCAGGCTTCGAGCGGCGCCATGGGAACGGGAAGGTCGATCGATCGCTCGTCGAAATAGTCGAGCTCTGCCCGCGGGCCGAGTGTTTCCATGGGAGAGCCTCCATTGGGCCATTAGGGAACGGCAACACTCTAATCCCCGGCAGGCACCCCCGGTCCATGGGCCATTTGGCCGCAGCGCGCATCCGCCTCCCCAGCCGGCAGGCAAGGGGTCTCTTGCGCAGGGCTTCGCTTCGATATATCCGTTGAGATATATCGATTCCCCGGAGGTTCCTGATGTTCCTGTCCCGTCTGTCCCGCCGTGCGTTCGTCGCGCTTGGTCTCGCCGTCGCCCTTCACGGAGCTGCGCCGGCCGGCGCGGCCGAAGCGCCGGTCACCGTCTTTGCCGCCGCCAGCCTCAAGGATGTGCTGACCGGCATTGCCGCAACCTACAAGGCGGAAACGGGCGGGGAGGTGACGCTCTCCTTCGCTGCCTCTTCGGCGCTTGCCAAGCAGGTGGAGCAGGGCGCGCCGGCGGATCTTTTTCTCTCCGCAGATCGCAAATGGATGACCTATCTCGAAGACAAGGATCTGGTGCAGAAGGACACGGTGAAGGATCTGCTCGGCAACCGGCTGGTCCTCGTCGGCGGCCCGGATGCGCCGGCGCTCGATCTCCATGAAGGCGCGGATCTCGCCGCCGCGCTGGGCGCCGGGGGGCGGCTTGCCGTCGGCCTTACCGCCAGCGTGCCCGCCGGGATCTACGCGAAACAGGCGCTGGAGCGGCTGAAGATGTGGGACAGCGTCAAGGATCGGCTGGCCGAGGCAGAAAATGTGCGCGCCGCGCTCACCCTCGTTTCCCGCGGCGAAGCCCCGCTCGGCATCGTCTACGAAACTGATGCGAAGGCGGACAGGAGCGTGAAGCAGCTCGGCATTTTCCCGGAAGACAGCCATGATCCGATTGTCTATCCTGCCGCCCTCACCAAAACGGCCAGGGGGCAGGGACCGGCGGCCTTCCTTGCCTATCTCGGCGCGCCGAAGGCAAGGGAAGCCTTTGAAAAGGCAGGCTTCATCCTGCTCGGCCAATAGGAACGCAAGGGGTTCATGGATCTGACGAGCGAAGACTGGGTGGCCATCACCCTCAGCCTCAAGGTGGCGGGGGTGGCGGTCCTCTTCTCCCTGCCGCCGGGCATCGCCATCGCCTGGCTGCTCGCCCGCCGCAGCTTCCCCGGCAAGACGCTGCTGAACGGGCTCGTCCATCTGCCGCTCATCCTGCCGCCCGTCGTTACCGGCTATCTGCTGCTCGTCACCTTCGGGCGAAAGGGCGCGCTCGGCCCCTTTCTCGAAAGCCTCGGCCTCGTCTTTTCCTTTCGCTGGACGGGCGCGGCGCTTGCCGCCGGCATCATGGGTTTTCCCCTGATGGTCCGGGCGATCAGGCTTTCCATGGAGGCGGTGGACCGCAAGCTCGAAGCTGCCGCCACCAGCCTCGGCGCGCCGCCCGCAAGCGTGTTCCTGACGGTCACCCTGCCGCTCTCGCTGCCCGGCATCGTCGCCGGTGCCATTCTGGCCTTTGCCAAGGCGCTGGGCGAATTCGGCGCCACCATCACCTTCGTCTCCAACATACCCGGCGAAACCCAGACCATCGCCGCCCTCATCTACAGCTATACCCAGGTGCCGGAGGGCGACGCGGCGGCCCTGCGGCTGACCGTCGTGTCGATCCTTCTGTCGCTTTTCGCCCTTGCTGCCTCCGAATGGCTGGCGCGCCGGGTGGGAGATCGCGCCGGGGCCCCCCATGCTTGAAGTGAGGATCCGCGACCGGAGGGGTGACTTTACCCTCGATGTGGACTTTTCGGCGGGCAGCGGGCTCACCGCGCTCTTCGGCCCCTCCGGCTCCGGCAAGACCAGCATCATCGAGATCGTCGCCGGCCTTGCCCGGCCGCAGGAAGGCTTCGTCCGCTTCGGCGACACGGTCTGGACGGATACTTCCGCCGGCCTCCACCGCCCCGCACACACCAGGCGCATCGGCTATGTCTTTCAGGAAGGCCGGCTCTTTCCGCACCTCACCATCGCCGAAAACCTCGATTATGCCACCCGCTTCCTGCCCGAGGCGAGGCGCGACCATCTGGAAAACCGGGCCCGTATCGCAGCGCTCCTGAAAATCACGCCGCTTCTCGCACGCCGGCCGGCAACCCTCTCGGGCGGCGAGAAGCAGCGCGTCGCGCTCGGTCGCGCGCTGATGGCGAGGCCCCGCCTGCTTCTGATGGACGAGCCGCTGTCTGCGCTTGATCAGGCGATCAAGGCGGAGATCCTGCCGGATCTCGAACGCATCCGCGATGTGGAGGGTATTCCGATCCTTTATGTATCGCATTCGGTTGCGGAAATCGCGCGGCTCGCCACGCGGGTGATCACCCTGGACCGGGGCAGGATTGCCGGCCGCGCCCCGGCCGGGCTCGATGTCCAGCCGGTGATCGCCGATGGCGAGGCGCTCGGAACTTTTCTCAGCGCCACTGTCACCGGCACGCTTGCCGATGACGGGCTCACCGTCGCCCAATCGGTGGCGGGCACGCTCTATCTCAGGCAGGTGGATGTGCCGCCCGGCACCGCGCTTCGCGTTCACATCCCTGCCACGGAAATCATCCTCGCCACCGGCAGGTCGGAGGGCCTTTCGACGCTCAACCGCCTCTCCGGCCGGGTCGCGGCCCTCACGGAACGGGAAACCGCCATCGATGTCACGGTCGATTGCAGCGGCATTCCGGTTCTCGCCAGCGTCACCCGGCGCTCCGCCCGGGCGCTGGCGCTGGAGGAGGGAAAGGCCGTCGACGTCCTCTTCAAGGCGCTCGCCATCGCCCCCGAAAGCCTTTACCGCGAGGCCTGATCATCCTCGGTCTTCGCGGCCGGCTGAAAGGCCGGGTCCCGCTCCGCTTCGAGCGCGGCGAGATCCTCGGCAAGGGCCGCCCGCGCCCGCGCCTCCATCTGGCGGCAGCGCGCAAGAAGTGCGGTTCCGAAGGGCGTCAGCCCGGCACCCCCGCCCGCCTTGCCGCCATGGCGGGTGAAGACGGAGGGCTCGCGGAACATGCGGTTGATCTCGTCGGCCAGCAGCCAGGCACGCCGATAGCTCATGCCCATGGCCGCCCCGGCGGCGCGGATCGAACCATGGGTCTCGATGCCGGCCAAAAGATCCACCTTGCCGGGACCGAGCCGGATGCCGTTTTCGAAATCGATGCGCAGCGTCAGCCGGGGCAGGTCAGCCATGGGACGGCGCCTCCCGGGCGGCCAGCACCTTGCCGGGATTCATGATGCCCGCGGGATCGAAGGCCGTCTTGATCCGCCGCATCAACTCCATCTCGATGGGCGAGCGGATGGCGGCAAGCTCGTCTCGCTTCAGCTGGCCGATGCCGTGTTCGGCGGAAATCGAGCCGTTATGCGACAGGACGATGCCATGGACGATGCGGTTCATCTCCTTCCAGCGGGCAAGGAATGCGGCCGTATCGGCCCCCACGGGCTGGGAAATGTTGTAGTGGATATTGCCGTCGCCCATATGGCCGAAGGCGCAGATGCGCGCCCCCGGCATGGCCGCCAGCACCGCCTTTTCCGCCTCCGCCATGAAGGCCGGAATGCGCGCCACGGGCACGGAAACATCGTGCTTGATCGAACCGCCCTCCGGCTTCTGCGCCGGCGACATGCTTTCGCGCATGTGCCACAGCGCCTTGCGCTGCTCGCCGCTTGCCGCAATCACCGCATTTTCGATCAGCCCCGCCTCATAGCCCTGTTCCAGGACCGCATGGATCATGCGGCCGGCGGTCTCGGCGCTGTCGGTGGTGGAAATGTCGATCAGCGCATACCAGGGGTGGGGCGAGGGGAGAGGATCGCGCACGCCGGGAATGTGGCGGCTGGTGAAGTCCACGCCGAGCCGCGGCATCAGCTCGAAGCCGGTGAGCGCGCCGGCGCAGATGCTGCTTGCGAGCTCGAAGAGCTTCAGCGCCGCATCGACGCTCGGCAGGCCGGCAAAGGCCACTTCATGCCCCGGCGGGCGGGGAAAGAGCTTCAGCACCGCCCCGGTGATCACGCCGAGCGTGCCCTCCGCGCCGATGAAGAGATCACGCAGGTCATAGCCCGTATTGTCCTTCTTCAGGCTGCGCAGACCGTCCCAGATCTCGCCCGTGGGCAGAACGACTTCGAGCCCGAGGCAGAGCTGGCGCATGTTGCCATAGGCAAGCACCGCCGTGCCGCCCGCATTGGTGGAGAGATTGCCGCCGATCCGGCAGCTGCCCTCCGAGCCCAGCGAGAGCGGAAAGAGCCGGTCCGCTTCCTCCGCCGCCCGCTGCACATCGGCGAGAATGGCACCGCCATCCACGGTGATCGTGTTGCCGACGGGATCGATGCTGCGGATCCGGTTCAGCCTTTCGAGCGAGAGAACGATATCGTCATGGCCGGATCGGGGCGTCTGGCCGCCCACAAGGCCCGTATTGCCGGAAACGGGAACGATGGCCGTGCCTGTCTCGCTGGCAAGGCGCAGCACGGCGGACACCTCCTCCACCGTACCCGGCTTCAGCACCAGCGGCGAATGGCCGTGATAGAGCCCGCGATTTTCCGTGAGATAGGGGGCGATGGCCTCCACATCGGTCAGCGCCTGGCCCGCCCCGACAAGACCGGAAAACTGGGCGATCAGTGCGGGGGACAGCGGCATGGCAAGGCCTTTCTTCACATCAGGGACGGGGCGCGGCAGCCCGGCTCAGGCGATCGTTGATCGCCTCGCCAAGCCCGTGGTCGGGAATGGGCGCAACGGCAATCACCCGCGCGCCGGAACGGTCGGCGGCCTTCATTGCGGCAAAAAGCCGGGAGGCCGCCTCCGCAAGATCGCCGGAAGGGCTGAGATTGTCGAAGAAGGCGGCCTTTTCCCGGTCCGTCACCGCGCCCGGCCCGAAGGCCAGATAGGCTTCGCCCTCAAGCGGTGCTTCGGCATTGAGGCGCATGCCCGCCTCGGGCGCATAATGGGAGGCGAGCATGCCGGGCGCCTCGATGGCGGCGCCTGCCTTCTCCGCCCGTTCGAGCGGACGGCCGAGAACCGCCTCGATTTCCTCTGCCGCAATACCGCCGGGACGCAGAAGCCGGACGCGCCCGTCCGCCTCCACCTTGACGATGGTGGATTCGACTCCCACGCCCGCAGAACCGCCATCGAGCACCAGGCTGATCTTTTCGCCCAGATCCTCGCTCACATGGGCGGCGGTGGTGGGGCTGATCGCGCCGGATGTATTGGCGCTCGGCGCCGCAAGCGGCTTGCCGAAGGCGCGGATGATATCGCCGGCAAAGCCCTGGGGCACCCTGACGCCCACCGTATCGAGCCCGGCGGTGCACAGATCGTGAATGCCGCTGTCGTCCCGAAGCGGCAGGATGAGGGTGAGCGGGCCCGGCCAGAAGGCATGGGCGAGCTTTTCCGACAGCGGATCGAAACGGGCATGGATGCGCGCCATGCCGAGATCGGCCATATGGGCGATCAGCGGGTTGAAGCGCGGCCGGCCCTTGACCTCGTAGATGCGGGTGATGGCAGCGGGATCGGTGGCATCGGCGGCAAGCCCGTAGACGGTTTCCGTCGGCATGGCGATCGGCCGCGCCGCCCGCAATTCCGCGAGCGCCGCATCAAGCGCCTCCTTCGGCGCCTGAAGAATGGAAATCAGCCGGGCTGTCATGGCCTGTCTCTATCCGAGCGCAGGAGGAAGGGCAAAGGATTTTCAGAGATCGCGGATCTTCTGGCGCAGCTTCGGATCGTTCGTGCCGAGCATCAGCACGTTTTTCAGCGCAATCATCGGGTCATGGGTGCGGAAGAGAAGGCCGTTCGGCTTGAGGCTGCGGTCCGGCACCATCCGGGTCGCAACCTCATTGTCGTTCTGCACGGCAACCGCGAAATACATGCGCGAGACGCGCCGGTCGAGCTTGCCGATGAACTTCAGCTCCTCGCCGATGTCTGCGAAGAAATTGGCGATGTAGAAGGACCACTTGATCGGATCGTGATTCCGGAGCTCGGTCTTGGCCGCCGTCACATGGCAGTAGCCGAGATGCGGGCGGTTATCGAGCGTGCGGTGAAAGATCACCTTCGGAAACTTGATCGCATGATGGACATTGTTGATCCGCTCATGGGTGGCTTCGCCCGCCCTTTCGAGATAGCGGCCGGTGCGCTCGGCCACTTCCTCATGGGTCATGTAGCGCTTTTCGATGAAATCCCAGCGCTCCTTGCCCCGGAAGATCCGGCCCGTGCGCAGAAACTCGGTGTGAATGGCCTTTGGCGCATTCATCGCCTCGCGCAGGCCTTCGGCAGCGAAATAGCGGAGTTTCGACATTCTCGTGCATTCCATCCAGTTCGGCGGGTGGCCGGTTTCCAGTGCGTATTGTTATGGATGATGCATTTCGCGAAGCTTGCGTCCGGCGGGTGAAATGTTGACGTTTACGTAAAAATAAAATAGCCATTTGCCACAGGACTTCGCCAGAAGTCGAAGAGGGAAAGCGCCGATACGATCTCGGCAAGTGCGAGAACTGCGCTATGCTTGTCCCTGTCGGCTCGCGAGAATCAGGGAGAGGGAAGAAGCGATGTACAAGGCGCCGGTGGAAGAGATTCTGTTCACGCTGAAACATGTGGCGGGGCTGGGAGCGGCCCTCGAAGAGGGGAGCCTTGGCGATCTCTCAGAAGATCTGGTCGATGCCATCCTCGGCGAGGCGGGCCGTTTCGCGACCGAGGTCGTCGCCCCGCTGGCGCCGGTTGGCGATAGCCAGGGTGCGCGCCACGAGGGCAATGGCGTGGTGACCCTGCCCGATGGCTGGGCCGATCTCTATCGCCAGTGGATCGAGGGCGGCTGGAATGGCCTGACCGCGCCGGAAGCCTTCGGCGGACAGGCCCTGCCGCACATGCTCAACGTCGCGGCGCTGGAAATGTGGAATTCCTGCTCGCTCGCCTTTGCGCTTGCCCCCACCCTCACCATGGGCGCCATCGATGCGCTGAGCAAGCACGGCTCCGAAGCCCTGAAGGAAAAGTTCCTGCACCGCATGGTGTCAGGCGAATGGTCCGGCACCATGAACCTCACCGAACCCCATGCGGGATCCGATCTCGGCGTGCTGAAGGCCCGGGCCGAGCGCGCCGCCGATGGCACCTATCGCATCTTCGGCCAGAAGATCTTCATCACCTGGGGCGAGCATGATGCGACCGAAAACATCATTCACCTCGTTCTCGCCCGCCTGCCCGATGCGCCCGCCGGAACACGGGGCATTTCGCTCTTCCTCGTGCCGAAATTCCTGGTGAACGACGACGGCTCGCTGGGCGCCCGCAACGATCTCTTCTGCCATTCCATCGAGCACAAGCTCGGCATTCACGGCTCCCCCACCTGCACCATGATCTATGGCGACGGCCGCTTCGGGGCGGAAAAGGGCGCCATCGGCTATCTGGTCGGCGAGGAGAACCGCGGGCTCGCCTGCATGTTCACCATGATGAACAATGCGCGCCTCGCCGTCGGCGTCCAGGGCGTGGCCGTGGCCGAAGCCGCCACCCAGAAGGCGATCCACTATGCCCGCGAGCGCACCCAGGGCAAGGCGCCCGGCCACCAGGGCGAGGGCATGAGCCCGATCATCGACCATCCCGATATCCAGCGCACGCTGATCACCATGAAGGCGCTGACGCAAGGCGCGCGCGCCATCTGCCTCGCCTGCGCCCATGCGACGGATATGTCCCACCACACGGAAGGCGAGACGCAGCGCCATTTCGCCGAGCGCGCCGCGCTGATGACGCCGATTGCCAAGAGCTTCTCCACCGATATCGGCGTGGATGTGGCCTCCATGGGCATCCAGGTCCATGGCGGCATGGGCTTCATCGAGGAAACCGGGGCTGCCCGCTATCTGCGCGATGCCCGCATCGCCCCTATCTATGAGGGCACCAACGGCATCCAGGCGATCGACCTCGTGACCCGCAAGCTGCCGCTGTCCGGCGGCCAGCATGTGCGCGGCTTCCTCGACGAGTTGCGGGCGGTTGCCGCCGATGTTCAGGGCGCGGGCGATGCCTCCTTCGGCGAAACCGGCGCGCGGCTCGATGCCGCCCTTGCCGACCTCGCCGAGGCAACCGCCTTCCTGCTCGCCGAACTGGCGGCCGGCCGCATGACGGAGGCGCTTGCCGGGGCCACGCCCTATCAGCGCCTCTTCGGCCTCGTCCTCACCGGCGCCTATCTCGCCAGGGGGGCGCTCGCCGACCCCGGCGACGGCAAGCGGGAAGACCGCACGGCGCTTGCCCGCTTCGCCGCCGAAAACCTGCTGCCGGAAACCGCTGCGCTGAAGGCCCAGGTCATGACCGGCGCCGCAAGCCTTGCCGCTGCCACCCGCCTTCTGGCCTGAGGATCGAGAAAAGACATGAGCGATACCCATATCCTGATCGAACGCCCCGCAGATCGCCCGGGCGTTCTCCTCATCCGCCTCAACCGGCCGGAAAAGCGCAACGCCATCACCCGTACCATGTATCAGGCGATGACCGATGCGATCCTCGCGGCCAATGCGGATCCCGAAATCCGGGCCATTGCCTTTCTCGGCACGCCAGGCGCCTTTTCAGCCGGCAATGACATGGCCGATTTCATGGCCTTTGCCATGGGCGGCACGCTGGGCAAGGAAGTGATCGAATTTCTCCATGCCCTGTCCGGCGCACAAAAGCCGCTCGTCTCGGGCGTGGACGGGCTGGCTATCGGCATCGGCACCACCATCCACCTCCATTGCGACATGACCTTCGCGACGGCACGTTCGCTGTTCAAGACACCCTTTGTCGATCTGGCGCTGGTGCCGGAAGCAGCCTCCAGCCTGCTCGGCCCGCTGGTCATGGGCCACCAGCGCGCCTTTGCCATGTTTGCCGCCGGCGAGGGATTCTCCGCCGCCGAAGCCCGGGATGCCGGACTGATCTGGCAGGTGGTGGATGAAGAGGAAATCGAGGAGCGCACGCTGATTGCCGCCGCATCGCTTGCGGCCAAGCCGCCGCAGGCGCTGAAGATCGCCCGCGACCTCCTGCGCAAGGGCCGGCCCGATGTCGCGGCTCGGATCGACGAGGAGGCGGCACTCTTCGCAGCCCAGCTCAAAAGCCCGGAGGCCATGGCGGCCTTCCAGAAATTCATGTCGCGAAAGGGCTGAGGGCCCGATAGGGCTATCTGCCGAAAACCTGTCGCCCGCTTCAGGCCGGGCGGCGGCCTTCCAGCCCCTTGATGGCGATCTGCGCGGCCCCGGCCGCCTCCACCTGGCTGCGGAACGGACCCTGCAGCGGCTGGGTAACGCCGCGCCAGGTCATGGCAAACCACCAGCTGCCATCCGGCTTCTTCATCACGTTCACGGTGGCGGTGGGCTTCGGGGTCTCGCTCATGGCCTGATGGGTCCTGTCATTCGAAAATGGTTGCCGGCGCGGTCCGATGGCGGCCCGCCAGCTTGTGCATGAGCCTTATCGTTTTTTCGGGCGGTTGCAAGCCGCGGGCGGCGAGGGGCCTGGGCCAAAGCTTGCGTCGCATTTTATAAGAATTAAGAAATCAAGAATATAAGAAAGTAATAGAAGTGCAGGTTGGTTGAGATATTGGCATGAGCGCCATTCCGGCGTGACGTCGCAAGCGGCGCTAGGCGGGAACGACATGAGAAAGCCTGCTCGGTCCATGCACGAGAGCCGGCCCATGTTTTCCAAATTCAATTTGATGATGCGCATTCTCGCCGTGGCCATCACCACAGTGGTGGCCTCCTTTAGCGGCTTTTATCTTTATATCGAGGGCGTCCAGCGGGCATCGCTGACCGAGACCATCGAAAACGACATGCGCGCCGCCGGCAAGGCAGGGGCACAATCCATCGCGAACTGGCTCACGGGCCGGGTACTGTTGACGGAAATGATGGCGGAAGAGCTGGAAAAGGCAGCCGATTCCCCCGCCTTGCTGAAGATTCTGCAGAACAACCTGCTCTCCCGCCAGTTCATCGGTACCTATATCGGGGACGAGGCGGGCCGCATGACGCAGTGGCCTAACATTCCCCTGCCAGCGGATTATGATCCGCGCACGCGGCCCTGGTACAAGGACGCGGTCGCGACCGGCAAGACGGTGCTGACCGAACCCTATGTGGACGCCTCGATCAACGAGCTTCTGATCACCGCCGCCGTGCCGCTCCACAACAATGGACGGCAATTCGGCGTTGCGGGCACGGATTTCTCGCTGAAATCCCTGGTGGACATGGTGCAAAGCTACCATCTGCAGGGGCATGGCTTCGCCTTTCTGGTCAACAAGGATGGCCAGATTCTGGTCTATCCAGAGAGAAAGCTGGTAACCAAGGGCCTGAAGGATGCCTTCCCCGAGAGCACGCCGAAAATCGGCACGGATCTCTCCTCCACCCATTATGATGGTCGGGAGATGCTCGTGGGCTTCATCCCGGTTCAGGGCCTGCCCTCGGTCGAATGGTATCTTGGCTTCGCGGTCGACAAGGCCGAGGTCTATGCCCCTCTCGATTCGCTTCGAAATGCCGCCTTTACCGCCACCGTTATCGCCATGCTTCTGATGATCGGCCTCATGTCAGCCCTTCTCAAGCAGCTCGTCGTCCGTCCCGTGCGGCAGATGACCGATGCCATGGCCGCGCTTGCTGCGGGCGATATCGCCGTGGACATTCCCGCCCAGGATCGCCGCGACGAAATCGGCAAGATGGCTGCCGCTGTCCTCGTCTTCCGCAACAATGAGAGCGAGCGGCGGCAGTTGCAGGCCGAAAGCGAAAACCAGCGGAACCAGACTGAAGAGGAACGGCGCATGCGCGAGGGCGAAAAGAACCGCAAGTCGGAAGAGACCGGCCGCGCGGTCGCGCTACTTGCCGAGGGTCTGGAATTGCTCGCCCAGGGCGACATCACCTGCCAGATTCGTGAGGGTTTTCCTCCGGAACTCGACCAGCTGCGTGAAAACTTCAACAATTCGGTTGCCCGCCTGCATGAGGCGCTGATGACGGTCGGCCATGCGGCCGAGGCGATCAATTCCGGTTCCGGCGAAATCCGCAATTCCGCCGATGGCCTTGCCCGGCGCACCGAGCAGCAGTCCGCCTCCGTCGAGGAGACGGCGGCGGCGCTGGAAGAAATCACTGCCACCGTGCGCGAAAGCGCCTATCGGGCCGAGGAAATGGGCGCGCTCGTCGCACGCGCCCGCACCGCCGCGGAACGCTCCGGCGACGTGGTGGAACGGGCCGTTTCCGCCATGCGCGGCATCGAGAAGAGTTCCGGCGAAATATCGAGCATCATCGGCGTGATCGATGAGATTGCCTTCCAGACCAATCTTCTCGCCCTCAATGCCGGGGTGGAAGCCGCTCGCGCGGGCGTCGCCGGCAAGGGCTTTGCGGTGGTGGCGCAGGAAGTGCGTGAGCTGGCCCAGCGTTCCGCCAGCGCCGCCAAGGAGATCAAGACACTCATCCACGCCTCGGGCGAACAGGTGCAGGCCGGCGTGACGCTGGTCGACGAAACGGGCGCGGCGCTGCGCGCCATCGTCCGCGAGGTGCAGGAAATCAACAGCCATGTCTCCGCCATCGTCCATGCCGCCCGCGAGCAGAGCCAGGGCTTGCAGGAGGTGAACCTCGCCATGAACCAGATGGACCAGGGTACCCAGCAAAATGCCGCCATGGTGGAAGAACAGACCGCCGCCAGCCACCGGCTTGCCGAGGAAGCGGCGGAGCTGCACGCGCTGCTGACCCAGTTCAAACTGCGCGGACGCAGCTTTGCCAATGCCCAGCGCGCCGCCTGACGGCGAAATAGAGAGATCGGCGAGAAGGGAGCGCGAAAGCGCTCCTTTTTTCGTGGAAAAAAAACGCAAGGCCCGGCATCCGCGGGCGAAACCGGCGCACGGATCACGATAAACTCCGGTTGTGTCAAAAATTGACGATCGTCAATATCTTGAGGGGTTGTAACGACATGTGACCCCTGATTTCTTGTCGGGAACGACAGGAAATACAACCTGAAGTATTTCCTGTTTTCCCCAGTCATTTACTTCGAAAATCCGAAGTTTCACGAAGAAATGCCCGCAATTCCGGGCCTTTCAGGCCATCGTCCAATTTTGGTTTATTTTATAATTAACATTTGGCCGTAATAGTACTGACACAAATTGCGCAGGGAATACGCGGAAGAGTGGCATGACCGGCCACGCTGCAACGAAAAGCCGGGTCTGGGCTTTCGGGGCGAGGGCGACCTGATGGAAGCCCTGCGTCGAACGATCGAGAGAACCGGTCATGCTTTCCAGAATGAACCTCATGATGCGTATTCTGACGGTGGCGACGGTAACCGTCATCGCCTCCTTCAGCGGCTTTTCCTATTATATCGAGGGCGTGCAGCGGGAATCGCTGACGCAGACCATCGAAGATCACATGAAGGCGGCCGGCAAGTCCGGCTCCCAGTCCATTGCCAATTGGCTAACGGGCCGCATCCTTCTCACCGAAATGGTCGGCGAGGAAATGGCCAAGGCCGGCGATGCCAATGGCGAACTGGGCGTTCTGAAGAACGACTTCCTCGCCAAGCAGTTTCTCGCCACCTACTACGGCGACGAGTCGGGCAAGATGACCATCTGGCCGGCTTCGGATCTTCCCGCCGATTACGATCCGCGTGTGCGCCCCTGGTACAAGGATGCCGTGGCAACCGGCAAGACCGTTCTCACCGAACCCTATGTGGATGCCAGCTCTGGCGAGCTGATCATCTCCGCCGCCCAGCCAGTCAACCGCGACGGCAAGCTCTCGGGCGTGGTCGGCAGCGATTTCTCGCTGAAGACGCTGGTCAGCATGGTGCAGGGCTATAGCCTGCAGGGCAACAGCTTCGCCTTCCTGGTGAACAAGGATGGCCAGCTGCTCGTCTATCCCGACAACAAGCTGGTGACCAAGGGCCTCAAGGACGCCTTCCCGGACGGCACCCCGACCATCGGCGGCGATTTCGCCACCACGACCTATAACGGCAAGGAGATGCTGGTTGGCTTCGTGCCCGTCGAGGGCCTGCCCTCGGTCGAATGGTATCTCGGCTTTGCGGTCGACAAGGCGGAAGTCTATGCCCCGCTTTACGAACTGCGCAACGCCGCGCTGACAGCCACCGTCATCGCCGTGATGCTGATGATCGGCATGATGGCGGCCCTGCTGTCGCGCATGGTGGTCCGCCCGATCCGCCAGATGACGGGCGCCATGGATGCGCTTGCCGCCGGCGACACCTCCATCGAAATCCCCGCCCGCGATCGCACCGATGAAATCGGCAAGATGGCCGCGGCCGTGGTCGTCTTCCGCGACAATGCCAACGAGCGCACCCGGCTTCAGGCGGAAACGGAAAGCCAGCGCAGCATGACCGAGCAGGAACGCCGGGCCCGCGAGGCCGAAACCGCCCGCAAGGCGGAAGAAACCGGCCGCGCCGTGCATCTTCTGGCCGAAGGTCTGGACCATCTCGCCCAGGGTGACGTGACCTACCAGATCCGCGAAGCCTTCCCGGCGGAACTCGACCGCCTGCGCACCGACTTCAACAATTCGGTTGCCCGCCTGCACCAGGCGCTGATGACCGTGGGCCAGACGGCGGAGGCGATCAATTCCGGCTCCAGCGAAATCCGCACCTCGGCCGATGGCCTTGCCCGCCGCACCGAGCAGCAGGCCGCGGCGGTGGAAGAAACCGCAGCGGCACTCGAGGAAATCACCGCCACGGTGAAGGACAGCGCCCAGCGGGCGGAAGAAATGGGCGCGCTGGTCGCCCGCACCCGCACCGGTGCCGAACGCTCCGGCGAAGTGGTGGAGCGCGCGGTCTCGGCCATGCGCGGCATCGAGAAGAGCTCCGGCGAGATCTCGAACATCATCGGCGTGATCGACGAGATCGCCTTCCAGACCAACCTTCTGGCGCTGAATGCCGGCGTGGAAGCGGCCCGTGCCGGTGAGGCCGGCAAGGGTTTCGCAGTCGTCGCCCAGGAAGTGCGGGAACTCGCCCAGCGCTCCGCATCGGCAGCCAAGGAGATCAAGTCGCTCATCCACGCCTCCGGTGAACAGGTGCAGGCGGGTGTGACCCTCGTCGACGAAACCGGCACGGCGCTCCGCGCCATCGTGCGGGAGGTGCAGGAGATCAACAGCCACGTCGCCGCCATCGTCCAGGCAGCCCGCGAACAGTCCAACGGCCTGCAGGAAGTGAACCTCGCCGTCAACCAGATGGACCAGGGCACCCAGCGCAACGCCGCGATGGTGGAAGAGCAGACGGCCGCCAGCCACAAACTGGCCGAAGAAGCCGCCGACCTCCACGCGCTGCTCACCCAGTTCAAACTCAACACCAACCGCCCCGCCGACGGCCGCTACGCCGCCTGACGCTCGGGGACACCAAAACCAGCAGGGGCGCTCCGGCGCCCCTTTTCTTTTGGCGTGGGCGGCCGGGTTTGACCTCCCCCCTCACGGGCAGCGAAGCTGCTCCGGATGCGGGAGATCGAGGTTGGCGTTTGCCGCAGCCCCCTCTGCCCTGCCGGGCATCTCCCCCGCAAGGGGAGAGATCGAAGGAGCCGCAAGGGGCAGACCAAAAGCGCCATCACAGGGATCGGCTACCGCGCCATTACCCCTTCACCAGCACAGCGACGGCTTCCACGTGGGGGGTCCAGAGGAACTGGTCGATCGGGGTGACGGCGTTGATGCGGTAGCCGGCCGTCGTGAGCAGGGCGAGGTCGCGGGCCAGAGTGAGCGGGTTGCAGCTGACAGCGACGATGGTTTTTACGCCGCTTTTCAGCATTTCCTTGACCTGCGCCTCGGCGCCCGCGCGCGGCGGGTCGAAGACGATGGCGTCGAAGGCCTTGAGTTCGCTGGTCATCAGGGGCCGCCGGAAGAGGTCGCGGCGTTCGACGGTGACCGGTTTCAGCCCTTGCGTCTTGCGGGCGGCCTGGTCGAGCGCGGCGAGTGAGGCGGCATCGCCTTCCACCGCATGGACCTTGGCTTTCGCCGCAAGCCGGAGCGCGAAGGTGCCGGAACCGGCAAAGAGATCCACCACCTTCTTCGCCTTGCCGACCGCATCCGCCACCAGCCCGGCCATGATCTCCTCCGCCTGCCGCGAGGCCTGGGTGAAGCCGCCGGGGGGCGGCGAGACCGAGGCGGGACCGAAGGAAATGACCGGCCGGGCGGGCTCCACCAGGATTTCGCCGTTGATCGAAACCCGGGCAATACCGCGCTCGGCAAGCACCGCCTCCACCGCGGCGCGGCGCTGGCGCTCGTCAGAGGCCTTGACCCCCTCGGCCGCAATGTCGAGGCCGGTCAGCGTATCGATGACCGTGAGCTTGAAGGCATCCGCATTGGGAGAAAGCCGCGCGCCGATGCGCCTGATAACATCGAGCCGCCCGGCAATGGCGGGCACGGAGACGGGACATTCCTCGATATCGACGATATGGTGGCTTTCCGCCTGGTTGAAGCCGAGCAGCAGGCCCTTTTCCGTGCGCCGGGCGGCAAAGACCACCCGCCGGCGCTCGCCCGGATGGGCGGCTACAAGCGGCGCCACCTCCGGCTGAAGCCCCTTCGACTTCAGCGCATCCACCACCAGCTGGCGTTTCCAGCTGCGATAGGCCTCGTCCTCCACATGCTGCAGCGAACAGCCGCCGCAGGCACCATTCACCCCGTCAGGCCCGAAATGCCGGCAGGCGGGCGCCCGGCGAAGCGGGGAGGCTTCCGCCAGGGACATGATGGTGCCGCGGTTCTTCACCCGCGCCACGGCCACCCGGTCGCCCGGCACCGAAAAGGGCACATAGAGCGGCCCGCCCTCGCCATGGGCGATGCCGTCGCCTTCCGCGCCAAGCCTGTCGATGGTGACCGTTTCCGTGCTCATGTCTTTGTTCCTGCAAGTAGAAATTCGTGATTGCCATCTCCGCCCGCAATCGGGGAGGGGAGGAGCCCCAGGCTTTTCCAGCCCATGTCCCGGACGAACCAGGCCTCGAGATCGGCGGCAATATCGGGTGCGGTTTCCGGCTGTTTCAGAAGCCCCGCCTTGCTGATCGCCTCCCGTCCCGCCTCGAATTGGGGTTTGACGAGGAGAACCGCAAGCGCGCCGGGCTCCGCCAGCGCAAGGGCGGGCGGGAGCGCAAGCTTGAGCGAGATGAAGGACACATCCGACACCACGAGGGAAAAGGACCGCCCGCCGAGATCCTCCCGGCTGAGGTGGCGCGCATTGAGCCCCTCGATTGCGGTCACGCGCGGATCGGTCCTCAGCCGCTCATGCATCTGCCCGTGGCCCACATCGATGGCGATCACATGCTCTGCCCCCCGCTCGAGCAGCACCTCGGTAAAGCCGCCCGTGGAGGCGCCGACATCGAGACAGGTGCGCCCCGCCGGCGACAGGCCGAAACCATCGAGCGCCGCGACCAGTTTCAGCGCCGCGCGAGAGACATAGGCCTTTGCGGGATCGTCGATCGCAATGACGGCCGTATCCGGCACGGCCGCCGCCGGCTTCGTCACCACCCGGCCATCCACCGTCACGGTGCCGCGCTCCACCGCATCGCGGGCGCGCGAGCGGCTGGCGAAGAGGTTGCGGGAAAGCAGAAGCTGGTCGAGGCGCTGGGTCTTGCCGGTCATCGCCTTCTGATGACGGGCAAATGCCGCTCTGGCAAGCCTTTTGTCGCTGGCTATTGAGACTAGTCGCGCAAAGGTCCCGTTCTGGTTGTTGACGGAGGAAACGCAGCGGCCTTTAGTCCTGACCACAATGATCCTTGATATCAGAAGGGAATGACGATCCATGCCGTCCATGCTGAAGACCCTCACCGCCGCCGCGCTCACCCTCGGCGCGCTGTCGGCAGCGCCGCTCACCGCGGCGGCAAATGACTCCACCGCCGTGCTCGGCGCCGGTGGCCTGCAGCTTGCCACCACCGATGAAGTGACCATGACGAGCGAGGATCTCTATATTTCCCCGGATGAGGTCAGGGTGGACTATGTCTTCACCAACAATTCCGACCGGGATATCGAGAGCATCGTCGCCTTTCCCATGCCGGACGTTGAATCCTATGTGGAAAGCGATGTGGGCGTCGCCGACCGGCAGAGCGACAATTTCATGGATTTCCATGTGGAGCAGGACGGCGCGCCGATTACCCCCGAGCTGCAGCAGCGGGTGATCGCCGGCAATCTGGACGTGACGGCGGAAGTGGAGGCGCAGAACATTCCGAAATTCGGCATGAGCGACAAGGCGCAGGAGGCCGTGAAGAAGCTGCCGCCGGAGATCCAGGAAGACTGGGTGGCTCGTGGCCTGCTCTTCAAGAATGTCTGGTATGAAGGCGACAAGGAAATGAGCGAGATTTCGCCCCGCTGGACGCTGCGCTCTACCTACTGGTGGCGGACCGTCTTCCCCGCAAAGAAATCCGTGAAGGTGCATCACCGCTATAAGCCCAGCGTCGGCGGCACGGTGGCCATGACCTTCATCGAAAACGGCAAGCCCGCCTATAATTACGAGGAATACAAGACGAAATACTGCCTGGACGACGGCTTCATGAAGGCTGCCGCCAAACTGGAAACCCAGCAGAAGGAAGGCAAGGACCTCTATTACTTCGAGAAATGGCTGTCCTATATTCTGATGACCGCTAACAACTGGTCCGGCCCGATCGGCAATTTCCACCTGACGGTGGACAAGGGCGATCCCGATGCCATCATCAGCTTCTGCGGCAAGGATGTGAAGAAGACCGGCCCGACCACCTTCGAAATGCGCCAGAAGGACTTCTTCCCCGAGCACGATCTCGATATCCTGATCGTCTACAAGCAGATCGTCGAGCAGCCGCAATGAGCAAGGCCGGTTAAAGCGCCCCGTTCAGAGATCGGGGCCGGGCAGATAGAGGCCGGAAAGGCGGGGCGGGCCCTCGGTGAGGACCCGGCCCTTTTCCACGAGATCTTCCAGATGGGCGAGCACCGAAAGGGCGGCTGCCCCATGCAGGCGCGGATCCGTATCGCGGTAGATGGCTAAGACCATCTCCGGAATATGCCGGTCCCCGGCGCGAATGCGCTCCAGCACCGCCCTCTCGCGCATGCGGCGGTGGGTGCGGAGCCCGCGCAGGAAGGCCGCCGGCTCACGCACCGGCCCCCCATGGCCGGGCAGATAGAGCCGGTCGTCCCGCTCGAGCAGCCTTTCCAGAGAATCCATGTAATCCGACATCGCGCCATCCGGCGGCGCGACGATGGATGTGGCCCAGGCCATGACATGATCGGCAGAAAAGACGATTCCCGTTCCCTCCAGCGCAAAGGCCGCGTGATTGGCTGTGTGGCCGGGGGTGAGGATCGCCGAAAGCGCCCATCCGTCGCCCTCGATCCGCTCGCCCTCCGACAGCGCGATATCGGGGCGGAAATCCACATCCGAACTTTCGCCGAAGGGGTTGATCTCGCCCGCATGAAGCGGCCGCGCCGGCCGGTGCGGACCCTCGGCAACGGTGAGCGCCCCGGTTTCGGCCTTCAGCCGCCGGGCGAGCGGCGAATGATCCCGATGGGTGTGGGAAATGGCGATATGGCTGACCCTGCGCCCCTTGAGCGCCCGCTTCAGCGCCGCAAAATGCGCCTCGTCCTCCGGGCCGGGATCGATGACGCAGACCGTTTCGCGCCCGACGATGTAGGTGTTCGTGCCATGGAAAGTGAAGGGGGAGGGGTTGTTGACGGTGATGCGCTCGACCCCCGCCGCCACCGGTACCGCCTCGCCATAGGCCGGCTGGAAGGCGCGGTCGAAGGCGAGATCCTCTTGCGATGCCATGCTACTTGTACTCGATCTCGATGAAGCTCATGGGCTCGCTGCCGGCATTGACGACATTGTGCTCGACGCCCGCCTCCCGGCGATAGGCCGCGCCCCTGGCGATCTCGATCCGCCGCTCGCCGGAGGCATCCTCGATCAGCATGGAAAGGTCCGTCATCGGCACCACCACATAGCCGAGCCCATGTACATGATGCCCCGTATCCGCCCCCGGCTCGAAATCCCAGCGGGTGATGCGCACCACCTGATCATCGAGAAGAATGGTTGGAACGGCGGGCGGACGGGCACGAAACTTCGACATGGAAACGATCCGGAAAAAGCGTGGCGAGAGGGCAGGGCGGGAGAGCGATCTCCCCGCCCGTTTGCCCCTATCTGACCCCTAAGGCTGGCCCTTGACAAGGCCGCCCGCCCCTCAATTTTCCTGTTGCCCCACCGCTCTTTGGCATTGCCCGAAAGGGGAAGCTTTGCTAAGCACCGGCCTCGCAGCGAACACATTCGCCGCCTGCTGGGGCGTAGCCAAGCGGTAAGGCAGCGGTTTTTGGTACCGCCATCCCCTGGTTCGAATCCAGGCGCCCCAGCCAATCTCGCAAAATCTGCCAAAAAGCCATGATTTTCCAGCATTTAAGCTTAGCTGGGAATCAAAATGGCGTCCGTGTCGTAGCGGATTGTCGTAACTGACTGTCGTAACGGGCTGTCGCCATCGGGATCATGAAACCTCGTCATCGCTCCAACCTCTGAAGGAGACGATCATGAGTGGAATACAGCATGTTTTCAGAAGGCTATCGGTCTATTGTTCTTTCACTCAAGATTTTCGGCGATTTCTCTGTAACAGGCGTTCTGCAAGCCCACTGCCTGCCTCGCAAGTTTTTTCCATTCGTTCCCGTCAAAGTCTAGAAACTCGATATAGCAACGGTCTGCATCTAGGTCAGCCCACTGGGCGGTCATCAAATGACTTTTCACGTTGAAACGGAGCGTCAGATACATGTTGGCCTCGCCGCCAAGGGGAAAGTTCTGAGGTCGGCCGGTCTTGTTGTCTCCCACGATGACCATGGAGCAGCCGGTGCCACAGCCGAACTGGATGACCGAATAACGGCCCGCAAAGTTCGGTCCTGCTTTCATGCCGTCCCTGATCCGCGTGCGGAAGCTGTTGAAGGCACGGTCGCGCTTTCGGAAATCCGGTAACTGGAGCTTTCCTCTGTATACCTCCGATACTCTAAACGCAGGTCCGTCCAAATCCTTCGCCTTCTGAACCATCGCGACCTGCGTATTCGTATTGGTGCTCTCATCGCAAGGATGCCAGTTCATCTTGTATCCATACTCCCCCGGCCGGCCATAGCACCAACCGACGTTCTGAAGCTTTGCGGCGATCGCATCGCGGCGACCACAGGCCTCCATGGTTTCGTCTGAATCGCCGGAGCCGCCGCGGCAAAGCCCGTTTTCTTCCTGCCACTGTGCAATCACGCGAGAAGGCTCTCGCGCACCCTTGTCTGTCGAAAGAACGGTTCCGGTTTCAGACAGGATCTTCCCGGTGGACGGGTTCCAAGTCACACGGAACTCTGCCGAGCCCGACGACATGCGCCCCCTGTTCGGGCTGTGGGCAAACCAGTCGACAATGCCGGAAACGTTGCAGGCCATATTGCAGACAATTTCGAGGCCGTTGTGGCGCAGGACGTAGGCTCTCATCGGCCATCGTTCCGCAAAAGTCCGCTTCTCTTCAAGGACACCCTTACGAGATAGTGTCTTGCCGTAGAATATGACATCTTCGCCATAGGCGGTCTCCATGAAGCGAAGCGCATTGGTATTCGGTTGCGACCATGCGTCATGGTAGGCCAACAGAAAATCTTCCGCCCGCCTTTCATTCGTCGGAGGTTCAGGTTGCGCAGTCGCTTGGCTGCTGGCTGCAGGCGGCGGAAGAGGGCTCGAAGCAGCCGTCTGTGGCGGGGAGGCAGGTGAGTCCGGCGTCGTGACCTTGTACTCTGCCATTTCGCTGGCTGTCAGATAACGCATGTCATCGGAGGCGACTGAAAGACTGAGCTGGAGAAGCCGCGGGTCAACCCCCATTTCAATCATGTAGGTCATGATCTGCGCCGTCATGGCCTGCACGGCTGCCACGGCGACATGCCCGTCGATGACGTCTTGGGAAAAGGATGCCTGGTGTACACCGATGGCGCCGGGTTCGGCAGACCTGATCACGCCACCGAGAAAAGCGAGCGTGCATGCCGATGCGCATTGATGCGAACGTAACTGGATCGTATTCAGGCCAAGTCCGCGGATTGTCCGTCCGAAAGCCATCGCAGCAACAACGTTGCCTCCATTGCTTTCGAAAGTCACGATGCTGGCGCCGGCCGCCTTTGCTTCGCGGGCCAGCAGGGCAGGGTCATCGTTGAACTCGAAATCACCTTTCAGCAGAAGAACCGGAGGTCCACTGTCCATCGCGATCCGTTCGACCAAGACCGCACTGGCAGCCGCCTGCCAGGTTAAAATCAGTAAAGCAAAAGCCAATAACAGGGTACGCAACGGTCGCGACTCCTTCTAATTTAGGCCATGATAACGTTTGTCGGGAGGGTTTCAACTCTCGTTTGTTTCCGCCCTCAACTCCACACCAATACCCACACGGAAATCGGCGTTTCAGGCCTTGCTCCACTTTACCCCGGGATATCCAGAATAGCGTCGTCGGCTGACGTAAAGGAGTGTCGTAGTATCATTTTTGTCGAGGATTTAGGTATAATGATTCCAATGCCTTGACAGATAATGCCTGCTCAGCTGGGTCCAGGCGCCCCAGCCAATCTCGCAAAATCTGCCACAAATTCTTTCGGTCCGGACACTATACCAGGAATTGCATTTCCTTCTGCGGTGTATTTTCATAGTGCAGGGCATTTGCACAGAGGGTGATGCCGTCTTGTGCGGCAGGCAAATGCGAACTGGCGGTGGGGGTAAGATGCCCGAAAGGGGAAAGGGTTGGGCAAAGCCTGACCGCAGGGGCGTGACCCTGGGCTTTGTCAAGATCGCAATCGCATCCTTCCTGAACATGGGACTGGGCAGCATGATCGTTCCAGGTACGGCTCTCGGCAAGCCGCGTGCGGGTGGCCAAGGGCTTCTCTCGGCGCCACCCCGGTTCATCGCGCCGGGAGAAGAAGAAACCCATGCCCTGACATATATGGCTTTTGCTTCGGACCAGGATGATATCTGGACGGAGCCCTCCGCTCGGAATGCAGGCCTTTCCTGGATTCGCAATGATCTGATGGATGTGGCCAAGGCGATCGGCACGACGGAGCCCGTGGAAATGCTGGTTCTCAACGAGGCGGACATGGAGATCGCCCGCCATGTGCTGGAGACCCCGAGCCGGCAAAATCCGCTCATCCACCAGCGTTACATCACAAGAGCCCCTGGCGCCGGTGGCATAGAGCTGGTCCATATGCCGGACGGATTCAACGATTACTGGATGCGTGATACGGCTCCCGTCTTTGCAAGAAAAGCGGATGCGCCGGAAGAACGCGTGGCCATCGGCTTCAACTTCAACGGCTGGGGAAATTCGAATTCGAGAAGCCGCTACGCCCCCGCCAGCAGCAACCGTACGAAGGCGGCACATTTTTTCCAGCCTTACGAGCGCGATCAGCGCGTCGCGGATCTCCTTGCCAGGCGGCATGGCTGCGCCTTGGTGCGGAGCGCACTGACCATGGAAGGTGGCGCGCTGGAACTGGATGGCGAGGGTACGGCAATACTCACGGAATCCTCCGTCCTGCATGTAAACCGCAATCCGCACCTCTTTGATGTCGAGAGGCATGGCCGGACCGTCACGAAAGCGGTGCTTCGTCCAACCGCGAAAGCCGAGGTGGAGGCGGAGCTCTTGACCCTTCTCGGCGTCTCAAAGGTGATCTGGCTTTCCGGCACGGCTGTTTTTCCTGAAGTCGGTGTGGAAGAGGAAACCGATATCACCAACGGTCATGTGGATTTCTATGCCAAGTTTCTCGCGCCCGGCATCGTCGCCTATGCGCTCGATACGCATGATGCGACAGGCGAGAGAGCCCTGACGTTGCGCCATGAACGGCAACTGAATGGGCAGACGGATTCAAGCGGGCGGGAACTCAAGCTCGTTCCACTCGTCGCGCCGCAAAGCTACGGCCACGGCCTGTCGCGCCGGCAGAAGGAAAACTTCGCGGCCGGTTACATCAACTTCTACCTGTGCAACGGTGCGATCATCCTGCCCATGTTCGGAGACAGGGCGGCGGATGCCGCCGCGCGCGACGCGATTGCTCCCCATGCCTTTGGCAGGGATATCGTTCAGGTCGATATTACCGCGATCGGCTCTGGTGGCGGCGGGTTGCATTGTGCGACCATGCAGGTGCCGGCGGCCCGGGCCCGCTAAGCCCCGGGCTTTTGCCCACGGTTCATGAAGTCCGCCAGGCGAAGGAAGGGGACGAACCGCGCGGCTACGGGCGCCCGTGTCGGGCCTGGGAGGCACGGCCCGAGGATCGATCGACCCTGCGATACGCCATCAGGCGGTGAGGGAGCGGCAGCGATAGGGGCGCGCCGCCGCGCCGCTTTCCGCCGAGGGTCGCCGCTTCCGGGAGTGATCTCCAGTGTTTCAAGCCACGCGATGGCCATCTGCATCAATGATCAGCCCGCCATCTTCCTTGAAAAGGGGCCCCGGCGGCAGACGGTCCAGGAGGTCCAGAACCGTCTCGCTCGGGCGGCACAGCTTCACCCCTTTCGCGGTACAGACGATCGGACGATTGACCAGAAGGGGATGCGCGATCATGGCATCAAGCAGCTGTTCGTCCGTTACGCCTTCCTCCAGAAGACCGAGCGCCTCAGCCGGGGATTTGCTCACGCGGAGCGCGTCCCGCGCGCTGAGATCCGCAGCCGCGAAAAGGCCCAGCAACTGGGCTCTGCTCCAGCCCGTCTTGAGATAGTCGATGACGACAGGACTGTAACCCGCCGCTTCGATGATCGTGAGAACGTTCCGCGAGGTGCCGCATTCGGGATTATGATAGATGACCACGCGCATCCTGTTCTCCTGGACGTTCTCGATTGGATTGAAAAAGCCAGCCGCATACCGTCATCGCGGCAAGCGCACCGAGGATCTGGGCGGCGATGAAGGCCGGTGCACTCGACGGCGCAATGCCCGCAAAGCTGTTGGTAAGGGTGCGGGCAAGGGTTACGGCGGGATTGGCAAAGGATGTGGAGGCCGTGAACCAGTAGGCGGCCGTGATGTAGAGCCCGATCAGGGCGGGAACGGTCTTCAGAGAAAGATGACGCGCGCCGAGCACGATGAACAGCAGGCCAAAGGTGGCAGTGGCCTCGGCCAGCCACTGGGCCGGCCCCGTTCTCTCCGTGGCGGAAAACGCAACCACGGGAAGCGCGAACATCAGATGGGCCAGCATCGTGCCCAGCAGTCCCCCGGCAATCTGGGCACAGCTGTAGGTCAGCGCCTCCTGCAGACCGAGTGCCCGCAACCGCCACATCGCCAGCGACACCACAGGATTGAAGTGAGCGCCGGAGATCGGTCCGATGAGCGAAATCAGGACCACCAGAATTGCGCCGGTGGGGATCGTGTTTCCCAGCAGTTGCAGCCCCCCATCGGCTGAGAGGCGCGACGCCATGATTCCTGAGCCAACGACGGTGGCAACCAGGAGGCCTGTTCCCAGGGCCTCCGCCACGCTGCGCCTCGCAAGGTCGTAGTCATGCCCTGTCGTCATCGTCCGGGCCCCCCTCCCATATATCAGCCATGCACGTCTCCGGGCTTCCCTGACAGCACTGCTGCGTGAAAAAGCCCAGTATTCCCTTCAACCGGTCGATGCGGGCACGGTAGATGATCGTGCGCCCGTGACGTTCGCTGAGGATAAGACCGGCGTCCCGCTCCAGGACGACAAGGTGAGAAGAAAGGGTGTTCTGCGGAACACCCAGCATCTCCGCAAGCTTGCCGGCCGCGAGCCCTCCGGGTGCCTGTTTCACCAGCAACTCGAACGTGGCGAACCGCGTGGCCTGGGACAAGGCGCCGAAAGCTTTCATCACCTGTAATCTATCCATGATTCCGGATTTATCGATATGTCGTGACAGGCAGATGACAGGCATTCCCGCGGGAGGGTCCACGTCCGGCGGACGGGACCGGGCTGGATAACACTGGACAGCCGCCGCATCCACTCCAACTATGGTTTTCTGGCGGGGCAGCAAGACGGAGTTCGCACCATGGCGAGAGAAAAGGCGGATTATGGGCAGGATGCGCCGGGCATTCGGCTGGGCATGCTCGGCATCGGTCTCGGCGGGGCTCTCGCGGGCGGCGCGGCGGCGCTATGGGGCGGGTCTTTTCTTGCCGCCCCGGTGGCCGGCATCGTGCAAATGCTCTGCCTTCTGGCGACGGTTTACGGTTTCGGGATGGCGATCTACATGACCTGGGGGTCGCGGGTCGGCAAGGTCAGAACCTGCGAGCGCCTGCTGGAGGAGGTGGCGCGCGTGAGACCCTGGAGCGGTGGCGAGACGGTGGCCGATGTCGGCTGCGGGCGGGGCCTGATGCTGATCAGGGCCGCCCGGAACCTGACGACCGGCCAGGCCCTGGGCATTGATATCTGGCGATCGGCCGACCAGACCGGAAATGCTCCGGACGCAACCCTCCGCAACGCCGAGATCGAGGGTGTGGCGGATCGCGTCGACATCAGGACGGGCGATGCAACGGCGCTGCCGCTCGAAACCGGAAGCTGCGATGTGGTGCTGTCCAACTGGGTGGTCCACAATATCGAGGACGAGAAGGGGCAGCAGGCAGCCCTCCGGGAGATGTGGCGGGTGTGTCGCCCGGGCGGGGTCATCGTCGTCTCTGATATCGCGAACCTGTCCGGCTATCGCCGCCAGTTCGTGGCCCTCGGAGCCAGCGATATCCGCTTCTTCGATGGTGGTCTCGAGGCGCGCATCGCAAACATCGTCAGTGGAGGGACCTACAAGCCGCAGGCACTGGTTCTCCGCCGCTGAAGCATCAGGCGATCCCTCCGGCATTGCCCTTCAGGCGCCTTTCACACCCGTCCGGCACCCCCGGTCTTGAAAAGGGGCGGGCAGTTTTCCAAACCGCATCGGGGATATATGGTGGCCACTGCAGCCCTGCCGTGCATTTTCCGTTCACCATACTCCCAGCGAGAAGGTGATTCTCGCTTGCGTTTTGTTAAAATGCACCCGGTTAGCAATCATGGCGGTCAGTATGGATTATATTCTCTCCACCATCCGGGACATCCTGTCCACTTCAGGCAATCTTTCCACCGGCGTGGAAGAGATTGGCATGGGCGACGATCTTTTTGCGCTCGGGCTCAGCTCCTTCCAGTCAGTGCAGCTGATGATGGCGATCGAGGAACGGTTCGATCTCCAGTTTCCCGATGCGATGATCCGCAAGGAAACCTTCCAGTCGATTGGGGCCATGGTCCGCGCCGTGGATTTCATTCTCGGCGAGGCATCCGCCGGCGAAAGGGCCGTGGGCTAGGATCGCCCAGGGCTTTGAAAACCAGCGCGAAGCAGGAACCCGGGTGGGTCAGCGCTGGCAGGCGGCCGGGATGCTATTGCAGGATCAACACCTTCCCCTTGATCTGATCCCGCATCACGAAGCCGACGCCGGCCATATCCCGGCTGTCCCGGCTGACGGCGCGATTGTCGCCGATCACGAAATAGGCGCCCTTCGGCACCTGCCGTTCCGGATGGTTGTCGAAGCGTCCCGTCCCCGGACTGTTGGAGGCGAGGACTGCATAGGAGTCCCCATCCGGCAGGGTTTCCTCATAGGAGGGCGCGTGGATGCGGATGATGCCGCTTTCGAAGGCATAGTCCGGAAGCCGCCGTTCGGAAAGCGGCACGCCGTTCAGGACAGGCACGCCGAGCTTCATCGCCACCCGGTCTCCCGGCAGGCCGATGATGCGGGAAATGCGCGTGATCGTCCCATGCTTGCTGCGCGTGGTGTAAAGCACGATATCGCCGCGCTCCGGCATTCCCCAGTCATAGGCGTAACTGTTGAGAAAAAACGGCGAATCGACGCCGATGGTGGGCGCCATGGCCGGGCCCAGCATGCGATGGCTGGAGGCGGAGCCGAGCAGGAAGGCCGCGGCGGACAGGCTGAAAACCGGCCCGGCCAGCAGCCAGGTCAGCCGCCGGTAGCCCGCGCCTCTTTTGCCGCGCGCCAGATCGCCCTTCTGGTTGGCGCAGTGCAGGGCGCCCGCCACATGCACGAGAAGCAGGTAGAAGAACTTGTAGGGCATGAAGGCGAGATAGCTGAGATCCGCCAGATAGAGCGTCAGGAATACGACGACGACGCTGATCGCATAGCCGATATAGAGAAGCGAAAGCCGCACCAGCCCCAGATAGAGAAAGCCAAGCCAGGGCCCCGCAAGCACGGCAAGCCCAAGCGCAATGGCCTGGGTGCTGTTTTCGCGCAGGGGAGCCGGGCGAAAATCCGTGGCTGCAGCAACGATCATGTAAAATACCGAATATAATGAAAAGATAATTTAGGACTATATATCAGATTGAAAAGGCCCGCCATGCGAAAGGGCGGGCCAAGATCGAACAGGGTAAAGGAAGGGTTAGGAAGCGGGCTTGGCGTTGGCCAGGAATTCCGCGCAATAGGAGGGGCCGTTGATGCCCGGCCGATCGCCGATGGTGGTGATCTTGCGGATCGTATAGGCCTCGTCGACGGTCAGCTTTACGCTGCAGCTCAGATAGCGCGTCTGGGCGGCGGAAAGGCGCTTGCCCTTCTTGCCCTTTTCGCCCTCGGCATATTTTGCCGGCACGCGCACGGTCTTGTAACCGCCCTTCCAGGTGTATTCGATCATGCTGCCTTCGCCGGAATCGGAGGTGGGCGGTCCGAACTGGGCAAAGAAGACGCCTGCGGATTTGCCGTTCCAGGCAGATTCGACGGCATTGCGCGGCGCGCCGCCGGTGGTGGTGCAGCCGGCCAGCGCCATGGCAAGGCCGCCGAGCATGAACATGCGGATTTTCATCGGTTGATTGTCCCCTGATAGTCTGTGCGCGTGTTGAACCTGTCCTGCTCTAGCGGATCGCAAGCCGGTTGAAAATCGCCAGAAGGCCCGGAATCTCAACAATTTTCGCCCCGCGCGCCGCCCAGCCCGGCCACCCTTTTCCACCGGGCGGAAAGGGCATGGAGAAAATCCATCGGCTGAATGACATTTTTTTGAGATTGCCGCTTGTGTCTCCAAAAGGGCTGGTCTATAGAACCCGCGCTGGTCACGGAGTGTAGCGCAGTCTGGTAGCGCACCACGTTCGGGACGTGGGGGTCGAGTGTTCGAATCACTCCACTCCGACCAGCCGAACTCTCTGATTAAACAGGGAATTCCCGAAGAAAAGCCGCCGCTTCTGGCGGCTTTTTCTTTTTCTCCGGACCGAAACCGGACCTTGCTCCCGAAAAATTCCTTGCGGCCCACAGGCGGAGACCGACCGGCAATCCGCCCTTCTTCTGCCTGGCACCGGAGGCAGGTCTCCCATTCTCTGTTGTATTAATCATAGGTTGTATAAACCAAGGTTCGATTCTGGCGCCTTGGCAAGAGCGAAATATATCTACCGGTTGTGCAATTTATCCTTAACCTTGTAAATTTCTGCTATTTCTGGGTTGTGTCTCTTAACTCGAATTTAAGAAATTGGGACCAAAAGTGGCGCAACCACAAGCAGTGGTGATGGTAATGAGTAACATCACGGAGTTGGAAAATGACGAATCTTATCAAGCGCTTCATGAATGACGAGTCCGGCGCGACCGCGATCGAATATGGTCTCATCGCAGCCCTCATCTCTGTTGCGCTGATTGCTGGCGGTACCGCCCTCGGTGGTCAGATCGGTGCAACCTTTAACAAGCTCAAGACCGAAATGGCTACGGCTACCGCGAAGTAATTTCGCCCGGTCGATTGTTTCGCGCAAGCGACGGCTTTAAACCGCCGGTAGTGGTATCGGCGGTTTTTTCATGGCCGGAATCCCCGTTGCGGGGAAAAGGGCGCGCATTTCCTCAGGGGGCGACGTCTTTTCCGGTCAAGGCCATGGGCTCATGGTCCATGGACATGGCTCCTCGTTGCGTGGCGATCCGCACTGCCTCCGCGGTGGTTCGCGCACCGAGCCGGAGGCGGATTCGGCGCAGGTGGTTTTCGACCGTGCGTTCGGAAAGACCGAGCGCATTTGCCACCTCGCCGATCCGCCGTCCCGCCGCCATCCAGGACAGCACCTCGATCTCCCGGGCCGTCAGGCCGCCGAGCTCAGGCGCGCGGCCGGTGGCGCTGAGGGTGAGCGCCCTCTGGAAACCGATTGTTCCCGCTGCCTGCAGAAGAAGCCGGGTGCGCCCGCCGCTGTCGATGGACCGGCCGGCAAAGCTCGCCGCCCCTTCGAGCCCCGTCCGACCGTAAACGGGCACCTGAAGCCCATGCAGGCCCGGCCCGCGCGGGCGGGTCACGATCCGGTAGCGCGCCTCCTCCCCCTCCGTTTTCGACCAGAAGAAGGCCGTTTCCCGGTTGAGAATATGCCGGGTGATCGGGCAATGCAGCAGATAGCGGTCCCGGTCCGGCGATGCGATCTCCCCTTCCCAGCCGCCGGCGAGATAGATGCGGTCGACGAAGGTGGCCGCGGACGGCGCGACCGAGGCCAACACGAAGCGATCAAAGCCGAGTGGCTTCAGAAGTTGTAGCAGCGCCGCCTCAAGCCCGCTCGGGCTGTCGCTCGTCTCGATGGCGAGAAGTTGGTTCAAGGCATTTGCGTAGGTCACGGTTCTGTCTGCTCCGGCGACGAGGGGAGGGAAAGGGGCGGCAGTGGGCCGCCCGCGCGCCGCAACCTCGCCCCGCACCGCCCCTTGCGGGTAGACATGCGGGGCGAAGACGCATCCTGCCGTCAGCGGGCGGCTTCCGCAAGCAGCGCCGCGGCGGCAAGCTTGCCCACCGCATTCGAAGCATAGGGACTGTCGCCGGTGATCACCTTGCGGTCCTGATGGGTCTGGCCCGTCACGCCCTCATTTTCGATATGCACGCCCATGGCGGAGAGACGCTCGCCGAAATACCAGGTGAGATGACCGGGCATGTAGCCGATATCGGGGGTCTGGCGGTCGGCGCTGTCGGGGAAGGCACAGATCCGGTAGCCGCTGAAGACATTGCCTTCCGGCGTTTCGCCGCGGCCTGCGGCCAGAAAGGCGGCAGGCCCATGGCAAAGCGAGATCACATGGCGATCGTTCTTCATCGCCCAGACCAGGGCCTGCTTCACCGCATCGCTCTCCGGAAGGCCGATCAGCGCACCATGACCGCCCGGAATGAAGAGGCCGAGATAGGGCGACTGATCGTCGAGCGTGCGAAGGATGTCCTCGAGCTTTGCCGGCGCCCGGAATTTTTCGAGATAGGTCTCGTACAGCCACTGGACCTCCTTGTCCTCCCGCGGCATGGCCCAGAGCTCGAATTTCACCGGATTGCCGGAGAGCGTGGCGACATCGATTTCGAAGCCCGCCTTTACCAGATGATACATCGGCAGAAGGGTCTCGATCGGATGGTTGCCGGTGGAAAAGAGCGTGCCATTGTCCATCGCGAGGTAGCGCTCGTCGGCGGCGATCATCAGCACCTTCCATTTCTTGCCCTGATAGGGCTGGTAATCCGCTCCGGAAAGATCGGATTTCGGCGCCGTGAACTGGCTGAGCGAGTAGGCGGAGGGGAAGAAGGCATTGTGTTCTGCCGCATCCGGCTGGGGGAGCTTGTCGTTGCTCATCTGAATTCCTTCTATATGTTTAAAACGACAAGTTCGAAATAAAGCTTTGCCTCTCCTACGGGAATGAGGGTTTTCCCTCAATCATGGCGTGATTTTCGGGGGGCGCTGCGGGAAACCGCCGCCCCTGCCTGCGGGCGAGGCGTGCCCGCCTGGTCAGCTTCTCGATTGCGACCGGTCGTTTGCAATGCGTGTCGCCATCAGCATGGCCACGAGATGCACATTGTTGCGCGCGCCATAGCGCTGCTTGATCCGCTCCAGCCGGTGTTCCACCGTGCGATAGGAGATTTCCAGCGTCTGGGCGATTTCCTTGGCGGTCGCGCCCTCCATCAGCAGCTGAAGAATCGCCTCGTCTCCCACATCGGGCTTGTCCAGTCGCTGCGGCGAGCTCAGCAGGAACTGCGCATAGGAGGAGGAAATGATCCATTCCGAGCCATGCTGGTTCTTCTGCGGCAGAAGAATGCGGTCATAGCCGAGATTGATGCCGAGCAGCTTGGTCTTCACCAGTTCCACGCTGGGCTGCTGGCGGCTCATCACCTCCATCAGCCGCGGAATGACCGCCTCTTCCATATATTGGCGGTCCTTGAACTCGCCGATCCGGCAATCGGCAAAGAGCGAATTGATGTTGAGAATGCGGCTCTTGAAGCCGGAATGCCGGATCGCGATCATCGGCCATTTGAGGGGATCGCTGCCTTCGACGCGAAAGAGCGTCAGCCGCATCTTCAGCGAAAGAAGATCGAGAACGCTGCCATAGACGGTTTCCGGCCGGGCAGGCTGGGTCGGGCTGGTCATGATCCAGGCATCGGTCAAACGCCGGACGATGTTCTCAAACGGTGTTTCTCGTCTCATGCTCAGCAAACAAAATCAATCGGTTCGCTGCTGTTATAGCCCGGTTGGCGCGGCTTTATTATAGGGTAAAAATACCCCTTTCCCGTGAGGGATCCTTAAATTCTTGAGGAAGGGCGGAGTTCGGAGCGGGATTTTACGCGCCTTTTCCGGTCTTTTCCATGCCTAAGGCGAAGTTTGTTGGCATTTGCCATCCCGACCCTGTAAGGACGGGGGGTATAGAGGTTGAGCTGCGTGATGGACGAGAAAAGCCCTGAGGACCGGATGCGGAAGCCCGCTGCCCTTCGCGGCAGGGCCTCTGTCGTGGGTCCCGTTCTCTTCGCCATCCTCGCGCTTCTCCTGTCGCTCGCCGGTGCGGGGCTCAAGGGCGGCGGGCTTGCCCGCCAGGCCGGCCAGGCGCTCGATCGCAGCGAGGGCCAGCTTCGTCCCTTCCTCCTGTCGCGGCAGGAAAGCGGCCGCATAGCCCATGCGCCGCGTCCCCAGCCGAAACCGGTTCTTGCCGCCGATGGCGTCGGTCTTCTGCCGCTCCTCCCGGAAAGCCGGGCGCCGGAGAGAAGCAGTCCGGCGGGCGGCGGCGCCCTCGAGGCCCCGCGCGGCTGGCGACCCCATCTGAGGCCCGAGCCGCGGGCACCGCCGGCGATCCGCCTTACCTGATCTTTTCCCCCTATTGAAACCGGTTCCGGATGCCGCGCGGCCGCCCGCCGCGTGCCCTGGCCGTCGAACAGGATTGATGCGATGCGCACACCGCGTTCCCTCGTGGTCACCTATGTGGCCATCATTCTCATGGGCTTTCTCGTGGCCCTGCCCAATATTCTCTCCCCCGCCATGCTCGAGAAATGGCCGTCCTTCCTGCCCCATTCCCAGGTGTCGCTGGGCCTCGATCTGAGGGGCGGCGCCCATCTCGTGCTCGAAGTGGATGAAACCGATCTCGTGAAGGAGCGGATGCAGGGCTACCAGCGCGAGGCGCGCCAGCTGCTGCGCGATGCCAATATCCGCGCGACCGGCTTTCAGGTGAAGGCAAGCCAGCTTGCCGTCACGCTTGCCGATCCGGCTGAGGCCGATGCCGCCCGCGAGGCGCTGAAAAAGCTCGTCTCGCCGGTAGCCTCCGGCCTTTCCGCCGGCCAGGCCGATCTCGATATCACCGCCGGAACCCCGGGCCAGCTCCTGGTCGGGATGACGGATGCCGGGCGCGCCGAAGCGCTCGACCACGCGGTCACCCAGAGCCTCGAAGTCATCCGCCAGCGCGTGGACCAGGTGGGTGTTTCCGAACCCACCATCCAGCGCGTCGGCGCAAACCGCATTCTCGTCCAGCTTCCCGGCGCGCAGGATCCCACGCGCCTGCGCCAGCTGCTCGGCTCCACCGCGAAAATGTCCTTCCACCTCCTGTCCGACGATTCCAATCCCGGCCCCGGCGTCTCGCTGATGAAGGATGAGGAGGGGCGCACCTATCCGGTTCTCGACCGCGTCGAGCTTTCCGGCGACCGGCTCTCCGATGCGCGGGTGAATTTCGAGCCGCAGACCAACGAGCCCGTCGTCTCCTTCCGCTTCGACAATGCCGGTGCCGCCCGCTTTGCGGAAATCACCCGTCAGAATGTCGGCCATCCCTTCGCCATCGTGCTTGACGACAAGGTGCTGAGCGCGCCGGTCATCCGCGAGCCGATCACCGGCGGTTCCGGCCAGATTTCCGGCAGCTTCACCGCCGAAAGCGCCAACACGCTCGCCGCCATGCTCAGGGCAGGGGCCCTGCCTGCCAAGCTCACCGTCATCGAGGAACGCACCGTCGGCGCCGATCTCGGTGCGGATGCGATCCGCAAGGGCGTGGAAACCGGCCTCATCGGCTTTGCCCTCGTCGTCGGCTTCATCCTGCTTCTCTATGGCTGGTGGGGCCTGCTGGCCAATGCGGCGCTGGCGCTCAACGTGGTGCTGACCTTTGCCGGCCTGACGCTGGTGGGGGCAACGCTGACGCTGCCCGGCATTGCCGGGATCGTCCTCGGCATCGGTCTTGCGGTCGATGCAAACGTGCTGATCAACGAGCGCATCCGCGAGGAAACCGGCAAGGGGCGCTCGGCGCTGGCCGCCATCGATGCCGGCTTCTCCCGCGCCTATGCCACCATCGTCGACAGCAACATGACCGCGCTGATCGCCACCACGCTGCTCTTCTATTTCGGCAGCGGCCCGGTGCGCGGCTTTGCCGTCACCATGGGGCTCGGCATTCTCATCTCCATGTTCACCGCCGTTTCCATCGTGCGGGTGCTCATGGTCGCCATTGCCTCCCGCTGGAAGCTGAAGGAAATCCGCATCCTCCCGTTGCTGCCCATCAAGCTCATTCCCGATGGCACCAATATCCGCTTCATGAATGCCCGCTTCCTCGGGCTCGGCATTTCCGCCTTCCTCTCCATTGCCTCGCTGGTGCTCTTCGTGAAGCCGGGCCTGAATTACGGCGTGGATTTCCGGGGCGGCATCCAGCTGGAAGTGAAGACGGAGGGCGCGCCCGATCTTGCAGCGCTTCGCCACGATCTCGAAGGGATGAACCTCGGGGAAATCACCCTCCAGGCCGCCGGGGATAACCGCGTGCTCATCCGCGCCGAACGCCAGGCCGGCGGCGAGGAGGCGCAGACCGCAGCGCTCGGCAAGCTCAAGCAGCAGATCACCGCCACCGAAAAGGACGCCACCATCGTCCAGACCGAAGTGGTGGGGCCGAAAGTATCGGGCGAGCTGGCAACCGCCGGCATCATTGCGGTGGTTCTCGCCTCGCTCGCCATGCTCGTCTACATCTGGGCCCGCTTCGAATGGCCCTTTGCCGTGGGGGCGATCGCCACCCTCATTCTGGACGTCACGAAATCGCTCGGCTTCTTCGCGCTGACGGGGCTCGATTTCAACCTGACGGCCATCGCCGCCCTCCTGACGCTCGTCGGCTATTCGGTGAACGACAAGGTGGTGGTCTATGACCGGATGCGTGAAAACATGCGCCTCTACAAGGCGATGCCGCTGCGCGACGTGATCGACAAGTCGATCAACGAAACGCTGGGGCGCAGTATCTATACCTCGCTCACCGCCTTCCTCGCCATGCTGCCCATGGCGATCTGGGGCGGCAGCGCGGTATCGAGCTTCGCGATTCCCATGGTCTTCGGCATCTTCGTGGCCGCCGTTTCCTCGGTCTTCATCGCAGCACCGATCCTGCTGTTTCTGGGCGACTGGAGAAAGCGCCACGCGGCACCGGCAGCCGCCGAGCCTGCTTCGGCACCGGCGGAAGCCTGACGGCCGTGCCATATGTAACAGCCGGGGGCGCCCATGCGGCGGCCCCGGACCCATCCGCTCAGGCCTTGACCTTCAGGTCCAGCGCCCGGCGGACCGCGGCCGCATAGGTGCGGCCGACACGCAGCTCCGTGCCATCCGCAAGCCGCAGCGACCAGGAGCCGTAGCGGCCCTGCACCAGTTCGCGAATGCCGTCTGCCCGGACCAGCGTGCTGCGGTGGATGCGCAGGAAGCCGAGCGGCGCCAGGCGGTTTTCCACTGCCGAGAGATTGTCCGACACGAGATGCGACTGGCCGCCCGTGTGAAGCCGCACATAGTCACGCTCCGCTTCCACATAATCGACCGCCTCCACGCTCACCCGCTGCTGGGCGCCGCGGCTCTTCACCCAGAAGAAATGCGCCGGCCGCTGCACTTGCCGCAGCGACTGGCGGAGCGCCTCGACGGTGGCGAGAAGCGCGCCGATCTCCTCCTCCCGCCCACGCTCGTCGATTGCCAGGCGCGCCCGGCGGATCGCCTGGGCGAGCCGCTGCCCGTCCACGGGCTTCGTCACATAATCCACCGCCTCGATGTCGAAGGCGCGCAACGCATGATGATCGAAAGCGGTCACGAAGATGACTGGCGGCGAGCGCGTCCCCAGCCGCTCGATGACATCGAAGCCGTCGCCGCCGGGCATCTGCACGTCGAGGAGCATCAGGTCGGGGTCAAGCGTCTCCACCGCCGCGATGGCCGAGGCCACATCGCCCGCCTCTCCGGCAATGGTTACGCCGTCAATGGCCTTGAGAAGCCGCACCAGCCGCCGCCGGGCAATCAGCTCGTCATCGACAACCAGCACGGAAAGGGGAGGCGGGCCGTTCATGCGGAAACCGGAAGCAGAAGTTCGACCCGGTTTCGCCCGGGCTCCGAGACGAGGATACGGCATTCCGCCGCGGAACCGAACCGGGCCTCAAGCCGGTTTCGTACATTTGCAAGGCCGATGCCGAGCCCATCCGCCGGATCAGCCCCCTCGACCGGCACGCTGTTTTCCACGAAGAGGCGAAGCCGCCCGTCAGCCGCCCATCCGGCACCGATCTGCAGTGTTGCAGGGCCGGGCGTGCGGGCAATGCCGTGCTTCACCGCATTTTCAACCAGCGGCTGGAGAATGAGCGCCGGTACGCGGACGGTCCGCACAGCCGGATCGATCTCCACGGAAAGCGTCATCCGGTCGGAAAAGCGCGCCTCCTCGATGCCGAGATAGGCCCGCTGCAAATCGATCTCCTCCTGAAGCGCCATGTCGGTCATGGGATCCAGCGAGATGGTGCGGCGCAGGAAGCCCGCAAGCCGGAGCGCCATTTCCCGGGCCGGGCCATTCGCCCCTTCCTCCACCAGACCGGCAATGGAATTCAGCGTGTTGAACAGGAAATGCGGGTTGATCTGGTAATGCAGCGCCCGCATCTGTGCCGAAAGTGCTTCCTCGCGCAGCGCCGCAAGCCGCCGCTCCCGGTCGCGCAATTCGGCACTATATTGCAGGGCAAGGTAGAGACAGGACCATCCGAAAAGCTCCGACGTGCTGAAGATCACCACCTGCGCCACATAGGCGGGCACGATGGGCGCCAGCTGCGGCCACATGCACCAGGTGCTGATGCTCCAGTCGATGAGGGCCGAGACGGGCGAGGCGGCGAGCGAGAGCAGGCAGGCGGTGAGCGCCTTCCAGCCAAGCGGCCAGGCCCGGATGCGCCACAGGACAAGGGTGATGAGACCGGCAAGCGTGGCATCGCCGGCAATGGCCACAAGCTTGCCGAATGCCGACTGAACGGGATCCACCCCCGCCACCCAGAAGACCAGGCTGGCGACCAGAAACAGCATCCCCGCAAAGCAGGCGGCCAGCACCCGCACCTCCGGGCCGAAGATCGGCGGAGCGCTTTCGTGGGACATGTCGGCGCGCGTCAGCGGCCGGGCGAAGGGCATGGGCTCGGAGAGGGTCATCGCCGCCGATCATTGCCCGGCGACGCGCGCCTGTCGAGGCACGTTCGTCGGTGCTTTTCAGCCATTGGTCGAAAAAATCGCCGCTCGCCCCCTCAACCCGGTCCCCCGCCGGATCTTTCTTGCCCGAATCCCCGCGGCGGGCTGCATTGGCTGGCGGATGGGCAAGACGGATGGCGGCGATCCCCCGGCAGAAACAGGGCCGGGCATGGGTCGTCCGCGCCATCCGCTCACGGGAGCATGCGGAACGCTCGTGGCGAGCGATATCCCGACCGCATGCGCCAGCCCAGCCTGCGGCGGGATTACCCACCCCCGTCCTCCCGCCAGGCCCCGCGGTCCGGCCTTGCGCCCCCTCGCGAGGCCGGACGGCTGCGCGGTCAGCTCCCGTAGCACGCAGGATTATTGTTAACATGTGAAACAAAATTTCGCCCGACATCTTGCCTTTCCCCTCCGGCAATGGCCACTCTGCGGCTTTCGAAATATCGCCC
Source organism: uncultured Rhizobium sp. (assembly GCA_945952415.1). Lineage (GTDB taxonomy): Bacteria > Pseudomonadota > Alphaproteobacteria > Rhizobiales > Rhizobiaceae > Gellertiella. The sequence continues at coordinate 1,907 of CAMFIF010000009.1, read as the reverse complement.
TTTCCCGTCGTGCGAGAGGGCCGGAGGAACAGCCAATGTCCACATCCCTTGAAAGCCGCGCGCCCGAGGCCGCGACGCTCTCTTTCAGTGAAGCCGAAATGCGCCGCATCATGGCCAAGGTCGGCGACATGATTCTCGATCACTTCACCGGCCTCAAGGACCGTCCGGTGACCACCCCGTCCACCCTGCCGTCGCTGAAGGCGGGGCTGGCCGAGGCGCTGCCCATGGAGGCGGTGCCGGTCGATCAGCTGCTCGATCAGGTCCGGAGCTTCGTGCTCGACCAGATGACCCACCAGGACCACCCGCGCAATTTCGCCTTCGTGCCGGGTCCGTCGAATTTCATCGGCGCCATGGCGGATGCGCTGGCCTCCGCCTACAACATCTTCTGCGGCGCCTGGATCGGCCCGTCGGGCTCGGCGCAGATCGAAATCACCGTCATCGAATGGCTGCGCCAGCTCTTCGAATTTCCGGAAACCGCGGGCGGGCTCTTCGTGTCAGGCGGCTCCATGGCCAACATGACCTGCCTTGCGGTGGCGCGGCATGAAATGCTCGCCAACAACCCCTTCAATGCCACGGTCTATTTCTCCGACCAGACCCATTCTTCGGTGGCCAAGGGCCTGAAGATCCTGGGTTTCCAGCAATATCAGCTGCGCAAGATCGCCTCCGACGCACAATTCCGCCTGCCCATGGAGGCGCTGCGGCAGAAAATCGCCGCCGACCGCCAGCAGGGCCTCGTGCCCTTCTGCGTCGTCGCCAATGCCGGCACCACCAATGCCGGTGCCATCGATCCCTTGAACGAGATTGCCGATTTCTGCGCGGCGGAAGGGATATGGATGCATGTGGACGGCGCCTATGGCGGCAGTGCCGCGCTCTCGCCCTCCGGCCGCAAGGCGCTCGACGGGCTGAACCGGGCGGATTCGCTCTCCATCGATCCGCACAAATGGATGTTCCAGCCCTACGAGATGGGCTGCGCCATCGTGCGCAATCAGGCCTATCTCAAGGATACGTTCCGCGTTTCGGCCGAATATCTGAAGATCATGGAGGAAAGCGCCGAACAGCCGAACTTCTCCGATTACGGCGTCCAGCTCACCCGCGGCTTCCGCGCGCTGAAGCTCTGGATGTCGCTGAAAGCCTTCGGCGTCCCCGCCTTCCGCGAGGCGATCGAGGGCGGCATCCGCATGGCGGAGAAGACGGAGGAGCGGCTTCGCCAGAACCCCGCCTGGGAGATCATCACCCCCGCCTGCCTCGGCATCGTCACCTTCCGCTGGACCGTCGAGGGCATGGCGGAAAAGGATCTAGACGCCCTGAATGCGAAGATTTCCTCCGACCTCATCATGAGCGGCTATGCCATGCTCTCGCCGACCGTCATGTCCGGCAAGCTCGTGCTGCGCATGTGCACCATCAACCCGCGCACCACGCTCGATGATATCCACGGCACGGTGCGCACGATGGAGGAAATCGCCGCCGCGTTGGGATAGTGCCCGCACGGCTCTCGCACGACCTCTCCCGGCAGGATCGGGGGAGGGCTGCGATCACCTTTCCCGCGCCGTGCGTTCCCTGTCCTCGAGCACCAGGTCAAGCGCGTCCCCTTCGGGATCATGAGGCTCGCGGGCAGGCGGCAAAAGGTTCATGACGGGCGGTCGGGACGGTCCCTGCAGGGGTGCCGCTGGCACCAGGGGCGGCAGCACTCCTCTTGGCCGCCGGGCGATCAGCCAGACCATGCCGAGGAGCGTTCCATGCGGCAGGATCACCATCAGCGCCTTGATCCAGTCGGGCGAGGATGTGTAGAGCACCGTGAAATCCATGTCATCTGACTCCCGATAGAGATGGAGTCACCGGAGGCCGAGGACCGCCGGTGACCGGGAGCGACTGTATTCGGCGTCAAGGGATCAAACAGTGTTTTGCAG
>CAMFIF010000008.1 GCA_945952415.1 uncultured Rhizobium sp. | reverse complement strand
GCGCTGCAGACGCAGCAGCAGCTGGGCATCCAGGCGCTGTCGATCGCCAACAGCAGTTCGCAGAATATTCTGGCGTTGTTCCGCTAGCGCGCCAGAACAGAGCCCACGCCGCTAGCAGAACGGCGGCGTGGGCTTCCTCCGGTTCTGCATCCGGACATCGGCCTTTCCCGAAAGGGGGGCCTCCGGATCCGATCCCCGGGCGGCAGCCATGCCCTGGCTGTCGCCTTTTCCTTGCTGCAGGCGCTTCGCCCCCTCGCTTTTCCGGCGGATCTGCGATAGGTACGCCGCCTGATGACGATGCCCGCCCGATGGGGCGGCAGATCTCCCCTTGTTTCCCCGACGCGCCCTCCCGAAGCGAAGGGTGGCGGAACAGGCAGACAGACAGGCAGGCCCGACATGACAGAACCCGCAACCGCCGCGGCGGCATCGCCCTATTCCGGCGGCAAGATCTTCGCCATTGCCCCGATGCTGGACTGGACGGATCGCCATTGCCGGTTTCTGCACCGGCTTCTTACGCGGCATGCGCTGCTTTACACGGAAATGGTGGTGGCGGATGCGGTGATCCATGGACCGCGCGAGCGGCTGCTGGGCTTCGATGCGAGCGAGCATCCCGTGGCGCTGCAGCTCGGCGGCTCCGATCCGCAGAAGCTCGCCGAGGCGGTGCGGATTGCGCTCGATTTCGGCTATGACGAGATCAATCTCAATGTGGGATGCCCCTCGGACCGGGTGCAGAGCGGCACCTTCGGCGCCTGCCTGATGCGAGAGCCGGAAACGGTGGCGGCCTGCATTGCCGCGATGAAGGCGGTTTCGCCCGTGCCGGTGACGGTGAAATGCCGGATCGGCGTGGACGAGCAGGAGCCGGAAACCGTGCTGCCCGATTTCCTCGCCCGCATGGTGGGGGCGGGGGCAGATGCGATCTGGATCCACGCCCGCAAGGCCTGGCTGCAGGGCCTGAGCCCCAAGGAAAACCGCGATATTCCGCCGCTCGATTACCCGCTGGTGCACCGCATGAAGCGGGAGAATCCCAATGTTTTCCTGGGCATCAATGGCGGCATCCAGAGCGTGGAGGAGGCACTCGGCCATCTCGCGGTCATGGATGGCGTGATGGTCGGCCGGGCCGCCTATCACCATGCGGCCATGCTGGGCGCGGTGGATGCCGCGATCTATGGCGCCCCGACCGTTTCCGTCGACTGGCCCGACATCCGCGACCGGATGATGGCCTATGTGGAGCGGCATCTTGCCCGGGGCGGCAAGGTCAACAATGTCACGCGCCACATGGTCGGGCTGTTCCAGTCCGTGCCCGGCGCACGGCGCTTCCGCCAGGTGCTCTCGACGGGCGCGACGCGGCCCGGTGCCGGGCCGGAAGTTATCGCCGAAGCCTTCGAGGCGGTGCTGCCGCATCTTGAGGCCGAGGGCGCGGGTGGCGCGGCTGCGGCGGAATAGGCGGGTCTTCGACCAGAACCGAAGACCAAGGGGCAGAATGCGAAACGGCGGACCTTGCGGCCCGCCGTCTGTGAATTCGATATCGGCCGGATAAAATCAGGCGGCCTTGATGTTCACGGCCTTCGGGCCCTTGCCCATGCGGTCCGGCTCGGTGTCGAAGGAAACCTGCTGGCCATCGCGCAGGGCCTGCATGCCGGAAGCCTGGACGGCGGAGATGTGCACGAACACGTCCTTGTCGCCGTTCTCGGGGGTGATGAAGCCGAAGCCCTTGTCCTGGTTGAAGAACTTTACGGTGCCTTTCATGGGATATTCCTTTTCGTTCCCTGAAGTCTGTCATGGCGCGCAAACCCGCCGAAACGAGTCCGCGCAAAAGCGTATGGCCGGCGCGCGGTGAGCGCGGGGTATGGCCGGTCGAGTGTCATGATTGCGGGGAAAGAACATCGCTTGCCGGCGGCACCGGCAACCCCGGCTGCGAGGCTCGGGGTAGTCTTCAGAAGTCCAGTCTCCGGGATCGCAATGCCCGAACACGCAAGCAGTGCCAGTATTTGCGCAAAAAGGCAAGCCCGGTGTTTACGGGACATGCGGGGTTGCGGGCGAAGTGTGCCGAAGCGCACCCCCCACCAAACACCCAAATCCAGTCCCTCCCCAAAATCCCGCAAAAACGCCCCCTCCGTTTTGAGGCGGAGGGGGCAGTCATGCGATGCGCATGCCGTCGCGATCCCGCGCCCTTTGAAGGGCCGGGGGATGCGGTCATTTCCTCCCTCGGGACACGAGGGGCTGGCCGGGGCGCGGGAAGCACCTCGTAGCAAGTAATAATGTGGCGCTCACCGCGCCCCGGTTCGGCTTTTTTCAGTGCAACTCCGGTTTCTCTGCATCACGTGTATGATCCGCCGGGCATTTCGCATGCGCCCGGCGGCGGGCGACCGGATTGACCGATCTTGTTCGCACCGGCCTGCTGCTTTGAAAACAGGCCGTTCCATACCGAATTTGTCGTCGTCTCACAGACGCACCCCCATCGCCACCAGGTGACGCACCGGGAGGGAAACCATTTTCTGCACCGTTTCTTCTCCCGCGGCTGCGACAGCGAAACAAGAAAGACCGGCTCCGCCTGACCGGGATCGCAGGGCACCCGGTGTGACCAGAGCGGAACAAGGAATATAATCCTATATATGAGGAGAAAATGAAAGAGGGGGTGGGAACTTTTTTTGAGTGAGTGGCGAATAGCGAATAGCGAATAGTGAGGAGTGAGTAGTGAGTAGTGAGTAGGGGCGGGGGCGGTCTCGCCCGGTGGATACCAGCTCCCGAAACCTGCCCGGTGCCGAAGCAAAATAAGCCGGAAAATCCGCCGAACCCGCCGCCGACCCGCCCCTGCAAACGAGACCGGGCAGGCTTAAAACGAGAAGGCAAAAGCCGCCGCCCATTCTCTCCGGCCGTTTCCGCCGCCCCCTGCCAGCCCGGTGGGTGCCGTGAGGATATCACTAATACAGCATTGACTGAAGAGGCATTCCTGATAACGTCCTGTTCAGGATGGCAACGGGTTTGCCATCCCGGGGGCGTCGAAACCCTCTCAACCAAAGCGGCCGTGCCTTGATTGGCGCGTCCCGTACCTTAAGCTTCCTGCCTGGCGGTGAAACGCTGATTGGCCGGGAGGCCTCGGTCATGTCCAGAACTTCGGTTTAAAAGCCGGGGCGGTCGTTTGGTTGCGACTTTTCGAACTCCCGGTCATCGGGGACCTCACGGGAAATACCCGGTCCCCGGTGGCTGTCTCGGAGCCCAAACCGGAAAGCCGCCCATGGACCTGACCCAAATGTATATGACCTCGCCAGACTGGCTGAAGCTGCTCTGGACCGTGCTGCCGCATGTGACGATCTGGGTAATCTCCTACCAACTCTTCGCCACCTCCCGCCGAAGGGACGAGCAGAGACGGGAAAAGCATAGGCAGGTGAGGTCAAAGAATCTGGACAATGGATTGAAAGGTCTAATCGTTGAAGATTACCGAAGAGATGATGGCGCCCTGCCGCCGGGTTGGAAAGAGCTAGGTCTCTGATTGAGACCTCAAGCACGCCTCTGCGGCCAAATGACATAAGCGAGGGAGCGGTTAAAATAAAAATCCCTAAATAAGAAATATCTTGATTATAGGTTGTCTTTCGTTCATGCTGCGTCTTGTGGTTGCCAGAAGGTGCCATAGACCGATTTAAGGAGAAAACCTATGGATCTGCTTTTACCGCCAGAAGAGAAACTGCCGGAATTTACTCCGGTCGAAGTTGATCTTTCAGTTTCACATCCGGAACTGTTTGAGCTTTTTCGTCAGTTGGATAGCGCCAGCGTCGAGGATGCAGCGGTTGGGTCTTGGCAAGCTAGCGGCTCTGGACCCCAGCCTTTAATGGGAGGGCAATGGGTCAAGGGCGAAGTGCTAGCTCCTTTGTCTACCCCTCCAAAGAACGCGCTTATTGATACTATCACCTATGACTATTCGAACAAGAATTTTGGAAGTTGGTGGAGGCAAATATCCGTTAGAATAACAATATATACTCCCCTGAAGCAGTGGATTCAGGATGTAACAACGCACGACCGCGGGCTTTTAAACGTTTCCTCACTAAAGATCCCCGCGATCTGCAAAATGGTTTATGAGATGAAGGTTGGAAACATAGTTGTCCGATTATCGCAGCCTCCATATATCAACTGGAATACAGTCAGAGTGGTATACGCATAAGATCTAGCCGAGGGGTGCAGCCATGACTTCCGAAATCAAGTTGGATCCTTCGGCAAGCAATGCAGGCTTGCGAAATGGCCAAATATTTGCGGAAAAAACAGATTTTTCTAGCGTATTAGATGCGGCAAATAAAGACTCTTCTAGAGTTAATTTTGAAAACAATGTTCAGGCAGCCTCCGTCCAGAGCGGAACCTCTGATCCTATATGGGGTGATGCAGTTATTCATTGTAAAGACGACGACGGGAATGATGTATTGTGCATTGAAACGGAAAAAATATTAACGGAGGACGATAAAATATTTCTTGGCTGGCCATGCTATGACAACGAAGTACAGGAGCTTTTCACTTTAAGCCTCGTGGAAGATCGCATAGACGGAGTTCTGAAGGGAAAAATAACAAACGATTATGTTTTTGGAAATGTGGATGTAGGTCTTCCAGGTTTAATAAATTCCGTACCACACGGTGACAAATATAAAGAATTGTTAATGAGTATGCTTTCTTCGGCTGGATAGAAATATTTCATGAAATTTAAATATGTCCCGCTTTGATCTTTTTCTTTCTGTATTCAAATGCGCCATCGGCGTAGGTTCATGGGTGCATCTATCGACCATGTATGCAAAATTACTGGAAATAGCGAGAACCGCTTCCTCCTAGGAGTTGGCGGGCCGGCCTTTTCGAAACCCGCTTATTTGATCGAAATTTATAACTGCTTGTGGAGTGGACCCCGGGTGCACCCAGTCCGCGGGCTATTTTTGTTTTGTTATAGTAGCGAAGATCAAAGTCCTGCTCTCTTGACTGTCCCGGCGTGAGGGTCTGCCCCGTAAGTGTAAAGAGCCACAGTGCTTGCCTGCAAAGTCAGGGTCGGTGGCAAACCGGTAGGCGCTTCAGTTCGCCATGCCACCGTCATATGAGGATGGAAGGCCTTTCCGGAGAAATGCGGCGGTTCCCGGATCACTCCAGAACTCAGAGCCTGGGATAGGACTGCTTCATGAGCCAGTTGCAGGGCGGTGCGGCCCTCTGCGTCCGTGTCAAACTCATACCAACACAGGTCAGTCTCTGGCCATTTTGGCCCTGATACCTGAAAGACCCTAGCCTTCAGTTTCTTCAAGTCTTTCAGGATGGGTGTCCACTCGGCAACTGTCGTTTCAAGGCTCGTGATGGGGAAACGTGGCATGAGCGTGATATGGGGGTTAAATCGGCTCGCCGTGCCTCGCAGCAGAGCGGACAGGTCCAGATCCGGGCTGGTGACATCCAGTGCGATGACGCCATGATCGGGTGATGTCATTGCTGCCCGCTTACCGACCCGGCCGTCCCGTCTTCCCCTTCGTCCGGCCCTTGCGTTTCACGTCCACCGGGTCCTCGTAGGAGCCGACGCCGGCGCGGGCGCGGCGGAGGGGGGCGGGGTCGTCGGTGGCGCGGTCGGGCTGGCCTTCGAGCAACGGGGAATGCCGCTTCGCGGTCGCCAGATGTTCCGGCGGCTTTTCCGGCAGGCGGCCCGGCGTGACCGGTTTTTCCGTGCGGCCCACCGTCATCTCGTCAAGGCTATTCTTTCGGAACAGGGATTTGCCCGCGGGCTCCGCGATGTCGCGGCCCATCTCGTCCAGCTCCGGCTTGCGGAACAGCGGCTTTACGCCATCCGTGCCCGGGCCCATGTCGTCGAGCGAGGGTTTGGCGAAGTAGGAGTTGGCGTTCGGGGCGGGCGTACCCCCCTCTGCCCTGCTGGGCATCTCCCCCGCATCCGGAGCAGCTTTGCTGCCCGTGAGGTGGGAGATCGACTCGGGGCCAGCGCCGCGCTTCCCCCTCGGGCCTTCAGCCTTCGACGCCTCTTGGTTCTGCTTCCCCCTCGGGCCTTCGGCGTTTCTGGCCTCCTCCTTGGAAATCGGGTCGTCCATGGCGGCGAGTTCGGCGGCCTTGAGGCGTTTGATTTCGTCGCGCAGGCGGGCGGCCTTTTCGAAGTCGAGGTCGGCGGCGGCGTCGCGCATCTGTTTTTCCAGCGCGTTGAGATGGGCCTGCAGGTTGTTGCCCACCAGATGGCCGCCATCCGCGAAGCCCTTGCCGGAGGCGCCGGAGATGTCGGCGCGGACGTGGTCGCGCTCGTAGACGCTGTCGAGAATGTCGGAAATGCGGGCCTTGACCGATTCCGGCGTGATGCCGTGAATGCGGTTATATTCCATCTGCTTCTCGCGGCGGCGGCTGGTTTCCTCCATCGCCCGCTTCATCGAGCCGGTGATGTTGTCCGCATAGAGAATGACCTTGCCGTCCACGTTGCGCGCGGCGCGGCCGATGGTCTGGATGAGCGAGGTTTCCGAACGCAGGAAGCCTTCCTTGTCCGCGTCGAGGATGGCCACGAAGCCGCATTCGGGAATGTCGAGGCCCTCGCGCAGCAGGTTGATGCCCACAAGCACGTCGAAGGCGCCGAGGCGGAGATCGCGGATGATCTCGATGCGCTCCAGCGTATCGATGTCGGAATGCATGTAGCGCACCCTGACGCCCTGCTCGTGCAGATATTCGGTAAGATCTTCCGCCATGCGCTTGGTGAGCACGGTCACCAGCGTGCGGTAACCCTTGGCGGATGTCTCGCGGATCTCGCCCAGAACGTCGTCCACCTGGCTGCGGGCAGAGCGCACCTCCACCGGCGGATCGATGAGGCCCGTGGGGCGGATGACCTGCTCGGCAAAGACGCCGCCGGCCTGCTCCATCTCCCAGTTGCCCGGCGTGGCCGAGACCGCGATGGTCTGCGGGCGCATGGCGTCCCATTCCTCGAAGCGCAGGGGGCGGTTGTCCATGCAGGAGGGCAGGCGGAAGCCGTATTCGGCCAGCGTCGCCTTGCGGCGGAAGTCGCCGCGATACATGCCGCCGATCTGCGGGATGGTCACATGGCTTTCGTCGATGAAGATGAGGGCGTTGTCGGGGATGTACTCGAACAGCGTCGGCGGCGGCTCGCCGGGGCGGCGGCCGGTGAGATAGCGCGAATAGTTCTCGATGCCGGCGCAGGAGCCCGTGGCCTCCAGCATCTCGATGTCATATTTGGTGCGCTGCTCCAGCCGCTGCGCCTCCAGGAGGCGGCCGGCCTTTTCGAGCTCCGCAAGCCGGTGCTTCAGCTCTTCCTTGATCGCCTTGATGGCGCCGTTCAGCGTCGGGCGCGGCGTGACATAGTGCGAATTGGCGTAGATCTTCACGCTCTTCAGGTCGCCGGTCTTCTGGCCGGTGAGCGGATCGAACTCCGTGATCGAGTCGATCTCGTCGCCGAAGAGCGAGATGCGCCAGGCGGCGTCCTCCAGGTGGGCGGGGAAGATCTCGATCGTGTCGCCGCGCACGCGGAACGAGCCGCGCTGGAAATCCATGTCGCGGCGCTTGTATTGCTGCGCCACGAGATCGGCCAGAAGCTGGCGCTGGTCGATGCGGTCGCCCACCTGCATCTGGAAGGTCATGGCGGTGTAGGTTTCCACCGAGCCGATACCGTAGATGCAGGAGACCGAGGCGACGATGATGCAGTCGTCCCGTTCCAGGATCGCGCGGGTGGCGGCGTGGCGCATCCGGTCGATCTGCTCGTTGATCGAGCTTTCCTTCTCGATATAGGTATCCGAGCGGGGCACATAGGCCTCCGGCTGGTAGTAATCGTAGTAGGAAACGAAATATTCCACCGCGTTGTTGGGGAAGAAGTTCTTGAACTCGGAATAGAGCTGCGCGGCCAGCGTCTTGTTCGGCGCGAGGATCACCGCAGGGCGCTGCGTTTCCTCGATCACCTTGGCCATGGTGAAGGTCTTGCCCGAACCGGTGACGCCGAGCAGAACCTGGCTGCGCTCGCCGGAATTCAGCCCCTCGGTCAGGTCGCGGATGGCGGTCGGCTGGTCGCCGGAGGGCGTGTAGGTCGTGTCCATCTTCAGCGGAATGCCGCCTTCCGATTTTTCCGGCCGGGCAGGGCGGTGCGGCACCCAGAGCTTGCCATCCTTGAACAGCGGATTGCCGCTCTCGATCAGCTTCGACAGGGCATCCACCGTGGCCGTTACCGCGCCCTGCGCCAGCGTGCCGGCTTCCTCCAGGCTCACATCCATGCCGGCCACGGGGTTCAGCCCCGCCGCGGCGCGCGTCTTCGGATCGGTGGACCCGCCCATAGACGTGCCGCGCGAGGATTTCATCGCGGTCGGCTCGGCGGTCTTGGCCGATTTCTTGCGGGTGGGTTTTTCTCCGCTACCAGCGCCCTGCGCCTGCACGCCGCGCGGGCCTGTGGCCGGCTCCCAGTCATCCCCGGCGGAGGTCTGGGTGCGGGCGGCGATCTCCACCTTCTTGCGGTGCTTGCCGGCCTTGGAGGCAATCTCGCGCTGGGTTTCGATGCCCGAAGCTTCCGCCTCGGCCTCGAGCTGCTTCACCCAATCGGAAACGGAACCGGACAGCGGCGCGCCTTCGAACGCGGCCTGCGGCGCTTCTTCGAAACCGGAGGGACGGGACGGATTTTTCGGTGCCTTGGACATGCCCGGAATATGGAGAGAGTCCGCCCGAAAGGAAAGGGCAAAGGCGTACAAAAGGGAAACAAAAATTCAGGTGGAAGTGGGCGATATCAACTCTTGGAGAGGTTGCCGAGGCTCCTGCTGTTCAAAGCGGTCCGGCACGCTATGTCATGAAACGATCCTCACCCGATTCCCTGCAAGGAACCTGCCCATGCCCTTCGCCCTTTCGCCCGCCGCCGTCTGGCCCGTCGTGATGCTGCTTGCGTCCAATATCTTCATGACCTTTGCCTGGTATGGGCATCTCAAGCACAAGGGGGCGGCGATATGGGTGGCGATCCTGGCGAGCTGGGGCATTGCTTTTTTCGAATATTGCCTCGCCGTGCCCGCCAACCGCATCGGCTCGTCGGTCTATTCCACCGCGCAGCTGAAGACCATGCAGGAGGTCATCACGCTGGTGGTGTTTTCCGGCTTCTCGGTCTTCTGGCTGAAGGAAAGCCTGACGGTGAACCATGCCATCGGCTTTGCCCTCATCGCGCTTGGCGCCAGCTTCGTCTTCAGGGCCTGATCAGGCAGCCTTGTGCTGGCCGGTGATCCAGTCCAGCACCATGTCAGGGGACATGGCTTTTGCATAAAGCCAGCCCTGGGCCGTCTCGCAGCCGAGCGCCCGCAGGATGATGCGGTCCTCCTCGGTTTCCACGCCCTCGACCAGGATGTCGATGTCGAGCATCCTGCCGAGCGCCACCATGGCGGTCACGAGTGCCTGGTTGTGGCGGCTGTCCGAAATACCCGAGACAAAATCCCGGTCGATCTTCAGCCGGTCGATGCGGATGGAGCGCAGGTAGCTGAGCGATGTGCTGCCCATGCCGAAGTCATCCAGCGCCAGGCGGAAGCCCTGCCGTTCCAGCGCGGCCAGATCGGCCCCGTGCAGCTCCACGTCCAGCAGCGCCTCTTCCGTGAGCTCGATCTCGAAGAGCGCGGGATCGACCCCGTGTTCCTCCACGATCGTGCCGAGCGCCTTCGGCACGTTGTAATGGCGGAAATCTTCCGCAGAGAGATTGACGGAGACATGCACATCCGTGTGGCCGGCGGCGCGCAGCCGTTGCAGCAGCGCGCAGGCCTTTTCGGTCATGTGGGCCGCCAGCAGGCCGTGCAGCCGGCGGGCCTGCACGGCTTCGATGATCTCGCGGGCCTGGAGCGGTCCGAGCACGGGATGGTTCCAGCGCACCAGCGCTTCCACGCCAATGAGCTTGCCATCGGAAAGGCGTACCTGCGGCTGGAACCAGGCCTCCACCGCACCGGCTTCCAGCGCATCCTGCAGATCCAGCTCGATGCGGGCCTGCCGCTCCTCCTTCTCGCGCATGTCGCGGCTGAAGATCATGGCACAGCGGCGGCCGGCACCCTTGGCGCGGTAGAGCGCCCGGTCGGCGCAGGCAAAGAGATCGTCTGCCGTGCGGGCATGGTTCGGCGCAAGGGCAATGCCGATACTCGCCTCGATGCCATATTGACGGTCGGCCAGCAGGATAGGCCTGCAGATCATGGCCAGGCAATGTTCCGCCAACGCCACAGCCTCTTCGGCACCACTCAGCGCCGGGCAGATCACCGCAAATTCATCGCCGCCGAGACGCGCGGCAAAGGCGCGTTCCGGCAGGGCTTCGGCAAGCCGGCTGGCAACCCCGACGAGCAGCGCATCGCCCGCAGCATGGCCGAGCGTGTCATTGACCACCTTGAACCGGTCAAGATCGAAAACCAGCAAGGCCAGGCATTTTTCGAAGGTCGCCGCGGCAAGCGCCCGGTCCAGTTCTGAGTTGAACTTGGCGCGGTTGGCAAGGCCGGTCAGCGGATCGGTCTTCGCCAGCACTTCCAGCGCCCGGTTGGTCTCGCTGATATCCCGGTTCGCCTCCTGCAGGGACTGCGCGAGCAGGGTTGCTTCCTGCTTCATAACCGCATTTTCGCAGAAATTATCCGCACCCAACTTGCAGGCCCGGTATAGCATGACAGCGTAGAGCGCGACGTTGACATAGAGCACATTGGCCATCAGCGTGCCTTCCGCCATCAGAAGACCGGCGACCGATATGACCGGCGGCAGGGAAAAGGCGATGGCAATGGCCGAATTGGGCACGCCGCGCACAAGCCCGCCCGCGGCGACGCCGACGATGATGAGGGTGAGATAGGTGTGACGGCCGGCCAGCTCCACGCCAGGCACCTGCAGGGGCAGAAACGCCCACAGGATGCCTCCCAGAAAGGCGCCGCTGATAAGAAAGTTCAGGATCTTCTCGGGCGGATGCAGCTCCTTGTCACGCTCCAGCCAGATTTGCAGCACCAGACGGCCGATCAGCATGGTCACGTTCAGCACCGACCATATGTAGACCATGGGGGAGGTGCCGTGATCCGCCAGATAGTAAATCAGCGAGACGGAGAGCGAAATGATGCCGTTCAGAAAAAAGGGAAAAACACCATAATCGAAAATGCCCTGCACCTGGGCGCGCCGGATGGCGTCCTTTCGGTTTTCTCCCTGAAGAAGCGGTGCGCCGGGCTGCGCATTGTCGACGGAACTTCGCAAGATCATCACACGGTCCGGTTGCTGTTTTATCAGACCATGAGAATATAAGGAAATTCATAACAAAAGCTTGCCGTGCATGGCATGGCGGCCCTGCACCCCTTAACCTCGCTTTACAGAGGGTTAATCGGCGGGAACCGGCGTCGGTTTTCCCTCGCCATCCAGCGCCACCATGACGAAGGTGGCATGAGTGACCTTTTCCATGACGGGGGTGAGATAGCGCTGCGCCCAGGCTTCCACCGAAAGGGTGATCGAGGTGCGGCCAACGCGATCGATATGGGTGTAGATGCACAGGGTGTCGCCGATCTTCACCGGCAGGGCGAAGGCCATTTCCTTGACGGCTGCGGTGACCACGCGGCCCTGCGCCCGTTCCGCCGCCCGGATGCCGCAGGCAAGGTCCATCTGCGCCATGACCCAGCCGCCGAAGATATCCCCCGCCGCATTGGCATCGCCGGGCATGGCAAGCGTCCGCAATGTCAGCTCGCCCTGGGGTGTCGTCCTGTCCTGCACCGCATGCACCTCGCTCATCCGGGAATCGTCCCTTCCCTTATAGCCGATCGGGCGCGGCCGCGCAGGCCGGGAGAGGCGGTTTTGCACGCCGAGGTTCGGCAATCGGTCGCGAATTCCCCGCGCCCCGGCGGAATAGATCGCCCGGCCCGAGATTAACCATGAGAGGGTTTCGCTGTGTCGTGCGGAGGCTTTCCCAATGGGGATTGGGGGATGCTGCCTCTGCCTGGAAAGGTTGCCTTAACCATCCGGGTTTACTCTAAGCCTGTTTGAATGGCGGATGTTCCGCCGGTCGGAGTGGCATTCGTATGGCGTATCTTGCCCCCTTGCGGCGATCCCTGCTGCCGCTCCTCATGTCCGTTGCGTTGACGGCCTGTTCCACGGACGGGCTGCAGATCGACAGCGGCACGCGGGTTGCGGCCATCACGCCGCACAAGCACCGCCAGCCCCTGCCGGAAGCGGCAAGCGAACAAAGTTACAGCCTGCCGGAGACCGCCGCGAACGGTGCATCCCCCGCCTATGGCCAGCCCGCACCTTACGGGCAGCCGGCCGCAGGCATGACCCAGCCTGTGCAAGCCAGCGGTCGCCTGCCGATGATCGACAGCGACGAGGCGCTGGCACTCAACGGCACCACGCCTTCCGGCGGGGTGACGCTCGGCGCGCCGCCGAAGGTGCTGGGGCAGCTTACCGTTTCGCCGAGCGGCCAGCCGCTTGCCGCAGCCCAGCCGGTGCAGGGCCAGCAGATGGCCTCGCTCGGCGCGCCCGATCCGACCGGGCAGGGCGTCAGCATGGATGAAGGGCTCGGTCTCGGGGCTGCCGGCGGCGGCACGAGCCTTGCCCAGGAAGAGGCAAACCAGATTGCCGAGGGTGTGACGACCGAACCGGTCGTGGGCGGCATCGGCACCGACAATCCCGTGGCCTATCCCTCCGCGCCCGCGCAGCCGGCGCCTGTCGATCCGCTGCTTTCGGGCGATGCCGACTATCCGCAGACCGCGCCTGCCGCGCCGCGCCAGTCCTATCCCGTCGGCCAGCAAGTGGCGATGCTGCCGCGGGCGGCGGACCCGACGGTCAATCCCGTGCTGCCGCCGCGTCCTGCGGCCATGCCTCGGCAGGAAATTGCCTGCCGCCAGGCGCTGGTGAAGCTTGGCGTCAAGTTCCAGGACGTGCCGGCCATTTCCAACGGTCCTGCCTGCGGCATTGCCTATCCGATCAAGGTCTATGGCTTTGCCAGCAACATCCAGATGAAGCCGGCCATCAGCCTGAACTGCCAGGTGACCTATGCCTTTGCCCAGTGGGTGAAGAACGAACTCAATCCCTCCGCCCGCTATCGCTACTGGTCGGGCGTGAAGACCATCATTCCGCTCGGCGGCTATTCCTGCCGGCGGATGAATTCCTCGGCGCGCAATCCCTGGTCCGAACATGCCCGGGGCAATGCCATCGATGTGGGCAAGTTCATCCTCAACAACGGCAACGAGATCGACGTGCGCAAGCCGGGCTTCTTCTCCTTCCGGGAAAAGGGGCTGCTCAATGCGGTGCGCTCCGAAAGCTGCAAATATTTCCACACGGTTCTCGGCCCCGGCAGCGATCCGCACCACAAGGATCACTTCCACTTCGACCTTCGAGCACGCAAATCCGGCTATCGGCATTGTGATTGACCGACGGTATTTCAATGCCCGATATCAGGGACCTCGCCCTGCGGTGAATTGACGCTATAGTCAGGCGGATCCCTCAGCGATTCTCCTTCCAATCACCGGACACCGGACGGGCCATGCCGCAAGCCATCATTTCTGTCGAGAATCTCACCAAAACCTATGCCAACGGCTTTCAGGCGCTGAAGGGCATCAACCTCGAAATCGCGGAGGGTGAAATTCTCGCGCTGCTGGGGCCGAACGGCGCCGGCAAGACCACGCTGATCTCCATCATCTGCGGCATCGTCACGCCTTCCGGCGGGCGGGTGCTGGCGGGCGGCCACGATGTGGTGCGGGATTTTCGCGAAACGCGCGCGCTGATCGGCCTCGTGCCGCAGGAGCTGACGACGGACCAGTTTGAGACCGTGTGGAACACGGTGAGCTTCTCCCGCGGTCTGCATGGCAAGGCACCCAACCCGGCCCATATCGAAAAGGTGCTGCGGGCGCTTTCGCTGTGGGACAAGAAGGATTTCATGCTGCGGCAGCTTTCCGGCGGCATGAAGCGTCGCGTGCTGATCGCCAAGGCGCTCTCCCACGAGCCCCGCGTCCTCTTCCTCGACGAGCCGACCGCGGGCGTGGACGTGAATCTCCGCAAGGACATGTGGCAGGTGGTGAACCGGTTGCGCGAGAGCGGCGTGACCATCATCCTCACCACCCATTACATCGAGGAGGCGGAGGAGATCGCCGACCGGGTGGGGGTGATCGATGGCGGGCGGCTGCTGCTTGTCGAGGACAAGGTGACGCTGATGAAGAAGCTCGGCTCCAAGCAGCTCATTCTCGAGCTTGCGGCGCCGATAGCGACCGTGCCGCCGGCGCTTGCCGCCTTCAATCTCCGGCTCGAAAAGGAGGGGACCGCTCTCGTCTACGACTATGACGGCCATGACCAGACGGACCGGATCGCCCCGCTCCTCCAGGCGCTCAGCGGTGCGGGTATTGCGTTTCGGGATCTTTCCACCCGGCAGAATTCGCTCGAGGACATTTTCGTTTCGCTGATCGGAGAAAAGGCATGAACTGGCAGGCGATGAAATCCATCTATGTCTTCGAGATGGCCCGCACCCGGCGCACGCTTTTGCAAAGCGTCGTCTCGCCGGTGCTTTCCACCTCACTCTATTTCATCGTCTTCGGTTCGGCGATCGGCTCGCGCATCCAGAATATCGAGGGCGTTTCCTACGGCTCCTTCATCACGCCGGGGCTGATCATGCTGTCGCTGCTGACGCTCTGCATCTCGAACGGCTCCTTCGGCATCTATTTTCCGAAATTCACCGGCACCATCTACGAGCTCCTGTCCTCGCCGGTTTCCATGCCGGAGATCCTCTTCGGCTATGTGGGGGCGGCGGCGAGCAAGGGGCTGCTGGTGGGGGTGATCATTCTTCTCACCGCCCATGCCTTCGTCGATGTCAGGATCGAGCATCCGCTGATGATGGTGACCTTCTTCGTGCTGACGGCGGTGACCTTCAGCCTGCTTGGCTTCATCATTGGCATCTGGGCGACGAATTTCGAGCAGCTGAGCCTCATTCCGAGCCTCGTCATTCCGCCGCTGACCTTCCTCGGTGGCTGCTTCTATTCCATCAACATGCTGCCGCCGCTGTGGCAGACGGTGAGCCACTTCAACCCGGTGCTCTATCTGGTGAGCGGCTTCCGCTGGAGCTTCTACGGGATTTCCGACGTCAATCCCTGGATCAGCCTTGTGATCATCGTCGTCTTCCTGCTCGCCTGCCTGGGGCTGGTGAAATGGATGTTCCGCACGGGCTACCGGCTGAAGAGCTGACGCTCACTCCGTATCGAACGGCTGCGCAGCGACATCCTGGGCACCGTGCAGGATGCGCAGGATAACGATCCGATCGGGTTCGTTCAGGAAATAGATGCATCGATTGCGGATCGGAACGGCGCGGATGCCAGGCCCGAGTTCCTCCCGCGGAACGCCGGTGAAATCAACCTCCGCGATCCATTTCATCTTCCGGGTAATCTGTTCGACGAGGGCGTCAGCACCGGAAGGGCTCGTCTTTGCGACGGGGTTCGACAGGTTTGCAAGGTCACGACGGGCGCGCGGCATTACCTCCAGCAATTTCCTGCGCGTCTTCCTCGTCATCCTCAGCCATGCTCATGATGTCTGCGTAAAGCTCAGCGGCACTTTCATAGACTTTGCCACGGCCCGCCTTGTAATCGTCGATCCCCAGCTGAATTTCCGCGCGCAGCCTTTCCAGTCGAACTTCATATGTTTCTAACATATAGGATTCGTCCTGTACAGGCTGTTCCGCCGACGTCTCTCCCTTCGGCACGATCACGCCGTCATCGAGCAGGTCGTCATTATAGGTGCCAGGCCTTGAAGTCGCGCGCGCCATGGGGAACTCCTTTGGGTCTAGCATGCCCTAGCTTTGCGGCATTGGCAAGAATTAGGCCGGCCTAATCCTTCAGCCGCAGTTCGTCGGTCTGCATGTGGAAGGAGGAGAGGCTGGTGAGGAAGCTCATGCCGAGCAGGCTCTGGTCGAGGGCGCCACGGCGGGTGACGAGGGCGGGGATGTTTTCCCGGCGGATCGGGCCGATGGCCACGGTCGTAAGCGCGATGGGGGCGGCGACCGCCTCGCCATTGGCGGTGAGGATGCGGGTGGAATAGACGAGGTTTTCCGGAATGATGCCGACCGTGACGGCATCCTCGTAGGTGAGGACGACGGTGCTGGCGCCCGTATCGACCAGCATTGGGATATCCTGCGCGTTCACCTCAACCATCGGGGTGAAATGGCCGGACATGTCGCGGGACAGAAGCACTTCGCGCCGGCCGTCCTCGGCGGTGATGGTGATGGCGCGGCCAGGCATGAGGCCTGCGGCGAGGCGGGCGGCAAAGCGCTTCATATCCTCGCGATAGAGCGACAGGCCGGCAAGGGCGAGCATGATGCCGAGCCAGATCAGAAGATGGCGGGCAGACTGGCCCCAGCTGCGGCGGCTTGCGAGAATGCCGGCGGAAAAGAGAGTGACCAGCGGCAGGAAATAGGCGAGCTGCCCGAGCTGGTCCTCGGTGAGGCCCATGAGGCGCGTGCCGGGGCTTTTCAGAAGCAGCACCCCGAGGCCGACCATCAGGAGCGCAAGGGCGAGCCCGGTGCGTTTCATGCGCTGCCGTTTTCCCGCGCCATGCGCTGGCGGCGGGTTTCCCGGCGCGGCTTGCGCTCCACGGTTTCGAGGCGCGCCGGCAGGCCCGCCATGATGTCACGGCGTTCCTGGTCGCTATAGGTGGTCCAGGCGCCGATTTCGTCACGGGTCCTGCCGCAGCCGAAGCAATAGCCGGTCTTCATGTCGATCGAGCAGACGAGGATGCAGGGCGATTCCATCAGAGAAAACCTCAAAGCCGTTCAGCGCGACCCTCCTAATGGGGTTCAGGCGAGAAGCGCAAGGCTTGCGAGCAGCACCATATCAGAAATCTGCTGCGTTGCACCAATCGTATCGCCCGTATGGCCGGAGAGTCTTTGGCCGACATGAAGCGTAAAGAGAAAGGTGGCCGCAAGCCCCGCAAGGACCGTCACGGCCACCGCCGGGAACGACAGGACGGGGAGGGTGAGGAGCAGGAAGGCGAGGAGCCCCGTGCCGACAGCCACGCGGAGCGCCCCGCCCGAGGGCACGCCGACTGCCGCCGCCACGCCATCGGCCTTGGCCGGGGGCAGGTGCCGCCAGTGCCAGACCATGGCGGCCCGGCTGAGGGCTGCCGAACCGAGAAGCGCCAGCGCCGCCGCGGCAGGCGAGGCTTCGGAAACGAGAGCCGAAAGCGCGGTGATGCGCAGGATCAGCGACAGGCCGAGCGCGAGGGCGCCATAGGTGCCGATCCGGCTGTCCTTCATGATGGCGAGGGCGCGCTCCCGGTCCCGCCCGCCGCCGAGCCCGTCTGCGGTGTCGGAAAGGCCGTCTTCATGCAGGCCGCCCGTCAGAAGCACCTGAAGGGCGACCGCAATGGCCGCGGCCAGCAGCGGCGCATGGGAATGGCCGGCGAGAAGCAGCACAAGCGCGGGCAAGGCAGCGGCGATGAGGCCGGCCACGGCGAAGCCTTCCGGCGTGCGCTCCATGCGCCCGTCATCGCCTTTGAAAAAGGAGCCCGGCACCGGCAGGCGGGTGAGAAAGCCGGTGGAGCGGGCGACGCTCAAGATGAAATCGGCGAAAGGCACGGCATTCTTCCTTCGGATGGCGGGATCCTGCGACAGCAAAAGCCGCTTTTGCGGTTGTTCGAAGCGGCGCGCCTGATTAAGAGACGATGCCAGAAACCTCATTCCCGAGAAAATTACAAGGAAGCTGCTTCGATGAGCCTCTCCGGTCTGCCCTTTGACGATTTCCGCGCCCTGCTGAAGGACCTGCCGGGGCCGAACCCGGTGGCGCTGGCGGCTGCCCGCGACCGGGATGCCCAGCTGACCAAGCCTCCGGGCGCGCTGGGGCGGCTGGAGGAAATCGCCTTCTGGCTGGCCGCCTGGACCGGCCGCGCCCCGGCGGTGACGCGCCCGCTGGTGGCGATCTTTGCCGGCAATCACGGCGTGACGCGCCAGGGCGTGACCCCGTGGCCCTCCGACATCACCAAGCAGATGGTGGCGAATTTTTCCGCCGGCGGGGCGGCGATCAACCAGATCTGCATGACCTATGATCTTGGTCTCAAGGTCTTCGATCTCGCGCTCGACATTCCCACGGGCGACATCACCATGGAGCCGGCGCTTTCCGAGCGCGATTGCGCCGCCACCATGGCCTTCGGCATGGAGGCGATTGCGGGCGGAACGGATCTGCTCTGCATCGGCGAAATGGGGATCGGCAACACCACGATTGCGGCGGCGATCAATCTGGCGCTTTACGGCGGCACGGCGGAAGACTGGGTTGGCCCGGGCACCGGCTCGCAGGGCGAATTCATGGAGCGCAAGCTGAAGGCGGTGGAAACGGCCGTTGCCTTCCACAAGGACCATCTGCACGATCCGCTGGAAGTGATGCGCCGGGTCGGCGGTCGTGAAATTGCCGCCATGGCAGGGGCGATCCTGGCTGCACGCATGCAGAAGATCCCGGTGCTGATCGACGGCTATGTGGCGACGGCGGCGGCCTCGATCCTGAAGGCGGCCAATCCTTCGGCGCTCGATCACTGCCTGATCGCCCATGTTTCCGGCGAGCCAGGCCACCTGAAGGCCATCGAGCGGCTGGGCAAGACGCCGCTTCTGGCGCTCGGCATGAAGCTGGGCGAGGGCACGGGCGCGGCCATGGCCGCGGGCATCGTCAAGGCTGCCGCTGCCTGCCATTCGGGCATGGCGACCTTCTCCAGCGCCGGCGTTTCCACCAAGGATTAAGGCATGCGGCGCGGGATGCGGCCCTTTTTGCCGCGCCCCCGCGCCTTCGCCTTTCTGCAAAAACCGGTGCGCGACGGTGCTCCGGCGAGGCGAGCCGCCTTACATAGGCCGCATTGCCTTTGCTAAGGACGGATCGAAACCGGGCCGGGATCGCCACCCGCCCGGTGTTTTCGTGTGACATCAGGAAGGAAAGGGCCTCTCCATGCGTTGGGCAAGACCGGAAATTGGCAGCAGAACCGCCGCGTTGCTCACCGGGCTCTTCATACTCGCAACCTGCAACGACACGTTCTGGCCGATGATGCGGGACGGGTTCGGCGGGTGGAATGCGGCATCCATCACCTTTGGCCTGTCTGTTTCCCTGCTTCTCCTCACCTTCTTCGTGGCGATTTCGGCGAAATATGTGTTCAAGCCGCTGGCCATTCTCTGCCTCCTGACGGCGGGCGCGGCTTCCTATTTCACCGATACGTTCGGCACGATCATCAACGAGCAGATGATCGACAGCGCCATGACCACAAACCAGCGGGAGGCGGGGGCGCTGATCAGCGCCCGGTTCCTCACCCATCTGGCGCTCTATGCCATCCTGCCTTCGCTGCTGCTGCTCTGGGTGCGCCTTCGCCACGAGACCTTCGGGCTGAAACTGCGCAACAATGCCAAGCTGATCGTGCCCATGCTTATCGCCACGGGCATCATGGTCTATTTCCAGCTCGGGGCTTACATCGTTACCATTCGCGGCAACAACCTGATGATGCAGACGCTCAATCCGGTCGCGCCGCTTTCCGCCGCCTATAATTACGCCCATACGCAGCTGACGACCGCCAATGTGGTGGTGCAGCCGCTGGGCACCGATGCGAAGCGCGGCCCGATGCTTTCGGCGGAGACCCGGCCTGTAGTCACCATTCTGGTGGCCGGCGAAACGGCGCGGGGCGTGAATTTCTCGCTGAACGGCTATGAGCGGGAGACCAACCCGAAGCTCAAGGGCCTCGACATCATCAACTATCCCGATTTGACGAGCTGCGGCACGGATACGGCGACTTCTCTGCCCTGCATGTTCTCGGTCTACCCGACCAGCGACTATTCCGAGACCAAGGCCAAATCCACCGAGAACCTTCTGGATGTCTTCCGCCATGCGGGCGTGGATGCCCTTTGGTGGGATAACAATACGGGCAGCAAGGGCATTGCCGACCGGGGCACCTATGTGCCGCTTATGGACAGCAAGGACCCCGTGATCTGCCCCGATGGCGAGTGCCGCGACGAGATCTTCCTGAAGAAGCTCGAGGAAACGCTTTCGGGCATTACCAGGGATACGGTGATCGTGCTGCACCAGATCGGCAGCCATGGACCGGCCTATTACCGCCGCTATGCGGAGGAAAACCGCGTCTTCAAGCCGGATTGCCGCACGCCGGATCTGCCCAAGTGCAGCCTGGAAGAGGTGCGCAATGCCTATGACAATTCGATCCTCCAGACGGATGCCTTCCTCGCCTCGGTGATCGGGCTGCTGAAACAGCATGACGACCGGTTTGCGAGTGCCTTCCTCTACGCCTCCGACCACGGGGAATCGCTGGGCGAAAACGGCATCTTCCTGCATGGCGCGCCCTATGCCTTCGCGCCGAAGGAGCAGACCCATGTGCCGATGATCAGCTGGTTCTCGCCGTCCTACCGGCAAATGGCCGGTCTCGACATGGCCTGCCTTGCGAAAGAGGCCTCAAAACCCTATTCCCATGACAACTGGTTCCACACGGCGCTCGGGATGATGAACATCGAAACCACGGTCTACCAGCCGGAACTCGATCTTCTTCAGGCGTGCCGCGCGAAAGGCTGATCATGGACAACGGATTTGAAAAGCAGACGGGCGTGCGCCATTTCATCGCCGCGGCGGGCTATTCGCTGGGCGGCTTCCGCCGCCTTCTCGGCGAAAGCGCCTTCCGCCAGGAAGCGCTCGCCTTCCTCGCCGGCCTGGTACTTCTGCCGCTCTTCGGCGCGGGCTTTCACCAGATGGTGCTCTTCATCGCCCTCATGCTGCTCCTCTTCGCCTTCGAAGCCATCAACACCGCCATCGAAGAAATCGTCGACCGCGTCTCGCCCGAATATTCCCTCGCCGCCAAACACGCCAAGGACCTCGGCTCCTTCGCCTGCATGTGCCTGATCGTGCTCAACGGGGGTTATGTGCTTTATACGCTCTATGGGCTTTGGTTCGGGTGAGGCCTGCGAGTCAGGCAGCCAGCGCTGCACGGACTTCCATGCGTCGGCTCCAAGGAACCGGAACAATTGCGTAGTTTGAAAGAGCTTCCAAAACGGCGGAAGATACAGCCCGTTCATTGTCGTTGACGAAAGCGTAGAGTTCCAAATCTTCCCCTCGAACCTCCCTCGTATCCAGCCAATCCATTATTACGGAATCAGCCGAACTCCTGACTGGATTATTGATGGCTTTGACTACGCGTTCCGGCGCTGCCTTCGATTTCGGAATGAGAAAATCGAAGCGTCGTGCAAACCCGGATCGACCGATAAAAGATATGCCGTGTGAATATCTGACCTCCGAGTCCTCCAGCCATGTTCGTAGATCTTCCATGAAAAGGCTGTTTACATGCGGCTCGGCCAAGAAGAACATGTCGCCAACAGCCAACATTGCCTGAACCAAAGAGTGCTTTTTCAGCGCGAAATTATCCGGCGTCGCACGGACATTCAGTTGCCCCATCTCCTCCGTAACGCCATACCCTGCCAAGGTCATGTGCAGCAATTGTTGACGCTTCGGGCTATCCAGTTTGCAGCCCTCCTCGACAAGGCCGCCAATAGTCTCTCCATCGTCTGTCAGCAGATAACCGTCGCGTGTTTTTCTCAGGTAAACCTGCAGATAGTCGTTATGACGGTCGAGATACGGAGCCGTTATTATTGCCCCGCCGCCGACTGTCTTCCAGGCAGTCTTGTCACGAAGCCAGCTATGATAACGTTCCATGAGTTCGGCAATTTCGCTCATTGGGTAAACAGGCTCGCTTTGATTTCCGGTGGCGAAATAACGTGACAGTAGCGAAAAAAGTCTTCCAGTGTCACGAGCATATTATCCAGATTCCTGAAAAGCGCCTTTGGAATCTCAACGGCAAATTTGAGGCCGTAACCCTGACGGTAGACGTGAAGATGTCTGGGTCCGATTTCTTCGCCGTCAGGATTTCTGTGACCGGGACCATCCAAATCAAGGCGAGCTAAACCGATGATTTTCCGGCCCCGCAAATGGTAGTTCCTCTTCTCAAGCGAAAATGAACTGCGCGACAGGCTGATACAGAATTCCTCCCTCCCATCCGGGCTTCTAAAGGGCATGATCACCTTCCCTCCCAGATCAGGTAACGCCAAGCGCTCAGGGCTCGTACTGACTTTATCCATTTCGATCAGCTGCTGCGCCTCCAACTCGCTGATATCGAGTTCAGTCATGTTCGCCTCTTTGGTGAACTTTGCGACCCGTTTTCGTGAGAAACAGGTGTGAAGATATGGGATGTATGATTTAATAAATAAGAAAATACAAATGTAAAGGCGAGTTCGCGCGTGTCCGGAGGGCGCAACAAGATTCTTGAGCGTTCCCGATGGGCAGCTTCCTCAAGGGATTCTCGCGGCCCAATTGCGGCGTGGCGATCCTTTTGCAGCGGTGGTCACCGATTACTTTCGGAATGACGCGGGTTTATCGCTGCCCCCACTCACGCAAAGCTCTTCTTGCGCGGCTGGATGGCGTGGGCGTCTTCGACGGCGGGGACGGTCTGGAGGACGCGGCGGGCGGGGAGGATGGCGATCACTTCCGTGCCCTCGCGCAGCTTCGATTTCAGGATGAACTGGCCGTCATGCTTGGCCATGATCGCCTGGACGATGGGCAGGCCGAGGCCGGTGCCCTGTTCGGCGCTCTTGATGGCGATGGAGCCCTGGCCGAAGGCGGAGAGGACCACGGGGATCTCGTCTTCCGGAATGCCCGGGCCGTTGTCCTTGATCGCCACATATTGCCCGCCGGTGGAGGTCCAGCCGGCCTTTACCTGTATTTCGCCGCCCTGGGGGGTGAATTTCACCGCATTGGAGAGCAGGTTCAGGATCACCTGGCGCATGGATTTCTCGTCCGCCCAGACATCCGGCAGGGAGGACTCGAAGACTTCGGTGATGGTGATGTTCTTGCCGCTCGCGCGCAGCTGCACCATGCCGATGCAATCCTCGGCGATGTCGAGCAGGGAGATTGCCTCTTCCTGCAGCTCGTAGCGGCCGGCCTCGATGCGGGAGAGATCGAGGATTTCGTTGATGAGGTTGAGGAGGTGCTGGCCCGAGCGGTGAATGTCGTTGACATATTCCTTGTAGGTCGGGTTGTTGAGCGGGCCCATGACCTCCGTGGCGATCACTTCCGAGAATCCCAGGATCGCGTTCAGCGGTGTCCGCAATTCGTGCGACATGGAGGCAAGGAAGCGCGATTTCGCCAGATTGGCCTCTTCCGCCCGGCGCCGCGCCTCGTCCGACATGGATTTTGCCGTTTCCAGCTCGGCAATCAGCTCGTCCTTCTCCGACTGGAAGGGGAGGAGCTTGATGTTCGACATGTACATGCGGTCGGTGACGATGACGAAGAAGGCAACCGCCACGCAGAGCATGGCAAGCAGGCCGATATCGAACATGCCCGCGCCGAGCGCCGCATTGCCGAGCAGCGTGAGAATGACGGGCGCGAAGGTGACCGGCACGGAGCGGCGCAGCATGAAGCAGGAGAGCGCCGTAAAGGAGAGCGCCACCAGCAGGATAGCTCCCTTGAACAGGGAGTAATTGTCCCCAGTGCAGGCCCCGCAGGATTGCACGCTGAAGGCCGCCCAGGAAAGGCCCGTCATCGCCTGACCCGCAAGCAGCACATGGCGCCACTTCGCTACATTCTCCTGCGTGATGTGCTGCCGCTGCGTGAAGCGCTGGATCAGCGTGTTGACCGCGTGGAGGAAGAGGGCGGCAAAGGCCCAGGCGATCAGCCGGAGATCATCGTTGAAATAGGTGCCGATGAAGGTGATCACGATGATCATGTAAGGCGTGATGGACGCGCTTTGCAGCACCGCCGCCAGATGCATGACCAGCAGATCACGATCGAAGGTGTGGATTGCGCGGTCGCCATACTGCAGCTTCTCGCGCGTCGCCTTGATCGCGCGATTGACGGCCCGGTTGCGGCTCCCCCGGGAGAGGTCGACAATGTTCTTGTCCGTCGATGTACTCACTGGCTGCGTCATGAAAACGTTTGGCGAACTCCTGGAATCTCGCTAGACAGTAACGGCGAATTCTTAAGAAGATGCTGATTTCAACCATTTGTTTTCCAATTTCCTTAGGCGAAAACAGGGGGTGCCGCTGGCGAGATCGAGACGCCCCATCATCATCCGCAGGCTCAAGCGCGACTTTCTGATATTGTTGCTTTTTCTGTTGCTTGCCGCGGTTTATTCATGGTTCCATCCGCAAGGGGAGCCGGAGACCGTGGCCGGTGGCTTCCGGGCCGTCGACGGGGATACGTTAACGATTGAGGGCATGCGCATCCGCATTCGCGGTATCGACGCGCCGGAGCGCCGCCAGCTTTGCGGTGCGGGCTCGTCCCGCTGGCCCTGCGGGCTTGCCGCCGGGCGGGCGCTGGCCGCGCGGCTTCCCGGCCTTTCCTGCCGGCTGGAGGGGCGCGACAAGTATCGGCGCCGGCTCGCAACCTGTACCATGCCCTCCGGCGATCTGGGGGCGGAGATGGTGCGGAACGGTTTTGCGGTTGCCTATGGAAGCTACCAGCGCGAGGAGGCGGAGGCCCGCGCGGCCGGCCGGGGCATCTGGTCCGGCCCCTTCGAGCGGCCCGAGGACTGGCGAAAGGCACATCGGCCCCGCGCTGCCCAGGCGGACCAGTCCGGTCCGCTCGATCTCCTGGGGCGCTGGTGGTACGGAACGGGAGAAGGCAAGGAGGAGACAGAGGATGAAGCTTTATGATGGTGGCCGGGCGCCCAATCCCCGGCGGGTGACGCTGTTTCTGGCGGAAAAGGGGCTTTCGGTGGAGACCGTGCCCGTGGATATGGGCCGGCAAGAGCACCGCTCGGATCTGATCAGCCGGCTGAACCCGCTGCAGCGCCTTCCGGTTCTGGAACTGGACGACGGCACGGTGCTGACGGAAACCGTGGCCATCTGCCGCTATTTCGAGGAGCTTCATCCGGAGCCGCCGCTGTTCGGCACCGGGGCGCTTGAGCGCGCGCAGGTGGAAATGTGGCAGCGGCGGGTGGAACTGCACTTCTTCATGGCGGTTGCCGCCGCCTTCCGCCACCTGCACCCCGCCATGGAAGGGTGGGAAGTGCCGCAGGTGCCCGCCTGGGGCGAGGCGAACAAACCGAAGGCCATCGAATTTCTTCGCCTTCTGGATGCAGAACTGGCAAGCCGCCCCTTCATTGCGGGCGAAAGATTTTCCATTGCCGATATCACCGCCTATGTATCCGTCAACTTCATGAAGCTGGCGCGCATCCCGCTGCCGGAGGATCTCCCCCATGTCCGGCGATGGCACGGGGAGATCGCCGCCCGGCCCGCCATCGCTGCCGTGGGGCCATGACCCACGATCCTGAGCTTGCCGCGCTTTCTGCGGCTATTTCCGCCTGCCGCCTCTGCCGCGACCGGCCGGCCCGCGGGCCGGACCACCGGCTGCCGCACGAGCCGCGGCCGGTGGCGGTGCTTTCGGCGACGGCCCGCATCCTGATTGCCGGGCAGGCGCCAGGCCTTCGCGTGCATGAAAGCGGGCTGCCCTTCAACGATGCATCCGGCGACCGTCTGCGCGCCTGGCTGCAGGTGAGCCGCGAGACTTTCTACGATCCCGACCGCTTCGCCATTGTGCCCATGGGCTTCTGCTTTCCGGGCTATGATGCCAAGGGCAGCGACCTGCCGCCGCGGCGGGAATGTGCGCCCGCCTGGCGAAGCCGGGTGCTGGCTGCCATGCCGCAGGTGGAGCTGGTGCTGGCTGTGGGTTCCTACGCGCAGGCCTGGCACCTGAAGGCGCTTGCGCGAGGCGGCATGACCGAGACGGTGCGCGCCTTTCGCAGCTTTCTTACTCCTGAGGTAGGTCCCGCCGTTCTGCCCCTGCCGCATCCGAGCTGGAGGAACTCCGGCTGGATTCGCCGCAATCCCTGGTTTGAAAATGAGTTGCTGCCGGTTTTGGTTGAACGAGTGCGGGGGCTGATCTAGGTCATTGCGGGCACTTTTATTCTACGCTATCGCCCTATAAGGAATATTCGTGCGGATGGTCCTAAAATGATCGTTCGCTTTTCGGGCGCGATCTGCTCTTGAAGGTTGCGTGGACTCATGGCGGAACATGGGTTCACCAGAGTGAAAGGATAATTTCATGGATCGACTGGACCGCAAGATTTTGCGTCTTCTGCAGGAGGACTCCACATTGGCCGTGGCCGATCTGGCGAAGAAGGTCGGCCTTTCGACAACACCCTGCTGGCGGCGCATCCAGAAGATGGAAGAGGATGGCGTGATCCGCCGCCGCGTCGCGCTGCTTGATCCGGCCAAGGTGAACACCAAGGTCACCGTCTTCGTCTCGATCCGCACCAATGCCCATTCCATCGAATGGCTGAAGCGTTTTTCGGAAGTGGTGGTGGAATTCCCTGAAGTCGTGGAGTTCTACCGCATGAGCGGCGACGTGGACTATCTCCTGCGCGTGGTGGTGCCTGACATCGCCGCCTATGACGCCTTCTACAAGCGCCTGATCGCCAAGATCGAGATCCGCGACGTCTCCTCCGCCTTTGCCATGGAGCAGATCAAGTATACGACCGAGCTTCCGCTCGACTATATGGGCATCGACAACGTCAAGACCGGGGACGATTGAGGGGCGGGGCGGAGACCCTGCTTCTCTTGTCCGCTGTTTGGCGACGGCGGCAGTTCTCCCTCATTTTCCTGATGCTTTCGCGGGTCAAATCGGCGTAGGCTCCGCTTCGGGATCGGGAGGGGGCGTTTCATGTCGCTTGTCTATGTCTATGCTTTCGTTTGCGTCTTCCTGGCGGGGATCGTCCGGGGTTTTTCGGGCTTTGCCTTTGCCGCGCTGGTGGTGATTTCCGTTTCCTTCGTGCTGCCGCCGGAAACGGTGGTGCCCGCGGTGCTGATCCTCGAGGTGATCGCCGGCATTCACCTCTTGCCCTCCATCTGGCGGACCGTGCACTGGCCGTCGATTACGATCATCGTCGTTGCCTCCATCATCGCCACGCCCTTCGGCGTCTATGTGCTGGCCAATGTGCCGGCCGAACCGATGAAGCTGGCGCTGGCGGTCATCACCTTCGTGGCGGCTGCGGTGCTTGCCACGGGCTATCAGCTGAAACGCATGCCGCGCCCGGCGGAAACCGCGGCCACGGGGGCGGCGGCGGGCCTCCTCAACGGCGCCTTCGGCATCGGCGGCCCGCCGATCATCGTCTTCTTCCTTGGCTCGCCGCTGGCGCTTGAGGCGGGGCGCGCCTCCATCGTCGCCTCCTTCCTTGCCATGGATATTGCCGGCCTGATCTCGCTCTTTGCCTTCGGCATGTATGACAAGGCCAGCCTGACGCTGACGGTGCTGGCGCTCCCGGCGCTTGTCGTCGGCGTCTATATCGGCTCGCGCCTCGTCGGCCGGCTGGATGAGAAAGCGGCCCGCAAGGGCGTGATCGCCATTCTGATGGTCCTCTCGGTGATGATGGGCTATGGCAGTCTGATGGCGCTCCGCGGCGGGTGAGGGAGCCGCGGGGGTGACAGCGGCCGAAATTCGTGTATTTTAGGGAAGTGTGAGGAGACCATTTCCATGGCCATGCGCGCATCCAACCTTTTGGGTGAAAAACGGGAACAGCTTGCCAGTCTCGGCAGAAAGGCCCGTGAAGACGCGCGCGCTGCCGGTGTCAGCGCTTATTTTATCGATAAGAACAATCCAGATTTCATAACCGAAGAGCGCCCGGACCAAACCCGGGTGATTGTGGATCGTGTCGAACAGCCAGGAAAATTCGCCGCCGAATAGGCCGCCCGAATGCGTGGTTCTCGCCGGCCCAAACGGAGCCGGAAAATCCAGCCTCTACAGAATGATCCGGTTTGCCGGTGAATTCGTGAACGCAGACGACATCGCGCGGAAGCTCCGGCCGGACAAGCCCGACGACGCCGCCATCGAAGCCGGGAAGATAGCGCTGGAGCGACTGGACGCGCTTGTCGCTGACCGTGCGGATTTCGTTTACGAGACGACGCTTTCCAGCCACCAGTCGATCAAGCTGCTGCGGGCCGCAAGGGATGCGGGCTATGCGGTTCTGCTCGTTTTCGTTGCCCTGCAATCGGCGGACCTGCATGTATTGCGCGTGCGGCAGCGAGTTATGCAGGGCGGGCATTCTATACCCGAAGCAGCGATACGGCGGCGCTATGACAAGACATTCGACCAGTTGCAGAGGGCTATTCCGTACTCTACGGCGGTCGAGATTTACGATAACTCGGGCGAGGATGGCCCGCGGCATGTCGCGTCCGTCGGAGAGGGTGCCGTCACCTTTCTTCATTTCTCGGAAAATGCGTTCGATCTGCGGATTGCCGCATGCCTCCGCAGTGCCGGCTGCAGGTTTCAGGCTTGACCCAACCCCACTTTGCGCAGGGCGATCTTGCCCTTCAACTCGCGTGCGGCATCCTTGCCGATCCAGCGGGCGGTGGGGTCTTCGCTGGCAGCGAGCCTTTCGGCAAGCGCAAGCGCCGGGCCGTGGCAGCCGGAGCTGCGTTTGCCGATCTGGCGGAGCGCCCAGTTTACCGCCTTCTTCACGAAATTGCGGGGATCGGCGGCGTGGGCCTCGATCACGGGCAGGAAGGCAAGGAAGGTCTCGTCGGGCAGCTTCTTGAGGTGCACGGCGCTCCAGGCGATCATCACGAAGCCCGTGCGGCGGACGAATTCCCTGTCGTCGGCAATGAATTCCGGGATCAGTTCCGGGCCGAGACCCGCGTCGGCGAAGGTGTCCGACCAACTGTCCACCATTTCCCAGGAATTGAACGTCGCGGCATAGGCACGCGCCTGATCGGGCGTGATCTTCTTCAGCTCCTCGGTGTAGGAGTCAAGGAGCCGCGCCTCGCGGATGCCGCTCTCCCAGAGCGCAAGCGCCCTTTCGTGGTTGCGGCGGATCAGCCGGGCAATGGCCCGGAGATCCGGGTTCGATAGGCCGAGCGCATGGTCCGTGACGATGCCGAAACGGGCCATGCCTTTCACATTCTCCTCGTTGCGCAGGCTTTTCAGATGCGCGATCACCTCAGCGGCGGTGGAGGAGGGGGAGAGCGTCATTTTTCGAGGCGTGCCAGGAGCGAGGACGTATCCCAGCGGTTGCCGCCCATGGCCTGCACGTCGCCATAGAACTGATCGACAAGCGCCGTGACCGGCAGCTTTGCACCATTGCGGCGGGCTTCCGTCAGCACGATGTCGAGGTCCTTGCGCATCCAGTCGATGGCGAAGCCAAAATCATACTTGCCCTGGTTCATGGTCTTGTGGCGGTTTTCCATCTGCCAGGAACCGGCGGCACCCTTGGAAATCACCTCCACCACCTTCTCGATGTCGAGCCCGGCGCGCTTGCCGAAATGGATGCCCTCGGCAAGCCCCTGCACGAGGCCGGCGATGCAGATCTGGTTGACCATCTTGGTGAGCTGGCCGGCACCGGCCGGGCCCATGAGGCCGACCATGCGGGCATAGGCATCGATGACGGGACGGGCCTTTTCGAAAGTGGCCTCGTCGCCGCCACACATGACGGTGAGCACGCCGTTTTCCGCGCCCGCCTGGCCACCCGAGACGGGGGCATCGATGAAGCCGAGGCCCTTTGCCCTTGCGACCGCTTCCAGCTCGCGGGCCACTTCGGCGCTGGCGGTGGTGTTGTCGATGAGGATCGCGCCGGACTTCATCGAGGAGAGCACGCCGTTTGCGCCCGTCGTCACGGAGCGCAGGTCGTCGTCATTGCCCACACAAGTGAAGACGAAATCGGCATCGGCAGCGGCTTCCGCCGGTGTCGGGGCGGAGCGGCCCCCATGCTGCTTCACCCAGGCTTCGGCCTTGGCAGCCGTGCGGTTATACACGGTGACATCGTGTCCGCCCTTGTTCTTCAGGTGGGCCGCCATGGGATATCCCATGACGCCAAGACCGATGAATGCCACTTTCGCCATTGCGATCACTCCTCATAACGCATCCGGATTCCGGTGCCGAGGATTATCGGAAATGCTGCGCCGGCGAAAGCGGAATCAGGCGAGACGGGCGGTGACCAGCACGCCGGGCGAGGGATTGCCTTCCTGCATGCGCACGTTGAAATCAAGCATTTCGACCACTTCGAAACCCGTGGCCTTCAGCCGCTCGGCAATATAGGCGGGGGAATGGACGAAACGGTGGAAGGGATAGACCCGGTAGGGCTCGCCCTTCAGCTCGTCGTCGCTGCGGGTTTCGGCGGAGAAGATGAAGAGCCCGCCCGGGTTCAGGTTTTCCGCCGCGCCGAAGAACAGCGCTTCCAGCGCGCCGAGATAGGGCACGACATCGGTGGCGGTGACGAGGTCGAAGGGCCCGTCGTCATTGTCTTCCAGATAGTCCTCGACCTCCGCCACATAGAGCGTGTCGTAGACCTCCTTCTCATCGGCAATGGCGACCATGTTTTCCGAGAGATCGAGGCCGGTGATGTCGTCTGCCATGTCGCGAAGCGCGGCGCCGGCGAGGCCCGTGCCGCAGCCGAGATCCAGCATCTTGCCGAAGGGGCCGAGCTTCAGTTCCTGCAGCCGCTGGCGCACCAGCACCGGCACGCAATAGCCGAGCTGCTCCACCAGAATGTCCTCGAAGGCTTCGGCATGCTGGTCGAAGAGCGTTTCCACATAGGCTTCCGGCGCCTTGGCCGGGGTTTCCCCATGGCCGAGCGCGGCGAGCCGGACAGCGGCACCGCCGTGATCGTCGGGATCGAGCGCCAGCACCTCGCGATAGGCGATGGCGGCTGCTTCCTTGTTGCCGGTCTTTTCCAGGGCGAGTGCGCGGTTATAGGCTTCCGCGAGAGCCTCTTCGTCAATCTTCTTGGCCATGCGGGCAGTCTTAATGCGGCTGCCCGCAGGGCGCAACCCGCTTCTCGGGCACTCAGTGGAGAATGAACTCGCCCTTCAGCGCCCGCCATTCATGGGCGCCGATCAGCTTGCGGTGGACATAACGCACCGAATGCAGCGGGCCTTCCAGCTTCTCTTCCCAGAATTTCAGGAAATCGCGCATTTCCGGGAAGTCCGGCGCAAGGTCGTAATGCTGCCAGACATAGGTTTGCAAGATTGCCGGGTGATCCGGCAAGCGATAGAGAATATGCGCGGTCGTCAATCCGTAGCCGCGCAGCTGCATTTCCAGATCCGTGTGCATGGTTTGCCTCCGGGTTTTGTCAAAGCCAAAGTTCCAGTCACGGCGCGCCTGTCATGAAATGGAAACATGACAAGGTTAACTGAAGCTTTCTCTTTTCTGATTTCATGCTTTTATGTCTGGAAAAACAGCGTGATAGCAGCCGGGCATCGCGAGTGCTGCCAGCTTGCCGGCAAGCCGCGCGGACAGTAATCTCTTCCCGTCGGCCGGGGCCGCGGGATCAAACGGGAGGATGAAACAATGAGGCTGAAACGGATTGCATGGGTACTGGCGGCAGGTCTGCTGCTGCCGGGCGTGTCGCAGGCGGGATCCAATATTGCCGGGGCGGGATTTTCGACCTGCAAGGAATTCAAGGAGGGGCTATCGGACCCCACGACCTACAATCTCGTGGTCTCCTGGATTCTCGGTTTCTATTCCGGCATGAATGCCAATAATGATGCGGAGGGCAAGCCGCAGCGGGATCTCGCGGGGCTGGGCGGCGAGGAAAATGCCAATGCCCTTACCGGCGAAATCGCCAAGGCCTGCGAGAGCGATCCAGATGCGCCGCTCGTTACCCATGTCTACCCGCTTTACGAGACGCTTCCGGAATATGTGAAGGAATAGGCGACGGCTATCGCCTGAACGGGAAAGGGGGCCTTGCGGGCCCCCTTTTTTGTTTTCCTGTCAGCGCGTCAGATGCCGGGTGAGGCGGCGTTCGAGCCAGGCCCAGACATGGCGGAGCGTTTCGACGATCAGCAGGTAGAAGATCGCTGCCCAGAGATAGGTCTGGTAATCGAAGGTGCGCGAGAAGGCGTAGCGGGTCTGGCCCATGATATCGAGCACGGTCACCACGGAGACCACGGCCGAGCCCTTGATCATCAGGATGATTTCGTTGCCATAGGGGCGCAGGGCCACGATCAGCGCCTGGGGCAGGATGATCTTGCGGAAGGCGATGCGATCGGGGATGCCGAGCGATTTCGCGCCTTCGCGCTGGCCCTTCGGCACGCTCTGGATCGCGCCGCGCAGGATTTCCGCCTGATAGGCGGCGGTGTTGAGGGTGAGCGACAGGAAACCGCAATACCAGGCTTCACGGAAGAACCACCAGAGTCCTACCGCTTCCAGCTCCGGCTTGAAGCTGCCGATGCCGTAATAGAGCAGGTAGATCTGCGCCAGCAGGGGCGTACCGCGGAATATGTAGACATAGCCATAGGCAATGCCGTTCAGCAGCCGGTTCTTCGACATGCGGGCAAAGGCAATCGGCAGCGACAGCAGGGCGCCGAAGGCGACCGAGACGATCACCAGCGTTGCGGTAACCCTGATGCCATCGAGATAGCGCGGGCCGTATTTGGCGAATTTTTCCGGGTCCCAGCCGGTCAGCACCATGTAGACGAGGCCAATGGCGAGCACGAGCCAGAGCGCCTGGGCGATATAACCGATCAGGGCAGACGTCGTCAGCGCCTTGCGCTCCGCCTTCGGCGCGGGGCGGGGGGGAATGAGGGTTTCGGCAATGCTCATCGGCCGATCTCCGCGCGTTTGGCCCAGCGTTCCACGAAGCCGAGCACGAAGGAGGAAATGATGGCGAGCACCAGATAGAGGCCGCAGGCCAGCATGTAGAAGAAGAAGGCCTGCTTGGAGACCTTGGCGGCGACGCCCGTCTGGCGCAGCAGTTCGGCAAGGCCGATGACCGAAACGAGGGCAGTGTCCTTCAGGAGGTTCATCCAGAGATTCACCAGACCGGGCAGGGCAATGCGGACAAGTTGCGGCACGATGATCAGCACCATGGTGCGGCTGCGGCTGAGGCCGAGTGCATCGCCTGCCTCATATTGTCCGCGCGGAATGGCCTTGAAGGCCGACAGCAGCACTTCCGAACAATAGGAGGAGAAAACCACAGAGAGCGCCACCATGCCGGCGACGAAGGCATTGATTTCCACACGCTCCTCATAACCGACCCAGGCAAGGAAGGTCTGGATGAGGATCTGCGCGCCGTAATAGACGATGAAAAGCGTCAGGAGTTCCGGCAGGCCGCGGAAAATGGTGGTGTATATGCCTGCCGCGCGGCGCAGCGAAGGCTCGCGCGATTGCAGGGCCAGCGCAATGAAGAAGCCGATGACGAGGCCAAGTGGCAACGTTGCCAGCGCCAGCGACAGCGTCATTTTCAGGCCGAGCGCGATTTCATCGCCCCAGCCGGTATCGCCGCAGGCGACGATCGAGTCCGGCGGCAGAAACGAAAATATGCCGACCGGTCCGCAAAGCGGATCCAAACCATGTCCCAGCCAGCCCAGGAACGAGCCGACTGCGGAGAATACTCCGTCCATTTTTCCCCCTCGCGCCATCCGGCGCGCCGTCATTCGCGGGCGTCTTGTCGCGCCCTGCCTCAAGGTTACGCATGAATCCGCGGCTGAGGTCCAGCCTTGCTTCATACATCCCTAAAATTCGAAAGAAAATGGCGGAAGATTTGGTCTTCCGCCATTTTCAGCGTGTTTTCCGGAATCTTACTCGCCGTAAACGTCGAAGTCGAAGTACTTCTTGTTGATCTCCTGGTACTTGCCGCTCTTGCGGATGGCCGCAATGGCCTGGGTGAAGCGGTCGGCAAGCGCCTCCTCGCCCTTGCGGACGGCAATACCAGCGCCTTCGCCATTGATCACCGGATCGACGGGGAGGGTGCCGAGGATCTTGCAGCAGCTGCCGGCATCGGACTTTACCCACTGGGACAGCACCACGACATCGTCGATGACCGCATCGATGCGGCCGTTGGAAATGTCGAGCTTGTACTCGTCAGCGGTCGGGTAGAGCTTAAGGTCGGCGCCCTTCATGTGGGCTTCGGCATAGTTGGCATGGGTGGTGGAGGACTGCGCACCCAGGGTCTTGCCCTTGAGGGCGGCTTCGGTGGCCTCGGTCAGCGGGCTGTCCTTCGGCACGGCGATGGCAGGGGGCGTGTTGTAGTATTTCTTCGAGAAGGACACCTTCTCCTTGCGCTCGGGTGTGATCGACATGGAGGCGACGATCGCGTCGAACTTCTTGGCCTGGAGCGCCGGGATGATGCCATCCCAATCCTGGGTGACGAATTCGCAGGTCACCTTCATTTCATCGCAGAGCGCCTTGGCAATGTCGATGTCGAAGCCGGTGAGGGTGCCGTCGGCTTCCAGATTGTTGAAGGGCGGATAGGCGCCTTCCGTACCGATGATGATCTTCTCTTCAGCCATGGTGGCGCCGGCGGCAAATGCCATCACCGCGAAAGATGCGGCGGCCAGAAGGCGGGCAGACAATTTCATGGGATCCTCTCCTTTTACAGGCACCGGTTTTTCGCTTTCCGGCGCTCCCCTTGTGATTGGCGGATGTCTATCCGCGACGCCGGCATATTCCTATGGTCGCGATGCGGAAATCAATATCAATTACGATTGATCGCCCATAAAGCGAATTTTTTAGATGATTTGGCGGGAAAGAACGGCTTCCGTGGCGAAAAATTCGCCAAAAGGCTCGGATCGCTTCCGGAACGGCAAAGCGCGCTCCGCGTTAATGGCACGGTGAATGACGCATTCATTCGTTATTCAGACGGGTGCCGTTACCCCTTTGTCAGAAGTTCACAAGAGGCTTGTCATATTCACGCCAGGATATAGGGCAAGCTAACGCGGTTCCCATCATCGCGATTCTTTCGCGCCAAGAGGATTATGAGATGACGCTTCGATCGAAACTCTTCGCCACAGTGGCCCTGCCGGTCCTGTCGGTCTCCATGATTGCAGAGCCGGCCCTGGCTGCGAGCAACCGCGCCGGCCAGCAGGCCGAGTGGCTGGTTGCACAGGCGCTGGAGGGAGACCTTGATGGTGACGGCCAGCTGAGCCCCGAGGAGCAGCAGCTGCTGCAGCAGCAGAAACAGCAGCAGGCGCCGGCCGAAGAGCCGCAGGCCCAGCCCGAGGAACAGCCCGCACCGGCTGAAGAGCCGCAGCCGCAGCCGGAGGAACAAGCTCCTGCTGAAGAACCGCAGCCGCAGCCTGAGGAGCAGGCTCCGGCCGAGGAGCCGCAGGCCCAGCCTGAGGAGCAGGCCCCGGCTGAAGAACCGCAGGCCCAGCCCGAGGAGCAGGCCCCGGCTGAGGAGCCGCAGGCCCAGCCTGAGGAACAGGCTCCGGCTGAAGAACCGCAGGCACAGCCTGAGGAGCAGGCCCCGGCTGAGGAACCGCAGGCCCAGCCCGAAGAACAGGCTCCGGCTGAAGAACCGCAGGCTCAGCCCGAAGAACAGACCGCCCCGGCCGAAGAGCCGCAGGCTGAGCCCAAGGCGCAGGCCCCGGCCGAAGAGCCGCCGGCAGAACCCCAGGCCCAGCCTGAACAGCCGGCCCCTGATCAGCCGGCTGCCGAGCAGCCCTCCACAGAACAGCCCTCCGCTGAACAGCCGGCGCCGGAACAGCCCGCTGGCGAGCAGCCTTCCACAGATCAGCCCGCCGCCCAGCAGCCCTCAGGCGAGCAGCCGGCCACGGAACAGCCTTCGACCGAACAGCCCGCTGGCGAACAGCCTGCCGCCGAGCAGCCCGCTCCGGATCAGCCCGCCGCCGACCAGACCGGCGCGCAGCCGGAAACCGGCAAGGCAGACCAGCCCGTTCCTGTCATCGAAGACACGCTTTCGCCGGAACAAAAGCAGCAGATCGCCGAGGATCCGGCCAAGACTGCCGATACGGTGGTTCTGCCGGTCGACAATGGTGCGGCCGTTCTGGACAGCGACAAGGATGCCGACACGACGGGCGGGGCCGATGCCCGCGAAACCCGGACCAAGGAACGCGAGCAGATCGAAGTTGCACCTCCGCCGCAGACCGATGCGGACGCCCAGGCTGCGATGCCGACCATTGAACCGGCTGTGATGAACGAGGCTCTGCAGGAACAGGGCAAGAAGGTTTCCGAAGCGCCGCAGTTCCAGGTGCCCGGTGTTACCAACATCACCAATAACAATGTCACGAACAACAACGTCACCAACAATACGGTGGTCAACAATGTCACGAACAACACGGTCGTGAACAATGTGACCCAGGTGAACCAGGTCAACCAGGTGAATGTGGTCGAGCACATCGACAATTCCGTGGTTCTTAACGTGGGCAACCAGATCGTGGTGCGCACGGATGACCGCGAACGCCTCAGGATGGACAGCAACGAGAGCTATTATGAAAATCTCTCCCGTGGCCGCAGCCGCGAGACGATCATTCGCCCCGACGGTACGCGCATCGTGACCATCTACAACCGGTATGGCGATGTCATCCAGCGTTCGCGCATTCGCGACGATGGCGATGAATATGTGATGATCTACGCACCGGAGGCCGATTCCGAAGAGCCCCGCCGCATCTATGATGCCGGCTACGACCTGCCGCCCATGCGCCTGACGGTTCCGGTGAGCGATTATATCGTCTCGACCTCCCGCGCGCCGGACGAGGACTATTACAGCTTCCTCGAAAAGCCGCCGGTCGAGAAGGTGGAGCGCGTCTACACGATCGATGAAGTCCGCTACTCCGCCCGCCTGCGCGACAAGGTGCGCCGTATCGACCTCGATACGATCACCTTCGCCACGGGCAGCGCCGAAGTGCCGATGTCGCAGGCCAAGACGCTGAAGAAGGTCGCAAGCGCCATGCTGAAGGTGCTGAAG
This sequence comes from uncultured Rhizobium sp., assembly GCA_945952415.1. Classification (GTDB taxonomy): domain Bacteria; phylum Pseudomonadota; class Alphaproteobacteria; order Rhizobiales; family Rhizobiaceae; genus Gellertiella. Next base: position 137,712 of record CAMFIF010000008.1, on the reverse strand, counting down.
AAGGATCCGGGCGAAACCTTCCTGATCGAAGGCCATACGGATGCAGTGGGTTCGGACAAGTCGAACCTCGTTCTCTCCGACCGTCGCGCCTCGTCGGTGGCCGCCCTTCTGACCGAAGTCTACGGCATTCCGCCGGAAAACCTCGTCACCCAGGGCTATGGCGAGCGCTATCTGAAGATCCGCACCGCCGGTCCCGAACAGCAGAACCGCCGCGTGACCATCCGCCGCGTGACCCCGCTGGTACGCCCGATGGCGAAGAAATAAGGGCGGAGCGCACCGCCGAGAAAACAGGAAGCCGCCCGGAGCGATCCGGGCGGCTTTTTCTGTGCTCGGATGTATCGCGGCGGGGTGTCGTGACCTTAAGGGTCAGACATTCTTCAGCCCGGTGATGCGCTCGACGAAATTCGCAATGGCTGTCGTGTCGTCCAGATCGAAGACGGGCAGGTCCCTGTCTTCCACCGGGTGATCGGCGGCGACAGCGACGATATAGGGATCGCTGGGGGCCAGCGGCTCACGGTTCTTGGCTTCCAGCCGGCGGGCCTCGATCTTCGGGATCGGTTCACGCTTGTAGCCTTCGATCAGCACGAGATCGCAGGGGGCGAGGCGGCCGAGGATCTCTTCGAATGAGGGTTCGGGGGCGCCACGCAACTCATGCATGATGGCAAAACGGGTGCCGGAGACGATGGTTACCTCATGGGCACCCGCCTGGCGGTGGCGGAAGCTGTCGGCCCCTACCTTGTCTATGTCGAAATCGTGGTGGGCATGCTTGATCGTGGAAATGCGGTAGCCGCGCCGCGTGAATTCCTCCACGAGGCGGACGGCAAGGCCCGTCTTGCCCGAATTTTTCCAGCCGGAAATACCGAAGACGCGGGGTGCGCTCATGCAAACTGGTTCCGTAAGGCGAGTGCCTGCCGATAATCGGCTGGCGTGTTGACGTTGAAGAACGGGTCTAACACTGCTTCGGGGGTCGCGATCAAGTCAAAGCGGACGATCCGGTGCGGATGACGGCAGATGAAATCCTTGAGCCGGCGGTTTTCGGGCTGACAGAGCCAGGCGCGCAGATCCGCCTCGAGGCTGACCGGCCAGAGTGCGAAGACCGGGTGCCATTCGCCATCCGCCCCGGCCGCAAGCACGATTTCATCAGGCGTTTCCCGCGCCTCTTCCAGCCGCTCGACGAGATCGGCCGGGAAGAAGGGCGTATCGGCGGCAACCGAGAGAAGGTGAGGGTGGGGCAGTCCCGCCTGCCGCAGATGGCCAAGCCCGGCCGCAATGCCGGCGAGCGGCCCGGCAAAGCCTTCGAGATCGTCCGCGATGCGGGGAATGCCTTCGAGGCCCGGAAGCGGCGTGTTGGTGTTGAGGAGCACGGTTTCGCACTGGCGGGCGAGGCGGGCGGCGACATGGTCGATCAGGCGTCCCGGCCCGAAGGGGAGCAGCGCCTTGTTCTCGCCCATGCGGCGCGAAAGGCCGCCCGCAAGGATCAGCCCCGGAAGCCCGTTCATCCCCTTGCCTCCCGCAGGGCCGCTCTTCCCCGGCGCGCCTCGCGGTGGAAGGTGTAAAGCCCGGTCAGAACCACGATGACAATGCCGATCACGGTCACGCCATCAAGGCTTTCCCCCAGGAAGAGCATGCCGAGCGCGATGGAGGCGAGCAGGCCGGAATAGCGGAAAGGGGCGATGAAGGAGATTTCGCCGGTGCGCATGGCCGCAATGACGAACTGGTAGCCGATCAGCGAGAAGACGGAACCGATGGCAAGATGCAGGAAGACCCGCGGCGTCACGGGCAGCCATTCCCGCGTGAAGAGCACTATGAGCCCGCCCGCTATCGTCACGCAGGCGGCATTGACGGTGGTGACCATCAGCGAGGGGATTTCGGCCGGCACGCGCTTGGTGGCGAGATCACGCCCCGCCGCGAGGAAGACACAGGAAATACCAAGCAGCGAGGCGGTGGTGAAGCCATCCGGCCCCGGGCGAATGATGATCAGCACCCCGCCGAAGCCGATGATGATGGCGAGCCAGCGCCGCCAGCCGGTGGGTTCGCCGAGAAAGAGCGCGGCACCCAGCGTGACCGCCAGCGGCAGGGACTGGAGGATTGCCGATATGTTGGCGAGAGGAATATTGCCGAGCGCTGCCAGAAAGACGATGGCCGCGACGACCTCGAAGAAGATCCGCAGCACCACCGGCGTGCGTGCCATGACCCTAAGCGGCCGCAGCGCCCCGAAATGGCGGGCGATCAGAAAGACCAGCCCGGTTGTCATCAGCCCGCGGATCAGCATGATCTGCCCGACCGTCGTCTCGTGGCTGATCGACTTGATCAGGGCATCGTTTGCGGCGAAGCCGCACATGGAGAGCGCCATGAACAGCGCGCCTTTCATGTTCTTCGAGAGGGCCATCAGCGATGATTCCGGCAGCAGTTGTCAGATGACCCGGTCTAGCGGGAAATCACCGCACGGGATAACGCATATTTATGATGGCTCCCCGGCGAGGATTGATGGATCGGTCAGCCGCCGGTGACGCTCATGTGGCGGGCGACCGCCGGGCGGTTCCGCGCGCGGTCGATGACGAAGTCATGGCCCTTCGGCTTGCGGGAAATGGCCTCGTCGATGGCGGCAAAGAGATCAGCATCGTCCTCGGAGGCCCGCAGCACTGCCCGCAGGTCGGCCGCGTCGTTCTGGCCAAGGCACATGTAAAGCGTGCCGGTGCAGGTGAGGCGCACGCGGTTGCAGCTTTCGCAGAAATTATGGGTCATGGGCGTGATGAAGCCGAGGCGGCCGCCCGTTTCCTTCACGTCCACGTAACGTGCCGGTCCGCCGGTGCGGAAGGCATTGTCGACGAGGGTGAATTCCTGCTCCAGCGCGGAGCGCAGCTCCGAAAGGGGCAGATACTGGTCCGTCCGGTCCTCGTCGATCTCGCCCATCGGCATGGTCTCGATCACGGTGAGGTCCATGCCCCGGGCATGGGCCCAGCGAATCATGGCCGGGATTTCCCGGTCGTTGAAGCCCTTGAGGGCCACCGCATTGAGCTTGATCTTCAGGCCTGCAGCCAGCGCCGCCTCGATGCCTTCCATGACCTTGGAAAGCTCGCCCCAGCGGGTGATCTCCCGGAACTTGTCCGGATCGAGCGTGTCGAGCGAGACATTGATGCGGCGCACGCCGGCATCGGCAAGCTCGGCTGCGAAGCGCGCCAGCTGCGAACCATTGGTGGTGAGCGTCAGTTCTTCGAGTTCGCCCGTCTTCACCCGCGCGCCGAGCGCGCGCACGAGATGCATGATGTTCTTGCGCACCAGCGGCTCGCCGCCGGTCAGCCGGATCTTCCGCACGCCCTTGGCGATGAAGGCGAGACACAGGCGCTCCAGCTCTTCCAGCGTCAGAAGATCCTTCTTCGGCAGGAAGGTCATGTTTTCGGCCATGCAATAGGTGCAGCGGAAATCGCAGCGATCCGTTACCGAAACGCGCAGATAGGAGACCATCCGCCCGAAGGGGTCGATCATCGGCGCGGCTGCCTTATCGCCGGAAAATGAACCGGGCCTGCTGTTCACCGTCATGCTCCCATGCTCTCGTGCCCCTAATGTGTTGGCTCGCCGCCGCCACGTCAAGACAATGACGCTTTTGTGTTCGCCCAGCCCTCCATCCTGCGAAGGCGACCGCTCCAGGGGCGGCATGGGGGATTTGACAGATACGGAACATTCTGTATTCTTAAATATTGAAATTCTAATTATATTTTCCGAAGTGCTATTCTATGTGTTTTGAGGTCGTCTAACGTGAGTATTGCACCCGTCTACAGGCTTTATGTCGACGAGCATGGGACGGATACGACAAAAAATCTCGATCATCCGCAAAACCGCTACCTCAGTCTCACAGGCGTGGCGATGACTATCGAGCATGCACGGGATGTTCTGGCCAAGGAAATGACAAGAATAAAGGCGCAGGTTCTGGCCGACGATCCCGATATGCCCACGATTCTGCACCTGTCCGATATTCGTCAGCGGAAAGGTCCGTTTGGAAAGCTCAATGATCCCGCGATCTATAGCGCATTCAGCCGGGAAATTACAAAGCTCATGCGAGAGACGCAGTGTGTTGTAATCACGGCCATAATCGACAAAAAATGGATGGTGGCACAAAAGCACTGGGCTCAGCAGCACCCCTATCACTTTCTGGCTCAGATACTCATCGAAAAATATGTTCAGTTCCTCGAGCGGAAAAACTCCTTCGGCGACATCATGCCCGAGGCGCGTGATAAATCGGCCAATCAAGCGCTCCAGAATGAGTTCGATCTCCTGCGCCTCAAGGGAACACGTTATGCTTCTGCCACCCAGATCTGCCGGCGGCTCCCCGTGTCGAAGCTGAAGTTCATGGAGAAGCACAGGAACGTCGCAGGGCTGCAACTCTGCGATCTCTTCACCTATTCCAGCCATTATGTTGCGCGTTCCTATATGGACGGCAGCAGTGTGACCAACGGCCTTCATGTCGCCATAAGACAGATACTGGAAAGCTCAAAATATGATCGCTCGGATAGGGGCGAGATCATTGGCTATGGTATCAAGCACATACCCTAAACTAGAAAGGAGCCTTGCGGCTCCCTCCGATGGATTGGTGTACCATCATCTACCGGCTGCCTAGGCACCGGGTTATATGCATGGTGCCTCATTCATGGAGAGTTGTCAACGAAGACCCTGGTTCCGGGCCTCAGGAACGGCGACACTGGCAAGCTGCCTTGTGCGCAAACTTCATCTTGCCTCGGCTGGGACGAGGGCCTAGATCAGCGGGAATGCGAAGATGCGAGGCACGCTCATGACGGATCATACTAGTCTCTGGCCCACCGAAATCCGTGTCAGCAAGGATCGGCAGCGGCTGATCGTGACGTTCGACAATGGCAAGGCCTATGATCTTTCGGCGGAAATGCTTCGCGTGCTTTCGCCGTCTGCGGAGGTGCAGGGCCATGGGCCCGGGCAGCGGGTGACCGTGCCGGGCAAACGGAACGTCGCCATCATTTCGCTGACGCCGACCGGGAATTATGCCGTGCGGATCGGCTTCGATGACGGGCATGACAGCGGGATCTTCACCTGGTCCTATCTCGCCGAACTCGGCGAGACCGGTGTGGAGAAATTTGCCGCCTATGAGCAGGAGCTGGCGGAGAAGGGCATGAGCCGCGACGTGAGCGGCAAGCCTGCCTGAGAGATCGAGTCCGAAAACGGGCGGAAGCCCTTGATAGACAATCCTAATCCTCGTCCCGGATTTCCTGGATGAGAATGCCCGTGAGGCGCTCCATGGTTTCGGCCAGTTCCTGGCAGCGCTCGATCGGCGTGTAGGAAAGGGTGCGCTCGATCACATCCGTCTGGATCTTCATCGCCTTTTCGGCAAGGTCGCGGCCCGCCGGCGTCAGCGACAGGCGCAGCACGCGCCGGTCCCGCGTGTCGCCCTGGCGGGTCAGAAGACCGCGTTTCTCCATCTGCGGCAGAAGCATGGACATGTTCGACCGCCCGACCAGAAGCTTGCGGGCGAGATCCTGCTGGGTCATGCGATCGGAACGGTAGAGGTTGACCAGAATGTCGAGATGCGGCGGCTTGATATCCAGATCGGCGAGCGCGCGGGTGAGGACCTGCTGCATCAGCTGGCAGGCGCGGCCGACGGCGATCCAGCTGCGAAAACGCGGGTGATCCCAAGGCAGGACTTGATTTTTGTTCATGCTTGTACTTTATTGTTCATTGTTGAACATTTTTGGGATTCCTACTATGGCACCCTTTGCACTGTCCGTCATCCGCTTCGGCCTCAAGGCTGTGAGCATCCTGTCTCCGGAACACGGTGCGAGGCTGGCCTACCGGCTTTTCTGCACCACCGACAGCCGCATGCCGAAGGGCGACAAGCAGAAGGCCGCCCATGCGGAAGGTGAGGCGATCCTCTCTCGAACGCGGCAGGTGCGGCTTTCGCTCAGCGATTGTTCGGCCATGACCTATCTTTTCGAGACGGGCGATGCGCCCCGGGCACAGCGGGTGCTGGTGGTTCATGGCTGGGGTTCGGGCGCGGCCTATCTGGCGCCGATGGCTGCCGGTCTTCATGCGGCCGGCCACCGGGTGGTGGCGCTCGATCTGCCGGGCCACGGGCGTTCGAGTGGCCGTATCCTCGACATGCGCCGCGCCGTGGAAGCCGTTCAGGCGGCCTCGCGGGAACATGGGCCCTTCGATGCCATCGTCGCCCATTCCTTCGGCGGGGCGGCGACGATCGCGGCCACATCCGGCCTCATCGCCTGCGTGAAGCGGGTGCCTGTCGGACGGCTGGTGATCATCGGTGCGCCGAGCCGCCTCGATTTCATTTTCGGCGGTTTCGCGCGGATCATGCGGCTTGGCAAGGACATGCTGCGGCGTCTGGAAGAGCAGGCCCAGCGGGGCACGGGCCTTCATCCGCGGATGTTCGATGGTGCACGCCTCGTCTCCCGGCTCGGAGTTCCGGCGCTGATCATCCATGCCCATGACGACAAGGAGGTGCCGGCGGACAATGCGGAGGCTTATCAGCAGGTCTCGCCGCAGATTTCCGTTCACTGGGCGGATGGGCTCGGGCATCGTCGGATCGTGCGCGATGCCGGCGTGATCGCGGATATCGCCGCCTTCATCGCCGAGGGCCAGGTGGCCGAAGCGGCCTGAGAGCCAGAAACACGAAAGGCGCGGGCCGAAAAGCACGCGCCTCCTTCGATTTCCTGACGGCCAATCCTACTTCTTGTAGATCAGCCAGCCCTTCTGGAATTCCTTGCGCATGCCATCCTCATAGGGAATGGAGCGATTGCGGCCGCCATTCTTGGCGCAATAGAGCGCCACGTCGGCCTTGCTGTAGAGATCGCTGGGATCTTCCGCGGAATCCGCCATGCAGATGCCGAGCGAGATGGTGATCGGTCCGTAATTCACCCCGGTCTTCGAATTCTTGAAGGGCGTGGCTTCCAGGCTGCGGCGCACGCGCTCGCAGATCTGCATCACCTCATCCAGCGTGTTGCCTTCGAGGATGAAGGCAAATTCCTCGCCGCCGGTGCGCGCCACGAAGACATCCTTGCGCAGATTGGCGCGGATGACGGTCGCGACGGTCGCGAGGATCTTGTCGCCGACCGGATGGCCATAGGTGTCGTTGACCTTCTTGAAATGGTCGATATCGGCAATGACGAGCGCCGTAATGGCCGTGCTCATGCTGTTGTCATAGACGGTTGCCAGCTTGTCGTCGAAGGCGCGCCGGTTGGAAAGGCGGGTCAGCGAATCCGTATTGGCGATCCGCTTGTACTCGTCCAGTTCCTGGCGGACCTGCTCCATCTCCCGCGATTTCATCGAGAGATTTTCCGTCGTCTGCGCGCCCTTGGCCATGGTGGCGCCAGTGGCATCCGCCAGCAGCGAAATCGCATTGCGCAAGATATCGGCGCTCGCAGCACTCTTGTTCGAGATCCGGCTGTAGGTCTCGCCCAGCAGGCGGTTATAGCTTTCCAGCGAATTCTGCTCCTGGCGCAGCATCCGCACCAGGCCGTCGAGTTCGGTCATCAGCCGCGAATGGGCCTCATCCACCACCGTATGCTGGTGACGGTTGAAGTATTTCACGCCGATTTCATCCAGCTCTTCCTGGGTCGCCTTCTTGCCCAGCGCTGCAACCTCACGGGTGAGTGCAGGATTTGAACCGAGATAGGCTTCGTAGAAGAGCTCGTAATTGCGTGGAATGGGAGAAACGCCCATGGTGCGCATCGCATAGGTGATTTGCCCAGCGATATCTGGAACCTGAGCCTTCAAGGCGTGGGCCGCTTCCATGGCGGAAATCTCCGGATCGTCTGTTCCCTTTACGGCAGAAGGATTAGCGCACACCGGTTATAATTTGATTAAAAAGCCCGCTTTGACTAATAACTTTCATGGATGATTTTTGTGGAATTGGCCCCTGAACCCCCATGATTTTACGGGGTTTACAAGTGTCCGGTGCGTCAAAAATGCGACACGGGCATGAAGAAAACTTGACGAAGCGCAGGGGAAAAGGACCCGGCCGCAGATTTCTACGGCCGGGAGAGGCGTATAAACTCACCCAAGGTTAAGTTCCTGGAAGAAGTCGTTGCCTTTGTCATCGATGACGATGAAGGCGGGGAAGTTTTCTACTTCGATCTTCCAGACCGCTTCCATGCCAAGCTCCGGATATTCCAGAACTTCAACCTTACGTATGCAATCCTGCGCCAGGCGGGCAGCCGGGCCGCCGATGGAGCCGAGATAGAAACCGCCATGGTTCTTGCAGGCTTCGCGCACCTGGCGGCCGCGATTGCCCTTGGCGAGCATGACCATGGAGCCGCCGAAGGACTGGAACTGATCCACATAGCTGTCCATGCGGCCGGCGGTCGTCGGGCCGAAGGATCCGGAGGCAAAGCCTTCCGGCGTCTTGGCGGGGCCGGCATAGTAAACCGGGTGGTTCTTCATGTAATCGGGCATGCCGCCGCCCTGTTCCAGCCGCTCGCGGATCTTGGCATGAGCAAGGTCTCGCGCCACGATGATGGTGCCCGTCAGCGACAGGCGGGTCTTCACCGGATGCCGGGACAGCTCGGCGAGGATCGCGCTCATCGGCTGGTTCAGATCGATCTTCACCACCGATTCCGACATTTTCTTCTCGTCGATCTCGGGCATGTAGTGGGCGGGATTGGTTTCCAGCTGCTCCAGGAAGATGCCGTCCCTGGTGATCTTGCCGAGCGCCTGGCGGTCGGCGGAACAGGAAACGCCCAGGCCGATCGGCAGCGAGGCGCCGTGGCGGGGCAGGCGGATGACACGCACGTCATGGCAGAAATACTTGCCGCCGAACTGGGCGCCCACGCCCATCTGCTGGGTGAGCTTGTGGATTTCCTTTTCCATCTCGATGTCGCGGAAGGCATGGCCGCTCTCCGAACCTTGCGTCGGCAGGCTGTCGAGATAGCGGGTGGAGGCGAGCTTCACCGTCTTCAGGTTCATCTCCGCCGACGTACCGCCGATGACGATGGCGAGGTGATAGGGCGGACAGGCGGCCGTACCCAGCGTCAGGATCTTCTCCTTGAGGAAGTCGATCATCCGGTCATGGGTGAGAAGGGAGGGCGTGCCCTGGAAGAGGAAGGTCTTGTTGGCCGAGCCGCCGCCCTTGGCGACGAAGAGGAACTTGTAGGCATCCGTGCCTTCCTCGTAGATGTCGATCTGGGCCGGCAGGTTGTTCTTGGTGTTCTTCTCGGTGAACATCGAGAGCGGGGCGAGCTGCGAGTAACGCAGGTTCTTCTTCTCGTAGGCATCGAGAACGCCCTTCGCCAGCGCCTCGTAATCGCCGCCCTCGGTCCAGATGCGACGGCCCTTCTTGCCCATGATGATGGCGGTGCCGGTATCCTGGCACATGGGCAGCACGCCGCCGGCGGCGATGTTGGCATTCTTCAGCAGGTCATAGGCAACGAAGCGATCGTTCTCCGTTGCTTCGGGATCCTCGAGGATCGAGGCCAGCTGCTTCAGATGGCCCGGGCGCAGCAGGTGGTTGATATCGGCAAAGGCGGCTTCCGCCAGCAGGCGCAGGCCCTCGGGCTCGACGGTCAGGACCTCCTGTCCCTTGAAGGTGTCGACGGACACGTAATCGGAGGTCAGCTTGCGATAGGGGGTGGTGTCTTCGCCAAGGGGAAAGAGATCGTCAGCCATGTCTGGGCCCTTTTTGCCGTAGAAAAGCGTCGAGGCGCTTCATGCCACACGGGCATTGCGTCAGGCGTTGCTCTAGTGGGCGAGGCGAAGAATTGCAATCCGCCGGAAGTCTGAATGGCGCGTCACCTCGCCGCCGCCGGAGCTTGATCGTCGGTCGCCCATGGACCTCACTTATTCACCGCCTGAAAGGAGCGCATGCCCCGGGACATCCTCCCCGTCGCGCCGGTCGCGACGGGCGGGCTGCATCGAGCGGCTGGATGCGGCTGCGATGGGGGAGATCATTCCCCGATCATTTTTTCCGGCCGGACGACGCGGTCGAAATCCTCTCCGGAGACGAGGCCGGATTTCAGGGCTTCCTCGCGCAGCGTCGTGCCGTTCTTGTGGGCGGCCTTGGCGATGCGCGCGGCATTGTCGTAGCCGATCACCGGCTGGAGTGCGGTGACCAGCATCAGCGAGCGCTCCATGGCGGCGCGGATATTGTCTTCCCGGGCTTCGAGGCCATGGATGCAGTGTTCGGTGAAGGAGATCGCGGCATCGGCGATCAGATCGGCCGATTGCAGGAAGTTATAGGCGATGACGGGCTTGTACACATTGAGTTCGAAATGGCCCTGGCTTGCCGCGAAGGTGATGGTGGCGTGATTGCCGAAGACCTGGACGGCCACCTGTGTGAGGGCCTCCGCCTGGGTGGGGTTGACCTTGCCCGGCATGATCGAGGAACCGGGCTCGTTTTCCGGCAGGGCGAGTTCGCCAAGGCCGGAGCGCGGCCCGGACCCGAGGAAGCGGATGTCGTTGGCGATCTTGAAGAGCGCCGTCGCCGTGGCATTCAGTGCGCCATGGGCAAAGGCCAGCGCCTCGTGGCCGGCAAGGGCGGCAAACTTGTTGGGCGCGGTAACGAAGGGGAGGCCGGTGATCGTGGCGATCTCATGGGCCACGCGCTCGGCAAAGCCCTTCGGCGCATTGAGGCCAGTGCCAACAGCCGTGCCACCCTGGGCGAGCTCATAGAGGCCTTCCATGGAGCGCTCGATCTGGGCGATGGAAAGGGAGAGCTGGGCGGCATAGCCGGAAAATTCCTGCCCGAGCGTCATCGGCGTGGCATCCTGCGTGTGGGTGCGGCCGATCTTGATGATGCCGGAAAAGGCCTGCTGCTTCTCCTCCAGCGCCCGGTGCAGATGGCGCAGCGCCGGCAGGACCTTGCGGGTGAGCGCGGTGACGGCGGCTATGTGCATGGCCGTCGGGAAGCTGTCGTTCGAGGACTGGCTCATGTTCACATGATCGTTCGGATGAACGGGCGTTTTCGAGCCGATCACGCCGCCCATGAGGGCAATGGCCCGGTTGCCGATCACTTCGTTCACATTCATGTTGGTCTGGGTGCCCGAACCGGTCTGCCAGACGGGCAGTGGGAAATGATCATAGAGCTTTCCCTGAATCACATCCTCTGCCGCCCGTTCGATGGCGGCGGCGAGTTCGGGGTCGAGCTTGCCGAGCGCGCGGTTGGCCCGGGCGGCCGCGAGCTTGACGATCGCCAGCCCCTCGATGACCCCGCGAGGCTGGGTTTCCTGTCCGATGCGGAAATTGCCGCGCGCCCGTTCCGTCTGAGCCCCCCAGAGGCGATCGGCGGGCACCTCGATCGGTCCGAACGTATCGCTTTCGGTGCGGGTGGAATTTGCCATGGCCATGATCCTTTCGCTTCACGGGAGCCGCCGGGAGGGGCTGCTCCGCTGCTAATCTGGGGTGTCGGGGGCAAAGGAAAAAGCCCTTAAAATTGCGTGGCTTTTCGGCCACGGGCTGTATTTATTTCCGGGCGCAAGATTTTCTTTGCCGATGGCAAGGGGCAGCCTCGCAAAAGCAGGAAAAAATTAACCAGTTATTTCATAAGTTTGTAAACGATACCCCGCAAAAGCGAAGCCGCGCTGGCGCGCGCGGGGACGATCTTGAGATGAACACGTCTGGGTGGCCCTTTCTTTTCATGAAAGTTCCGATCGGGTAGATTCGGAAGACAGTGAAGATCGGGTCCGCATAGGCTCTAGCCTGGTCGCATGACCGCGGGGTTATGGAAAACATGAAGTCGATGAAAAAGGCCGGTGCGCTGGCGCTGGCGCTCTCTTCCGGGGCAATGATGATGGGTGCGGGTCCGGCCAATGCCGGCACGCTTCTCGATTTTCTCTTCCCCAAGAAACCCCGTTCGCAGGAAATGGTCGGGCAACAGCAGGGTCTGCCCGGTGTTGCCGGCCCGCCGGGTTCGGCCAATGGCTTCCCGCCGCCGCCCGGCGGTTCGCTTGCCGGTGACAAGGACCCGCTGCCGCGGGTGAAGGCGCCCACCTATTATACTTACAAGGCCGAGCCCATGCGGCTTGTCGCCTCCTCGCGCTTTGCCGATCCCGTCGTGACCAGCGCGGTGAGCACCAGCGACGCGCCGGCCGCCGGCATCGACGCCGCATCCGATCCGCGCCGGTTCCTGACCGAAGCCCAGGTGCGGGCAACGGACCCCATCGCCAAGGCGCTTGAAGCCTATTACGGCAGCGGCAAGCCGCTGCTCTGGGTCACGGGCAGCATGATGAACGACCGCGCCCGCTCTGTTCTCACCGTGCTCGGCAAGGCGGACGAAGTGGGTCTCGACCCCGCCGATTACGCGGTTTCCGTTCCGCCGCTCAATTTCGACTCCGCTGATGCGCTCGGCCGCAACCGGGTGCTGATGCAGTTCGAGCTGTCGCTGTCCGCCAAGGTGCTTGCCTATGTGCAGGATGCGGTGCGCGGGCGCATCGATCCGAACAAGCTCTCCGGCTATCACGATTTCAAGCGCAAGGATGTGGATCTCGGCGCGGCGCTGAAGCTCATCAGCCTTTCGCCTAATCCGGGTGCCTATATTCTCAGCCGCAACCCCTCCAACCCGCAGTTCGAGGCCCTGAAGGCCGAGCTGGCGCGGCTGAAGGCGGAGGATTCCGGCAGCGAAACGCCGATCGTCATCAATCTCACGGCCTCGCTGAAGCCGGGCCAGTCCAACCCCGAGGTCGCCAATATCGTGGCGGCGCTGAAGCGCCATGGATCGGATGCGCTGAAGGAAAAGCATGCGGCGCTCTTTGCGAGCTATGCCGGCTCGCCCGACTACACGCCCGATATCGTCGCGCTCGTTGAGGATTACCAGAAGGAAGCGGGCCTGAAGCCGGACGGCATCATCGGCAAGGCGACGGCCAGCCGGATGATGGGCGTTTCGGAAAGCGCCAAGATCGACAAGCTGATCGTTGCGATGGAACAGGTGCGCTGGCTGCCGAAGGACCTCGGCTCGCGCTATGTCTTCGTGAACCAGCCGGCCTTCATGGCCTATTACCACAACGACAACCGCGAGCAGTTCTCCATGCGCGTCGTCGTCGGTGGTCCGCGCACCCAGACCTATTTCTTCAACGACGAAATCGAAACGGTGGAGCTGCATCCCTATTGGGGCGTGCCGGCCTCGATCATCGTCAACGAGATGCTGCCGAAGCTGCGCAAGGACCCCTCCTATCTCGACCGGCTTGGCTATGAGGTGACCTATGCTGGCTCCAAGGTCTCCTCGTCGGAGGTGAACTGGTACGACACGAAGAATGTCGGCGTGCGCCAGCCCCCGGGCAGCGACAACGCGCTGGGCGAGCTGAAGATCCTGTTCCCCAACACCCATTCCATCTACATGCACGACACCCCCTCGAAGAGCTTCTTCAAGCGGGACATGCGGGCGCTCAGCCACGGTTGCATCCGCCTCGCCGAGCCGCGCGTCATGGCTGCCGCCGTTCTCGGCACCACGGTGGACGATATCGGCAAGCGTCTGGCAAAGCCCGGCAACCAGGCGATTTCGGTGCCGCAGAAGGTGCCGGTCTATGTCTCCTACTTCACCGCCTGGCCGGACAAGGACGGGATCGTGCGCTATTACGACGACGTCTACCAGCGCGACGACTATACGCGCAAAGCCTTCTTGGTTACGTCGAAGGCGCGTGGTGTATGAGATTTGGGAACCCCGCTTCGGCGGGGTTTTTTGTGGGCGTATGCCCTTACGCCAGCAGCCGCTCCAGCAGGTCCACCGTCAGTTCGTCGTAATGGGCGATGATGTGGGTGGGGGCGAGGTCCGCGAGGGGACGGTCGGAATAGCCGAAGGGTACGGCGATGGAGGGGACGCCTGCATTGCGGGCAACCAGGATATCGTTGAGGCTGTCGCCGATCATGATCGTGCGGCGGGAATCGGCGCCGGCGCGTTCCACGGTGCCGAACAGATGGGCGGCATCGGGCTTGCGGACCGTGAATGTGTCGCCGCCGGTGATGGCGGCGAAGCGGTCGGTCAGGCCGTTGGTCTCGATGAGCCGCCGGGCGAGGCCTTCCATCTTGTTGGTGCAGACGGCAACCTTCCAGCCCGCCGCCGAGAGCCGCTCGATAGCCTCGAGGACGCCGGGATAGGGGGCGCCCTTGCCGGGCATGCCGGCGAGATAATGGGTGATGAAGCGATCCAGCATCGGCGGGAAATCCGCCTCGTTCAGCGGGTGGCCGCGCAGCGCAAAGGCGCGCTCGATCATGGCCCGCGCGCCATGGCCGACGAGATGGGTCAGATCGTCGAAAGTCACCGGTTCGAGACCCGCCGCATCAATGGTGTGGTTGAGGCTGTCGATGAGATCGGGAGCAGTATCGATGAGCGTGCCATCGAGATCGAAAACGGCGAGCGGTGCGGCCACGGCGCAGGTCCCTTCCGGTTAGGCTGAGCGACGGGCGAGGGTTAAGGGAAAGCGTGACGCAAAGCAATCCGCCCGTTTCCGCTTCTTTTGGCTTTCGTTTGCCCGGCGAGCCGTGTAAACAGCGGTCATCGTCAACAGTCTGGAGCGAATGGCGCATGGACGCCCGCGAAATGAAAATCAAGGCCGCGGCCGCGGCGCTTGAGCATGTCGAAGACGGCATGAAGCTTGGAATCGGCACCGGATCCACCGCGGACGAATTCGTCCGGCTTCTGGCCGAAAAGGTGGCCGGCGGCATGCGGGTGGAGGGCGTTCCCACCTCCGAGCGCACGGCGCGGCTCTGCCTGGAACTGGGCATTACCCTGCGCTCGCTGGACGAGCTTCCGGAACTGGACCTGACCATCGACGGCGCGGACGAGCTGGACGCCCGCCTGACCCTGATCAAGGGCGGTGGCGGCGCGCTGCTGCGCGAGAAGATCGTGGCCTGCGCCTCGAAGAAGATGATCGTGATTGCCGACGAAACCAAGCAGGTGGAGATGCTGGGCGCCTTCCCGCTGCCCATCGAGGTGAACCCCTTCGGCCAGACGGCGACGCGGATCGCCATCGAGCGCGCGGCGCATCGCCTTGGCCTGTCGGGAGAGCTGAAGCTGCGCAGCAGCGGGCAGGATCTCTTCCACACCGATGGCGGCCATCTCATCATCGATGCATCATTTGGCCGTATTCCTGATGCAGAGGCGCTGTCAGCCGAACTGGCCGCGATTCCCGGCGTCGTGGAACATGGCCTGTTCATCAACATCGCATCGCTTGCCATCATTGCCGGTCCGGCAGGGGCGCGCACGCTAAAGCCATTGTGAATAATAAAAAGGAGCATGGGACACTCATGATCACTCTTGCGGGTTTCGGCCGGTGGGCCGCGGCGACCATTCTGGTTTCGGGTATTGCGCTTTCCGCTCAGGTGCGCGCTGACGATGCCGTGACCGAGGAGCAGCTGAAGGCTGCGCGTGCCGCCATCAGCGCCATCAATGCGACCGCCCAGTTCGACAACATCCTGCCCGGCCTTGCCGAGCAGCTGAAGAACCAGCTGATCCAGGCAACGCCCAACTACCAGGGCGAAATCACCACCGCCGTGGACGAGCAGGCGCTGGCGCTTGCCGGTCGCCGTGGCGATCTGGAAAAGGAAGCCGCGACCATCTATGCCAAGACCTTCACGGTGGACGAGCTGAACGCGATCACCGCCTTCTACACCTCGCCGGCCGGCAAGAAGCTGCTTTCCGACGGTCCGATCGCCACCCGCGAAATGGCCAAGGCCGCCGATATCTGGGCTGCCGGCATTTCCCGCGATCTCGCGACCGAGACCGACAAGAAGCTGGAAGAGGTGATCGGCAAGCAGAAGGCCGCCGATCCGGCACAGCCCGCGCAGTAAGCAAAGGCGCGATCAAGAAATTCTGAAGAGCCCGGGCCCGCGTCCGGGCTTTTCTTTTGCCGGTCTCAACACCTATATGAAGCGAAGCGGAAGGGTCGCCCCTTCCCACCCGATCCCTTGCCGCCCAAGGCTGGCCCCCAGGCCGCCGAAGGGGGCCGCAGCAGCAGGAGCCCGTCATGTCCGGTTTTGATTATGATCTCTTCGTCATCGGCGGCGGGTCTGGCGGGGTGCGCAGCGCCCGCGTGGCGGCGTCGCTTGGCAAGAAGGTCGGGATTGCCGAGGAATATCGCTTCGGCGGCACCTGCGTGATCCGTGGCTGCGTGCCGAAGAAGCTTTACGTCTATGCATCCCAGTTCCCCGAGCATTTCGAGGATGCCGCGGGCTTCGGCTGGTCGGTGGGCGAACGCCATTTCGACTGGACGGCGCTGGTTGCAGCCAAGGACCGCGAAATCACCCGGCTTGAAGGGCTCTACCGCAAGGGGCTCGACAATGCCGGGGCCGAGATCATCGAAAGCCGGGCGGAACTTGCCGGGCCGAATTCCGTGCGCCTTCTCGCGACCGGGCAGGTGGTGACGGCTGAGCGCATCGTCATCGCCGTCGGCGGATCGGCCAATCATCATCCCGCGCTGCCCGGCCATGAACATTGCATCACCTCCAACGAGGCCTTCCATCTGGAAAGCCTGCCGCGCTCGATCCTGATTGCGGGCGGCGGCTATATCGCGGTGGAATTCGCCAATATCTTCCACGGGCTCGGCGTGGAGACGACGCTGATCTATCGCGGCAAGGAAATTCTCTCGCGCTTCGATCACGACCTGCGCCGTGGCCTGCACGAGGCGATGGAAGCGAAAGGCATCCGCATTCTCTGCGAGGACCTGATCGAAAGCGTGGCGCTCGACGACTCCGGTGACCGGGTGGTGACGACCAAGGCGCATGGGACGCTTACCGTCGGCGCGGTCATGCTGGCGCTTGGACGCGACCCGAACACCAGGGGCCTGGGGCTGGAGGCGGCGGGCGTTGCCACCGATGCCAGGGGCGCGATCATCGTCGACGATTATTCTCGCACCAATGTGCCGGGTATCTTCGCGCTCGGCGATGTCACTGACCGGGTACAGCTCACGCCGGTCGCGATCCACGAGGCCATGTGCTTCATCGATACGGAATATCGCGGCAAACCCACGAAGCCGGACCTCGATCTCATCGCGACGGCGGTGTTCTCGCAGCCCGAGATCGGCACAGTGGGTCTTTCCGAGGAAGCAGCGGCGAAGACCTATGACGAAGTGGAGATCTACCGTACCCAGTTCCGGCCGATGAAGGCGACGCTTTCCGGCCGCCAGGAAAAGACCATCATGAAGCTGGTGGTGGATGCCGCGAGCCGAAAGGTGGTGGGGGCGCATATTCTGGGCCATGAGGCAGGCGAAATGGCACAGCTTCTGGGCATTACGCTCAAGGCCGGCTGCACCAAGGACGATTTCGACCGCACCATGGCTGTCCACCCGACGGCTGCGGAGGAACTGGTGACCATGTACAGCCCGAGCTATCGCATCGTGAAGGGCGAGCGGGTCGGCTGAGGTGCCGGCGCGGCGCCCGTCAAAAAAACCGCAAAGGCGTCATTCTCGGGCGTGGGACGGCTTTGCAAGACTTTCTTAAATGTCTATAAGCGCGCGATCAATTTGACGCGTAGGCCAATCCCCGAAGCCTTGGGCAAGGGGGAGCGGCAGTATCGGAAACAGGTGAGACCATGGCACAGAATTGGACCCCGAACAGCTGGCGGCACAAACCCATCCAGCAGGTCCCGGATTATCCGGACGCGGCCGCGCTTGCGGCCACCGAGGAGCGCCTTTCCAAGTTTCCGCCGCTGGTCTTTGCCGGGGAAGCCCGCCGCCTGACCAAGTCGCTCGCCAATGTGGCTGAAGGCAACGCCTTCCTGCTGCAGGGGGGCGATTGCGCCGAGAGCTTCGCCGAGCACGGCGCCGACAACATCCGTGACTTCTTCCGCGCCTTCCTTCAGATGGCAGTGGTGCTGACCTATGGCGCGCAGCTGCCGGTCGTGAAGGTCGGCCGCATTGCCGGCCAGTTCGCCAAGCCGCGCTCGTCCAACACCGAGACGATCAACGGCGTCTCGCTGCCGAGCTATCGCGGCGACATCATCAACGGCATCGAATTCACCGAGGAAGCCCGCGTGCCGGCGCCGGAACGCCAGGTCATGGCCTACCGCCAGTCTGCCGCAACGCTGAACCTGCTGCGCGCCTTCGCCATGGGTGGCTATGCCAACCTGGAGAACGTGCACCAGTGGATGCTGGGCTTCGTCAAGGACAGCCCGCAGGCCGAGCGCTACAAGGCGCTGGCCGGCCGCATCAGCGAAACCATGGATTTCATGCGCGCGATCGGCATCACCTCGGAAAACCAGCCGGCGCTGCGCGAGACGGATTTCTTCACCAGCCATGAGGCGCTGCTGCTCGGCTATGAAGAGGCGCTGACCCGCGTCGATTCCACCTCGGGCGACTGGTATGCCACGTCGGGCCACATGATCTGGATCGGCGACCGCACCCGCCAGCCCGACCACGCCCATGTGGAATATTGCCGTGGCATCAAGAACCCGATCGGCCTGAAGTGCGGCCCGTCGCTGTCCGCCGATGGCCTGCTGGAGCTGATCGACATCCTCAACCCGGCCAACGAACCGGGCCGGCTGACGCTGATCTGCCGCTTCGGCCACGACAAGGTTGCCGAGCACCTGCCGCGCCTCATCCGCGCCGTCGAGCGCGAGGGCCGCAAGGTCGTGTGGTCCTGCGATCCCATGCATGGCAACACGATCACGCTCAACAACTACAAGACCCGCCCCTTCGAGCGCGTTCTGTCGGAAGTGGAAAGCTTCTTCCAGATCCACCGTTCGGAGGGCACGCATCCGGGCGGCATCCATGTGGAAATGACCGGCAAGGACGTGACGGAATGCACGGGCGGCGCCCGCGCAGTTTTGGCCGAGGACCTGCAGGATCGCTACCACACCCATTGCGACCCGCGCCTCAATGCCGACCAGGCCCTGGAACTCGCCTTCCTGCTCGCCGAACGCATGAAGGGCGGCCGCGACGAAAAGCGCCTCGCCGCTGCGGGCTGAGGTTGGGTCAGAAGTTCGGAGATCGGGGCGCCTCGGGCGCCCCTTTTTCGTTTGGGGGAACTGCGCTTGCCTATACCTACCCCCCTCTATCAGCTTCGCTGATATCTCCCCCGCATCCGGAGCAGCTTCGCTGCCCGTGAGGAGGAGATCGAAGAGCCGCAAGTGCGGTGATTGCAGCTGCTTTCAGCGGCCGGCGAGGAGGCGGATCTGGCGGCCGAAGGTGAGGATCGCTTGCATGATGGCCTGGGGCGGGGCGTGGAACCTGACGGCGACGTGGATCATGGAGCCGGCGCCGTTGGGTTCGACGCGCCAGATCTTGCGGTGGTCGCGGCCGAGGGGGAAGGACTGGCCGTTGGCCTTGATGCAGGTGATGGTGATGCTGCGCGGCGCCGAGGGCGGCAGACGCTGGAGCGTTGTGCGGAAATCCCGGTCCTCGAAAACGAGGCTGAAGGATTTCTGCATGTCCGTGCTTTCGGGGAGGATGCGCACAGGCTCGAAGGTCAGCGCGTTTTCGATCCAGGCGCTCTCGATGTCGCGCCAGATCGCTTCGGGGCTTCGGCGGGAGCGGCGCTTGAGGGTAATCCAGCGCTCTCCGCGGGCGGCATCGTCGACGAGCTTCCAGCTGGAATAGAGAAGCGCGGCGGTGACGGCAATTCCGATGAGGGGGAAAGGCATGGGGGTTCCTTGCGTCGGTTCTATCGTTCCCCCGCACGGCATCGCCGGGCAGGGTGACCTCCGGGGCATGGGTACGGACCGGCGGTTGCGCCCTGATCGCTGCTTCGCCGATTTGATGCGGGCCGCATAGCATGAAGCGGCCATCAGAAAAAGGCATAAAACCTTTAAAAAAAGGGAATTTGACCCGCCTGCGTTCGCCCTTTAGCATCCCGGCATAAAGAGGAGAGCGACGATGAATCAGGAACATGAGGGCGGGTGCCTGTGCGGGGCAGTGCGCTTTCGGGCACAAGGGGCGCTTCGCGAGGTGATCGCCTGTCACTGCACCCAGTGCCGCCGGCAGACGGGGCATTATCTCGCCTCCACCAATGTGGCCGATGACCAGTTGACCGTGACCGGCGAGGACAAGCTTCGCTGGTACCATGCCAGCGATTTCGCCCGGCGCGGCTTCTGCGGCGAATGCGGCTCGGTGCTGTTCTGGAAAGCGAACAGCGAGCGGCATATCTCGATCTGCGCCGGCAGCTTCGACCAGCCGACCGGGCTGCGGCTTGCCTCCCACATCTTCTGTGCGGACAAGGGCGACTATTACGAGATCACCGATGGCCTGCCGCAGTATGAAGCAGGCAGCCCCGGGCTGGTGGTGGACGGGAACGGCTGACGGGACCGGATCAGGTGGGCGAAATGCCGCTTTCGGCGCAGGCCTGGTGAAAGGCGGCGTCGAGGGCGGCGAGCTTCACCGCTTCCCAGCGCACATAATCGCAGACGAAGGCTTCCGCCATCCAGAAATCGCCGCGGCGGCGCGGTGCTGTCCAGCCGACGGTGCCTTCCTTCTCCGCCCGGGAGAACATGCGCTTCACATTGCTGACGGATATCGCATAGCGCTCCGCGAGGTCGGAAAGCGCCAGGGGCCCGAGGAGATAACGGCCCTCGACCGGGCCGCGATCCTTCAGCCGTGTCACGAGATCGTGGAGAATCATGCCGCCGGCATCGGACCAGGCAAAGCTCGCCACCTTGTCCGGCGGATTGCGCCAGGCAGGATCATCCACCAGACTATGGGTGGAGTGGATATGGGCGAGGCGAAAGAGGCCGGGATGGGCGGCAGTGATGGCCTCACGGCTGCCGCCGTCCAGCATGTCCAGGGCGGCCATATGGGCGCTGAACCAGGTGGACATGCCGAAATCGCTGATCTCGGTGGTTTCCAGTACCCTTACGCGCCGGTCCGGAATTTCCGGCACCTCGCGCAGGAACTTGTAGGTGAGCAATTCCTGCAGGAAGGCGCTTGCCGTGTTGCGGCTTGCGGCGCCGATCTTCATCACCGTTTCTATCAACCGCGTGGCAGTGAGCCCGGAAAGCGGATCGGCGGGGTTGCGCTGCGAGGAGAGGGCATAGAGCGAATGGGTGATCAGCCACTTGCGATGGTTGGATTTCAGCCTGGTCAGCCGCGGGCTTTTCTCCTGCAGGCCGATAAGCCGGCCGGCAATCAGGGCCTCCGCCGCGAGATAACGCGGATGGCGGGCCAGACTTTCGGCGTCGTGCGGTCCCGACGGACGTTCATGCGGGCTTGGGTGTCGTGCCAGACTGTCGACCATGATCCTGCGCAAAGAATTGAGATTGCACGATAATCCTGAACGCAATTCAGAGCTTCGTCAATGCGGATTGACCCCGTAATTGCGGGTCTACCCAAAAACCGTCAGGGAGGGCGGGCGCCCTCCCGGGTACGGGCCCGCAAGGATCAGGTGGAGGGACCGGAAACGGCGAGCTGGCCGGGGAAGAAGCGTTCCATGCCATACTGCTTGCCGAACATCATGTCGTGCTGGAGGTAGCGATAATCCCGGATGAGGGGATCGAGCGAGCCGCCACGGGACCAGTCCGGCGTCGGCTGGTCGTTGTTGTCGACGAGCTGGTAGCGGTCGACGATTTCGTACTTGTCGCGCACCTTGCCCAGGAATCCGGTGTAATAGGGGTGCTCGAATCCGGCGGTCTTCATCAGGTGATACGGAATGAAGGCGGGGCTAATGGTGCCGATATCGGTCTTCGGGCCGGACTTGCTGGACCAGACGATCAGCGGGGTCTCATGCTCGCGCTTCATGGTTGCCACGTCGCCCTTGCGGGTCGCCACCTGCTCCGGCATGTAGCCGGACGAGGTATAGACCGGGCCGAGCGGCGGCAGGTGATCGCCCCAGAGCACGATGATGGTCTCGCGCTTGCGCTTGGAGGCCCAGTCCATCAGCATCTTCAGGCTGTCGTCGGATTCCTTGACGCCCTGCACATAGGTGGAGAGCGCCTCCACATCGGAAGAGGGCAGGTTGCCGTCCACCTTGATGGTGTTGTTGGCATAGCGGTGCGGCTCGTAGGGGCCGTGGCCCTGCAGCGTCACGGAGAAGAAGAAGAAGGGCTTGTCCATGGCATCGCCCTCTTCCATGATCTCGCGGAAAAGGCTGTCATCGGAGGCGAAGATGCCGCGCTTGTCCATCGGCGGCAGGTTTTCCTCCGACTTGAATTCCTCGAAGCCGAACTCCTTGTAGACCTCGCCCCGGTTCCAGAACCAGCTCTGATAGGGGTGGATCGCGCGGGCCGCATAGCCCTGGCTGCGGAAGAAGGTTGCCAGCGTCGGCATCTTCCGGCGGATATACTGCTGGTAGGGAATGCTGCCATAGGGCAGGAAGGCATTGGAGAAACCGGTCAGCGCCTCGAATTCCACATTCGGCGTCATTCCGCCGAATTCCGGCGAGAAGACATGGCCAGCGAGGTTCGAGCGCATGAAGGGCATGGGATCGGGGCTGAGCTTCACATGGGTGAGGCGCGTGGCATCCCAGAGCGACTCGCTCATCAGCATGATCACATCGGGATGTTCACCCGTGGCGCCGGTGACGGCGGTCACCGGCGGCTCGATCTGGCTGATCGCATCGGGCGAATAGCCGGCCGGCGCCTTCACATTGGCCATCGGAAGGTTGAAGGCAAAGGCCATCAGGAAGCCGTTATGGCGATAGTTTTCCTTCTGGTCCCACATCATCGGAATGACCTGCAGGCGGTCGCGGATGTAGGAGAAGGTGGAATAATCCATCAGGGAGGCGAAGGACATGAGAAGCGGCGCGGCAATGGCGATATGCACCGCGCGGCGCTTGCCCGTCATCCGCGGGAAATTGCGCCAGGCATAGCGCATGGCAAAGACGACGCCGATGACGCCTAGCACGAGACCCGCGCCGACGAGAACGGCGGCCATCGGCCGGTCCTTCACCATGGCGGGCAGAAGCTCCATGATCTGGCGGCCGAAGGCGAGGTCGGTCGGGTAGAGCGGATCGGAGAGATAGAGCCGCTTCTGGCCGGAAATGAAGGCCGGGAGAATGAGAAGCGGCGCGGCAATGAGGATCGACAGGAACCAGCGGCCGAGCAGCGCATCGATGGCGAGCAGCACGAGGAGAACCACGCCCACGGTGGTCCAGCCCGGACGGGAGGTCGAAGTAAAGAAATCCATCAGATCCGAATATTCCGAGCGCGAGACCAGTTCTATGGTCAGCACGATCAGGAAAGAAACCGTCAGATAGGAGAGGCCGCGCAGGATCCGAGCGTAACGGCGGGAATAATCCGCCTCCGCAGCATGGAGCCAGGGCAAAGTTTTCAGCGAAGCGGCCTTGTTATTGCTATACAACGACGGGATCTCCGGCACCTGTCAGGAAATTTTCATTTCACTGTCACACATCCGTCATGAATGACAGATGAACCGTCCCGATTGGTAAATCTGTCCCCCGAAATATCCGTGCCGGAGCGCTTTTAAAATGCGCCGGAGGCGGATTGCTAGGCCGCAAAGGGCGCGCTACATCATGGCCATGACCCAGGCACCTGACATCACCGATACCATCCGCATCGCGGTCGGCCAGTTCAACCCGACCGTCGGCGACATCAAGGGCAATCTTGCAAAGGCGCGCGAGGCCCGGGCCGATGCGGCCCGGCAGGGGGCGGATCTCCTGCTTCTGACCGAGCTTTTCGTGTCCGGCTATCCGCCGGAGGATCTGGTGCTCAAGCCGGCCTTTCTGAAGGCCTGCCGGGAGGCGGTCGAGGCTTTTGCGGCCGAAACCGCCGATGGCGGGCCAGGCGTGATCATCGGCTTTCCGCGCGGAGACGAAACCGGGCGCTACAACGCCGTCGCCGTGCTCGATGGCGGCCGGGTGATCGCCGTGAGGGACAAGGTGGACCTGCCGAATTACGGCGAATTCGACGAAAAGCGCGTGTTTCACGCCGGGGCCATGCCGGGTCCGGTGAATTTCCGCGGCGTCCGGCTTGGCATTCCTGTCTGCGAGGATATCTGGGGCGAGCTCGGCGTCTGCGAGACGCTTGCCGAAAGCGGCGCGGAAATGCTGCTCGTTCCCAACGGTTCACCCTATTATCGTAACAAGATGGATGTGCGGCACCAGATTGCCCTCAAGCATGTGATCGAGCTCGGTCTTCCGGTCGTCTATGCCAACCAGCTTGGCGGTCAGGATGAACTGGTGTTCGACGGGGCAAGCTTCGGCTTCAATCCGGACAAGACGCTCGCCTTCCAGATGAGCCAGTTCGAAGATACGCTGGCGGTCTTCACCTTCAAGCGGGAAGCGGAAGGCTGGTTCTGCCGCGATGGCGGCCATTCGCGCCTGCCGGACACCCAGGAGGCGGACTACCGGGCCTGCCTGCTCGGCTTCAGGGATTATGTGAACAAGAACGGTTTCCGCAATGTGGTGCTCGGGCTTTCCGGCGGCATCGATTCCGCGCTTTGCGCTGCGATTGCCGTGGATGCGCTGGGCGAGGAGCGGGTACGCTGCATCATGCTGCCTTACCGCTACACTTCCTCCGATTCGCTGAAGGATGCGGAGGACTGTGCCCGGGCGCTCGGCTGCCGCTATGAGGTGGTGTCGATCGAGGAGCCGGTTTCCGGCTTTCTTTCCGCGCTTTCCGATGCCTTCGAGGGCACGGAAGAGGGTATTACCGAGGAAAACCTGCAAAGCCGCACGCGCGGCACGATCCTTATGGCGATTTCCAACAAGTTCGGATCGATGGTGGTGACCACGGGCAACAAGTCGGAAATGTCCGTCGGCTATTGCACGCTCTATGGCGACATGAACGGCGGCTTCAACCCGATCAAGGACCTCTACAAGATGCAGGTCTACGGGCTTTCGGCCTGGCGCAACCAGCATGTGCCGCCCGGTGCGCTCGGCCCCGGCGGCGAGGTGATCCCGAAGAACATTCTCGACAAGGCGCCCTCGGCGGAACTTCGCCCGAACCAGACCGACCAGGATTCCCTGCCGCCCTATCCCGTTCTCGACGACATTCTCGAATGTCTGGTGGAGAGCGAGATGTCGGTGGAAGAGATCGTCGCGCGTGGGCATGATGTCGCCACGGTGCACCGGATCGAGCATCTGCTCTATATTGCCGAATACAAGCGCCGCCAGTCTGCCCCCGGCGTGAAGATTACCCGCAAGAATTTCGGTCGTGACCGGCGCTATCCGATCACCAATCGCTTCCGCGACCGGTGATCCGCAGGCGGGCAAAAGCCGCTTGCCAAGTCTCTCCATAGGGGCGATAACCCGCCTATTCAGGTGCCGCCGGGATGCCGGCGGATAATCGGGAATCCGGTGAAAATCCGGAACGTGCCCAACGCTGTGAGGCGGACGGTGCCATCCTTCGGTTCCCTTTTGCCAGGGGGCCGCGCCACTGGGAAACCGGGAAGGCGGGACGGTGCCGGTGGATGCCCAGTCAGAAGACCGGCCTGATGCCATAGCCGGGGTTGCGCGGACGGCAACCCGGGTGCCCGCATTGTTGGGGACCAAACGATGCTCGCAAAACACAAGCACGCGCCTGCGCTCGTGCAGGCTGACCCCTTTTCGCCCGAGGACAGGGCCGCGGTTTACCGCGCCATCGAGACGCGCCGCGATGTGCGCGACCAGTTTCTGCCGGACCCGCTTTCCGATGCGCTTATCGAGCGGTTGCTGAAGGCCGCCCATGCGGCGCCGAGCGTGGGCTTCATGCAGCCCTGGAATTTCCTGCTGGTCCGAAGCGAGGAAAAGCGCCGGCAGGTGCATGCGGCCTTCCTGCGCGCCAATGAAGAGGCCGCCGCGATGTTTCAGGGCGAGAGGCAGGACCAGTACCGCGCGCTGAAGCTCGAAGGCATTCTCAAGGCGCCGCTCAGCATCTGCGTGACGTCGGACCCGACACGGGGCGGCAAGGTGGTGTTGGGCCGCACCCATAATCCGCGCATGGATGTCTATTCCACCGTCTGCGCCGTTCAGAACCTGTGGCTCGCCGCGCGGGCCGAAGGGGTGGGCGTGGGATGGGTGAGCATATTCCACGACCGGGACATCAAGGCGATCTTCTCCATTCCCGACCATGTGGAAATCGTCGCCTGGCTATGTCTTGGCCATGTGGACGAACTTTACCGCGAGCCGGAACTGGCGGTGAAGGGCTGGCGGCAGCGCCTGCCGCTCGAGGACCTGGTGTTTCACGAAATTTGGGGTAGCTGACCGCTGCCAAAGCCGGCTTCCCGTCACAGAACCGTTCAAAATCCGACACATCCGAGGGCTATGTCGAGGGAAAACCCGCAAGGAGGCGGGGTTTGCTCCGCGGGGTCAGGTCATGTCGGTTGGGTTCAATGCGCCGCTGTCCGTTTCAGGTCCGATGTCACCGGCCTCGCCGGCCGTCGGTTTTCTCGCTGCCGCGGCGCTGACGAGTCTGATTTTCTGGCATTTCCCGACCATCGATCTCGCCGCCAGTGCGCTGTTCTATACGCCAGGGCAGGGATTTCTTCTGGCGCAGAATCCCTATCTCATCGCGCTTCGCGAGTTCAATCTCGGCCTGCCGCATCTCCTGATGGCGGTTGCGGCCCTTGTCTTTTTCCTCCAGGCCTTCGGTCAGGAGCGGCGGATCGGCCTGGCCCTGCCGCGACCCTCCTGCTGCCTGTTCCTCTTTGCCGTCATGGCGCTTGGTCCCGGCGCGCTGGTGCGGGTGCTGAAGGACATGATCGGCCGTGCCCGGCCGCGGGAACTCCTCGAATTCGGCGGCGCCTCATCCTTCTCGCTCCCTTGGCAGTTCAGCCGCGCCTGCACCGATAATT
Organism: uncultured Rhizobium sp.; assembly: GCA_945952415.1. Lineage (GTDB taxonomy): Bacteria > Pseudomonadota > Alphaproteobacteria > Rhizobiales > Rhizobiaceae > Gellertiella. The sequence continues at coordinate 111,100 of CAMFIF010000008.1, read as the reverse complement.
GTTCCTTCATTTCGGGTGAGGGGGCGTCGGGGGCGGCCCTGCTGGCGCTGCCGCTCCTGATGCCGGCGCGCTATCGGGCCACAGGCTTTGCCATCATCACGCCCTTTGCCCTTCTGGTCTCGCTCAACCGGGTTGCGTTCGGGGCGCATTTTCTTTCGGATGTGGTGATCGGCTGGTGTCTGGTCCTCTGCCTGATCTGCCTGCTCTGGGGTCTGCACCAGCGCCATGGATCGGCTTTTGATGCACGCATCAGAGGCATGTATTAGGCAAAAGCAACTGCTAATACGGGTTCGCACATTATTTTTAACTTGAACAGATACATCGATTTGGTTTTCCTCATAACCTTAATCCCCTATTAAAATTTATCCGCAAAGAGTTGTTGTTATCCGGGCGGCCAAAAGGCCGGACCATGACGGTTGCCGGCCAGTCCTGTGTGGCGCCATCCTTCCGACAATTCCTGAATTCAAGGTTCCTCGAATGATCCTCGATCATGTTCGACTGGGCAGGGCTGTCCCTGCCGCCATTCTCAGCCTTATCGTTCTCAGCACCGGTATCCTGGCGGTGTCCGATGTCATGTCCGCCCGCCAGCTGCAGCGCAGCATGGATATCAGCCGGGACCAGGAACATGCGCAGGACCTGGCGCGCGAGATCAGCGAGATCAAGCTGCGCATCGAGCTCGATATTGTCAGCACCCAGGAATCGCTGACCGATATTTCCGCCACGCAGGGCAAGGATGGCCTCGATGACGGCTTCAAGCTGGCCGAGGGTTCGGTGAAGAGCCTGCATGACAAGGTGGCCCGCATGAAAGAGCTCGCCGAACAGGCGAAGCTGCCGGACCTTGCCACCACCGTCGATAGCCTGATGCAGCGCTTCGATCGCTTCCACGCCGCCGGTGTTGAGATGGCCAAGGCCTATATTGCTGGCGGTCCGGAGGCGGGGAACAGGATGATGGGCCCCTTCGATGCTGCATCCGACGATCTGCAGGCGGATATCGATGCCACGGGTGCCATCGTGCAGGGCTTCATCGACCGGCTCGAAAAATCCGTGGAAGAAAAGACCGTTGCGTTGGATCAGGAAGCCAGCGGCATGGTCGAGGGCATGGTGGGCATGGCACTGGTGCTGGCGGCAGCCGGCTTCAGCCTCAGCCTCTTCGTCTCGCGGCGGCTGATGCGGCCGCTGGTGCGGGCCACCGAAGCGATGAACGGGCTAGCCGAAGGGCGAACCGACAAGACGCTCGACGGGGCCGACCGCGGCGACGAGATCGGCGATCTCGCCCGCGCCTACCAGCGCTTCCGTGAAAACCTGATTGCCAAGCAGCGGGCCGAGCGGGAAGAGGCGGAACTTCGCGATGCCGCCCGCGCCTCGCGGCTTGCCACCGAGACGGAGCGCGCGGAAGATCTGGCGCGGACCAAGGCGGTGGTGGACCGGCTCGGCAACGCGCTCGGCAAACTCGCCGCCGGCCAGCTCTCGATCCGCATCAGTGAACCATTCGCAGGCGATTACGACCGGCTGCGCGCCCATTTCAACCAGTCGGCCGAGCGGCTGCAGATGGCCATGCATGGCATCATCGCCGTTGCCCATGATCTCCAGAGCGATACGTCGATGATCAGCAGCTCCGCAAGCCAGCTTGCAAGCCGCACGGAACAGCAGGCGGCAGCGCTGGAGGAAACGGCGGCCGCGCTCAACCAGATCACCATCAATGTGCGCGATACGGCCGGCCGGGCGGAGGGCGCTGGCCACAAGGTGGAGGTTGCCAACCGCCAGGCCCATGAATCCGACGAGATCGTGCAGAAGGCGATTGCCGCCATGGGGCGGATCGAGGAAAGCGCCCATCAGATCAGCCAGATCATCGGCGTGATCGACGAAATCGCCTTCCAGACCAACCTGCTGGCACTGAATGCGGGTGTGGAGGCGGCCCGTGCAGGGGACGCGGGCAAGGGCTTTGCGGTTGTGGCGCAGGAAGTGCGTGAACTTGCCCAGCGCTCGGCCAATGCGGCCAAGGAAATCAAGTCGCTCATTTCCCGCTCGGAAGAGGCGGTGGGCTCTGGCGTCGAACTCGTCAACCGCACCGGCGATATCCTGCGCATGATCCAGGATCAGGTGACCAATATTCACCAGGATATTTCCGCGATCATCAAGGCTGCCCGCGAGCAGGCAACGGGTCTTCACGAAATCAACGCGGCGATGAACCAGATGGACGAGTTCACCCAGCACAATGCGGGTATGGTGGTTCAGTCCAACACGACCGTGCAGCGGCTGGCGGAAGGGGCGGGCACGCTCTACAGCCAGGTGAACCAGTTCCAGGTGGACGAACCGGGCCTGCGCCGGGTGGCGTGACGATCTTGAGTGGATGAAAAAAAGGCCGGCAAGGGTGCCGGCCTTTTTGTTGCGCCCCTCGGGACGGTTACTGGAGGCTGGTTTCGCCGCCCGGTTTGCGCAGATCGATGCCATCCTGATCGGCGAGGAAGGTGGGACCGATCTTGCGGACCGCCGGGTCGTTCGGATCGTAATCCCGCTCGGGAATGGCTTCGACGGCCTGCTTTTCGGCAGGCGGATTCTGAGACTTGGTTCTGAGTTCATCTATGGAGCCAGGCCCCTTCAGCAGATCCTGTCCCTCGAGCTTCGGCAGGGTAACCGAGGCGAGCTTGCCGTCCTCGATATCCTTCTTGTCGGCCGGGCGGATCTCGATCATGCCATAGGGATCGGGCGTGCCGTAATCGCTTTCGGCATCGTCGCCGAGCACGGAGGCCAGATCCTGCGTGCTGTGCTCGCTGCCCGCGGCGTCCTCGGGAGCCCAGGCGACCTGGCTTGCGGCAATCGCGCCCTCATCGCCGGCCGAAGCGCCGGTGCCGATGATTTCCACGTCCTGCTGCGTGCCCCTGAGGTCGCATCCGGCGCGCTTCATTTCCTTGATGATGGCCGGCGCGAGGCCCGACCCGTCATCCACGGTCTGGCTGAGCACGGGCTGGAGGTCCTGATATTCCCGCTTGCGGGCGATCACGGATGCCAGTTCCTCGCCGAGGCCGGAGCAGGCATGCTGGTGGCCGTTCATCTCGATGATGCTGTTGGTCGGGCAGTCCAGCCGGCGCATGTCGCGGCGAATGGCGATTTCCAGCCGGTTGAGGCGGAAGATGGATTCCGCGCGGTAATGGCTGGCGGTGGAGGAGCCGATGAGCTGCGGCATCTGGTTGAGCCGCGCGGTCAGCCGCGCGCAGTAATCACCCGCGCCGGCCTCGCCCGCCATGGCCAGGACCGGCAGAAGCAGAAGGGCAGTGTTCAAGCGACGGGACACGGGAAGCCTCCAGGGGCCAGGGTTGCAGCGCGGGTTCTCACGGCTGAAAAACGGCAGGGCCCCGAAGAAGTTCCCGAGGCGCTACTATAGTTCAGGTTGTGGAAATCGAGGCCACCATGCCGCCTTCGCGGGCGAGATGCAAATGCTGCCTGTTATTTACCTTAACGGCCAAGCCCGTTGTCCACAGGCTTGGCTGACGCAAGGGGAGGTTGGGCTTCCCCTAGCGTGAGGATCGCCGGTTCAGGCCGGATGCGAGGCTTCCACCACGGCCAGCGCCGCCATGTTGACCACCCCGCGGGAGGTGACCGAGGGCGCCAGAATATGGGCGGGCAGGGCGGTTCCGAGCAGGATCGGCCCCACATGCAGACCATCCGTCATGGCGCGCACGACGCCCATGGTGATGTTGGCCGCATCGAGATTGGGGAAGACCAGCAGGTTCGCCTCGCCGGAAAGCGTGGTGGCCGGCATGACCTTCTGGCGCAGGGCTTCCGAAATGGCGGACTCCCCGTGCATTTCGCCATCCACTTCCAGATCGGGCGCCTGCTCCCGCACGAGTTGCAATGCGTCGCGCATTTTTCGGGCGCTTTCGGAATCGCGCGAGCCGAAATTTGAGTGGGAGACCAGCGCCGCCTTGGGCGTGATGCCGAAACGGCGCACGGCGGCGGCCGCCAGCACGGTCATGGAGGCGATCTCTTCGGCGCTCGGCTGGAAGGTCACATAGGTATCGGTCATGAAGGTCGCGCCGCGCTGGGAGACGAGCAGGCTGAGGCCGGCGAAATCCAGCACGCCTTCGCGTTTGCCGATGATCTGGCGCACATCGCGCAGATGCTTCTCGTAGCGGCCTTCGAGGCCGCAGATCAGCGCATCCGCATCGCCGCGGCGGACCGCCAGCGCGCCGATGACGGTGGTGTTGGTGCGCACGATGGTGCGGGCGGCTTCCGGGATCACGCCGCGGCGGCCGACGAGGGCGAGGTAATCCTCCACATAATCGCGATAGCGCGGATCGTCCTGCGGGTTCACCACCTCGAAATCTACGGTCGGGCGAATGCGCAGACCGTAGCGCTTCAGGCGGCTTTCGAGGATGTCCGGGCGACCGATGAGGATCGGGGTCGCGATGTTCTCTTCCAGCAGCACCTGGGCGGCGCGCAGCACGCGCTCGTCTTCGCCTTCGGAGAAGATCACGCGCTTCTTTTCCGCCGCCTTCGCCGCCGCGAAGATCGGCTTCATGACGAAGCCGGAGCGGAAGACGAAGCGGTTCAGCTTGTCGAGATAGGCGTCGAAATCAGTGATCGGGCGGGCGGCCACGCCGCTTTCGGCTGCGGCACGGGCAACCGCCGGCGCGATGCGCAGGATCAGGCGCGGATCGAAGGGCGAGGGGATGAGATAGTCGGGGCCGAAGATCGGGGTTTCGCCCGAAAGGGCCCGGGCTGCCACTTCCGATACTTCCTCGCGGGCGAGCGCGGCGATGGCGCGCACCGCCGCCATCTTCATTTCCTCGTTGATGGTGCTTGCCCCGCAATCCAGCGCGCCGCGGAAAATATAGGGGAAGCAGAGAACATTGTTCACCTGGTTCGGAAAATCGGAGCGGCCGGTGCAGATCATCGCATCCGGCCGGGCTTCCCGGGCAAGCGCGGGCATGATTTCCGGAACGGGGTTGGCAAGCGCCATGATGAGCGGCTTTGGCGCCATCTTTGCCAGAAGCTCCGGCTTCAGCACGCCTGCCGCCGAAAGGCCGAGGAAGACATCCGCATCCTCGATGGTTTCGGCAAGAGCGCGCTTGTCGGTCTTCTGGGCATAGATAGACTTCCACTCGTCCATCAGTTCGGCGCGGCCCTCATAGACGAGGCCTTCGATGTCGTGCACCCAGATGTTTTCGCGCTTCGCACCGAGCAGGCAGAGGAGATTGAGGCAGGCGAGGGCGGCGGCACCGGCGCCGGAGGCAACGATCTTGACCGACGACAGCGCCTTGCCGGCGAGTTCCAGCGCGTTCAGAACCGCAGCCGCGACGATGATCGCCGTGCCGTGCTGGTCGTCATGGAACACGGGAATGTTCATCTTGGCGCGGAGCTGTCGCTCCACCTCGAAGCATTCCGGGGCCTTGATGTCTTCCAGATTGATGCCGCCGAAGGTGGGTTCGAGCGCGGCGACGGTGTTGACCATCTCGCCGACCGTCGGCGCGTCGATTTCGATGTCGAAGACGTCGATGCCGGCGAATTTCTTGAAGAGCACCGCCTTGCCTTCCATGACGGGCTTGGAGGCCAGCGGGCCGATATTGCCGAGGCCGAGGACGGCCGTGCCGTTCGAAATGACGGCCACCAGATTGCCGCGCGCCGTATAATCGGCCGCCTGTTCGGGATTGTCGCGAATGGCAAGGCAGGGCGCTGCCACCCCCGGCGAGTAGGCGAGCGCGAGATCGCGCTGGTTGCCAAGCGGCTTCGTCGCCTGGATTTCAAGCTTACCGGGGCCGGGATAGCGGTGGTAGAACAGCGCCTGTTCGTCGAGATCCGCCCGCGCCGCGGCATCGCTCAGCTTCTCGACGGGGTTCCCCTTGCCTTCATCAGCCATAAACGACTCTCCCGGTTCATTCTGTCGCAATCAGGCTTTCGGAATAGGACAGGATTGCAGACTGAAACAAGGGGCATGGGCCCGTTTACGGTTCGCCAGGCGGCGGAAAATGGTCGCAAGCGCTGCGGCGGCCATTCGCTTCGACCAAAGCAGCCTGTCCACGGCGGCTGTCACAATCGTGAAACAGGACTCTGTTTTTTAAGACAACATTAGGATCTGTGTCGAAGAGAGAGTTCTGCCCGTGAGCGATGAAACCGAAGCCCGCCGGTTCCGCACCCTGTTCATCTCGGATATCCATCTGGGATCCAAGGCCTCCAAGGCGACATTCCTGCTCGATTTCCTGCGTCATCACGATGCGGATACGATCTTCCTCGTCGGCGATATCGTCGATGGATGGCGGCTGAAGCGCAGCTGGTACTGGCCGCAGGAATGCAATGATGTGGTGCAGAAGCTTCTGCGCAAGGCCCGCAAGGGCAGCCGCATCATCTATATTCCCGGCAATCACGACGAATTCCTGCGGTCCTTTCCGGGCAAACATTTCGGCGGCATCGAGGTGGCGGATCGCGCCTTTCACGAAACGGCCGATGGCCGCAAATTCCTGATCATGCATGGCGACGAATTCGACGTCGTGGTGCGTAATGCCCGCGTCGTCGCCTATCTCGGCGACTGGGCCTATGACATGGCCATGCACATCAACCAGGGTCTGGCCGCCATTCGCCGGCTTTGCGGGCTGCCCTACTGGTCGTTCTCGGCCTGGGCCAAGCAGCAGGTGAAGCAGGCGGTCAATTTCATTGGCGAATTCCAGACAGTGTTGGCAGACGAAGCCCGGCGCAACGGGGCCGATGGCGTGATCTGCGGCCATATTCACCACGCGATCATGACCGATATCGACGGCATCCAGTACATCAATACCGGCGACTGGGTGGAAAGCTGCACAGCCATAGCCGAACATGAGGATGGCCACTTCGAGCTGATCACCTGGGGGCATGTGCTGGGCGAGGCAAGGCCGCCGGAAAAGCCGGTCCTGCAGATTGCGGCGCCGGTCGCGGCCTGAACCTCTCCTCGTCCTCATGATTTTTCGGGGTGCCGACAATGCGTGCCGTCGGCCCGATTATCATCTTTGAGAATTGCAGCTTTGGCCCGGGCTGCTAATATTTGCCGGAATCACGGGCGCGTTCCTCCCACTCGGCGCCCTTCAGGCCCAAAATGTCCGCTCCCGTTCTTTCGCCGGAGGCTCCGCCCCCCTGGTATCGCACCCGCAGTGCGCTGGTTTTCTGCACCGCCATGGTCGTCAACGGCATGGCGCTGCCGTTCTTTTCCGTCTACCTGAAAAGCCTCGGTTTTACCGATTACGAGATCGGGGTGATCCAGGGCGTGCCGCTGATCATCCGCGTGGTCGTGATGCCGCTGGCCGCCATGCTGGCCGACCGGCTGCCCGATCGGGCCTATGTGCTCATCGTCTCGGCGGTACTGTCCCTCGCAACGGCGGCGGGCCTCTTCGGCGTTTCGGCTTTCCTGCCGGTGCTCCTTCTCTACACGCTGCAGGGGGCGGTCTATTCTCCCTTCATCCCCGTGGCCGAATCGCTGCTCATCACCGGCGTCCGCCGCTGGGGCTATGATTATGGCGGCATGCGGCTCTGGGCCTCGGCCGCCTTCATCGTCAGCACCCTCATCGGCGGCTATGCCATCCAGGCCTGGGGTGGCGGCGTGGTGCTTTACGGCATGCTCTTCGGATTCTTCCTGATGGTGGTGATGGGGCTCGCCGCCCCGCGCACGGGCCGTCCCGAAAAGCCGGCTTCCGATGTGCGGGCTGCGCCGGCAACGCTCCGGCGGCCGGACCTGCAGCTGGCGATGATCGGCGTTTCCGTGGTGCAGTCCAGCCATGCGATCCTCTATACCTTTGCCTCCATCCACTGGATCCAGCTTGGCTTTACAGGCTCCTCCATCGCCTTCCTGTGGGCAACGGGCGTGCTGGCCGAAATTCTCACCTTCATCTTTTCCAAGAAGCTCTATGGCCGCTTTTCCGGCTGGACGCTGATGGGGATCGGCTCGACGGCCGCGATGATCCGCTGGCTGCTTTTCCCCTATCCGGATCACTATGCCTTTTTCGTCGTGTTGCAGAGCATGCATGCGATCAGCTTCGGCTTCTGCCATATCGGCATCCAGCGGCTGATCGTGGAAACGGTGGGTGCCGAGCAGGAGGCTTCCGCACAGGGGACCTATTATTTCTACAACGGGTCCTTCCTCGCCGCCGCCACCTTCGTCTCCGGCTATCTGAACGTCACCTTCGGGGCACATGCCTATACGCTGATGGCCTTGGTGGCGCTTGCCGGGGCGGGCATTGCCGCGCTCGGGCGGGCCCGGCGGCCCGCGGGCGTCATTCCGGCAACAGGCGGTTGAAACTCTTCGTTTCACTGGCTCGTTTGAAGAATTGAAGCGCGCAAGCAGGGTTAACCTATGGTAAAGGCTTGATCCTGATGAATCAGTGTGAAGAGTTTTCCATCCGGTGAGCACCCCTCAGGCAAAGGCCGCAGCCCTTCAGACAGAACCGCTCGGCGACGGCCAGGGCGAGCGCGTGCGCCTGTCTGGCGAATGGCGCAATACCGGCCTGCCGCCGGTGCTGAAGGCGGTGGAGCGGCTGACGGAACAGCTTTCCGGCGGGCGGCTGGAAATCGATTTTTCCGATGTGCGCCTTATGGATACGAGCGGCGCCTGGGTGCTGAAGACGCTGATTTCCGCGGCGGCCGTCAAGGGAACGCAGGTTTCTCTGACAGGTCTGTCGCCTGTTGTCGGCGAGCTTATGCAGGCGCTGCCCGACAGGCTGCCGGAAGCGGGGCAGACCCCTGCCGACCGGCGCAGCCTCTTCCAGAAGATCTTCGAGCCCATTGGCCGCGCGGTCGCCGATTTCTGGGCCGATGGCGTTTCAGCCATGAATATTCTCGGCGCCGCCGTGCGTGGCGCGCAGCTGAAATTCGGCCGCAGCAGCGGTCTATCTCCGGCTGCCGTGGTCAACCAGATGGACAATATGGGCGTGCGGGCCGTGCCCATCATCACGCTCATGTCTTTCCTCATCGGCGCCATCATCGCCCAGCAGGGCGCCTTCCAGCTTCGCTATTTCGGCGCCGAAATCTTCGTCGTCGATCTCGTCGGCATCCTGCAGCTGCGCGAGGTGGGCGTGCTGCTCACCGCCATCATGATTGCCGGGCGCTCGGGCAGTGCGATCACCGCCGAAATCGGCTCGATGAAGATGAACGAGGAGGTGGATGCGCTGCTCGTGATGGGGCTCAACCCCGTTGGCGTGCTGATCTTCCCCCGGCTCGCGGCGCTCGCGGTCGTGCTGCCGCTTCTCACCATCATAGCGAATTTTGCAGCCCTTGCGGGTGCCGCCGTGGTGACCTTTACCTATTCCGGGATCACCTTCGAGGTGTTCTTCGAGCGGCTGCACCAGGCCGTTGCCTTCTCCACGGTGATTGCCGGCATGGTCAAGGCGCCCTTCATGGCGCTTGCCATCGGCGTCATGGCCGCGGTCGAGGGCCTGAAGGTTGGCGGCAGCGCCGAAAGCCTGGGCAAGCAGGTGACGGCATCGGTTGTCAAATCCATCTTCGTCGTCATCCTCATGGACGGGCTTTTTGCCATGTTCTACGCTTCGATAGGGTTCTGACGGATGGCGGACATGACCAAACCCAAGCAGGCGGAAATCGTGCTCTCGGTGGAGGATGTCACCGTGGGCTTCGGCCACAAGCTGGTGCTCGACCATCTGAACCTCGATGTGCGCCGCGGGGAGATCCTCGGCTTCGTCGGTGCATCCGGCACGGGCAAATCCGTGCTGATGCGCACGGTGCTGCGCCTTCTGCCGCGCCGCTCCGGCACGATCCGCATTCTGGGCGAGGATTACGATTCCCTCTCCGAGGCCGACCGGACCGCGCTCGACATGCGGCTTGGGGTGCTGTTCCAGCATGGGGCGCTGTTCTCCTCGCTGACGGTGAAGGAGAATATCCAGCTTCCGATGCGGGAATATCTCGATCTGCCGCAGAAGCTGATGGACGAGCTGGCGCATCTGAAGATTGCGCTGACGGGGCTCGCCCCCGATGCGGCGGACAAGTATCCGTCCGAGCTTTCCGGCGGCATGATCAAGCGGGCGGCGCTCGCCCGGGCGCTGGCGCTCGATCCGGATCTCGTCTTTCTGGACGAGCCGACCTCCGGGCTCGATCCCATCGGCGCGGCGGAATTCGATGAACTGATCGCCCAGCTGCGCGATACGCTGGGGCTCACCGTCTATATGGTGACCCATGACCTCGACAGCCTGTTCTCCGTCTGCGACCGTATTGCCGTGCTCGGCCAGAAGCGGGTATTGGTGGAGGGCACCGTGAACGACATGCTGGCCTTTGACGATCCCTGGGTGCAGTCCTATTTCAGGGGCAAGCGCGCCCGCTCCATCGTGAGGAACGCCGATGCATCCTGAGCCCCGTTCCCCCGTATCTTCTACCGCCTCTCGGGTCCAGTCCCGCACTGCCAACGGAAAGCCCTGAACGATCCATGGAAACCAAAGCCAATTACGCCATTGTCGGACTGTTCGCCGTGATCGTCATCGCGGCGGCCTTCGGCTTCATCTACTGGATGGCGCAATACGGCCGCAGCGGGCCGATGGAAGAGCTGGTCATCCGCATTCCCGGCTCGGCCAACGGCCTGTCCGTCGGCTCGCCGGTGCGCTTCAATGGGATTTCCATTGGCACCGTGCGCAGTCTTGCCATCGATGCCGAAGATCCGCAGTTCTCCGTCGCTTTCACCGAAGTATCCGCCGATGCGCCGATCTACCGCTCCACCAAGGCGATCCTCGAGATCCAGGGCCTGACAGGCGCGGCCTATGTGGAGCTTTCCGGCGGCGATACGGGTGAGGAGAACCTGTTGAAAGAGGCGCGCCGGAAGGGCGAGCGGGCGGTGCTTCTGGCTGATCAGTCGAGCGTCACCAACCTGCTTGCGACGGCAGACAAGATCCTCGGCCGCGCCGACAAGGCGATCGGCGACATCCAGGGTTTCGTTGCGGATTCGCGCGGTCCGCTGACCAATACGGTGCGCAATGCCGAGACCTTCTCCAAGGCGCTCAGCGACAATGCCGACGGCGTCGATGCCTTTCTGGAGAGTGTGAGCGCGCTATCGAAGACGGTGACCGGGCTTTCGGGCCGGCTGGACGGCACGCTGGCGGCGGTGGAAAATCTGGTGAAATCGGTCGACGCCAAGAAGATCGACACGATTCTCGCCAATGCCGAGAAGGTGAGCCAGGATCTGGCGGCCGCTTCCGGCGAAATACAGACAACCATGGAAAAGGTGCAGGCAACCGCCGACAGCTTCAAGCGTTTCGGCGATGCGGCCAATGATACGCTCGCCCGGGTGGACAAGGTGGTGGCCTCCATCGATCCTGCCAAGACCGGCAAGGCAGTGGACGATGTCTCTGCTGCCGCCGCGGATGCGCGCAAGGCCGTCGCCTCGATCCGGGGCGTGACCGATGACGTGGAGAAGCGCCGCAAGGATATTGACCGGATGGTGTCGGACATTTCCGAAATGGCCAAGAAGCTCAATGCGGCCTCCAGCCGCGTGGACGGCATTCTCGTGAAGGTTGACGGGCTCGTCGGTTCGGATGACGGCAAGTCGCTCTTTGCCGAGGCGAAGAAGACGGTGATTGCCTTCCGCGAGGTCGCCGATACGCTGAATGCGCGGATTGGCCCGATTGCCGACAATCTCAACCGTTTCGCCGGGTCTGGCCTGCGCGATGTGCAAACGCTGGTAGACGAGACCCGGCGGACCGTGCAGGATCTCAACCAGACAATTACAAATTTTGACCGAAACCCGCAGCGGCTGATTTTCGGCGGGGAAACGGTCAAGCAATATGACGGGCGCATCAGGCGGTGAGTGGTATGGTTCTGGTCAATTCGGTTATGAAAGCGCGCTGTCTTCATGAACATCGCGTGCGGCGCGGGCTCATGCTTTCGCTGGTGACCCTTCTTCTCTCCGGCTGCGGCACCGGTCCGGCCCCCGATACCTATGATCTCACGGCGCTTTCGCCCGCCATTTCCGCGCCTGCCCGCAAGCGGCAGGTGCTGGTGACCGAGCCTTCGGCCGTCAAGGCGCTGAACAGCGAGCAGATCGTGGTGCGCCTTGGGGCCTCCGAAATCCAGTATCTCTCCAAGGCCCAGTGGGCCGACCGGCTGCCGAAGCTCGTTCAGGCGCGCCTCGTGGAAGCGCTCGAAGGCACAGGCAAGCTTTCGGGCGTCGGAACGCCGGGGCAGGGGCTCGCCATTGACGACCAGATCGTGTCCGATATCCGCGCCTTCGAGATCGTCACCGGCGGAAGCTCGGTTGCGCGGGTGGAAATTTCCGTGAAGCTTCTCAACGACCGCAACGGCACCATCCGCGCGCAGCGGAGCTTTTCGGCAGAAGTGCCGGCCGGCAGCGGTAACCCCTCCTTCGTCAAGGCGCTCGACAAGGCCTTTCGCAGCGTGACCGACGAGATCGTCGCCTGGACGGTCGCCTCGCTCTGAGGAGCGGCATGCTGCTGATCCCTTCCGGGACAGGCGCAATATCATAAACGCAGAGCTGCGGTTGGCCCTGGTTTTTGCCCATAGGCATTTGCGGATGCTATGGCCTTGCGAGGCTGCCCGTGACCCTGCCGGCCCGCGGCCGCTTCCCACTGCTTTCTCCACAAACCCCTGCACGCCTCCCGCAACGCGGCTGATCGTGCTCTTCCCACTTGCCATGGCCCTGAAAACAAAAACGGCGCCGAAGCGCCGTTCCTGATGGGTGTCTTGCCGGGTCGGGCAGATCAGTTGAACCGGCCCGAGGCATGGGCGAGCATGGTGTAGACCTTGCCCGTATCGGAGGTCAGGTAGGACTGGGTGATGGTCTTGTCCCTATCCGTCCGGGCGACATCGCCGAGCAGCTTTTCGAAATCGGCAATGTAGCGATCGACGGCCTGGCGGAATTCCGGCTCGCGCTCGTATTTCCGCTTGATGTCGTCAAAGGTCTGCTGGCCCTTCAGCGTGTAGAGCCGGCGGGTGAAGACGTCCCGTTCGCCGCGCTGGTAGCGCCGCCAGAGATCCACCGAGGCATCGTGATCGATGGCACGGGCGATATCCACGGAGAGCGAGTTCAGCGATTCCACCATGTGCCGCGGGTTGCGCGGATCATTGGCGCGTGCGGGAGCCGGGGTTTCGAGAGCCGGGCGGCTCGGTGCGACCGGCGCGCGGGCCGGGGCCGGCGGCGTTTCCACCGGTTCCTCGCGGGAGGCGCCGCGCAGCAGGTCGCTGATCCAGCCACCGCCTTCGCCACGGGGTTCGGGCTGCGGCTCGGGGCGGGTCTCGATCCGGCTTTCGCGCAGTTCCGGCCGCATGGGCTCGGGCGTAGGCTCCCGGCGATAGTCCTGGCGCGGGGGATCACGGCGGATCTCCTGCGTGCGGGCCGGGGCGGTGCGCTCGATGGGGAGCGAACCGCGCAGGTCGCCGTCATCGTCAGAAATCACCGGAACGGAGGGGCGGGGGGCCGGCTGTGCGCTGGCCAGTGCCCGCAGCGACTGCTCCGACACTTCGAACTGGCGGGTGGACTTGCCGACGATCTGCGAGATGTCCTGCAGCGCCTTGATCTGTTCGGAAACGGCGCGGCGCATGGCGGCGGCGCTTTCCTTTGCCTCTTCGGGCAGATCGAAGGCCCCGCGCTTCAGCTCGTTGCGGGTCATGTCGAGTTCCTTGCGGATCTCGTTGGCCGTGCGGCGGATTTCCTCGGTCGCGCCGTCGAAGCGGGCGACCGCATCTTCCACGCTCTGACGGAGCGCTTCGCGCATGGCATGGGCGGCCGAGCCGGACTTCTTGGCGGATGTATCCACCACCTGGTCGATCTCGGCCAGCGAGGCGGTGAGGCTGGAGAGCATCCGTTCCGACAGCGAGGTCGCACGCTTCTCGGCTTCACCGAAAGCGCCGTCGAGAAGCTGGGTGGCGTTCTGCGCGGCGGCGGCAACGGAATTGCGCAGGCTGTCGGCGGCGGAAGCAGACCGCTTTTCCGTCTCGTTCAGCAGGCGGCTGACATCGGTGAAGGACTTTTCCAGCGACTGGCTGGCATCCTGGCCGGCGCGGGCCATGGTCTCGCGCAGGGTATCGGCCACCTGCTGGGTGCGCTGCTCGGCATCCGTGAGGACACGGCCCACATCCGCGAAGGAAGACTGGAAGCCCTGGCGAAGGCTGCCCGCCACCTGCTGCGAGCGCTGCTCGGCGCGGTCGAAGGCGCCATCCACCATTTCGCCGAGAGAGCGCATGGTGCCGGCGATTTCGTCCGACCGGTTGACGAGACCGATGGCGAGCTGACGCAGCGCCTCTTCCCGCTCTTCCAGCGTGCTCGACAGGTTGTTCTGCGCGGCCGAGAGCAGTTCCGATGCCTGGCCAAGGACCTTGGAGTGATCCGAGAAGCGGGCCACGATATTGGAGACCTGGGCCAGCGTGTCGGAGGAGAGACCGGACAGCTTGTCCACCTTGCCTTCGAGGAAGCGCGTGGAGGCGGTGACCCGCTCGGCGGCGCGCTCGGCGGTTTCGCTGAAGCGGTTCGCCGTTTCGTCCATCTGGTCGTTGGCGGCCTTCAGCGATTCGGCGGTGGTGGTGACCGTCGCCGCAATGCCGGCATTGCTCTGCGACAGGCGGTCGATGAGGCTGGTGACGTTCTCGGTGAGGGTGGTCTCGACGCGGTTGAGGTTCTGCGCCGTGGTTTCGGCCCGCTGGATCATGGCGTCCATGAGGGCGGCATTTTCCTGGCGCAGGCGCTCGGCGCTGTTGCGCGCGGCCATGCTGATCTGGTCCGCAGCCTCGCGGCCGGTGGCGGCGAAGGTCTCGACGACGGGCGTGAGCTTCTCGTCGACCAGCTGGTTGAGTTCCTGGGCGCGGCCCGCCAGCACGGAATTGAGCTCGCGGGAGCGCTCGTCAAGCGCGGTGCGCACGGCGTTGCCGCGGGCTTCCAGCGCGCGGTCTACCTGGGCAAGCGTGGTGTCGATCTCGCGGGCCTGGTTTTCCAGGCCGGTGCGGATCGCATCGTTGCGGGCCTGAAGCGACCGTTCCACATCGTTGAGGGCTGTCGTCAGCTCCTCGCGGGTGGCGCCGAGGCTGTCACGGATTGCCGCGCCCTGGCTGGACAGCGTCTGTTCGGCGCCGGCAAGCACGTCGGTGATCGCGTTGACCTGCGTGCTGACAAGGCTTTCGGCCTCGCTGACCTTGTTGACGATGGCATTGCCTGCGGCGGAGAAGGTTTCCGCAACGGCGGCGGCCTGGGCGGCGAGCCGGTTCTGGGAATCGGTCACGCGGCTGACGATACGCTCCGAGCGCTCTTCCATCGTCTGGGTATATTCCAGGTTCTTCTGGCCGATCTTTTCCAGGAAGCTGTCGCTGGCGGCACCGAGCCGTTCGGTGGTGCGGCCGATTTCGCTTTCCAGATTGCCGGCGGCATCGGAAACGGCACCGCGGAGCGTGATGGCGAGGCCGGCAGCCTTTTCCTCCAGCGTGCGGTTGACATTGTCGAGGCCGACGGCGAGCGCGCCGTCAAGCTGCTCGAGCTTCTGGTCGATGGTGGCCGTGCGGCTGCCCATGGTGTCGGCAATCGAGGCGACACGGTTGTCCAGCATGTCGGCAAGCCGTCCGGTTGCTTCGGTGCTGACGCGGTCGATGTCCTGTACCCGTTCGGCCAGCGTGTCGCCGAAGGCATGGGCGGCTTCGTCCACCCGCAGCGTGATGCCGGTAACGCCGTCGCGAATGCGATCTTCCACCGCATTCAGGCTGGTTTCGACGCGGCTGCTGGTATCCAGCATGCGGCTTGCCAGCAGGTCTACCGTCTGTTCCACCTGGGTGGAGGCGAGGGTGGCGGCATTGTTGACTTCGGTTGCGGCGCTGCTGAGCTGGCTGGCGATCATGCCGGCCGTGCCGCGCAGGCGGGTTTCCATGTCACGGGACGAGCTTTCGATCGCCTGGCGGAGCGCGGTGCTCTGATCCTCGAGCGACAGTTCCAGCATGCTGGCGCTGGTCGCAACGGTGGTGCCGAGCGCCATGGTCTGTTCGGCAAGAACCGTCTCCATCTGGCCGCGGGCGGTGCGGAGCGTGGCATCGAGATTGGCGTGGCCGCTTTCCAGCGTCGAGCGGATCTGCTCGTGGGTGGAGGTGATCGAGCCGTGAATCCGCTCGTAGCCTTCCGTCACCGAGCCGTGGATCTGCTCGTAACCGGTGCTCAGCGACGTCTCGATCTGCATTGCGCCGGTCAGCACGGTATTGCTCAGTTCGTTCGCGGTGTTTTCGAGCGAGCTCGTCAGGCGGCTGACGCCAGCATTGAGCGTCTGCTCCATCTGCAGCGCGCTGGTCGAGAGCGAGCCGTCGATATGGCCGACGCTGCTCGACACCGTGTCCTCGATGCGGCGGGCGCCGATGAGGATGGTGGATTCGAGCCGGGTGGCCGAGCCTTCGAGCACGCTCTGCAGGCGCTGCTGGTTGTCTTCATAGGCCTGGCGCAGGGCTTCAGCCTTGTTGTCCAGCGCCTGGGTCAGACGCTGTTCGGCATCGCCCACGCCATCGAGCGCCGTGGCAACCTGGGTTTCGAGCGAGAGGCCGAGCGTGAGGGTGCCTTCCGCCAGCGCATCGGTAAGTTCCTGTGCCTTCTTGTCGAGCGTGCGGGCGAGATCGCCACGGCTTGCCTCGACTGCATCGGCCAGGCGCTCCGAGCGCACGGAAATCGTGTTCTCGATCCGGGCGCGGCCCTGTTCGAGGACGAGGGCGAAATCATCCGCGCGACGGCCGAGCGTCTCGTTGATGGCCGACTGGGTGGATTCGGCCATGCTCGACAGGGCGGCCGTCTGGGTTTCGACGGTTTCGAGAAGCTGCCGGTTGCCGTCGCTGAACACTTCGGCGAGGCCGGACATGCGCTGGTCGATCTTGTCGCCGATATCGGCGGTGTTGTTGGCGATGGCCTCGGCCAGCGCGCCGCCGCGTTCGCGCATCAGGAGATCGATGCGGCTTTCGGCAGAAACCAGCGTGCTCGAAATATCCGAGGCGCCGTTTTCCACGGCCTGGGTGATGACCTGGCCGCGCTGGCGCAGCAGCGTGTCGAGGCGGATTTCGGCGCTCGACAGCGATTCGGTCAGTTCTTCCGCATTGGCGGTCATCTTCTCCGTCAGCGCGGCGCTGCGGTCGCGCAGGACGGTGTCGATCCGCTGTTCGGCGGCCGAGAGCGAGCCGGCGATTTCCGCGGTGCGATCAGCCAGCGCGCTGGTGATTTCCTCCGAGCGGTGATCGAGCACCGACTTGAATTCGCGGGTGCGGTTTTCCAGCGTCTGGTTCATGTCCTCCATGCGGCTGGAGAGCGAGGCGCTCATTTCCTGCGTGCTGGAGGCAATGGCCGTCGTGATTTCTTCCGAGCGGGCGCCGAGTGCTGCGGTGAGCTGCATCGTGCGGTAATCGAGCTCGGTCGAAAGCTCGCTGGTCTTTTCCGTCAGCGCGGAGGCGATCTCGGTGGTCTTGTTCGACAGGGCCGAGGTGATTTCCTCCGAGCGCGCGCCGAGCGCCGCCGTCAGTTCCATGGTGCGGAAATCGAGCTCGGTCGTCAGTTCCGATGTCTTGTCGGCAAGAGTGGATGTGATTTCGCTGGTCTTGGCGTTCAGCGTCGTGGTGAATTCTTCCGCACGGGCACCGAGCGAGGAGGCAATCTCGCCCGTGCGTTCCGTGAGGTTGTCATTGATGCTGCGCGCGGTGTCGCTGAGGAAGCTGGTGATCTCGTTGCTGCGGTTTTCGAGCGTGCTGGTGATTTCGCGCACGCGGCTGTCGATGGCGTTCTCGATGACTTCCTGACCGGTACCCAGTGCGGTGGCAAGCGCAAAGGACTGGTCGTTCAGCGAA
This sequence comes from uncultured Rhizobium sp., assembly GCA_945952415.1. GTDB lineage: Bacteria > Pseudomonadota > Alphaproteobacteria > Rhizobiales > Rhizobiaceae > Gellertiella. The sequence continues at coordinate 93,340 of CAMFIF010000008.1, read as the reverse complement.
ACGCCGAGACGGTCGATGCTGGTGGAGAGGATGCTTTCCAGCGATTCCGAGCCGCTTGCCAGCGTGTCGTTGACCCGTGCCAGGCTTTCCATGAGCTTCGTGTCGAGCGAACCGGACTTCTGCTCGAAGGCTTCCGAAAACTCGGCAAAACGCTCGTCGAAGACAGTCGAAAGCTGGCTGGTGGTGGCCTGCATGCGCTCGACGAAGAAGCCCGAGCGGATATCGAGATCCATGACGGCTTCGTCGGCGGTGAGCTGCAGGTTCTGGCGGAAGGTCGCGCTCTTCTCGTCTAGGCTGGAATTCAGCTTGGCGAGCACGTCGTCGAGCGTGCCCGACAGCGAGGTATGGCCGCTGGAGAGGCTCTCGTTGATCTCGCGGGTGCGGGCGATCAGGGTTTCGTTCAGCTGGTTGGCACGCTCGTTGAGCGCGGCATTCAGCCGTTCCGTATTGGCGTCCAGCGTGGAGGCGCGGGTCTCGAACTGGCTGAGCAGCTCGCCGCCGCGGGTGGCGAGCGTGTTGCTGAGGGCTTCGAGACGGGTATCGAATTCACGGGCGAGGGCGAGGCCGGAGGAATCCATCGCTTCCACGATGGAGGTCGCCTTGCCGGAGAGGAGAACGCTGATGTTCTGGGCAGCGAGATCGGATTTTTCCAGAAGCGAGGCCGCGCGGGTGTCGATCATCTGGGCGAAGGCTTCGCCGGATGTCGCAAGCCGCACCGCGATTTCCTCGGTTGCCAGCGACATTTCCTCTTTCAGCTGCTCGTTGGCACCGATGATGGACGAGCGGATACGCTCCACATGGCTGGTGATCGCTTCGCGCTCGGAACCGAGTTCCTGCACGAGGGAGCGCACGCGCATTTCATTGTCGGCATAGCTGCGCTCGAGCGCATTCACTTCCGAATGGACGAGGGCCTCGAGTTCGGTGGCACGGGCAATGGTGCGCTCGATGCCTTCATTCATGGCGGTCACTTCGCGGCGCACGGCCTGGCCGACATTCATGATGCGGTCGGAGGCAATGTTCTCAGGCTCGACGAGTCGCAGCGCGAGTTCGGCCATGGAGCGGGCCGCATTGCGCATGTCCTGGGCGCGGGCAATCATGACCGAGTAGGCAAAGATCATCATGACCGGCAGCACGATGGCCAGCAGCAGCAGGATGAGACGGGGCAGGCCGAAGACATCCGAGACGGCCGAGAACTGCCAGAGCTGCTCGCCATAGAGGCCCTGTGCCGCGCCAATCACGACGGCGGTCCAGAGCAGGGAGATCAGCGTGGCATTCCGGATCGCCGCCCGCATGGAGGCGCCTTCCAGATTGCGCAGCATGGCCGAGGGCGAACGCCGGCCGTCATTGGCCGGGGCGCCGCTCTGGCCTTTCGGGCCCTCGGGTGCGGGACGGGGGGCTTCGGCGCCGGGCCTGCGGGCTGCCTGTTCGGCCGCCGTCTTCGGACGCTGCTTCATGTTATCCGCCACATTTGCCTCCCGGCCATCGGGCCTCGCACCGGCACGGGGCCGGCCTTTGTCATCAAATTTCGGTTGCAGGGCATCCTCGAGAGCCTGATAGGCCTTGTCACCCAGGGGGTCTCCGCCTCTTCCGTTCGCCATGCGCACTGCCTCGTTTCCGGTTGGAAGTGACCTCTCAGATCCGCGGGCGGCCGAGCGCGCTGCGATTTGCGAAAGGCACTCCATACTGACTGACCGACATTCTGCCGCGGGCGCTTGGGGTGTCGCCGCTTGACACCAGTGTCCCGATTGAACGGCAGAAAGACGGTATCGTCGCCTTTATCTAGCTTTACAATGCTTTAGTGCCACATCCCGATGTGTTGCACAATGAACCCGGCCCCCTCGGGCAGGGCATCCGCCCGGTTTGTTAACATATTTTAAAGCCTGACCGGCGGTATATGTCCTTTTGTTGCGGGTATTTAGTTCTCGTTAACCATAATTGCCGATTTCAGCCATGATTGCGCCGGTTTTTAACGGGATGGCGTCCTGATGCGGCACAGGATGGCGCATAGATACAACAATAACAGGGAAGACAAAAACAATGGCAGCGCTGAATATCGCGTTCGAGGCCCCGGAAGTTTCCAACGGACCTTGCCCTTCCGCAACCCGTCCGATCGATCTCGTTCACCTGGCCAAGCAGACCATGGGCGAAAAAGCCCTGGAAATTGAAGTTCTTCAGATCTTTGCCCGTCAGGCGCGGGCCTGCCTTGCAGAGCTTTCCACGGCAGAAACCACCCAGCGGCAGGCCGTTGCCCACCGTCTCAAGGGGGCGGCTCTTGCCGTCGGCGCGCATGAAGTGGCCGCCGTTGCCGGCCGCCTGGAAGACACGCCTGCCGATGCCGGGCTCGTCGCGCAGGCCGGTTCGGCCATCCTCAAGGCCGAGAACTTCATCCTGAAACTGTGCCGTTGAGGCACAGGCGGCAAGGTCTGCCTGTCCGAACCTGGCACAGCACGATGAATGCCCCGCCGCACGTGGCGGGGTGCCGGATGCGACGATGCGTGGCGCTGGCCTGTGTTGACTGATCCGCCATTTTGGGCGAAGACAGCCGCCTCCTTCTCGACCTTCACGACCGGATAAGCATCATGACGAAACTGACCATCGTCGCCTTCGACGGCACGCGCCACGATCTCGACGCGGCCAATGGCTCCACGGTGATGGAAAATGCCGTGCGCAATTCCGTGCCCGGCATCGAGGCCGAATGCGGCGGCGCCTGCGCCTGTGCCACCTGTCATGTCTATGTGGACGATGCCTGGTCGGAGCGCGTCGGCCCGCCGGCGACCATGGAAGAGGACATGCTGGACTTCGCCTTCGACGTCCGCCCGACCTCCCGCCTTTCCTGCCAGATCAAGATGACCGACGCGCTCGATGGCCTCGTCGTGCATGTTCCGGAGCGTCAGGGCTGAAGGTGGCCAAAAAAAAGCCTCGCAGGTCAAAAGCCAGCGAGGCGAGATGGGTGCATCACCGGCAGGGCGAGGGAGGAGAACGCCTGCGGCTTCGAGACGCACCAGGAGAACAGGGAAACCAACCGAAGACTGCAACTCATGAGATTATTTATACCTCATCATGAGCGTATTTTAAATAATTAGAAATTATCCGTCATTCGAGGGAATTGCATCCAGCCTCGCGCAAGCTTCGATGGCCTGCGGATCAAGCGTTCGTCGCCACTAACCGGATGTTTTTTATTGCGCTTGTGCCGCCATGCGGGCTTTCAGCAGGCGAATCATCCGATTCTCGAAATTGGCCGCCTCGATCCGGTCGAATCGCGCCTGGTCGCGATCATGTGATTCGACCTTCTCGGTGGAAATGCGGCTCACCTTCTCCTGAAGCGCGGCGCAGGTGCGGTCAGGCGGCAGCGCCAGGAGCGCCCGTTCCATCTCCCGGGCATGGGTGCGGGCGATTTCCGCGTGGCGCTCCTCGTGCCGTCGAATATCGGCGGCCAGCGTATCCCAGAGAAGCGCGAGGTTCTTCGAGGCATGGGGGCGGTTCTTCCACTTCGGCAGGAAGATCTTCGTCGTGACCGTTACCCGGGCATTGCCCACCTTGCAGCGTCCGCCGCTCTGCACATAGGTGACGTCGCCGCCGAAGCGGATGCGGGTTGCGCCCGGGTGGCGGGCGCCGGTGGAGGACAGCAGCGGGCCGCGTCTTTGCAGTTCCCGGTCGAGATCGCTCGCGGTTTTGCCGCCAATGGAAAAGTAGGAAATGGTTTTGTGAACGATGGTTTCAGCCCGGGCGAAACCGCCGGAAGACCCAAGGAAAATCAATCCGCATGCAATGAAAAGGCGGTGACGCCCGCTGGCAAATGGCATTCTTGGAAATCCATGAGGTTGAACTCCGGCGAACCTTGCTGCATAGGCTCGGGAAGCGCAAGGCGGATCATCGCCGAAACTGGAAGCGGAAGGAAGGCCCAACCGTGAATTCTGAGGCAAACCGGATCTGGGAGGTCGGCCATGGCCGCTCCATCGATCTAACGCCCGGCGTGCTGATGGCCATCGTCAATGTCACGCCCGATTCCTTTTCCGATGGCGGGCTGCATGGCGGCACGGATGCGGCTGTTGCCCATGCGCTGGCCGCGGCGGAGGCGGGGGCTGCCATTCTCGACATCGGCGGGGAATCGACCCGGCCGGGCGCCACTGAAGTGACCGCTATCGAAGAGCAGGACAGGGTTCTGCCCGTCATCGAGGCGCTTTCTGCCCGCACGGATGCGCTGATTTCCATCGATACCTACCGCGCAGAGACCGCGCGGCTTGCCGTTGCGGCCGGGGCCCACATCATCAACGACGTTCATGGCGCGCAGCGGGAGCCGGAGATTGCCCGCGTGGCGGCCGAAAGCCGCTCCGGCCTCTGCCTCATGCACACCGGCCGGGGCCGCGAGAAGCTGCCGGATCTCATCGAGGACCAGCGGTTTTTCCTCGCCCGGTCGCTCGACATTGCCGCAGGAGCGGGCGTCGAGCCTCAGCGCATCGTGCTCGATCCGGGCTTCGGCTTTGCCAAGAATGCCGAGGAGGATCTGGAGCTGATGACGCGTTTTGCCGAACTCCACTCCCTTGGTTTTCCGCTGCTTGCCGGCACGTCGCGCAAGCGATTCATCGGAGCGATGTCCGGCCGGGCCATTGCCGGCGAGCGGGACATGGCAACGGCTGCCACCACCTTTTACCTCCGGCAGAAGGGGGCTGCGATTTTCCGCGTGCATGGCGTCGATCCCAATCGTGACGCGCTTTCCGTTGCCAATGCGGTGCTTGCTGCCGAGCGGCGCCTGACCCTCCAACCGGAGACGGACCAATGAGTGACACCTACCGCATCGAAATGAAGAACTGCGCCTTTTTCGCCCGGCACGGGGTGCTGCGCGAAGAGGAGGTGCTGGGTCAGCGCTTCTTCGTCGACGCCGCGCTCGATGTTGTCAGGGGGACGGCGCTCGAAACAGACAGCATTGCCGATACGGTGCATTATGGCGAGGCGTTCCAGCTCATCGAGTCCATCGTGACCGGCACGCGCAGACAGCTGATCGAGGCGCTGGCGCTCGATATCGGCAAGGAGCTGACCGCCCGGTTCCCGCAGATCCGCCGCGCCGCCATCACGGTGCGGAAGCCCTCCGCCCCTATACCCGGGCTCCTCGACCACGTGCAGGTGACGGTGATTCATGAAGCCTGACCCCGTCACCTTCGTCGCCATGCTGGGGCTCGGCGGCAATGTGGGCGATCCCGTCCATGCCATGGCCGAGGCACTGCGGCTTCTCGACCGCAGGCCAGACTGCCGGGTGCTTTCCGTCTCGTCAGTCTACCGGACGCCGCCGTGGGGCAAGACCGACCAGGCGGATTTCTTCAACGCCTGCGCCTCGGTGGAAACGATTCTTCCGCCCGTCGAGCTTCTCGATGCCTGCCTGGCTATCGAAAAGGACATGAAGCGGGTGCGGGTGGAGCGCTGGGGTCCGCGCACCATCGATATCGACGTTCTCGCCTATGGAGACCTCTCGATGACCGATGAGCGGCTGGAACTGCCCCATCCCCGCATGACGGACCGGGGCTTCGTGCTGAAACCGCTCGCAGATTTCGCGCCGGACCTCGTGATCCGCGGAAAGAGCATCGCCGAATGGCTTCGCGGCGCGGATGTCACGGGCATCGAGAATGCCGGCCAAGCGCCCGGCTGGTGGCGTGAGAAATAGCCGTCTGGAGAGAGCAGAAAGGCGGCTCTTCAGCCGCCTTTGGGTTCCCGTCCTTCGGTTCAAGCGCCCTACTTGATGGCGCCGACCTTGATGTCATCCACATTGCGGGCGAGCTTCATGCCAATCACGGGGACCATCTTGTCCTCGACCTTCACCGAGATCGTCACGTTCATGGCATTGTCGCCTTCGAGCCGGGCGATCATCGCGCCGTTCAGCTTGGAGCGGTTGATGCCCAGAACGACGTTGTCCTTGTTGACCCGGCCGGAAATGATGTCGAGACCCTTGCCGGACGCGCCGTCGAGGAACTGGCCCTTGTAGCTCGAACCGGATTCGGCCAGCACGGCGCTCATCGGCTGACTGAAGAGGCCGACACGGCAGGAGCCATCAAGCTTCAGGCCGGTCTTGCCATCCACGGTTGCTTCGCCGGAGAGGCTGCAGGAAAACTTCGTGCCCTTGTACTTGCCGGCAACGATTTCGCCCGGCCCTGTCCAGGAACCGGCCACCTGTTCGAAAAAGGCACGATCACGCGGTGCGGCTTCCGCAGCCGGTACGGAGATGGCGGCTATGCCGGTGAGGGCGGCCGCAAGGCCGGCGAAGAGGAAAAAAGGACGCGTGTGCATGGGCATTCCTTGGACGAGCTACAGGCAAGACGTGCGTCGATTTATGCGGGAGATTGGTTAATGCTTGGTTGACCCGAGGCCGAAAACCTAGGCTTTGCGGGTTTTTGTGGGCCTCTGCCTTCAGGCCTTCTGGCCGTCTGCGCCCATGGTCGCGGGGTTGAGATCGCTGATGAAATCGCCGATCCCGGGCCGCTTGCGGGCCTTGAAGGGAAGGGGCCGGCAGTAATCCATGGCGGCAATGCCGATACGAGCGGTCATGAGGCCGTTGATTACGCCCTCGCCGAAGCGCGCCGAAAGCCGGGAGGCGACCCCGTGGCCCAGTACCTGCTGCACGAGGCTGTCACCCACCGCAATCGTGCCGGTGACGGCGAGATGGGCCACCACATCGCGCACCAGCCGCAACAGCCCGAAGCTGCCCGGACGGCAACCGTAGAGCGCAGCGATGCGGCGGATGAGCCGGAAGGCCTCGTAGATCACATAGGCCAGATCCACCACAGCACGGGGGCTGACGGCGGTGACGATCGAGACGCGCTTGGCCGAATCGAGAACGATGCGCCGGGCCTCATTGTCGAGGGGGCCGAGAAGTTCCACTTCAGCAAGCGCGATCAGATGCGGACCGTCTATCACGTCGTCCCGCGTGGCTTTCAGAAGCGCGCGGCCTCTCGCGGTTTCCGAGCGGCTGGAAAAGAGGCTGTCCAGGCGGTCGATGACGGCACGGGCCGCATCCGGTCGCCGTTCGCGCGCCGCGGCCTCGCCATCGGCTTTCAGCGACAACACGGATTGCAGCCGGTAGAGACCGGCAATTTCGCGCCCGACGATGGCGGCGAGCGCCAGCGCCAGCACGGCCACCACGCCGAGCGACACATAGCCGAGCCATGTGGAGCGGTCGAAGAGGGCGCGGACGAGATCGTCGATCCAGAGACCGAGCGCCAGCGATATGAGAATGCCCAAGGCACTGGCCGCAAGGCCGCCGAGCGACAGTCGCCATCCCGCCGGCCTGATGGTGACCGGCGCCGGGGCCGCACCGAGAAAGGGGTCCTCCTCCTCCGGCGTCAGCTCGATGGGGCCGGAAAAGCTCTGGGGCTTGCGGGGGGCGCGGGCGGGATCTTCCGCCTCGCCGCGGGAGGGGGCAGATTGGTGCTCGACGGTGAAGGCGCCGGGCAGGCGTCGCGCCGGATCGGCCCGGCCATTCGTATCGGAACTCATGCGAGATAATCTCCGAACAGATATTGGAGGGCACGATCGAGCCGGATATGGGGCACGGAAAGCTTCAGTCCCCCGGCGGTGACATCGAGCGCCGGCGGGCGGAAGCGCACCACTTCCACCGCATGGGAGGGCGCGTGCCGTGCTTCGGCCCTTGAGTCGAAGACGGCGTCGGGGTTTTCGGGAAGGTCACCCGGAAAGATCGCCGTCTGCCGTTCGCCGTCGAAGATTTCCCCGCCGATGCGTTCGCCGGCGATGGGCGTGCCCGATATGACGGGCAGGCGCTCGCCGTGGCGTTCCACATAGGCTTCCCGGGTTGCCCGGACGGAGGCGAGCGCCATCACATCGAAACCGGCGCCGCTGAGGCCGATGGTTTTCAGCGCCCGCTCGGTGATCCGGCGGGCAATCGCCTCCAGCCGCTCATGGCCCTCGTGATGCAGATGGTCCGCCTTGGTGGCGGCGACCAGCACCCGGTCGATACGGCTGCCGGTCAGCGCCGATAGCAGCCCGCTGCGCCCCAGGCGGAAGCAGGCAAGCACATCGGAAAGGGCGCGTTCCAGGTCTTCCACCGCCTCTGCTCCGCGATTGACGGCCTGCAGCGCATCCACCAGCACGACCTGGCGGTCGAGCCGGGCAAAATGCTCGCGGAAGAAGGGTTTCACCACATTGGCCTTGTAGGCCTCGAAGCGCCGCTCCATCGTCGCCTGCAGGCTGTCGCGCGGCGCCTGCCCTTCGGCCAGATCCGGAAGCGGCGCGAAGGTGAGGGCAGGCGAGCCCTCGAGATCGCCGGGCATCAGAAAACGGCCGGGCGGCAGGGTGGACAGCGAGCGTTCGTCATCGCGGCAGGCCCGGAGATAGCGCGCGAAGGCATCGCTGAGCCGGCGGATTTCCGGCTCGCCGGCAGGCGAATGCTTTTCCATGGAAGAGGCGAGCGCCAGCCATTCCCCGGCAAGGGCTGCGCGGGTGCCGCTTCGCGCCAGCTCCACGGTGTTGCGGCTGAAGGTGCGATAATCCTGCCCCAGCAGCGGCAGGTCCAGAAGCCATTCGCCGGGATAGTCGACAATATCGATGGACAGCTGGCCGGGATGGAACAGCCGGTTCCAGCCGCTGGCGCTCTGGAACTTCACGGTCAGCCGCAGTTCCGCGATCTGGCGGGTGCTTTCCGGCCAGATCCGCTCCTGCAGCAGATCGCGGATATGATCCTCATACTGGAAGCGGGGCACCGCATCGTCCGGCTGCGCATCGAGACGAACGGAGGATATGCGGCCGCTGCGCATCGGCTCGAACAGCGGCAGCCGCCCGCCATGCAGGAGATTGTGCACCAGCGAAGTGATGAAGACGGTCTTGCCCGCCCGCGACAGGCCGGTGACGCCGAGCCGCACCGTAGGGTTGAAGAGGTTGCCGGCCCGGGCGGTGAGGTGATCGAAGGCGATCAGCGCCTCGTCGGAAAAGGAGGTGATGGGGGAGGTCATGGATCAGGCGCCGTCATTGAGGCCATCGGCGGCCGGGGACGGAAATTGCAGTTCCACGCGGTTGCCCGCCGGATCGAAGAGGAAGATCTGGGGGTTGCCCGTTGCCGGCAGAGCCTTGATCGTGAAGGCCACGCCCTTTTCGCGGAGGTCCGCAACGGTCTTCGAAAAATCCGTTCCGTCGAAGGCAAAATGATCGATCGGGCCCCGTGCCGTTTCGGGACGGTTCTGTCCGGGCGCTGCCTCATAAAGATGCAGGATGGGCAAGCCGCCAGCATAGAGCCAGTGGCCATCCGCTGCGAAAGGGGGCCGATAGCCTTCCGTCAGGCCGATCACGTTACGGTAAAAGTGCCGCAAGCTTTCGAGAAGCGGCTGCTCCGCCCGGATGTTGATGTGATTGAGGCCGGTAACCGCCATGCTGTCCCTGCTCGTCCTCTCGGATCGGGTTGGTTTTACCTCATATAGGTTGTCCATCCGACGAGCGGAAGACCGTTCCTAACGGCGAAGGAAGGCCGTCAGCGCCCAGGCCTCGTCCGCAATCTCGCCCACATGGGTGAGCACGGCAAAGCCCGCCGTCGGATAGCCGTCCGGCACCACGTCGGCGGTTGCCCGCATCCCGCTCAGCGTTTCCAGGATCTCTTCCATGGCCGGATTATGGCCGATGAGGAGGAGGCTTTCGCAGCCGGAATGGCGCGAGACCTGCTCGAAATAGGCCGCGGGCGGGGCATTATAGAGTTCGCCGCAGAAGAGAATTTCGGGCGGCGCGGCAAAGGCCGCGAGAAAGGCATCGGCGGTTTCCCGGCAGCGGGCGGCGGTGGAGCAGAGGATCAGGTCCGGGCGAAAGCCGGAATCGGCGGCCAGCCGGGAAACGGCAGCCGCTTCCTCCCGGCCCACCTGATCCAGCGTCCGGTCGAAATCGGTCTGCCCGGGTTTGGCCCAACCGGCTTGGGCATGGCGCATCAGAAAGAGGCGCGAAGGCGGAGGCGGAAGAAAGGGCATCCGGCAGGTCCCGTGGGTTTCAGCACGACCGATGACCTAGCGGGCTTCAGCCCGTCTCGTCAACCGAAACCGTGGATGGGGCCAGCCCGCATCAGGCCCGCGCAAGGATCGAAGCTGACATATTTTTGAAATGAAACGGAAAAATGGCCTTCAAACTATCGTGGCATGGGGCATTTCCCGCCCGTGGCACGCCCCTTGCACCACGACAGGTGGAGAACGTGACGAAGGCTTGAACGTTAAGGCTTTGTTGCGATATACACCGCGCACAAGAGATGTTCTTCAGGAGAATCGCGTTGAGTGAGAAGATCGATCTTAGTACCTATGTACTCTCGGAATCCGATGAGTTTATGAACCCGTCCCAGCGGGCTTATTTCAAGGCGAAACTTCTGGCCTGGAAAAACGATATCCTCCGGGAGGCGCGCGAAACGCTCGACCATCTCGCCGAGGAAAGCGCCAACCACCCGGATCTCGCAGACCGGGCATCCTCGGAAACGGACCGCGCCATCGAGCTTCGGGCCCGTGACCGCCAGCGCAAGTTGATCTCCAAGATCGATGCCGCGCTGCAGCGTATCGAAGACGGCACCTATGGCTATTGCGAGGAGACGGGCGAGCCGATCGGCATCAAACGCCTGGATGCCCGACCGATCGCCACGCTGTCCATCGAGGCTCAGGAACGCCACGAACGCCGCGAAAAAGTATACCGGGACGAATGAACCGAGCCGCCGCATCACCGCGGCGTTTTTTGTTTCTGCCTTCCAAACAGGAAAGCCGGGCGGTCATGCCGCCCGGCTTTTCCATATGGTCAGCTCGTGAGAGTGATCAGCTGTCATTGCCCGCATCGCCGAAGATGCGGTTGATGCCGGCCTGCATGCCGCGCTGATCGGGAACCGCCGGCCGGCTGGGCGTGATCGGCCGGCGCTGCTCGGCCGCAAGCGCGCGTGCCTGGCGCTTGGCGGCTTCCAGCCGCTCCTCCATCTCGCGGGCAAGGATATCGTCGAAATCGTCATTGCCGCCGCGAAGCGCCGGCGGGGCCGGCTGCGGGCTTGCCTGCTGCTGGCTGCGGCGGCGCGCGGCTTCGAGCTCGCGGGCAATCGCGGCCTCTTCCTGATCGACAGCGCTTCCCGGCGCGGAGAGGCTGGCCGGACGAATGCCGCGAGCGAGCGTCACCGGACGGATGCCTGTCGTGAGCGGCGGCTCCGCCGGGTACGGCTGCTGGGAGGCGCGGGGCCTCAGATACTGGCCGCTGGCCACCTGCGGATCCTCGTCCTCATCTTCCCATTCCCGATAGGCGGGCGGGGCTGCGCGCTCGACCGGGCGCTCCATGGGGCGGGCTGCCTCGCTGCGCGGCCGGGGCGCACGGACCGGCTCCGGCTCGTAGCTTTCCTGCATGCTGTCCTGATAGCCGTAATCCTCTTCCGGTTCCGCCGCCTCAAAGGGCGCGTCGATGCCGGTCTCGATGACCACGTCCGTCGGTCCGCCGACGAGGATCAGATGTTCGGTATTGTCGCGGCGGATGAGGATCGCCCGGCGGCGGGGATCGACCTGAACGGCCTCGACGATGCGGATGCGGTCACGCCGGTTGCGGCCCTGGCCGAGAAAGCCGTGGCTGCGGAAGGCCGGAACCGCGCCGAAAAAACCGCCCGGAAAACGCCGGCGAAACACCGTGACCATGGCAAAGAAACCGGCCATGGCAAGGCCCACGAGAAGAATGGCGACCGCGAACTTCAAACCCATCGAATCCGTATTCATACAATCGTCTCCCGGCGTCATGCCGAAATCCGGTGGTGGGAGACCGACCGGACATTATGCGTTGAAAATTAAATCTGTCGGCGAAGGGCCATTATCCCGTTCAAGGGGCCCTTCCGGTGCAAGGAAACGCCTTTTTTCGACTCGACACAAGCACGGCGAAGGGCTTGTCCAAGCATTCCTGCGGCGCTTTCAGGGCTTTTGGCGACCCGTTCCGGCCCCGGCTGTCGCAAGGAGGCGGCTATGTTGGGGAATTGCGGCGGCAAGCTTGTCTATTCCCTTCATCGTGAAGCAAAATTCTACTATTGATTCGGCAGTGCACATGCTGCGGGAACGGGTGCTGGAAGCCCGCGGTACAATCGATTGCCATACTATCGGGCGTGCCCTCGCGATCCGGATGAGGACGGCGAGGGGTGGGGGATGAATGGGTATCAATGAGGCGGCCGTGAAAGAGACCAAGGCCCTTGTGGACCGGACGGCCGCGCGAGGAGCGACGTGGCGCATCCTTCTGCTCGCCGTGATCCTGGTGGCCGCCTCGGCGGCCTTCGTGCTGATGCGGGACAACCTCACCAACGAACTGGTGCTGGGGCTGCTCGGCGTGCTGGCCATGGCCGGCATCTTCTTCATCGTTTCGGCGATCATCGGCTTCGTCGAGATCATGCCGCCGTCGAGCCGGATTGGTGTCGACCGGGGCTATCTCGACAGCCACCCGGACGGTTTCCTGATCACCGATCCGAAGGGCCGAATTCTCTATGCCAACCGGGCCTATGGCGCGCTGACGGGGGCGAACCGGCCCACTGACGTGCAGTCGCTGGAAATGCTGCTGTCCCGCACGAAGGAATCCGGCGAGGCGCTCTACCGGCTCACCAACCGCCTGCAGGCGGGCAAGAACGGGCATGAAGAATTTCGCCTGCTGAAGCCGCTTGGCCAGCCGATGGGCGGTTCGGGCGCTCACTGGTATCGGCTGAAGGCGCGCATCCTGCCGCCCCAGGGCAAGGGCCAGCCCGCCAATCGCGTGTGGCAGATCACCGACATTACCGCCGAGCGGGACGATCAGGAGCGCTTCTTCAAGGAGCTGCAGAATGCAATCGACTATCTCGACCATGCGCCGGCTGGCTTCTTCTCTGCCGGACGGCGGGGCGAGATCATCTATCTCAATGCGACGCTGGCGGACTGGCTGGGCATCGACCTGACCAAGTTCACGCCGGGCGGGCTTGCCATTGCCGATATCGTGGCTGGTGAGGGGCTGGCGCTGATCCAGTCCATCGAGGCCGATCCCGGCATGCGCAAAACCGCCACCGTCGATCTCGACCTGCGCCGCACCAACGGGCAGAGCCTGCCCGTGCGGCTGGTACACAGCGTGAGCTTTGCACGCGACGGTGCGCCGGGGGAAAGCCGCACCATCGTGCTGGCGCGCAGTTCCGAACGGCTGGACGAGGATGGCGCCTCGGTGGCCGCCATGCGCTTCAACCGCTTTTTCAACAATACGCCGATGGCAATTGCCTCCGTGGACGGCCATGGGCGAATTCTTCGCACCAATGCGCCGTTCCTCAAGCTCTTTGCCGGCGTGGTGAACCGCGACGACGTGGAAGGCGGCGTGCGTTTCGAGCGCATCGTGCCTCCGTCCGAATGGGGCGTGATGGAGCAGGCGCTTGCGGCCGCGCGCGACCGTCAGGGCGACATCGCGCCCATCGACCTGCACCACCCGAAGGATGAAGGGCGTCACCTGCGCTATTACGTCAATGCGGTCATCGACCAGTCGGATGAGTCGCCGGAGGAATCGGCCATCGTCTATGCGGTCGAGATCACCGAGCAGAAGGCGCTCGAAACGCAGATGGCGCAGACCCAGAAGATGAATGCGGTCGGCACGCTCGCGGGCGGCATTGCCCATGACTTCAACAATGTGCTGACCGCCATCCTGCTGTCCTCCGACCATCTGCTTCTCCAGGCGCGGCCTTCGGATGCAAGCTTTGCGGATCTCATGGAGATCAAGCGCAATGCGAACCGCGCGGCGGTGCTGGTGCGCCAGCTGCTTGCCTTCTCCCGCAAGCAGACCATGCGGCCGAGCGTGCTGGTGCTGACGGATGTGGTGGGCGACCTCCGAATGCTGGTCGACCGGCTGCTTTCCGGCACGAATGTGAAGCTCAACGTCGATTACGGGCGCGACCTCTGGCCGGTCAAGACCGACCTCTCGCAGTTCGAGCAGGTGCTGATCAATCTCTGCGTCAATGCCCGCGATGCCATGCCCAAGGGCGGCAACCTGACGATCCGCACCCGCAATTTCACCGGCGCCGACGTGGCGGCGCTGAACGTGCCAGACGTGCCGCCGGAAGATCACGTGGTGATCGAGGTGACGGATACGGGCACGGGCATTTCGCCCGATATCATGGACAAGATCTTCGAGCCCTTCTTCACCACCAAGGAGGTGGGCAAGGGCACGGGTCTGGGTCTGGCCATGGTCTATGGCATCGTCAAGCAGTCGGGCGGGCACATCCAGGCAGAATCGGAGCTTGGCAAGGGAACGACATTCCGCATCTTCCTGCCGCGCTTCATTCCGGAGGTCATTCCGGAAAAGGCGCCGCAGAGCCAGGCCGCCGGCCAGCCCGCCGAACAGCGCGCCACGGCTTCGAGCCCGGCCGCCCCACAGGCGGAACCGGTGGATCTCACCGGCAAGTCTGCGGTCGTGCTGCTCGTGGAAGACGAGGAGGCGGTGCGGCGCGGCGGCAAGCGCATGCTGGAGACCCGCGGCTATACGGTGCACGAGGCCGGGTCCGGCGTCGAGGCGCTGGACATCATGGACGAACTCGAGGGCAAAGTGGATATCGTCGTTTCCGACGTGGTGATGCCGGAAATGGATGGCCCGACGCTGCTGACCGAGCTGCGCAAGAAATATCCCGATCTCAAGTTCATCTTCGTTTCCGGCTATGCGGAAGATGCCTTTGCGCGCAACCTGCCGGCGGATGCGAAATTCGGCTTCCTGCCAAAGCCCTTCTCGCTGAAGCAGTTGGCCGAAGCCGTCTATGAAATGCTGGACGGCAAGAACTGAGGCGACTTGCCTCTGAATTGCGCCTGACATGGAAAAGGCGGCCCTAGGGCCGCCTTTCCTGTTAATGGCGATGTTGCCCCGGCTTCAGAGTGCCATGGCGACCGCGATTTCCGCGGCGAGGTGGGCATTGTTTTCCACCAGCGCAATATTGGTACGCAGCGAGCGGCCTTCTGTCAGGTGATAGATCCGGTCAAGAAGGTAGGGTGTGACCGCCTTGCCTGTTATCTCGTTGTCTTCCGCATCGGCAAGTGCGCGGGCGATATAGATTTCCATCTCCTCGCGCGGAATTTCGGCCGCCTCCGGTACCGGATTGGCAATCAGCATGCCGCCATCGATGCCGAGCTGATCACGGGTTTTCTGGAAATTGGCAATTGCCGCCGGGCTGTTCAGCATCAGCGGGGAGGGCAGGCCGGAGCCCCGCGACCAGAAGGCCGGAAATTCGTTGCTGTCATAAGTGACGACGGGAACGCCGCGGGTTTCCAGCACTTCCAGGGTTTTCGGAATATCCAGGATGGCCTTGGCGCCGGCGCAGACGACGATGACGGGCGTGCGGGCAAGCTCTTCCAGATCGGCTGAAATATCGAAGCTCAGTTCCGCGCCGCGGTGCACGCCGCCGATGCCGCCCGTGGCAAAGACCTTGATACCGGCCCGCGCCGCCGCAATCATCGTGGCGGCCACGGTGGTGGCGCCGGTGCGGCGTTCGGCAATGGCAAAGGCGAGATCGGCGCGGGAGACTTTCATTGCGCCCTTGGTCTGGGCGAGTTCCAGCAGTTCTTCCTTCTCGAGACCGATGTGCAGGCGGCCATGGATGACGGCGATGGTGGCGGGAACTGCTCCCTCCTGACGGATGATCGCTTCCACGCTTTCGGCCATGTGGAGATTGCCGGGATAGGGCATGCCATGGGTAATGATGGTCGATTCCAGCGCCACGATCGGCGCGCCGCGCTGCTTGGCGGCGGCAACTTCACGGGAGAAGGAAACGGGAAGGGACTGGGCGATGGGTCTGGTCATGGGGCAAATCCGGTGGGCGGGCCATGGGTTCCGGCCCGGGGGGGTGAAGCTATTCAAGACAATATTTCGGCCTGTGGCACAAGGGGGAGCGTCTCGCGAAGCCGTGCCAGCGAGAGATCGGGCGCGCAGGCGAGCGGCGAGGCGAGCGTGATGCGCGCTGCTGCCGTGCCCCAGCGGATCGCCTCGGCAAGCGGCGCCTTGTGGATCAGCGCGGATAGCACGCCGGCGGCAAAGCTGTCGCCGGCGCCGGTGACATCGGCAATGGTTCCGGCAGGCGGGGGCGCCAGGGTCACCGCACCGGTTTCATCGAAAAGCACGGCCTCTCGGGCCCCGCGCGTGACCGCCCCGCCACGAAGGCCGGCGGCCTTGAGAAGCGCGGGCCATTCAGCGGCAGAGGAGGCCGCCCGTCCGGCAAGCGCTGCCGCTTCCGCCTCGTTCAGGAACAGCATGGAGAGGGCGCCGAGGAGGGGGCGATAGCGCACCACCTTCGCCGGCGATATGGCGATGCCGGCAAGCGGAACGCCGCGGCTTGCAGTCTTTGCGGCAATGGCGCCCAGCGTTTCCGAGGGGAGGTTGGCATCAACCAGCACACCGCCGGCAGCTTCCAGCCGCTGGCGCATCTGCCGGCTTTCCATTCGTCGCGGGCCGAAAAGTCGGTAAAGCTCCATGTCGGCAAGCGCGATCACCAGATTGCCGTCACCTTCGAGAATGGCGGTGTAGCTCGGCGTCTTGCGATCCAGAAAGACCATCGGATGGTGTTCAACCCCGGCAAGCTCTGCCGCTTCCGATACGGCTTCCGCCTCCCGGTCGCCGCCGAGCGGCGAGACCATGGAGACGCTGTGGCCGAGACGGGCGAGATTGCGCGCGGCATTGAAGCCACCCCCGCCCGCTTCCTCGAACCAGCTGCCCGGATTGCTGGCGCCCGGCACGGTTTCGCCGCTGATCCGGCCGCGCCGGTCGATATGGGCACCGCCCAGAACCAGTATGGAAGACCCCGTCATGACCCCTCGTCCAACCTTGCCGGAACCCTCGCGATTCGCGGGGTCCTTCCCCTGCCGGCTGCGCTTCCAAGGCCCGTTCCGCATGGTTCATACAGGCTTGAAAACAAAATGAGAACAGACCCTTAATTGCCTTTTTCTTTCAGGGACCTGGATGGGCCTTGAAAAACCGGAACAAAAAGAGTACATACAGGCCATCGGAAGCTTCGTTGCCTGTGCAGCTTCAATAACCTAAAGGTGGATCATATGTCACAAAATTCTTTGCGGCTTGTAGAGGACAAAACGGTGGATAAAAGCAAGGCACTGGACGCGGCTCTCTCCCAGATCGAACGGGCGTTCGGCAAGGGATCGATCATGAAGCTCGGTTCCAACGAGAATGTGGTGGAGATCGATACCGTCTCGACGGGCTCTCTCAGCCTCGACATCGCGCTCGGCATCGGCGGCCTGCCGAAGGGCCGCATCATTGAAATCTATGGTCCGGAAAGCTCGGGCAAGACCACGCTGGCGCTGCAGACCATTGCGGAGGCCCAGAAGAAGGGCGGCATCTGCGCCTTCGTGGACGCGGAACATGCGCTCGACCCGGTCTATGCCCGCAAGCTTGGCGTCGATCTCCAGAACCTGCTGATCTCGCAGCCCGATACGGGTGAACAGGCGCTCGAAATCACCGACACGCTGGTGCGCTCCGGCGCCATCGACGTGCTGGTCGTCGACTCGGTCGCGGCGCTGACGCCGCGGGCTGAAATCGAGGGCGAAATGGGCGATAGCCTGCCGGGTCTCCAGGCCCGCCTGATGAGCCAGGCCCTGCGCAAGCTCACCGCCTCGATCTCGCGCTCCAACTGCATGGTCATCTTCATCAACCAGATCCGCATGAAGATCGGCGTGATGTTCGGTTCGCCGGAAACCACCACCGGCGGCAATGCGCTGAAGTTCTATGCATCCGTGCGCCTCGACATCCGCCGCATCGGTTCCGTCAAGGAGCGCGACGAGGTGGTCGGCAACCAGACCCGCGTGAAGGTCGTCAAGAACAAGATGGCGCCCCCCTTCAAGCAGGTGGAATTCGACATCATGTATGGCGAGGGCGTGTCGAAGACCGGCGAACTGATCGATCTCGGCGTCAAGGCCGGCATCGTCGAGAAGTCGGGTGCCTGGTTCTCCTATAACAGCCAGCGTCTCGGCCAGGGTCGCGAAAATGCAAAGACCTTCCTGCGCGACAATCCGGATCTCGCCCGCGAGATCGAGACGGCGCTGCGCCAGAATGCCGGCCTGATCGCCGACCGCTTCCTGCAGAATGGCGGTCCGGAAGCGGACGATGGGAATGGTGATGGCGATATGTAAGGCCTTTGCCCTGCATTTATTTTAGAAAAGCGGCCGCGGATCGGAAGATCGGCGGCCGCTTTCGTTTGTCCTGCTGGACAGGGCCAAGAGGGGGCGATAAAAGCCAATGGTTTTTATGGAACGGTTCCGCCGGAAGGCGGCTATGAAGGGCGTGCTATGAGCGGTGTGAATGAAATCCGGTCGACCTTTCTCGACTACTTCAAGAAGAATGGCCACGAGATCGTCTCGTCCAGCCCTCTCGTGCCGCGCAACGACCCGACATTGATGTTCACCAATGCGGGCATGGTGCAGTTCAAGAATGTCTTCACCGGTCTTGAGCAGCGCGCCTATTCCACTGCGGCCACCGCGCAGAAATGCGTGCGCGCCGGCGGCAAGCACAACGACCTCGACAATGTCGGCTATACCGCCCGGCACCATACCTTCTTCGAAATGCTCGGCAACTTCTCCTTCGGCGACTATTTCAAGGAGCGCGCGATCGAGCTTGCCTGGAACCTGATCACCAAGGAATTCGGCATCGATGCCAAGCGCCTGCTCGTCACCGTCTACCATAATGACGACGAGGCCTTCGGGCTCTGGAAGAAGATTGCCGGCTTCTCCGACGACCGCATCATCCGCATCCCCACCTCGGACAATTTCTGGGCCATGGGCGATACCGGCCCCTGCGGGCCCTGCTCGGAAATCTTCTACGATCATGGCGACCATATCTGGGGCGGCCCTCCCGGCTCTCCGGAAGAGGACGGCGACCGCTTCATCGAGATCTGGAACCTCGTCTTCATGCAGTATGAGCAGGTGACGAAGGAAGAGCGCGTGTCGCTGCCGCGCCCCTCCATCGATACGGGCATGGGCCTGGAGCGCATCGCGGCGCTGCTGCAGGGCAAGCATGACAATTACGATATCGACCTGTTCCGTGCGCTCATTGCCGCCTCCGTCGAACATACGGGCGTGCCGGCCGAGGGTGAGCGCCGCGCGAGCCATCGCGTCATTGCCGACCATCTGCGTTCCTCCGCCTTCCTGATTGCCGATGGCGTCCTGCCGTCGAATGAAGGCCGCGGTTACGTTCTCCGCCGCATCATGCGCCGCGCCATGCGCCATGCGCAGCTGCTGGGCGCTCGCGATCCCCTGATGTGGAAGCTCCTGCCGACGCTGGTCAACGAGATGGGCCGCGCCTATCCGGAGCTGCAGCGCGCTGAGGCGCTCATTTCCGAAACGCTGAAGCTCGAGGAAACCCGCTTCCGCAAGACGCTGGAGCGCGGCCTCTCGCTGCTGTCCGACGCCACCAACACGCTCTCCAAGGGCGACAGCCTGGACGGCGAAACCGCCTTCAAGCTCTACGATACCTATGGCTTCCCGCTTGATCTCACGCAGGATGCGCTGCGCGCCCGCGGCATCGGCGTCGATCTCATGGGCTTCAACGATGCCATGCAGCGCCAGAAGGCCGAGGCCCGCGCCCACTGGGCGGGCTCCGGCGACAAGGCAAACGAGACGATCTGGTTCGAACTCAAGGAAAAGCATGGGGCGACCGAATTCCTCGGCTATGACACCGAGCGCGCCGAAGGCGTGGTGCAGGCGCTGGTGCGCGATGGCAAGTCCGTCGAGACCGCGTCTGCCGGCGATGCGGTGCAGGTCGTCGTCAACCAGACCCCTTTCTACGGCGAGTCCGGCGGCCAGATGGGCGATACCGGCGTGATCGAAACCGATGGCGCCAAGCTGAAGGTGACCGACACGCAGAAGAAGGGCGAGGGCCTGTTCGTGCATGTGGCCGAGGTGGCAGAAGGCGTGGTGAAGCCGGGCGATGCGGTGATCCTGACCGTGGATCATGCCCGCCGCGGGGCGCTGCGCGCCAACCATTCCGCCACCCATCTGCTGCATGAGGCGATGCGCGAGGTGCTCGGCACCCATGTGGCCCAGAAGGGCTCGCTGGTCGCGCCGGAGCGCCTGCGTTTCGACGTCTCCCATCCCAAGCCCATGACGGCGGACGAGCTCAAGGTCATCGAGGACATGGCCAATGAGATCATCATCCAGAATGCGGCCGTGACGACCCGCCTGATGAGCGTGGACGATGCGATTGCGGAAGGTGCCATGGCTCTCTTCGGCGAGAAATATGGTGACGAGGTGCGCGTCGTTTCCATGGGCCGGGCCGTGCGCGGCGAAAAGGCAGGGAAGCCCTATTCGCTTGAACTCTGCGGCGGCACCCATGTGTCGGCCACCGGGGAAATCGGGCTGGTGCGCGTGCTTTCCGAAAGCGCTGTCGGCGCGGGCGTGCGGCGCGTGGAAGCCGTGACCGGCGATGCGGCGAGGGCCTATCTGGCCGAGCAGGACGAGCGGGTGAAGACGCTCGCTTCCACGCTCAAGGTTCAGCCGGGCGATGTGGTTTCCCGCGTGGAAGCGCTGATGGACGAGCGCAAAAAGCTTGAGCGTGAACTGGCCGAGGCCAAGCGCAAGCTCGCCATGGGTGGCGGTGCCGGCGGTGGCGATGCACCCGAAGAGATCGGCGGCGTCAAGTTCCTCGGCAAGGTGATGACCGGCGTCGAGGCCAAGGACCTCAAGTCCATGGCCGACGAAGGCAAGGCCAGCCTCGGCTCGGGCGTGGTCACGTTTGTCGGCGTTTCGCCGGATGGCAAGGCCAGTGCGGTCGTCGCCGTCACGGAGGACCTGACCGGTCGCTTCAGCGCGGTCGATCTCGTGCGCATCGCCTCGGCTGCGCTCGGTGGCAAGGGCGGCGGCGGCCGGCCGGACATGGCCCAGGCCGGCGGTCCCGACGGTGCGCAGGCAGATGCGGCGATTGCCGCCGTCAAGAGTGCGCTCGCCGGCTGATTTCCTGTCTATTCCGGAAAGAAAAAGCCCTTCGGTCGTGCGGCCGGAGGGCTTTTGATTTGGTGTCGGTTCGGTTGAGGCAGGGCCGGTTGCCAAAGGGCGAGACCGACCGGTTTCCGTTTCAGGCGGCAGCGGTTCGGTCCCGGGCAGCCCCTATGGCCGCGAGAGCTGCCTCGAGCGAGACCGTAAAGGTGACACGGGGTTCATGGACCTCGTGGTGTTCCAGCGTCTGGCGCACCGTGCCTGAAGCGCCTGCAATATAGACCCGCGTTCCGGTTTTCTCCGCCTTTCGGACGGCACCCTCGATGAGGTTTGCAGCGGTCGAATCCATGAAGGGAACGGCCTGGCAGTCGAGCACCGCGAAGCGGTATCCGTTGGCGATGCGATCGAGCACCGGGCCCGCCTGCGGCGCGGCGCCGAAGAAGAGGATGCCTTCGATCCGGTAGACCAGCGTGTCGCGGGCTAAGCCGGGGAGCGGGTTCTCCTTCTCCTCGTCCGCCGCGCCCTGTTCCTCGAGCCTGAGCGTCTTGCTCATCCGGTCGATGAAGAGGATCGAGGAGAGCGCGAGCCCGACGACGATTCCCTCCGTCAGGTCGCGGAAAACGACGAGCAGGAAGGTGGCGAGAAGCACCAGGGCATCGGCGCGCGAGGAGCGCAGGAGGGCCGCGAAGGCCGGTTTTTCCACCATGTTCCAGGCCACCACGGCCAGAACCCCGGCCAGGCTTGCCAGCGGAATGTAGCCCGCAAGTGGTGCGGCGACCAGCATGAAGGCGAGCAGGAAGAGCGCATGCAGGATGCCGGAAACGGGGCTTGTGGCACCGGATCGCACATTGGTAGCGGTGCGGGCGATGGTGCCGGTGGCGCATATGCCGCCGAAGAGGGCGGCGCCCATATTGGCCGCGCCCTGCGCGATCAGCTCCATGCTGGAGCGATGCCGCCGCCCGGTCATGCTGTCGGCGACCACGGCGGACAGCAGGGATTCGATGGCGCCGAGAAGGGTAAAGGCGATGGCATCCGGCAGTACGGCGACCAGCTTTTCCAGGGTGAAGGCCGGCAGTGAGGGCAGGGGCAGCGTGCGCGGTATGCCGCCGAACTTGCTGGCGATGGTATCGACCGGCAGGTGCAGGATCTGCGTCAGGCCCGCCATAAGCGCCACGGCAATCAGCAGACCGGGCCAGGTGGGCCGGAAGCGGCGGATGAACAGAATGACGGCAATGGTGGCGAGCGACAAAAGAAGCGCTGCGGGATTGAAGCTGTCCGCCGCGCGGCCGAGCGCGAGGAGCTTCTCTATCACCGGTCCGGGTTCGCCGCCTTGCAGGTGAATGCCGGTCAGATCCCGGATCTGGCTTGCGAAGATGATCACCGCAATGCCGGCGGTGAAGCCCACGGTGACGGGATAGGGGATAAGCCGGATGAAGCGCCCGAGGCGCAGCACCCCCGCCAGGGTGAGAAATATGCCGGACAGGAAGGTGGCGATCAGCAGGCCGTCAATGCCCTGCCGGGCGACGGTTGACGAAACCAGAACGATGAAGGCCCCCGCCGGCCCGCCGATCTGGTGTCGGCTGCCGCCGAGCGCGGAAATCAGGAAGCCGCCGACAATGGCGGTGAAGAGGCCCCGGTCCGGCGTGACGCCCGATGCAATCGCAATCGCCATGGATAGGGGCAGGGCGACAATGGCGACGGTAAGGCCCGAGAGGGCATCGGCCTTCAGCCGCGCGAGATCGTAACCCTCCTGAAAAACCGTCACCAGTTTCGGAACCAGCCTGTCCGTCATACCCTGTCTCCCCCTCGCGGGTGCCACGGCCTGCCGTTTATCCCGCCCTTGACCGCAAAGCTGCGCTGCCAGCATTGCCCGTAGCATTTCTGGCGATACTATGCCTTGCGTTTCGAAAGTTCCGCAGGATTTGTGAAGTCGTCCCGTGCTGAAAAGGGGCGTCGGAAGAAGACGGAAGACCGCATGAACCAGATCTGCCCATGGGCCCATTACGAAGCGCGCCTGCGCCGGGTAACGGCCTATATTCACGATCATCTGGATGAGGCGCTGGATATGGACCGGCTGGCAGACATTGCCTGCATGTCGCCCTATCACTGGCACCGCATCTATCGGGGCGTGCAGGGGGAAACGCTTGCCCAGACGGTGCGCCGGCTTCGGTTGCAGCGGGCTGCGAATGCGCTTGTCAGCTCGGCCGAGCCGGTGATCGCCATTGCCAGCCGCAACGGCTATCCCAGCCTTCCTTCCTTCTCCCGCGTGTTCAAGGCCAGCTATGGCCTCTCTCCGGCCGAGTACCGGAAAAGGGGAGGCCATGTGGCCCTGAAAACCGCCATCAGACAAGGAGACATGCGGATGTATGCAGTGGAATTCAGGACCCTGGAGCCGGTCGATGCGATCGGCGTGGATCATTCCGGGCCCTACATGACCATCGGGAAGGCCTTCGATACACTCTGGGGGCTCCTCCGGTCGCGCAATCTCGTGCAGCCGGCCGCGAAGCTTTATGGCGTCTATTACGACGATCCGGAGGGGAAGGCGCCGGAAGAGCTTCGCTCCGTCGCCTGCGTTGCCAAAAGCCGGGCGGACCTCGTGGTCGAACCGCCGCTGAAATCGCTGCGGATTGCCGGCGGGCGCTATGCGGTGCTCACCCATCGCGGACCCTATAGCGAGCTTCACCTCGCCTATACCTGGCTCTACAGCCAGTGGCTGCCCTCCGCCAATGTGGAAGTGCGCCACGAGCCCGCCATCGAAATCTACCCGAACACGCCGCAGGATACAGCTCCACAGGATCTGATCACCGAAATCTGCATTCCGGTGGCCTGAGATGAAGCGGGACCTGAAGAGGGAGCTTTCCGCCTTCTTTACCGCACCCAAGGGGCGGTTCGAGGAGGTTGTGCTGCCGCCGATGCGGTATTTCGCGGTGGATGGGGCCGGCAATCCGAATACTAGCCCGGATTATCGGGTGGCCATCGAGGCGCTCTATACGGCCTCCTACAAGCTCAAGTTCCTGAGCAAGGCGCAGGGAGCGGACTACACCGTTCCGCCGCTCGAGGGCCTTTGGTGGGCAGACGATCCCAAAGCCTTCCAGACGAGGGACAAGGACCTCTGGTCCTGGCAGATGCTGATCCTCGTTCCGCCCCGGGTGGATGAAGGGCTGGTCGAGGAGGCGATCGCTGCCACCTGCGCGGCAAAGCCTGAGGCAAGGGGACGTCTCCGCATGGTGACACTTGACGAGGGAACCGTGCTCCAGACGCTTCATGTCGGCAGCTATGACGACGAGACACCGGTGCTTCATCGGCTGCATGAGGACGTGATGCCCGCGGGGAACTGGGTGTTCAGCGGGCACCACCACGAGGTCTATCTGTCGGATCCGAGGCGGACAGCGCCCGCCCGGCTGAAAACGATCCTGCGCCAGCCGGTCCGAAAGGCCGGCTGATCAGCCCGCAGCCTTCATCGCCTGTGCTTCCTGTTCGCAAAGCGCATGCGTGCGCCGGTAGGCCTCGCGTGTCGCGATGCGGCCGGCATAGGCCTCGAAGGCGGGGCGCTTTTCGATGGAGCCGAACATCAGTCCCCAGGCGACGGCGGAGCCGACATAGACATCGGCGGCGGTGAAGCGATCTCCGGCGATGAACTCATGGGCGGATACCGCCTTCTCCAGCGTATCCATCACCTGCTCGTAGGAGCCGTAGCCGCTCATGCCGCGCCGTTCGTCGGGTACCTGAAAACCCATGGCGCGGTTGGTGACGGCCTGTTCCAGCGGGCCGGCGGAGAAGAACATCCAGCGATAGTAATCCGCGCGCTCCTCCGGCCGGGGCGCCAGTCCCGTTTCCGGGAAGGTTTCGGCCATGTAGGCACAGATCGCGGCGCATTCGGTGACGAAGGTATCGCCATGCTTCAGCGTGGGTACCTTGCCCATGGGGTTCATGGCCTTGTATTCGGCGGTTTTCATCGCCGGGCCGAAAGGCACGTTCACCACTTCATAGGGCTGATTGGCTTCTTCCATCATCCAGCGCGCAATGCGCCCGCGGGACATGGGATTGGTGAAAAGGGTCAGGCTGGCGGTCATCTCGGTCCTCCTCGGGCGTTTTACCAACGATAGCGGCCGATCCAGTGGGGGCAACAAAAAACCCGGCGCGAGGCCGGGTTTTTCCATCCCTGAAATTTCAGGTCATTCAGGCGGCCATCGCCACCTTCAGGTTCTCATCGATCTTGTCCAGGAAAGCTGTTGTGGAGAGCCACGGCTGATCCGGACCGATGAGAAGCGCCAGGTCCTTGGTCATGAAGCCGGATTCGACGGTCTGGATGCAGACCTTTTCCAGCGTCTCGCAGAAGCGGGCCAGTTCCTGGTTGTCGTCCAGCTTGGCGCGGTGGGCAAGGCCACGGGTCCAGGCGAAGATCGAGGCGATGGAATTGGTCGAGGTTTCCTGGCCCTTCTGGTGCTGGCGGTAGTGGCGCGTCACCGTGCCGTGGGCAGCTTCGGCTTCCACCGTCTTGCCATCGGGGGTCAGCAGAACCGAGGTCATCAGGCCGAGCGAGCCGAAGCCCTGGGCGACCGTGTCGGACTGGACGTCGCCGTCATAGTTCTTGCAGGCCCAGATATAGCCGCCGGACCACTTCAGCGCCGAGGCGACCATGTCGTCGATCAGGCGGTGTTCGTAGGTGATGCCGATCTCTTCGAACTTGGCCTTGAACTCGCTCTGGTAGACTTCCTCGAAGATATCCTTGAAGCGGCCGTCATAGGCCTTCAGGATGGTGTTCTTGGTGGACAGGTAGACCGGCCACTTGCGCATCAGGCCATACATCATCGACGCGCGGGCGAATTCGCGGATCGATTCGTCGAGGTTGTACATGGCGAGCGCAACCCCGGCGCCCGGAGCCTTGTAGACTTCCTTTTCGATGGTCTGGCCGTCTTCGCCGACGAACTTGATGGTCAGCGTGCCCTTGCCGGGAAACTTGAAATCGGTGGCCTTGTACTGGTCGCCGAAGGCATGGCGGCCGACGACGATCGGTTTCGTCCAGCCCGGAACCAGGCGCGGCACGTTCTTGCAGATGATCGGCTCGCGGAAGATCACGCCGCCGAGGATGTTGCGGATGGTGCCGTTCGGCGACTTCCACATTTCCTTGAGGTTGAACTCCTTCACGCGGGCTTCGTCCGGCGTGATGGTGGCGCACTTTATGCCGACGCCGTGCTTCTTGATGGCGTTGGCGGCATCGACCGTGACTTGGTCGTTGGTCGCGTCGCGGTTCTCGACGGAGAGGTCGTAATACTCGATGTCGAGATCAAGGTAGGGAAGGATCAGCTTGTCCTTGATCAGCTGCCAGATGATGCGGGTCATCTCGTCGCCGTCGAGATCGACGACCGGATTTGCCACCTTGATCTTGTTCATGAAATCCATCCTCTTGAATGTCCGGAGAGCCGCTTTGCGGAATCCCCGCGGGAGTTGACGCGAGATGCCGCGCTATAGCATCCCCCGTTGGGATCGCAAAGGCACCAGAAAGTCGATGCTCGCCTTTTCGCCCCCAAAATTGGTCGATTTGCGAAGCCCGCCTTGCCGGGCGCCCGCATTGTCCGCGTATTCCATAAAGGTTATGTATTGCTAAAAGGTGCAGAGGATGCCAGTCAACCGGTCCCTGCCGCTCATAGAGGACATGTCCGTGCTGAAGAAAGTTTCCTTCCTTCTCCTTCCCATCCTGCTTGCCGGTACCGCACCGGCCCTCGCCGCCGACATGACCAAGCCGGTCAAGACCCTGATCAAGCTTGCCGAGGACAACTGGCGCGCAGAAAATCCGGCCGCCAACGACTATTTCAGCGAGAAGCTGCTCGGCAGCATCTACAGCAAGTCTTTTGCCGGTGCCTATCGTGCCGCCTCCAAGTTTCCGGCCTTCGACCTTCCGGAAGGGCAGACCACCGGCAGCCCCTTCGACTATGACGTGATCGCCAATGGCCAGGATGGCTGCCCCTTCGAGAATGTCCGCGTCGAAGACGATGGCGACGGGCAGGTGACTGCGCTCTTCAACAATCGCAAGTGCCTTGGCAGCGACCCGGCCAACAAGGAAGACACCGTCATCATCTTCCATGTCGAGGTGGAGAATGGCCGGCCGGTCATCGATGACCTCTATCAGGTCGAAAACGGCAATTCCGGCAAGGGCCTCAAGGAACAGATGCTGGAAATCGGCAAGTCCTGAGCCCATCCACAGATCATCGGGAGACTATCATGACGCACCTTCGTCTTATTGCTGCGGCGGCGCTTGTCGCGCTGTCGTCAGGCGCATCCCTGGCAGCAGATGCCACCCAGCCGGTGAAAACCCTGTTCGGCATTGCCGAGGGCAAGGTGAAGGGCGAGCTTTTCGACAAGAAGCGACTCTCCAGCGTTTTCAGCAAGAGCTTTGCCGACACCTATCGGATCGCCCATACGGTCGCTGAAATGGCGCAATCGGAAGAAATGCTCTTCGATTACGATCCGCTGATCGGCGGGCAGGACAGCTGCCCGCTGAAGGATATTTCCTACAAGGTGCTGCCGAAGGCCAGTGATCGCGACATCGAATATACGCCGGTGGAAGTCTCATTCAACGCCACAAGCTGCTTCGAGGGCATGGAGAACCAGGCCCCGGCCAAGCGGGTGTTCCGCGTGGTGGAAGAGGACGGGCATTTCGTCGTGGACGATTATGACAATGGCAGCCGTGACGACAAGGAAGCGGTGATCTCTGTCAAGGAGCAGCTCATCGGCTTTGCCGAGGGCGACCTGCGTCGTATCGCAAACTTAACCAAGACGGCAGAATAGAACGCCGCATCATTTACATGTGAATCTTTCAATATTATACATTTCAATTATCTAATGGAGGTGTATAAGGCATGAGATTCAAGCGTTTGCATCCCGGCGAACCCGCTCCCTGGCTGCGGGTTCGTTCGCTGACGAACCCCCGGTATCGTTTTGATACGGTTGCCGGTCGCTACATCGTGCTTTGCTTCTTCGGCTCGGCCACCCATCGGGAAGCAAAAGCCAGCATCGCTGCCGTGCTGCGCCGGCGCGACCTGTTCAACGACGAGATCGCCTCCTTCTTCGGTGTCAGCAGCGATTACTCCGACGTGCAAGAATCCCGAATTGCCGACAGCTATCCCGGCTATCGCTATTTCATCGATACGGAATTCGAAATGGCGCGGGCGTTCGGTGCCGCCGATATCGAGGGGACACGCAACGAAGTGGTGATGAGATGGGTGGTGCTGGATCCGCTCCTGCGCGTGCTCTCGGTCATTCCCTTCAGCAGGAAGCGCAGCGACATCACCGAACTCTTCACACTCCTGGAGGGGCTCCCGCCGCTCGACCAGTATCCGCTGCCGGGCTTGCATGCGCCGGTGCTGGTTCTGCCCAATGTCTTCGAACCGGAATTCTGCCAGAAGCTGATCGGCCTTTACGATACCCATGGCGGCGAGGAAAGCGGCTTCATGCGCGAGGTGGACGGGAAGACCGTGGTCCAGCTTAACCCGGACCACAAGCGCCGGAAGGATTATCTGATCACGGATCCCGAAATCATTGCCGCCACCCACCTGCGGATGAAGAACCGGATCATTCCGGAAATACGCAAAGCCTATCAATATGAGGCCACGCGGATGGAGCGCTATATCGTCGGCTGCTATGCGGCGGAGGACAATGCGCATTTCGGCCCTCATCGCGACAATACCACATCCGGAACGGCCCATCGGCGCTTTGCGGTTTCCATCAATCTGAACGCGGATTTCGAAGGCGGGGAGGTGAGTTTCCCGGAATTTGGCCCGCGCCGCTTCCGCCCGCCGCCGGGAGGCGCTGTGGTCTTTTCCTGCTCGCTGCTGCACCAGGTTTCCACCGTGACCAGCGGCAAGCGCTATGCTTTCCTGCCCTTCCTCTACGACGAGGCGGCGGCGCGCATCCGCGAGGCCAATAATGACAAGCTGGGCGAGGGGGTACTGCCCTATCAGCTGAAAACCGCCTGATCGGCCCTTCCGGTCTTTGCAATGGACGGCTGAATATGTCAGGAGAGCGACCGGAACAGCAATGGGACCGGTCGCGATATGTCAGGGACGAACAGCGAAAAGGAACGGATCGAGGAAGGGCCAGTCATCATTCTGGTCGAGCCGCAGCTTGGCGAGAATATCGGCATGGTCGCGCGCGCCATGGCGAATTTCGGGCTTGCCGAGTTGCGGCTGGTCAATCCGCGGGACGGATGGCCGAGCGAGAAGGCCCGTGCGGCCGCTTCCAAGGCCGATCACGTGATCGATGGCGTTTCGGTTTACGAGACGCTTGAAGGCGCGATTGCCGATCTGAATTTCGTCTATGCCACGACCGCCCGCGAACGCTACGGCTTCAAGCCCGTACGCTCGCCCGTCACCGCCTGCGCGACGCTGCGCGAGAAATTCCGCGGCGGCGAGCGTACGGGGGTGCTTTTCGGCCGGGAACGCTGGGGCCTTTCCAACGAGGAAGTGGCGCTGGCCGACGAGATCGTGACCTTTCCTGTCAATCCCGCCTTCGCTTCGCTCAATATCGCCCAGGCCGTGCTGCTGATGTCCTATGAATGGATGAAATCCGGCATGGAGGACCTGAGCCAGACGCTCTTTCAGCCCGTTCCGCAGCGGCCGGCCACCAAGGAAGAGCTCTTCGGCCTCTTCGACCATGTGGAAGAGGCGCTCGAAGCGCGCGGCTATTTCCATCCCGCCGCCAAAAAGCCGAAGATGGTCGACAATCTCCGGGCCGTGCTGTCGCGCAGAGCCTATACGTCGCAGGAAATCGGCGTGATCCGCGGGGTGATTTCCTCGCTCGATCGCTTCGAGCGGCGCTATCCGCATGGTGCGGCACCGGCGGACGAAACCGAGGAGCAGGGGGACGCGAAGGGGAATGACGGCTGACCTGAAGCCCGTTCTGATGTTCGATAGCGGGATTGGCGGCCTGACCGTGCTGCGCGAGGCCCGCGTGCTGATGCCCGAGCGCGGCTTCATTTATGTGGCCGACGATGCGGGCTTTCCCTATGGTGGCTGGGAAGAGGAGGCGCTGAAGGCGCGCATCCTCTCGCTGTTCGCCCGGCTTCTGGAGGACTATCGGCCGGAAGTCTGCGTGATTGCCTGCAACACCGCCTTCACGCTCGCCGGGGCCGATCTCCGGGCCGCCTTTCCAGAAATGACCTTTGTCGGCACCGTGCCGGCGATCAAGCCCGCAGCCGAGCGTACGCGCTCCGGCCTCGTTTCCGTTCTCGCCACGCCCGGAACCGTGAAGCGCGCCTACACACGAGATCTCATTCAGTCCTTCGCCTCCCAGTGCCATGTGCGGCTGGTGGGTTCGCAAAACCTCGCCCGCATGGCGGAAGCCTATGTGCGCGGCGATGCCCTATCCGATGAAGCCGTGCTGGAGGAAATCCGACAGTGCTTTGTCGAAATGCCGGACGGCCGAAAGACGGATATCGTGGTGCTTGCCTGCACGCATTATCCCTTCATGGCCAATCTGTTCCGGCGGCTTGCACCCTGGCCGGTGGACTGGATAGACCCGGCGGAGGCCATAGCGCGGCGGGCGCGGAGCCTCGTGCCCCATGCCCGCGATGCCATGCACCCCGACAACCAGGATTTCGCCGTCTTCACATCCGGAAAGCCGGACTTCCCGACACGCCGGCTCATGCAGGGGTTCGGTCTCACCGTGCGGTGACCTGCCCCTCACGATCCCAATAACCCGGTCAGCTTCGAGACGGCATCGTCGAAAATCGCGGCGATTCGCCGGTGTTCCGGCCCGACCTTGCTGTAGGCTTCGCTGAAGGTGCGGATAAGATCGGCATTGGCGAGAAGCCTGTCGCGGCGGCCATCCGGATCGGTCCCATTGTCGAAAAGGGCGGCGGGAAGCACCAGCCGGTCCGGCCCGATGCCCGGCCAGAAATGGGCGAGCTTCAACCCGGAATTATAAAAGGCCGTGCGCCATTCGGGCCGCGTTTCGGCCATCAGCACAAGGGAGAAGCAATCAATCATGGTTTCCTTGGAGACCGGCAGCTCCATCTCGTCGCGCAGTTCGACGCCGAGGGGATCGGCGACCAGCATCTCGGCAAAGTCGTGGATGAGCTTGAGGGTGCGGGTGAGGATCACCCGTTCCTCGTTTTCGCGAATCGTTTCCTCCCGCGGCCAGGCCGGGTGGTCGGTGTAGCGGTCATGGCTATTGCCCGAATAAGGCATGTGCTCGTGCATGGATCATCCAATTCACGTGATGGAAATAAATAAGATGCAAAAGTAAGAATATACGGAATTTAAGTTCCTGTCGACGGCCGGGAACCAAAGAGGTTGTGAATGATTGCCGCTTTTGGCAGCGCGGCGGCGGAAAGCTTGATAAAGGCTTGTCTCCCGCCGGTGGCGGAGAATCGGGTTCAGGCATCAGGTCCGGAGTGGTGAATTGAAGGTTGGAATCGATATGGGAACGCTCGGTGGCGGTGAGCCGGCCAAGCTCGATATCGAGGAGCTTCTGGCCACCCGCCTGCTGGTGCAGGGCAATTCCGGTTCGGGAAAATCCCATCTGCTGCGCCGTCTGCTTGAGCAGTCGGCACCCTGGGTACAGCAGTGCATCATCGATCCCGAGGGCGATTTCGTGACGCTCGCCGACAAGTTCGGGCATGTGGTGGTGGATGGCGAGCGCACCGAGGCGGAGCTGGCGGGCATTGCGAACCGCATTCGCCAGCATCGCGTTTCCTGCGTGCTGACACTCGAGGGACTCGAGATCGACCAGCAGATGCGCGCGGCAGCCGCCTTTCTCAACGGCATGTTCGATGCGGACCGGGAATTCTGGTACCCCGTGCTTGTCGTGGTGGACGAGGCGCAGATGTTTGCGCCCGCCGTTGCGGGCGAAGTGGCCGACGATGCGCGCAAGGCGTCCCTCGGGGCGATGACGAACCTCATGTGCCGTGGCCGAAAGCGCGGTCTGGCGGGCGTGATTGCCACCCAGCGTCTGGCAAAGCTGGCCAAGAACGTTGCGGCCGAAGCCTCGAATTTCCTGATGGGCCGCACCTTTCTGGATATCGACATGGCCCGCGCGGCCGACCTGCTCGGGATGGATCGACGCCAGGCGGAGATGTTCCGCGATCTGAAGCGCGGCAGTTTCGTGGCGCTCGGGCCGGCCCTTTCGCGGCGTCCCCTGCCGGTGACAATTGGTGCCGTCGAGACATCGGCGCGCTCGTCGAGCCCCAAGCTGATGCCGCTGCCGGATGCGCCCGTCGATGTGGAAGACCTGATCTTCACCCCCGATCCGCAGGAGTTCAACCGACCGATCGCCCGGCGGCCGGTGCGCGAGCCGAAGCCGACCACCGATATCCTGGCGGAGCTTTCGAAGGCACCCGCCGCGGTCGCAGCGCCGGCCAGCGAGCCAAGGTCAATCCAGGCGGAGATCAGCCCGGAGGAGCGCGAGGAGCGCCTTGCAGGCGTGATGGCGGAAATCCTCTCGGATGCGGAGGCGGCCTTCCGTTCCGATTCGGTGCTCTTCCAGGAGTTCCTGGTGCGGGTGCGCATGCGGCGCATTCCCGGACCGCCGATGTCGCTTCCGGAGTTTCGCCGCCGGCTGGCGATCACCCGTTCGGGCGTTCTCCCGGACATGGCCGCGACGTCCGCCTGGGAACAGGCGATCGGGCTTTCCGGCCAGGTGACCGATGACCTGCAGGGCGTGTTTCTGCTGCTTGCCCGCCATGCACTCGAACAATCCGCATGTCCATCGGATGCGGATATCGCCCGGGCCTACGGCACCCACTCCACCCGCCGGGCCCGCCGTTTCCTGAGCTATTTCGAGGAGCAGGGGCTGGTGGTGGTGCATACCGACTTTTCCGGCAAGCGCATCGTCGCCTTCCCCGATCTGGAGGCCCAGACTGCTCCGGGCGACCCGAATGCCCCGCTCTCCGAAGCCGGTCTGGCGGCGGAGTAAGCGTAAGGGGGCCGTCAGGCCCCCTCTATCGCTTTCCGGTCGCCGTTGCGGGTGGCCCAGAGCGAGCCCAGGATACCGGCGGCGAGGATGCCGATGGTGATGCTCAGCGAGATCATCGGCGGGATCTTGGCGAGGCCGAGCATGTCAGCGATGAAGATCTTGGAACCGATGAAGATCAGCACCACCGACAGCGCATACTTGAGATAGACGAAGCGGTGGATGAGGGCAGCGAGCGCGAAATAAAGGGCGCGCAGGCCGAGGATCGCGAAGATGTTCGAGGTGTAGACCACGAAGGGATCGGTGGTGATCGCAAAGACGGCCGGGATCGAATCGACGGCGAAGACGAGGTCGGCGAGTTCCACCATGACCAGCGCCAGCAGAAGCGGCGTGACGAAGGTCTTGAGCTTGCCGGTCTTCGGGTCGGGCTCGCGCACCACGAAGCGCTCGCCGCGCAGGGTGCTGGTGATGGGCAGATATTTCTGCATCATCTTCAGCGCCGGGTGGGTTTCCACATCATAGGCATGATCGGCCGCAAAGAGCATCTTGATGCCGGTGAGGACCAGGAAGCCCGCGAAGAGATAGAGAACCCAGTGATAGTTTTCGACCACGGCAGCGCCAGCGGCGATCATGATGCCGCGGAGCACGATGACGCCGAGAATGCCATAGAGAAGCACGCGGTGCTGGTAGGCGCGGGGAATGGCAAAGGTGCCGAAGATCATCGCGATGACGAAGATATTGTCCATCGCGAGGCTTTTCTCGACCACGAAGCCGGTCAGGTATTCCATGCCGGACTGCGCGCCGTTCTGGAACCAGACGAAGCCGCCGAAGGCGAGGCCGAGAGCGATATAGAAGGCGGAGAGAACGAAACTCTCCTTGATGCCGATTTCCTTGCTTTCCTTGTGAAGGAGGCCAAGATCGAGCACGAGAAGAAGGATGACAAGGGCGATAAAGGCAAGCCACATCCAGACTGCGGTGCCCAGAAAGTCTGTCCAAAGAAAATCCATGAAGGGTTTCCTTTGCCGGATGGATTAATGTTCACAGCTCCGACATCACGGGAATCCGGCACTCGCGTCAGAGGGGCCCGGTGCTGCGTGGTCCGGAGATGGGTTGACGAAAATCAAAGTTCAAGAGCGCTTCGCCTGTCGTGTTGACATTTTTTTCGCCAGGGCCTAAAGACCCCGCCAACGCCGGGCAGAAATGTCCGGTGTTTCATTTGACGTGTCCCGTGGACTGCCCGTTCGCCAATGGTGCGGTCCTGTCAGGTTCCGAGAGGATCCAGAGGAGGGCGCGTTTCCTGACCAGCCGGTCCGCAAAGACCGGTCTTACGACGAACACAAGGGAAATGCGATGAGCAAGCGCGAATCTGCCAAGTATAAAATTGACCGCCGTATGGGCGAAAACATCTGGGGCCGTCCGAAGTCCCCGGTCAACCGCCGCGAATACGGCCCGGGCCAGCACGGCCAGCGCCGCAAGGGCAAGCTTTCGGACTTCGGCGTGCAGCTGCGCGCCAAGCAGAAGCTGAAGGGCTATTACGGCGATCTGCGCGAGAAGCAGTTCCGCGCCATCTTCGCCGAAGCTGACCGCCGCAAGGGCGACACCTCCGAAAACCTGATCGGCCTGCTGGAATCGCGTCTGGACGCCATCGTCTACCGCGCCAAGTTCGTTTCCACGGTTTTCGCTGCCCGTCAGTTCGTGAACCA
The DNA here is from genome assembly GCA_945952415.1 of uncultured Rhizobium sp. Classification (GTDB taxonomy): domain Bacteria; phylum Pseudomonadota; class Alphaproteobacteria; order Rhizobiales; family Rhizobiaceae; genus Gellertiella. Next base: position 58,848 of record CAMFIF010000008.1, on the reverse strand, counting down.
TGGCCACGTGACCGTGAACGGCGTTCGCGTCAACATCGGTTCCTACCGCTGCAAGCCTGGCGACGTCATCGAAGTCCGCCAGAAGTCCAAGCAGCTCACCATGGTTCTGGAAGCCACGCAGCTCACCGAGCGCGACGTTCCTGAATATATCGAAGTTGACCACAACAAGATGGTTGCCACCTTCGCCCGCGTGCCGACCCTGTCCGACGTACCCTATCCGGTCGTCATGGAACCGCACCTGGTGGTGGAATTCTACTCGCGCTAATCCTTGCGCGATATTATTCGGAAAGGCCGCCCTCGGGCGGCCTTTTCATTTTTGGGCTTATTCCGGCAGGACGGGGTGTCGCAGCGCTTTGACCTTGCTCACTGCCAAGGGTGATGTTACCCAACCAGCCAACCGACGGCGGCGCCATGCACCGGACCTGTCGCCAGCCCTTCATCCACTTCGGGTATCCGGATTTCATGACTGACGAACGCTATTCCCAGCGCTTCCGCCTTCTGCTGCCGCTGTTTCTGATTGGCCTTTTCATCGTGGCCCTCACGCTGCATGGCTATCTTTCCCGGCCGGGTCTCGATCGACACGGCGACATGTACGAGAACTACGCCTGGGGCGTGCTGTGGCAGTGGGGCTATTACAAACATCCGCCCTTCTTCGCCTGGGAAACGGCGGCATGGTTCCTGGTTTTTCCGAAGACGGATTTCTTCTATTATGTGCTTGCGGGGGTCAATGCGGGCGTGGCGCTTCTGGCGCTCTGGCGCATTGCCGTGCGCTTTGGCGGGCTCGGCTTCCAGGTGCTGGTGCTGGCGCTTGCCATGGTCATGCCGCCCATTTCCTTCATCGGCCTGAATTTCAATGCCAATGCGGCGATGACTCCGCTTTGGGCGCTGCTCTTCCTGTTCTATCTGAGGGGTATCGAAACGGGGCGCCTGCGGGATGCCTTCGGCATCGGCCTTTTCGGTGCTCTTGCCATGCTCACCAAATATCATTCGGTGGTCATGCTCGCGGCCCTGCTCATCCATGCGCTGACGGATGCGCAGGTGCGCAAGCTCCTCCTCTCCCGCTTCGGGCTCGTTGCGACGGCGACCTTTGCGGTGGTGATCGCGCCCCATATTGCCTGGCTCTTCGGCAACGGCTTCCTGCCGATCACCTATGCCGCCGAGCAGGATGACGGCGAGGGGCCGAACCTTGCGGATTCCGCCCTCTTCCTCGTCACGCCTCTGGGCTACAGTGCGCTGTCCTTTCTGATTGCGCGCTCCATGCGCGATCTGCGGGATGCCTATCCGCTCGTGCCGACCGACCAGGTGCGGGACCTTTGGAAGACCGCGAAGGGCAGGGCGCTCGTGCATTTTGCCGTCTGGCCGCTGATCCTCACAATCATTCTCGGCTATCTGGCGGACGCGGAACTGAGCGCCGTCTGGGGCGTGCCCTTCTACACGGCCTATGCGGTCATCATCGCGCTTCTGGTGCCACCTGCCTATTACGAAGCCCGCCTCGGCCGGGCGGTGGCAGCCATCTGCCTGTTTACGGCCATCATCGTCGGCATTTCGCCCTTCTGGTATCGCTATGAGCTGACGCTCGATTCCGGCTATTACAACGCGCCGCTGCCGGAGATTGCCGACCAGGTGGATCAGCGCTGGCTCGATGTCGGCGGACCCAAGGGGGCCGTTCTGATTGGTGAAGCGGCGCTTGGCAATGCGATCTCCTTCTATTCGGATCTCGATCTCATCACGCTCGAAGCCGACAGTTTCGATGTGGCGCGGCATTACATGACCCCCGAGGATGCGCAGCGCAAAGGCATGATCGGCCTTTGCCAGCATGGCGACGCGGCTTGTACCGATCGTGTGAAGGCGATCATGCCTTCCGCCATTCAGCCGGATACGTTCAGCGTTCAGGGCCGCACGCGGCTCTGGAGCTTCGATCTCTGGCTGCTGAAGCCAACCCATTGAGGGAAATTCTTGGGGAGGCCTTGCCTTCGCCCGGATCTGAGGCCATTGAACCGGGTGCATTCACTGGAGAGATCCATGCCGGTCCTGTCCGTCGTCATTCCCTTCCTCAACGAGAGCGGCAGCGCCGAGCGCATGGGCGCTTTTCTGCGCCGCCTGGAAAGCGAAATCAGCGAGCGTTTCCAGCTGACGCTCGAAACAGTACTCGTGGACGATGGGAGCCGCGACGACAGCATTCTCGCCTATCGGCAGCACCTCACCGGCGCCTGGAAGATCGTCGAGCTCAGCCGCAATTTCGGCAAGGAAATTGCCCTCTTTGCCGGGCTGGAGCAGGCGGGCGGCGACTATGTGATGATGATCGATGCGGACCTGCAGCATCCCTATGATGTCTGCATCCAGCTGATCGAGGAGCTGATTGCCGCGCCGGATCTCGATGTCGTCTATACCGTGCGCGACGACCGGAAGCAGGAATCGCTGAAAAAGGACCTCGGATCGCGTGCCTTTTACTGGCTGATCAATTTCCAGCAACGCTACAGCGTGCCCGAAAATGCCGGGGATTTCCGCATCATGCGCCGCCGGGTGCGCGATGCCCTGATTTCCGTGCGCGACAAGCGCCGGTTCAACAAGGGGCTCTATGCCTGGACGGGCTTCCGCCAGAAAGGCATTCCCTATACGCCGGACGAGCGCATCGGTTCGGTGTCCAAATGGTCGCGGCTGGCGCTGATCGGCCTTTCCGTCGAAGGCATCACCTCCTTTTCGGTCATCCCGCTCCGCATTTTCTCGGTGGTCGGGGTGCTGACCGGACTTTGCGGGCTGCTCTATGGGGTCAAGATCACGCTGGAAGTGCTGTTTCACGGCATCGATGTGCCCGGCTATCCGAGCCTGATGGTGGCGGTGACGGTCTTTGGCGGCTTCAATCTGGCGCTGCTCGGCCTGATCGGCGAGTATTTGTGGGTCGGGGTCAGCGAGGCCAAGGACCGGCCGCTCTATATCGTGCGAAACATTCACGTGCCGGAGGGCGATAGGGCGCCGTGACCAGACGCTTCCATCTCGTGGCGGATGATTACGCCCTTTCGCCGGCGGTCAGCGAGGGGATTCGCCAGCTGCTTGCCTCGGGAAGGCTTTCCGGCACCGGCTGCATGACGCTGTTTCCGGAATGGCCGGGCGAGGCGGAGCGGCTGCGCGGCAGCCTGCCGAAGGGCAGGGCGATCGGCCTCCACCTGACGCTTACTTATTTCAAGGGCCTCACCGGCTTTTCGCTCGACGGCAGGGGGCAGATGCCGGGTTTGCCGGCGCTGATCGCCGCTGTTACCGCGAGCCGCCGCCACGATGCGGCGATTGCCGCTGAGCTCGACGCCCAACTGGAGGCTTTCGAGGCCCATTGGTGTGCACCGCCTGCCTATCTAGACGGCCATCAGCATGTGCATTTCCTGAGGCCGGTTCGCCACTGGCTTGCGGCCCGCGCCGGCCATTTTGCCGCCCGGTCGGCCCGCCCCTGGCTGCGTGGCGCGCCGGAGATCGGCTTCGGCGAAACCCTTTCGATCCGCGCCAAGATCGGCTTCGTCGCCGCTCTCGGCCGGGGCTTCGACCGCGCGATGATTGCGGCCGGTTATCCGGTGCGCGGGCCGCTCGTCGGCTTCTACCCCTGGCGGCAGCCGCAAGCCTTTGCGGCCGCGCTTGATGGGTGGCTGAAGCAGGCGCCCGATGGCGCGGTGATCATGTGTCATCCAGGCGGGGTGGACGATCTACTGCGCCGCCGCGATGCGCTGGTGGAGGCGCGCCTTGCCGAGCGCGATCATCTGCTTTCCCGTGACCCCTTGCCGCTGGCGGAGGCGTTTTCATGACCCTTTCTTTCCCCGAGGATGGCCTGGACGAGGTTGCGGCTGCGGATGGGCCGGCGGGCCGGCTTTTTGCCGAGGCACCGGATAGCGTCTCCTTCAAGAAGCTTCGCAAGCGCCTGTTGCGGCAGGTGCGGCAGGCGCTTTCCGATTTTACCATGCTGAAGGACCAGAAGCGCTGGCTGATCGGTCTTTCGGGCGGCAAGGACAGTTATGGCCTGCTTGCCATCCTTCTCGATCTCCAGTGGCGCGGCATGCTGCCGGTCGAACTCATCGCCTGCAATCTCGATCAGGGCCAGCCGAACTTTCCGAAACACGTGCTGCCCGATTACCTCGATGCGCTGGGCGTCCGCCACCGGATCGAATATCGCGACACCTATTCCGTGGTGAAGGAGAAGGTGCCGCAGGGCGCAACCTATTGCTCGCTCTGTTCGCGGCTCAGGCGCGGCAATCTCTACCGTATCGCGCGGGAGGAAGGTTGCGATGCGCTGGTGCTCGGCCATCATCGGGAGGATATTCTCGAAACCTTCTTCATGAACCTTTTCCATGGCGGAAGGCTCGCCTCCATGCCGGCAAAGCTGCTGAACGACGAGGGGGACCTGATGGTGCTGCGGCCGCTTGCCTATTGCGCCGAGGAGGATCTCGCCCGTTTTGCCGAAGCGATGCGCTTTCCGATCATCCCCTGCGATCTCTGCGGCTCGCAGGACGGCCTGCAGCGCAATGCGATGAAGGCGATGATTGCCGAGATGGAGCGGAAGATGCCGGGTCGAAAGGACACGATGCTGCGGGCCCTGTCGCATGTCAACGCATCGCATCTTCTCGATCCGAAGCTCTTCGATTTCGCCGGTCTTGCAGCCGCGGAAAAGGAAAAGGCCGGCGATTGAGCCGGCCTTTCCGTCGGTAGGAGCGCGTTCCGGTCAGACCGGCTTGTTCTGGGCGCGGAAGAGGCGGCCCTTTTCCGCAATCAGAACGAAGAACAGGCCCATCAGCGAAACGCCGAAGAAACCCGCTATCATCGGAAGGGCCGTTCCGTCGAAGGCCTGGCCGATGGCGGCGCCGATGAGCGCGCCGCCGATAGTGCCCATGAAGCCGAGCACGGAGGAGGCCGTTCCCGCCACATGGCCGAGCGGCTCCATGGCCAGCGAATTGAAGTTCGAGCCGATCCAGCCGAACTGGAACATGGCCAGCCCGAAGAAGGCGATGAAGAGCGGGAATGGCATGGGCCCGGAGAAGCTCAGCTGTGTCACCAGCCAGAGCGCGTTGACTGTGAGGAAGCCGAGCAGTGCTCCATGCGACAGCCGGCGCATGCCGAACCGGCCCACGAGGCGCGAATTCAGGAAGGAGGACAGCGACATGAAGGCCGCGACTGCCGCGAAAGCCACCGGGAACCAGAGGCCCAGCCCGTAAACGCCTACATAGACCTGCTGTGCGGAGTTGATGAAGCCGAAGAGTGCCCCGAAGATGAAGGTGCTGCCCAGCGAATAGAACAGCGCGATACGGTTGGTCAGCACGATGCGGAAGCCATCGAGCACCGTGCGCGGGTTGAGCGAACGGATATCCCGCGGATCGAGCGTTTCAGGCAGGCGCAGATAGGTCCAGGTGCCGACGATCAGCGCCACCACGGAAATGAAGATGAAGATCAGGTGCCAGTTGCCGAAGAGCATGACCGCCTGGCCGGTGGCGGGCGCAATGACCGGTGCGATCATGAAGACCATCATGATCAGCGACATCACTTCCGCCATCTGGCGGCCGCCGAAGACGTCGCGCACGATGGAGACGGTGATGACGCGCATGGCTGCGGAGCCGAGGCCCTGAAGGAAGCGCAGCGCCAGCATCAGGCCGAAGGAGGGAACGGCGACGATGCAAAGGCCGGCGGCGATATAGATGCCGATGCCCGCGAGAAGCGGCGCGCGCCGGCCGAAGCGGTCCGAGACCGGCCCATAGGCGAGCTGGGCGATGCCGAAGCCGATCAGATAGGCGGTGATGACATATTGCCGGTGGTTCTCATTGGTGACGCCGAGGCTCGCGCCGATCTGCTGCAGGCCGGGCAGCATGATATCGATTGCCAGCGCATTGAGCGCCATCAGCGCGGCCATTATGGCAATGAATTCGTACCGGCCCATCCGCCCGAGGCGGTCGGCCGCTGTTTTCGCAGTGGTGGACATGGTTCAATCAAATCCCGTAAAAAAGCGATAAGGCGCCACGGGAGGGTAGCGCCTTCGTTTGACTCGAGCACGTCAAAGGCGGCCCGAAGCCGCTTGCGTCTCAGGCTGCGCCGCGAACGGCAATGCCCTGGTTCTGGAAATGGGACTGGAGCTCGCCAGCCTGGAACATTTCCCTGACAATATCGCAACCACCGATGAATTCGCCCTTGATGTAGAGCTGCGGAATGGTGGGCCAGTTGGAATAGGCCTTGATGCCTTCGCGGATTTCCTGATCCGCCAGCACGTTCACGCCCTTGTAGCCAACGCCGAGGTAATCCAGAATCTGCACGACCTGGCCGGAGAAGCCGCACTGCGGAAACTGCGGGGTGCCCTTCATGAACAGAACGACGTCGTTGCTCTTCACTTCGTTGTCGATGAATTCGTGGATACCGCTCATGATCGTTTCCTTTCGCAATCGGGTTCAAGGCCCGCCGGTTCGTGGTCGTGCAGAGTAGATATCACGTCCCGGAGCAAATTCCAGAGCGCTTGCGGTAAAAACACCGTGCAAGATCCTGTTGATAAGCCTACCATAAATCGCGGATGCGGAGCGTGCAGATTGGTCGCGCCCCTTTGACGCCCTAAGGATAAGGCGATATTCCGCGCTGTCGATACCGATATTTTGCATGGTTGTTGTTGAGACCGAGGAGGCAGGGATTGCCCGTCAAGAAACGAGTGGTTGTTCACTTTTCCGGTTTCGAGCCGCTTTCGACCGAGGACCACTTCAACCGTTACCAGCGCTCGGCCCAGCAGACGGCCGCGGTCTGGGACGCGCGTTTCGACCTGTCTCCGCTTCAGGACAGGCGCTTTACGGTGACGGGCGAGGGTGCGGGCTGGCGAACCGAAAGCGTCATCCATCTCTTCGATCATAACGCGCTGATCCGCTCGCTGCGGGGTTGCGGGCCGGCGGTGGAGATTGCGCGCGGTTTCCGCGCCTTCGGTGCGGCCGCCTTCGTCGAAGGCGGGCTCTGGTCCTTCATTCGGGCCGCCTGGCGCTTCTCGGTCTTTTTCGTCTTTCCCTTTCTCTACATGGCGGCCTGCCTGGCGCTGATGACGGCCGTCGCGCTGTTGCCCGTTCTCCTCGGTCTCTCCGCCCTCCATCTGCTCTGGAGCGTACCGATCGGCCTTCTCCTCTTCCGCCAGGTCCTGCTGCCGCTCATGGAACGGCTTCACACGCGGGCGCTCTTTGCCAACTGGCAGATGGCGGTGAAGGTGGCGCGAGAGAACGATGCGCTGTTCAACGGCTGGATCGAAACCCATGTGGAGGCGCTGAAGGCGGCCTTTGCGGAAGAGGCGGATGAATATCTCATCACCTCCCATTCCATGGGGTCCAATCTGGCGGTGCAGGTGGTCGGCAAGATTCTCGAGCGCGAACCCGGCTTCTTTGCCGGCCGGAAGGTGATCTTTGCGACTCTTGGGGGGGCCGCGCTCCAGTGCGCGCTGCTGAAATGCGCCGGGCCGATGCGCCGGCGCGTGCGGCTGATCGCCGAATGCGAGGCGATCACCTGGATCGACGTGCAGTCTCTGACCGACATCATCAATTTCTACAAGGCGGAGGTTCCGGCGGCCTGTGGCCATCGTGATGTCGCCCAGCCGCATCTCATCCGCCTGCGCTTCAAGCATGTGCTGTCGGCGGAGCATTATCGGCGCATCAAGCGGGATTTCCTGCGGGTTCACCGCCAATATGTGCTCGGCCCCAGCCGGCGCGGCAATTTCGATTTCACGCTGTTTACCGCCGGCCCCTTCGAGGCAATGGAGTTTACGGGCTTTACCGACGACCGGCTTCCCGATCTCGCCCGTTTCGAACGGCTTGAAACGGCGGCATGAAAAAGGGCGCTCGCGGCGCCCTTTTCTCTTTCCTCATTCGGGAGCGCTGGTTTGTAGCGCCAGTGCATGCAGCACGCCCCCCATATTGCCCTGCAGCGCCTGATAGACCATCTGGTGCTGCTGGACGCGGGTTTTGCCACGGAAGGCTTCCGCCACCACCTCGGCCGCATAATGATCGCCATCGCCGGCAAGATCCCGGATGGTCACTTTCGCACCGGGAATGCCAGCCTTGATCATGTCTTCAATGTCGCCGGGGTTCATGGGCATGGGTATTATCTCCTCGACAGTCGCTTATTCAGCGGCGGCCGGAAGGGATTCGCCACCGCTCATGAAATCAGGGAACCACGATTCATGGGCCGAACGCAATTGTTCAATTGAAACCGGGCGAGCTTGTCCGAGCGTGACCCATGAGCCGCCGGTACGGCCGATCCACGGGCAGAAGACATTTTCAGCCTCGGCGCGCGCAAAGACGCGGTCGAGATTGCTTTCCTTGACGGTGAGGACATAGCGGCCCTGATCCTCGCCGAAGAAGACCGGGATCGGATCCTTGCCTTCCGGCTGGTTGAGGTGGGCGCCGATGCCGGATGCCATGGCCATTTCCGCCACGGCAAGGGCAATGCCGCCCGCCGAGCAATCATGCACCGCCGTTGCCAGCCCTTCGAGGATCAGCCCGCGGACGAAATCGCCGACGCGCTTCTCATGCTTCAGGTCCACATGCGGGGCGGCGCCATCGGTGCGGCCATGAATATCGCGCAGATAGACCGACTGGCCGAGATGGGTACCCCATTCGCCGGGCGCGCCGGCAAGGAGGATCGCCTGACCCTGTTCCGCAAAGCGGATGCGGGCCATCTTCGACCAGTCCTTGATCAGGCCGACGCCGCCGATGGTGGGGGTGGGCAGGATCGCCTGGCCATTGGTTTCGTTGTAGAGCGAAACATTGCCCGATACGATCGGAAAGTCGAGTTCGCGGCAGGCCTCGCCGATGCCCTTGATGGCATGGACGAACTGGCTCATGATTTCCGGACGCTCCGGATTGCCGAAGTTCAGGTTGTCGGTTGCGGCGAGCGGCAGCGCGCCGGTGGCCGTCAGGTTGCGCCAGCATTCTGCGACGGCCTGCTTGCCGCCCTCATAGGGATCGGCTTCCACATAGCGCGGCGTGACGTCGGAGGAGAAGGCGAGCGCCTTGTGCGCATGGCCTTCCACGCGGACGACGCCCGCATCGCCGCCCGGCAACTGCAGCGAGTTGCCCTGGATCAGCGTGTCATACTGTTCGTAGACCCAGCGGCGGGAGGAATTGTTGGCGGAGCCGACGAGCTTCAGCAGCGCATCCGCTACATCCGACTGGGGAATGTCGCCTGTGGCCAGCGGCGCCTTCGGGGCGGCTGGCGTCCAGGGACGGTCATATTCCGGGGCCTCGTCGCCCAGTTCCTTGATCGGCAGGTTCGCCACTTCCTCGCCCTGATGGAGGATGCGGAACCGCAGATCGTCCGTGGTCTTGCCGACGATCGCGAAATCGAGGCCCCACTTCACGAAGATCGCCTTGGCTTCTTCTTCCTTCTCGGGGCGCAGAACCATGAGCATGCGCTCCTGGCTTTCCGAGAGCATCATTTCATAGGCCGTCATGCGCTCTTCGCGCACCGGCACGAGGTCGAGATTGAGCTCGATGCCGAGGTCGCCCTTGGCGCCCATTTCCACCGCCGAGCAGGTAAGGCCAGCGGCACCCATATCCTGAATGGCGATCACGGCGCCGGTTGCCATCAGCTCGAGGCAGGCTTCCAGCAGGCACTTTTCGGTAAAGGGGTCGCCCACCTGAACCGTCGGGCGCTTTTCCTCGATGGATTCATCGAATTCCGCCGAAGCCATGGTCGCGCCGCCGACGCCATCGCGGCCGGTCTTGGCGCCCAGATAAACGACGGGGAGGCCAACGCCTTCCGCCTTGGAGTAGAAGATTGCATCGGACTTGGCGAGGCCGGCGGCAAAGGCATTCACCAGGATATTGCCATTGTAGCGGGCGTCGAACTCCACTTCGCCGCCGACGGTCGGCACGCCGAAGGAATTGCCATAGCCGCCGACACCGGCCACGACGCCGGAAACGAGATGACGGGTCTTCGGATGGTCGGGCGCGCCGAAGCGGAGTGCATTCATGGCGGCCACGGGGCGTGCGCCCATGGTGAAGACGTCGCGCAGAATGCCGCCGACGCCGGTTGCCGCGCCCTGATAGGGTTCGATGTAGGAGGGGTGGTTGTGGCTTTCCATCTTGAAGACGACGCAATCGCCATCATCGATATCGACCACGCCGGCATTTTCGCCGGGGCCCTGGATCACACGCGGACCCTTGGTGGGCAGCGTGCGCAGCCACTTTTTCGATGATTTGTAGGAGCAATGCTCGTTCCACATGGCGGAGAAGATGCCGAGCTCGGTGAAGGTCGGCTCCCGGCCGATGAGCGAGAGGATACGCTCATACTCGTCAGGCTTCAGGCCGTGGGCGGCAATCAGGTCCGGGGTGATCGGGCGGGTGTTCGAAACGCTCATGGCGGAAGGCCCCTCAGACAGGCAGGTGAATTCCGCGTCTCTTTAACCCAAGCCTTCCCTAAGCGCGACAGGAAAATCGCCTCTGCGGCACCTTTCTCAGAACTTGTAGCCCACGAGCACGCCGGCGCGCGAGAGGCCGTCATTGGGATCGGCAAGGTTGGCATTGGAGGAATGCTCGATATTGGCGATCACGCGCCAGTTCCGGTCCAGATTGAGGCCGAGCGCCGCATATTCATGAAAGAGCAGGGCGCTGCCGAGCTTCGGGCCGGGCATTCCATCCTCTTCCAGCTTGCCATCATTGAGGCTGCCGCCGATGCCGGCTTCCACGAAGAAGAGATCGGAAACATCGACCGTCCAGGTAAAGCCCGCATAGAGCTGGTTCGTCTCGCCCGCCGTCGAAAGATCAGCGCCGACATGGACCCGGGGCAGGGCGGTTCTCTGCCAGCCTTCGGCGGCATCGCGACCGAAGGGATCGAAGAGCGCCATGCCGGTCACGAAGATGCCGTCCTCGCGATTGCCCTCACGCTCGAAGCTCTTCACGCCGCCGAAGCGCAATTCGTCGAAAAAGGGATGGCCTTCCCGCGGCCCTGCCAGACTGGGGCCCATGGAGATCAGGAGAAAGATCAGGCTGAGGCCGGAGCGTTTTGGCAAGGCGTTTTTCCTCGGCTGGAAGAATGGATCGCTGCGCTACGAAGCAATGGATGCTTCCGCTGCAGATTTCCCCACAAATTAGCCGAAGACAATGACAGGTTAATGAGGGATTTACACGGGGCCGCCTTTAAAAGGCCTGACGGTTCTTGCAGCCGCCAAGCGCCTGTATTGATTGGCGAAGCTGAAACGAATCAGCCCGCCAGCCGCTCGTAACCCGTTCCGCCGCTCGCCAGAAGGCAGGAGAGGCGGGTGAAACCGCGATAGACCGCCTCGCGACTCGCCGGCGTCGAGAAGCTGATTCTCACATGCGGATGCGGGCTGCCGCAGCGGCCAGCCTTGAACTCGTCCTCGTCGTCGATGAGGATATTGTCCTCCTGCGCCGCCTTCTTGAACGTGCCCGAGAGCCAGGGTTCCGGCAGCTTCATCCAGAGGAAGGGAACACCCGGGCGCGAGCGGAACTCAGAGCCGGAAAAGGCCTGTCGGGCCAACGCCTCGCGGGCGGTCAGCTCGCTGACGGTCAGGCCGACCAGCCGCTCCGCCTCGCCTGACAGAACGAGGCGCGCGGTGACCTCCGCCAGAAGAAAGGGCAGGCCACCCGTCATCATCTTGTGGGCGATACGCACCCGGGGCGCATAGAGCGGCGGGCAGGAAACCCAGCCGCCCCGCACGCCGGCTGCCACCGATTTCGACAGGCCGCTCACCAGGAAGGTGCGTTCCGGCGCGAAGGCAGAGATCGGCGGGGGAGGGTCGGAAATCAGGCTGCCATAGAGATCGTCCTCGACGATCCAGACACCGTATTTGCGGGCAATGTCCGCAATGGCCCGCCGGCGCGTTTCGGGCAGCATGGTCAGCGTTGGGTTCTGCACATTGGGCATCAGGAAAAGCAGTTTCGGATGCTGCTGGGCGCAGACCCGCTCGAAATCCTCGGGAATGATGCCGTCATCATCGCTTTCCACCAGCACACAGCGCCGGCCGGTCAGCCCGGCCGCCCGGCTGACCTGGGAATAGGTGAGGTGCTCGAAGGCCACCTTGTCGCCCGGAACCGTGACTACGGACAGGATCGCCACCACCGCCGCATGGGCACCGACCGTCGGTACCATCGCCTCCGTTGGCGGTGTGAACCCCGATCGCCCGAGCCAGCGGGCGCCAGCCTCTGACCAGGACTGGGGGAAATTGCGGGTGTAGCTGGCGATTTCCCACGGGTGTGCGCGAATGACGGCGGCCGTGATATCGGCAATCACCGTCGCCTGGCCGATATCCGGCGCGGAGGCGCTGTCGAAGCGGAGCTTGTCCGGTTCGGCATTCTGCACGCGGGTGCCGGCAAGCGCATTGGCGACCGGATCGGCCTCGTTGCCCGGCTGGGTGCGGCTGCGGTCGAGCACATAGGTGCCACGCCCGACCTCTCCCGACACCAGACCCCGTTCATGCACCAGGGCATAGGCCCGGCTGATCGTGCCGACGGTGAGACCGAGATCGAAGGCGATGTTTCTTTGTGGGGGCAGCTTGGTGCCGGGCGGAAGGCTGCCGTCATCGATCGCCGCCTCGATCTGGTTGGCCAGGCGAACATAAAGCGGACCGGTACCGAGGGAGAGATCGGGCAACCAATTTGTCATGGCGACAATGTCTCTGTTGGTGACAATTTTTCCGCATTGTATCCACTTTTGCGATCAAATCCACCCAGGAGTTTGCGCAACCATGGTAAAATCACTCGAAAATGTCCCTATTGTCACTCCAAAATCGCATGTAGATCGCAATAGCCGCGCTCTTCCTGCGATTCTGCGAGCCCTGCTGGGCGAGCTTCTGGAGCGTTGGACAGGAGCTTTCCTCCGCTGGCGGGAGATCCGCAACAGCCGGAGGGCGCTCAACCGGCTGACTGCCGATCAGTTGCGCGATATCGGTCTGACCCGCGCGGAGGCCAGGCGGGAATACCGAAAATCCTATTATGTGGAGTGAGGCTGCTTCAGCAGCCCTTGCCGCCCTGCGCCCAGCGATTCACATCCGCGGTGATGCGGCCGGAAACGGCATCGCCCATCATGGGGCCGAACGCATCGAGGCGGGCGGGATTGCCTTCAGCCTGCACGACGAGCAGGGGGCGGGATTCCGGGCTGTGGGCCTTCACCAGCAGAATGCGCGGCCGGCCCGAGAATGAGTTCAGCTCCGGCGCGAGGCGGTAGCCGGCAAAAGCCGGGTCCTTCGACTTGAACCAGCAGGCATTGGCCCCCAGTGCCACGCGCTCCATGACGGGCAGCGCCGCGCGCGAGGCGGAAGGCGCCGTGCGGGGTTTCGATGTGGTGCAGCCGGCAAGGAATGCGGCGGCTGCCATCAGGGCGACACTGGCCGAAACGGCCTTGCGGGTGAAGTGCTGCATGGACATGATCCCGTCGATAAGGTCCCGGAGCCGCGGGCATCAGCACCCGCGGCGGTGTCGCGTGGCCAGATCAGGCGGCGATGACGTCAAGCGCGGAGGCGAAGATGCCGCGGCCATCATTTCCGCCATGGGCGGCTTCGATCAGATTTTCCGGGTGTGGCATCATGCCGAGCACGTTGCCCTTGGTGTTCATCACGCCGGCAATATGGTTGATCGAGCCATTGGGGTTGGTGTCTTCCGCATAGCGGAACACGACCTGGCCATTGCCCTCGATCGCTTTCAGCGTCTCGGCATCGGCAAAGTAATTGCCGTCATGATGGGCCACGGGGCAACGGATGATCTGGCCGCGTGCATAGGCGCGGGTAAAATCCGTATCGGCATTGGCGACTTCGAGCTTGATCTCCCGGCACACGAAGCGCAGCGAGGCATTGCGCATCAACGCGCCGGGCAGCATGCCCGCTTCGAGCAGGATCTGGAACCCGTTGCAGACGCCGAGAACCTTTACGCCCTGCTCGGCCTTCGCCTTGATGGCCTGCATGACGGGCATGCGGGCGGCAATGGCACCGCAGCGCAGATAGTCGCCATAGGAGAAGCCGCCGGGAATGACGATCAGGTCGACATCGGGAATCTCGGTCTCCGTCTGCCAGATGGTGACCGGCGCCTTGCCCGAAATCTTCGTCAGCGCGGCGATCATGTCGCGGTCACGGTTGAGGCCGGGAAGTTGAACGACGGCGGATTTCATGGGCTCTGGTCTCCGGGTGCTTGTCTGGCTTTGTCCATCCGCCAATTCCTGGCACGGCGGATGGGCGAATATGGGGCAGCGTGTCAGCCGTGATAATTGAAGGAAACACCGGCTTCCGCAAGCTTACGCAGATCGAGACGGCGCTCGATGCGGTCAAGGCGCTCCCCATGCTGGAACAGGATGCCATAAATATTATGGATGTCCTGCTGCATGGAGACCATCGTTCCACGCATGGCATTGATCTCCTGCTTCACGTCCCTCATGTCGCTTCGCATCAGGGAGATGTCCCCCTGCATCCGCTTCAGCAGTTCGTACATAAGCTCGTTGGTGATCTCTGCCATGTTTATCGCACCTCAGGAGAGGGCGATAGAATAGTTCTCGATCACGGTGTTCGCAAGAAGCTTCTCACACACAGCCTTCAGGGTTTCTTCGGCCTTCGCCCTGTCGGTTTCCGCAAGTTCGAGGTCGAAGACCTTGCCCTGGCGGACATTGCCGATGCCGGCGAAGCCGAGGCTGCCCAGGGCGCCTTCGATTGCCTTGCCCTGCGGGTCGAGAACGCCATTCTTCAGCGTGACGGTCACACGTGCCTTGATCACTTGTCTTTTCCCCTGCTCACTTGACGAGTACCGGACCCGTGCCGCGCACGGGCTCGTTTTCATTGATTATGCCCAGCCGGCGGGCAACTTCCTGATAGGCTTCGAGCAGGCCGCCGAGATCCTCGCGGAAACGGTCCTTGTCCAGCTTGTTGCGGGTCTCGATATCCCAGAGGCGGCAGCTGTCGGGCGAAATCTCGTCGGCCAGGATGATGCGCATCATGTCGCCTTCGAAGAGGCGGCCGCATTCGATCTTGAAGTCGACGAGCTGGATGCCGACGCCGAGGAAGAGGCCGGTCATGAAATCGTTGACGCGAATGGCAAGCGCCATGATGTCGTCGAGTTCGGCGGGGTTGGCCCAGCCGAAGGCCGTGATGTGCTCTTCGGATACCATCGGATCGTCAAGCGCATCGGACTTGTAGTAGAACTCGATGATCGAGCGCGGCAGGACGGTGCCTTCCTCGATACCCAGGCGCTTGGCGAGCGACCCGGCGGCGACATTGCGCACGACGATCTCCAGCGGGATCATCTCGACTTCGCGGATCAACTGCTCGCGCATGTTCAGGCGGCGCAGGAAATGGGTGGGAATACCGATCCGGTTCAGATGCGAGAAGATATACTCGCAGATCCGGTTGTTCAGTACGCCCTTGCCGTCTATGACTTCGTGCTTCTTCTTGTTGAAAGCCGTAGCATCATCCTTGAAGAACTGGATGAGCGTGCCTGGCTCGGGACCTTCGTAAAGGATCTTTCCCTTGCCTTCGTATATACGGCGGCGACGGTTCATGATGGATGTCTCTGTTATTGGGCGCCGCAAGCGGGCGCGTATCGTTTTTCGTTAGGGCGTCCCTTAAAGGAAAAGATCGCAATTCACAATGAGGCAGGCGGATCTTCGGTTCGAAAGTCCGCAGCTTCGTCCTTGCGGTGCCAAATGGCCGCCAAAATGGTCTTTTCGCTTTTGGGCGATTGAACTTCACCCCCACCTTCGATTAAGGGAAACAGCAAAGCATTCTGTTGCAGATTCTGGAGATTGCCCGATGACTGGCATGAGTGACCGCGAAAAGGCGTTCGAAAACAAGTTCGCCCATGACGAGGAAATGAAGTTCAAGGCGGTTGCCCGCCGCAACAAGCTTCTCGGCCTCTGGGCCGCCGGCCAGATCGGCCGGGCCGATGCCGAAGCCTATGCCAAAGAAGTGGTGGCCGCCGATTTCCTCGAAGCCGGCGATGACGACGTGATCCGCAAGGTGAAGGGCGATTTCGACGCCGCTTCCGTCAAGATCACCGAAGAGCAGATCGTGGCCAAGCTCACCGAGCTTCACGCCGTTGCCAAGCAGCAGCTGTTCGAAGAGTAAGATCGGCGACTGTCCGGCAAGACATAAAGGCCGCCTTCGGGCGGCTTTTTTCGTGGTCCGTCATACCATCCAGCGTTTTTCACGGATGAAATCAGGGATGCTTTCTGCGGGCATCGGGCGGGCGAGGCCATAGCCCTGGAGGATGTCGCAGCCCACATCCTGCAGAATGCGGATGTGGTCGCGGGTTTCGACACCCTCGGCGAGAACCTTGATATCCAGCGACTTGCCGATTTCGACAATGGAAGCGACCAGCCGTCGCTGTTCGGACGATTCGGGCAGGGTGCGCACCAGCGCCCGGTCAATCTTCAGGATATGCGGATTGATCTTCATCAGGCTGATGATCGAGGCGTGCCCCGTGCCGAAATCGTCGATCTCGATCTGGATGCCGAGCGAGCGGAGCGCTGCGAGCGTATCGGCGGTCGACTGGTCGTGATCGTCGAGGAAGATGGATTCCAGGAGCTCGAAGGAGACCCGCCCGGGCTTGATCTTCAGCGATTTCAGCTTCCGGATGAGCTGCGGATCATCGAGACGCCGGGCCGAGACATTGACCGAGATCCGGTCGATCTTCAGCCCGTCCTTTTCCCATTGCGCCATGTCCGAAAGCGCCCGTTCGAGCACGAAAGCATCGATGGAGGAGACGACGTCGAGATCGGTGGCGACGGAGAGGAAGCTCTCGGGCGTGATGATGCCCCGTTCCGGATGTTTCCAGCGCACCAGCGTTTCCATGCCGGCGAGGCGCAGGTCGTCGGCGAAGAATTGCGGCTGGTAGAAGGGAATGAATTCCTGGTGCTCCAGAGCGTGCAGCAGCTCGTCCGAGAGACGCTTGGTGCGGATGATGGCATCCTGCGTTTCGGGCGAGAAGAATTCGTGCCGGTTGCGGCCGCGGCTCTTTGCGCGGTAGAGCGCGATATCCGCATTCAGCAGCAGCTGCTTGCCGTCGATATTCTCACCCTCGGCAATGGCTATGCCGATGCTCGCGCCGATGCGGATGAAATGGCTGTGATAGGGAACGGGCTTCGACAATTCGCGGATGATGCGGTCCGCGAGTGCCGCCAGACGGCGCGGGGTGCCCATGGAGCGCGAGACGAAGGCGAATTCATCGCCGCCGATCCGGGCCACAAAGTCATTGCCGCGCACGAGGCTGCGCAGCACCTTGGTGGCCTCCTTCAGCAGTACGTCCCCTGCCTCGTGGCCGAGCGTGTCGTTGATCTGCTTGAAGCGGTTCAGATCGATATGCAGCACCGAGAGGGGGCGACGGTCCTTGGCACCCAGCGCGGTCTCCCGTTCCAGGAATTCCTCGAGATAGCGGCGGTTCGGCAGCCCGGTCAGATAATCATGCAGCGCATTGTGGCGAATGCGGGCATGGACCTCCTCGAGCTCGCGGTTGCGGGTTTCGGCAAGGTCCTTCGCCGCCGCCAGCTCCTGGCGCAAAAGCACATCCTCGGTGACATCCCAGTTCGCGCCGATCATCCGGTTCTGGCCGGTGGAGGTACGGAAAGGGGCCGCGCGTGCTCTGATATAGCGCACCGTGCCATCGGGCCGGCGGATGCGATATTCGTTGCGGAAGGGCTTTTTCAGGCTTGCGCCGGAATCGGCCTTGTTGATGGCACTGTCGCGATCCTCGGGGAGGATCATGCTTTCTCAGACGTTGAAGGGCTTCAGATGTTCCGTGCCTTCGAGGCCGAAGATCTTCAGAACATTGTCGTCCCAGTCGGCCATGCCCGTATCGAGATCGGCTTCGAAGACGCCGATCTGCGAGACGTCCAGCGCCATTTCGAGGCGCTGGGAAAGTTTTTCCAGCCGCGCCTCGTCTTCCTTGCGCCGGGTTATGTCCGTATCGGTGCCGACGACCCGCATCGGCGTTCCTTCAGGATCCCATTCCACCACCGAGCCGCGGCACTCGATCCAGATATAGTGGCCGTCGCGGTGGCGCTCGCGATATTCGAACACCTGATAGCGCTCGTCGCCGGCATTCTGGCCTGCCACGGCTTCGATCACCCGGGCCTGGTCGTCCGGATGGATGTTGCGGATCCAGTGATCGAAATCGGGATTGACCTCCTCTTCCGTCGGAATGCCGCGCATGGCTTTCCAGACGTCGGAGTAGAAATAGGTCCCGGTGCGGAAATTGTGGTCCCAGACGCCAAGTTCGGAGCCGACGAGGGCGTAGTTCCAGCGGCTCTCGCGCTCCACCAGATCATCGAGGAGATGGCCGGGATTGCGGGTTGGCACCAGCTGCACTTCAAGGCCCTCCGCCCCCGGGACGGTCTTGCCGCCGAGGATGACGAGCACCCAGTGATGGGCATCGCGCGTGCCAAAGCGGAGTTGCGCGTGAAGAGGGGTGCCCGGCATGCGCGCGCTTTCGGCGATCATGCGCAACAGCACCGGCTGGTCATGGGGATGAATGAGTTCGGTAAGAGCGTGCCCGATAACCGCTCTGGCATCGAAGGAAAGCGGCCAGTTCTCGCTCGATTGCGTCGAGAGCACCCGCGTATCCGGACCGATCACGATAAGGCAGTATTCGAAGGCGTAGTCACGCCACTTGTCTTCCGCCTGCTCATGCGGCGGATCCGCTTGATTCGTACTGAAAAAGAGCGGTTTAGATGACAATTTAACTATCCATCCAATCGATAGACTGCACTATCCTACCGGCGCATTAATTTCGTATTAAATCGTAACAGATTTTTCCAGCCCTGTCGCACAACTTAAGTGGAATGTAGCAATTTGTTCTAGAGGCGGGACAGGAATTGGGTAAACACCATCGTGCCCTCGGGCCAGGGTCCGTGCCCGGATTCCGCATTGATATGGCCTGACTGGCCCGCATCGATGAGGAAAGAGCCCCAGGCGACGGCGATGTTTTCCGCATGTTCGAAGCTGCCGAAGGGGTCGTTCCGGCTGGCTATGGTGATGGAGGGGAAGGGGAGCGGATCTTCCGGATAGGGCCCGAAGGTCATCAGGTGTTTCGGCCGAATCGCGGGATTGGTAACCTCAGGCGGCGCGACCAGAAAGGCGCCGGCAACCTTCTTGCGGAACTCCGGAATGGCATGGATGGCGGTTGGAACGCCCAGGGAATGGGCCACCAGAATCACGGGCTTTTCGGCGGCGTTCACCTCATCGGCGACGCGGCGCACCCAATCCTCGCGCACGGGCTTTGACCACTCGGCCTGCTCCACCCGCCGGGCGGTCTTCAATTTGGACTGCCAGCGGGTCTGCCAGTGGTTCTCGCCGGAATTGGTATAGCCGGGAATGATGAGGATTTCTGCGTCGGAAGCTTTCATGGCGCCTATGTGCGTGCGCCGGGCCCTGTCGTCAAGACCCTGGCCCGGCGGTGGCTTACCCCTTGCGTTTCAGGAAACCGAAATAGGCCTTGAGGCGCGCCTTGGTGTTGGTGAGGCTGTCGAACTGCACGCCCACTTCGTGGCCGCGCTGCCAGCGGGCCGTGCCGTTCAGCACGCCGACGCCGGAGCCGGACACGGTGATGCGGTGGCCGGGCAGGTGGGGTAGCTTCCCGAGGATGCGTATCGCCATGCCGGAGCGCGACATGTTGACGATCTCGGCCTCGCCGGAGAAGCCATCGGCTTCGAGCTTGACCGGGAAAGCGCAGACTTCCCGCGGCTCCCGTACCTCTTGGGTGCGCTGCTTCAGTTTTCCAAAAGCCGTGGCGCCGGGAACCGGCGCATAATGCCGAATACCGTTCTTGTGCATCTCTTGTCCCGTCAGGATGACCATGGTTCCGAGTGGCCAAGCCTATAGGGCGAATATTGCCTGTGAATTATAAACATAATCTGTAGAAAGCCCCGCAATTTGCGGGGCAGCTGTGCATAAGCGGGCGGGCCTTGGCGTCAGGCGGTTGCCGTGCCGAACACCCGGGTAAAGATCGTGTCCACATGCTTGGTGTGGTAGCCGAGATCGAATTTTTCGCGGATCTCCGCTTCCGAAAGGGCGGCCCGCACTTCGCTGTCGGCGAGCAGTTCCTCAAGGAAGTCCTTGCCTTCTTCCCAGACCTTCATGGCGTTGTGCTGAACGAGGCGGTAGCTGTCCTCGCGGGAGAGGCCCGCCTGCGTGAGCGCCAGCAGCACGCGCTGGGAATGGACGAGACCCCGGAACTTGTTGAGGTTCTTCATCATGTTTTCGGGATAGACAAGCAGCTTGTCGATCACGCCCGTCAGCCGGGCGAGGGCGAAATCGAGCGTTACCGTGGCATCCGGGCCGATCATGCGCTCGACGGAGGAGTGGGAAATATCCCGTTCGTGCCAGAGGGCCACGTTCTCCATGGCCGGCATCGCATAGGAGCGCACCATGCGGGCAAGGCCGGTGAGGTTTTCAGTCAGCACAGGGTTACGCTTGTGGGGCATGGCCGAAGAGCCCTTCTGGCCGGGTGAGAAATATTCCTCGGCTTCCAGCACTTCGGTGCGCTGCAGGTGGCGGATTTCGGTGGCAAGCCGCTCGATGGACGAGGCGATCACGCCGAGCGTGGCGAAGTACATGGCGTGGCGGTCGCGCGGGATGACCTGGGTGGACACCGGCTCGGCCTTGAGCCCCATGGCTTCCGCAACATGTTCCTCGACGCGTGGATCGATATTGGCAAAGGTGCCGACCGCGCCCGAGATCGCACAGGTCGCCACTTCCTCGCGGGCGGCGAGAAGACGGATCCGGCAGCGCTCGAATTCCGCATAGGCAAGCGCCAGCTTGACCCCGAAAGTGGTGGGCTCGGCATGGATGCCGTGGGAACGGCCGATGGTCACCGTGTCCTTGTGCTCGAAGGCGCGGCGCTTGAGTGCGGCCAGCAGGCGATCGAGATCGGCGAGAAGCAGATCGGTGGCGCGCACCAGCTGCACGTTGAAGCAGGTGTCGAGGACGTCCGAGGATGTCATGCCCTGATGCACGAAGCGGGCATCCGGGCCGACGATTTCGGCCAGATGGGTGAGGAAGGCGATCACGTCATGCTTGGTGACGGCCTCGATTTCATCGATGCGCGCGACATCGAAGGTGGCAGCGCCTCCCTTTTCCCAGATGGTGCGGGCGGCTTCAGCGGGAATGACTCCCAGCTTCGCCAGCGCATCGCAGGCATGGGCCTCGATTTCGAACCAGATGCGGAACTTGGTTTCCGGAGACCAGATGGAAACCATTTCGGGCCGGGAATAGCGGGGGATCATCGGGAGAGCCTTCCTTGGGAGCGTCGGTGTTGGCGTGGCTTTAGCAAATGGCAGCGCCGATCTCAACGCATCCGTTTCGCAAGTGCGAAGCTGACGATCAGGGCGGCGGGCAGCGCGATGGGCAGATAGTTGGGCACCCCCAGCACCACGAACTGGTAGGCAGAGCCGAGCAGCGTCGAAACCAGCTGAATGCACCAGGTGATAGTGAGGAAGGGATCGTGCCAGCGAGCATAGAAGGCACGATATTCAATCGCGATCATCAGGGCAGTCGCGCCGATCGTTGCGAGCGTCAGGCCGAGGAAACAGGCGGCAAGGCGGTTTTCCTGCCGCCGCCCGCGGCTGATGGCGCGGGCAATCGGAAGGCTGATGACCCAGCCGAAAAGGCCGCCCGCAAAGAAATAGGCGCAGAGGCCAGGAAGATGCGCGCTCAGCAGGCGATTGGAATGCCATTGCCAGACAAGCAGGCTCGCAACCATGGCAAGGCCCCAGGCGGGCGCGCCGAGCAGGATAAGCCGGCCGAAGGCCGAGTTCTTTTCCTTTGCGGGCGCCGGAGGGTTGCCGGCCGGTGCCGGCCCGTCCCCGGCCAAACTTCAGGCCCCGACCGACTGCCGGAGAAGCGATATGGTCTTGCGGTAATCCTCGACCCCATCGCCCTTGAAGATGGCGGAGCCCGCAACGAGCGCATTGGCGCCGGCATTCACGGCGAGCGGTGCCGTTTCCGGCGTTATGCCGCCATCCACCTCAAGCTCGATCGGCCGGTCGCCGATGAGGGCGCGGGCGGCGCGGATCTTGTCTGTCATGGCCGGGATATATTTCTGGCCGCCAAAACCGGGATTGACGCTCATGATCAGCAGCAGATCGATATCGCCGATAACATGTTCAAGCACGGAGAGGGGCGTGGCGGGGTTGAGGGAAACGCCGGCCTTGCGACCCATGGCGCGGATCGACTGCAGTGACCGGTGAAGGTGCGGGCCAGCCTCTGCATGCACGGTGATGATGTCGCAACCGGCCTTGGCAAAGGCTTCGAGATAGGGATCGGCGGGCGCGATCATCAGGTGGCAGTCGAAAATGGCATCCGTATGGGGTCGTAGCGCCTTGATCACGTCGGGCCCGTAGGAAATGTTTGGCACGAAATGACCGTCCATGACATCGAGATGGATCCAGTCTGCGCCGGCGGCGGTCACATCCGCCACTTCCTGGCCGAGCTTGGCGAAATTGGCGGCGAGGATCGAGGGGGCAATGCGAAGGGGCAGGGACATGGGATCTCCGGGCAAAAGCGTCGTTTCGGTGGCCTCTTAACATCGGCATGACGCGAGCGGCAACCGGGGCTGCCACTCTCGTTCTTCAATTTGCGGGCTGCGGTATGAAGGTTTTTCCATCCCAGCGGCGAATGTCATAGGGATTTTCCGTAAGCTCATGCCTGTCGGTGAAGCGGATGGGACCGAGCGCGGTGTTGAAGGCCCGACCCTCCAGCGCCACCGCCACGGGCTTTCCTTCCGCCGTCGCCGCCTTCAGCGCCTGATCCGCCACATCGGCGGCGGCCGCGCCGGGCAGCACATAGCCCTCGGGTTCCACGCCCTTTTCGCGGAGCGCCTTCACGAATTCGACATTCTCGGGCTGGGCAGCGGCATCCCGCGCAACCAGCGCATCGAGACCCGCCGGCAGCGCAACTGTGCCGGGCGTGGTGTCTATAGAAGCGCCCGCGAGCACCGAGACAGGCACCGCCTCTCCCGTCAAGTCGCGGAGCAGCACGGCAATATCGTCCCGGTCTGCGGCCACGAAGACCCGGAGCACGCCTGCGGAGGAAAGATGGCGGACAAGCGTCAGCTGCTGGTCCTGTCCGGGCCGTAGCGTTTCGACCAGAACGGGCTTCACGCCATTTTCCTCAAGCTTTGCCCGCAGCGCTTCCACGAGGTCATGGTTGCCCACCGCCCCGTCATCCACGAGGGCGAAGGGTTCGGCGCTCCATGTGGTGCCGATCTCCGCCGCGAGCCGCTCCACTTCGGCATTCTGCGAGGGGCCGAGGCGATAGAGCGGCCAGGCGTTCTTCAGGGCATCTTCCATCAGGATATCGGAGCGGACGCCAACGGTGATCGCGGGAATTCCGGCTTCCTTGAGAGCGGGCAGGGCCGCTTCCAGCGATTCCGTGCAGAGAAAGCCGATCGCCACCTGGGCGCCGGCGGCAATCAGTTCGGTCGCGATGCGGGTTCCGTCGGCGGCTTCGCATCCGTCCTCGACCGGAACAATCCGGTTGCCGCTCGCTGCCGCGCGCTCGGCGGCGCCGGTGGAAACCTGGCCGCCGAGGAGCGCATAGGGCCCCTTGGTCGGGGCAACCACGCCGATGACGGCATTCTCGGCCCATGCCGGACCCGTCAGGGCCAGCAACAGGAGTGCGGCGAAGCCATGTCGCGCTCGAACCATCAAAATGCGGTTTCTCCGGGTTTTCGACTTTGTCTACCTATTAACCTCACCGCCCATTCCGTCAAAGGAAAAGCGCGCGGCGCGGCGGCGTGCCGCCAGCAATTCAGACCATTGTGGAAAATGTAATATCTCAATTCCATATTGGGCGCTGGGCGGGTGACTGCCCGTAGCGACCGGCTGTAAGGCAGGACGGCACAATCATCGGAGGCAGGGGTGTTGGACAAGCAGAAGGTCGATGCACAGGTTTATCGCGATGCCATGGCCCAGTATGCCGGGCATGTGCAGATCGTGACGACGGCATTGAATGGCGTGCGCCGCGGCGTGACGATAACCGCGGCCTGCTCGGTCTCCGACAATCCGCCCATGGTTCTCGCCTGCCTGAACAATGGCAATGCCAACAACCAGATCTTTTTCGACAGCGGCATCTTCGCGCTGAACAGCCTGGGCGCCGGGATGCAATCGCTTGCAGATGCCTTTGCCGGCCGCAATGCCCTTTCGGCGGAAGAACGTTTTCAGCTTGGCCAGTGGAAAACCCTCGTCACCGGTGCGCCGGTTCTCGAAACGGCCAATGTGTCCTTCGATTGCCGGGTGGTGGACCAGAAGATCACCGCCACCCATACGGTGCTTTTCGGCGAGGTCCTGGGTGTCCACTTCGGAACCCGGGACGCGGCCCTGATCTATCTGGACCGGGGCTATCGGTCGCTATAAGCTCCTGCTGAAGAGCGGTCAGGCGCTCTTGACGGAGGAGACATGCCCGCGGATTTCGCTTCCCCCTTGCCCGAAACCATCGAGCAAACCGTCGCCCTTCTGGAGGGCGAAGGCTATGTGGCGGGGCGGGCGCTGGCAACCGTCGTTTTCCTTGCGCTCAGGATGAAACGGCCGCTTTTTCTCGAAGGCGAGGCAGGCGTCGGCAAGACGGAAATCGCCAAGGTGCTTTCGAGGGCGCTCGGGCGGGATCTCATCCGGCTGCAATGCTATGAGGGCCTCGACGTGTCCACTGCGGTTTACGAGTGGAACTATCCGGCCCAGATGCTCGACATCCGCCTTTCGGAAGCATCGGGGGAGACCGACCGGGAGCGGCTGGAAGCCGGCCTCTTTTCCGAGCGCCACCTTATCCGCCGTCCTGTCCTGCAGGCGCTGTCGCCGAGCCTCGGCAAGGGGCCGCCCGTCTTCCTGATCGACGAACTCGACCGGGCGGACGAGGCCTTCGAGGCCTACCTGCTGGAGGTGCTTTCGGATTTTCAGGTGACCATTCCGGAACTGGGCACGATCCGCGCCGATGCACCACCAATCGTCATCATCACCACCAACCGCACCCGCGAAGTGCATGACGCGCTGAAGCGGCGCTGTCTTTATCACTGGGTGGATTATCCGGCGGCGGCGGTGGAGCTGGAGATCGTGCGCCGCAAGGTGCCCGGCTGCCGCGTGCGTCTTTCCCGGGAGATCGTTGCCTATGTGCAGGGGCTGCGCAAGCTCGACCTTTTCAAGAATCCGGGCGTTGCCGAAACCATCGACTGGGCTACTGCCCTGACAGAGCTCGACCGCGTGGCGCTTGACCCGGAAACCGTATCGGACACGATCGGCACGCTGCTCAAGTATCAGGACGACATAGCGCGCATTGCGGGCAGCGAGGGGGCGAAG
This sequence comes from uncultured Rhizobium sp., assembly GCA_945952415.1. Taxonomy (GTDB): domain Bacteria; phylum Pseudomonadota; class Alphaproteobacteria; order Rhizobiales; family Rhizobiaceae; genus Gellertiella. Next base: position 33,588 of record CAMFIF010000008.1, on the reverse strand, counting down.
CTTCTTTCGGACGTGCGCGCAGCCCTTGCGGCGGAGGCGTGACTTGCAGGCGCCGCCGAGAGACGATCAGGAGCAGCAGGGGCTCGTACTGCCTGCCCTTTCCGAGGGGGACGGGAGCTTTGCCGACAATATCGTCTATTTCGCCCGTGCGCTCAGAAAGGCGGGCCTGAAGGTGGGTCCCGCCTCGGTCACCGAGGCGATAGAAGCGGTCGTTGCAATGGGCGTCGGCTCGCGGGAGGAATTCCGTGCCGCGCTATCGGCGGTTTTCGTCAAGCGGCGGGAAGACCAGCAGGTCTTCGAGGAGGCCTTCCAGCTCTTCTGGCGGGCGAGGGACTATCTTTCGCAGATGATGGCGATGATGCTGCCCGCCGGAGCCCGCAAGGAACCGGAAAAGCAGCGCGCCGGCGCAGCGCGGGTGAGCGATGCCTTCAAGGGGCGCAAGGAGGGGGAGCCCGCTGCCGATGCGCCGCCCGAGGTGCTGACAGACAGCCGCTTCACCGCCTCCGGAAACGAGGTGCTCCGCAAGATGGACTTTGCCCAGATGACGGCGGCGGAGCTGGCGGCGGCGCGCAAGGCTTTGGAGCGGCTGGTTCTGCCGGATGACCGGGTGAAGACGCGGCGTTATCGCAGCGCCTCACAAGGCCGGCTCGATGCCCGCGCCACGCTGAGGGCAAGCTTGCGCACCGGCGGCGATCTGATGCTGCCCCGCTTCCGCAAGCCGCGGGAGATGCAGCCGCCGCTGGTTGTGCTCGCGGATATTTCCGGCTCCATGAGCCAGTATAGCCGGGTCTTCCTGCATTTCCTGCATCTCCTGGCCTCGCGCCGCAAGCGGGTGCATGTCTTTCTCTTCGGCACGCGGCTGACCAATGTGTCCCGGCAGATTGCCAATCGCGACCCCGACCTTGCGGTCGATGCCTGCGCGTCGATGGTTTCGGACTGGTCCGGGGGCACCCGGATCGGCGAGACGCTCAAGGAATTCAACCGGCTCTGGGGGCGGCGCGTGCTGGGGCAGGGCGCTGTGGTGCTGCTTCTCACCGATGGGCTGGAGCGCGAGGGGGTAGAGGTGCTGGCGCAGGAGATGGACCGGCTGCACCGCTCCTGCCGGCGGCTGATCTGGCTCAATCCGCTGCTGCGCTTCGATGGGTTCGAGGCGCGGGCGCGTGGCGTGAAGGCCATGCTGCCCCATGTGGATGCCTTTCGCGCCGTGCATAATCTCGATTCGCTGGAGGCACTGGTGGCAGCGCTTTCGGCAGGGGCGGGCAGCCCCTCAGCGGACGATGCTGGCGAGCTGAGCCGCTTTCGCGGGGGCGAACGATAAAAACCGGAGGAACGACCATGGGGAGGGTTGAAGACATGCAGGATCCGCTGATTGCCGCCGAAGTCTGGCTGGCGGAAGGCCGAGCCGTGGCGCTCGCCACCGTCGTGGAAACCTGGGGCTCGGCGCCGCGGCCCGTGGGCAGCCATCTGGTCATCGATTCAGAAGGGAATTTCTTCGGCTCCGTATCGGGCGGTTGCGTGGAAGGGGCGGTCATCGAAGAAGCCTCGGAAGTCATCGCCTCCGGTCAGCCGCGGCTCCTGGAATTCGGCGTTGCCGACGAAACCGCCTGGCGCGTCGGGCTTTCCTGCGGCGGGCGCATCCGGGTCCAGCTCGAAAGGATCGGCGAATGAGGCGCGATCTCCTCCATGCCCTGAACCGTGCTCGCGTCAACCGGCAGGCCATTGCAACGCTTTCGGACGAGCGCGGCGAGACGGTGCGCCTTATCCGCGAGGGTGAGCAGGCGGAGGACGTTCCCGGTGAAGTGCTGGCCCGCGCCTTTCGAAGCGGCAAGCCTTCCATGGTGGAGGTAGCAGGCGGAGCGTTGTTTCTCAATGTCTATCTGCCGCCGCCCCGCATCGTCGTCATCGGGGCTGTCCATATCAGCCAGGCACTGGCGCCCATGGCAAGATTAGCCGGCTACGATCTGACCATCATCGATCCGCGGACGGCCTTTGCGACCGAAGACCGATTCGAAGGCGTCGATCTCAGGCCCGACTGGCCAGAAGACGTGCTGAAGACTTTTCCGCTCGATGCCCATACAGCGCTCGCGGCCGTCACCCACGACCCGAAGATAGACGATTACCCGCTGTCGCAGGCGCTTAAGGCCGGCTGCTTCTACGTGGGGGCGCTGGGAAGCCGCAAGACCCATGCGAGGCGGGTGGAGCGCCTGCTGGCCTTTGGCCACAGCCAGTCGGAGATCGACCGGATATCGGCCCCTATCGGGCTCGATATCGGTGCAGCAAGCCCCGGCGAGATTGCGGTGGCGGTGCTTGCCGATATCATTTCCGCCTATCGGAAGCGTGCGATTGCGTCACCCGCCGGTGACGCTTCATGAGGTTCGGTTCGTTTCCACTGACGGATGGCGCGGGGCTGGTGCTGGCCCATGCGGTGAAGGGCGAGGGCTATTCTTTTCCCAAGGGCTATGCCCTCTCGGAGGAGGATGTCGCGCTCCTGAAGGCGCGCGGGCGTGAGGAAGTGATCGCGGTGCGTCTGGAGGCGGGGGACCTCGGCGAAGATGCGGCCGCCGCCCGCATCGCAGACCGATTTTCCGGCCGTCACCACCGGGTGACCGAAGCGTCCACGGGTCGCGTCAATGTGCATGCGACGGCAAACGGCCTTTTCACCGCCGACCGGGCGGTGGTGAACCGGCTGAACCGGATCGATCCGGCACTCACTTTTGCCTGCCTCGACACCCATGTGCCAGTGATGGACGGCGAGATGATCGGAACCGTAAAGATCATTCCGCTCGCCGTTTCCGAATCGGCCGTGGAGGCGGCGGAGGCGCTGTTGTCCGGGACCGTACCCTTTGAGGTTCACCCCTTTCGTGCCCATGCGGTGACGCTGATCTGCACGATGCTCCCCAGTCTGAAGCCATCGGTGATGGACAAGACTGCGCGGGTGCTTGCCCGGCGCCTCCAGCCTTCGGGAAGCCATATCGAGCGGGAAATGCGAGTAGAGCACCGTGCGGGTGCGGTGGCCGAGGCGATCCGCACCGCGCTGCAATCCGCGGTCCCTGACAGGCTCATCGTGATTTTCGGGGCGTCGGCGCTGACCGATTTCGACGACGTCATTCCCGCGGCCATCCGGGAGGCCGGCGGCGCGGTCATCCATGCGGGTCTTCCTGTCGACCCCGGCAATCTGCTGGTGCTGGGAACGGTGTCCGGCGTCCCCGTCATCGGCGCGCCGGGCTGCGCGCGAAGCCCGGCCGAAAACGGCTTCGACTGGGTGCTGAACCGGATCCTCGCGGGCCAGATGCCGCAACCCCTGGATCTGACGGGCTGGGGTGTTGGCGGTCTACTCAAGGAAATTCCGCTTCGCCCGAGCCCGCGCGAGGCGGTTGAGCCGCAGGTTTCTGCGGTGCGCGTAGCGGGGCTGGTGCTTGCCGCCGGGCGCGCCAGCCGCATGGGGGAGGGCGGCCACAAGCTGCTGGCGGAATTTGGCGGCGTGCCGCTTGTCCGTCGCTCGGCAGAGGTAGTCGGGAAGGCCGATGTAGACTGTCTCGCGGTGGTGACTGGCTATCGTGCAGAGGAGATCCGCGCCGCGCTTGCCGGGGTCGATGCGGTGTTCGTCCACAATCCCGATTATGCGAGCGGCATGGCAAGCTCGCTTGCATCAGGCCTCGATCTTCCTGCCGTCGCGGAGGCGGATGGCGTGCTTGTCATGCTGGCGGACATGCCCGGCGTCACGACCGAGGATGTAGGAAAGCTGATTGCGGCCTTCCGGGCCGAGGGCGGCCGGGCGGTGGTGCGGGCCGTCTCCTCCGGCAAGCGCGGCAATCCGGTGATCCTGCCTCGCGTGCTTTACCCGGCGCTGCGGCGGCTTGAAGGGGATGTCGGCGCGCGCACCATTATCGAGACCGCGGGCCTGCCGGTGCTCGACGTGGAAATCGGAGCGGCGGCCCATCTGGATGTGGACACGCCGGAAGCCGTTCGCGAGGCGGGCGGCATCTTGAAGGGATAGGCTGATGGATGATGCGCATATCGAAGAAATTTTCCAGTCGCTGGGACCGGTGACCATACGGCGGATGTTCGGCGGGAAGGGCGTCTATTGCGACGGACGCATCCTGGCGGTCGTCTACAAGGGCGACCTTCTTCTGAAGGCGGATGCGGAAACGGCACCGCTTTTTACCGAGGCGGGTTCGGTGCAATGGGGCTACAAGAGCAAGTCGGGCAAGGACTCCCACATGCCCTACTGGTCGTTGCCGGAGGAGGCGCTCGATGATCCCGACCGGATGGCGGTCTGGGTGCGGCGCGCCTACGAGGCGGCGCTTCGGGCGAAGTAATCCCCGGCGCTCAGCGCCTTCACCGCATCGGCGGCGAATCGGGAGAGCGGCTGCGGTAACTCATCCGGGCCGAACCAGCCAAAGGCATGGAACTTGTCCGGCTCGGGCATCGAGGGCTCGCCGGCGAAATCCGTGGTGACATAGATCAGCGAGAGCCAGTGCTGGCGGTCTTCGGCGATGATCTGCTCGGAGAGGCAGAGGAATTCCACGCTGCCGATCGACAGCGCGCTTTCCTCTTCCGCCTCGCGCCGGGCCGCATCGGCAGCGGTTTCCATATGGTCCACCTTGCCGCCGAGAATGTTCCAGCTGTCCGCTTCCGGCGCCTTCACTCTTTTGTAGAGGAGAAGCTTGCCCCCGCGCACGACGGCAAGGCCGGCGCCGACGCCCGGAAAGGAAAGCCCCGGAAAACCGGGGCTCATGGAAGGGGCATTTTCCGCGGCCACGACCTGTCAGCCCTTGGCCGCGAGGCCGGCGATCAGCATGAAGGCGGGAATGTCGTCGCCGAAGCCAACGGGCGTCGGGCCATCGTCGTGATCGCGATGACGGTTGCGGCGCTCGCGGCGACCGTCGTCATTGGCGGGGCTCGGCCGTGCGTTGCGCTGCGGCGCGGGCTGCGGCTGGCGCACCTCCGGCTGACGCTCGACGCGGGCTTCGCTCACGGTTTCGACGGCTTCGATCATGTCTTCCTCAACCTGCTTTTCGGGACGGTTCTTCCGGTCGCCACGGCGCTTGCCGTCGCGGCTTTCCTTGCCCTTGCGCGGCTTATCGACGGATTCAATCGGGGCAGGAAGGGATGAGAGGTCGCCATTCAGCCATTCGATCTTCTGGCCGATCAGCTTTTCGATCGCATCCGCATATTTCAGGTCGGCCTTGGTCACGAGCGTGAAGGCAGCACCCGAACGGCCCGCGCGGCCGGTACGGCCAATGCGGTGCACATAATCTTCGGCATGGATCGGTACGTCGAAGTTGAAGACATGGCTGACATCGGGAATGTCGAGGCCACGGGCCGCGACGTCGGAGGCGACGAGCAGCGTGATGTTGTTGTCCTTGAAGTTCTGCAGCATCGTCGTGCGCGAGCGCTGGTCCATGTCTCCATGGAGCGCGCCGACGGAGAAGCCGTGGCGGTCGAGCGAGCGGAAGAGATCGGCCACATCCTTCTTGCGGTTGCAGAAGATGATTGCGTTCTTCAGGTCGTCCTGGGCGCGAATGATATCGCGAAGGGCGGCCCGCTTCTCATAGTCCTTGTTATGGCAGGCAATGAGCTTCTGCGTCACGGTCTTGGCGGTGGAGGAGGGCTTGGCCACCTCGATCCGCTCCGGGTTCTGCAGGAAGCGATCCGCCAGCTTCTGGATCTCCGGCGGCATGGTGGCCGAGAAGAAGAGCGTCTGGCGGGTGAAGGGGATGAGCTTGGCAATGCGCTCGATATCGGGGATGAAGCCCATGTCCAGCATGCGGTCGGCTTCGTCGATGACGAGGATCTCGACGCCAGTCATCAGCAGCTTGCCGCGCTCGCAATGGTCAAGCAGGCGGCCGGGGGTGCAGATCAGCACGTCGGCGCCCCGCTCCAGCTTGCGGTCCTGCTCGTCGAAGGAAACGCCGCCGATCAGGAGGGCGATGTTGAGCTTGTGGTTCTTGCCGTATTTCTCGAAATTTTCCGCCACCTGGGCCGCCAGTTCGCGGGTCGGCTCGAGGATCAGCGTGCGGGGCATGCGGGCCCGGGCGCGTCCCTTTTCCAGGAGCGTCAGCATGGGCAGAACGAAGGATGCCGTCTTGCCCGTTCCCGTCTGCGCGATGCCGCAGATGTCGCGGCGCTGCAGGGCCGGCGGAATCGCACCCGCCTGGATCGGGGTGGGGATGGTGTAACCCGCATCGGTCACTGCGGAGAGGACTTTCGGGCTCAGGCCAAGGTCAGCAAAAGTGGTCAAAGGGAAAATGAATCCGTTCTGGTTTAAGGGAAACCACGTGTTGAATCTGTCCGCATAGTCGGCGGACGCAGGGCGGAATAGTCCGATTGGGGCCCAAAGTCAAGGAAATGCAGGCTTTTCACGCTGCAACACGGGGCTAAGTTTGTCTGAACAGTAAATTTCTGGCCGAATTATGGTGGGCGCGTTCAAAATGCAACGGTGCGCGGGCCTCGCCGCCCGTGTTCCTAGCGCAGATAGGACTTGAGCTTGGTGGCAGCATTGATGAAGCGCATGGGGTTTTCAGCCTCGCCCAGATAGCGCACTTCGTAATGAAGATGGGGGCCGGTGGAGCGACCGGTGCTGCCGGCCCGGCCAATCACGGAACCGTTCTCCACCTCGTCGCCGACCGAAACGAGGATCTTCGAGAGGTGACCGTAACGGGTGGTGATCCCGTTTCCATGGTCGATTTCCACCATGTTGCCGTAGCCGCCCAGGGTGCCGGCGGCAATGACCTTGCCGGCGCCGGTGCTGCGGATCGGCTCGCCGGTCTCGAAGCGGAAATCGACTCCCGTATGCATGGCGAGCTTGCCGAGGAAAGGATCGGTGCGATTGCCGAATGTGCTGGTGATGTCCCGTCCCGGCGCAGGATTGGTGAAGGGCAGACGCAAGGCGGTGGCGCGCACCGATTCCAGACGGTTCAGTGCCGAATCCAGCCGGGCGAGCGAAAGATCGAAATTGTCCTCGTTGATCGGATCGACGAAAGGTCCGCCCTCGGCATCGGTACTGGAGGCGGCCGGTGCGGATTTGTCTGCCTCGATGGGCACGCCGGTGCGCTCCATGATCGATTCGATCTGGTCTGCGGTTTCCTTGGCACCGGCGGTCAGGGTCTTCACCCGGTCCTTCTGCTCCTCTTCGAGCGATTTCAAGGACAGCGTCATCCGCGAGAAGAGGCGGTCGGCGCGGTCACCCGTGCTTTCGTGGCCATCGGCCTCGCTGGCCTGATAGCCGAGCGCAGAGACGCCAGTGGTATCCGGGGCCTTGCCCATCAGCGCATCGATGGCCTTCAGGCCATCGCCGGCGATCGATGCGGTCTGCTGCGGGGCGACGGCGAGTTCCGGGCCGCCGGTCAGCCCGGAGGCTTCGGCGCGTTCGAGCAGGTTGCCCATCTTGCCGTGGCGGGAGGCAAGCGCGTTCTGCTGCTCCAGCAGCTTTTCCACCTTGTCTTCCACCACCTGCTGGTCGAGCATCTGGCGGGAGGTCACGCGGTCCACCTGCGCGCGCAGGGCCGCAATCCTGTCCTCATATTCGAACTGCATGCGGGCCTGGCGCGCCATGGTCGCGCCGATCAGGTCGTCGCGCAGCACCAGATAGGCGGTGGCTGCCAGATAGCCGATGCTGAAAACCGAGAGCGCCGTCATGGCAAGGCCGGTCATCCAGGGGCGAATGCGCACGTGACGGATCTTTTCGCCGCTGGCGAGAATCAGGAAGTGATCCGGTCTGCGCTTGCCGAATACGCGGCTTTCCTGGCTGTGGCTCACGGTCTGGCTCCCTCGGAGGCGGGCGGTCCGCCAATGGGGATTAGTAGAAACGATTAAGGTTAATAATTTCTTTCAGCGGCCGCGACAAACCCGCTCCGGGCCCTGAAAATGAAGGCTTTTCAAGCGTTGCTTATCGAAGGAAGCGACCGGTAGAAGGAGGGTGTCAGGCCCGCTTCGGCGCGGGCAAGATCGTTAAAGGGAGGCTTGAGCGGACCGCGGAAATTTGCCCGCACCAGCTGGCGGAAGGTCTCCGCCGGGTCTTTCCGCTCCCGCGCGCAGAGGAACCGGAACCACTTCGCCCCGATGGCCACATGGCCCTTCTCGTCGTTATAGATGACGGACAGAACGGCGGCGCTTTCGAGATCGCCCGTCTCCACCATTTTTTCCTGCAGCGAGGGCGTGACGTCGAGACCGCGCGCTTCGAGAATCAGCGGCACGACGGCCAGGCGCGCACTCAGGGAGTTTCGGGTGGAATGGGCGGCCTGCCAGAGACCGTCATGGGCGGGCAGGTCGCCATAATCGGCACCGAGCGCCTTCAGCCTCTCGCGCACCATGCCGAAATGCTTTGCCTCCTCGAAGGCCACCTGCATCCAGCCATCGAAGAAGGAGTGCGGAACGGGCTCCGTCGCATAGCGTGCGACAATATCGAGGGCGAGATCCACCGCATTGAGCTCGATATGGGCGAGGGCATGCAACATGGCGATGCGCCCCTTCAGCGTATGCAGGGAGCGTTTCTCCATCTCGCGGGGTGGAACAAGCGGCGGGCGCGCCGGGCGGCCGGGCCGTTCCGGAAGCGCGGGGTCGAGCGGCGAGCGCAGGGAGAGCGTGCGGTTGAACCAGCGAGTTGCGGCGGCCTGCGCCAGCGCGGTCTTTTCGTCCAGGTCTTCGGAGAGAATGGCGGCGATGCAGCCTTCCCTGAGCGTCCTGAATTGCCGTGTCCCGTCCATCTTTGCCGCCGCTTCTCCCGCGCCTCGCCCGTCAAAGGGCCCGGGCTGCCGCTAGCACGTCTTCCGCATGGCCATCAACCTTCACCTTTTCCCAGATGCGGGCGATCTTTCCATTGCCATCCACAAGCACCGTGGTGCGCTCGATGCCCATGTAGGTCTTGCCATACATGCTCTTTTCCTTCCACACGCCATAGGCCTCGAGCACCTGATGCTCCTCGTCGGAGGCAAGAATTACTGCGAGATTGTGCTTTTTGATGAACTTGTCGTGGCTTTTGACGTTATCCGCGGAAATCCCAATGACCGCTGCGTTGATGGCCGCAAACTGATCGGCCAGCGCGGTGAAGCCGACGGCCTCATTCGTGCAGGCGGGCGTATTGTCCTTGGGGTAAAAGAAGAGGACAACGGGGCGTCCGCTGAAATGGGAGAGCGACACGGTATCGCCGCCATCGCGTGGCAAGGTGAATTCGGGCGCCGGAGAACCGGCTGCGAGAGGGGAATGCTCGGCTGACATGTGGAAACCTTTCCATCGGCATAGAGACTGGATTGTGGCTGGGCGCCATCTGGTTATAGCATCTTCGAATATAGGGCGCGCCTCGGCGACGGCCAGACGAGGCAACCGGGAAGAGGCCGGTTGAGGGAGACCTGATGAACGATCGGCAGATCCGAAAGGAGGGGCGGCGCAAGCGTCGCCTTGCGAAGGCGGCAGGTGCTCCCCGACGTCCGCGCTCTTTCGGCATGCGGGTTTTCCTGTTCTTTTTCAAAGCCGGGCTGACACTCGTCATGCTGCTGGCGCTCGTCGCCGGCGGCGCCTTCATGGCAATCGAGGCGGGTGCGCTGGACAAGACGCTGAAGGCGCGGGCCGAAGGGGCGCTCAACGGTGCGGTGGGACCACGCTATCTTGCCACCGTCGGCAGCACGGCGATTCGCTTTGCCCATAACCGGCAGATCGCCATCGAAGCGCGCAAGGTGGTCATGAAGGACCAGGATACGGGCCGGGTGGTCTCGGAGACGGGCGCTATACGCCTGGCTCTCGATCCATTCCGCCTGTTTCAGGGCGAGCTGACCATCACGCGGATCGAGGCGGACAATGTGCGTTTCGATACGGCGCTGTTTTCGACGGGAGAGGGGCTGGACCTTACCCGGGCGCGTGTGGACCAGATTCCGGGCCTCGTGGACAACGGCTTTGCCCAGCTTGATCTCTTCGGTGGCTTCATCGATCGGGCGCGCACCGATGCGCTCGAAATCCGCGGAATGGAGCTTCTGGCCGCCGGCCCCGACGGCAAGGATCTGTCGGTGGGCAAGGCGCATTTCCTGCTCGAGCGGCGGGATGACAGTTCGCTGCGGATGGATGGCGCGCTGGATATCAAGGGCGATGCGGTGCCCTTCACCATTCTGGCAGAGCGTCGGCTCGGCAAGGTCGCCTCGCTGAAGGCCTCCGTTCATGAGGTGCCGCTCCTGCATTTCGGGCCGGGGCCCGACTGGCGAGGCCGCACGGAGGAGAAGCTCGACGCGACCGCCTATGCGGAGATTTCGGCGATCCGGAAGACGCAGGACATATTCCCGGAGATCACCCTCTCCGCCCGGGTCAATCCAGGCACGCTCACCCTTCACGGCATCGACCAGAAACTCGACGGCGCAACGGTGGAGGCGGTCTATGATTTCAACAAGAATTCCGTGGAATTCCTGCCCTCCTCGGTGCGGTTCGGGGAAACAAATCTACCCTTCACCGGCGGTCTCATCGATCTCGACCGAATCCGGCCCGATGCGGGCAAGGGGTTCGGCATCGATTTTCTGGTGAGCGGCGGCAAGGTCTATACGGAAGGATCGGGTGCCGCCCCCGCCGACATGGATGCCCAGGCCTCCGGCTACTATCTCTCGGCCGACCAGGAACTGGTCTTCGACCAGATGACCGCCTCGACCCGGCTCGGATCGATCATCGGCTCCATGAAGATGAAATTCGGCGGCAAGGAGCCGGAAATCAGCTTCGTCGCCCAGACGCCCAGTGCACAGATGCAGACGGTGAAGCAGCTCTGGCCCTTCTGGATCGCGCCCAATGCCCGCCAGTGGGTATCGGACAATTTGTTTGCCGGTTCCGTCTCCAACGGGTCCATAGAGGTTTTCGTTCCGGCGGACCGGCAGCGGAACGCGGATGGCACGCTGCATCTTTCCGACGATCAGCTGAACATCAATTTCGACGTTACCAATGCGCGGGTGAACATTGCCGGCGATATTCCGCCGCTTCGTGGGACGACCGGCCATATCCAGCTGAAGGGTGCGGGCCTTCACGCCGAAATCAAATCCGGAACCTCCTATTTCCCGACAGACCGGTCGGTGAATATCGATGGCGGAACGTTCTCCATTCCCGATTTCTCGCAGGAGCCGCTGATGGCGGAGACGGACGTGACCGTTTCCGGCGCGGCTGATGCGGTGGCGGAGCTGATCACCTACCGGCCGATCAAGTTTCTCGGTCGCACCGGGCTGAAGCCCGAGGATCTCGCGGGCAATATCCGGGCCCATGTAAAGGCGCGGTTCGGCCTGAATTCCGAGGACGACGTGGATCCCACCTGGACTGCGGACATGGCGCTGACCAATGTGGACGTGATGAAGCCCGTTCAGGGACGGCGGCTGACCGGACTGACGGGAACGGCCGAGGTCACCCCCGCCGAGGCGGTGCTGGAGGCGAAGGGCGAGGTGGATGGTGTGCCGATGGAGCTCAATGCCACCGAGCCGTTCGACGATGCTCAGCGCGCGCGGCGGGAACGGCTGATGAGCCTCACGCTCGATACGGCCGATATTGCGCGGCTCTTTCCCAATCTCGAACAGGTGGTCGGCGGCCCGGTCAAGGCCAAGGTCTCGCTCAAGGAAGACGGCGTGCAGCAGGTGGAGGCCGATCTGGTCGCCGCAACGCTCAAGGTACCGGGAAGCGGCTGGACGAAGGGCGCCGGCATTCCCGCGCGCGCCCGTTTCGAGGTTCACCCGTCCGAGGATCGGGTGGAAGTGCGCAACCTCGCGGTCGAGGGCGACGGGTTCGGAGTCGCCGGCGAGATCGAGGCGCGGAACGGCAAGCTGATTGTCGCAAGCTTCGACCGGGTGAAACTCGCTGCCAACGATAATTTTGCGCTGACAGTTCGGCCTATTCGCTCCGGTTTCGACGTGGCGGTATCGGGTGCGGCGCTCGATGCGCGCGCCGCCATCGACCGGTTCCGCAATGCAGGCACCAGCGATTCAGGGGGGCAGAAGTCGCTGGCCCTGGTTCTGCGCGCCAAAGTCGATACGATTTATGGATTTGGCGATGAAACCCTGCGCAATGTGGACCTCGCCTATGCGCCGCTGAGCCCCGAAAGCGGCAAGCTGCAGCTTTCCGCGCTGAGCGGCGGTGGCCAGCCCGTGGTGGGGCAGATGGTGGAGGACGGCCGCGGTCGTTTCGTGCAGCTGACCAGTGGCGATGCCGGCTCCACGTTCCGCTTCCTCGGCCTTTACAGCCGGCTGCAGAAAGGGCTGCTCAACATGCGCCTGCGGCCGGGCAAGGCGGGAAGCTGGAACGGCAATGTGGATATTCGCGATTTCCAGCTGGCCAATGAAGAGCGCTTGCAGACCATCGTCTCCACGCCCGCGGGCAAGGATGGCCGCAGCCTGAACAAGGCGGTGAAAAAGGACATCGACGTGCGGTCGGAGAAATTCCAGCGCGGCTTTGCCTTCTTCACCTACAACAATGGCACGCTCGCCATTGAAAACGGCGTTCTTCGGGGAACGCAGGTGGGGGCAACCTTCCAGGGCACAATCCGCGATGCGGCAGGCAAGATGGATGTGACGGGCACATTCATGCCCGCCTACGGGCTCAACCGTCTTTTCGGCGAATTGCCTGTCATCGGCATCCTGCTCGGCAATGGCCGCGACCGCGGATTGCTCGGCATCACCTTCAAACTCACCGGTCCCTTCGAGAAGCCGAACCTGACGATCAATCCGCTTTCGATCATCGCTCCCGGCATTTTCCGGCAGGTCTTCGAATTCCAGTGAGCGAGCTGCTTGGCCCTTCGGGCCTGCGGGTTGCCGCGGACATGTGGCCTATCTCAACCAACGAAAAAGAGCTCTCTTCCAGGCCGGAAGAGAGCTCGATCCTACTCGAGAGCAAGGCGTGGGACTCGCCAGCGGGTCCGTTCCAGACTTGGCTCAGACGGGCCGAACCAGCATGTGCTTTTTCTTGCCGAGCGAAAGCTTGATCACGCCATCGGCGGTGACATCGGCGCTGCCAACGCTCTGCCGTTCATCGGAAACTGCCTTGTCGTTCACCCGGACAGCGCCGCCCTTTACGTGGCGGCGTGCCTCGCCGTTCGATTCGGCAAGGCCGGCACGAACGAAGAGGGCGAGGACGCCGATACCGGCTTCGAGTTCCGCAACGGGAATTTCGATCGACGGCAGGTTTTCGGCAAGGGCGCCTTCCTCGAAGGTCTTGCGGGCGGTTTCCGCGGCCTGTTCGGCGGCGGCGCGGCCATGGAGGATCGCCGTCACCTCGGTTGCGAGGATCTTCTTTACTTCGTTGATCTCCGAGCCGCCCAGCGCGGAGAGCCGAGCGATCTCGTCCATCGGCAGCTTGGTGTAGAGCTTCAGGAAGCGGGAGACGTCCGCATCTTCCGTGTTGCGCCAGTACTGCCAGAAATCATAGGCGGAAAGCATGTCGGCATTCAGCCATACCGCGCCATTGGCGGATTTGCCCATCTTGGCGCCCGAGGAGGTGGTGAGCAGCGGCGAAGTCAGCGCATAAAGCTGCTTCGTTCCCATGCGGTGACCGAGATCGATGCCGTTGACGATGTTGCCCCACTGGTCGGAACCGCCCATCTGCAGGCGGCAGTCATGGCTCTTTGCCAGCTCGACGAAGTCATAGGCCTGCAGGATCATGTAGTTGAATTCGAGGAAGGACAGCGACTGCTCGCGGTCGAGGCGCGTCTTGACGCTGTCGAAGGAGAGCATGCGGTTGACCGAGAAATGCCGGCCGACATCGCGCAGGAATTCCAGATAGTTGATCTTCCGCAGCCAATCGGCATTGTTGATCATCAGCGCGTCCTTCGGACCGTCGCCATAGTTCAGGTAATTCGAGAAGACCTTCTTGATCGAGGCGATGTTGTTCTCGATCGTATCCAGCGTCATCAGCTGGCGCGCCTCATCCTTGAAGGAGGGATCGCCCACCATGCCTGTGCCGCCGCCCATCAGCGAAATGGCGCGGTGACCGGTTTCCTGAAGCCAGTGCAGCATCATGATCTGGATCAGCGAGCCCGCATGCAGCGAAGGCGCTGTCGGATCAAAGCCGATATAGGCGGTCACGGTTTCCTTCTGTAGAAGAGTATCGAGGCCCGATTCATCGGAAATCTGATGGATGTAGCCGCGCTCGGAAAGGGTGCGAAGGAAATCGGATTTGAACTCGGTCATGACCTCAAACTCTGTTAGCCGGTAGATCGTCTGGCGGGGCTTTAGCATTGTTTTTTTCGCCATGCATCAAATTCATGGCCTTTGGGGGGATCGACCCTATGAGCGCAGATCTCAAGACTGCCATCGGCCTGATGAGCGGCACCTCCATGGACGGTATCGATGTGGCGCTGCTGCGCACGGATGGCGAGCGCGTGGTGGAGCGAGGCCCCTTTCTCGGAATCAGCTATGATGCAGCGTTTCGCACCCGGCTGAAACGTGCACTCGAAGAGGCGAAACCCATCCGCGACCGGCGGGAGCGGCCGGGCGCATTGGCCGAGATCGAGCGGGAACTGACCCTGCGGCATGTTTCTGCCGTTAGGGAATTCCTGGATACGCACGGGCTTTCGCCTGCCAATATCGATGTCATCGGTTTTCACGGGCAGACGGTACTGCACCGGCCGGACGATGGGCTTACCGTTCAGATCGGCGACGGGCCGCTGCTGGCGCGCGAAACGGGTATTGCCATCGTCTACGACATGCGGGCCCGCGACATGGAAAAGGGCGGGCAGGGCGCGCCTCTGGTGCCGGCCTATCATGCAGCACTTTCGGCCGGGATCGCGGGGGCGGGCGAGGGCGTCTGTTTTGTCAATATCGGCGGCATTTCGAACCTTACCGCCATCGCACCCGACGGGACCATCCGGGCCTATGACAGCGGCCCCGGCAATACGCTGATCGACCAGTGGGTCGAGACGGAAGCCGGGATCCCCTATGATCAGGGCGGGCGCATTGCGAGCGAGGGCAGCGTGATCCAAAGCCTCGCGCGACGCTATCTCGACCATGCCTTTTTCCGCGCACCGACGCGCCGCTCGCTCGACCGCAACGATTTTTCGCCGCCTGTTTCTGGAGAGGTGGAACTCGCCGATGGTGCGCGCACGCTTGCCCATGTGGCAGCTGGGGCGATCATCCTCTCGGCCGGCCATCTGGAACCGTTCCCCGGGCTCTTCGTCATCTGTGGAGGTGGCCGGCTGAACAGCGTGATCATGCAGGATCTCAAGAGCCTCGCCGTCGCGAAGGGCGCCCGTGTGATCAGCGCCGAAGAGGCGGGCTTCGACGGAGATTCCATGGAAGCGGAAGCCTGGGCCTATCTTGCCGTCCGCTCGCTGAAGGGGCTGCCGCTGACCTTTCCGGCAACGACGGGTGTCCAGGAGCCGGTGACGGGGGGAGTGCTTGTCCTGCCTTAGTCGAGCGGTTTCTGCCTGGCGTCCAAAATCCGAAGGATGATGATACTCTCTTCCGACAAACGGTAATGGATGATGTGTTTCTTATGCACCAGACGGCGTTTGTTGGGATGGCTCTCGGAGGGTTTCCCCAATAACGGGTTATCTGCAAGGCTCATGACCCTTGCGCGCAGATCCTCCACATATCGGACAGCCTGCTGGTGGCCGAAATGGCGCAACGAGTACTGAAATGCTCGTACAAGATCCCTGCTGGCTCTATCGGCGAGCCTTACGCGCTTCAATCAAAGCCTCTTTCCCAAAATGCTTCTCAAACAACTCATCAAAAATTTCTTCGAACGACTTTTCGCAAATGCCCGATTCCTCGCCTTCGCGAAGGAGTTCCGTCAATTCGGCAGGCGTGTAGCCGTTCAGAACATCATCATCATCAAGCGGAAGCTCTACATCGAGTGACTTGATCAGCGGATCCATGGCATGCTCCCACAAACAACAAAACGGATCCTATCCGAAGACAGGACCCGTCTCAATGTTTTTCATCAGTGATGGCTGAATTATCGAATGCGCTTGGCAGCCGGTTCAGGCACCAGCTCGCCGGCGAGACGGCGGTCGACATAGTCTTCGCAGGCATTGGTGAGCGCATCGATCTGGCCGCTGAAGAAGTGGTTTGCACCCGGGATCGTCTTGTGCGTGATCAGGATGCCCTTTTGGGTCTTCAGCTTTTCCACGAGACCGTTGACATCTTTTTCCGGTGCCACCTTGTCCTGGTCGCCATGGATGATGAGACCGGAGGACGGGCAGGGAGCGAGGAAGGAGAAATCATAGGTGTTCGGCTGCGGCGCGACCGAAATGAAGCCCTCGATTTCCGGACGGCGCATCAGGAGCTGCATCCCGATCCAGGCGCCGAAGGAATAGCCGGCCACCCAGCAGCTCTTGCTGTCCGGATGCAGGCTCTGCACCCAGTCGAGTGCCGAAGCCGCATCGGAAAGCTCGCCGGCACCATGATCGAATTCGCCCTGGCTGCGGCCGATCGAACGGAAGTTGAACCGGAGTGTGGTGAAGCCGCGCTTCTGGAAGAGGTAGAAGAGCTGATAGACGATCTGATTGTTCATCGTCCCGCCAAATTGGGGGTGCGGATGCAGGATGATGGCAATCGGGGCGCTCTTTTCCTTCGAAGGCTGGTAACGGCCTTCGAGGCGGCCGGCGGGGCCGTTGAAAATGACTTCAGGCATCGGTACTCCGGTGTCGCGTTTTTCGGTGTCCAAACCGCGTGCATGACCCCGGAGCTGACTTGACTCCAGATGTCATGTTTTTTAAAACCCAGTTTAGAACCATTAAAAACTGTCTGTGCGGCTGCACTTGGGTGCTTTCGTGTCTTAAGGCAAGCAGGACAGGAAATTCAAGAAAAATGAACCACTGGCTGCCGCCGGTGAGAAATCGGGCCCATGAGCGCATCACGCCTATATCTCGATTGGAATGCCACGGCACCGCTTTCGCAAGCGGCGCGGGCGGCATTCGTCGCGGCGCTCGATTTTTCCGGTAATCCGTCTTCGGTCCATGCGGAAGGCCGGGTGGCGCGGGCGGCACTGGAAAAGGCTCGACGGCAGGTCGCGGCGCTTGCGGGGCGAGACCAGGCCCATGTCATCTTCACGAGTGGTGCGACCGAGGCTGCCAATCTGGTTCTGACGCCGGATTTTCGCATGGGTCGCTCGCCCCTGAAGGTCGGGCATCTCTACGTCTCGGCCATCGAGCACCCGGCCATTCGCGAAGGCGGACGCTTTCCGGCTTCGCAGGTGAGCGAGATTCCCGTCAGCGCCGCCGGGATCATCGATCTCGACGCGCTTTCAGATCTTTTACGGAGCCATGATGCGGCAAGCGGCGTTCCCATGGTGGCCGTGATGCTGGCGAATAACGAAACCGGCATCATTCAGCCGGTGGCGGAAGTTGCGGCTCTCGTCGGGGCCGCCGGCGGTCTCACGGTCGTGGATGCCGTTCAGGGTGCGGGCCGTCTTGATCTTGCCATTGCTAAGGATGCGGATTTTCTCATCCTGTCCTCCCACAAGATCGGTGGTCCCAAGGGCATTGGGGCGCTGATCGTGAAAGGGGAAACCCTCATGCCGGCACCCCTGGTTCGGGGTGGTGGGCAGGAGAAGGGTCACCGGTCGGGGACAGAGAATTTTCCCGCCATTGTCGGCTTTGGAGCCGCGGCCGAGGAGGCCGCAGGAGAAATTGACAGTCGGGCAGCGCAGCTTGCCCATCTGCGCGACCGGCTGGAGGAAGGGCTACGGCAGGCGGCACCGGATGTGATCATCCATGGAGCCGACCAGTCCCGGCTCGCCAATACGAGTTTCTTTTCGCTGCCCGGCCTGAAATCGGAAACGGGGCAGATTGCCTTCGATCTCGAGGGTATCGCGGTTTCTGCCGGCTCGGCCTGCTCTTCCGGCCGCGTGGGCGAAAGCCATGTGCTTTCGGCCATGGGCTTCGATCCGAAGCTTGGTGCGATCCGCCTGTCTATCGGTCCCACCACCTCGCCGGAGGATGTGGAGCGGGCGATTTCGGCCTTCGGCCGGATCGCCGGACGGCGGCGGATGAGTGGTGCTGCATAAGCACCGATAAATTTGAGGAAATGCAATTTTCCTCTGGACAAGAGGGGGTGAAAACACCCTTTTGCAGAACTACATGAGGGCGGTGATGAACCGTCACGTTGACAAGCTGCCGGGCCTTGGCCCCGGCGAGATTGGAGAACGAGAATGGCTGCTGTGCAGGAAACGATCGATCAGGTCCGCCAGATCGATGTCGACCAGTACAAATACGGTTTCGAGACGGAAATCGAAGTGGACAAGGCCCCGAAAGGCCTGAACGAAGATATCATCCGCCTGATTTCGTCGAAGAAGCAGGAACCGGAATGGATGCTGGAATGGCGCCTTGACGCCTATCGCCGGTGGCTGACCATGGAAGAGCCCACCTGGGCCCGCGTCGACTATCCGAAGATCGACTTCAACGACATCCATTACTACGCGGCGCCGAAAAGCACGGCTGGCCCGAAGTCGCTGGACGAGGTCGATCCGGAGCTCCTGAAGGTTTACGAGAAGCTCGGCATCCCTCTGCGCGAGCAGGAAGTGCTGGCCGGCGTGCAGACCTCGAAGATCGCCGTCGATGCGGTTTTCGATTCCGTGTCGGTCGTCACCACCTTCAAGGATGAACTGAAGAAAGCCGGCGTGATCTTCATGTCTATTTCCGAGGCCATCCGCGAACATCCGGAACTGGTGCAGAAGTATCTCGGTTCGGTCGTGCCGACGACAGACAATTATTATGCGACGCTGAACTCGGCTGTCTTCACCGACGGTTCCTTCGTCTTCGTTCCCAAGGGCGTACGCTGCCCGATGGAGCTTTCGACCTATTTCCGCATCAATGAGAAGAACACCGGCCAGTTCGAGCGGACCCTGATTATTGCCGAAGAAGGCGCCTACGTCTCCTATCTGGAAGGCTGCACGGCACCCCAGCGCGACGAAAACCAGCTTCATGCTGCCGTGGTCGAGCTGGTGGCGCTTGATGACGCCGAAATCAAGTATTCCACCGTCCAGAACTGGTATCCGGGCGACAAGGAAGGCAAGGGTGGCATCTACAACTTCGTCACCAAGCGTGGCGATTGCCGCGGCCACAATTCCAAGATCTCGTGGACGCAGGTGGAAACCGGCTCGGCCATCACCTGGAAATATCCGTCCTGCATCCTGCGTGGCGACAACTCCCGTGGCGAGTTCTACTCGATTGCCGTCTCCAACGGTTACCAGCAGGTCGACAGCGGCACCAAGATGATCCACCTCGGCAAGAACACGTCGAGCCGCATCATCTCCAAGGGCATTTCGGCCGGCCACTCCAACAACACCTATCGCGGTCAGGTCTCGATCCACCGCAAGGCGGAAGGTGCGCGCAACTTCACCAATTGCGACTCGCTCCTGATCGGCGACCGCTGCGGTGCCCATACCGTGCCCTACATCGAGGTGAAGAACCCGCGGGCCAAGGTAGAGCACGAGGCCACCACCTCGAAGATCTCCGAAGACCAGAAGTTCTACGTCATGCAGCGCGGCATCCCGGAAGAGGAGGCCATCGCGCTGATCGTGAATGGCTTCGTCCGCGAAGTCATTCAGGAACTGCCGATGGAATTCGCCGTCGAGGCCCAGAAGCTCATCAATATTTCGCTGGAAGGCAGCGTGGGCTGATGATGGGGTCGCACTCGACTTCCCTGGCGGTTGCACCGAATTTCGGGCCTCACGGCTCGGAAGCGGAAGCGCTCGGGGAGCTGGTGTGCCGGCTAAGGGACGCTCTCGACCCGCAGATGATCTGGCTTTTCGGCAGCCGCGCCCGTGGCACGGCGCGTCCCGATAGCGATTTCGACCTGCTGGTGGTGGCGAAGGAAGATGGTGGTTTTGGCTGCGATGATTACGAGCGCGTCGATGCGCCGCTGAAAGGATGCTGGATCGGAACGGATGTCATTCCCTGCGATCTGGAGACTTTTCGCGCCAGCCTTGAGCTCAACACGTCGATCGTACGTCAGATTGTCGATCATGGCAGGCTTCTTTACGGGGAGATGCCGTGAGCAGCGCGGAGACGATCAGGGCGGCGCGTGTCAGGTCGTTCATTCAGCTTGCGCGCGAGGAGCTCGCAGTATCGGCGGACCTGATGCAGGCACACAGGCGGCAATCAGCCTATTTCCTGCAGCAGGCCGTGGAGAAGGCACTTCGCGGCATTCTGGAGGTAGAAGGTATCGCAGCGGGACCGATGCACAGCATTCGTGGACTATCGGATCTTCTGCCGAAGGATCATCCGATGCGGGAGCGCTTCATCGAGCTGGAGCCGCTCTCCTCTGCGTCCACCCGTTACCGTTATCCTACAGCGAATGGAACGTTGATGGATATTGGAGAGAACCATCTGAGGGAACTCAAGCTTCTGGCCGATGCGGTCATCGCGGAAGCAATCGTGATTATGGAAACCTATCTCAAGGGTCCGGCCAAGGGCGGCCTTTGAGGAAAGAAGAATTCGGCGGGCCTTGACCCCGCTTATGGAAGGACGGAAACATGCTTGAAATCAGAGACCTGCACGCCAAGATCGCCGATACGGACACCGAGATCATCCGTGGTCTGAACCTCACCGTGAAGGCGGGCGAAGTGGCTGCCATCATGGGGCCGAACGGTTCCGGCAAGTCCACGCTTTCCTACATCCTGTCCGGCCGTGACGATTACGAAGTCACCTCCGGCGACATTCTCTACAATGGCGAGAGCATCCTGGAGCTCGATCCGGCTGAGCGCGCAGCGAAGGGCATCTTCCTGGCCTTCCAGTATCCGGTCGAAATCCCCGGCGTTGCCACCATGCAGTTCCTGAAGGTGGCGATGAACTCGCAGCGCAAGGCGCGCGGCGAAGCCGAACTCACCACGCCGGACTTCATGCGCCGTGTGAAGGAAGCCGCCAGCCATCTGAAGATCGATCCCGACATGCTGAAGCGTCCGCTGAACGTCGGCTTCTCCGGCGGCGAGAAGAAGCGCGCCGAGATTCTCCAGATGGCGCTGCTTGAGCCGAAGCTCTGCATTCTCGACGAAACCGACTCGGGCCTCGATATCGACGCGCTGAAGATCGTGGCCGATGGCGTGAATGCCCTTCGCTCGCCCGATCGCGCCGTCGTGGTCATCACCCATTACCAGCGCCTGCTGGATTACATCGTGCCGGACACGGTGCACGTGCTCTACAAGGGCCAGGTAATCAAGACCGGCGACAAGACGCTTGCCCATGAACTCGAAGCCAATGGCTATGCCGACATCATCGGCGCAGCGGCCTGAGGCGCTTCCGTCAGGAAACGCTTGAGAAAAAAGGACGACGTTCATGAATGTAACGCAACTCAACCGCCAGACCGCTGCCGAGGCCCAAATCCTCGAAGCCTATCAGGCGGCTCTTTCCGAGCTTCCGGGCGATGGTGCGGTCATGGTCGCACGCGACCGGCTGCTGCACGCGCTGAAGACGCAGGGTCTTCCGACCCGGCGCATCGAAAGCTGGCACTACACGGACCTGCGCACCCTGCTGAAGGCCGTTCCGACGGCCGCCACCGAAATCGCCCCGGCAGTTGATCCTGTCGTCGCCGGCTCGACCGTACTCGCCCTTTCCGGCGGCAAACCCACCGGCTCCGCGGATGTTGAAGGCGTTGCCGTCAGCGGTTTTGCGGGCCAGCTGCTCAGCGGCGAGGCGGCGTCCGGTCTTGCCGAGCGCGGTGCGGACGATGCCATCGGCCGGATCAACGGTGCCTTCGTGCGGGACGGCTATGTGCTTGATGTGCCGGCGGGTGCCGAGCTCGCCGATGTCATCGAGCTGCAGGCCAACCAGGCCGGCGGCCAGTCGCATAGCCGCTTTCCGGTTCGGTTCGGCGCGGGTTCGAAGGCCGTGATCATCGAGCGTCACCGCGCGGTGACCGAGAAGGCCGCCTTTGTTTCCTCCGTGTCCGATCTGGTTCTGGAAGATGGTGCCGAAATCACCTGGATCATCCTGCAGCAGCAGGGCGCCGGCGATACGCACCTCGGCCAGATCAAGGTGGTGCTGAATGCGGACGCGAAGCTGAAGCTCTATGTCATCAATGCCGGTGGCAAGCTGGTACGGCAGGAAATCCATGTGGTGACCGCAGGCGGCGGCGCCGACCTGACGCTGCGTGGCGTGAACCTGCTCGGCGGCGACAGCCATACCGACGTGACCCTGACGCTCGGCCATGACGTGCCGGATACGACGTCTACGGAAATCATCCGCAACGTGGTCTTCGACCGCGCCAGGGGTGTGTTCCAGGGGCAGATCCGGGTGGCGCAGGACGCGCAGAAGACCGATGCGCGCATGGCCTGCAACACGCTGCTGCTCTCCGACGAGGCCGAATTCTCGGTGAAGCCGGAGCTCGAGATCTTTGCCGACGACGTGCAGTGCGCCCATGGCGCGACCGTTGCCGACATCGACAAGGTGCATCTCTACTATCTGATGGCCCGCGGCATTCCGAAGAAGGAGGCGCGCGCGCTCCTCGTCAATGCCTTCGTTGCCGAGATCGTCGAGGAACTGGAAGAGGAAGCCCTGGTCGAGGCGCTGGAAGGCGTCATCGCCGGCTGGCTGGAGAAGCATGGCTGAGATGGACAGGATCACGCCCGCGACCCCCTATGATGTCGAAGCCATCCGCAAGGATTTCCCGATCCTTTCGCGAGAGGTTTACGGCAAGCCGCTCGTCTATCTCGACAATGGCGCGTCGGCCCAGAAGCCGCAGGTCGTGATCGATGCGGTCGCGCATGCCTATTCGCAGGAATATGCGAATGTGCATCGCGGCCTGCATTTCCTCTCCAATGCCGCGACCGATGCCTATGAAGGGGCGCGCGAAAAGGTGCGCCGCTTCCTGAATGCCGGTTCGGTGGACGAGATAATCTTCACCAAGTCCTCCACCGAGGCGATCAACACGGTCGCCTATGGCTACGGCATGCCGAGAATCGGGGAGGGCGACGAGATCGTCCTGACGATCATGGAGCACCACTCCAACATCGTCCCCTGGCATTTCATCCGCGAACGCCAGGGCGCGAAGCTGGTCTGGGTGCCGGTTGATGACGAAGGCGCGTTCCACATCGAGGCCTTCGAGAAGAGCCTGACGGAGAAGACGAAGCTCATTGCCATCACCCACATGTCGAATGCGCTGGGCACCATCGTACCTGTTAAGGAAGTGTGCCGCATCGCGCGCGAGCGCGGCATTCCCGTGCTGATCGATGGCAGCCAGGGCGCGGTCCATATGCCTGTCGATGTCCGTGACATCGATTGCGACTGGTATGTGATGACCGGCCACAAGCTCTACGGTCCGTCGGGCATCGGCGTGCTCTACGGCAAGATGGACCGGCTGAAGGAGATGCGGCCCTTCATGGGCGGCGGCGAGATGATCGTCGACGTATCCGAGGAGGCTGTCTCCTACAACGATCCCCCGCACCGGTTCGAAGCGGGCACGCCGCCGATCGTGCAGGCAATCGGTCTTGGCTATGCGCTCGACTACATGGAAAAGATCGGGCGCGCTGCGATTGCTGCCCACGAGGCGGATCTGGCAGCCTATGCCGCCGATCAGCTGCGTTCGGTCAACTCGCTGCGGATCATCGGCAATGCACCGCAGAAGGGCAGTATCTTCTCCTTCGAGCTGCAAGGCATTCATGCACATGACGTCTCGATGGTGATCGACCGCCGCGGGGTCGCCGTGCGAGCCGGGACCCATTGCGCCCAGCCGCTCTTGAAACGCTTCGGCGTGACCTCCACATGCCGGGCATCCTTCGGCCTCTACAATACGCGCGCCGAAGTGGATGCGCTGGTGGAAGCGCTGGACTACGCCCGCACCTTCTTTGCGTAAGGAGAATAGACCATGACCACGACCGAGGAAAAAGCCGATCCGCGTGAGGGGCTGGTGAATTCTGCCATTCCGCCGGAGGAGCTGGCACGGCTTTCGGACGATATTGTCGCGGCGCTGAAGACCGTCTACGACCCGGAAATTCCCGCCGATATCTTCGAACTCGGCCTGATCTACAAGATCGACATCGAGGACGACCGGATGGTGAAGATCGTGATGACGCTGACGGCCCCCGGTTGTCCGGTTGCCGGCGAAATGCCGGGCTGGGTGGAAAATGCCGTCGGCGCCGTGGAAGGCGTCTCTGGCGTGCAGGTGGAGCTGACTTTCGATCCGCCGTGGTCGGCCGACCGCATGTCGGAAGAGGCGCAGGTCGCTGTTGGCTGGTATTGAAGCCTTTACCGGCTGTGCTTACATTATGTTTCGAAGCACCGGGCCTTGAACCCGGTTGTGGAAAGGGACTGAAGACATGGGCTTTGCCATCATGACCATCAACGAGGCCGCTGCCGAACGGGTAAAGGCCATCGTTGCGAAATCGGGGCCGGACGCCAAAGGCATCCGCGTAGGCGTCAAGAAGGGCGGCTGCGCTGGCATGGAATACACGGTCGATCTGGTGACCGAGCCCGACCCCAAGGATGACCTGGTGGAGCGTGACGGCGCCCGCGTCTGGGTCGCGCCCCATGCCACCCTTTACCTTCTCGGCACCGAGATGGGATTCGAGCAGACCACGCTCCGTTCCGGCTTTACCTTCAACAACCCGAACCAGACCTCCGCCTGCGGCTGCGGCGAATCCGTCGAGCTGAAGCCGGCCGATCTTGCGGCGCTGGCCGCACAGGGCAATCCGGTGGTTCAGGCAGATCGGTAAAATATAAATCACTAATATTTAGAATGACGCATCTTGCCTTCCGGGTAAGATGCGCGCATGATCATATTATGGGACGAGCCGAAACGGCTCAGCAACCTGCAGAAACATGGCCTCGATTTTGCCGAGATCGATGAGGGCTTTCTGGAGCGCAGTAACATTGTCGGCGCACGGGCGGGCCGTTTGATGGCAATAGGGCAGCTCGGGGTTGAGCCGATCACCGTTATCTTTCGCTGGGTCGGGAGTGAGGCCGTTGCCATCATATCAATGCGCAAGTCCAGCCGGAAGGAAAGGAATCCGTAATGACGAAATGGCCAGAGATGCGTCAACTGACGGACGAAGAAGAAGAGGAAATCCAGCGCGCTATTGCGAGCGATCCCGATACATGGGAGGCAAGCGAAGAAGACCTCAAGAACGCCCGGCCTTTCCGTGAGGTCTTCCCTGAGATCTATGCGAAAATGAAGGCGGGTGTTGCGGCAAAATAGAGCGTGCTAGACAGGGCGCGGTGTTACACAATTCCGGTTTGAAACGCGCGCCATGACAATTTATCTCTTCCTCAAGGGCATCCTGTTGGGCTTGGCCATCGCGGCACCGGTGGGGCCAATCGGTGCCCTGTGCATCAACAGAACGCTGGCGCGGGGTTTCTGGGCGGGGGTTGCAGGCGGGTTGGGCACCGCCCTTGCTGATGGCGTCTATGCGCTTCTTGCGGCGTCCGGTTTCGCAGCCTTCTCCACTCTTCTTGCACGCATTTCAGTGCCTCTCAGGCTTCTCGGCGGCCTGTTCATGCTCTGGCTCGGATGGCAGTCATTCCGTTCGGCCGGGGCGCCGAAAGCTGCGGCCGCAGAGAGCGGCATGGGCGATCTTTTCAAGGTGACAGCCACCACCTTCGTGCTCACCCTGTCCAATCCGGCTACCATCCTTTCCTTCGCCGCAATCTTTGCCGGGCTCGGGCTTGCCAGCGATGGTGCTGGTGCCTTTACCACCACGGCCGGCGTTTTTGTCGGATCGCTGCTCTGGTGGTTCTTCCTCTGCGGGCTGGTAACCGCCCTCAGGCATCGGTTGCCGGACAGCTTCGCGCTCTGGGTCTCACGGATTTCCGGGTTTATCCTCATTGCCTTCGGCATCTTTGCGATAGGCTCCGCGCTGCTCTTGCTCAGCGGAAAATGAAAAGCCGCCCCGGTTTCCCGGGACGGCCTTTGGTGCATGCGCCGAGGCCGCCTATTCTGCGGCCTCCGCATATTCTTCCATCGGCGGGCAGGTGCAGACGAGGTTGCGGTCACCATAGACATTGTCGATGCGGTTGACCGGAGCCCAGTACTTGTCCACGCGGAAGGAGCCCGGCGGGAAGCACGCCTGCTCGCGGCTATAGGGGCGGTTCCACTCGCCGACGAGATCTTCCACCGTGTGCGGGGCGTTCTTCAGCGGGTTGTTGGCCTTGTCCATCCGGCCTTCCTCGATGGCACGGGCTTCCTCGCGGATTGCCAGCATCGCATCGCAGAAGCGGTCGATCTCAGCCTTGGTCTCCGATTCCGTCGGCTCGATCATCAGCGTGCCGGCAACCGGCCAGCTCATGGTCGGAGCATGGAAGCCGCAGTCGATCAGCCGCTTGGCGATGTCGTCCACCGTCACGCCGGCGCTGTCCACCAGCGGGCGGGTGTCGATGATGCATTCATGCGCCACGCGTCCGCTCTTCGACGTGTAGAGTACCTCATAGGCACCCTTGAGCCGCGCCGCGATGTAGTTGGCGTTGAGAATCGCGACCTTGGTTGCCTGGGTCAGGCCTTCGCCACCCATCATCAGGCAGTAGCTCCAGGAGATTGGCAGGATGGAGGCCGAGCCGAAGGGAGCTGCCGAAACCGCGCCGCCGCCGTTCCAGACGGGATGGCCGGGGAGATAGGCCGCCAGATGCGCCTTGACCCCGATGGGGCCCATTCCCGGGCCGCCGCCGCCATGCGGGATGCAGAAGGTCTTGTGCAGGTTCAGGTGGCTGACATCAGAACCGATATCGCCGGGGCGGGACAGGCCCACCATGGCATTCATGTTGGCACCATCCAGATAGACCTGGCCGCCATGGCTGTGGGTGATCTCGCAGACCTCACGCACAGTTTCCTCGAACACGCCATGGGTCGAGGGATAGGTAATCATGCAGCAGGAAAGCTGGGCGGAATACTGCTCGGCCTTGGCGCGGAAATCATCCATGTCGATGTCGCCGTTTTCCCTGGCCTTGACCGGGACCACCTTCATGCCCGCCATCTGGGCGGATGCCGGGTTAGTGCCATGGGCCGAGGTGGGAATGAGGCATATATCGCGATGGCCTTCGCCACGGGCGAGGTGATAGTTGCGGATGGTGAGAAGTCCCGCATATTCGCCCTGCGCGCCGGAATTCGGCTGCATGGAGAAGGCGTCGTAGCCCGTGACCTGGCAGAGCTTGGCGGAGAGATCGTCGATCATCTCCTTGTAGCCGCGCGCCTGGTCTTCCGGTGCGAAGGGGTGCAGCTCGGCAAATTCCGGCCAGGTGATCGGCAGCATTTCCGCTGTCGCATTGAGCTTCATCGTGCAGGAGCCGAGCGGGATCATTGCCCGATCGAGCGCCAGATCCCGGTCCGAGAGCCGGCGGATATAGCGGGTCATCTCGCTTTCCGCGCGGTTCATGTGGAAGATCGGGTGCGTCATGTAGGGGGTATTGCGAAGCGCCTCGTCGGGGAGGCGATAGGAGGGCTCGAATTCCCGGATGCGGAAATTGCCGCCAAAGGCCTTCCACACCGCTTCCAGCGTGGCCGGGCGCGAGCGCTCGTCCAGCGAGATGCCGATCCGGTCATGGCCGATCTTGCGCAGGTTCACCTGTTCGGCAACGGCCGCATTCATGATCGCGCCCTGCAGCGGGCCGACATGGACAGTGATCGTATCGAAGAAGATCGCCGGCTCTACCTTGAAGCCGAGCTTTTCGAGGCCCATGGCCAGGCGCACGGCCTTGAGATGCACGCTCTGGGCAATGGCCTTGATGCCTTCCGGACCGTGGAAGACCCCATACATGGAGGCCATGACGGCGAGCAGCACCTGCGCGGTGCAGATGTTAGACGTCGCCTTTTCGCGGCGAATGTGCTGCTCGCGGGTCTGGAGAGACAGGCGATAGGCGCGGTTGCCGCGCGCATCGACGGACACGCCGACGAGGCGGCCGGGCATGTTGCGCTTGTAGGCATCCTTGACCGCCATATAGGCCGCATGCGGGCCGCCATAGCCCATCGGAACGCCGAAGCGCTGGGTGCAGCCAACGGCAATGTCGGCACCCATTTCGCCGGGGGACTTCAGCAGCGCGAGTGCCAGCGGATCGGCCGCGACGGTGGCAATTGCACCGGCCGCGTGCAGCGCTGCAATCTGCCGGGTGAAATCCCGCACATGGCCGTAGGTGCCGGGATACTGGAAGATGGCACCGAAGACCTTCGAGGCATCGAGATCCTTTTCCGGATCGCCGACGACGATTTCCCAGCCGAGCGGTTCCGCGCGGGTGTGGAGGAGCGCGATGGTCTGCGGATGGCAGTTTTCATCGACGAAGAAGGCATTCGCCTTGGAAGAGGCGACGCGCTGCGCCATGGCCATGGCTTCGGCAGCCGCGGTTGCCTCATCGAGCAGCGAAGCATTGGCCACGTCGAGGCCCGTCAGATCGCAAACCATGGTCTGGTAGTTGAGCAGCGCCTCCAGGCGGCCCTGCGAAATCTCCGGCTGGTAGGGCGTATAGGCCGTATACCAGGCCGGATTTTCCAGGATGCAGCGCTGGATGACCGGCGGCGTGATGGTGCCGTAATAGCCCTGGCCGATCAGCGAGACCAGGTTGGTGTTCTTGTTGGCAACTTCGCGAAGGCGGTCGAGCGCCTCACGCTCGGTCATCGGCGCGCCCCAGGCGAGCGGCTCCTTCTGGCGGATGGAGGCGGGCACGGTATCGTCGATCAGCGCGTCCAGCGAAGGATAGCCGACGACCTTCAGCATCTCCTCCATTTCGCGCGGCGAGGGGCCGATATGACGCCGGTTGGCAAAGTCATAGGGCTGGTAGTCGGTGAAGGAAAATTCGACCGGGGAGGACATCAGGCAATCAGCTCCTTGTAGGCGGCTTCGTCCAGCAGGCTGTCGGCATCGGCGGGATTGGCGAGCTTCAGCTTGAAGAACCAGCCTGCACCCTGCGGATCGGAGTTGACGAGCGAGGGATCGGCAACGATGGCCTCATTGGCCTCGACGATCTCGCCGTCCAGCGGACAATAGACTTCCGATGCGGCCTTGACCGACTCGACGGTGGCCGCATCCGCGCCCTTGGCGAAGCTCTTGCCGGCGGCAGGGAGCTCGACGAAAACCAGATCGCCGAGCTGCTCGGCGGCGTGGTTGGTAATGCCGACGGTGGCGATGCCGTTTTCGATCTTCAGCCACTCATGTTCGGAGGTGAACTTCAGCATGGATTTTCCTCTTGTCCAGTGTGAATGCGCTCAGCGCTTGTAGGTTTGGGTAATGAAGGGAAGGGTGGAGACGGTGACGGGCAGGTACTTGCCGCGCACTTCCGCATAGACGGTGGTTCCGGGGGCCGCATGGCTCTTCGGCAGATAACCCATGGCAACAGGGCCCTCGACCGTTGGACCGAAGGTGCCTGACGTGACTTCGCCAAGCTCGGTCGCCCCTTCCGCATCGGCAAAGAGCTTTGCGTGGGAACGAACCGGCGCCTTGCCTTCCGGCTTCAGGCCTACGCGGCGGCGCGTGGCGCCTTGTTCCAGTTCGGCCAGAATGCGGGCTGCACCGGGGAAACCGCCTTCGCGCTCCCCGCCCTTGCGACGAACCTTCTGGATCGCCCATTCGAGCGCGCCCTCCACCGGGGTGGTCGTGGGATCGAGATCGTTGCCATAGAGGCAGAGGCCGGATTCGAGTCGGAGCGAATCGCGCGCACCGAGCCCGATCGGCTCGACGCCCTCGACGGCGAGGAGCGCCTTGGCAAGCGCCTCGGCTCTGTCCTCGGGCACCGAGATCTCATAACCGTCCTCGCCGGAATAGCCGGACCGGGAGACGATGCATTCGGCGCCCACCAGCGTCGTCGAGATCACGTCCATGAAGCGCATTCCCGCCACATCGGGCGAGAGCGTGGAAAGTGCCTTTTCGGAAAGCGGGCCCTGAAGCGCCAGAAGCGCGCGGTCGCGGATCGGGGTGACGATGCAGGTCTCGCCGAGATGCTTTTCGAGATGGGCGAAATCCGCTTCCTTGCAGGCGGCGTTGACGACGAGGAATAGGTGATCGCCGCGATTGGTGATCATCAGGTCGTCGTCGATCCCGCCAGCCTGATTGGTAAAAAGAGCGTAGCGCTGGCGGCCCGTTCCGAGGCCCGCCACATCAACCGGCACCAGCGCTTCCAGCGCAAGGGCCGCATCCCTGACATTGCCCGAGCGCGGGTGGATGGTGACCTGGCCCATGTGCGACACATCGAAGAGCCCGGCGGCCTGGCGGGTATGAAGATGTTCCTTCAGCACGCCCATGGGATATTGCACCGGCATGTCGTAACCGGCAAAGGGCACCATCTTGGCGCCGAGCGAAACATGCAGCCCGTGAAGGGGAGTCTTGAGAAGGGTGGTCTGGTCGTCCAAGCGGGGCCTCCAGGATAGGGTGCGACTGCACCGGGCTCGAATCGCGGCATGATTGCCTTGGTTTTGAGCCCCCTCTGTCCCTTTCGCCTGAGATTGTTATCCCTTCGGCGCAGCCGCCCTGATGGCGACCATCTCTCCAGAGTTCCTTGTGCCTTCCGCTGGTCCTTTTGCCTGAGAGTTTCCGGGGCGGTTGCTCCTTCGGCACCGCCCGAAAGCGGCTTCTCCCAACAGAATGCGGCAATTATCGTTCTGTTATCGGCCTTGGCAAGACGAAAATGTCGTTGACCGCAAAAATTCTTCGCTGATTGCGCCGCATCAAATTCGCTCGCCCGCGGTGCGGCTAAGTTGCACATGGCTTTGCATTCGGCACAGGGATGCGCTATCGGACGAAGGAACGGAGACGGTAATGAAACGCATATGGGGACAGAGAGGGCTTGCCCTGCGCATGCTGTGCGCAGTCGCGCTCCTGTTTCTCAGCTTCGCCCATCGCCCGGTCATGGAAATCCAGGTGGCGGATGCTTCGGCGCTCGCCTACCAGCTTCCGGATGGCAGCGCGCCGGATCTTTGCGTTCCGCAGTCGCCCGAGCAGCACAAGATCTCCTATCCCGCCTGCGACGCCTGCCGGCTTTCCGCTTCGGTCATCCTGCCGCCGGCGCCGGCCGAGGTCGTCTATGTCGCCCTTGGGGGCGAGCCGCTTTACATTCCCCACATATCCGCTGAACCGGACCGGCGCGAAGGCCGGTCATGGAGCGCGCGCGGACCGCCTTCCTTCCTCGACGCCTGATATCCAACCCGTCGACAAACCGGCTTTTCGACAAGCCAGATGACGTGCCGTGACCTTGCGAAGGCCGCCGTCATGGAAGGACCAATCCGATGAAAAAGACTGTATTCTCCGCCGCTGCCTCGGCTGCACTCCTCGTTTCGGCTGGCGCTGCCCTTGCTCATGCCAGCTTCTCCGTTCCGGAAGCACCTGCGGATTCCTATTACACCGGCGAACTGCGCATTCCCCATGGCTGCGACGGAAAGGCGACCAATGAAGTTTCGGTGAAGATTCCCGAGGGATTCATCAATGCCAAGCCGAAGCTGAAGCCCGGCTGGAAGATCGAGATCATCAAGGGGGATTACCAGAAGAGCTATGAGCTGCATGGCAAGAAGGTAACTTCCGGTGCGCTCGAAATCCGCTGGACCGGTGGCGAAATCCCCGACGACATGTTCGATGGTTTCGAAATCACCGGCAAGATTGCCGGTATCGAGGCGGGCCAGGCTCTGCCCTTCGTCACGACCCAGAAATGCGGTGCGGATGCATCGGTGAGCTGGAGCGAGATTGCCAAGGAGGGCCAGAATGCCCATGATCTCGAACACCCGGCCCCGGCCATTGCCGTTGTCGCCGCCAAGGGCGGGCATGAGCATGATCATGGAGCCATGGCCATGGGGCCCGGCTCTGCCATGGCAGGGGATCTTTCCCTTTCCGGCGGCTTCCTGAAGGGCATGCTGCCGGGACAGGCAGTCGGCGGTGGCTTCGTGACCATCGTCAACGGGGGTGCTGCGGATGACCGGCTGGTCTCGGTCGCATCGCCGGCTGCCGATCACGTGGAAATCCACGAAATGACCATGGAAAACGATGTGATGAAGATGCGTCCGCTGAAGGATGGCGTTCCGGTTGCGGCCGGTGCCACGGTGGAACTCACCCCCGGCGGCCTGCACCTGATGTTCATGGGCGTGAAGACCCCCTTCCATGAAGGCGACAGCGTGCCGGTAACGCTGACCTTCGAGAAGGCGGGGGCAGTCGAGGTGACCTTCCCGGTGGTGGATCCCGCCAAGGTGAAGGCCGGCGCGCACAAGCACAACTGAGCGATCAAACGCAAAGCGGCGCCGGTTTCCCGGCGCCGCGTCCTCCCTTTCGAATTCCCGGATCGTCAACCGCCGGAGCGGAGATAGGCCTCCACCGCCTGGTCGAGCGTGGTCTGCTGCTGGTTCAGCCGGTTTTCGAGCATGGCCAGCCGTGCCGACACCGCCGATATGCTTTCCGACGGGGGCAGGATGGAGTCCACGTTGCGCTCGGGATCGGCGAGCAACGCCGTGCGCTCATTTTCCCGCACGGCAGCCTTGGGGCTCTTGCGCGGGACCGGTTTCAGCATCTCCATCGCAATCGCCGCCGTGTTTGCCGATAATGTCACAACCTGTGTCATCGCCGTCATCACCGCGTTTCAGTTCTGGCGCAGAGCCTAGGGAGCGCGGCTTCACCTTTTGTTGAGGAATTCGATAAGATTTGAGCCATCCTTCGCTTTTCAAGCGTGGGGGCTTCGCGCCACAATCCAGAGGATCAGAATCGGTCCATGGAGGCGGGGAGAAACGGGATGCTGAATTTCCTGCTGGTGGCGGTTGGTGGGGCGGTGGGCTCGATGCTGCGCTATGCGACGAACCTTGGCGCCACCCGGCTTCTGGGGCCCGGCTTCCCCTGGGGAACGCTGATCGTCAATGTGGTCGGATCCTTCGTCATCGGCGTCTTTGTGGAAACCATCGCCCGGCGCTTCGATGCATCCGAGCCGGTGCGGCTTCTTCTGGTCACGGGCTTTCTCGGCGGGTTCACCACCTTCTCCTCCTTCTCGCTCGATGCTGCTGCCCTGCTGGAGCGCGGCGCCGGCCTGCTTGCCTTCGCCTATGTGGGGGCAAGCCTTCTTCTTTCGCTGGGGGCCGTATTTGCGGGTCTGGTGCTGACGCGGGCGGTTCTCTGAGGCATTTTTCCCTTTCACACCCCGGGGGAAATACTCTAAAGCCAGCCTTTGACTTCTCGGGCACATGGCCCGGCAGATGGTGGATAGCGGACATGGCAGGGATAGAACACATCAAGGTGGAAGCGGACGAGGCGGGCATGCGCATCGACCGCTGGTTCAAGGTGCATTATCCCGGCCTTGGCTTCGGCGCGCTGCAGAAGCTTCTCCGCTCAGGCCAGATCCGCCTCGATGGTGGGCGGGTGAAATCCGATAGCCGTGTCCAGCCGGGGCAGGTGGTGCGTGTGCCGCCTCTCGATGTCGACAAGGCGAAGACCGGCCCCATCGCCGGCAAGGAACTGAAGCATGCCGGAGACCACGAGCTTCTCTCGCGCATGCTGCTGCATGAGGACGACAAGGTGATCGTGCTCAACAAGCCCGCGGGCCTTGCCGTGCAGGGCGGTTCCGGTGTCAACCGGCACATCGATCAGATGCTCGAGGCCTGGACGAACCAGCGCGGCGAGAAGCCCCGCCTCGTCCACCGTCTCGACCGGGATACGTCCGGCGTTCTGGTGATTGCCCGCACCCGCGGCGCCGCCCAGAAGCTCACCGCCGCCTTCCGCGAGCGCGACACCAAGAAGACCTACTGGTCACTGGTCAAGGGCGTGCCGCGCAAG
>CAMFIF010000007.1 GCA_945952415.1 uncultured Rhizobium sp. | reverse complement strand
GAACGGTGGAGAGCGCCTTGTTGTCCGAACGCATGGTCGTGGCGATCGACCAGTACGCCGCATTGTCCTTGGCGCTGCTGACGCGGTAGCCCGAGGAGATCGCGCCCTGGGTGGATTCAAGACCCCGATCGATGGAGCGGAGGGTATTGAGCGCGGCCAGCGCCGAAGAATTGGTCATGATGCTAGACATGGATATCTGTCCCTTTTTAACGCAGAACTGTGGGAGGGACATACCGGACTGCCGATACCGGTGACGAAGGCAGACATCATGCCGCTACTCTCCCGCCGGGAGGAACGCCTTCGTGCCCCTATAGGAATCGCGGGAAAAAATTTAAAACATGATAATAATCGTCCAAAACTGAGAACTCATAAAGATAGAGTTAATGATTTGCCAATC
This sequence comes from uncultured Rhizobium sp., assembly GCA_945952415.1. Classification (GTDB taxonomy): domain Bacteria; phylum Pseudomonadota; class Alphaproteobacteria; order Rhizobiales; family Rhizobiaceae; genus Gellertiella. The sequence goes on along the minus strand of CAMFIF010000007.1, from coordinate 182,950 downwards.
GGCCGGATTTTTTTGGTAAGGAATGAGTTAAGAAAACCGCCGACCACCCGGCGGAACGCAGGTGACGGTGCGCGCCCAAAATGCAGAGGGAGGGCATCGCTGCCCTCCCTCCAATCTTCAGTTTGCCCGCGCGGTGCGGAGATGGTCGTTCAGAATTCTTCCCAATGGTCCCGAGGGGCCGGCGCCATGCCCACGGCGGCGGCAACCTTCTGGATCATCTGCCTCGCCGGGGAAAGCGGCGCCCTGCCACCCGGCTGGGCGGTTACGGCCCGGGCCGCCGGCCGGATCTCAGAAGGACCGCCCTGCCGGCCGCCGGTATCGCCGGCGGCGAGCCGGAACTGTGCGATCAGTCCCTTCATCCGGTTTGCCTCGGCGGCGAGCGTCGCGCTGGCGGCGGTCGATTCCTCCACCATGGCCGCATTCTGCTGGGTCACCTGATCCATCTGGTTGACGGCGGTGTTCACCTCTGCAAGGCCGGTCGCCTGCTCCCGGGCCGAGGTGGCGATGGCATCGAGCTGGGCATTGATCGTCACCACATGGGTTTCGATGATCTTCAGCGCAGCGCCCGTTTCCTTGACAAGACGAACGCCGTTGGAGACTTCGCTGCCCGAGGCATGGATCAGCCCCTTGATCTCCTTGGCCGCCTGCGCGGAACGCTGGGCAAGCTCGCGCACCTCCTGCGCCACAACCGCAAAGCCCTTGCCCGCCTCTCCGGCGCGCGCCGCCTCCACGCCCGCATTCAGCGCCAGAAGATTGGTCTGGAAGGCAATCTCGTCGATCACGCCGATGATGTTGGAAATCTGCGCCGAGGACTGCTCGATCCGGTGCATGGCATCGACCGCATTGGCCACGACGATACCGGACTGGCGGGCCGAACTATTGGCCTCGATGGCCATGGCCCGCGCCTCCTCGGTGCGCTTGGAAGCGTTGGAGACATTGGAGGTGATTTCGTCGAGCGCCGCCGCCGTTTCCTCGAGCGAGGCCGCCTGCTGCTCCGTCCGCTTGGAAAGATCCTGGGCGCTCTGGCTGATCTCGTTCGAACCGCTGTCAATGGCGGCGGTGGAGGCGGATACCTGCCGCAGCGTCTGGGAAAGCTGGTCGGCCGCCGCATTGAAATCGGCGCGCAGGCTTTCGAAATCCATCGCAAAGGGTCCATCGATCCGGTAGGTGAGGTCGCCCTGGGCGAGATGGCGCAGCCCTTCCGCCATGCCGGAGGTGACGATGGCCATCTCCTCGGCCCGCAGGCGGTCACGCTCGCTGTTGCGCTGCCGGTCGGCTTCGCTCGCCTCGCGGGCCTGTTCGGCGGCCTGGGCGATTTCGCGGGCTTCCAGCCCGTTGCGCTTGAAGACATCCACAGCCCGCGCCATGCCGCCCATTTCGTCGCGATAGGTCGTGCCCTCGATCACCACGGTAAGATCGCCCTTCGCCATCCGGCACATCAGCGCAGACAGCTGCCGGACGGGCAGGACGATCCAGGACCGGACCGCAAGGAAACCGGCAAGCAGCACCAGGGAAAGCCCGCCGAGCACGACGCCCAGCGTCAGATAGATAGTGTGCTGCGTGTCATCGGAAAGCGCATCCGATTGCGCCGCCACCTCGGTAATGACCCTGTTGGTAAGGTCCACCAGCTGCGGCGTGAAGGCATTGAGCTTCGGCTGGCAATCGCTGATGAACAGCGCGCGGGCCTCCTCGTCCTGGCCGCCCTCGGCCTTGGCACCCTTCTCTACCGTCGGCCTGCAATCCTCGGTGAGGATCTTCAGGCCGGTGGCCTTGAGCGCCGAGAGCTGCTGATTGTCAGGCAAAGCCTTGATGGCCACTTCCATGAAATCGGAAAAGCTTTTCCGGTTGTTGAGAAGTTCCTGCAGGGCGTGGCTGTTGCCGTCTGCCGTGCCGGCGATCAGAAGATCGCCCATCGCCGCACGCGCGGCCTGAATGGACCGGTTGGCCCGGGCAAGATAGATCGCCCCGCGGTCCGACCCCGCAACAAGACTGGAATAGCTGCTGTCAATATAAGACATGGATTTTGCGGAATAGATCGTAACGCCGATCGAGAAAATGCCGAAGGCACCCATGATCGCCAGGAATTTCCCGGCAATAGGCAAGTTTCGCATGGCCCTGCTCCAGAAGAGTGTCAATATGGAGGAGCCTCATGCTCGAAGCGACGGCGCAAAAGGGCTTGGAAAGCAAAAGGGTGCGCGCAAGGTCTAATTGAAAAATTAAAAGCCATTTCTTAAAATTCTAACCATCGATCCATGGCCGAAACAGCCATGAACAGAGGCGAAAAGACCGATTTTTCCGGCCATTCTTGGCATCTGTCAAAAGTCAGCCGGAGCGTGCAGCCATCGCTCGCCTCACTCCACGCCTTGCCTGCCTTAAGGTCAGGGTAAGCATAGGCCGCTAGACAACGGCACCTTCACAAATCCAACACAAAGGATAATCATCACTCCGTCATGGTTACACTGCTCAAACAGATCTCACTCGCGATCGGACTTCTTTCCAGCGAAAACGCCACTGTTGCCCTCAACGAGGGCTGGAAGGGCTATGTCTGGCGGATAAAGCCGGTGGAGCAGTGCCTTTCCGTGGAGAAGGATGGCTTCTGCACCCTGCTGCGCGACCGGTGGGACTGGAAGCGCGACCAGCGCTATCAGCTGGCGGTGCGGCTGAACAAGGCCAAGAATCTCGTGGAAACCCGCGCCACCCTCGACAATCGCGATCCTGACGATGACGACAATGTCTGCATCGCCGCGGTCTTTTACGATCGCAACGGCCAGGAAGTGGCAATCGATTTCCAGAACATTTATGCCCCGCCCCGAAAGGTGACGAAGGGCGCGGCGCGGCTGAAACCTGGCCGGCCGGTGTCGGACATCGCCCGCGTGGCGATCGGTTCCAAGCAATGCGATCCGAGCGCCGCGGACGATCAGGCAATCTTCGCCGCGGTGCGCGGCAGGATCGGCCAGAAATAAAAGAGACCGAAAGGCAAAAGGAGGCCAAAAATGGCCTCCTTCCTGCTTCGGACGGTCAGTCGATCAGCGGCGCCAGAGGGGCGCACCGAGCTCATCGGCTGGCATGCGAAGCTTCACCGCCCTTGCGGCCTGCCTGTGCCGCGCGCTCACGGTCATTCTTGAAGTTGCCGCCGGAAGCCTCGCCGCCCTTGCGGCCGGCTGCTGCGGCGCGAGCCGGATCGTTCTTGAAGTTGCCGCCGGAAGACATGCCACCCTTCGACGCGATTTCGCGCTGACGGACGGGATCCATGGATGCAAAGCCCCGGGTCGATCGGCCACCAGACTGGTTTCCACCCTGGTTGTTCGCCATGATAGTTTCCTCCATATTCCTGCATTGGCGGGACCATCCCGCCGAGGAGGGCCATTGAAGGGCCCGGACTTCGTGAACGCGGTTGATTCAAGATCGTTCCGCTGGGCAGGCTGAAAATTCGGGTTTTTCTCAACCGCTAAGCGCAGAAAGCCTTGGCGCCAGGCGCTCTTTTCACCGCCCCGCCAATCGGCATAATGGTCCGAACCCATCCTTCGAATCCCACCGGGAGACCCCATGTCCGCAGCCGCCCCATCCCTGACCCATGCGCTTCCCCTGCCCATGCTTCTGCCGGTGGCCGGGGAAGAGCGGATGTTTCCGGTGCGGCGGGTCTATTGCGTCGGCCGGAACTATGCCGACCATGCCCTGGAAATGGGTGGCGACCCGAACCGCGAGCCGCCCTTCTTCTTCCAGAAGAACCCGGACAACCTCGTGCCACCGCCCGGTGACTTCCCCTACCCCAGCCAGTCTGCCGATGTGCATCACGAGGCGGAGCTGCTGGTAGCGCTGAAAAGGGGTGGCACGAACATTCCGGCCGAAGAGGCGCTGGACCATATCTTCGGCTATGCCGTCGCCATCGATTTCACCCGCCGCGACCGGCAGGCGGAAGCGAAGAAGGCCGGAAGGCCCTGGGAAGTGGCCAAGGCCTTCGAAGGGTCTGCGCCCTGCTCTGCATTGATGCCCGCGGCCCGCATCGGCCATCCGGCGGAAGCCGCGATCTGGCTGGACGTCAATGGCAGCAGGCGGCAATCCGGCAATATTTCCAGCATGATATGGCAGGTGCCGGAGATCGTCTCCGCGCTTTCCGGCCTCTTTGAACTGGCGGCCGGCGACGTGATCCTGACCGGAACACCCGCAGGCGTCGGCCCGGTCGTCCGGGGCGACCGCATCGAATGCGGTATCGACGGCATCGGCCGCCGCAGCCTGACCGTGATCTGAGGAGGACGAGATGCCGCTCTATGCTCTTGGCGAAATGCAGCCCGAAACCCCGCCTGCCGACCGCTTCTGGATCGCCCCAGACGCCCATGTGATCGGCCAGGTGCATCTCGGCGCCGATGTGGGGATCTGGTTCGGCGCCGTGCTGCGCGGCGACAACGAGCCGATCACCGTCGGCGCCCGCACCAATATCCAGGAAGGCACGATGATCCATGTGGATCCGGGCTTTCCCGTCACCATCGGCGAAGGCTGCACCATCGGCCACCACGCGATCATTCACGGTTGCACGATCGGCGAGAATTCGCTGGTGGGCATGGGCGCGACCATCCTGAACGGGGCGAAGATCGGCCGGAACTGCCTCGTCGGCGCCAATGCGCTGGTGACCGAAGGCAAGGAATTTCCCGACAATTCCCTGATCGTCGGCTCGCCCGCCCGCGTGGTGCGCACCCTCGATGAAAATGCAGCTTCCGGTTTAAGAAAATCCGCAGACAGCTATGTCCGCAACTGGCAGCGTTTCGCCCGCGATTTGAGGCCGCTCTAGGCGCCGGTCTGTACCGCCCGCCTCAGGCGGCACATTTCTCGCACAGGCCGCGAATCTCGATCGTCGTCTTTTCCGGGCGGAAACGGCGCGCCTTCGACCAGGCATTCAGCCGCCCGTCGATTTCGCTGTCGTGGAATTCGCTCGCCTGGCCGCAGCCGGTGCAGATGGCAAAGGCCACCGTGCCATGGGCATGGCCGGCCGCGCAGCAGCTGGAATTGCGATGCGCACAGGCGACGAAGGCATTCAGGCTTTCGAGCCGATGCACGAGCCCCGCCTCGAGAAGCTTGTCCAGCGCGCGATAGACCTGCAGCGGCGCGCGAAACCCATGCTCGCGGAGCCGGTCGAGGATCGTATAGGCGCTGATCGGCTGTTCGGCCCGGGTCAGCACGTCGAATACAAGGCTCTGGTTCTTGGTGAGTGCAGGCGCGATCATCGGCGGCCCTCTCCTTCCATGGCATGCCCGCCCGCCGGGCGCGGACCGGGCACGAGGCTGATCAAAAACAGGAGGAGCGCTGCAACCGCGATCGAGGGCCCCGAGGGCGTATCGTAATGCAGCGAGCCGTAAAGCCCGCCGACGACCGCAAGCGCCCCGAGCAGCGAGGCGACGATGGCCATCCGCTCCGGTGTGCGCGCCAGCCGCCGGGCCGCCGCCGCCGGAATGACCAGCAGCGAGGTGATGAGGAGAATGCCGACGATCTTCATGGCTATCGCAATCACAAGCGCCATCAGCAGCATGAAGGCAAGCTTTGCCCGCTCGGGATGAAGCCCCTCCGCCTCGGCAATATCGGCGCTGACGGTGGAGGCGAGAAGCGGCCGCCACAGAAGCGCGATCGCCGCCAGCACCACCGCACCGCCGCCCCAGATGATGCCCACATCCGCCCGCGACACCGCCAGGATATCGCCGAAGAGAAAGCCCATCAGATCCACCCGCACCCAGGTCATGAAGGCGACGATGACCAGCCCGATCGCCAGCGTCGCATGGGAGAGGATGCCGAGCAGCGCATCCGCCGAGAGCCCGCCGCGGCGCTGGAGCAGGAGAAGCAGCAGCGAAATCGCCGCCGCGACGAGGAAAACGCTCAGCATCAGGTTGACGCTGAACAGCAGCGAGAGCGCGATGCCGAGCAGCGCCGAATGGGCCATCGTATCGCCGAAATAGGCCATTCGCCGCCAGATGATGAAGCAGCCGAGCGGCCCGGTGGTGAGCGCAAGCCCGACCCCGGCCAGCATGGCGCGGAAGAAGAAATCGTCAAGCATCGGGCGCCTCCCCCTTGGTGGCGGCGGGCGCTTCCGGCTGGAGCTTGCCCTTGTACATGAGGGTGAGCCGCGGCTCGCCGCAGCCGCAATCCGGCCCGTGGGTATGATCGGGATGATGCCCGTCGCCGGGAAAGCAGCGATCCGTGATCTGCCCATCCGCATGCAGCACCCGCCCGTCCGGCAGATGGGTGTGATCGTGCTGGTGATTGTAGAAAGCGAGCGCACCCGCCGCGCGCTGGCCGAACAGCTTCGAATATTCCGGGCTCTGGCTGACCATGGCCGGCGTGCCGCGGCAGCAGACATGACCGTTCAGGCAGATCACCGTATCCGTTTCCGCCATCACCACATGGAGATCGTGGGAAATCAGGAGGATGCCGCAGCCCGTCTCGTCACGGATGGTGCGGATCAGCTCGTAAAGCGCGATCTCGCCGTTGAAATCCACGCCCTGCACCGGCTCGTCGAGAACGAGCAGATCGGGCTTGCGGGCGATGGCGCGCGCCAGAAGCGCCCGCTGGAATTCGCCGCCGGAGAGGTGCTGCACCTCCGCGTCGCGCATATGGGCAATACCCGCCCGTTCCAGCGCGGCGACGAGATCCGCCTCCGAAAGCGGGCCCGTCAGCGTCATAAGCCGGCGCACGGTGAGCGGCAGCGTCCAGTCGATCTGGAGTTTTTGCGGCACATAGCCGATCTTCAGACCCGGCCGGCGCTCCACCCAGCCCTCGTCCGGCCTGAAAACACCGGTCGCGGCCTTGGCGGTCGTCGATTTGCCGGAGCCGTTGGGGCCGATCAGCGTCACGATCTCGCGCGGATGAATGGAAAAGCCCACGTCGCGCACCAGCCAGCGGCCGGCACGGCGAATGCCGACGCCCTTCAGCGTGATCAGCGGTATCTGCCCTGGGGGCGCGGAACGGTCGAGCATTTTTCTCTTTCCTGCCGGTTGCCACAGCCTATGCCACACGTTATAGCATAACGCAACGAATGTAATAACATTACATATGGAGTCGTCCCGATGCTATCAAGAAAAACTCTCCTCCCCGCCGCGATTCTGGCCGGTCTTTCCGCCTCGCTTCTCTCCACCGTGCCGGCCCGCGGACAGGAAGCGCCGCTCGTCACCGTCTCGGTCAAGCCTTTGCATTCGCTGGTGGCGGCTGTCATGCAGGGTATCGGCGAACCGAAGCTCATCGTTGGCGGTGCGGCCTCACCCCACACCTACAGCCTCAAGCCCTCCAATGCGGCCGATATCGAAAATGCAAAACTGGTCTTCTGGCTGGGGCCTAATTTCGAGCATTTCCTCGAGGAGCCGCTGAAATCGCTCGCCGCGAATGCGACGGTCGTCTCGATGCAGGAGGCGCCGGGCATCACCAAGCTGCCCTTCCGCGAAGGCGGGGCCTTCGAAGCGGACGACGACGGCGACCATGCGGAAGAGGCCGGCCATCACGACCATGCGGATGCGGGCTTCGACCTGCATTTCTGGCTCGATCCGCAAAATGCCGTCGCCATGGTGGAGGATATCCGCGACACGCTCGTGAAGGCTGATCCCGCCCATGCGGACCAGTACCGGGCCAATGCGCGGGCGGTAGAAGCCAATCTGGAAGCGCTGGACCGGGACCTGGCAGACCAGCTGTCGCCGCTCAAGGACAAGCCCTTCATCGTCTTCCACGATGCCTATCAGTATTTCGAGAAGCGCTATGGCCTGAAGGTCGCGGGCTCCATCACCGTATCCCCCGAAACGCCGCCCGGGGCCGAACGGGTAAGCGAGATCCATGACAAGATCGCCTCTCTCGGGGCCACCTGCGTCTTCGCCGAACCGCAATTCGAGCCGAAACTGATTTCCGTGGTGACCGAGGGCAGCCAGGCGAAATCCGGCACGCTCGATCCCGAAGGCGGCACGCTGCCGGAAGGGCCGGATCTCTACTTCACCCTGATGCGCAATCTCGCCAACGCGCTCACCGATTGCCTCGGCAAGGGCTGAACCACGCCTCCAGCAAGGCGCAAGCCTCGCTCCGTAAGGCTCGTCCCGTATATTTTAGCGATTGGAGACGAGACTTGAAGGTGAATCATCGCCTGAGCGAGGCGCGCGCCGTTTTGAATTCGGGCCGCTACGAGGACGCCCTTTCCCTGTTGCAGCCGCTCATCGCCTCGGATGTGGACGAAGAGCTGCTGGCCATGGTGGGCGAGGCGCTTGCCGGGCTCGGCCACATCACGGGCGCGGCGGAGATTTTCGAAAATGCCGCCCGCCTCGCCGGCCCCCGCGCTGCGGAATTCGCCCTGCGGGCCGCCCGCCTGCATCTCGACGCCGGCGCCCATGACGCCGCCCAGCTGATCGCCCTTCGCGAATTGCAGAAGCGGCCGGAGGACCACGCGCTTCTCTATCTTCTGGTCACCCTGTTCCAGAAGACCGGCGAAACCCAGCTGATGCATGCGCTGAAGCACCGCCTGGCCACCAGCAGCGATCCCGAACATCTTCTGGCCGCAGCCGCCCTTCTCGCCAGCGAACCGCATGATCCCGCCAATTACGAGGTCTATCGCAAGCTGCGCCGGGCGCTGCCCGACGACCCGCATATCCGCTTCACCCATCTGGCGCTGGCGCGCGATGCCTGCGATTTCGAAACGGTCGCGCGAGAGGAAGCAGCTATCCGCGCCGATATCGAACGGGACGGCGGCGAGGTGCTCGCGGCAGAACAGCCCCATCAGGCGGTCTTCTGGGTGGCGGAAGAGGCGCTTCTGCCGAAGGCCCGCAATATTGGCGCCATCGAACCCTTCACCGAGGAAAGCCGCCGGCTGCGGCGGCAGCGCCCCCATGCCTGGTCGAAGCGGCTCCGGATCGGCTATGTCAGCGCCGATCTCTGGGATGACCACGCCACCATGCGCCTCCTCGGCGAAGTGCTGACCCTGCATGATCGCGACCGCTTCGACGTCACTCTGTTCTGCAACACGCCGGACCGTTTCCGCGGCTTCGATACGGGCGGGCGCAGCCGCTGGGGCAAGATCCTGCCTATCGACCAGCTCGACGATGCCGCCGCCGAAAGGCTGGTGCAGGAGAGAGGCATCGACATTCTGGTCGATCTCAAGGGCTACACGGTCAATCATCGTTGCGGGCTGTTCAACCGGCAGGCGGCACCGGTGCAGGTCTCCTGGCTCGGCTTTCCCGGCACGGTCATTGCGGTGGATTTCGATTACATCATCGGCGATGCCTGCACGCTCCCCGAGGAAAGCGCGCCGCATTATCACGAGGTCTTTTGCCGGCTACCGGAATGCTACCAGCCGAACGAGACGATCCATCGGCCGCGGCCCGCGGCAAAAAGCCGGCAGGAGCTCGGCCTGCCGGAGGAGCCCTTCCTGTTTGCCTCCTTCAACAGCCCGCGCAAGCTGACACCCCTCACGCTCGATCTCTGGGCAAGGGTCCTGGAAGCCGCGCCGGATGCCCATCTGATGGTCATGGCGGAGGAGACGATCCGCACCGCCTTCGCCGCCCGCGGTATTGACGCAAGCCGCATCCATCCGGTGAAGAAATGCGCCTATGTGGATCATGTCGCCCGCGCCCAGGCCGCCGATCTCGCGCTCGACACCTTCCCCTGCAACGGCCATACGACCACATCGGACATGCTCTGGGCGGGCGTTCCCGTGGTCACCATGAAGGGACAGGGTTTTCCCGGCCGGGTTTCGGAAAGCCTCCTCCATGCCATCGGCCTGCCGGACCTGATTGCCGAGGACGCGGAAGACTTCATCCGCCTTTCTGCCACGATTGCCAGCGAGCGCCGCAAGGCGGACGCGCTGAAGGCAAGGATTGCCGACAATCGCTTCCGCCGCCCGCTCTTCGATGCGGAGCGCTTCTGCCGCCATCTGGAAGCGGCCTATGAGGCGATGGCGGAGCGTGCCCGTTCGGGCCTCGCCCCCGCCCCGCTCGACATCGCCGCCCTGCCGCCCCGCGAAACCCCCTTCCGCCGCTAGGCGAAGGGCGGGCAAGGGAAGGCGAGCCTGCACGCCAGGATAGGCGGAAAGGCGCACCCTTTCGGGGTGCGCCTTTCCATGGTCATTTCAGGAGCGCCCTCGCCTCCTCGATGCCGAGCGCGGCTGGCTGGGTGCAGGTGGTGCTCATCTCCACGAAACGGCCTTCCGCGCCCGATTTCAGGATCGAGGTCATCACATCCACGCCATGCAGCGTGCGTTCCAGCGAGCAGCGTGCGTCACGCCCCGTCTCTAGCGCCGCCACCATGTCGGCCAGGCCAGCCGTGCGGTAATTGGCGAGCGGCCCGAGGTGCGGATGGTCCTGGTTGAACTTGCCGAAGGGGTGATCCCAGGCCTCCAGCGTGCGTGTCTCGGCACCGGCGGCGGTCACCTCCACCTTGCCGCCGAAGAAGTTCGGGTCCGGCACGAAGATCGAGCCATCCGTGCCATAAAGCTCCATATTGGCGTGGCGATGGCCCCAGACATCCCAGCTCGCCGAAAGCGTGATGGTCGCGCCGCTCTGGAATTCGAGGAGCGCGTGGATGTTGGTCGGCGTCTTGACCGGGATCACCTCGCCCTTGCGCGGCTCGCTGGAAATGGTGCGGCTTTCCCGCGCCATGTTGGTGAGCGCCGCAACCCGCTTTACCGGGCCGATGAGGTTGATGAGATTGGCGATGTAATAGGGCCCCATGTCGAGGATCGGCCCGCCGCCCGGAAGGAAGAAGAAATCCGGGCTCGGATGCCACATTTCCATGCCGGGACCCATCACATGGCAGGTGCCTGACGTGATCTTGCCGACGCCGCCGGCATCGATGAACTGCCGGGCCTGCTGGTGCGCCCCGCCGAGGAACGTGTCAGGCGCGCAGCCGACGGCAAGGCCCTTGGCCGTTGCGATGCGGCGGAGGTCTTCCCCCTCCTCCAGCGAAAGCACCAGCGGCTTTTCCGAATAGGCATGCTTGCCCGCTTCGAGGATGCGCTTCGTCACCCCGTAATGGGCATCGGGGATGGTGAGATTGACGATCACGTCAATCTCGTCATTGGCAAGCAGATCATCGATGGACTGGGCGCGCACGCCATATTCCGCCGCGCGGGCTTCCGCCGCCGCCGGGTTGAGATCGGCGCAGGCGCGCACCTCGAGCCCCTTGAAGAGCGGCGCCAGCGAAAAATAGGTGGTGGAGATGTTGCCGCATCCGATGATGCCGACGCCATAGGTCTTGGTCATGGTATTCTACCCTGTTCAGAAGGACTGGAAGGCTGCGATGGAGCGCGTGGCAAAGCGCTGGAGATCGTTCGGATTGTCATGTTCCATGATGAAATGGCGGGCGGGCGTCTTGCGCAGCGCCGGCATGAGCTTCGCCCAGGGCACGATGCCGGAGCCGACATCCGCCCAGCCATCCTCATCCGCATTCTGGCCTGCGGGCGCGATATCCTTCACATGCACCGAGGTGATGCGATCGCCCATGCGCTCGATCCACTCGAAGGGGTCGGCCCCGCCCCGGACGATCCAGGCAATATCCGCCTCCCAGGACAGCGACGAGCCGCCCTTGAAGAGATGCTCCTGCGCGGTCGTGCCATCTTCGAAGCGGACGAACTCGAAATCGTGGTTGTGCCAGCCGAAATCGAGCCCGGCGGCAACGAGCGGCGCGCCGGCCTTTTCGAGCCGCTGGCCGAGCGCGAACCAGCCCTTCGCATCGGTCGGCCGGTGCTCCGGCGGCAGCCAGGGGCAATAGGCGCTTTCGAAGCCCAACGCCTTGGCGATCTCGATGGCGCGGGTGGGGCTGCTTTCCAGAATATCGATGGAGAAATGCCCGGTCGGCATGGTCAGGCCGTTGCGGTCGAGATCGGCCCGGAGCGCGGAAAGCTCCGCATCGCTCATTCCCTCATAGATGAAGCCGAAACCCTCCACCTCGCCGTAACCGGCTGCGGCCAGAGCGGCGAAGACATCGGCAAAGGGCTGGAAATTGCGGGCGCTGTAGAGCTGGAAACTGGCCTTGGTCATCTAGAAGGTCCTTGATCGGTGGTTGAACGGGGGGCCGCCATGCCGGCCGGGGCCTGGGCGGAGTAAAGATCGGTGAGCCCGAAGACCGGCACGCTCGAAAGCGCCTCCGGCCCGGCGGGGCTGAAGCGGATGCGCCGCGTTTCTCCTGCGGCGAGATCGAAGAGATTGTCGCTGAATCGGCCCGGCTGATCGCTTTCGACCATGATGAAAAGCGCCAGTCCCCGGGCGGTGATATCGAGCACCCAGGTGCCGTCCTCCTCCCGGGCGGCCGTGGCCGAAAGGCCGGAGGGCCGAAGGCTGAGCGCTTTCCAGGTGTCTGCAACCAGATGCCCGGCCCCGCCCATGCCGTTGGAGGCGGCGAATTCATAGGCGAGCACACAGTCCTCCGGCAGCCGCACGCGGTGGAGAAAGCCAAGCTCCGCCGCCCGGTCGGGAGGCGCAAGGCCAGTCATCTCGGCAAGCGGCTGGCGGGTGCCGTCGAGCGCAAGCACAAAGAGCCGGGCCCGGATTCCGACTGGCGCGGCCGTATCGTTGATCATCGTGAAGCGATAGCCGCCCTCCTCCGGCACGGCCGCCACATGCACCGGCTGGAAGAAGCGTTTCGCCGCATGATGCAGCGCCTTCCAGCCGCCGCCATGATCGAGGCTCGACCACGAGGCGACCGGCCAGGTATCGTTAAGCTGCCAGTAGAGCGTGCCCATGCAATGGGGTTTCAGCGAGCGCCAGTAATCTACCGCCGTCTGGATGGCGACGGCCTGCTGCACCTGGCTGAGATAGACGAAGCTTTCGAAGCTTGTGGGGAATCGGAAGTAGCGGAACATGGTGCCCGCAATCCGCTCGTTGCCGCCCTTGTTCTTCTGGTGCCGCTCCATGACCGGCGAGGCGATGTTGAGATCCTCGGGGGCGGCAAAGCCGTGGATCACCGGCATGGACGTATAGGACTGGAAGCCGAATTCCGAGCAGAAGCGCGGCTTGACGCTGCGGTAATTGTCGAAGCTCTTGTTCTCGTGCCAGACGGACCAGTAATGCATGTCGCCGGAACCGTCCGCATGCCAGGCATCGCCATAATCGAGATAGCCGGAGGCAGGGCTCGACGGCCACCATATGGCATCGGGCGCCGCGGCCTTCATCGCCGTCTCTATGGTGCGGTTCAGGCGGTCGTAGGAGACGAGATAGCGGTCGCGGTTCTTGCGCGACACCTCGAACCAGGTGAGCGCGCCGACCAGTTCGTTGTCGCCGCACCAGAGCACGATGGAGGGATGGCTGGCGAGCCGGCGCACCTGATGGTCCACCTCCTGCCCGACATTCTCCAGAAAATCCGGGGTCGAGGGGTAGAGGTTGCAGGCGAACATGAAGTCCTGCCAGACCATGAGGCCCAGCCGGTCGCAGATCGCGTAGAACCAGTCCGCCTCGTAGAAGCCGCCGCCCCAGATGCGGATCATGTTCATGTTCGCATCGACGGCGGACTGAAGCAGCGCCTCGGTCTTCTCCCGGCTGGTGCGGGAAAAGAGCGCGTCGGCAGGGATCCAGTTCGCCCCCTTGCAGAAGATCTCCCGGCCATTGACCGACAGCGCGAAGCGGCTGCCCGCCGCATCTGGCGTGGTGATGAGTTCCACCTGCCGGAAGCCGATCCCGCGCCGCACCGTCTCGCCGCCAGCGGATATTTCCAGCGGATAAAGTGCCTGCTCACCGGCCCCGACCGGCCACCAGAGTTGGGGCTTCCCGACGGTGAAGACATGGGTGACGCGATTGATTCCGGGATGCAGCGTGCAATCGATCCGCACCGCGTCATCGCCCAGCGCCAGTGTCACCGGGGCGTGACCGGCTTCCGCTGCGTGAAGCATCACCTCGACATGCAAGGAAACCGCGCCATCCGCCTGGAAATGCTGGCGTGTCATGACATGTTCGATGCGGCAGGCATCGAGCCTTTTGAGCGCCACCGTGCCATAGAGACCGAGCGGGGCGAGCGCGATATTCCAGTCCCAGCCGAAATGGCACTGCGGCTTGCGCAGCATGTTGCCATAGGGGATCGGCGAGTTCATCTCCAGCCACGGCACCTCGAAGGGCTGCGCCTCGAAGCGCTTCCGCCCCTCCTCGATGCTACAGGGAAAATGGAAGCGGATGCGGTTTCGCCCCGGCCTCAGCGCGGCGCTGACATCAGGCCGGTAGCGGCGAAAGCAGTTGTCCGCCTGAAGCACCGGGATATCGTTGAGGAAGACGGTCGCGACCGTATCCACGTTGTCGAGGTCGAGATACCAGTGGCCGGACGCATCGGCGAGATCGAAGTCGCGCTCGATGAACCAGCCGGTCTCGGCCACCCACTGCACGCGCTTTTCATTTTCGCCGAAATAGGGATCGGGGATGATGCCCGCCGCCTGAAGCGCAGAATGCACGTCGCCGGGCACGGTCATGTCTGCCCGATGCAGCCCGTCCACCGAGGCGAGATGCCAGGTGCCCGCAAGATCCAGAGATGTCACCGGCAGGTGATCGCCCATCGTCGCGCCCTTCATATCCGGAGTTCCGTGGCGGCATCGAAGAGCGATGCCATGGACATGTCGAAGGAGAGGCGCACCGGCGTACCCGCCGCAAAGCGGCGCGCGCCGTTCACCCGCACGGAGATGACGTGGCCGTCGAGCTTCAGCCAGAGCAGGTTGTCCGCCCCCATCGGCTCCTCGATATCCACCACCGCCTCACGGACGGGATCGCCATCCCGCTCCTCGTTGACGCGGATATGTTCGGGCCGGACGCCGAGCACGACGGCGCGTCCCGAAGCCAGCGGTTCGCTTGCCCGGTAACCGTCAAGCGGCAGTCGCGCGCCGCCGGTCTGGAAGAAGGGCCTGCCCGCTTCCACGGCGATTTCACCCTTCAGGAAATTCATCGACGGCGAGCCGATGAAGCCGGCGACGAAGAGGTTCTTCGGCGCGTGATAGATGACATCGGGCGTATCGAGCTGCTGGATGACGCCGTTCTTCATGATGGCGATGCGGTCGGCGAGCGTGAGCGCCTCGATCTGGTCATGGGTGACGTAAATCATCGTGTTCTTCAGCGACTGGTGCAGGCGCTTGAGTTCGACGCGCAGTTCGGCGCGCAGCTTGGCATCGAGATTGGAAAGCGGCTCGTCGAAGAGGAAGACGTCCACATCCCGGACCAGTGCGCGTCCGATGGCGACGCGCTGGCGCTGGCCGCCGGAAAGCTCCGCCGGCTTGCGCTTCAGAAGCGGCCCGATCTGCAGGATTTCGGCGGCGCGGGCCACGCGCTTCTCGATCTCCGGTTTCGGCATGCCGGCAATGCGCAGGCCGAAGGAGAGGTTCTTCTCCACCGTCATCTGCGGATAGAGCGCATAGGACTGGAAGACCATGCCGATGCCGCGGTCCTTCGGCTCGAGCCAGGTGACGTTCCGCCCCTTGATGAAGATCTGCCCGCCGGTCGGTTCCAGAAGCCCGGCAATGCAGTTCAGCAGCGTCGATTTTCCGCAGCCGGAGGAGCCGAGCAGCACCAGGAATTCGCCATCGGCAATATCGAGATCGAGCGCCTTCAGCACGCTCACCGCGCCGAAATCGAGGGACAGGTTCTTGATGGATACGCTTGTATTCATGGGAAAGATCAGCCCTTCACTGCGCCTGCGGCGATGCCGCGCACGAAATATCTGCCGGAAAGGAAATAGACGGCGAGCGGCACGGCCCCGGTGAGGATGGTGGCAGCCATGTTGACGTTGTATTCCTTCACGCCCTGCACGGAATTGACGATGTTGTTGAGCTGCACGGTCATCGGGTAATAGTCCGGCTTGGTGAAGACGACGCCGAAGAGGAAGTCGTTCCAGATGCCGGTGACCTGCAGGATCATCGCCACCACCATGATCGGCACGGCCATGGGCAGCATGATGTGGAAATAGATGCCCCAGAAGCCCGCCCCATCCACGCGCGCTGCCTTGAAGAGCTCGGCCGGAAGCGCAGTGAAATAGTTGCGGAAGAGCAGCGTGAGGATCGGCATGCCGAAGACCGTGTGCACCACGATGAGCCCCGACAGGCTGCCATAAAGGCCCATGGTGCGCAGGATGATCACCATCGGATAGAGCATCACCTGATAGGGAATGAAGGCACCGATGATCAGGATGGTGAAGAAGAGATCCGAGCCCTTGAAGCGCCAGTTGGAGAGCGCGTAACCGTTCACCGACGCGACCGCGATGGAGACCAGCACGCTCGGCACCGTGATGATGACCGAATTCCAGAAGCCGCGCGAAAGGCCGTCGCAGTTCAGCCCCGTGCAGGCCTGCGACCAGGCTTTCACCCAGGGTTCGAAGGTGACTTCGACAGGCGGCGAGAAGATGTTGCCGAGCCGGATTTCCGGCATGCCCTTCAGCGAGGTGACGATCATCACGTAGAGCGGCAGGATATAATAGAAGGCCGCGACGAGCAGCAGGCCGTAGATGACGATCCGTCGCGGCGAGAACAGGCTTTTAGGCCGGCTGCCCTGGGGGCCTTCGAGTGCTGCGGAATGAAGGACGGCCTCAGCCATGGCGCTGCCTCCCTGAGAATTCGAGATAGGCCCACGGCACCACCAGAACGGCGACCGAAATGAGCATCATGGTGGAGGCGGCAAAGCCCTGCCCGAGGTTCTGGGCATAGAACATGTTCTGGTAGACATATTTTGCCGGCACTTCCGAGGCGATGCCCGGCCCGCCCCCGGTCTGGGCGACGACGAGATCATAGACCTTGACGATGCCGGAGCCGATCAGAACCAGCGAAGTGATGAAGACCGGCCGCATCATCGGAATGATGATGAAGACATAGGTCTTCCAGGCGGGAATGCCGTCGACGCGCGCCGCCTTCCAGATATCCTCGTCGATGCCGCGAAGGCCGGCCAGCATGATGCACATGATCAGCCCCGTGCCCTGCCAGAGCGCAGCGATCAGGATGCCATAGATCACGATGTCCTGGTTATAGAGCGGATCGAAGGTGAAGTTATCGAAGCCGAGGCTGCGCACCACATGCTGCACGCCGAAATCGGGGTTGAGGATCCACTGCCAGACGAGCCCGGTGACGATGAAGGAGAGCGCGAAGGGATAAAGAAAGATGGTGCGGAAGGTGTTTTCGAAGCGGATCTTCTGGTCCATCAGCGCCGCGAGCACGAAGCCCATCACGAGCGAGAAGATCAGCATGAAAAAGCCGTAGACCAGCAGGTTTTCGACCGAAACCAGCCAGCGTTCGTTGGCCCATAGGCGCCGATACTGGTCGAGCCCGACGAAATTCAGCTTCGGCAGCAGCTTGGAATTGGTGAAGGAATAGACGACCGTCCAGGCCGTTCCGCCAACGAAGACGACGAGCGCCGTCAGGATCATCGGCAGGCTTGCGATTTTGGCGGCGGCATTGCGGAAGAACGGATTTCCGCGCGCGCCCGGGCCGGGTTCGTTCATGAGACCTCCCCTGTCATGGCATCGGGATCGCCCTTCATCGGGAAGGACGCGGGGCGATCCGGTTTCGCTTGGGACAGGCCGAGCGGAGAAGGCCGGGGAAAGGGCTCCCCGCCTTCCGCCGCCGGCATGACCGGCCGGTGCGGCCCTGCCCGTGGCGGTCGGGCGGCCCGCATCCGTCGGTCAGGCGGTCAGTCCGCCTGCGCGATGATGTCGGCGAAGCGCTTCTGCCCTTCCTCCGGCGTCATCGAGGGGGTGTTCCAGAACTGCACGATCACGTCCTGCAGCTGGTTGGTGGTGTCCGGAGACAGCGTCATGGTGCTGTCGGGCAGGACATTGCCCTTGGCGAGGATGTCGAGACCCTTCTTCATGCAGTCGTTGGCGGCATTGAGGTCCACGTCGCCACGGACGGGCACCGAGCCCTTCTTCAGGTTGAAGGCCACCTGCGTTTCCTTGGACAGCATGACGGAGGCGAGCTGCATCTGCGCCTTGGTCTTTTCCGGATCGTTGAGCTTCGGGAAATAGAAGGCATCGCCGCCAGTGGAGATGATCTCGTTCACCCCGAGGCCCGGAAGGCAGGTATAATCCTTGCCGGCGGTCTGGCCGGCCACCTGGAATTCGCCCTGCGCCCAGTCACCCATGATCTGTGCGGCAGCCTTGCCCGTGATCACCATGTTGGTGGCCTGGTTCCAGTCCTGAACCTTGGTGTCCTTGGACCATTCGCGCGCCTTGGCGGCGGCCTGCCAGACCTTGGCAAATTCCGGGCTCATCGCCGCTTCGGCATTCTTCTCCACATAGACCTTCTTCCAGGTGTCGATGCCCGCAAGGGCGATCGCCATCACGTCGAAGGCACCCTTGGACTGCCAGCTCTGCCCGCCCACGGCGAGCGGCACGATGCCGGCCTTTTCAAGCGCAGGCACGGCCTTCTCGAACTCGTACCAGTCCTTCGGCACCGGCACGCCTGCCTTCTCGAAGGCGGCGTTGGAAAGCCACATCCACTGCCAGGAGTGAATGTTGATCGGCGCGCAATAGACCTTGCCGTCCTTGGTGCAGGCATCGAGCAGCGAGGCGGGACGGATGATATCCTTCCAGTGCTCCTTCTCGGCCACTTCGGTCAGATCCTGCAGCAGGCCAGCCTCTATGAGTTCCTCCGCCTGGCGGCCATGATTGAACTGGGTGGCGGCCATCGGGTCGCCGCCGGTGATGCGGCTGATCATGATCGGGCGGGCAGTATCGCCACCGCCAGCGATCGCGCCATCGACCCATTTGTTGCCCGTCGCATCGAATGCCTTCGCGAGCTCGGCGACTGCCGCGGCCTCCCCGCCGGACGTCCACCAGTGCGTGACTTCAAGATCGACGGCATGCGCAGCCCCGATGGGCAGCAGCACG
The DNA here is from genome assembly GCA_945952415.1 of uncultured Rhizobium sp. Taxonomy (GTDB): domain Bacteria; phylum Pseudomonadota; class Alphaproteobacteria; order Rhizobiales; family Rhizobiaceae; genus Gellertiella. The sequence continues at coordinate 164,164 of CAMFIF010000007.1, read as the reverse complement.
GTCGCGGCCAGAACAGCCGCCGTTCTGCGAATAGTCATTGAGTTCCTCCCGAACTGTAACGTTGCCGTAAAAACCTAGGCGAAAGCGTCCCAGGGTGCAACATCCCCTTCCAAAAAATATTCATCCCCATCCAGTAACAGCCTATGAGTGTATACCGTGTCCCGGCAACCGCAAGGCCAAAAGCGCCTTTTTCTGTTCAGATAGCGCAGGCAAACGGCTGTAAAACCTTGCTATATCGTTACAGTCCAGCCCATTACGGTGCACTGGCTGTATCTAGCGCGAGAGTTGTTTTCGCAGCGCATCAAGGCATTATCCCGCAACGCAACCGCCGCGATTATCCACAAATGTCCTCGACAAATCTCCTGTATCGTTACAGTAATTATCCGGTGGAACGATGCTCACGCCCTCCTGTTTGCAGATCGTGCAAATTCGGATAGACGAAGAGAAGGAACGGACGACATTCATGGTCCGGCTAGGCGGTAACGAGATGCGTGACGGCGGGGATTTGAAGGACGGGGCGCGGGAACGGCCGACGCTGAAAACCATTGCCTTCATGACGGGCTTGGGGATCACCACCGTATCGCGGGCGCTGAAGGATGCGCCCGATATCGGGGCAGATACGAAAGAGCGCGTGCGGCTCGTGGCGCGCCAGATCGGCTACCAGCCGAACCGGGCTGGTGTGCGCCTCAGGACCGGCAAGACCAATGTGATTGCCCTCGTGCTCTCCATCGAGGAAGAGCTGATGGGTTTCACCAACCACATCGTGTTCGGCATTTCCGAGGTGCTGACCGGCACGCCCTATCACCTCGTCATCACGCCCCATGCCTCCGCGCGCGATCCCATGGTGCCGATCCGCTATATTCTGGATACGGGATCGGCGGATGGGGTGATCATCTCGCGCACGGAGCCCAACGACCCCCGCGTTGCCCTGATGGAAGAGCGCGGCATGCCGTTTGCCACCCACGGGCGGACCAACATGGGCATCGTCCATCCCTATCACGACTACGACAACGAGACCTTTGCCCGCGAGGCGGTGCGGCGTCTGGTGGCGCGCGGGCGGAAGAACATCGCGATCATCCTGCCGGAGGGGCATCTTTCCTATACCGGTCACAGCATCAAGGGCTATCGCGACGGCCTGTCGCTTCACGGCGCGCGATCGGTACCGTTCGACTCGGTGACGGTGGAATCGCCGCTGACCGCCATCCACGATGCCACCCGCGCGCTGATGGCAGGGCCGGATGCGCCGGATGGCCTCATCTCCATGGCCGGCGGCTGCACCATTGCCATGGTCGCGGGGCTGGAAGCCGCGGGCAAGAAGCTGGGGCGGGATGTGGACCTCGTCTCCAAACAGAATTCCGACCTGCTGAAATGGATCCGGCCGGAGATCATCGCCGTAAACGAGGACATCCGCGCGGCCGGTATGGAGCTTGCCCGCGCGGTGTTGGCCAGTATCGGCGGTGCGGCGCCCGAAAGCCTCCAGACGCTCTACCAGCCGAGCTTCGCCGAAGACGCCTGAGCGGCGTCAGACCTTGGCGAAATCCTGCAGGCCGCTGCCCCAGGGGCCGTGGTGGAAATCCTTTCCGTCCAGTCGGTCGAAACCATGCGCACCGAAGAAATCGCGCTGTGCCTGAATGAGGTTCGCCGTGCCGCGCGCCTGCCGGTAGGCATCGAAATAGCCGAGCGCCGAGGAAAGCGCCGGAACCGGAAGACCGGAGGCAATCGCCGCCGCCACCACCCGCCGCAGCGAGGGCAGCGACTGCTTCAGCATCTCGGCAAAGGCGGGCGTGAGGATGAGGTTCGGCGCATCCGGCATGGCCGTGAAGGCCTTGGTGATCTCGTCGAGGAACTGCGAGCGGATGATGCAGCCGGCGCGCCAGATGCGGGCAATCGTCGGCATCGGCAGGTTCCAGCCGAACTCGCGGGAGGCCTCGGCCATCACGGCAAAACCCTGCGCATAGGCGCCGATCTTGGCGGCGAAAAGCGCAAGCTCCAGATCCTCGGCAAGCCCCGGACCGCCACTGAGGGCAAATGCCGCATGGCCGCCGCCGAAGACCGCCGCCGCCGCCTCGCGCTGGCTCTTCTGCGAGGAGAGACTGCGGGCCGCGACCGCCGCTTCGATGGCTGTTGCCGGTACGCCCATCTGCTGCGCCTCGATGACCGACCACTTGCCGGTGCCCTTCTGGCCGGCCTTGTCGAGGATCATGTCCACCATGGCCCCGCCGGAAATCGGGTCTTTTGCAGCGAGCACGGATGCTGTGATCTCGATCAGATAGGAATTCAGCCGTCCCCGGTTCCAGCCCTCGAAGACGGTGCCGATCTCGCTGGCAGATTTGCCGAGGCCATCACGGAAGATGCCGTAGATTTCGGCGATCATCTGCATGTCGGCATATTCGATGCCGTTATGGATGGTCTTGACGAAATGCCCTGCCCCATCAGTGCCGAGCCATGCGGCGCAGGCCTCGCCGTCGAATGTCGCGGCAATCGAGGTGAGCACCGGCTCGACCCTCTTCCAGCTCTCTTCCGTGCCACCCACCATGATCGACGGGCCGTGGCGCGCGCCCTCCTCGCCGCCCGAGACGCCCATGCCGATGAAGGTGAGGCTGGTGTCCTTGAGCCGCGCGAAGCGGGCCATGGTGTCGCGGAAATTGGCATTGCCGGCATCGATCATGATGTCGCCGGCGGAGAGATATTCCTGTAGCGCCGTCATCTGCTGGTCGACGGGATCGCCCGCCTTGATCATGATGATGATCGGTCGCGGCGGGCGGATGGCGGCGACGAATTCTTCCATCGTGTAGCAGGGTACGATCCGCTCGGCGAGATCGCCCGCGGATGCCATGAACGCATCGGTCGCGGCCCCGGTCCGGTTGAAAACGGCGATCCGGTTGCCCTTCTCGGCAATGTTGAGGGCGAGATTCGAGCCCATGACGCCAAGCCCGATCAGACCGATTTCTGCTGTTTCCATGTCAGCGACTCCTGTTGATGTCGCAGACAGTTGTTGCACCTGACAGCCCCGACGACAAGCCGCCAGAGAGACTTTGGTCGAAGGCGCCTTACGCCTCCGGCTTGTCGTTGCCGTCGTCCAGCGCCCGCCAGGCGGCACCGTCGAGATCTTCGTACTGGCCTGACTTCAGCGACCAGAGAAAGGCAGCAAGGCCAAGCCCGCCCATGAAGAGGGCGACGGGAATGAGAATGAGGAGATTGCTCATCAGGCAAACCTCGCGCCCTGGATGTCCGTGTCGCTGGCGGTCTTTTCCGGCGACGCGGCGACCTCCGCCTTCGCCAGCCGGTTCAGGCGGAGCGCGTTCAGAACCACGATCATCGAGGACGTGGACATGGCGATGGAGGCAACGAGCGGGGTCGCATAGCCGGCAATGGCAATCGGCACCGCCAGCACGTTATAGCCGATGGCGAGCGCGAAGTTCTCACGGATCAGCCGTCCGGCCCGCCGGGAAATCTCGATGGCGAGCGGCACGGCCTCGAGCCCGTCGCGGAGAAACACGAAATCGGCGGCTTGCCGGCCGATATCGGCAGCGGTGGCCGGCGCCATGGACACATGGGCGGCGGAAAGCGCCGGTGCGTCGTTGATGCCGTCGCCGACCATCAGCACCTTGTGACCGGCCTTCGAGGCCCCGGCGCAGTAATCGGCTTTTTCGCGCGGGGAAAGCGCGGCCCGCCAGTCGGCAATGCCGAGCCGGGCGGCAAGGTCCTTCACCACGGGCGCGCGATCGCCGGAGAGAACAACGGTCTGGAAGCCCTCGCGGGCCAGCGCCGCCACCGCCTTCTGCGCACCGGGGCGTGGCATGTCCTCGAAGCGGAAGGTTTCGAGCGGACGGTGATCGAGCGAGAGCACGACCTCGGAGGCGATTTCGCTGCCCTCCCCCTGCTCTTCCGCCCTGCCCGAGGCGAAGCGGCGATTGCCGAGCCGGTAGACACCTTGATCGGTCATGGCTTCCAGCCCCTCGCCCGGCCGTTCGGTCACATCGGCAAAATCCCGGGCCGACGAGGCAGCCGAAACGAGGGCCTGGGACAGCGGATGGCGCGAATGGAGCGCCAGACCCGCGGCGATTTCCAGCATCTCGGCGCTGGTTTCGCCGCGATTGGTCAGGCGCGGACGGCCCGAAGTGAGCGTGCCCGTCTTGTCGAAGAGCACGCTGTCGATTTCGGCGAGGCGCTCCATGGCGGAGCCTTCCTTCACCATGATGCCGTTCTGGAAGAGCCGGCCCGCCGCCACCACCTGCACCACCGGCACCGCAAGCCCGAGCGCGCAGGGGCAGGTGATGATCAGCACCGAGGTGGCGATCAGCATGGCCTGCTTCCAGTCTCCGCCGAAAATGCCCCAGCCGAGGAAGGAAAGGAGCGCCAGAAGATGAACGGCCGGCGAATAATATTGTGCGGCGCGGTCGGCGATCCGGCGATAGCGGGCCCGCCCGCCTTCCGCCGCCTCCATGAGGCCGATGATTTCGGAAAGGAAGCTGTCGCGTGCCGTCGCGGTCGCCTCGAGCACCAGCGATCCGGTCAGCGAAAGCGTGCCCGCCTGCAGCGTGCTGCCGGCACCGGCGGCAACCGGCTGGCTTTCGCCATTCACGATCGACATGTCGATGTCGGAGAGGCCAGCAATCACCTTGCCGTCGACGGGAATGCGGTCACCCGCAGCAATCGCCACCCGGTCCCCGGGGCGGATATCCTCCACCGGGCGGTATTCACGGCTTCCGTCCCGGTTGATCACGGTCGCGCCCCGCGGCGAGAGCCGGGCGAGACCGGTGATCGCCGAGCGCGCCTTGTCGCGCATCACATGGTCGAGCGTGCGCCCGATGAGCAGGAAGAAGAGCAGCGACACGGTCGCATCGAACCAGGCATGCGGCCCGTGATGGATCGTTTCCCACAGGGACATGGCATAGGACAGCGTGATCGCCAGCGAAATCGGCACATCCATGTTGGTGCGGCCATGCTTCAGCGCGCTCCAGGCGGAGCGATAGAAGAAGCGACCGGCAAAGATCAGCACCGGCCCGGCAATAAGGCCGGAGATCCAGTGAAAGAGATCGCGCGTCGCATCGGACGCACCGGACCAGACCGAAACCGAGAGCAGCATGATGTTGGCCGCCGCAAAGCCCGAGATCGCCACCGCCCGGATGAGCTCGTTGCGATAGGCGTCGTTCGCCTCTTCGGCGCTGGAAAAGAGATGGGCATCATAGCCCGTTGCCGCGATGCGGCGCACGAGCCCGACCGGATCGGTACGCTGCCCGTTCTCCTCCGCCTTCCAGACGAAGGAGACCCGCTTGGTAGAGAGATTGACGCGCGCCCGGGTGACGAGCGGATCGGCCTTCAGCGCCCCCTCGACCGTAACGATGCAGGTGCCGCAATGAACCCCCGGCACGGAAAGATCGGTCTGGCGCAGGCCATTGCCGAGATCGCGGCTCGCTAGCCACAATTCCTCGGAAGACGGCAGTCCATGGCTGATCTTTTCGAATTCGAGGGCACCTTCGGTGCCCGGCGCGCAGCAGCTCATGTCACTTCACTCCATCGACCATCACGCGGACGGCCTCATGCATGACGATGTCATTGCCCCGGAAGGCTTCCGCCTCCACGATCCACTGGCCGGGCAGCACGGCATGGCTGCCGGTGAAGAGACCGTTGCCGCTATTGGCAAGCGCAATCTCGAAATCCTGATGGTCGCCCACGGGGCGGCGGAAGGTCAGGAGAACACGGTCGGCCAGGGCCGCCTCCGGCTTCGGCGCCGTCAGCTGGTAGCGGATATCAGACCCGGCAACGGTGATCGCGCCCTTGACGCCCGATGCCTCGATCTTGCGGGAAAGGGCTGCCTTGGCGTTGAATTCCTGGCTGGCCACATAGGTGTTTTCCGCCACCAGCCCGCTCCAGCTGGAGCGCGCGAAATAGGCCATGGTGAGGTTTACGGAAATGATCGTCCCGAAGAACAGCACCATGACAAGCGCCATGTGCCGGCCGGTGAAGACGAAACCATCCGCTTTGCCGGTTTCACTCTGGTTCATGCTCATTTCTTCGCCTCCGGTAGGGTAAAGGTGGTTTCCACCACATCGCGTTCATGGCCCGGCTGGTCTTCGAGGATAAACCGGAAGCTGCCGTCCGGACCAGCGGTCTTGCCGGGCGGAAGGGTCACGAACACCTTCATCGGCTCGGTCTTGTCCGGATTGGCCTCGAAGGCAAAGGACCGGCCCTCGGTTTCCGACAGCGAGGGGATCTTCACGGTCGCATCCGGCAGGCCGTCGATGGAGAGAACCATCGGCCGCTTTTCGGGAATCATGTTCAGGACCTTCAGCATGAAGCCGTTACGCACGGAGCCATCCGATTCGATGACGAATTGCGGATTGCGGTCCTTGAGCACGTTGAGCTCCAGCCGGTCACGCGAGAGCAGCGCAACGAGAAGCGCAACGCCCACCGCCGACCAGGCGCCGAAATAGATGAGCGTGCGCAGCCGGAAGATCACCCGCCAGTCGAAATGGCGGATCTTGTCGTTGAACCTGCCGTTCTCGTCGCGAATGTTGCGCGGGTTGATGGGCGTGGTGCCATTGTCGGTCGCAAGGGCCATATTGGCCTGATACTCGTTGAGCGTCGCATAGTGGATGAGGCCGCGCTCCAGCCCGATCTTGTCCATCACGCTGTCGCAGGCATCGATGCAGAGCGCGCAGGTAATGCATTCGAGCTGCTGGCCATCGCGAATGTCGATGCCCATCGGGCAGACGGCGACGCAGGCATTGCAATCCACGCAGTCGCCGCCGATTTCGCCTGCGGCAGCCGCGCGCTTCGAATGCCGGCCACGCGGTTCGCCGCGCCAGTCATTATAGGTGACGACGAGCGAGTGTTCGTCGAGCATCGCCGCCTGGATGCGCGGCCAGGGGCACATATAGGTACAGACCTGCTCGCGCATGAGTCCGCCGAAGACATAGGTGGTGGCGGTCAGGATCGCGACGGTCATGTAGGCGATGGGCGCGGCCTGTCCGGTCACGAAATCGAAGCCGAGCGTCGGCGCATCGGCGAAGTAGAAGATCCAGGCACCGCCGGTCGCCACGCCGATGGCGAGCCAGATCGCGTGCTTCACCACCCGCTTCCAGATCTTGTCGAAGGTCCAGGGGGCGCTGTCGAGCTTGATGCGGGCATTGCGGTCCCCCTCGATCGCCCGTTCGACGACGAGGAAGAGATCGACCCACACCGTCTGCGGACAGGTATAGCCGCACCAGGCGCGCCCCACCGCCGAGGTGATGAGAAACAGGCCGAAGCCGGCCATGACCAACAGGCCGGCGACGAAGAAGAACTCCTGCGGCCAGATTTCGATGAAGAAGAAGTAGAAGCGGCGATTGGCGATATCGACCAGCACCGCCTGATCGGGCGCGAAGGGCCCGCGGTCCCAGCGGATCCAGGGAGTGAGGTAATAGATGCCGAGCGTGACCAGCATCACCAGCCACTTGAACTGGCGGAACCGGCCCGATGCGCGCTTCGGATGGATCTTCTTCCGCGCCTCGTAAAGCGGCTTTCTCACCTTGGCCGAGTTGACGGGGCTCGCCTCCAGGCGCTCCACCTCCTCCGGCTTCAGCTTTGGATCGGTGTAGAGATTCATCGCATGTCACCCTTGTTTTACGTGTAAATCTCTTCCCACTTCCCACCCCCTGCTGCCTTGACTTAAATCAAGCAGCGGCGAAGCGTCGCGACCGCCCCTCACCCTTCCGGAAGGGCGAAGGAATGAGAGGAAAAGAACCATGAAAACCCATGCCGTGCGGCTCATTCACCTGACTATCCGGCGCGACTGGCGCGAAGTTTACGCCCTGGCCAGCGATCCGCTCTCCATGCCGCGCTGGGCCCGGGGCCTTTCCGCGACAATGCGCCGCGAGGGCGAGGACTATGTGGCCGATGGCGGGCCGATCGGCGCGATCCGCATCCGCTTCACCCCGGACAATCCCTATGGAATCATCGACCACACGGTGACCTTCGAGGACGGACGGCGCTTCTACAATGCGCTGAGGATCCAGCCGAATGGCGAGGGCGCCGAGGTGATCTTCACCCTTCTGCGCATGGACGGCACGTCCGATGCCGATTTCGAGCGGGACGCGGATGCGGTCGCCGCCGATCTCCGGCAGCTGAAGGCGCTCTGCGAAGACTGAAACGGAAAACGGCGCCGGTTGCCCCGGCGCCGCTCCCTGATGGTTCTGACCGGGCGGCGAACCGCCCGTTCAACCTTGCCTATTCGCCGCCGCCCAGCTGGTGGACATAGACGGCAAGCTGCTTGACCGTGGCATCGCCGAGGCGTGCGCCCCAGGCCGGCATGACGCCATGCTTGGGATGGGAGACCTGGGCGGCGATTTCCTCTTCGCCATTCACCTTCAGCCAGATGGCATCGGCGAGGTTCGGAGCGCCCATTTCCTTGTTGCCCTTGGCATTTTCGCCATGGCAGGCGGCGCAGTTTTCGGCAAAGACCTGCTTGCCGGGCTCGACGAGCGCGGTGTTGGAGGGCTTGCCCGTCAGGCTGACCACATAGGCGGCCACCTGCTTGATCTGCTCCGGCTGAAGCACTTCCGCAAAGGCCGGCATTTCGGAGGTGCGGGTATCCGCATCCTGCGCATAACGGATGCCATGGGTAAGGGTGGTGTAGATGTCTTCCACCTTGCCGCCCCAGAGCCAGTCATTGTCGTTCAGGTTCGGGAAGCCCTTGCCGCCGGCTGCGCCCGAGCCGTGGCACTGGGCGCAGTTGTTCTTGAAGGCCGATGCCCCGCCGGCAACGGCGAATTCGAGCAGCGCCTTGTCCTTGGCGATATCACCGACCGGTGTGGCGGCGATCTTGTCCAGTGTCGCCTTCTGGGAGGCCTTGGCCGCATCCAGTTCCGCCGTAAGCGCCGCGCGGCTGGAGAAGCCGGAGGTGCCCTTGGTGTTTTCCGTCAAGAGCGGGATCGAGGGATAGACCACGCAATAGCCGATCGCCCAGAGGATCGTGGCATAGAAGGTGTAGACCCACCAGCGCGGCATCGGGTTGTTCAGTTCGCGAATGCCATCCCACTCATGGCCAGTGGTGGAGACGCCACTGATTTCGTCGACGTGTTTTTCTGCCATTTTTCAATCCTCCTTGAGAGGGATATTAGCGGCCTCTTGGGCCTGTCTCTTGCCGCCCGGACGAAGGGTGAAGACGATGACCCCCAGGAAGAAGAGGCCCATGCCCACCATACCCCAGCTGTCGGCGAACTGACGCATTGCCGTATAGGTTTCCATGTCGCGCCTCCCTTACCGGTAACCGGATTCGTCGTTGTAGCTGGAGTAGTCCACCAGCGTGCCGAGCATCTGGAGATAGGCGACGAGTGCGTCCATCTCGGTGACCTTTGAGGGGTCGCCATCGAAATCGCCGACCTTGGCCTTCGGATAGCGGGCGAGCAGTGCCGTGGTATCCGCATTCGGATCGGCCTGGGCCTTCAGGTCGGCCTCGGCATTGTCGATGTCTTCCTTGGTGTAGGGTACGCCGACATCCGTATTGGCGGTCAGGTCAGCCTTGATGTTGGCCACCTTGAGCGGGGTTTCCTTCAGGAAGGAATAGCTCGGCATGATCGATTCCGGCACCACGTCCCGCGGCTCGGTGAGATGCTGGACGTGCCACTCGTTGGAATACTTGTCGCCGACGCGGGCAAGATCCGGACCGGTACGCTTCGAACCCCACTGGAAGGGGTGGTCGAACATGGATTCGGCCGCCAGCGAGTAGTGGCCGTAGCGCTCCACTTCGTCGCGGAACGGACGGATCATCTGGCTGTGGCAGACATAGCAGCCTTCGCGGATGTAGATGTTCCGGCCGGCAAGCTCCAGCGGCGAATAGGGCCGCATGCCGTCGACCTTCTCGATCGTGTTCTGGAGATAGAACAGCGGTGCGATTTCCACGATGCCGCCGATGGTGACGACGAGCAGCGAGCAGACCAGGAGGAGGGTCGCGTTCCGTTCGATATATTGATGCTTGTCAAGAATGGACATGGATCCACCTCCTTATTCTGCGGGCTGCAGGTTCGGTACGGAGCCGACGATGGGGGCTTCGTTCCGCTTGTAGCCACGGATGGTCATGTAGACGTTGTAGGCCATGACGAGACCGCCAATGAGGTAGAGGCCACCGCCGACGGCACGCAGGACGTAGTAGGGGAACATGGCCTTGACCGATTCGGCGAAGGAGTAGACCAGGAAGCCCTGGCTGTCGTACTCGCGCCACATCAGACCCTGCTGGATGCCGGCAACCCACAGAACGGCGGCGTAGATGACGATGCCGAGGGTGGAGAGCCAGAAGTGCCAGTTCACCAGGCGCAGGCTGTAGAGACCGTCGCGGTTCCACAGCTTCGGAACGAGGTAGTAGACCGCGCCGAAGGTGATCATGCCGACCCAGCCGAGCGCGCCGGAGTGAACGTGACCGATGGTCCATTCGGTATAGTGGCTGAGCGAGTTGACGGCCTTGATGGACATCATCGGGCCTTCGAAGGTCGACATGCCGTAGAAGGCGATGGCGATGATCATCATGCGGATGACCGGATCGGTGCGGATCTTGTCCCAAGCGCCCGAGAGCGTCATCAGACCGTTGATCATGCCGCCCCAGGAGGGCATCCACAGCATCACGGAGAACACCATGCCGAGGGTCTGCGCCCAGTCCGGCAGAGCGGTGTAATGCAGGTGGTGCGGACCGGCCCAGATATACATGAAGATCAGCGCCCAGAAGTGGATGATCGACAGGCGGTAGGAATAGACCGGACGGCCAGCCTGCTTCGGAACGAAGTAGTACATCATGCCGAGGAAGCCGGCGGTCAGGAAGAAGCCCACGGCATTATGGCCGTACCACCACTGGGTCAGCGCATCCTGCACGCCGGAGAACAGCGAATAGCTCTTCACGCCGAGGAAGGAGACCGGCACCGCCAGGTTGTTCACCACATGCAGCATGGCAATGGTGACGATGAAGGACAGGTAGAACCAGTTGGCCACGTAGATGTGGGGTTCCTTGCGCTTCAGGATCGTGCCGAGGAAGGCGATGAGATAGGCGACCCAGACGATGGTGAGCCAGAGGTCCACATACCATTCGGGTTCGGCATATTCACGGCCCTGGGTAATGCCCAGCAGATAGCCGGTGGCGGCCATGACGATGAAGAGCTGGTAGCCCCAGAACACGAACCAGCCGAGCGAGCCGCCGAACAGGCGGGCGCGGCAGGTGCGCTGGACCACGTAGAAGGAGGTCGCGATGAGCGCATTGCCGCCGAAGGCGAAGATCACGGCAGACGTATGGAGCGGACGAAGGCGGCCGAAATTCAGGAAGGGCTCGATGTTGAGGTCCGGAAAGGCGAGCTGCAGGGCGACGACCACGCCGACCAGGAAGCCGACCACGCCCCAGAACACCGTGGCGATCACGCCATAGCGCACGACATCGTCGAAATATTCGGACTGGGAGGCCTGCGGCCCGGCGGGCGCGAAGCTGATGCGGCGGAGCATGAGGATGAAGGCAATGGCGAGCGTAATCGCCAGCACACCCATATGCGCCTGGAACAGGCTGTCCTGTGCGAATGCTGCCCCAAGCACCGCCAGAAACACGCCCACTCCTATGAGAATGGTTTCTATCGTGTAGTTCATTGTTGGAATCCCCCAACGTCTTTGCTGATGATCCGCAAGGCCGGTTGCGACGCTAAAGGCTCGCGAATCCACTTTTGCGTCGTTGCACGTTTCGCACTTGGGGGCTTCCCCAGCCTTGATCTGAATCAAGGCGAAGCAGCAGCCGGGCGTAATAAACCGGAAGTCAGGATGGGGGCATGGCCCCCTCTTCGGGCGGAGGTTCCGAAAGGGAGTCGAGCAGCATGCGGACAGGGGATTTCATGGGACATCCGGCGCAGCCCGCCGGGCTGCCGGGACGGGAAACGCCCTCGCTTGCCGTAATGCTGTCGAGCCAGACCGAACAGCTGGCCCTTTGCCGCGAACTGGAAGACATTGCCGACAGCCTGCCTGCCAGCGTGAACCGCCAGAAATGCATCTTCGCCGCCCAGGCGCTGGCAACGCTGGTGAAGCGCAGCCACGCCTACGAGGAAGACGTCTTCTTTCCCTGGCTCGAAGCCCTGAGCGAAGCGGATGCCCCGCTCCTTTCCATTCTGGAGCGGCTGAAATTCGAGCATTTCGAGGATGAGTGCTATGCGGAAGAGCTGGTGGAAGTGCTGATGAAGCTCGGCCGCGGCGATCCCGTCAACATGGAGGCGACGGGCTACATGTTCCGCGGCTTCTTCGAGGCCCGCCGGCGACACATCGCCTTCGAGCGGGACCATCTTCTGTCCTATATCCGCCCGTGAAACGAAAGGAGCGGCCCGAAGGCCGCCCCTTGAAGTCTTAATGGGTTTCCGCGGCCTCGGGCACGGCCGCCTGGGCAACCATCACGGCCCCCGTGATGCGCCTTTCGATGTTGCGCAGCGGCGTCAGCCGGATGTGGAAGGGCCCTGCCCCACCGGCACCCGACAGCAGCGGCGCCTCGAATTCCCGGAAATCCCCCGCCATGCAGACGTCGAGGTGAGCCCGGTAGAAGTTCTCGAAGACCGACATGTCGCAGAACTCGCCGATCGGACGCCCGATCAGCGTGCGGGCCGACGTGCCGAGTTCCTCCGCCATGACGGCATTGCAGTAGAGGAACCGATGGTCCATCGAGACGACCGCCACGCGCGCGACGGAGGGTATGGCGCTGACAGCATCCGCCCGCGCCGCAAGCGGCACGGTCAGGACCGCCGGCCGGACGCCCAGTCCCCGGTCGAGACGCAGCTGGCCTTCGTGAAAATAGCGCGAGAGCAGTTCGGACATCTTGGCGGAGAGCCGCACCACAGTCGCCGCATCATCCGACCGCCTGACCAGGAGATCGGTGATGAACTTGAGCTGTTTGTACAGCTCCATTGTATTGGTGGCCTGGTAAAGAAGAATATCTTCCAGAACAGGATCGATTTCGCGATCCAGATCTTCCACCACCTGATCTTGTCCCAACTGGATCGCCCGTTCGATCTGGGACTCGATGTTGGAAAACACTTCCAATCGTGACAGCAATAAAGCACCTCGCTTCCTGAGATCCATGCGGAACCTCCGGCCCCCCGGTATCCGCTCCCCTGTCGAACCCCTCCCGCTGCCCGGAGGGTTTCTGAACGTTTATACATGTAACATGACTTTTGCTCACGTTCAATGTGACCAGGGCCATGTACGGTTTAAATATTGCACTCTCTCCCCGAAACGGAAATTGTTAAAAAACGGGAGTCTGCGACCCTTGACGATAGGAAAATGCAAAAGGATATTTGAGTTCGGGAAATTCAATACTCGAAAATTGCCGGCCACAAAGAAAACTGAGGCTCGCACAAAAAGAATAAGGCCCCATCAAAATGGAGCCTTCTAATTTTCGACATCAGTTAAAAAATTATTATGCTGCCGAGGACTGGCGACGGTCCGGAAGCTCTTCCGTGACCAGCAAGGCGCCGATCAGCACCGAATTGGCCGTATAGTAGGGTGACAGCCGGGTACGGATGACGACGGTGCGGTCGCGAATCTGGTCCGCATAAGTGAAGTCGACGATCTCGCCGCCGAAGCAGCGATCGAGGCGTTCCTTCAGCCCCTGCACGAATCGGTGCAGGCCGATGAATTCGCCGATATGGCGGCCCAGCAGCTCCTCCGGCGTGCGGTTGAGCGCCATCGCATTGGCCTCGTTGGTGAAGACGAAGCGGTAGTCGGGCGCGACCACCGAAACCCGGTTCGACAGGCTTTCGAGCAGCGTGACATCGATGCCAGCGGCCACCGAGGCATCCACCGCCACCCGCTCGGGGGCGACGGACCGGTCGAGATCATCGGGCGTGAAGGGCCCGATATGGCCGGGAATGATGTGGCGCTCCACCACCTTGTGCAGGTTCCCCGCATGACGCAGCACGCAGCAGGCATCTTCCGATTCCCGCTTCAAAAGCTCGATGGCGAGCAGGAACTGCATCTGGATTTCCACCGCATTGGCCGCTTCCCGGGCGAAGATCGTGTCCAGGAGGCTTTCCACCTCCCGGTCGAGAATCACGATGGACTGCTCGTCGAGATCGCCGACGGCCTTCTTGATCTGGGAATATTTGGTCCAGAATAGATCGATAAGCTCTTTCAAATCTGCATCTCCCATGCCGCCCTTCGCAAAAGGGCCGCTCATCCTGCCAGCGCCTGATCCCGTCTCGCGGGCAGGCAGCCGATGTTTCCGCGAAGGACGAACGGCACGCCCAAGGGCGACAGTCCGGCACTTCCTGCTCAAACGCATGTCGCGAGCAGCTGCTCCCCAAAGACAGGGAACATCTGTCACGCGATTTACCTCTGTGAGAACACGGCCACCTCCCCCTGAAAAAGAGATGGACCAGTCGGATCCCCGGCCCCGCCTCATCATGCGGCGGGACGCGTTGTTTCGTTTTGTTAACTAATTGTACATCTACACAACAATTATTCAACCTTGCAGGAGGCTTGCCCCCTGTGCGCTTCGCACCTTTTTTGGTCAAAACGCTATCAAATAGTAAATCTTGGGTAGAGCAATTTTCAGGAAATATCTCCGGGAGATTGCGTATCCCGGACTTAATTGGGTCCAAAAGCCCCAAGCTTAGGGGTAATCACAAGTGATTCTTGATATTCCAGCGGTCGTGATACCAGAGCCACTGTTCGGGATATTCCCGGACCCAGCTTTCAACTTTATCATTCAGAAGTTGTGCAACGCCCGCGACGTCCAGGCTGCCGTCCGGCCGGTGCGGCAGGGTAAGGCTCGGTTCAATTTCAAGGCGGTAGCGGTTTCCGGGCAGGCGAATGCAGCGCGCCGGATAGACTTCGCAGCGGAACTGCCGGGCAAGCTTGGCGAGCAGTGGATTGGTTTGCACAGGCAGGCCGAAGAATTGCGATTCGACGCCCCGGGTAAACTTCTGGTCGACGAGCACGCCAACGCCGCTTCCCTCTTCCAGCGTGCGGGCGAGTGCAAAGGAAGAGCCTGCATGGGAAGGCACCAGCTTGCCCATTCGGGCGGCACGGAACTGGAAGACCTTTTCGCCGATATAAGGGTTGTTCGGCGGCCGGAAGAGCACCGTGACCGAAAGCCCGAAGGAGGAACCGGCCACCGGCAGAAGCTCGAAACAGCCCGAATGGGCCGTGAAGACGATGAAGGGCCTGGGATTGTCGCGCAGATCGAGGAAGATCGGGATGCCCGAAACCTCGATCCGCCCGGGCTTGTCGCTCTCGGGATCGAAATCGAAGAGCCGGTCGAGGAACACATATTCGGCGACCATGCGCCCGAGACTGCCCCAGCTGCCCAGCGCGATCTGGCGGATTTCCTCCTCCGATTTCTCTGGAAAGGCCCGCTTCAGATTGTAGATCACCAGCCGGTGACGGCGCGTCAGCGGGCCGATGCGCCGCATCAGCCCGTCGGCAACCGTCATTGCCCGGTCGGCGGGAAAGAGCTTCAGAAGGTTCAGGAACCCGAAGGCCACCTGCGCGATCAGCCATTGGCGAAAATGGTAGAGCGCCAGCACGATCCGGGTCAGGAACATCTTCATTGGCGGATCAATCCATCTTCAGTATGATCTTGCCGAAGATCTGGCGGCTCTCCATGCGCTCCAGCGCCCTGCCGATGTCATCGAAGGACACTTCCGTATCGATGACGGGATGGACGAGGCCGCGCGCCATCTTCTGCATGGCATTGGCCATGTTTTCCATGCGGCAGCCGAAGGAGCCGATGAGACGAAGCTGCTGCTGGAACAGCATCATCAGGTTCACTTCGGTGGACACGCCGGAGGTCGAGCCGCAGGTGACGAGACGTCCGCCCCGCTTCAGCGAGAACATGGAACCGGCCCAGGTATCCTTGCCGACATGTTCGAAGACCACGTCGACGCCCTTCTTCTTGGTGATCTTGCGCACCACGCCCTCGAAACGGTCGGTGCGGTAGTTGATGACGTGATCGGCGCCGAGCGCCTTCGCCTTCTCGATCTTGTCGTCCGAACCGACCGTGGTGATGACGGTGCAGCCGATCTTCTTCGCAAGCTGGATCGCCGCCGTACCGATGCCGGAACCGCCCGCATGAACGAGGATCGTCTCGCCCGGCTCGAGCCTTGCATTGTCGAAAAGCATGTGCTCAACCGTGCCGAAGGTCACGGGCGCCAGAGCGGCCGCTACCGCATCGACCCCATGCGGAGCCGGCACCAGCTGGCGGGCGGGAATGTTGATCTTCTCCTGTGCGAAACCATCGAGATGAAAGCCATGCACGCCGGCCACGTGTTCGCAGAGATTGTCGCGACCTTCCCGGCAGGGCTTGCAGAGCCCGCAGGTACGCGCGCCATAGACCGAGACGAGCTGCCCGGGCAGCACATTCGATACGCCGGGCCCGATCGCATCCACCACGCCTGAGGCTTCTGCGCCGATGACCAGCGGCATCTTGCGCTTGGCAAAGGCCATGCCGCGCCAGCCCCAGACATCGATATGGTTGAGAGCAACGGCCTTGACGCGCAGCGTCACTTCGCCGGGACCGGGAGCCTCTGGTTCCGGAAGGTCAACAGCTTCAAGCCGGCGGTCTTCGATGAGTTGCAGCGCACGCATGACACGATCCTTCGCCCAGCATGGGCGTTTGATGGGTTTTCGATTGTTGGCCTGAATTATGCCGGTTCTGCCGTCATGACAAGGCTTGCATTCTGCCCGCCGAAGCCGAAAGAGTTCGAAAGGACCGCGGAAACCCGGGCCTCCCGCTTCACGTTCGGCACCACGTCGAGCTCGATGGCCGGATCCGGGTTCACATAATTGATGGTCGGCGGCAGCGTGCCCGAAAGCATGGTCTGCAGCGAGAACACCGCTTCCACCGCACCGGCCGCCGTCAGCGTATGGCCGATCATCGACTTGTTGGACGAGACCGGAATGCTGGACAGCGCCTCGCCGAAGACGGCGCGCATGGAGTTGTATTCCATCTTGTCGTTTTCGGGCGTGGAGGTGCCGTGGGCATTGATATAGCCGATCCCCTCTTCCGAGAGGCCGGCATCGGCGAGCGCGGCGCGGATCGTCGCGATGGCAGGCCCGCCATCCGGCGAAGAGCGGGTGCGATGGAAATGATCGGCCTTTTCGCCGCAGCCCTTGATGATGCCGAGAACCGTCGCACCGCGGGCAACCGCCGCTTCCAGCGATTCCAGCACCAGCGTTGCCGCCCCTTCCGCGATCACGAAGCCGTCGCGATCCTTGCTGAAGGGCTTGGAGGCCTTTTCCGGCGGGTCGTTCTGGGTCGAAAGCGCCGAAAGCAGCGAGAAGCGGATGAGCGCCTCGGCGCTTACCGATCCATCGGTTGCGACCGTCAGCGCCCGGGTCGTCCGCCCCTGACGGATGGCTTCGACGCCGAGCTGGATCGCGGTTGCGCCGGATGCACAGGCGGTCGACAGGGTGACGGGCAGCCCGCGCGTGCCAAAACGATCGGCAAGGCGCTCGGAAATGGCACCGAAAAGGGCAGCCTCATGGAAAACCGGATCGGCCCGTTCTCGCAGAACGGCCAGAAAGCGGTCATAGGCATCCCCCGGCTTCTGGCTCGGACCGGCCCGGTCGGCGAGATCGAAGCGGGCGCTCCATTCCGGCTCGATCGGCGGGGCAGCCAGGAACAGCGGCCCGTCGAAATCGCCCGAAAGGCCGGCCTGCGCCAGCGCTTCCTCGGTGGTTTCGCGGGCGAAGGCATAGGAGCGCTCTACCGCGTTCGGCGCGGGAATGCTGATGAAGTCGATCATGCCCGAAATGCGGGTGGAAAGCCCATCGGTGGGAAAGCGGCTGATCTTGCGGATGCCCGACGTGCCCGAGGTCAGCGCTGCCCAATTGTCCTTGAGGCCCTGGCCGAGCGAGGTGACCACGCCCATGCCCGTGACGGCGACGATCGGGCGGCCGAGATGATCGGTGAAAGCGGAAGAGGTCATGGGGCTACTCCTCATGCATCGGCGGAGAGAAGGGCAATCCCCTCCCCACGCACATGACCGACGGTGGTGACGAGGGCATGGCGGGCGGGCTTTGCCATCGGCGCTTCATGGGCCGCATCGAAGGGCGGGACACTCGCCCCTTCGCTGAGCGCCAGCGCCGCAAAGGCAAGACCGAGCGGGAACTGGGCCTCGACCCCATGGCCGGACAAGCCGCCGAAGGCGCGCAGCGGCGCGCCCGGAAGGGCGGCTTCCAGCGCAGCCTTTTCCCGCGCCGCGAGCGCATGGAAGCCGGTGGAGCCGGAAAAAATGACCAGATCGTCCGCCGGAACGGACCTCGCGCTTTCGACCAGGCGCGAAAGCCGGGCCTCCAGCTTGCCCTCCTCCCGGCTGCCGCGGTCGCCCTGAATGTCGTCGATCACTGCATAGATCTTGGCGCCGCGGGCTTCCGCATGGGCGCGCGACTCCAGGACGAGGAAGGCGCCGACGGAGCCCAGCATCATGCCCCCGCCATCGGCGGGATCGCGTGACCAGAAGGGCTTCCAGCCGCCGCGCGAATGGCCCTGGATCGCCTCGATCAAAAGCATGATGTCGATGCGCTCGGCAGAAAAGGCGCCGCCGACGAGCGTATGGGTGGACTGGCCGGCCTTGATGCGGGCGACCGCCGTCTCGACCGCGGAAATGCCCGCCCCCTCCTCGCCCATGAAGGTGCGCGACGACCCGGTGACCTTGTGGACGATGGAAATATTGCCGGCCATCAGGTTGGACAGCTGGGCAAGAAACAGCGTCGGGCGCAGCTCGGTCGTCAGTTTCTCGTTGAGAAGATGCGCGCGGTCATTCCGCTTCAGGCCCTCGTCGACGATCAGGCTGTCCACATTGACATCCCGCTCGCCGCCGCCGGCGGCCACGATCATGTCCATGGAGCCCACCGCTTCCGCATTGTCCTTGAAGCCGCTGTCATCGAGCGCGAGGCCCGCAGCGAAGACGCCGAGACGCTGCCAGTTTTCCATCTGGCGCTGGTCGCCCTTCTTGGCGATCTGCTGCGACCAGTCGATCTCGGGCAGCGGATGCACCGGATAGGGCGCGAATTTTTCGGTCTCGACGGGCGGCACCGGAGCGGTTCCGCCTGTCAGCGCCGCGATATGGGCGTCCTTGCCGACGCCGAGGCACGTGACGATGCCGATGCCGGTGATCACCACGTCCTGCTCGGATCTCTTCATGATCTTACCTCAATTGCCGGATGCGGGCGCTCCCGCGCGAATGGCATCCATGAGACCCACTTCCCGGGCCCGGTTCTTGACGATATCGGCGAGCGGCACCTGGTCGAAGGGCATGGTCCGCAGCTTAAGCTGCGCATCGCACACCTTCTTGCCGCCGGCCGTAATGCGTGCCTTGGTCACGGCGAAACCCGAACCATCATGTTCCAGCTCCGCCTCGATGTCGAGAACGGTCGATGGCTCCACGAAGGTGCGCATCTTTGCGCCGTCCACGCTCATCAGGAAGGGCATGGCCGCGAAATCCGTAACCGCAAGCACGAGGAAGCCGCTGGCCTGCGCCATGGTTTCAATGAGCAAAACCCCGGGCACCAGTGGCATCCCGGGGAAATGTCCTTCGAAGACGGGGCTTTTTTCGGGCACGACCGAGCGCGCCCTGAGAACGCGCTTCTGGAGGTCGACGGCCTCCACATGATCGATCATCTGGAAATATTCCAGGAGCATGGGGGCCTCCGTTCCGCAGTGCCGGCGATCAGGCCTTGGCGGCGCGCAGTTCGTCGATCTTGGCGCAGAGGTTCTTCAGCACGAAGTATTCTTCGGTGGAAACCTTGCCCTCGTTCACTTCCTGGGTCCACTGCTCCAGCGGAATCTTGATGCCGAATTCCTTGTCGATCGCGAAAACGATGTCGAGGAAGTCAAGGCTGTCGATGCCGAGGTCATCGATCGTGTGGCTTTCGGGCGTAATCGTCTCGCGATCGATTTCGCTCGTTTCCGCGATGATGTCGGCAACCTTGTCGAATGTAGCAGTCACGCCATTAACCTCATGTCATGTCAATTCAGGCCCATGTCATAGGGAAAGATCGTCCAAAAGCCAATGCTTTCCTCCCGCATTGCGGAAATTTTGACGCCTTCCTGTGGCCGAAACAGCATGATGAATCATCATACGGCGACCGAATGCCGTCCCTTGCCGTTGGCGAGATAGGTATCGAAGCGGGCAGCCGCAACCCTGGCGAAGGGTTTTCCCCTCTCCGTCAGCCAGAAACCGGTCGAATCGATTGAAGCGATGCCATCCCGGTCGGCGGCGGCAAATTCCTTCGCCTCGCGGATCACGGTATCGGCAAGCGCGCCGTGGCGGGCAAGAAGCGGTGCGAAGGCAAAGCCGAAGCCGCACATCACCTTCTCGATCACCTCGGCCCGCAGCCGATCGTCGGCGGAAAGCGCAATCCCCCGCACCGCAGCAAGACCGCCGGCATCGACGATCCGCTCATATTCCCCGGTTGCCGGCATGTTCTGTACGTAGCCCTGCGGCAGCTGGCCGATGGAGGAGGCGCCGAAACCGATCAGCGCATCGGCCGCATCATCCGTATAGCCCTGGAAGTTGCGCCGCAACGTGCCCTCCCGCGCCGCCATGGCCAGCGTATCGGCAGGTTTGGCGAAATGATCGATGCCGATCGGCTCGTAGCCCGCCGAAACCAGCATCTCGGCCGCCCGGCTCATCTGGCGGAAGCGCTCCATGGCATCGGGCAGCGCAGCCTCGGGTATCATGGTCTGGTGCTTCTTCATCCACGGCACATGGGCATAGCCGAACAGGGCCACCCGGTCCGGATCGAGCGAGAGGATTTGCGAGACAGTCGCCTCCACGGACTGGATGGTCTGGTGCGGCAGGCCATAGAGAATGTCGCAATTGACCGAATGCACGCCGCGCGCCCTCACCGCATCCACCACGGATTTCGTATGCTCGAAGGTCTGGATGCGGTTGATCGCCTTCTGCACGACCGGATTGAAATCCTGCACACCGAGGCTCGCCCGCGTCATGCCGATATCGGCAAGCGCGTCATAGCGCGCATCATCAAGATCGTTCGGGTCCATCTCGACGGAAATCTCCGCCTTGGGATCGAAGGTAAAATGGTCGCGGATATGGGCCATCAGCTCGCGGAGATCGTCCGGCTTCACCATGGTCGGCGAACCCCCGCCGAAATGCACCGCCGTCACCCGCGTGCCGCGATCGACAAGGGCGCCGATGGTCTCGATCTCCCGCTTCAGCGAGAGGAGATATTTGGTGATCGGCTCATATTTCAGCGTATGCTTGGTGTGGCAGGCACAGAACCAGCACAGCCGGTCGCAATAGGGAATGTGGAAATAGAGCGAAAGCGTCTGCCCCGGCTTCAGGTCGCGAAGCCAGCCGCCATAGGTCGCCGCATCGACCGCAGGGCCGAAATGCGGTGCCGTGGGATAGCTCGTATAGCGGGGAACGGCGGCGGAATACTTCGTCAGGAGCTCTTCGGTCACGGCCTTCAGCCTTTCTTCGACAATCCTGCCATGCGGCATAAGGACGTCCCTACCTTGGTCGAAAGCTTTGCTCTTTGACTTCGATCAAATTGCATCGTACCACCATTATGTGCGGCGAAATGCCGGGGAGCAATTTTGCGCGGGCGATTGAAACGGTCAGCCGAATTGACTAGGCAACCACTGGAAATCGCAAGGCAAATGCAAGCCCCCACAGGGAAGGCACGGCGACGCGGGGGACAGGATGGACATACTGCGCAAGGATATTCACAACTCGGATATTCCGGTCGTTTGCCGCTCCTGCGAGGCCCGGCATGGCGGGGTCTGCGGCGTGCTCACGCCGCAACAGCTGGTGGAGCTTTCCAAGCATTCCAACCGCAAGCTCGTGCATGCGGGCAATGAGGTCGTCGGCCAGGGAGAGCGCGTCGCCTCCTATTCCAATATTCTGAAGGGCGTGATCAAGCTCTCGAAGATGATGGCGGACGGTCGCCAGCAGATCGTCGGCCTGCAATTTGCGCCCGACTTCATCGGCCGCCCCTTCCATGCAGAAAGCACCCTGACCGCCGAAGCCGCAACCGATACGGAAGTCTGCGTCTTCCCCAAGCCAATCGTCGAGCGGCTGATGGCGGAATCCTCCAATCTCGAACACCAGCTCCATAACCAGGCCCTCAAGGAACTGGACGAAGCCCGCGACTGGATGCTGACGCTGGGCCGCAAGACCGCACAGGAAAAGGTGGCAAGCTTCCTCTACCTCATCGCCACCCATCTCGATCCCGAGAAGGGCGAGAGCATGACCTATGAGCTGCCGCTGTCACGCGCCGACATTGCCGATTTCCTCGGCCTCACCATCGAGACCGTCAGCCGCCAGATGACCAAGCTGCGCAAGGACGGCGTGATTCAGATCGAGAACAATCGCCTGGTCACGGTTCCAGACATGGACCGCCTCGCCCGCGCCGCCGGAAACGACTGACGCGCCCTGACCGCCAGAATGAATGCGCGCCGCCCTCTCTCTTCGTGAGGGCAGCGCGGTTTGTTGTGATCTCCGCTCAGGCGAAGGTGAAGTAGAGGTCCACCTGGGCCTTCACGCTTGCCAGCGTCAGCCCCT
This sequence comes from uncultured Rhizobium sp., assembly GCA_945952415.1. Taxonomy (GTDB): domain Bacteria; phylum Pseudomonadota; class Alphaproteobacteria; order Rhizobiales; family Rhizobiaceae; genus Gellertiella. Next base: position 141,644 of record CAMFIF010000007.1, on the reverse strand, counting down.
TGTTGATCAGGAAGAAGTCGTCGAGCAGATATTTGGTCGCCCCGTCGGTGAAGACCAGATCGTTCTTGTCCGCCGTACCGACCGTCAGATGGGAGGCGATCTCCTTGGCATCGAAATCATAGTCGAGTGTGGCCCATTTCAGGTTGCCGCTGAATCCCGCCGTGTTGGCGATCTTGATTCGATCCTCGCCCGCCTTGAAATCGGTGATCACGGTTGCGCCCTGATCGAAAACGAAATTCGGGTTCCCGGCACCGTCGAACACCACCTTGCCGCCGAAGACGAAGGTGTCGCGGCCGGCGCCGCCCGTCAGCACATCCGTGCCGACGCCTTTGCCCTTGCCGTCGATATAGCCGCCATTGACGCCGCCATAGAGGAAGTCATCCCCACCGTCGCCGAAGAGCCGGTCGCCGCTGCCGCTGCCGTAGAGATTGTCGCTGCCGCCGCCGCCCTGGATCGTGTCCGCGCCCGCATCGCCGAAGAAATAGTCGTCATTGGCCGTTCCGATGAGCTTGTCGTCACCGGCAAAGCCATAGACCTTCACCCCCTTGTTACCCCCGAGCGTGCTGTAATCCAGCGTATCGGCGGCAGCCGTCCCTTGCGCGATCTTCACCGTTTCCCGCAGGAAATCCGTAGCCTTGAACCCGGACAGGTTCTGGAAACGGATGAGCGCGCCGCTATCGGCGCCGTCATCGGCATTCTTGATCCAGAGCTCGACCGTCTTGTTGCGCGCGAAATCCGTGCGGGCCTCCACTTGGAAATCATAGCGCTCGCCATTGAGACCGAAGGCATCGCCATTGATCCGCACGGGATCGCTGACGCCGGCGGAATCGACGCCCTTGCGCAATGGCGCGGCGGCGATCGTCAGCGCATCGATGATGTCCTGAACATCCGCATCCTTGAAGCGGGCAAAGACAGATGTCAGGTCGATCTGGTCCTCCCCCGAGGTGAAATCGGTCACCACGTCCTGCCCGATATCCTTCGAGAAATTCACGGAGGCGCCGTAATTGTTCACCTGAAAGGCAAAACTGTCCCGGCCGGCACCGCCGGTCAGCACGTCATTGCCGCTGCCGCCATCCAGCCAGTCATTGCCGGTACCGCCATCGAGACGGTCATTCCCGGCCCCGCCGCTCAGCGTGTCATTGCCATCGAGCCCGAAGAGCAGGTCGTTGCCCTTCCCGCCCCTCAGCACGTCGCGAAAGCCGCCGCCATAAAGCTGGCTGTCGGTGTCGGCGGCAAAGATCGTATTCGCGGTTGCGCTGTCCGCCTGAATGACGGTCGACTGCGTGCCGATGGCGGTCAGCAGAATCGGTTTCCTGGTCAAAAGCATGCCCATCTCCAATTATTAAAATTTAAACATTCCTAATATATGGTATGTCAATATTCAAACCGTACCCGGTTCGCAAGAGCCGAGTATCAAGCGGGAGAACGGGAAACAGATTAACCTTAATGACGGATAAGGCGGTCGCCGCGCACAATGCCCCGTCAAGGAGCATTGTGGGTCGAAACGAAAGATCCCGGCGGGGGCAGCCTGCCCTCCGGCCGGGACGGATGTAAGCGCGCCTTCTGGAGCGCGAAGGCCTTACTGGGTGATGATGATCTTCGTGTTGCCGAGGCCTTCCTCCAGCGCCATGGAGAAGAAGGTCGCCGCATTGTCCGGGTGGAGGCGCACGCAGCCATGGGAGGCCGGGCGGCCGAGGCGCTTCAGGTCGAAGGTGGCATGCACCGCATAGCCGCCATTGAAGAAGATGGCGAAGGGCATGGGCGCATTGTCATATTTCTTCGAGCGGTGGTTCTTCGAAGCCCACTTGGCGGTATAATTGCCAACGGGCGTGTAATAGCCGCGCCGGGCGGTCGAAACGGGCCAGCTATACTTCTCAAAACCGTTTTTATAAACAACCATCTTCTGGTCCGCGATGCTGACCTTCGCGACCAGAGTGGCCGCTTGCGAGGCGGTTGCGAGGCCCATGCCGATCAGGAGGGCTGCCATTGCCTGGACTATCTTTTTCATCTTTATCCCCCTTTTTGTGTATCGAGATGGGGGAGAGAAAAACAGTCAAAGGTTGAAAGAGACTGAAACATGGCAAAACTGTGCCATTACAGCTCGCTTGTGGTAAATCCTTGATGAATACTTGAAAAGGCCGCCCGCTCCCGCCCCTCAGAGAAGGGCAAGGAGAAGCACCAGTGCGGCGGTCACGGTCAGCGCCGTGCAGGCATCGAGGAAGACCCGGATGGCCTGCTCGACATCGGCGGCGCCGATCCCGGCGCGCCCGGCCCCGTTCATCATCGGCTCGCTCACCCGCTCGCCGCCATAGATGCGCGGCCCGGCAAGCTGGATATCGATGGCGCCCGCCATCGCGCTTTCCGGCCAGCCGGAATTCGGCGAGCGATGCAGACCCGCATCGCGAAGCGCCGTGCCGACCGCCCGCCGCGCCGCCGCAAGCCCGCCGTGACCGAGCGCCGCCGCGGCGATGAGCAGCACGGAAAGCCGGGCCGGCACCCAGTTCGCCCAGTCATCCGTCCGGGCAGAGGCCCAGCCGAAGGCAAGATAGCGCTCCGACTTGTGGCCGATCATGCTGTCGGCGGTGTTCAGCATCTTGTAGGCGAAGAGGCCCGGAAGTCCGAGAAGCGCATACCAGAAGGCCGGCGCCACCACGCCATCGGAAAAATTCTCCGAAAGGCTCTCGATCGCGGCGCGGCAGACCGCCGGCTCGTCGAGCGTTTCCGGGTCACGCCCGACGATCATCGAAACTGCCCGGCGCCCGCCCGCAAGGCCGCCCTGCCGCAGCCCGCCGGCAACCGCCCGCACATGGTCGGCAAGGCTTTTCTGCGCCAGCAGCACGCCGACGAGGACAGCCTCCGCAAGAAGACCCAAAAGACCAAAGGGCAGCAGCACCAGATGGATCAGCCGCCCGAGCGCCAGACTGCCAAGCAGCAGGATCGCCAGAGCCACCGCGCCATTGCGCTTGCGCGCCGCAAAGCTGAGACCGGAACTGTTCCAGCGCCGGTCGAAAAACGCGATGGCCTTGCCGAAGATCACGACCGGATGGGGATATTTGCGCCAGAGCCAGTCCGGATCGCCGACGATCCGGTCGAGGACGAGGCCGAGAACAAGCGTCAGAAAGCGGAAGCTCATGCGGCAAATCCCTGGAGAGCCTGTGAAAGCCGGCGGTCCGCCGCCTCGTCGGGCGCAAGACCGAAGCGCAGCCAGCTTGGCTCATAATCGAATTTCCGCACCAGAATATGATGGCGGCAGAGATGATCGTGAAGCCGGGCCGCATGCGGATGGGCGACGAGGGTAAAGAGGCTGGCCCCGCCGGCAAGGGTGAGCCCCGCGCCCTCAAGCACGCCCTGAAGCGCCCGCGACCGGGCGGCAATCTTCTCCCGCAGGGGCGATAGATCGCTCCGCATCAGCCGCTCGGCAATCACGAGGGCAGGACCGGAAACCGGCCAGGGCCCCAGCCAATCGGCAAAGCGGGCGAGATCCGCCTCCGACCCCAGCACGAAGCCGAGCCGGAGGCCCGCAAGACCGAAAAACTTGCCGAAGGAGCGGAAAACCGTGAGCCCGGGCGTGAGGCCCGCATCGCCCGCAAGACTTTCCGCCGCCCCGCCATCGGCAAAGGCTTCGTCCACGTGAAGCCGTGCCCCCCGGGCATGGAGCGCCCGGGCGGCATCGAGCAGCGCCGCGCGGTCATGGATCCGCCCCGTCGGATTGTTCGGATTGACGATAACGACCAGCCCGTGTTCCGCCGTCACGTCCTCAAGGGTCGCAATGCGGTCGACTGCGAGGCCCGCGGCGGCCAGCACACGGGCATATTCGCCATAGGTGGGCGAGAGAACCGCGACCCGCCGGGCGGGATCGGCAAGCTTCGGCATGTGCTGGATCACCGATTGCGTGCCGGGGGCAGGCAGCGGCAGGCAATGAGGGGCGCCGTAATAGGCCTGGGCGGTGAGCCGCGCCGCATCGGTGAGATGCCGGTCCGGCAGGCGGTGCCAGGCGGCAAGCGGTATCTCGGGTATCGAAACGGGATTGGGGTTGATGCCGGTCGAAAGATCGAGCCATTCCTCGGGCGCGCCACCATAGGCGCGGGCGGCTTCCGTCACGCCGCCCCCGTGCAGGATCGGCGCCGTGTCGATGGACGAGGGCGATGCGGTCAGCGGCGCTTCCACCGGCCATCCCCCTCGATATCGACGAGATGCATGAAGGACCCGGCGACCGAGCCGCGCACCAGCCCCACCGCGCCGAGATCGTTGCCGGCTGCATCCCGGGCATTGAAGAGCCGGTCCGCCCCCCCGCCTTCCGAGAGGATGGAGGCATAGTGGAATTCGTGGCCGCGCATCGGCTGGCTGAAGGGCGCACCGGGACGCGGCGTCAGGTAGCGATAGCCGAGATGGCGCTTGCGCTGCTGGAAGCTGGTCACGAGCGGCAGCAAACCCAGCATGGCGTGGCGCTCGCCTGCCGCATCGACAAGCCCCTCGCCCAGAGTCATGTAGCCGCCGCATTCGCCGAAGACGCGCACGCCCCGCGCCGCCGCCTGCCGCACGCCTTCCAGGAACCGGCTGTTGGCCGCAAGCCGACCCGCATGCAGCTCCGGATAGCCGCCGGGCAGATAGATCGCATCGGCGCCCGCATCGGGCGCCTCGTCGTTGAGCGGCGAAAAGAAGCTGATGTCCGCACCGCGCCGCCGCCAGCCGAGCAACATATGCTCGTAAACGAAGGCAAAGGCCGTGTCGCGTGCAATGGCGATCCGGTTTCCGAGCGGCGGCAGACGGGGAATATTGGCCTCCGACGGCCGCTGCGGCACCTGGCGCGCGGCCAGCAGGATCTTGTCGAAATCCGCCTTGGCGCCGACGGCAGAAGCCGCCTTTTCGATGAAGGCATCGAGACCGCCAATCTCGCCCGCTTGCACGAGGCCGAGATGACGTTCGGGAACCACAAGCTCCTTGGAGGAGCGCAGGACGGCCAGAACCGGCATGCGGATCTGCTCCAGCGCATCGCGCAGCATCCGTTCATGCCGGTCGGAATTCACCCGGTTGAGAATGACGCCCGCAATGCGCGTATCGATGCGGTGATTGGCAAAGCCCCCGACAAGCGCCGCTATGGAATGGGACATGCCCCGGCAATCCACCACGAGAATGACGCTGAGGCCGAGAATGGCGGCGAGATCGGCAGGCGAGCCATGGCCGTCGACCGCGCTGTCGTAAAGCCCCATCATCGCCTCGATGACGAGGGTGCGCCCGCCGCCCGCATGCAGCGTCGCATTGGCCAGCAGAAGCTCCGGTCGCATGCCCCAGGGATCGAAATTCAGACAGGCCGTACCGCTCGCCTCCGCATGGAAGGCCGGATCGATATAATCGGGCCCGGCCTTGCCGGGGGCCAGCGCCACGCCGCGGTTCTTCAGCGCCCGCAACAGCCCAAGCGTCACCGTCGTCTTGCCCGAACCGGAAGACGGCGCCGCAATCAGCAAGCCACTCATGCCGATACCTTTTGCTGGGGCGGATCGAAGGGATCGGGAACGAGCCGCCGTCCGGAAAGTGCACCCAGCCAGTCGAGCGAAGGCCTGAGCTTCACCACCTCGCCCACCACGACGATGGCGGGTGGTTCGATGCCCGAGCGGCCCACGGCCGCCTCGGCTTCGCCAAGCGTGGTTTCCAGCACCGACTGGTTGCCCGTCGCCGCATTGCAGACGAAGGCCACCGGCTCATCCGCTGCACGGCCGGCCGCCATCAGATTTGCACTGATCTGCCCGATATGCTTCATCGCCATATACATGACAATGACGGGCGAGCCGCGCCCGATCGCCTGCCAGTCGATCCGGTCGGGAATGACGCCGGAGGAATCATGCCCGGTCAGGAAGGTGACCGCGTGATTGACCTCCCGATGGGTGACCGGAATGCCCGCATAGGCAAGCCCGCCGATTCCTGCCGTGATGCCAGGCACGATGCGGAAGCCGATATTGTGTTCGACGAGCGTCAGCGCTTCCTCGCCGCCCCGTCCGAAGACGAAGGGATCGCCGCCCTTGAGGCGCAGCACCCGGTGACCCGCCCGCGCCAGTTCCACGAGCCTCAGCGAGATGTCACGCTGCTTGGCGGAAGGCTTGCCGCCGCGCTTTCCCGCAAATTCGAGCTTCGCGCCGGGGCGCACGAATTTCAGGCAGTCGTCGTTCACAAGCGCATCATGGACAACCACATCCGCCTCGCCGAGCGCCTTGACGGCCAGCAGCGTCAGCAGGCCGGGATCGCCCGGCCCGGCGCCGACCAGCCAGACGGTGCCCGGCTGGAACTCCGGCAGATGGGAAAAGAGGTTCTGGTTCATCCATTTGTCCTATGTCCGGCGCACCGGGAATGCAACATCGATGATCGCCTCACCGCGACGCTGCGACATTCTAGATGTTCTTCCGGTAAACGATGAACGACGAACGCGGCACGATCGTGTCGTAAAGCGAACGGGCTGGCGCATTATACTCCTGGGTCTGCCAGTAGAGACGGAAGGCGCCCCGCGCCCGCGCCGCCTCCTCGCAGGCCAGGATCAGCTGCTTGGCAAGCCCGCCGCCCCGCGAGCGGGGATCGACGAAGAGATCCTGCAGATAGCAGATCGGCTGCGTGCTCCAGGTGCTGTCATGGAAAACGTAATTGCAGATCCCGTCCACCTGCCCTGCCCGCTCCGCCACCAGGCATTCTATGGCGCTGCCGGGATCGAGGATGCGCTGCCAGGTCAGCGCCGTTGCCTCCTCGGGAACGGAGCCGCGATAGAAATCGACATAACCGGCCCAAAGGGCCCGCCAGCGCGCTTCATCCCCGGCCTCTGCCTTGCGGATAACGATATCGGACATGGTGCTTTCCTGCCTCCCTGCGGAAGGGGCCGCGGTTTCGCCCCGCAAAACCCCAGTCTAGAAAGGGCGATCCCCGCCGCCCTTGCCTCCGAACGCCCCGGACTTTCTTGATGGCGACGGGCCGGTGCGGGCAGGAGCGCATCGCCCCTGACATCCCGCATGAACCGATGCCGCCAAGCGATTCCGCGGCAAGCCTTTTTAGGCACCGCGAGCAAAAGCCCCGGGAATCCAGCTTCGGAAAGGTTTCACTGATTAAGAATGAATGGAGAGGGATGAAGCCCTTCTCTGATTCTGAAAGCCGGGGTCGAAAGCGCATGAATGCCGCCTTCCTGAATATCACATTTGCCGACACGCTGAATGCCTATAATGACGGGGACTTCCCCGCGGCGCTGCAGCACATGCAGGCGCTCCTTAACCAGCATCCGGGCGGTGGTCCGAACTGGTTTGCCCTGCTCGGCAATATCCATTTCAAGCTCGGCCAGAAGGAAGAGGCAGGCGATGCCTTTGCCCGCGAGGCCGCCATCTCGCCGGAAAAGGCCGCGCAATTCCTGAAGCTCGCCATGGCGCTTTTTGCCGCCACGGGGGCGACCGGCAAGATCCGCTCGCTGGCCACCCAGGCGCATGCGGCGCTCTCCGATGATCCCATGGCCATGCACCAGATCGGCGAAGCCTGCCTTGCGGCCGGCGATCTCGACGGGGTGGAGCGGGTCCTCGATCTCCTCGACGACCGCAATCCCCAGCACATTGCCCTGAAATGCGGTTACTACCGGCTGAAGGGCGACCGCGAGGCACTGTGGGCAACGCTCAATCGCGGCGTCCAGGATTGCCCGAACGATATCTTCCTCAAGGCACTTCGCTTTGCCGAGGCCCGCGTGGTCTGCGATTTCGAGGCGATCCGGGACTATGAAAACATCATGAGGGCCCCGGATACGCCCCTTGCCAATGCACTGCTCTGCACGGAACAGGCGCTGAACCGGCTTTTCTGGTGCCGGTCCGAGGCGGTGATCGCCCGCCCCTCCCATGATTCAAACCAGCTGATGGCCGCAACCGACGCGCTGTCGCTTCTCCGCCACCCGCGCCGCCCTATGGCGGAGGCGGGCCGGCCCCTCAAGGTCGCCTATCTCTCCGACGATTTCCGCCAGCATGCGGTCATGTCCGTCTTCAGCGAGGTGCTGAAGCACCACGACCCCGCGCGGGTGGAGGTGACCCTGCTTTGCCATACCGTGCCCGAGGGCCGGGCCTGGCAGCGCGCCAATTTCACGCCCGAACTGCTGAACGCCGTCGTGCCGATCCATGGCCGCCCGACCGTGGAAGTACTCGATCTCATCCGCCGGCGGGAGATCGACATCCTCGTGGACCTCAAGGGCCATACGGCAGGCGCACGGCTGGATATCGTCAACCTGGCGGACACGCCGGTAAAGGTCGGCTATCTCGGCTATCCGGCAACGGTCACCGGCGCGGAACTGGATTACGTGATTACCGACAGCCGGGTGACGCCGCCGGAAAGCCGGCCCCATTACACCGAGAAATTCTGCCTTCTGCCCCACACATCCATGCCCAACCAGTCGCTCGAAACCTGCATTCCCCAGGCAGCGACCCGGGCGGAATGGGGCCTGCCGGACGACAAATTCATCTTCTCGTCCTTCAACGCGGTTTTCAAGATCTCGCCGCAAACCATCGATCTCTGGGGAGAAATCCTCTCCCGCGTCCCGGAATCGGTGCTCTGGATCCGTGCCGGCGAAACCATGGCCCGCGAGAACATCATCCGCGCGCTGCGTCGCAAGGGCGTTTCGGGCGAGCGTCTCGTCTTCGCTGAATCGACCCGAAGCTACCAGGACCATATCAGCCGCGCGGCCCTTGCCGATCTCAGCCTCGACACGCTTCCCTATAATGGCCATGCAACGACAACAGACATGCTCCGGGCAGGCGTGCCCGTGGTGACGCTGCGGGGCAGCACGGCCCCCTCGCGCATGACGGAAAGCCTGCTATATGCGGTCGGCCTGCCCGATCTCGTCGGCGCGGACGATGCGGGCTATGTCGCCATTGCGGAGACGCTTGCCAAGGACCGCACCCTTTATCGCGCGGTCCGGGAGCGGCTTGCCCGCAACCGTCTCACCTCGCCGCTTTTCGACCCCAAGAATTTTGCCCGCAGTCTGGAAACGGCCTTCGAGGCCATGGCCGAACGGGCCCGCCGGGGCCTCCGCCCCGAGATCATCGAAATCGAGCCGGGCCACCCGCCCGTCCACCGCGCGCCGGTCGAGGAGGCTGCATGACGAAACGGGCGCTGATCACGGGGGTTACCGGGCAGGACGGCGCCTATCTCGCCGAGCTCCTGCTCGCAAAGGGCTATGAGGTGCACGGCATCAAGCGCCGAACCTCGCTGTTCAACACCGACCGCATCGACCATCTCTTCCATGATCCGCATGTGGAGGGACTGCCCTTCCACCTGCACCATGGCGACATGACCGATTCCAGCAGCCTCATCCGGGTGATGGCCGAGGTCCAGCCGGACGAAATCTACAATCTCGCGGCCCAGAGCCATGTGGGCGTTTCCTTCGAGCAGCCGGAATATACCGCAAACTCCGATGCGCTCGGCACGCTGCGCCTCCTGGAAGGGATCCGCATTCTCGGTCTTGGCAGCAAGGCGCGGTTCTACCAGGCTTCCACGTCGGAACTCTTCGGCAAGGTGCGCGAAATCCCGCAGACGGAGGAAACCCCCTTCCATCCGCGCAGCCCCTATGGCGTGGCGAAGCTCTACGCCTACTGGATCACCGTCAATTACCGGGAAGCCTATGGGCTCTATGCCTGCAACGGCATCCTGTTCAACCATGAAAGCCCCTTGCGCGGCGAAACCTTCGTGACCCGCAAGATCACCCGGGCGCTTGCCCATATCGCAACAGGCGCACAGGACTGCCTCTATCTCGGAAATCTCGATGCCCGGCGGGACTGGGGCCATGCGCGCGACTATGTCGAGATGCAGTGGATGATGCTCCAGCAGGAAAAGCCCGAGGATTTCGTCATCGCCACCGGCACGCAGCATTCCGTCCGCGATTTCGTCAATGCCGCGGCGAGCCATCTCGGCCTCACGCTCGAATGGCAGGGCGAAGGGGCCGGTGAGTGCGGTGTGATCGGGCACTCGGATGGACGCTTTCCCGAGCTTAAGCCCGGTTCCGTGCTGGTGCGCGTAGACCCCGAATACTACCGCCCCGCCGAAGTGGAGACGCTTCTCGGCGATGCGAGCAAGGCCCGCGAGAAACTCGGCTGGACCCCACGCACCAGTTTCGCCGAACTGGTCGAAGAAATGATGGCCGCCGATCTGGAACTCGCCTTCCGCAATGCCGCGCTTTCCGGCCATTCGACCAAGATAACCCGGGGAGAAGCGGGCGCCGCGGCCCTGCGCAACCGTCTCCAGGCCCTGAAGGCAGCCTTCGGCCCCGACGAGGCGGAGGACATCCGCGGAGGACTGGCAGGGTGAACGGTCTGATGCTGACCGGCGGCACCGGCATGGTCGGCCGCAATGTGAGAGATGCCTGTGCCCGCAAGGGAATTGGCATTCTGGCACCGCCGCGGGCCGAATGCGACCTTATGGATCAGCGTTCCGTGCGGGACTATCTCATGCGGCACCGGCCGGACATGATCATCCATGCTGCCGGCAAGGTGGGCGGCATACAGGCCAATCTCCGGGAACCCGTGGCCTTTCTGACGGAAAACTGGGACATGGGTCGCAACCTCCTCCTCGCGGCCCGGGATGCCGGCGTTCCCCGTGTCCTCAATCTCGGCAGTTCCTGCATCTATCCCGCCGATAGCCCCGATCCGCTGACGGAAGAGCAGATTCTCGCCGGGCCGCTGGAGCCCACCAATGAGGGCTATGCCCTGGCGAAGATCAGTGTTCTCCGGCTCGGCTCCTATCTTGGGCGCGAAACGGCAGGCTTCTCCTGCAAGACGCTCATTCCCTCCAATCTCTACGGGCCCCATGACTGCTTTGATCCGGCCCGGTCGCATCTGGTGCCGGCCATCATCCACAAGCTCGTCCAAGCCCGGGAAAGCGGCAAGGCTGAGGTCGATATATGGGGCGACGGGCTGGCACGGCGCGAATTTCTCTATTCCGGCGATCTCGCCGAGGCGATCCTCCTGGCGGTGGAACGGTTCGAAACGCTCCCTGATATCCTGAACATCGGCACCGGGCAGGATTTCACCATCAACGACCATTATGAGATTGCCGCGGGCGTGATCGGTTATGGTGGGCGCTTTGTCCATGATCTCTCGAAACCGTCGGGCATGCGGCGCAAGCTGCTGGACGTCTCCCGGGCGACCGCCTGGGGCTGGCGCGCCCGTACCCCGCTGGCCGATGGTATCGCACTCACCTATCAGCATTATCTGAAGACGGAGCAGGCCCATGCGCTATCCGCTCGCTAATTCCGCCTGGGACGAGGCGGAAATCGCCGCCATTCACCGGGTGATCGACAGCGGCATGTACAGCATGAACGGGCGCGTGGCGGAATTCGAGCGCGCCTTTGCCGATTATACCGGCAGCCGCCATTGCGTAATGGTCAATTCCGGCTCTTCCGCCAATCTCCTGATGGTCGCAGCCCTTCGATACCGCAAGGTGAACCCGCTCCTGCCGGGTGCGGAAGTGATCGTGCCCGCGGTCTCCTGGAGCACGACCTATTATCCGCTGCATCAATATGGCCTGAAGCTGCGCTTCGTCGACATCGACCCCCATACGCTGAACTATGATCTTGCCGCGCTCGAGGCCGCGATCACCCCGGACGTGCGGGCGATCATGGCGGTGAACCTGCTCGGCAATCCCAATGATTTCAGCCGCCTGCGGGGGATCATCGGGCAGCGGCCGATTGTCCTCATGGAGGACAATTGCGAATCCATGGGCGCGCTTTTCGAGGGAAAACAGGCGGGCACCTTCGGCGTGATGGGCAGTTTCAGCGCCTTCTTCAGCCACCACATCTCGACCATGGAAGGCGGGATGATCGTGACCGATGACGAGGAGCTGCATCACATCCTGCTCTGCCTGCGCGCGCATGGCTGGACGCGAAACCTGCCCAAGGAAAACCGCGTAACCTCACCCAAGAGCGACGACAGCTTTGTCGAATCCTTCCGGTTCGTGCTGCCGGGCTACAATGTCCGGCCGCTGGAAATGAGCGGCGCCATTGGGCTGGAGCAGATCAGGAAGCTGCCCATGATCATGCGCGAACGGCGTGCCAATGCGGCCCGCTTTCTGGATCTGATGGCGGATTACCCGTTCATCCGCCCGCAAAGGGAGATCGGGGAAAGCAGCTGGTTCGGCTTCAGCATGGTGGTGGAGCCCGAAAGCGGGCTTGATCGCGCCGACCTGCTGGCCTCGCTCCGCCGGAGCGAAGTGGAAGTCCGCCCGATCGTCGCCGGCAATTTTGCAAAAAACGAGGTCGTGCGGTACTTCGACCACTCGATCCATGGGAGCCTGGCGACGGCCGATGAAATAGACCGCGCGGGCCTCTTCATCGGAAACCACCATTATCCGCTGGGCGACGAATTCGCCGCCCTGCGGGAAGCGCTCGATCGCATCAGGCCGTGAGCGTCTCTTCAAGGAGAGCGAGGACCTTCTCCGGCTCCACGCCGGTCATCGCGAATTGCGAGACCTGATCGTCCCAGTCGCTCGGACCGAAGCTCATGCCATCGGGCTTCTGGATCGTCTGGCCATCGGCCAGACCGCCGCAGACAACCCGCACAGGCCCGCTGCGAACGGTGAAAAGCCCGGGCGCCACCACGTAGACGCAGGCACAGCTGTCATGAACCAGCATGCCGTCATCGACCGCATGGGAATAGAACTTGATGTAGAAATCGGAGACCCGCCGCAGGAGCTCCAGATCCCGGCCGCCCTTCGCTGCCATGGCATCCAGAAAGCCGCGGCTCATCGTCGTTTTCGCCGTCACGTCGAGGCCTGCCGCCACCACCTTCCAGGGCGCAGTGAACACGATATCCGCCGCCTCCGGGTCGCCGTGAATATTGGCTTCCGCCGCCGGCGTCACGTTCCCCGGCACATCGAAGGCGCCGCCCATGATCACCACCTGCTTCACGAGAAGGGCGATATCCGGCGCATGGCGCAGCGCCAGCGCCAGATTGGTCATCCGGCCAACGGCAACGAGCGTGATTTCATGCGGATGGGCCCGCACCGTATCGATGATGAACTGATAGGCAGGACGCGGGTCCAGCGGTTCGTCTATGGTGTCGGGCACGCCGATATTGCCGAGCCCGTCATCGCCATGAACGAAAGTGGGCCAGCCGGCATGAGGGCGCGCGGGATCGATGGTCTCGTTCGCACCCTTTGCCACCGGCGCATCGATCTTCCATTCCCGCTTGAGGAACAGCGCGTTGCGCGTGGTGGTCTCGATCGCGGCATTGCCGAAAACCGTGGTGACACCGACGAGATCGATCTCCGGATGCCGGTGCAGGAAAAGAAGCGCCATCGCATCGTCCACACCCGGATCGGTGTCAAAAATAACCTTATGTGCCATGTTTATCCTTCTTTTTGTTCTGGCCCGGCCGGCCCTGCGAAGCGCCCGCCGGAATGGTTGCAGAGGATAACCACGACAGCCCCTGACGCAAGCGGAAGATATGGAGTTGCCGCCCGATTTTATTTAGTATTTTCGAATTTTATAGTTTATCTTACCCTTGGCATCGCCGGTATCGCCTCGAAAGGGGCGCGGCTGGCTCGGAAGCCGCACCCCGCGGTTTCGGCAAGAGGTTCGCATGCCTGCTAGCAACAGACATGCGGAAATCCATCCTCGGATGCCGGAAAGGAGCGACTATGTCGAATACTGATGCAATCATCATCGTTCTGATGATCTGCCAGATCATGCTCATGGCCCTCAAGGCCTGAGCTTAACGGTGAGAGGGCCGGCCTGCCGCACCGAGACGGCAGGCCGGTTCCTGAAAATGGTTGCGGGCCCCGAGCTAGCAACATCGAGGCCCGCGGAGGTCACATGCCGAACACAGACAATTTCTAAAATACGCCTGCCGGCGATTTCTGTCAACGCGCTGGCCCCGGAGGAACCTCCGCAATCGCGAGCGTACAGCCGTTTCCTACACGCTTCGGGATGATCAGCCGGCCATCCGGCCCCGCGAGAGCGAGCGCCGCCGCTTCCGCCACGCCGTGGCAGCCGGTTTCGCGGAACACCACGTCGGACGGGTTCAGAAGCCTCGGCGTTTCCTCCTCCAGCCGCGCGGCGGAAAAGACGGTGACGACCAGGCCCAGACCGTCGGCAAGGCTGCGGATTGCGGGTTCTTCATCCTTGCCGGAAAGGGTTGCCAGAGCGGAAATCTGCTCGTGTGCGATACCCGCCTCAGCGAGCGTGCTTTCGAAAAGGGCCAGCATGTCGGAAAGCGAGGCGCCCCGCCGGCATCCGAGACCGATGACAATGGTATTCGGCACGTCCTTCTCCATCTGGTTTGACCTTGCATATCACCCGCCGCATACCGACGAAACCGGTTGGAGTTGCGTGCTTGGCAATTGATAAAGCGGTCGAACAGGCGCATGGTCGCCGCCATTCCCAGAGCCCTTCCGAGTGCCTTTCTTGATCGATCTTGCTCCTCACATCCTCGCATTCCTCTTTGCCGCAGCCTTCGTTGCCGGCTTCATCGATTCCATTGCGGGAGGCGGCGGGTTGATCACCGTACCGGCCATGCTGCTCGCCGGCGTTCCGCCGCTGCAGACGCTTGGCACCAACAAGCTGCAATCGCTCTTCGGCTCTTCCTCGGCAACCATCGCCTATGCCCGGAAAGGCCTGGTGAAAGTGCGCGACCAGCTGCCCATGTTCGCCATGGCGGTTCTGGGCGGCGCCTTGGGCGCGGCGCTCGCAACGGTCGTGCCCGGCGCGGTGCTCAAGGCCATCATGCCTTTCCTGCTGATCGCGATCGGCCTCTATTTCGGCTTCAAGCCCCGGATCTCGGACGAGGACCGCCACGCGCGCTTCACGCCCTTCCTTTTCGGCCTGACGGCCGTGCCGCTGATTGCCTTCTATGACGGCGTCTTCGGGCCGGGAACTGGCTCCTTCTTCATGCTGGCCTTCGTGGCGCTTGCCGGCTATGGCGTGCTGAAGGCCACCGCCCACACGAAGATGCTGAATTTCGGCTCCAATGTCGGCGCCTTCCTGGTGTTCACCCTGAACGGGGTCATTCTCTGGAAGGCGGGATTGATCATGGGTCTCGGCCAGTTCCTCGGGGCACAGGCAGGCTCGCGCCTTGCCATGCGCTCCGGCGCGAAGCTCATCAAGCCGCTGCTGCTCCTCACCTGCTTCGGCCTTGCCATCCGCCTGATGCTGGACCCGGCAAACCCGGTACGGATCTGGCTGGGCTTTTGATCGGCAGTTGCAAATGGCCACCATTGGCGTATGATTTAGCGATTGCTGAAGGGAATTGGCGTGATGGCCGAGCCAGTAGAAAAAATGCAGGAATGGACTCATGATAGCGATGTGCTCCGCGAACTGGTGCAGCGCGGCATTGATAGCGGCCCTCTCGTACCGATCGATTTCGAGGAAGTACGCCGGAAGGGGCGGGAAATGGCCCGGAAAATGCAGGCGAACGAGTGATAACGGTCGTCTGGACGCCACAGGCGGAACTAGACGTCGTCACTCCCTACGCAAGCCTTTATGTCCACAATCCGCTGGCCGCGGAACGAGTGGCCAGCAGAATAGAGCAGAAGGTGCTTCTCCTTGCTCGCCACCCAAAGCTCGGCGTTGAGAGGGCTGACGTAAGACCCGCTTTACGCATGCTGTCTGCCCCACCTTACCTCATCTTCTATGTTATGGTCCCCGGGGAAGGAGATGAGACAGAAGAGGTGCACCTGCTTCGTATCATCGACGGCCGCCGGGACTTGAGCGATATGTTCTAGTTCGCCGTCACAGGCCCGAGATAATCCGGCATGCTTTGGACGAGCCGGCCATCCAGCCTCAAAACTCCACGCCCAGCTGACCCTTGATGCCCGAGCGGAACGGGTGCTTTATCAGTTCCATTTCGGTCACGAGATCGGCGATTTCGATCAGCTCGTCCTTGGCGTTCCGGCCCGTCAGCACCACGTGGGTCATGAAGGGCTTCTCCTCCTGCAGGAAACGCACCACCTCGTTCACATCGAGATAGTCGTAGCGCAGTGCGATGTTGATCTCGTCCAGCAGGACCATGGAATTTTCGGGGTTGCGGATGAGCTCCTTGGCCTTTTCCCAGGCGGCTTCGGCGGTCGCCACGTCGCGGGCGCGATCCTGGGTTTCCCAGGTAAAGCCCTCGCCCATGGTGTAGAATTCGCAGAGATCGGCGAAATGTTCCTGGATAAGGTCGCGCTCGCCGGTCGCCCAAGCGCCCTTGATGAACTGCACGACGGCCGATTTCTTCTTCGCCGCGATGTGGCGGAAGATCATGCCGAAAGCGGCAGAGGATTTGCCCTTTCCCTTGCCCGTATGGACGATGATCAGGCCCTTCTCGCCGGTTTTGGTCGCCATGATCTTTTCGCGGGCGGCCTTCTTCTTGGCCATCTTCTCCGCGTGGCGGGCAAGCTCGGCCTCGGTCATGCTGGACGTATCTTCGATCTCTTCGGTCATCGTCAGTCTCCTCCGCCGCATGGTGCGGCACTCGATGCCTCTCCTTAGGAAGCGCCGCCACGGCGCTCTTTGCGGAAAGGCAAGCAATCGTCATTCGGCGGCGGGACGAACCCGGCGCGACAGGGTTTCCAGTTCGAAACGGGCGGAATTGGAACGCGGGTTCCAGAAGCCGCGATCCACGGCCTCGGTGAATTTCTCCGCCATTTCGCGCAGTGCGTCGGGGTTCTTTTCCGCCATGAAATCCCGCACCACCTCGTCCATCAGATAGGCCTGGTACAGCGCTTCGAAATGATGCGGCTCAACGGCGCCGGTGGTTGCGGCATAGGCGAAGAGAAAATCCACCGTCGCGGCGATTTCGAACGCGCCCTTGTAACCGTGGCGCATGGCACCCGCGATCCATTTGGGGTTGGCGGCACGCCCGCGCACCACGCGGCCGATCTCCTCCTCCAGCGACCGGATGACCGGCTTTTCCGGGCGCGAATGGTCGTTGTGGTAGAGCGTCGGGCGGGCGCCCGTCAGCTGCTCGACGGCCGCAGAAAGGCCGCCCTGGAACTGGTAGTAATCGTCGCTGTCGAGAATATCGTGCTCGCGGTTGTCCTGGTTCTGGATCACCGCCTGTACGGATTTCAGCCGCTCCTCGAAAAGGCCGCGTTCGGCCTGCCCTTCTTCATCGGCGCCGTAGGCATAGGAACCCCAGACCAGATAGGCTTCGGCAAGATCGGCACGGCTTTCCCAGCCCTTTTCGTCGATGAGGGCCTGGAGGCCCGCGCCGTAGGCTCCGGGCTTGGAACCGAACACGCGGTAGCCCGCCCGGCGGCCGGCCGATTTCACATCAAGCCCTACGGCGACAAGACGCGCGGTTTCCTTGCGCATCCGCGCGGCGATGGGATTGTCCTCGTCATCCTCTTCGAGCGCACCGACGGCCCGGATCGCCTTGTCGAACAGCGCGATCTGCTCCGGAAACGCATCGCGGAAAAAGCCTGAGATGCGCAGCGTCACGTCCACGCGCGGACGCCGCAGCATGGCGGGCGGGATGATCTCGTAGCCGGTCACGCGCCGGGAGGTCATGTCCCAGAGCGGCTTGACGCCGATCAGCGCGAGTGCCTGGGCAATGTCGTCGCCACCGGTGCGCATGTTCGAGGTGCCCCAGGCGGTCAGCCCGAAGCTGACCGGCCATTCGCCGTGATCCTGCACATAGCGGGTGATCAGCAGTTCCGCGCTCTTCTTGCCGAGCTCGTAGGCAGCGGGCGTCGGCACGGCGCGGCTGTCGACGGAATAGAAATTGCGGCCGGTCGGCAGCACGTCGGGACGGCCACGGGTCGGCGCGCCGGAAGCGCCCGGCGGCACGAAGCGACCGTCGAGACCGGCCATCAGTCCCTCGATCTCCGCCTTGCCCGAGGCGAGGACGGCCGGCCGCAGCCGTTCGTCGATTTCCTGCATCACAAGACGGGTGGCGTCCCAGTTCGCCGGGCAGGCAATCTCGCCGGATACGAGGGCGGAGGCCAGAAGCTCGATCCGCTCCACCGTATCTCCGGCGGTACGCCAGGGGGAGTCCGCAACGTTTTGCAGGATTTCGGGGCGCGGACCGTGCCAGGGGTCGGACATGGAGCAGTCGAGGGGGTCGAATGCGCTCTTCGCGGCCGACCCACCCCCCTCTGCCCTGCCGGGCATCTCCCCCGCGAGGGGGGAGATCGGTTCGGGATGGGCGTCTTGCTCCCTCTTCTCCCCACCGGGGAGAAGGTGGCCCGAAGGGCCGGATGAGGGGGCGGCACGGGCAAGATCAAGATCGTGAGCAATTGCCCGCTGCAGGCTCTGGTCCCGGCCCTCCCCGAGCCCGCGCGGAACGCGGGCGAGTGCAACGGTCAGGTCTGTCAGCATGCGCCCGGAGGGCGAGACCCCGAAGATGTGCAGGCCGTCGCGGATCTGCATTTCCTTGAGGTCGCAGAGATAGGCGTCGAGCTTCTGGAGCGCGCTGTCTTCCGCCTCGCCCTTCTCGATGCCCGCATCCTTGTCGAGGCCGATGTCGCTGACAAGATCGAGGATCTGCTTGCGCAGCAGCCGGATTCGGCGCGGATCGCCACCGGACGCCTCGTAATACTCGTCGACCAGCGCTTCGAGGTCCTTCAGCGGACCATAGCTTTCGGCGCGCGTCAGCGGCGGGGTGAGATGACCGATGATAACGGCCGCCGCCCGGCGCTTGGCCTGCGTGCCCTCGCCGGGATCGTTGACGATGAAGGGATAGAGATGGGGCGTCGGCCCGAAGACGGCTTCCGGATAGCAGGTCTCGGAGAGCGCGAGCGATTTGCCCGGCAGCCATTCCATGTTGCCATGCTTGCCCATGTGGATGATCGCATCCGCACCGAACTCGCGGCGGAGAAAGGCATAGAAGGCGAGATAGCCATGCGGCGGCACGAGGTCCGGCGAATGGTAGCTTTCCTTGGGATCGATATTGTAGCCGCGCGCCGGCTGGATGCCGATCGCCACCTTGCCGAACCGCGCGAGCGGCAGCGCGAAGACGCCGTCAATGAAGAAGGGATCCTTCTCCGGCGCACCCCAGCGGGCCGTCACTTCATCCTGAATCTGAACGGGAAGAGTGGCGAGGAAGTCCTTGTAGTGACTCAGGGAAAGGGTTTCGCGGATGAGACGCGGAGTTTGCCGCACCGCACCCCCCTCTGTCGGCTCCGCCGACATCTCCCCCGCAAGGGGGGAGATCGAAACGCCAGCGCCCTGCTCCCTCTTCTCCCCGGCGGGGAGAAGGTGGTCCGAAGGACCGGATGAGGGGGCGGCTTGCTGAGCCACCGCAAAGGTGGCTCCTGCCGGCGCTCCATTGGTCGGCCCCTGCATCAGATAGGCGATCAGCGCATCCCCATTGTCCGGATAGCCGGAGACATCATAGCCCGCCTCCCGCATGGCGTTCAGCACTTCCACCGTTCCGGCGGGCGTATCGAGACCGACACCATTGCCTAGGCGACCGTCGCGGTTCGGATAATTGGCCATGACAATCGCCACGTGGCGCTTGCCGGCCGGCAGGCGGCGGAGCCGCGCCCAGTTGGCGGCGAGCTTCGCCACCCAGGCCATGCGGTTCGCATCCGGTTCGGAGGAAACGATATTGGCCTCGACCAGATCGTCGTAGCGCTTGGCAGCCTTGAAGGAGACGGCGCGGGAAAGCACGCGCCCGTCCACTTCCGGCAGCGAGACATTCATGCCGAGATCGCGGGCGGAAAGCCCCTGCGCCGAGGCATCCCATGCCTCCCGCGACGAGGCGGAGAAGATCGCCTGCAGCACAACAGAGCCCTGCGACTCGAGAACGGTAGGCTTGCGATTGGCGCCCGGCGCCGAAACCGCAAAGGCGGTGGCATTGATGACCACCTCCGGCACGGCCTTGGCGAAGAGGGATTTCAGCGTGCCGATGCAATCGGCGTCCTTGAGGCTGTAGGCGAAGACGGGAAGCGCGCGGAGCCCCTCAGCCGCCAGCGCCTCGATCATCGCCTCGACGGGTTTTGTCTCGCCGCTCTGAACGAGGGCGCGATAGAATGAGATGGCAACCGTGCCCTTCGCCTCCTGGCTGGGACCGACCTTTTCGAGCCAGCGGGACACCTTGATGACGCCCTCGCCCGGCCACCAGATCCCGGCCTTTGCGAGCGGAACGGCAGGCCCCGGCTTTTCCCCGCCCGTCAGCATGGCGGAGGCATAGGTGAGGAAGGCGCGCGTGTTCTCGTCGCCGCCCTCGATCAGGTAGGACCAGAGCGCATTCAGATCATCGACGCCGATGTTGGAATAGGGAACGAGCCCCGGATCGGGCTTGGAATCGCCCGGAATGACGGCGATCTTCGCGCCATGCCGGTTGGCGGCGGCATGAAGCGCCTCCAGCGCATACTGGAAATAGCTGGCCCCGCCGAGCGGCCGCACGACGATCAGCTTTGCATGCCGCGCCGTCCGCTCCACATAGGTATCGACCGACATTGGGTGCTTGAGCGAGATCAGGCTTGCCACACGCAGCGTCAAGCCATTGTCGAGCTGGCGCTTGGCGGAAGCGACGGCGGCAAGCTCCGTATCCGCTGCTGACAAAAACAGGATATCCCCCGGCGACTGGCCGAGGTCGATGGCCTCGTCGCCGTCGGAAATGGTGCCTTTCTGTGCCAGCAGCAGATGCATGGGATCAGAGCGCCTTCAGGGCCGCGCGGATGGCGTCGTCGTCCATCTCGTCATGCAGCCCGATGACGACGAGGCGGGTGGCGCGGGTTTCGCCCGGTGCCCAGGCACGGTCGAAATAATGGTCGATGCGGCTGCCCACCGCCTGGATGACGAGGCGCATCGGCTTGCCGGGCACATCGGCAAAGCCCTTGAGGCGCAGGATGTCGTGCGCGGCAATGATGCCCTTCAGCTTCTCGACGAAGCTCGCCGGATCGGAGACCGGACCGAGTTCGGCCACGAAGCTTTCGAACTCGTCGTGGTCGTGATCGTGATGGTGCTCGACACCCTCCTCGTGCAGGGCCTCGTGCTCCAGCTCGTGATGGGACTTGCGGTTCTCGATGTCCGCTTCGGTGCCGATGCCGAGGCCAAGGAGCACGGAGGCCGGAACCGAGCCGTTCCGCGCCTCGATCATCGCGGGCTTGCGGGCAATGCGGGCGGTCACTTCGCTGCGCACCGTGGCAAGGCCGTCGGCGTCGAGAAGATCGGTCTTGTTCAGCACGATCAGGTCCGCGCAGGTCAGCTGGTCCTCGAAGAGTTCCTCCAGCGGGCTTTCATGATCGAGGCCCTCGTCCTCGGCGCGCATCGCGTCCACCTTGTCGTGGTCGTCGGCAAAGCGGCCGGCGGCCACGGCGGCGCTGTCCACCACGGTCACGACGCCGTCGACGGTCACCTGGGTGCGGATCTCTGGCCAGTTGAAGGCGGCGACCAGCGGCTGCGGCAGGGCAAGGCCCGAGGTTTCGATGACGATATGGTCCGGGCGGCTCTCGCGCTCCAGAAGCTTCATCATGGTCGGCACGAAATCGTCTGCAACCGTGCAGCAGATGCAGCCATTGGTCAGCTCGATAATGTCGTCCTCGGTGCAGTTTTCCGCACCGCAGCCCTTCAGCACGTCGCCGTCGACGCCAAGATCGCCGAATTCATTGATGATCAGCGCGATCTTCTTGCCGCCGGTATCGGTCAGCAGGTTGCGGATCATCGTGGTCTTGCCCGCACCGAGAAAACCGGTGATCACGGTTGCGGGGATCTTTTCCTTGAACATGGGTTCAACCCTTCATCTTCAGCGGCAGGCCTGCCGCGACAAAATAGACTTCGCTCGCCACTTCGGCGATCATCTGGTGTAGCCGGCCCGCATGATCGCGGAATTCGCGCGCCATCTTGTTCTCCGGAACGATGCCGAGGCCGACCTCGTTGGAAACGAAGACGAGGCGCGCGCGGGCCCTTGCGGCATGCGCCGCGAGCCGCGCGAATTCGGCGCGCAGGTCGCGCCCCTCCTCCATCATCAGATTGGTGACCCAGAGGGTGAGACAATCGACAAGCACGACATTGTCCAGCTGGTCGATGACCTCAAGCGTGGGGACGATGTCGAGCGGCTCCTCGATCGTGTTCCACAGCGGACCGCGGTCCTCGCGGTGCTTGTCGATGCGGGCGCGCATCTCTTCGTCCCAGGCCCGTCCGGTCGCCAGATAATGGCGATCGAGCCCGGTGGCGATCACGAGATTTTCGGCATAGCGGGATTTGCCGGAGCGGGCGCCGCCCAGAACGAGCACGGCACCCCGGGAGGTTGCGGATGTCACCGGCGGGCCTCCCCGGCCATTTCATAATGCTTCGCCATCCGGCCCCGGGCCGGCATGGGCGCTCTGGATGCCATGACAACCTCCGTGCTGGCAGCGGGGACGCCTTCCCCTGGGGTGGGCTCTTCGCCCGGCACGGATGGCAGGTCTCCTGGCTCGCGGTTTCTGGCGCTCACGCGCCGGCAGGAACGTCTCGCCTTCCCGGAGGATCACGACACGGAAAGAGGTGGACGATTCGTAGAAAAAGAGGCGTCCGGCCCCGGCTGTTTCCCGTGCCACTCCAGTGGCTTTTCCAGGGCCGCGCTTCCCCCCTGTACCCGCCCGCACCCTGCGGAACCGTCAGCACCGGGCCGAAGCCGGCCATGGATGAAGTCCCCTCGCCGCTCTACAGTCGCGGGGTCGGCTGCGATGCAGGTGCCCTGAATGGGTCCACCCTTCGCATTCCCTATCGCTTTCCGATGCGACCTTGGCGCAGCGGAAACCATCCGTTTCTTGATGTTTCATAAGAGTGGGGGCCGTCCAAGTCAATCGCAGGGGGCGGCGGGCAATGTCGCAGGCGGACCCGGTCAGCCACCCAGAAGGCCGTCGAGCCAGCGCGGATCGAGAAGCGCCTCCAGTTCGGAGGCGAGTTCATCGAGCGCCCGGTCGACCCCTTCCCGGTAGGAGAGCCGGTCCCCCTCGATGCCGAAGGTGGACAGCAGGCCGCGCCGATAGGCGTCATTGCCGAAGATACCGTGCAGATAGGTGCCCATCACCCGGCCATCGGGGGAAAGCGCGCCATCCGCCCGGTTGCCGATCCGCACCGGCGGGCGCGCGCAATCCGGGCCTTCGGTGAGACCCAGATGGATTTCGTAGCCCTTAAGCGGCACGTCATGCTCCAGCGACCAGGCCTCGCTGTTGCGCACCGTCTTTTCCGGCGCCATTTCCGTCTCCACGTCGAGAAGGCCGAGACCGTCCGCTTCCGTCGTGCCGCCCTCGATGCCGAGGGGATCGCGCACCACGCGGCCAAGCATCTGGTATCCGCCGCAGATACCGATCACCCGTCCGCCGCGCTTCACATGGCGGGCAAGATCCCGGTCCCAGCCCTGGGCTCTGAAATCCACGAGATCGCCGATGGTCGATTTCGAGCCGGGCAGCACCACAAGCCCCGCATCCGCAGGAATGGGATCGCCGGGACGCACGAAGACGAGATCCACCTCCGGCTCCGCCTTCAACGGGTCGAGATCGTCGAAATTCGCTATGCGCGAGAGGACCGGCACCGCGACCTTCAGCGCCCGGCCCTCCGGCCGCGCCAGCCGCTCCAGCACGACGGAATCCTCCGCCGGCAGGCGCGCCGCCGCCTTCAGCCAGGGAACGACGCCGAAACAGGGCCAGCCGGTAAAACCTTCGATCGCCTTCAGCCCGTCGTCGAAAAGGGTCACGTCACCCCGAAACTTGTTGATGAGATAACCCGTGATCATCGCCCGATCGTCGGGCGGCAGGATCGCGTGGGTTCCCACCAGCGAGGCGATCACCCCGCCGCGGTCGATATCGCCCACCAGCACGACCGGCACATTCGCTCGCGTCGCAAAGCCCATATTGGCGATGTCGCCGGCGCGCAGATTGATTTCCGCAGGCGAGCCCGCCCCTTCGACGACGACGAGATCCGCCCCCTGTCGGAGGCCTTCGAAGCTTTCGAGCACCGCCTCCATCAGTTGCGGCTTCAGCCGCTGGTAATCCCGCCCCTTGGCCTGGCCCCAGACCTTGCCCTGCAGAATGATCTGGCTGCCTGTTTCCGACTGCGGCTTGAGGAGAACCGGGTTCATGTGAACCGAAGACGGCGTGCGGCAGGCCCAGGCCTGCAGCCACTGCGCCCGGCCGATTTCGCCCCCATCGTCGGAGACGGCTGCATTGTTGGACATGTTCTGTGGCTTGAAGGGCCGCACGCTGAGGCCCCGGTTGGCCGCGATGCGGCAGAGCCCCGCCACCAGCACGGTCTTGCCCACATCCGAGCCGGTGCCCTGCAACATGATGGTTTTTGCCATGGTTTTTCCGCGCCTCCGCAATCGCCCCCGCCTCTTGCCGCCCGCTGAAGGGAGAATCAAGCCGGGAAACCCGATCTTTTGCTTATGATGGAGGGAAAGAGGCACTCTGCCCGACCCGGAAAACGACGCATTCGGGCGGTGGCGGAAAATGCGAAAGCCGTGCCCGGACGGTTCCGATGCACGGCTTGCCTGATAACGCCAGCGCCCTGCCGATACGCCGCAAGGCCCGCGACCGCCCGGGACGCACTACCTGATCCGGGTGGGCAGCGGAATTGCTCGCTGCAGGGGAAGATGTAGCTCGACATTGTTACCGGATGGTTAGCGCGACAGGGCAGCGAAGTTTTTTTGAAAAAAATGTGGCGCCGGATGGAATTTTTTCTGCGCCCGACGGGTGACGCGATCAGGATACAAAAGGTCTTATACTCATTTGAATTATGTTGAAGCCGCCGGGAACTGGCGCAAAACAGGTGTCTAAAAGTTGTATTTCATAATTTAGAGCACCCCTTGGATGTGTCGCAATATCCCATATACGGCATAACAGTGAGCGAGCCGAAGGCCATGTGAATATATGCTCACGTTAAGCAGTTGATTTCTTCGTGAGAACCCGTAGGCTAGACCCATGCGATAAAGAACAGGCGGCAGCTGACAGGGTTCCACTGCACGCCATAAACAAGAATGTCGCAAGGGAGTGATAAGTTTCCCTTTGGAAACAGATCGTTCCGCTTCCGCGTCCGACCCGGTAGAGCCCGCACCAAGATGGGCAGCCAGTCGAGGCTCGGGACCGATGTGTCAGACTGGGGGGTCTTTCTGGTATGCATGCGATGTCCGCGAACCCGTTGATTGGAGCACCCTTTGGGGTGTCTGGCGGCGTTTCGTCTCGCCCGTTTTTCAAACATGATCTGGAAATGACCCGGCTGGAGCCCGCGCTCCGGTCCGCACGTCCGTGCGCCGCACCCGCTCTGGCGTCTATCGCCCTTTTCCGGCCCGGCCGGACAGAACTTCCTCACCCGACCGTTGGTCAGGTGAGAAATTAACCACCAGAAGGAGAACTTTTTAATGACCGAATTTGAACAGAAGCTGAAGTCGGCCGAAGCGCTTGCCGCCCGCGGGAAGATGTCCCGCCGCGAGTTCGTGCAGTTCGCCGCCGCGCTCGGCATTGCCATCCCGGTGGCCAGCTCCCTCTTCTCCAAGGTCGCCAAGGCCGAGGACGCCAAGAAGGGCGGCGCGCTCGTGATCGGCATGGAAGGCGGCTCCGCCTCCGACAGCTATGATCCGCGCACCTATGCCGACTCCATCATGATCGCGGCCTCGCTGGCCGTGATGAACTGCCTCATCGAGTTCGACGACGCCGGCAACCCGACTCCGGAACTGTTCGAGAGCTGGGAAGCCAAGCCGGGCGCTGCCGAATGGGTCTTCAATGTTCGCAAGGGCGTGAAGTTCTCCAACGGCAAGGAACTCGACGCGGACGACATCATCTACTCGATCGGCCTGCATCGCGGCGCCGACACCAAGTCGCCGGCCAAGGGCATCCTCGAGCCGATCACCGAGATCAAGGCCCTGTCGCCGACCCAGATCTCCATGACGCTCAAGGAAGGCAATGCCGACTTCCCGGTCATCCTCGGCGATTACCACCTCGTTGTCGTTCCGAAGGACTTCAACGACTGGTCCAAGCCGATCGGCACCGGCGCTTACACGCTTGAAAGCTTCGAGCCGGGCGTTCGCATCGTCTTCAAGAACCGTGGTGACTACTGGAAGCCGAACCGCGGCAACTTCGACACCGTCGAAATCCGCTACATCCAGGACGCCGCTGCCCGTACCGCTGCCCTGCAGTCGGGCGAAGTCCACGCCGTCAACCGCCTCGACGCCCGTACCGTCGACCTGCTGATGCAGGACGAGAACGTCAAGGTCGTCCGCACCAAGGGCACCGGCAACCGCTACTGCTTCGTGTCGCGCGTGACCATGGATCCCTTCACCAACAAGGACCTGCGCACCGCCCTGAAATACGGTATCGACCGCGAGCAGATCATCCAGTCGGTCTTCAGCGGCTACGCCGTTCCGGGCAACGACCACACGCTCGACGCCCTGAACCCCTTCTACAACACCGATCTGCCGCAGCGCGCCTATGATCCGGACAAGGCTGCCTTCCACTTCAAGAAGGCTGGCATTTCCGGCAAGGTCGAACTGCAGACCTCGGAAGGCGCCTGGAGCTCGGCCGTCGACTGCGCGTCCATCTACCAGGAATCGCTCAAGAAGGCCGGCATCGACCTGACCGTGAACAAGGTATCCGGTGACGGCTACTGGGATAACGTCTGGCTGAAGGTTCCCTTCTGCGCCGTGTACTGGGGCCGCCGCATGTCGGCCGATGCGACCCTGTCGCAGGTCTACGGCTCGGCATCGGACTGGAACGACAGCGACTGGCGCAAGCCCGAGTTCGACAAGATCATCTCCGCAGCCCGCATCGAGCTCGACAATGCCAAGCGCAAGGAGCTCTATTTCAAGGCGCAGGAAATGATCTCCGACGACGGCGGCATGATCTGCTTCGCGATTTCCGACTACCTCGACGGCTACTCGCCGAAGATCGCCGGCGTCGCTCCGCATGCCCGCTACGACCTCGCCGACCAGCGTCTCGCTGAAAAGGCCTGGTTCGCCTGATAGCGGCCTGACAAGACAAGAGACCAGGCTGCCTGCGGCCTGGTCTCCTCACTGAAATGAAATTGTTTGGTGCTTCCGCGTGACAGTGCCGGCCCCTATTTGGCCAGCAGCGGCGGCAATGATCATCGCAAATCGACTGGGGACGACTACATGTTCCGCTTGATCACAACCAGGGTCGTCCTTGGTTTATTGACCCTCTTTGCCATCAGCATCCTCATTTTCGCCGCGACGGAAATGCTTCCGGGCGACGTGGCGAGTGCCGTTCTCGGCCAGGGCGCGACACCGGAAACACTGGCGGCCTTCCGCCTGGAACTCGGTCTCGACCGTCCGGCCTATATCCGTTACCTCGAATGGCTGACGGGCGTGCTGCATGGCGATCTCGGCGTCTCGCTGACCAACAAGCGTGACATTCTGGAATCGATCACGCCGCGCTTCGGCAACACCATGTTCCTCGCCGGCTTTGCCGCCCTGATCGCGGTTCCGCTTTCGGTGGGCCTCGGCATTCTCGCCGCCATCAACGAAGGCAAGTGGATCGACCGGGTGGCGAACATCCTGTCGCTCGCTGCCATCTCGGTTCCGGAATTCTTCATCGCCTATGTGCTGATCCTGTTCTTCGCGGTGAAGCACCGCTGGTTCCCATCGCTGGCAACCGTGTTTCCGGATATGGCCTTCTCCACCAAGCTTTACGTGACGGCCCTGCCGGCGATCACGCTGACGCTGCTCGTGACGGCGCACATGCTGCGCATGACCCGGTCTTCCGTGCTCGCAATCATGTCGCAGCCCTATATCGAAATGGCCTTCCTCAAGGGCCTGCCCCGCGCCCGCGTCATCCTCCGGCACGCGCTGCCGAATGCGGCTGCGCCGATCATCGCCGTCATCGCCCTCAACCTCGCCTATCTCATCGTCGGCGTGGTGGTGATCGAGGTGGTGTTCGTCTATCCGGGCATGGGCCAGTACATGGTGGACGGCGTGACGAAGCGCGACCTTCCGGTCGTCCAGGCCTGCGGCCTCGTCTTCGCCAGCGCCTTCATCATCCTCAATACGGCAGCTGACATTCTCGGCATTCTGGTCAATCCGCGCCTGCGCAAGCGGAACACGGGACATTGATAATGAAACTCTTCGGCTACAAACCCTCTCTCTCCGCCTGGGTCGGCATCACCATCGTCGGCTTCTTCCTGTTCCTCGCCATCTTCGCCCCTTGGATCGCGCCCTATGGCGAAGCGGAAACGGTCGGCAAGACCTTCGGCCGCTCCTCGGCTGAATTCTGGCTGGGCAATGACAATATCGGCCGCGATATCCTCAGCCGCATCATCTACGGCGCCCGCACCACCATCGGCGTGGCGCTGGTCACGACGATCCTCTCCTTCACCATCGGCACGATCGCCGGCCTCATGGCCGTGGTCGGCGGCCCGGTCATCGACCAGATCCTGTCGCGCTTCGTCGACATCATGCTGTCGATTCCGCTCCTGGTCTTCGCGCTGATCGTGCTGTCCATGTTCGGTTCGTCGATCCCGACGCTGATCCTGACCATCGCGATCCTCGATTCCACCCGCGTCTTCCGCCTGGCCCGCGCCGTGTCCATGAACATTGCTGTGCTGGAATATGTGGAAGTGGCAAAGCTGCGCGGCGAAGGCCTGTGGTGGGTCATGCGCAAGGAAATCCTGCCGAACGCGCTGCCGCCGATGATTTCGGAATTTGGCCTGCGCTTCTGCTTCAACTTCCTCTTCGTCGCCGGCCTCTCCTTCCTCGGCCTCGGCATCCAGCCGCCGCTGGCCGACTGGGGTGGCATGGTGCGCGACAGCGGCAAGGCCATTTCCTTCGGCCTGCCCGCCCCGCTCTGGCCCGCCATGGCCATCGCCCTCATGACCATCGGCGTGAACCTGATCGTCGACTGGATCCTGTCCATCAATGCGCGTCCGTCCGGCGCCTCGGCGGAGATGTAAGCCATGACCGACAATGTACTGAAGATCAACAATCTCCGCGTCGAGTCGGTCAGCGGTCTGGTTCTGGTGGACAATGTCTCGCTGGAGCTGAAAAAGGGCGAAGTGCTTGGCCTCATCGGCGAATCGGGCGCCGGCAAGTCCACCATCGGGCTTTCGGCCATGTCCTATGCCCGTGCGGGCTGCCGCATCACCGGCGGCGAGGTCTTCATCGCCGGCACCGACATCCGCAAGCAGGATGCCGAAGGCCGGCGTGACATGCGCGGCAAGCGCATCGCCTATATCGCGCAGAGTGCCGCCGCCTCCTTCAACCCCTCGCATACGATCATGGATCAGGTCTGCGAAATGCCGATCCAGCATGGGCTGATGAGCAAGGATGAGGCGCGCAAATGGGCGATCGAGCTCTTCACCTCGCTTGGCCTGCCCAACCCGCAGACCTTCGGCGAGCGCTATCCGCACCAGGTCTCGGGCGGCCAGCTGCAGCGCGCCATGGCGGCGATGGCCATCTCCTGCCGGCCTGATATCCTCGTCTTCGACGAGCCGACCACGGCGCTGGACGTGACGACGCAGATCGAAGTGCTGGCGCTCTTCAAGAAGGTGGTGAAGGAATACAACACCGCCGCCCTCTACATCACCCACGATCTCGCCGTGGTGGGGCAGATCTCCGACCGCATCATGGTGCTTCGCCATGGCAAGATGATCGAGCTCGGCACCACCGAGCAGATCCTGCAGCAGCCGAAGGAGGCCTACACGGCCGCCCTGGTCTCCGAGCGCAAGGCAGCCGATCATATTGCCGACGACGTCAAGGCAACCCATGACGAAGTCCTGCTCGAAGTGAAGGACGTGCGCGCCTCCTATGGCAGCTTCGAGGTGATCAAGGGCGTGTCCATCTCCGTGGCCAAGGGCGAAACGGTGGCGGTGGTGGGCGAATCGGGTTCTGGCAAGAGCTCAATGGCCCGCATGATCACCGGTCTGCTGACCCGCACTTCGGGCACGGTGAGCTTCAAGGGCAAGGAACTCGCGCCTAACTACAAGCAGCGCTCCCGTGAGGACCTGCAGCGCATCCAGCTGATCTACCAGCTGCCGGACGTGGCGCTCAATCCGCGCCAGACGATCGGCGAAATCATTGGCCGCCCCGCCCAGTTCTATTTCGGCATGTCGCCGGCCAAGACGAAGGAGCGCGTGGCTGAACTGCTGACCCAGGTGGGCCTGCCCGTCGATTATGCCAGCCGCCTCTCGACCGCCCTTTCCGGCGGCCAGAAGCAGCGCATCGCCATTGCGCGTGCGCTTGCGGCCAATCCGGAACTGATCATCTGCGATGAGCCCACCTCGGCGCTCGACCAGCTGGTGGCGGATGAAATCCTGAAGCTGCTCAAGCGGCTGCAGGACGAGCTCGGCCTCTCCTACCTCTTCATTACCCACGATCTCGGCATCGTCCGCCGCATCGCTCACCGCACGGCGGTCATGCTGCGCGGGGAAATCATCGCCCAGGGCCCCACGGCACAGATCTTCAACCCGCCCTTCCATCCCTACACGGAAAACCTGCTCGCTTCCGTGCCGGAGATGCGCACGGACTGGCTGACGGACGTGCTGGCCAAGCGCCAGCAGAAAACCGCCTGATCGCCCCCTTGACGACGAAGACTGAGGAACCCCGCCCGAAAGGCGGGGTTCTGACTTTGGGGGGGCACATTTCGGCGCGGTCTCGCCGCCCTTTTCGCCCGTGTCCCGGCATCTGCCAGGCCGGTGATCTTGTGCTCCGCGGCCAACCTCGGCATGAGACAGCGGAGGACACGGAGCACGATCACCCTTTGCCACCGCCGTCCTGGCGGTGTTTTGCCATCCCCCCACGAGAAATCGCTTGTCAAATCCTGCGTTCGGGTTCATATAAAGATATCTTTATATCATTCTATGAGCCCAAGACGAGGACCGTGCCATGACCATAGCCGAGAACGCCCTGACCGACCTTCTGGCAAAAAAGGGAGTCCTGCTCGCCGATGGCGCGACGGGCACCAATCTTTTCGCCATGGGCCTTGAGGCCGGCGAGGCACCGGAGCTCTGGCTGGAGACCCATCCGGAGCGGATCCGCAAGCTGCACCAGGATTTCGTCGATGCCGGTGCCGATATCATCCTCACCAACTCCTTCGGCGGCACGCGCCACCGTCTGAAGCTGCATCATGCGGCAGACCGGGTCTACGCGCTCAACAAGAAGGCCGCCGAAATCGCCCGTGATGTCGCTGATCACGCCGGTCGCCCGGTCATCGTTGCCGGTTCCGTTGGCCCGACCGGCGAACTTCTTATTCCCCTCGGCGCGCTCAGCTACGAAGATGCGGTGGATGCCTTTGCCGAGCAGATCAAGGGCCTGAAGGAAGGCGGCGCGGATGTTGCCTGGATCGAAACCATGTCCTCGGCGGATGAAATCCGCGCCGCCGCCGAAGCGGCAACCAAGGTCGGCCTCCCCTTCGTCTATACCGGCTCCTTCGATACGGCCGGCAAGACCATGATGGGCCTTCACCCGCGCGATATCCTGAAGCCCGCCGGCGATGTCGGCAGCGGCCCGATTGCGGTCGGCGCCAATTGCGGCGTCGGCGCGTCCGACATCCTCTCTACCCTCCTTGACATGACCGCGGCCAACCCGGAAGCGATCATCGTGCTCAAGGGCAATTGCGGCATTCCCGAATTCCGCGGCTCGGAAATCCACTATTCCGGCACACCGGAACTGATGGCGGAATATGCCCGCCTCGCCCGCGATGGCGGCGCCCGGATAATCGGCGGCTGCTGCGGCACGAGCTGCGAGCATCTGAAGGCCATGCGCGTGGCGCTCGATACCTACACGCCCGGCCCGCGTCCGACTCTGGAATCGATCGTCGAAAAGATCGGTCCCTTCCGCAACAAGACGGCTGGCGAGGAAGCAGCCGGCGGTGGCCGCGAGCGCGGCCGTCGCCGCGGCGGCTGAGCGGCCGTACGCTGAACGGAAAAACAAGAAGCCCTGTCTGCGACTGCGGACAGGGCTTTCTTCATTTCAGTCACCGCTTCTCGTGCGGTGGGAGACAGCCGGCGCTTTGGTCAGTCCGCCTGTCCCCTTCAGCTAAAAGTCTGCGCCGTCTGGAAATACTGCACATAGGCATCCTTGAGGCCGGGCTTCAGCTCGTCCACCATCACCATGGCAATGTGGATGCGGCCAAGCGCGCTCGGCTCCTGCACGGCCAACTCCACGAGATAGCGCATCTTTTCCGAATATTCTTCCGGATTGCGCAGAACCTGGTTGGTGAAGGCATTGAGGAAATCGCCGGCCGTCAGGTTCACCGCTTCCGCCGCCTGTTCGCGGGTCAGCGGCGTACCGGGTCGCGCAAGGAAAACGAAGAGATCGAGCGCCATCAGCAGCGGCTGATACTTCTCGGTGTAATCGGGCAGGCCGGCCGCGGCGAAAATCTGCTTGTTCTTGGCCATCACCTTGTCGCGGGAGGACCACTGGTCGGCATTGTAGCGATAGATGATGCTCGGATCATAGGCCATGCGCCCATAGGCAAAGAGCGCAAAGGCCATCGCCCAGTCGATATAATCGCCGCGGATCGGGTGCTTTTCCGCAAAGAGCCGAATGAGGTTCAGATAAGGCTCACGCCGGTAGATGCTGTAGAAACCGCAATTGTCGCTTTCGCATTTGCGGCTATATTCGAGCATCCGCTCCCCCGGTCCCGGCGCCTCGATGGCAAACTGCTTCACCCGCACCACGCCAACCCCGGTGATGATCAGTTCCGTGCGCGGGCGCACCCCCATGAAATCTCCCGGCAAAGCGCTGAGATCATAGGCTTTCTGTGTCGCATCCAGTGCAATCGCATCATCATCGCCAAGCTGCAGCACGAAAGGCGTGCGCGCGGCCACGACGGTTGCCAGGAAGTTCTCGAAGGCCGTGGTGCCGCTTGCCGTGAAATAGCGGATGCAGGGCGAACGGTCCCGCCAATAGGCTTCCTTTTCCGCATCGCCCGAATTGTCCGAGATCACCAGCTCCGCATCGCGGGCCTCGGCAAAGGCAACGGCGCCCTCGATGGCCGCGCGGGAACCGGCGAAATTGCGATTGCTGGGCATGCAGAGGCTGAGGAGGGCCATCAAAAACTCCGGTATCGGGAACGGGCGCGTCGTCGATCACATCTGCTGTTCGAAACCGCGTTCGCCTCGAGTCCGCCGTCCTGGCGAGGGCCTTCCGAATCATCAGGCCAGCATATTAGAAATCCTGTAGCGAAAGCCCGCTGTCAATCGGACCGCCCGCAGCCGCGCAAGTCTCAAGCCAGCCTTGAGGGGTAACGCTCGCTCCATGGGTGCCGAGGCCCCGGCCAGCCATGGCGGGGTCAGTCCGAAGGAAAGGTCATTCCGCTCATGTCTGCGGCCATACAGGAAGCAATGGATTACTACCGCGCCGGCAACCATGTCATGGTCATGCGGCGGCTTTCGCCCCTCGTCGAAGGCAAGAAGACGGTGGAACCGGCGCTGGCGCTGCTGATGGCCCAGTCCTGCATGAAGCTCGATCAGCTTTCCCAGGCCGCCCACTGGTATGATCGCGCCTGCGTGCCCGGCCTGCCGAGCCTCACCCAGGTGAAGCTGCTTGCCGCCAATGTCTATTCCCGGATCGAGAACTGGCAGCGCGCCTATGAGATCACCCGCGGCCTCCTCGAGGAAAACCCGAAGCATTTCGAAGCGCTGAACCTCTATCGCAAAAGCCTGCGCATGCTCTTGAAATTCGATGAAGCCGAAGCCAGCAACCGCGAGGTCGTGGCCATGATGCAGGCGGACGAGCCCGGCATCTTCGACATGGAAAATCCCCTCGACCACCTCTTCTGGTCGGACAATGATGATTTTGCAGCCCGCCTCACCCGCATCGACGGCGACGAACGGGCAAGCCCGTTGCAGCGCATGCTGCGGCGTAACCGCAACCATGTCTTCGGCGAGAAGATCCGGATCGGCTATCTGTCGAACGATCTCGGCTCCCGCCATGCAACGATGATCCTCGTGCAAAGCGTGCTCTGGGGGCACGATCCTGCCCATTTCGAAACCCATGTCTTCTGCTACACGCCGAGTGCCCTGAAGGCGGCCGATAACGGCGCCCGCAGCAAGCTGCCCAATCTTCACGAGATCGACCATCTCTCCGATGAGGATGCAATCGCTCTCATCCGTCAGCACAAAATCGACATCCTTGTCGATCTGAAGGGTCATACCCGGGATGCTCGGCCGGGCATTCTGAACAAGGGAGCGGCCCCCATCCAGGTCGCTTGGCTCGGCTTCCCCGGCATCAATACCGGCATCGACTGCGATTACATGATCGGCGACGGGATCGTCACGCCGCCGGAAAAACAGCCCCTCTGGGACGCACAGCTCTGCCGGTTGCCGGAAACCTACCAGCCGAACGACTGCTATTACCGCCCCCTGCCCGCGGCCAAGGATCGCGCATCGCTCGGGCTGCCGGAGGGCAGGGTAATCTTCGCCTCCTTCAACAACCAGCGGAAAATCACGCCCCAGACCTTCCGTCTCTGGATGGCGGTCATGAGAGGAGCGCCGGACTCCATTCTTTGGATGGCGGCCGAGGGCGATGAGGCGCGCAGGAACATGCGCCAGGCGGCAGACGGCGCCGGCGTCGATCCGGAGCGAATCCTCTTTGCCGACGTGCTCCTCTATCCCGCCCATATCGCCCGCCTTCAGGCAGCTGATCTCGGCATCGATACGTTTCCCTGCAACGGCCACACGACCACCTCGGACAAGCTCTGGGCCGGCCTGCCGCTGGTCACGCTCAGGGGCCGCAATTTCGCAAGCCGTGTCTCGGAAAGCCTGCTCAGGGCCTGCGGCCTGCCCGAACTGGTGGTCGAGGACGAGGACGCCTATGTGGCGCTCAACATCCGCCTCGCGACGGATGCCGGCTTCCGGCAGGACATGCGCGAGCGGCTCCACCGGCAGCGCTTCTCCGCGCCGCTCTTCGACACGGAACGCTTCGTCCGTCATCTGGAGGATGGTTACCGGATGATGGTGGAGCGTGCCCTGGCGCGGCTTGCCCCCGCGCCCATCGATGTACCGGCGCGCCCGGCGCGCAATGCCCCTTTCCGTTCATGACCGTGGAGTTTACGATGCACTCATCCACCGCACAGCCTTCGTCAGAGACCGCCATGCCCTCGGCAGCCGCCTTTCCCGATCGCGAAACCATAGCGGACAAGCTGGCGACGCTCGGCGAGGCCGAGCAGTCCTATATCCGGCTGGTCTTCGAAAACGTGAAGCAGGATGAAAACATGACAGAGGGCATCGAGCTTTACCTCGAAAGGGCCACCCGCTCGCGCATCCTGCACACGATCAAGCTGGAAAAGGCCGGCGAATGGCTTGGCCATAATGCGCCGGCCCGCCTGCAGATAAGGCTGCTGGAAATTGCAAAATCCAGCCACCACCCCGCCTTCGCCGCCTTCCGCACCGGACTTGTTCGCTCCGGCGGGCTGGAGCGCGCCTATCCGCCGGCCCGGTAAGGGCCGGCTTGCCCTTCAGAATGTCAGCCGCGGCATGTTGGTGGCGCGCTTGAACAATTCGTTGAGGCTGACTGATACATCCGTGTTCATCTCCACATGTTCGTAGAGATTGGGGGAAGCACAGGCCTCCAGCGCCGGGCCGATCTTCGGCGCAAAGGCGCGCACCCAGTTGATGTAATTGTCGTTGGTGGTGATCGGCAGATAGGTCGTGTGCAGCACCGCGATAAGCACGCCGCGGTTCTTCAGCCTCTGGCACTGGTTCACGTCGATCGGCTGGGTGCAGCGGCCATACTGGAAGATGCCGTAGCACTGCGACGCAGTCGATTGCATGTCGTTCACTCCATCGGTGATCAGAAGCAGCACCTGCCGCGGATTGTTCACCCCGGTGCCCGTGCCGGAAGACGGAATTTCCTGGTTGATCAGTTCCACCGACTTGTTGATGTAACCGACCGCATAGGCATTGTAATTGTACTTCGGCATAATCATGAGCTTCACGCCCTGCGCCGCCGTCTTGAAGGCATCCATGTCGCGGGTCATGTCCTGCAGTCTTGCGAGCGGTTGCGCCACCGCATCATCCGCCCGCGCGCCGAGACTGTAGAGCGAGAGCGAATAGAGATCCTTCTGCACGATATTGTTGCTGATCATGTCCGCGAGCTTGCGCAGCGAGGCACTTACCACGTCGATGCGCAGCTTGACCCCGAGCGAGGTCGCCTTCGGCAGGTTGTTCATCTGGTTCGAAAGGTCATGGCAGGCAAAGGCGCAGCCCATCTTCGCCTGCATGATATCCACATCCGACTGGGAAGCGCCGATGCCCATGGAAGGCGAATTGTCAACCAGCACATTCACATTGTAATATTCGCCCACATTGAATTCCGCCTTGGCCTCGCCGCTGATCTGGATGCGGCCGACGCCGATCATCGGCATGAAGGCGGTCGGAACGGCGGCGGAATACTTGACCAGCGACGTAATGGTGAGGTTGTTGCGCTGCACATCGGCCGAAACGGTGATCGGCACGCCCGGATCGATGACTTCCCGGTTGCCCTGGAAGAAGGCGAGCGCCTCCCGGTCCCAATTGGACTTGTCCTGCCCGTCCGTGCTGTTGAGATAGGCGCGCGAGCGGGTATTGATGGCCGCAAGGGCCGCCGAATCCGCCACCTGATCGAACTTCACCTTGCATTCATAGGCGTTCCAGAGATCGATGGCCATGCCGACAAGAATGGTGGCGGGAAACATCATCAGAGCGGTGGCAGCGGCGAAATTGCCGGAGCGGTCGCGGAAAAAACAGCTGGATGCGGTGTATAGAGACTTAACAAACATGGCTTTTCCCATCGGTCTGCGCTGTGGGGCGTGCCATGTTGGTATATATAGATCGTTCTTATTGATAATTAATGCATATACTTAAATTTTCTCCGTTCCAATAATAATACAAAATAGCATAATATTCCCGGATTGAGCCGAAGAATTTCCGAAGAAAGACCATTCAAGGATGCAATGATACGGCCTAAAGCTGCAAGAGACACGTCTTCTCCGCGAAAGCATTCATGAAAAACTAAACCGGAAGACGCATAGGCGGGCAAGTTCTTAACCTTTTGAAATCTCAGAACGGCCAGCCGGCAGTCACCGCCAGGATCGGCCCCATGGGAAAGAACCGGTCATAGCGCTGAAGATCGGGCGCATAGAGGCTGGAAATCGTGCCGTCCAGATAAAGCGCATCCGGACAGTGCAGCCGGTCCCGGAAGAACAGCGCCATGTCGTAAAAGCGGGTGCGGTTCTCGCTCACCACGAACCAGACGCGCCCGCGCGCATCCACGCCGACACCATTGCGGATCTTGAGGCTGTCGCTGTCGGGCAGGAAGCGGGGATGGAGCACGCCCCGTATGACGAGCATCGGCCCGGACTGGGTGGCAAAATCCATGCGCTCCTGCCGGCGCACGAAGGGATCGGTCGGCTCCACGCCGGCGACACCATTCTTGAGGAAGAAAACACCGTTCGGCTGCATGTGAAAATTGCCCGCCCCGCCCCTGAGATTGGCGGGTTTCAGCTCCTCGCCCTTCTCCACATAGAGGCCGACCGGCGAGAGATCCTCCTCATACATGCCGGCATTCATGGCAAAGACCGGCAGGCGGCCTTCTGCCAGAAGATCGCGAAAGAGCGGTTCGAACTGGCCATAGGCCCGCCCGGAAGCATCCCGCGCATGAAGCGAAATCCGCGCAACCGCCGGATCGAAGGCGCAGACCGCATAGGTCACGTCCCCCTCCTCCATGCGCCGGCAGCCCGGCTGGAAACGATCTTCCGCATGAAGTGCGGCAGGCAGAAGAAGAAGCATCAGAAGGGCGAAAAGGCGCATGAGGGGTCCGGTCCTGTCCATGGACCGATCCTCTCACCGCTTTAAGGCAGCCATATGGAAGCGAAGCTGATCCGCTTCATAGCGATGATCCGCCCCGACCGGGCAGGCATTGCGCGCAAGACATCCCTCCGAAAGACACACTGCCCCTTCCGTCCGGGCCAGATGCGACCGGCAAGGGTGATACTGGAACCCATCCGCCAGGATCGCCCCGGCGGGACAGGCGTTGAGGCAGGGCTTGCCGGCGCAATCGAGACAGGGGCTCGGCCCCAAAGGCATAGTGGGCTCGAAATCCGCGGGCACGGCGGCAAAGGCAATCGCCCCGCGATACCCGTGCCAGAGACCATGAAGAGGATGAATGAGAATGCCGAGCGGCGACGCAGCAAGCCCCTCTGCCCGCATCGCCCATTGCTGGAAGGGCTGGTAGGGGGGATCGGAGGGGAAAAACGCCGTGGCGCCATTCGCCTCGGCAAGCGGGCCAATCACCGCTTTCGACCATCGGTCGAGCGGATCGGGATGGCCGGCATCCGGGTCCCTGTGCCGCCACCGGGTAAAGGCCTGCCAGTGGGCGCTGCCTACATGGCCCACGAGCAGCAGCGCACGCGCCGTCTGCCCATCCGCAAGGCGCGGCCCATCGCCGTCAAACAGCAATGCGCCGCGCAAGCTGAGCCCGTGCGGCTGAAGCGCCGCACGGATTGTCCTGACTGTCCCGGGGCCGTTCACCGCGGCCCCTTATATTCATAATGCGGACGCCAGACTTCTTTCTGGATGAGATCGGCGACCCGCTTGGATCCGCCTTGCTCCCTGGCGGGATCGGGCTCTCTTCAGGAGAAGGCATCCGGCATGGAATTCTTCCGCTTGGCGATGAATTCCAGCAGGGCCTCGTCGATGGCCGGATCCAGATGCGGCGCTTCGTAGCTTTCGAGCCAGGAGCGGCACAGCGCATTGGCGCGCTCTTCGATACGCTTTGCGCCTTCCACTTCCCACTGTTCGAAGGAATTGTTGTCGGCAAGCGGCGAGCGATAGAAGGCGGATTGGAAATTCGCCTGCGTGTGGGCGCAGCCGAGGTAATGGCTGCCCGGACCCACTTCGCGGATTGCATCCATGGCCTGTGCCTCGACCGAGAGATCGACGCCTTCCGACATCTTCTGCATCATGCCGAGCTGGTCCTGGTCGATCATGAACTTCTCGTAGGAGGAGACGAGACCGCCTTCCAGCCAGCCTGCGGAATGCAGGGCGAAGTTCGTGCCGGCAAGCAGCGTCATGTTGAGCGTTGCAGCCGATTCATGCGCAGCCTGCGCATCCGGAACCTTGGAACCGCAGAGCGAACCGCCCGTACGGAACGGCAGGCCGAGGCGGCGAGCAAGCTGGGCGGCGCCATAGGAGACCAGCGACGGCTCCGGCGTACCGAAGGTCGGAGCGCCCGACTGCATCGAGATCGAGGCGGCGAAGGTGCCGAACAGAACCGGCGCGCCCTTGCGGATCAGCTGCGTGAAGGCAGCACCGGCCAGCACTTCGGCCAGAATCTGCGTCAGCGTGCCGACAACCGTCACCGGGCTCATCGCGCCCGAGAGGATAAAGGGCGAGAGCACGCAGGCCTGGTTGTGACGGGCATAGACCTTGGCCGCGCCGAGCATGGTCTCATCGAATACCATCGGGGAGTTGGCATTGATCAGGTTGACCGTGACCGTGTTGTTCTCGACGAAATCGTCACCGAACAGGATCTTGCACATGGAGATCGTGTCTTCGGCGCGTTCCGGCGCGGTGACCGAACCCATGAACGGCTTGTCGCTGTACTTGATGTGGCTGTAGACCATGTCCAGGTGACGCTTGTTCACCGGAATGTCGACCGGCTCGCAGACCGTGCCGCCCGAATGGTGCAGCGAGGGCGCCATGTAGGTGAGCTTCACGAAGTTGCGGAAGTCCTCGATGGTCGCATAGCGGCGGTTGCCTTCGAGGTCGCGAACGAAGGGCGGGCCGTAAACCGGTGCGAAAACGGTGGCATTGCCGCCGATCTGCACGTTGCGCATCGGGTTGCGGGCATGCTGGGTGAAGACCGAAGGGGCCGTCTTCAGCAGTTCGCGGCAGAGACCCTTAGGGAAATGCACGCGCTCGCCCTTGACGTCAGCCCCGGCTTCCTTCCAGAGCGCCAGCGCTTCCGCATCGTCGCGGAACTCGATGCCGACCTCTTCGAGAACGATGTCGGCATTGCGCTCGATGAGCGTCAGGCCTTCCTCGTCCAGCACTTCATAGACGGGGATCTTGCGCTGGATATAGGGCATGGACGGGCCCGGACCGCCACCCGTACGGGACGCGCGGCGTGCGGCGGCACCCCGGCCTTCGTTCCGGCCACGGCGGGGGGCGGCGTCGGGAACTGCGCCCGTATTCTCAATCGTATCGCTCATACTGATTCCTCAAAGCTTGCGCGGATGCGCGACATCGCAGGGCGCGGAAAGCACCCTCTTGATGACGCACATGCTATCGGAATTCGCATTTGGAACATTCCTTAATGCGCCACCGATTTCTCTACTCCAGACATTACGCCCGATACACGACATTTGCGGCAGCGGCCCGAAAAGGTAAAGCCCATTTGCCCATGGTCGCTTTTGCCGTCTGCAACGTCGCTAACGAAAAGAGTTTTGAGCCATGCCGGACTTAGTGTGATGGCCAGGAAACAGGGGATTGAATCGCGAGAGGCCGGCGGTGCTTGCCGCAAGCCTCGCGCCGGTTTTCCCGGAAAGGATCGGGCTGCCCCACGCAGTTGCGACAATTCCGGCAAGGCAGGGGCAAAAGCGGATTTTCCTTAACTCTTCTTTGCTGTTACCGGTCTATCTGGTATGGCTATCGCATCGCTCTTAACTGGGAACCAAAACATGTCCGACGACGAAATCATTCTGGCAGACCTCTCTGACGAAGAACTCGTGCAGCAGATGCATGACGACCTGTACGACGGTCTGAAGGAAGAAATCGAAGAAGCCACCAACATCCTCCTGGAACGCGGCTGGGCTCCCTACGACATCCTCACCCAGGCCCTCGTCGAAGGCATGCGCATCGTCGGCATCGACTTCCGCGACGGCATTCTCTTCGTGCCGGAAGTTCTGCTTTCGGCCAACGCCATGAAGGCCGGCATGGCCATCCTTCGCCCGCTGCTCGCCGCCACCGGCGCGCCGAAGCTCGGCAAGATGGTCATCGGCACCGTCAAGGGGGACATTCACGACATCGGCAAGAACCTCGTCGGCATGATGATGGAAGGCGCCGGTTTCGACGTGATCGACCTCGGCATCAACAACCCGGTCGAGAACTACCTCGACGCGCTGGAGCGTGAGAAGCCGGATATCCTCGGCATGTCCGCCCTGCTCACCACCACCATGCCCTACATGAAGGTCGTGATCGACACCATGAAGGAAAAGGGCCTGCGCGACGACTACGTCGTGCTCGTCGGCGGTGCACCGCTCAACGAAGAATTCGGCAAGGCCATCGGCGCCGACGCCTATTGCCGCGATGCGGCCGTGGCCGTTGAAACCGCCAAGGACTTCATCAAGCGCAAGCACAACCAGATGAACGCCTGAGCCTCGTCGCCCGGAGACGGAAAAAGCGGCCGTGCGGAAACGTACGGCCGCTTTTTTAATGATACTGACCTGGCCTTACTGGGCGGCAGTCGCCACATTATTGCCAGCGGACTGCGCGGCGTTCACGGTATTGGCCGCATCCTTGCCGGCGCCACGGATCGTATTGGCGCAGGAGGACAGCAATACCAGCGCCACAAGCACCGAACCGAATTTCACCATATTGTCGTTGATCATCACATCAAGGTCCTTTGCGTCATGGAAACAAAGCTCATGAAGCCGGAAAAGTCCGCTTCCCCTGACGAACGCATGACCGCTGAAAAGGTTCACGTGATCGCCTGCGGGGCCATCGCGCGGGAAATCCTGGCCATCGTGAAGCTGAACGGGCTGGACCACGTGGAGCTCTCCTGCCTGCCCGCCATCTGGCACGCCCATCCGGAAAAGATCGCCCCCGGTGTGCAGGAAGCGATTGCCGAGGCGCAGGCGAACGGCGCCGGGCGCATCTTCATCGCTTATGCCGATTGCGGCACCGGCGGGGCGCTCGACCGGGTGATCCGGGAGGCAGGCGTCGAGCGCCTGTCCGGCCCCCACTGCTACTCCTTCTTTGCCGGCAACGAGCAGTTTGCCGCGACCTGGGAAGAGGATATCACCGCCTTCTTCCTCACGGACTTTCTCGCCCGCCAGTTCGAGGCCTTCGTGATCGAGCCGCTCGGCCTCGACCGGCATCCCGAGCTGAAGGACATGTATTTCGCCCATTATACCAAGCTCGTCTATCTCTCCCAGCTCGAGGACCCGGCGCTTCAGGAAAAGGCGAAGGCCGCCGCCGATTATCTGGGCGTCGCCTATGAATACCGCTTCACCGGCTATGGCGACCTCGCAACCGAGTTGCTGGCCGCCGCCAGGGCCTCCTGAGCGGGCTTCCCCTCGCCCTCAAGCCTTAACCCTTCCTTGACCAGACCGCTAAAAAGCGGCGCACTGCCCGCTTGCCTTTAATCTGGCCGGAAGGGAAAAGCGCTGAGAATGGCCCATGAACGGAACTTGAGGCGGATGTCATGTCTGAATGCGATGCGCCACATGTCGATGATCCCCGATCGTCTTTTCCTCCCGCCGTGCCGGTGCGCGAAAGCCTGGCCGACATTCTCGACGATCTGAGCCATAGCCCCCACACTCACCTGACGCTACGCCAGGTCACGGAAGCCTTCGGCGACAAATCGGCCGGTGCTTCCCTGGCGGTCTTTGCGATCCCCAATCTCATGCCCCTCCCCCCGGGCTCCACGCTGATCTTCGGCCTGCCGCTGCTCTTCGTCTCCTGGCAGATGGCCATGAGCAGCGGCGGCGTGCTGAATTTTCCGGAGCGGTTCGCCAATTGCCGCATCGAAAGGGCGCGCTTTGCCGCCTTTGCGGATCGGGCGACCCCCTATGTGCGGATGATGGAGAAATGGCTGAAGCCCCGCTTCGCCATAGCCGGCCGCCGGATCGTCGAGCGGCTGCTCGGCCTCTTCGCCTTCCTTCTCGCCATGGTCGTCTTCGTGCCGATTCCGCTCGGAAACTGGCTGCCGGCCTTCGCGCTGGCGGTGATCGGGCTGACGCTTTCGGCGCGGGACGGGCTCGGCCTTCTGGCCGGTGTCGGGATCGGCATCCTCTCCATCTTCTTTGTCGCGGGGGCGATCCTCGCGACCGGCGCCGCCCTCGCCTATATCCTGTGAGGATGCGGATGGTCGCGGCGCTGCACCCTGAACCCTGCATCCTGCTTCTCACCGGTGGCGGCTTCAATGCCTGGATGATCGCCAACCATCTCGCCGCCCGCTTCCCGGGCACGCGCATCCTCTTGGAACAACCGGAATCGAAGGCCATCCTCCTGAAGCGCCGCATTCGCCGCTTCGGCTGGATCAACGCGCTCGGCCAGCTCGCCACCATGATCCTCTCGCGGCTCGGCAAGTCCTTCACCGCCGGCCGCATGATAGAGATTGCCAAAGCTCACGGACTTTCGGGCCGGCTGGACCCCAGGATCCCGATCGACCGGGTGGGAAGCCTCAACGACCCGGAGGCGCTTGAAAAGATCGCGGCTCTTCGCCCGGCCGTCATCGTCACCGTCAGCTGCCGGATCCTTCAGAAAGCGACATTGGCCGCCATCCGCTGCCCCGTCATCAACCTGCACAGCGGCATCAATCCCGCCTATCGCGGGCAGATGGGCGGTTACTGGTCCCTGGCCTCGGGCGATGCCGGAAATTTTGGCGCAACCGTCCATCTCGTCGATGCGGGTGTGGATACCGGCGCGATCCTCAGCCAGACCCGCACGACACCCTCCCGCCGGGACAGCCTGTGGACCTATCCCACTCTGTTGACAGCCATTTCAGCAGAGCCGGTTGCAAGAGCTGTCGAGGAGGCGCTCGAAGGACGGCTAAGCCCCATCCCACCCACGGGCCCCTCCCGCCTCTGGTTCAACGTGCCGATCTGGACCTGGCTGGCAAACGGCTTGACAAAAGGCATCTGGTAAGGCCTGCCCTCGCCTCCGGACGCCAAACGTCGCAATGAGGGCAATGCGACAATTATTTCAGCAAGCGTCGTTTTTCATGTGGGTCGCGTCGTCGGAAGCGAAGTCCGGCGTCACTGACCCGTGCATTGTGCGCCCCGAGAGCAGGAGAACAGGAATGGCGGACCGCATTATCGTATACTGGCGCGACATCCCCGCCCAGGTCATCGTCAAGAAGGGCCGCACCACGGCCAAGCGCGAGCTTTCGCTGCGCTTTACCGAGGCGATCGACAT
Organism: uncultured Rhizobium sp.; assembly: GCA_945952415.1. Taxonomy (GTDB): domain Bacteria; phylum Pseudomonadota; class Alphaproteobacteria; order Rhizobiales; family Rhizobiaceae; genus Gellertiella. The sequence goes on along the minus strand of CAMFIF010000007.1, from coordinate 97,678 downwards.
GTGCGCCATGCGCACCGGCGCCGCCGAAACCGACGACTATCTCGCCGAGTGGCGCAAGGCCGACCCGGTTCCCGTTTCCGACGATCTGGAAGCGGAAGCCGAAAAGGCCGCCGCCGAACTCGAAGCCGCCTATGACCGGGAGCGGCTGGTCGCTCTGGTCAAGGCAGGCGGACGCGAACAGCAATAACCCCCAAGGACATCTCCATTATGGCAAAGATCCCCGCATCCATCGAGGTCGCCCCGAAGCAGGCGATCGAGTCTGCCGACCTGCCCGGCCTCTTCCCCGCCGGTAGCCGCGTCTACATCACCGATATCGGCACCGACCCGACGGACGTGCTGGTTCAGGCCGCTGTTCGCGTGGCAAAGCTCGGCTACAGGCCGGTGCCGCACTTCGCCTCGCGCCGCCTCACCACCAAGGCTGCCCTCGAAGAGCGCGTGAAGCGCACCGTCGGTGAAGCGGGCGTCACGGACGTTCTGATCATCGGCGGCGGTCTCGACAAGCCGGCCGGCGATTTCGGCTCGACCATGGAAGTGCTGGAAACCGGCTTCTTCGAAGGCAATGGCATCACCCATATCGGCGTTGCCGGCCATCCCGAAGGCAGCCCGGACTTCACCGAAGCCACCGCCGTGGAAGCGCTGAGGCAGAAGCAGGCCTGGGCCGCGAAGACCGGCGTCAACGTGCGCATCGTCACCCAGTTCGGCTTCGATGCGAAGCGGTTCATCACCTGGGCGGAGGGTCTGAAGGCCCATGGTATCGACCTGCCGGTTCACCTTGGCGTTTCCGGCCCGGCCAAGATCACCACGCTCATCAAGTTCGCTGCCATGTGCGGCGTCGGCAACTCGATTTCCTTCCTGAAGAAGAACGCGCTTTCGGTCACCGCCATGGCGCTCGGCCACAATCCGGAAGAAATCGTCGGGCCGATCGAAAAGCACTTCCAGGCGAACCCGGCCGGACCTATCCAGCAAATACACATCTTCCCCTTCGGCGGCCTGAAAAAATCTTCCGAATGGCTTGTGGATCGCGGCTCTTGGGGTAAGAACTCTGAGCAGCATTCCGCAATGGCAGCCTCTCACTAAGGATCAGACTGAAATGACGCGCACTATCGTTGCTTCCGCCACTCGCGAAATCGTCATCGGCTTCGACCAGCCTTTCTGCGTTATCGGCGAGCGCATCAACCCGACCGGTCGCAAGAAGCTCGCTGCAGAGATGATCGAGGGCAACTTCGAGACCGTCAAGAAGGACGCACTGGAACAGGTTGCCGCCGGCGCCACCATGCTCGACGTCAATGCGGGCGTGACCTCGGTGAACCCGAACGAGACCGAGCCGGCCCTGCTGGTGAAGACGCTCGAAATCGTCCAGGGCCTTGTTGACGTGCCGCTCGCCATCGACAGCTCGGTGACCGCCGCCATCGAAGCCGCCCTCAAGGTTGCCAAGGGCCGCCCGCTGGTCAACTCGGTCACCGGCGAAGAAGAGAAGCTGGAAGCCATTCTGCCGCTCTGCGCCAAGTACAACGTCCCGGTCGTGGCCATCTCGAACGACGAGACCGGCATCTCGATGGACCCGGACGTCCGCTTCGCCGTTGCCAAGAAGATCGTCGAGCGCGCTGCCGATTACGGCATCAAGTCGCATGACATCGTCGTCGACCCGCTCGTCATGCCGATCGGCGCTCTCGGCGATGCCGGCCGTCAGGTCTTCGCCCTGCTCCGCCGCCTGCGCGAAGAGCTGAAGGTGAACACCACCTGCGGCCTCTCGAACATCTCCTTCGGCCTGCCGCACCGCCATGGCATCAATGCCGGCTTCATCCCGATGGTCATCGGCGCCGGCATGACCTCGGCGATCATGAACCCCTGCCGTCCGCAGGAAATGGAAGCCGTCCGCGCCGCAAACGTTCTCAACGGCACCGACCCGAACTGCTCCAACTGGATCATGACCTACCGCGATCACGCTCCGGCTGCCGCCGGTGCAGCCCCTGCTGCTGCAACCGCAGCGCCCGCCGCCGGCGGCCGCCGCGGCGGCCGTGCCGCCCGAGCCGGTGCCGGTGCCAAGACGGAGTAAGGATTCCTCGATCTCAGTGCCCTGCGGCCCCCTCATCCGGTCCTTCGGACCACCTTCTCCCCGCTGGGGAGAAGAGGGAGCAAGGCGGGGCGGCATCTCCTCCTCTCCCCTGGGGGAGAGGATGCCGGCAGGCAGGTGAGGGGGCGGTGTCCTGCCCCTGAACATCGTTAAACCAACAACCACGGACCACCCTTTTCACCGAGGGTGGTCTTCGCATGTCGGAAATGAACAATTGTCAATTCCATCAAGGCTGCAATATCGCATTGAGGTCCGGGCCGATCGTGGCCCGGCGGAATGACGGGAAGTACGGAACAGCGAAATGACCGATACCGCAGAAAAAGACGCTCTGGTTCTCTTCATGCCGTCTGGCAAGCGTGGCCGTTTCCCCGTGGGAACGCCGGTGCTGGATGCGGCCCGACAATTGGGCGTCTATGTGGAAAGCGTCTGCGGCGGTCGCGCCACCTGCGGCCGGTGCCAGATCACCGTGCAGGAAGGCAATTTCGCCAAGCACCAGATCGTTTCGTCCAACGACCACATTTCCCCCATCGGTCCGAAGGAAGAGCGCTATGACCGCGTCCGCGGCCTGCCGGAAGGCCGGCGCCTGTCCTGTTCGGCGCAGATCCTCGGCGATCTCGTGGTCGACGTGCCGCAGGATACGGTCGTCAACGCCCAGGTGGTGCGCAAGGCCGCAACCGACCGGGTGATCGAGCGCAAGGCCGCCGTCCAGCTCTGCTTCGTCGAAGTGGAAGAGCCCGACATGCACAAGCCGCTCGGCGATCTCGACCGCCTGAAGGCGGCGCTCGAAAAGGAATGGGGCTGGAAGGACCTGCTGATTGCCCCTCACCTCATCCCCCAGGTGCAGTCGATCCTGCGCAAGGGCGAATGGGGCGTCACAGCCGCCATCCACCGCGACATGGACTCGTCCCGCCCCTTCATCGTCGGCCTGTGGCCCGGCCTGAAGAACGAAGCCTATGGCATTGCCTGCGATATCGGCTCCACCACCATAGCCATGCATCTTGTCTCGCTGCTGTCGGGCCGCATCGTCGGTTCGTCCGGCACGTCCAACCCGCAGATCCGCTTCGGCGAAGACCTGATGAGCCGCGTGTCCTACGTGATGATGAACCCGGATGGCCGGGAAGCCATGACGAAAGCCGTGCGCGAGGCGGTCAACGACCTCATCGGCAAGGTCTGCGAGGAAGGCGGCGTCAACCGCGACGACATCCTCGATTCCGTTTTCGTCGCCAACCCGATCATGCACCACCTGTTCCTCGGCATCGACCCGACGGAGCTCGGCCAGGCGCCCTTCGCGCTCGCCGCCTCCGGTGCGCTGCAATACTGGGCGCATGACATCGAGATCAACGTGAACCGCGGCGCGCGCGTCTACATGCTGCCCTGCATCGCCGGCCACGTGGGCGCGGATGCCGCCGGTGCGACGCTTTCCGAAGGCCCCTACCGCCAGGACGAAATGATGCTGCTCGTGGATGTCGGCACCAATGCGGAAATCATCCTCGGCAATTCCAGCCGCGTGGTGGCTGCCTCCTCGCCGACCGGTCCGGCCTTCGAGGGCGCGGAAATCTCCGCCGGCCAGCGCGCAGCCCCTGGCGCCATCGAGCGCGTCCGCATCGATCCGGTCACGCTCGAACCACGCTTCCGCGTGATCGGCGTCGACAAATGGTCGGACGAGGAGGGCTTCGAGGAAGCCGCTGGCAGCGTCGGCGTCACCGGCATCTGCGGCTCGGCAATCATCGAGGTGGTGGCGGAGATGTATCTCTCCGGCGTCATTTCCGAAGACGGCATGATCGATGGCGCGATGGCGGAAAAGAGCCACCGCATCATTCCGAACGGCCGAACCTTCTCCTACCTGCTGCGCGACGGCGAACCGCGCATCACGGTGACGCAGAACGACGTACGTGCGATCCAGCTGGCCAAAGCGGCGCTTTATGCCGGCATCAAGCTGCTCATGGAAAAGCAGGGCGTCGAGACGGTCGATACGATTCGCTTCGCCGGCGCCTTCGGCTCCTTCATCGATCCGAAATACGCCATGGTGCTCGGCCTCATCCCGGATTGCGACCTGGATAAGGTAAAGGCCGTCGGCAATGCCGCCGGCACCGGCGCGCTGATGGCCCTGCTCAACCGCGACCATCGCCGCGAGATCGAGGAAACCGTCACCCGCATCGAGAAGATCGAGACCGCGCTGGAGCCCAATTTCCAGCAGCTCTTCGTCAATGCCATGGCCATGCCGAACAAGGTCGATCCCTTCCCGCATCTCGCAAAGGTCGTCGCCCTGCCGGAGCGCAAGGTTCTCGCCGACGATGGCGGAGAAGGCGGCGGGCGCCGCCGTCGCAGAAGCAGGGATTGATCCATGATCCTTGACTGTCCGGTCCTCGCGGCCGGACGGCCGCATATCGCCGCTCTGCTCGCGGCGGCGCGTTTCATCCGGGTCATCCCCCCGGGCGAATGGTCGGGCACGAGCTGGATCGGCAGAATCGTGCCGGGTCTCGTGCGGCTTCTGGGAGGCCGCACGAGCCAGGAGTGATCACGCCGCCTTCGGCAGATCCTCGAAGAAGTGGCGGATGCTGTCCGCAACCGCCGTTACCGGGCCGGAGGCGCGGGTGTTGGAGGTGATGAGGCGGATGTCGAAATGTCCGAGTTCGGGCAGCCCGTCCTTTTCGCTGAGCGCCTTCATGTCCTCCGTCACATTGGCCCGCGGCAGCGGGGCGATGGCCAGGTCGGAGATGACAGCCGCGCGCTGCGCCATGGTATGGCTGCTGAGATAGGCGATGCGATAGGAGCGCTTCTGCTTCTCCAGCGCCTGCAGCGCCTCGGCCCGCCAGATGCAGCCGTCCTCCCAGATGGAGATCGGCAGCGGATCGCGCAGATGCGCCGTGCCGCATTTTGCACCGGCCCAGACCAGCCGGTCACGGAGAACGAGTTCTCCCCGCTCCTGATGCGAGGCCTTGGAACAGTTGATCAGCGCGAGATCCAGCCGCTGTTCGTCGATGCGGGCGACAAGCTTCGAGCTCATGTCGATCGTCACGTCCACCATGATGCCGGGATGCGTATCGGCAAAACGCTTGAGCACCGCCGGCAGCAGCCGCTCGCCAATATCCTCCGGCGCGCCGACCCGCACCACACCCCGCATGTCGGGCATGATGAAGCGGGAAACGGCCTCGTTGGACAAAGCAATCATCCGTCGTGCATAGCCGAGCAGCGTCTCCCCGCCCTCCGTCAGGCTGACGGAGCGGGCATCGCGCAGGAAGAGAACCGTACCCAGCTGCTCCTCCAGCTTCTTCACCTGCATGGAGACCGCCGAAGGCGTGCGAAACACCACTTCCGCCGCGGTGGAGAAGTTTCCCGTTTCGGCAATCGCCACGAAGGTCCTGAGAACATCGAGATCGAGCAGGGGCAAGGGCTGGCGGAAGGAGACAGTCATCGCTTTATCTTTCAGTTTTTTTGAATTCAATAACCCTATCTGTTCGATAATCTGAACAATGAATCGCGCGAAGGTCAATCCGCGTGTCAAAAAAAATATCTCTCGATTCTGATAAGTAGCTGAAAACGCTACAGCGGTAGAAAATTTTGCGATTCTTCGCGGCTGATAACCAGCCTTCGCCCGTAAAATTCCTCGACTTCGGCCCGGTGGCGCACGAACACTTCTGCAGTGACCATCTTGAGTGAGAAGCGATTCATCTCTACTCCCACGAGATTAGCCTTTGCGCTTTCCCCGTTGATAACAAGTCGCGACGCAACCTCCCTTGGCGTAATGAATTTGCGGCGGAACTCCCAGACTTTGTTTGCTGGAATCTTCCCTTGCGGCAACAAATTCGCCTTCACCAGATGTGATATCTGCGCGATGCTGCTATTTAGAAGAAAAGCGGCGTCGTGGCCTGTAAGAAAAAACCCATTCATTGAATGGAAATTGCCCGCTGAGACCGCGTATGCTTTCCACGGACGGAAGTCGCGGACATATAGGTTGTCAAGCAAAGCTCCCTTTCGCCCCTTCTTCACAACTGGCAGCATCCCCTTCGCTATGTGGCTCAGCACCGATGGCCAAGGGTTTCCTTCCGCACCGCCTAATGCGCTGACGACATCTCTCAAAGACAAAATTTTCTTGGGCAATGTTGTTGCCTTGTGAGCTGCGTCAGTGACCGCCGAAGCCAGATCAAGCACCAAGGCATCGTTCGTCATAAAAAGCTCGTCTGGACAGCGGAATCCGCCTTCTTCATAGCACAAGATAAGAGAGCTGACGGGAATCCCTGTCGCTGCGCTTTCCGCGCGAATTGCTTTGGATGACTTCGCGTAGGACAGCAAGAATTTCTCAACCGCTGCAGGTCTTACTTTGCCGTCGGCGGAACCTACAATACCGATTGCGCTATTCCGACCTTTTATGGCAGACTTCTTTACTAACGACAGCTTTTTTGACTGCTTCAGCCGCGCTACAACCGATTTCCTGAAGGAATGACCATATAATTTGGCTGAAATCCTTATTCGCAAAGGGTGATCGTAGTAGTTCTTCGCTCTCGGAAAAAACCAGCTGTCAGCTAGGCTCGCCGCAGTTTCGACGAAGCCATCCGGCCAGTTCATGAACGCTCGCGCGGCGCGACAGAGATTATTAGGCGTAACTTCGCCAACCGCGCTGAATTTCATCTTTAACTGTTGGCATCTGCCATCCTTGTAGTCCATCGCCTTGCCAACCTGGGCAACGAAGTCAAACAAATGCCCAGGATCACAGCCGCGCAGCTCTGGATGAAGTCGATCAAGATGAAGGTCATGAATGTTGACTTCTGGATCGATTAGTGACGTAACAAACGCAGCGGCTTCGTGATCATCAATTTCAGCCGCTGGCTGCAGAAATTCTGTTAAATCAGTTCTTGACCTGCTGCGGTTCATTACATCCCGACATGAGTGGCAAAACCCAATCCCGAGCGTCTGTCTGAAACTCAGCTCGCTGCTGCACTTCGGGCAGCGGTCTATCAGCATTTCAAAACTCTGGGGATCGAAAGTCAAAGAATTGATGTGCCAAACGGCCTTCTGGTAGCCAAGGAGCCTCACAGCGCCGGGTGCAATCCGCCGGTGGCCGATCAACTGGTGTAAAGGCAGGTTCCTACCGAAAAACGAAACGCCTTCCCTTGTCGATTTCTGATAAAGAAGATGTTCGAAGGCGGCATCATCTTTAAATGCACCACTGAGCTGCGCAAATCCTTCGAAACCCAAATTCCATTTTGCCGCACCGAAATGAGAAAAGCGCTGCTCTTTGCTTCCGCCGATTAATTCCATGATTTCAAACGGGCGAGAGAAACCGTTCAAGGCGGTTGCTCTTAACAGCAGATCAGGCAAGCCCTCACCTGGCATCAATGCTACAGGTATCGATAGGGCGATGCGTTCCGCAGTAATCTGCGGTCGCTGATTGTCAGCCATCGATTTCGTTCACCTCTGCATGCTCTGAAAAGTTCTCCGGGCATAAGGCGGCTGACACCGAGTCGCGTCTCCGTGAAGGCTAGCACTTCCAGCACAAGCGGTGGAAGGCACAAAAAGCGCGTATAATGGAGCAGCGAACCTGCCTTATGGGTAACGTCCATAGCAGGGCTGGGTTGCTGGCCGCCTTTCTGGATTCAATGCTATTGCATGCGAAAGGAGTTGGAGCAGAACCGACGGTGGATTCCGCGACCTGTATTAGCTCTGCGTTTTTCTAGTGATCTCATTTTCAGCAGTCTACACAACGGCGGCATCTTGATAATCTGCCGCGTGTTCCTGGCAATGGGCTCGCACACGCTGAAGCCAGCTCTCATACCAGACCCACATCCCCTTGTATTCGCCGTCTCGGCCGAAGTTATGCGCGGGGTTTTTCGCATCGAGAGCCTGCCACAGGGCGGTGTGACTACCCTGTTTAAATTTGGGGTAGCCCTCTGCCTGCATGATTTCGATAATCTGCTTGCCAAGATACCGCTTTTTCTCGACTTCCTTGAGCAGCACACGGTTGATCTCGTTGGCCTCCACCGATCCCGGCTTTATGAACTCGACAGCGAGGTCGGCAGCGGACTTCCGGTTCGCAAGCTTCGGTACGAACACTACGCGGTATGCGAAGTCCGGATCGGCCATCTGTTCATCTGTAAGGCCCTTGTGAAACTCATCCATCAGAGTCTCAATATGTGCCGGGAGCGAGCTGGCTTTCTTGAGGATGGAGCGCTGGTCGGAACTGAATGTTACAAACTGCAGGGCAATGGGAAGGCGACGTTCGAGACCGTACTGGCCGCCAAACAGCTTTTTGATCGCTTCGTTGAAATTGATACAGCAGGCTTGCATCTTCGCACTGACCGCGTCGTCGATCCGGCTGGTCATGCGATGTTCGATCTCGTGCCGGATCAAGATGAGGAACTCCAGATTTTTCACGGCACCAGCCGGTATCGGGCATCTCGCATGCCTGAGACACATTCCTAGTTCCCAGTAACATTCTTCTCCGGAGGCCGTCTTTTTAACCGTTCCGTCCGCGTTTTTATAGCGATAGTCGATGCCTTCACGCCTGTAATAAGCATGCATCAGGTAGGTCCAGGCGATGACGCTGGTAACGATGAACAGCTCCGCCCGAAACGTTAGACCAGCGCCATTAAAAGTATGAACGGCTGCGATCATAGCCTCACGAGCCTTAATCAGCAGTTCGTCGCCCCGTACACTCAGGCCGGTCGCCGGATCAATATCCGGCCAAGTCGCGAGATAAACGCTTAGATCGTCGTCGGTTGCAGCCTTGACAGCCTTATGCTTGCTTTCAGTTCTGATCTCGGAAATCACGCGGTGGTTCACCGACCGTGTCGGTCTGGTAAAGTATGCAAGTATTTCTTGGTCGCTATATCCGCCTCGGGCAAGCATCGCCTTGACCAAGGCGATTTCCCACCGTTCAAACGGCAGTCGCAGTCTCTTTGCCAATTCTTACCCCTCCATGCGCGAAGGGATACAAATAGAAAAGCAGGCGAGTCGCAACGGACAAGATATGTTTCTGAGCCGATGCGTATCCATAAATTCGGCCAGCCCGACCCCCGAAGGCAACGTCTGCGTTTTCGACTAGCTCACAGAGCATGATTTTCGAATGATCAAGCACTTCGGTCAAACAGCGGTCCCATTGCTGAGTTGAAGGCTAGACGCAAGATGGTTGCGAACTACAGCGCTGAAAGACTTCAATGGCCGAACATTACTCTGCAACTGGCCGTGCTGCGATTAATCCTGTGACGACTTTCGAAGAAGCGATCCGCGAATCTTGGCAGTCTTGTCGGCCAGCGCTGCGGCGTCTTCCGCCTGAAATCGCGCACTTAACTCAGCAACCGCCTTCTCATGATGATTGAGAAGGAGGTGCCCGATGGGATCGGTCGTGAAGTGGATGTGGTCTGTGACTTCCAGAAACACCACCCGCTTTGGAAACTGAACCAAGTACAAAAGTTCCCTAGTATCCGCACTACCGAGATGGAGATGCATTATCCCGTGGGTCTCCAGAAGCTCGTCTCTGGTCGTGGAAATGTTCGCTCGATAGCTTCCACTTGGAAGCGCAAATCCATTCTCGATTGCGTGATAGATGCCCGCAAGAGCCTCGGCAAGCTCTGGCTTCTTTTTGAAGTCTACGCTTACTCGAAAACTCTTTGCGTGTTCAACATTCTTCGGGACCCCCTGAATCTTCGGGTCCTTAAGCCTCGTCGGCATTCAATGATCTGCTAAAAGTTTTTCATCAAGTAGCTGAGATACTGCTCACGGCTCAAACCGGAGACGTCGACCACCAGTCCGCGATCAGCTTCATCAGCGGCGCGTAACAGTGTAGTGAGAGACGAGCGGTCCTCACTTGCGATTGGCTTGTTTTCAGCTTCGGGTCTGACTTTGCTAGCAACGGCACCCATACCAACAGCCTTTCAGATTGGGTCAGATTGACCAGTGCAATATGTCACTTTGCTGCGATAGATTCAACTAGCCGATCTGAACCCTCAACCGCTAGCAAGGTTCCGAACAAGAAAGTGATCACCGATGATTATGCGCGGTTCGACCTTTCCGAGGTTATGGGAGCGATCAATGCCTTGAACAAGACGTTGAAGAAAGATCATGTAAGGCCCGTCCTGAAGCCGAGATAGCTCTCAACATCGGACCGGGACCAAAGAGTCGTACTGGCTGCTGTGATCTTTGCGGCGGAAGTTCTGCCCATTACGATGTCTGGCCGATTGAGCGAGACTCCCGAAAGAGCGGCGGCCTGCGTGATCTCAGAGCAAAACATCCAATGTGTACGCATATCGGCGATATCTCTCCAGCTTGGCTCGCGCGGAAGCACGCCGTGGGTCACTAGGTCGCGTATGGCTTCCGCCGCTCTGCCCATAGCCTGCGCCGTTTCGTCGAGACGGAGAGGCAATAGGTCCAGCGGCGATGCAGGCTCTGCCTCGGAAACACATACCCGTAGGGCGCTGAGATCGTGTACCCGTATCCTATAAAGGAGCGGCGAATTTGCGGGCACCAGTGAGAAGGGAAGAACTCCCTCTTTGATCGCTCTCAACGTCCTCCACCATCTGTTCGCACTCATGTGCGCTATCGCGTTCGCGGCCCGGAAAAGGGAGAGGGTATGATCGGGGCGCGATTCCGTAGCCCGGAGCCTGACCCACTCAAGCAGCGGAGTGTCGAGCGGACAAACGCGCCACGCCCCCTCTCCCTCACCCAAAGGGGAAAAATCGCCGAGCAGTCCGTCCTTAAATGCCGGTAGAAGCTGCGGAACAGGCAGCCCCAGCACAGAGGCGATAGCGCGTGACTGTGGATTTGCTCTAAGGAACGCGACCGCCGCCTCGGCCGGATGAAGACCTCCGGCTATCGCGGCGGCACGGGCCAGCTCCCCCTTGAAGTTCCTGCGTTTAGGATCGGCAGGCCCGACGTGGCTCCTCACAGGCGACCCCTTGAGGCTATTGATCCTCGACAGAAGCCTGCGCCCGAGCAATCTGTCCGAACGCTCCTTCACAAGAGAGCGAACAGCTGGTGACAGCGTCTCGTCCGCTTTCAATGACATGATGGCTGTGGCTTTAGGTTTGGGTCCGTCAAGTCTTCCAGGTTCATCAAGACCAAGGCCGTCGAATTCTTCAGGCCACCCCAGAATTGCTCTGGAGGCCCTCTCAAGCGACATCGGCGACAATCGCTGGTTTGAGTTGCGTCCGATCCGGTCCAGGCGGCCCGCTATCTGTACAATAAACTGGAAAACTTCTCCCCTTGAAAGTACCGCGATCTGATCGTGCAGTTTGCGCTTCGAAAGCTGACTCGTTTGCTCAGGGTCGACGATTTCCGCAAGAAAGGCCAATGCCTCCCCGTCATGAACCTCCACTTTTGCCTGCGGAAAGTCGCGAAGGTCCACCACTCCGCTCCAGGGGTGATCGGGATCGAAGCAATTATCGCAGAAGCATACCCCGAGGCAGCGTGACCACCCAAGCACCTTCCGGCACACAGGGCACTTCTCCAACAGCATCTCCATGGTGGAGAGGTCGAAGCTCAGAGGACGCAGCGACCAGCTCCCTTTCAGAACGCTGCGCTGCCGCAGCGTTGAGGGAGCGACCCGACGCGCGGTCGCTAGATGACCTCTGCGCAGCTCAAGCCCGAAGAAGCTCATCTCGTTTCGGCCGCTCTGGCACGAGTTATCTAACGAAAGCCTCGTTGCGTCGGCGTCCTCTTCGATTCCGAGAACAAAGAGCAGACGCGCGATCTCCTCTTCTGTGCAGTCCCGAATTCCGGACAAGGTTTTGAAGGAGCGCGTTCCAGCGAGCTTCAGCGCGAAATCGCTGTTGGTGAAGCCGTTCCGGGACATGGCGCGGTATGCGGCGTCGCGAAGGTGCTCTCCCGGCTCCAGTCTAACTGGCAGCGCCATAACCGGCTGCGGTGCGTTTCCTTGGATATATCCGGCGCTAGCCATTGGCCGCCATCCGATCATCGGTGCCGCCATCCAACTCCAGGAAGGGATTGGAGGCGGCGAGCCTGTTGAAGAGAGTGTAGTCGTCCGCCGCGTCTGACAGATGGCGAACCTCGATCCTCGGAGAACCGTCCTCAATGGCGTATACAGCCGCACGCTGGAACAGATTCGCAGCGTGTCCGAGGTAACCGCCGCAGGCGATATAGATGCAGGCAAGCGTCCTGTCGCCGATGAAGTTGCTGCGCTCGGGAAAGAGGCCGCAGCGCTGAAGCATCAAGCCAAAGAGCCCGCAGTACTCTTTAAACGCTGTATGATGCTCCGGTTTGCGGAAACTGAGGGGCCCCAGAAACAGCTCTTCGATGCACCGGGCCCTGATCTGCGGCTCGCTGAGAATCTTCTCGCTCGCCTGCGTCGTTCCGACGAAGACAGCGGGGCAGCCATCCAGCAGGAAATCCTTCAGCGTGTTGTGCACTCTACCGGCTTCCACGCGAGCGTTGATCGACGGTGCGCCGACCCGAAGATGATTCATCTCGTCGAAGATCAAAAGCTCAGTCCGGAACTGCTGGATATAGTTCAGGACCCGATGCTTCTTGCTTCCCAGATTACCGTACTCGGGGCGCGGGTCCTTATAGGCCCGGAGAATGTCCTCCAGGAGCGACATCAGCGTCGATGCTCCCGAGACACGGACATAAACGACTATCCGCTGCTGCCTGCTGACGACAGACGCCGGTGTGTCGCGGTCAAAAAGTCCGGAGGAGTAGCAGTAGTCGACGACGTTCCGCTCCAGGTAGGCCTTGACTATGGTCGATTTGCCGCTTTGCGTGTCGGCGATCAATGTCGCGCATTTCGCCTCATCGCGGAGACTGGTGCCGTTCAGAATTTGACGGCGTGTGTGACGCAGCATGTCGAAGCGCCTGTGCGCCTTCTTCATGAAGATATGCTCTACGCGTAGCGTGCTGAATACGTAGTCGATGTCTTCGACGGGGACCGACGTTGGCATAGGCGAGACTCCGGATTTGGAACGTTAATACTGAGCTGGGCCGGGTAAGTGGCCAGCCGCACTCAACTGAAGCCGTAGCGTTTTGCCAGCTCGTCCAGCTCGGCCTCGCTTCTGGAACGCCCTTGGTCCGCAGGGGGCATGGCCGACGGGAGCGCCTCATGCTTCAGCGCATCATTGGCGACAAGAGCGGAAGGGGCTCCCTTCGGCCTTGTCTTTCTCTTCTTCTGAGCGACCTTGCGTCCGGGTGGGGCCACAACATCGTCGACTCGTTCAACCAGAGGCATACGAGACGGAATCTCGACTGCTTTCGGCATCCCGCTGATACTTGGCTTGGCCAGGATATCGACAATCTGATCGCCCGGCGCGAGCTGAGGCTTCTCGCCGCCATGCAGCACCCTGATCGTGCGCTGACCCTGCCGGTGGCTGCTGGTAGCCAGGCTCTCCTCCAATTCGCGCTTGAAGGCCCGTCTTGCGGCGGCTTTCTCTTCCCTGGTGTGGAACTGCTGGTTTAGCCTTGCCTGATTCTCCCGCTCTCCTTTCGCGAATGCGAATGACACGGGGCTCTCCCGATAGAACTCATCGGCGTTCGGCAGTTCGACCACCTCCTTGGTGAACTCGTTCAGGACGAAGATGGAGGAGCAGTCCCCGTCGTAGTAGAAGAAATGCACCCTGAAGGAAGCGGATTGGCCGAGTTTGCGGCCTTTCCGACTCTTGTGGAAGCGGGCCAGATCGTTCAGCAGCGTTGACGTGAGCACCTGGTCGTGGAAGTCGTGTCCATCGAAAAGTATCCCCTCGGCGGTCAGCGTCCGGGTCTCGTAGCGCCCGAGAACCATTTTAAACGCCCGCGCGTCATCGACCGTTGGCCTGCCATGCTCCAGCAACCCTTCGGACCATTTCCGCGCCGGAGCCATCCCGATGCCGCTGTGAACCTCCAGGTGATATTCAACCACCTTGTGATCCATGAGGCTCTTGATCTCGTGCAGATTGAGCATCGCGGTCTTGCGCGGGTCGAGACCGGTTTCCCTCAGCTTCTCAGGCGAGCCAGGGATGCCGCCGGGCAGGCCGTGAAGTGCCGTGTTCATGGTACCTACCAGCCGCTCAACCCAAGGCTTGTACTCGGGAGTGCGTAGCGGCGCGTAGTCAACCTCAAAGCCTGCCAGATCGCCAACGACCTGCACAGTGACGCCTATATGCGCCATTGCGTTGTCGAGGACGACGCAGCTGAACTTTCCCCAGACGTCAGCGGCACCTTTGGCCTCGCCAAACCTTCTCACCAGGTCAGCTTTCGGCGATATGACCTCGCGCAGGCACATCATGAACGTAGCGATGCAGGGCGGCTCGAAGGTTATATTGAAACCGGCGACTGAGCGAGAGAACAAATCCATCGCCCACACAATCCACGGTCGCTTCAATACTATAGCAGTCGTGCCGTCCGCTTGAACTTCCTCGCAAGCCCAGATGTCGCCGAGGGTCTGGTCCAGAACTATTATCTCAAGAGGGGCAATCGCATCCATGCTTTCGCCACGCCCGCGCAGTTCGCGATTTGCCTGCCTCACCCCGTATTTCGACCTGACTGTGGCATGGCACTTCGCGCTGTTAATCCAGTTCGAAATGGTTTGATGGCAAGGCGGCTCGAAGTCGAAGACTGGGTCGCTGTCGTCGGAGCCACTCTCCTCCCGCATTCTCTGCCTCTCTTGATCCCGGATAAGGTAGAACCTGTCATCGAAATAGCTATGAGCATCGATGTGTTTGACGTTCTCGTTGGACCAGAAATACCGAACAGTCTCCTGTCCAAGGTCGTATATGCTGGGAGGCCACTTCTGCCTAAGCCGGGCGGAGTTTGTCCTGCGGAGAAGGAGTGCAAGCGACCTGTTTCCGGGCCCGCCCTTGGCCAGCGCCTTTCTCACCGCGCTCGTGGAAGGGGTCCACTCGAAGCCCGCCGCCTTGGCGGAGCTGGCTTTGGACAGGATGAAGTTTGACAGCGGCCCCTCTGTTGTCACCAGGCCCGGATGCTTGTCGAATTCCCGGACATAGAAAAGCAGTGTCGAGGCCCGCTTGAAGTCTTTCTGAAGGTTGAGCCAATCCCTCTCCTGCTTAGCGGATAGGTATTCGCCCGGCGGCTCCTGGATAGCGCGGTAATCCGACGCCGTCAGCGTCTGGATTGGCTGCCCTTCCCGCGCCGTGCGCACGGCACCACCCTGCGCCTGCAGGATCGCAAGGTCCAAGGCAGTGATGCGTTTTGTCTTTCCATCCTCAAGCGACAGAAGCGCGACCGCCGCCTCGTCACTTGCGTCTTCCACGGTGAACGTGCCGGACGCGCTCCCGTGCAGGAACACATACCGATCACCCTTGTTTATGTCGTACTGGGTCACGGCTCTTCTCCCGCCACAAGGTGAGCCGTCCCGCTGCCACGCTGGACCGAAAACTCAACCGAGACGAAGCGTCGATAGTGCAAAGCGATGAGCCTCGCGTAGCCGGAAGGCCCGCCGCCCAGCGCTGCAATCAAAGCTTCTTCGGTCTGCGTATGCCTGCCACCGAAACAGGTGAGGCAGGATTGGTAGTCACGCGCATCGAGCGCTACAAATTTGTGCAGATCAGCGTACCTGGCGACTAGCGACGGCCGCTTCGGCAGATGCTGCGACTCTCTGACCGTGACAAACGAGAAACCGCGCCGCGAGTATACCTCCTTCGCCAGCTCAAGCTTCCTGGCGTACTTCGGATCGTTGTCGCGGGAATCCGCGTCGGCCTTAACCTCTACGATCAGCGTCTTGAGGTGATGCGGCTTAATGCTCTCCGCGCAGGGGATCAGCGCCACCTCGGCGTAAGGCATGCCTGACTGCAGATCATGCAGAAAAGACGGGTGGACCTTCAGCAGCAGGTCCGGAAAGTATATGAGAGGCCTGCCGCCATTGCCGCGCACGTGGATTTCCAGCCGGTGCGGCTGGGCGAGCAGGAAATGAACCCGGCTGGACAGATCAGCCAGGCGCATCGCCGTCCTCTCATGCTTCGAATCCCAAGGCATCGAGCGGCCCCCGCCCTTTATAGACCGGAACGTGCCTGTCGGGCGGGTCTTCCGGCCATCGATGATCGTGCGTATCGGACCTCCATGCTCCGCCCAGTACATCCTGGCGACAGCATGCCTCCCTAGCGCAGGCTCGGCCCGGCACGTGCCTGCTTCTCCCGACTGCAACTTCCGACCGATGTCATCCGCCGCCAGGGAACGCGCATGCGCTTCCCAATCGATCTTGTCAGTGTCCGTAGAACGCATTTAGATCACCTCGGCATGTTTCCTGTGAATTGGCACAGGGAAATAGGTTCCGAGAGTGGCCTGCGGGCGACTAGCGGATGACTGATTCCCGTTTTTGTGGTACTGGTAACTGCTTCGCTGAACTAGGTACCGGAGCGTCGCTTGAATTTAGGTTACAAGTAGATCGATTCTATCAGATACGGAAGAGGCTATGCAGACTGAATCGGTGGATACCCACCCCGGCCACATCAACAAGGTCATCACGTCCATCGAGCGTGACCTCGCGGTGCTGACGAAGCGCCGGGAGCAGATCGTCGCGGAGATTGAGCGGCTGGACGGGGAGGCCCGAACAATTGACGAGAGCCTCAAGCACCTGGAGCACGCCAAGGTCTCGCTGAGCCGGGCACCGACGCGGCATGTCAGTGTGAAGACGACGGCAGGCGCGGAGCTGCAGTCGGCGTTGCCGGAAGTGCCCGAAGGCTTCGCCAAGAGGCAGATGGAGAGGCCGAAGAGCCAAGCGTGGCAGATCAGACAACTGGCTTACCAGGTTCTGAAGGCGCAAGGACATCCGCTGAGCCGGGCGGAGATATACGAGAAGCTCCTGTCGCTAGGATTTATTATCGAGCACCGCACGCCAGCGAAACACCTTGGAAGAATTCTCACAGACTCCAAGGAATTCGAGTACCGGGAGAACGGTTACTGGATCGCAGGAGAACCGATAACGGCGACAAACCAAAGACATAAAAGATTTCGGAGCCGCAAGAAGCGACTGAACGCGAAAAGCTGAATTAAGCTGCTTTTCCTTTGAGCGGTCCCGGGCCTACCGAATGTTGACATCTTGATTTAAGGCACAATTCCTTATCGGCGTCTTTAATTTAAGGAAACGTTTCACCGTTTTTTCCGGCGATGTCATCACAGAATTAAGACGCTAATTCCTTATAAATGTCGCAGCATAATCTCCTCTGTTTACTTTTAATAAGGCACCTCGCTGATGTCCTCCGTAAGAAGCACGATCTTGCCATAGTGAGAACTACGGCTACCCCCGAGCAGCGGTAGTCCCTACACGAGATGAGGGACTGCCACGGCCGCCACGGGTGGATTTAGGTGCTCATGTCATGGAGACTCCAGCTCCCAACATATCTGCCCACCTCACGCTTTACGTGGCCTGATGCTCATGAAAACAGCGGCGTTACCCTGCCGGTCGACGCTCATCACATCATAGGACGCGACCGTTGGATCGTCGCCCATCCCAAGAGAGCCGTTCGGCATGCCGGGCACAGCCAAGCCTTTGATCGCGGGTCTCTCTTTCAACAAGCGCTCGACGGCTTCCACTGGTACATGTCCCTCGATGATATACCCGTCGGTATAAGCAGTGTGGCAGCCCTCAACCGATTGCGGGATACCGAACTTCACCTTGACGGCCGCCATGTCATCGACGGGCCGAATGTCGACCGGAAAGCCCGCTGCCTGCATGGCCTTCGTCCACGCCTCGCAGCACCCGCAGTTCGCGTCCTTATAAACGGTCATTTGCCTCTGCGCTGTCCGACCGGGCCGCGCGGCGCTACCGAGGATCAGCGCCGAGGCGCAAAACATGAAGTGCCTTCTTCTCATTTTCCTACTCCTTTGCAACAGCTACAAGTGATTGTGGCGAACGTGGAGGCGAGTGATCGACCTGGACCAGTTTTCCTGCGGGTAGCCGCCAGCCCTTGACCAGCGCGTAGACGGCCGGAATGACGACCAGTGTGAGGAGGGTCGAGGATAGCATGCCTCCGATCATCGGAACGGCGATCCGCTGCATGATCTCCGAACCCGTCCCCTTGCTCCACAAGATCGGCAGCAGCCCCGCCATGATGGCCACCACCGTCATCATCTTCGGGCGGACCCGCTCTACAGCGCCCGTCATGATGGCTTCGTTCAAATCGGCCATTCCTAAGGCCCTTCCCTGCGCCTCTGCCGTCTCCCTCGCCTCCGTCAGTGCATGATCAAGGTAGATCAGCATGATCACGCCGGTCTCGGCAGCGACACCTGCAAGGGCTATGAACCCCACGGCCACGGCGACAGAGGCATTGAAGCCCATCCACCACATCATCCAGATGCCGCCGACCAGAGCGAACGGCAGGGACAGCATCACGATGAGGGTCTCGGTAATTGCCTTGAAGTTCAGGTACAGCAGCAGGAAAATCATGGCGAGAGTGAGTGGTATGACGACAGCGAGCCTGGCTTTCGCCCGCTGCAGATATTCGAACTGCCCACTCCAGGCGACGGAATAGCCGGGCGGCATCTTGACTGACGCGGCGACGGCTGCCTGGGCGTCGGCGACATATCCGCCAAGATCGCGGTTGGCGATGTCGACAAAGATATATACGGCAAGCTGACCGTTTTCCGTGCGGATCGAAGTTGCGCCCCGCGTGAGCTTGACCTCAGCCACGTCGCCGAGCGGCACGGTGCCTCCGCCCGGGATATCGATGAGGACGTCCCGCGAGATCGACTGTGGATCGCTTCTGTAGCTTCTTGGATATCTGACCGAAACGCCGTAGCGCTCCCGGCCCTCCACAGTGGATGTCATGACCTTGGAGCCGAGAGCCATCTCTATGACGTCCTGAATATCGGAGATGGCCAAACCATACCTCGCGAGCGCGGCGCGGTCGGGGATTATGTCAAGATAGTAACCGCCAATCACGCGCTCGGCGTAGGCGCTGGAGGTTCCCGGCACGCCCTTCAGGACGGTCTCGATCTGCCGGGCGATAGTCTCCATCTCCTTCAGATCGCTGCCGTATACCTTCACGCCGACGGGCGTCCTGATGCCGGTGGAGAGCATGTCGATGCGGGCGCGGATCGGCATTGTCCATGCGTTGGACACGCCGGGAAACTGCAAGGCGGCATCCATTTCATTCTTGAGGCTGTCGACAGTGACATCGGGCCTCCACTGTGACTTCGGCTTCAGGGTGATGATCGTCTCGAACATCTCGGTCGGCGCTGGATCGGTTGCGGTCAGCGCCCGGCCAGCCTTTCCGAACACAGTTTCCACTTCCGGGAACGTCTTTATGATCCGGTCCTGCGTCTGCAGCAGTTCGGCCGCCTTCGTCACCGAAAGACCTGGGAGCGTCGTCGGCATGTACATCAGCGTCCCCTCGTCGAGAGCTGGCATGAACTCGCTGCCGATCTGCCGCGCTGGCCACACGGTAACCACCAGCGCCGCAAGGGCGATGAGCACAGTGAGCATCCTCGCTCTCAGCACCACCCTGATAATCGGCCGGTACAGCCAGATCAGCAGGCGGTTTACCGGATTTTTGTGCTCCGGGATGATCCGGCCGCGCACGAACAGGATCATCAGCACAGGCACCAGCGTGATCGAGAGAATGGCGGCGGCCGCCATCGAGAAAGTTTTCGTATAGGCCAAGGGCCCGAACAGCCGACCCTCCTGTGATTCCAGCGTGAATATCGGGAGGAATGAGACGGTGATGATCAGAAGACTGAAGAAGAGAGCCGGGCCGACCTCCGCCGCAGCTTCCACAAGTATGTCGACCCTCGGCTTTCCGGGCGGTGCCCGTTCGAGATGCTTGTGAGCGTTCTCGATCATGACGATAGCTGCATCGATCATCGCGCCGATGGCGATGGCGATGCCGCCGAGGCTCATGATGTTCGCTCCGAGGCCCAGAAGACGCATGGCGATGAAGGCAATCAGAATGCCGACGGGCAGCATGATAATCGCAACCAGAGCGCTTCGCACGTGGAGCAGGAAAACGACTGTGACGAGAGCGACCACGATGGACTCCTCCACAAGCGTCCCCTTCAGCGTCTCGATAGCCGCCTCGATCAGCGTCGACCGGTCGTAAACCGCTTTGATCTCGGTCCCGTCCGGCAGGGAGGCCCGCACAGCTTCCAGCTTCTCCTTCGCGTTTTCGATCACGGAGAGCGCATTCGCTCCGAAGCGCTGGAGCACGATTCCGCTGGCGACTTCCCCCTCCCCGTTGAGTTCTGTGATGCCGCGCCGCTCGTCCGGAACCAGCTCCACCCGCGCGATGGTCGAAAGGGTCAGCGGCGTCCCGTTCATGGACTTCAGGACAATGTTCTCGATGTCTTTCACCCCGCGCAGGTACCCCTTGCTGCGGACCATGAACTCGAATTCCGAAAGCTCGACAGTCCGGCCCCCGACATCCCGGTTACTGGCTTTGACGGCATTTGCGACATCAGCCAGAGTGACGCCCTGCGCCTTCATCAACACGGGGTCGACAGTCACCGAGTACTGCCGGACGAAACCGCCGACACTGGCGACCTCCGCCACACCCTCCGATTTCGAAACGGCGAAACGGACAGCGTAGTCCTGCAGCGAGCGCAGCTCCGCGAGTGTCAGCGTCTTCGCCACCACAGCGTACTGATAAACCCAGCCGACGCCGGTTGCGTCAGGTCCGAGCCCTGGCGTCACACCTTCCGGCAGACGGCTCGCTGCGGCGTTCAGATACTCAAGGACTCGGCTGCGGGCCCAATAGGGGTCGGTGCCGTCCTCAAAGATCACGTAGACAAACGACACGCCGAAAAACGAGAAGCCCCGCACCACCTTCGATCTTGGCACCGTGAGCATCGCTGTCGTCAGCGGATATGTCACCTGATCCTCCACGACCTGCGGAGCCTGGCCGGGGTAGTCGGTGAAGACGATGACCTGTACGTCCGAAAGGTCCGGTATTGCGTCCAGCGGCATGGTTTTGAGGGCGTAGACGCCAGCTGCTGCCGCCAGCGACGCCATGATCAGGATCATCAGGACGTTTCGCGCTGACCATGAGATGACTCGGGCAATCATTTCTGAGCCTCCTCATCACTCATGGAGCTGAGAGCCGATTTGAGATTGCTTTCCGCGTCGAGGAGGAAATTGGCCGCGACGACCACACGGTCTCCGACAGCCACTCTCTCCAGCACTTCCGTCATCTCCTCGCCTCTCGCGCCGAGCCGCACGTTCCTGGGTTCGTATTTGCCGTCTCCCCGGTCCAGGAAGACAAGCTGGCGGTCGCCGGTATCGATGATCGCGCTGTTCGGCACAGCAGTGACGGCATCCGGAGCATCCGCGCCGATGGCGACCAACGCGTACATGTTGGGAAGAAGGAGGCCGTCGGGATTCGGCAGCTCTATCCGCACTTTCGCCGTTCGAGTCTGCATCTGAACTTCGGGGTAGATCGCGCCGACCGTTCCCTGGAGAGCCGCTCCCGGCCTCTGCCGGAAGGTCACAGATGCGGGGCCGCCTAATCTGATCATGCCCAGTTCCGACTCTGGCACGTCAGCAAGCACCCACACTTTCGACAAGTCCGCGACCCGGAAAAGGGCGGCCCCTGGAACCGCCATCATCCCGTTGACCGCTGTCCTCTCCAGGACGACGCCGTCTTGCGGAGCGGTGTAGGCGATGGTCGCTCCGACCTTGCGGTTCGCGGCGATGGACTTGATCGCCGAGACCGGAACGCCCAGATTCCGCAGCCGAAGCGCAGCTCCTGTGTCCGGCGGCTGCGCGACCGATGACGACAGCTCCGCGAGGTACTGTGCTCCCGCAGCGGCGATCTCCTTGGAATAGTAATGGAAGAGGACGTCTCCTTTCCTTATCCGATCACCTGTGGTCACATCGGCGACATCCTCAACAAAGGCCTCGGTGCGCATGGAGACGACGCTGATCAGCCTCTCGTCGAGGACGACGGTGCCGGGCAAAGTGAGCTTTCGCGCGACAGCAGTTTTCTGCGCCGTCGCCGTCTTCACGCCGGTGCGCTGCAACTTGCCTGGTGCGACTGTGACGGTAGACCCGTCATTCGCCTCGCCCTCGTAAACGGGCAGATAGTCCATCCCCATGGAGTCCTTTTTCGGCACCTTGGAGGTGTCGGGCAGTCCCATCGGATTGCGGTAATAAAGGACCTTCCGCTCCTTCGCTTCGTTATCCGCCGCCTTAACGCCAGCGCCCGCCTTCCCGGGATCGAAGGTGACGTCCTCGCTTTCGCGGACAGCCACAAAAGCACGCCCGTCCTTCGTGTTCTTCGGCGCGGCGGAATACTCCGCCGATCCATCCGGATTTCGGTAGTAGATCACGGCCCCGGTCGGCGGCGGCGCTGACTTCACCTCAACAGCGTTCGCCTCCCCTGCCATCTGCTTGAAGGGCATACGAACAGGGAAGTCGGATTTGCCTGCCCAAAAGGCTGCGACGCCCACAGCCGCAGCTGTGAGCACAGTTGTTACATGGCGGGACATTTCAGGGAACTGCCTTTAGTATCAGCTCGCCCTGCACTGTCTCAGGCTCGCCCTGGACTTTCGCCGCCAGCTTGAAGCGCCAGCCGCCCTCCATCACCAGATTGGTCTTGAAGGCATAGACCCCAGGCTCAGACGATGGAGCCAGATCGACCGGGGTGGTCATGGTCTCCATGCCCTCGGGAGCCATGTCCATTCGGGTGGTGAAGATCACCGCGTCAGGGACCGCCCGGCCGGTGCGCTTGTCCACGATCCTCACCGATACGATGGCCTCGGGGCCTTTTTTCACATCGGTCTTTACGGCTTGGAATTCGTAGTCGGTAGCGGCCGCGAACACGGCACGAGGGCCCGCAAGGGTGGCGGCACCGCTCAATGCCAGAGCCAGGGCCAAGGTAGCAACTCTCATCATAGTCATCTCACGTCTGGACGCTCCGCAGAGCGGTCCGCAACTGAACACGATCAAGGACCGTCAAAAGCGCCTTGCGCCCGACGGCAGCTTACTTGATGAATGATGATTAGACTTTAGGAGGGCGATGAGGCGGAGCGCCGGTAAGAGACCGTAACTCGGCGTGGGGGATCGGGTCGAACGTCTGGCGCAACTGTGGGAAGGGCTCAGGCAGTATCGCCTTTGCCTCCGCCTGCGCCGCAAAAGACGATCCGCATGCGAGGCTGAACACACATCCCTTGCCGCAGGTGTTCGTCGCTGGCTTGGGCTTCGGGCAGCACGGCATCTGGTCCGGCATGCCCATGGCGGCCATGGCGTCTGTCACCGCAGCTGGGGGTGGCACCATAGCAGCCTCGGCCGCTGAAATGCTCGGCGGTCCGAGAAGGACAGCCAAGACAGCGGCTATAAGCGACAATGCGTGCAACATGCGGAACAACATTCAGCCATTCTGTCACTGGGCGGTTTTCGTGTGAAGGTGCTCACAACAACTTTATCCGAGCGTCGGATGACACCGCCTCCTATTTCGTCCGCACTCCTCCCGCTCGCACATTCGGCATCATAGCCCGATCAGCGACCGGGGCTATCAAACGCCGATCCGTTCGCGTTAACCGCTGTTAAGTTTCTTTCGCTTAGCTTGAGGCATCGATCTTCTGGATCAAGCGAAGAAGAGGCGGCCAGCGTGAACATCACGGTGCGAACAGAGACTGCTGACGAACTCGATGCACCACTGACATCCAGTCTCGCACGCCGCGCCTTCCTAAAGGACGGACCCGAGCTGTCCGAAGAACGGTTCGCCTGGACCTACCGCCAAGGTTATGAAAGGGCTACCATCGTATCGGCCTTCGCAGACGGTTCGAAGGCCGGACAGCTCGCATGCTTCTTCAAAACCTTCATCGCGGGCGGTCAGCGACGGACGGCCGCAGAGCTTGTCGATCTCTTCGTGTCGCCGGAATACAGAGGCTTCAAGGTCGCAAGCAGCCTATACAAAGAGATGCAGAAAGTGGTGGCGAGCGAGGGGGCCGACATCATGTACGCCTACGCCAATGAGGGAGCGTCAGTGCTCAACAAGCGCTTTTTCGGCATGGAGGAGGTCACTCAGCTACCGGCCCGTTTGGGCTTCGCACTGCCAGGCGCTCGAACCTCAGGCAATTTCAAGATTTTTGAGCAGACCAACGAAATCGCATCGGCATGCGCCAGCTGTTTTGGATTCGGCCAAGGCGGCGTGGAGATGACCTGTGAGGAGCTGAGGAGGCGGATAAGCTCGCCGATCCACCGATATCTCTGTGTAACCGACGGCGACACAGCGATCCTTGCCTCCCCGCGCGTCATCCGGTCTCTGCCTGTGCTCCTTGTCTGCGCCACGTTCTCCAAGCGAACCGACAAGCCGCAGGCAGCAGCTACAAGAGTGATGATCGCAAACCTGTGCCGCACCGCAGGGCGAACCGCCTTCCTGTACCTCGGCTGGAATGATTCAGTTGGCTTCTCCAACGGTTTTGGACTGCCGGAGCGGCTTCTGAAAGGCAAGTTCCTGATCCAGTCCAACTGCCTCAACAGCCAGCGTGCTAGTATCGGCCGCTTCGAAATACTCGACGTCGATTACGGCTGACCTCCCTCCCTGCCTGCACTAATCAGCTCTTCTCGCGAAACCGGGAATGGCAGGAGGCGCATGTCTGCAGCATGAGGTGAAAGGCATGCTCTGCCGACATCTTCTGCGATGAACGCGGGGCGACACCGAGGAGCCCACCTTCCATGGCTTCGCCCGCCTTCATTCTCATGTCATCTGTCATGGCCTCCGGATGATCGCGAGCGGCGGACTCAAGGGCGGTGGCATAGGTTTTCAGGTTGTCCGCCAGTTCCGCGAAATGAGCGGGATCATCTTTGATGGCGTCCGTTGCCTTCGAGCCGGGGGCAGCGCCAAGATGAGCAAACGTCTCCACCAGACGACCTCCTGCCCTCGCCTCAATCTCACGAGCCGCAGCACCGAAAGAACTGGCCGAATAGGAACGCGGCTCCTTGAACATTCCCGCCATGACCTTTGTCGCGGCAGCAAGCTCCTTCATGGCGCTCTGCCTGCTCTGAACGATTTCCGAGGCCGTTCCGGCTATGGCAGAGGTGACGCCGATCAGCGAGACAGATAAAATAACTGCGGTCTTCAAAGTCATGGAGCGTCTCCGTCATTCTCGGAGACAGGATAGGTCCGATAAGGGCTGAACTCCATATTCAGTTTTGCGCTTGACCTTCCAGTGACTGGAACTCTCAGCATTCTTAAAACGGCAAAAATGCCAGCCAACGATTGACCGAAATCAAAGGTACTGGGTTTGGGTAATCTAAGCTGGTCACAGATAAACGGAATTTGCCATGGGAACTGGAGACGCACAATGATGGGAGGAGTGGTCGCGGCATTCGTCGCGCTATTTCTGCTCGTCGGCACCTCCGCTGGCCATGCCGTGCCAGCCCGATGCGACATTGGTCACGGAACTGCTGTCGAAACCTCTGTCAGTCACCACCAACACCAGAAATTAAAACATGAGCAGCGGAATGGCGAATGCTGCACGACGACGTGCGGCGCGTGCCTGACGATGCTGCCGGATATTGGCGTTTCACCCAGCCGGGCTTTTGAGGAAGCCGCTCCGCTCTTGGCGGCCGGACGGTCCATGACCGGGCAGGCTCCGGCTCCCGATCTTGGCCCGCCCAGAACCTCAGTCTGATGCCGCGCCGCCACTGCGGCGGAACAGTCATCGACATGTCGGTCCTTCCGACGACAAACAAGAGGTTTAACATGTATCGCCGTCAATTCCTGATGTCGGTCGCGATGGGTGCAACCGCCCTTTCCGCCCTGTCCAGTGTTCGCGCCGCCAACGCCGCCACTTCTTCCACAAAGCTTTCCGTCGCGAAGAGAACCCTCGACGTTAACGGCAGGTCCGCCAGCGTCTTCGGACTGACCGACCAATCCGGTAAGCCGGGTTTTGTCGCCGACGCGGGCTCGACAATCGATCTTCAGTTGGCAAACGAGACAACTGAAAGCACCCTCATCCACTGGCACGGCCTGACCCCGCCCTGGAAGATGGACGGCGTTCCGGACAACCCGGCAGCCCTCCTGAAGCCAGCGGAGAACCGTGCTTACAACCTTCCCTCGGGCGAAGGCGGGACGCATTGGATGCACGCGCACACCTTACAGGAACAGAACCTGCTGGCTGCGCCTCTTATCGTGCGCACTGCTGCAGACAGGGCAGCCGACGAGCAGGAGGTCGTTGTAATGCTCCACGACTTCTCGTTCAAGTCGCCTGAGGAACTGCTTGATAGCCTGAAAAAGGGAGGCATGCCGTCGGGCATGTCCATGGACCATTCGAAGATGATGGGATCGATGCCCGGCATGCAGGCCATGCACCAGATGATGTCCGGCGGCTCTGGCATGGACATGTCGATGTCCGGAATGAACATGGGCATGGACGTCAACGACATCGAATACGACGCCTATCTCGCCAACGACCGCACGCTCGACGATCCGGACGTGGTCACCGTGGAGAAAGGCGGCCGCGTCCGCCTGCGCATCATCAACGGCGCGACGGCCACGGCCTTCACCATCGACACGGGTGCGCTTTCAGGCGACCTGATCGCGGTAGATGGCAAGCCTGTCGTCGCGGTAAAGGGTAGCCTCTTCTCGATCACCACGGGCCAGCGGC
The DNA here is from genome assembly GCA_945952415.1 of uncultured Rhizobium sp. Taxonomy (GTDB): domain Bacteria; phylum Pseudomonadota; class Alphaproteobacteria; order Rhizobiales; family Rhizobiaceae; genus Gellertiella. The sequence goes on along the minus strand of CAMFIF010000007.1, from coordinate 71,124 downwards.
TTGACATCCGCCTGCAGCTGCCCCCGGACCGGGGCGCTTTTCCAGTCCTGGCACTTCGAGAAGGTGCGGCCGAGCGGACCGGGATTATACTTGCCACAGCGGGCGCGGACGTTGGCAAAATCACGGCGAACGGTAGCGAGAAGGGTCCGATCCTCGACCTCTCCCTGGAGCGGCAGCTCCGCTCCTCGTCGCCACTCGCGGACAGAGAGCCAGACCGGAAATATTCGGCAATGCTGGGGGGTGACATGGCCGCCTATACCTGGGCCATACAGACTGACCAGCCAATCATGGCAAAGAAGGGTGAGCGCGTCCGTCTCGACCTGATGAACATGTCGATGATGGCGCATCCGATCCATCTCCACGGCCATCAATTTCAGGTGGTGGCGATCAACGGCACGAGGATCGCCGGAGCGGTCCGCGATACCGTGCTGATGCCGCCCATGGCCGCGCTAACCATCGACTTCGATGCGGATAATCCGGGCCGCTGGCCCCTTCACTGTCATCATCTTTACCATATGGCCTCCGGCATGATGACCTATGTCACCTACGAAGACCTGATCTGAAGGAGACCCTCATGGCGACCGAGCACGAAAAGCATCAGCACCACGATCACAGAACCCATCCACAGGCTGATCACGGTGGGCATCATGGACATCACGCCCACGATCACGCCAATCACGGGGGGATAAAGCACGCGGCAGCGCCGCCTGCGAGCGCCGAAGGCATCATTTACACCTGCCCGATGCATCCCCAGATCAGGCAGCCGGGACCTGGCAACTGCCCGATCTGCGGCATGGCTCTGGAGCCGGAGACACCGGTTATTCAGGAAGGACCGAGCGCCGAGCTTCTCGACATGACCCGTCGTTTCTGGATTGGCCTCGTACTCGCGATCCCGGTTCTCTTCTTGGAAATGGGCGGCCATCTGTTCGACCTCCACATGCTCGTCTCGCCGAGAACGTCGAACTGGGTGCAGATGGTGCTGGCGACCCCCGTCGTGCTTTGGGCAGGATGGCCCTTCTTCGAGCGCGGCTGGAAGTCCATCCTCAGCCGTCATCTCAACATGTTCACGCTGATCGCCATGGGCACGGGCGTGGCCTGGGCCTACAGCATGGTGGGGACGCTGGTTCCGGACCTATTTCCGAAAATCCTCCGGTCCGAAGACGGCACAGTCGCCGTCTATTTCGAGGCGGCCGCCGTCATCACCGTGCTGGTGCTCCTCGGGCAGGTCTTGGAACTCAGGGCCCGCGAGCAGACGGGCGGCGCAATTCGCGCCCTGCTCGATCTGGCTCCTAAGACCGCCCGCCGCATCAGGCAGGACGGAACCGACGAGGACGTCGGCCTTGACGCCGTCAGCGTCGGCGACAGGCTCCGTGTCCGACCGGGTGAGCAAGTACCAGTCGACGGCGTTCTCCTCGAAGGACGAAGCTCGGTCGACGAATCCATGATTACGGGCGAATCCATGCCCGTCACGAAGCAGGTCGGCTCAAAACTCATCGGCGGCACGATGAACCAGACCGGTGGCTTCGTCATGGAGGCGGCCAAGGTCGGCCGCGACACGATGCTTTCGCAGATCGTCAGGATGGTCGCGGACGCGCAGCGCTCGCGGGCTCCGATCCAGCGCCTCGCCGACGAAGTGTCGGGCTGGTTCGTCCCTGTCGTTATCGGTGTCGCCATCATCGCATTCGCGGTTTGGATGATCATGGGTCCCGAGCCGCGTTTCGCGCATGGTCTCGTTGCCGCAGTCGCCGTGCTCATCATCGCCTGCCCCTGCGCTCTTGGCCTCGCCACGCCGATGTCGATCATGGTGGGGGTCGGGCGCGGCGCAAGGCTCGGAGTCCTGATCAAGAACGCGGAGGCGCTGGAGCGCTTCGAGAAGGTCGACACGCTGGTGGTCGACAAGACCGGAACGCTCACCGAGGGACGCCCGAAGGTTACGGCCATCGTTCCCCGCAAGGGCTTTACGGAAACGGACCTGCTGCGGCTTGCTGCGACGCTCGAACGCTCCAGCGAGCATCCGCTCGCTCTTGCCATCGTGAATGCCGCCAGTGAGCGGAGCCTTCCGTTGGGTACTGCCGAGGACTTCGACAGCCCCGTTGGGAAGGGCGTGACAGGCATGGTCGAAGGCAAGCGGCTGATCCTCGGAAGCCACCGCATCATGGGTGAGAGCGGGATCGACGTCACCGCCCTCACCGCAAAGGCAGAAGAGCTGCGCGGCGAAGGTGCCACTGTGATATTCATGGCGAGCGACGGCCAGGTGGCCGGACTGTTCGCAATAGCCGATCCCGTCAAGGCGACGACGCCGAAGGCTTTGAAGTCGCTGGTCGAAGAGGGCGTGCGGGTCGTCATGCTGACGGGCGACAATCGGACGACGGCGCAGGCCGTCGCAAGCCGTCTCGGCATTCAGGAAGTCGAGGCGGAGGTTCTCCCCGAGGACAAGAGCAAGATCGTCGCGAGGCTCCGAGACGAAGGCAAAATAGTGGCCATGGCGGGCGACGGCGTAAACGACGCGCCCGCCCTTGCGGCGGCCGACGTTGGGATCGCCATGGGCACCGGCACCGACGTCGCAATCGAGAGCGCGGGCGTCACGCTTTTGAAAGGCGATCTCGAAGGGATCGTCAGGGCAAGGCAGCTCAGCCGCGCCACCATGGCCAACATCCGGCAGAACCTGTTCTTCGCCTTCATCTACAACGCGGCGGGCGTCCCCATCGCCGCAGGTGCCCTTTATCCGACTTTCGGACTTCTGCTTTCACCCATCATCGCCGCCGCCGCCATGGCGCTCTCATCCGTCAGCGTCATCGGCAACTCCCTCAGGCTCAGGAGCATGGAACTATAATCACGTCCCGCACTTAAATTTGATGGCCATCTCCTTCGGTCTCATCGCCGCGTTCTTTGTTCTCCGGGAGCACTGGGCCCATGTTCTCGGGCTCGCTCCCTACCTGCTGCTGATGGCTTGCCCCCTGATGCATCTCTTCCACGGTCATGGCGGGCACGGAGGACACCATGACCACGACCGCGAGGACCGGAAACCGTGATCTACGCTCATTCGGAGGTCTTGAGCCTGCGCTCACGAGCCTCTCCGGAGGCCGTCTTCGAGAGGCTGGACGATCCGACGGCGCTCGGGTCACACATGCAGAAACCGTCCGCGATGATGCTCGGCAGAACAATACGCTACGAGCTTGACGGGGGGCGAGGCAGGAACGTCGGCTCCGTGATCCGGATGGCCGGAAACGTCCTCGGCCTTCGGCTCTTTCTGGAGGAAGCGGTGATCGAACGGTTGCCAGCCTTTTCAAAGACTTTGGAGACGCGGGGAGAGATTCGGCTTCTGGTGATCGGCCACTACCGCATCGACCATTCAGAACTATCCGAGCTAACGAACCAACCCCACATACCAATATAGATGCCGCAACACACTCCGATTGCCTGCTCATGAATTGGGCAATTTCTGTCGAACGGGATGAAGCGACGGGTTGCGTCCTGCTGACAGCAAAAGCCTCTTCAAGTCGGCTCTGATTTATCAGTCGCCATTCCACCCGAGCCACTGGCAGCATGCGCCCGCGCGATTGGAATACCCCTGCTACTTTACAGCGACGACGGAGGTTTGAGAAGCTGCTCGGATGGGTTGGCAGGCCCCTTGTGGACGACTGAGACTAGCTCCCCTACATCAGAAGAACCCGCAAAGCGAGGTACTGACATGTCATCGTGGTTACTGATAAGCTTCCCCGTGATTGCTGCGCTGCTAGGTTCAATTGTGGCCACCGCCCTACGTCCGAGCGCCCGGGTCGTCAGCGGCGTGCGCCACTTCGCGGCGGGTGTGGTTTTCGCCGCTGCGGCGGGCGAGATACTTCCCGACGTGGTTCATGGCGGAGCACCTGTTCTCCCGACCTTCGTCGGGGGTAGCTTGGGTGTCATTCTGATGTTACTGGGCAAGAAAGCAGAGGAGTGGTCACCGGGGCCGACAGGACTGATCGCTGCTATCGGCATCGACATACTGGTAGACGGCGTTGTTCTGGGCATCTCCATTCTCGCAGGCGAGAAGGCGGGACTACTCATTGCTGTTGCCCTGACACTGGAGATTCTGTCTCTCGGTTTGGTGCTGACGACCTCGCTGGGCGAGTATATCCGATCCCCCGTCCGCATTGTTGTCAGCATCGTAGGCCTGACTCTGCTGTTGCCGCTTGGTGCGCTTTTGGCGACCCCCGCTTCCATGCTGCCGCCTGCGATCTTCACGGGACTGCTCGCTTTGGCCTTGATGGCATTGCTCTATCTGGTTACCGAAGAGCTGCTGGTGGAGGCGCATGAGGTGAAGGACACACCGCTCATCACGTCCATGTTCTTCGTCGGCTTCTTGGCTCTGCTCATACTTGAGGAAGTCGTTAAGTAGCCTCCATTCGATCAAATAACCGCAACAGTAATGCGCGGGTGTTCCCTTACATCGATGGCGCTAGGACGCGGCCTGACCGCGCGTTCCGCGACAGACCAGTTATCACGAGCGCGGTCGCAAGGTAGGCCGCCACCTGTAGCTCGGTAGGTGTTTCCATGTAGCCGACAAGTGTGTGCAGCACTCGGCCGAGAATGCTTGACTCCGACAGGATGCCCGACGTGTCCCATGCGGTAGCGTCGAGCCAAGAGACCACGTTCGCGGATTCCAGGAAGCCAACGCCCTGTGCCGCCATACCAGCAGCCAGCAGCGTAATCATGACGCCGGTCACGGCGAAGACGTGCTTCGGAGGGATGCGGACCAGACCTCTGAAGGTAAGATAGCTTAACACCGCTCCGAGGCTGAGGCCCAGCACGCTTCCCGTGAGCAACGACGCAGGTGCTTCGTTACCGCTGACCAAGATGCCGTAAAGGAAGAGGACGATCTCAGACCCCTCGCGCAGGACCGCCGCGCCGACGACAACAGCAAGTGCGACGAGGCTCCTTGACCCGCCAGCGACGGACTTACCTACCGACCTCAACTGATCCGCAAGCTCCCGTCCGTGCTCCGCCATCCAGATGTTATGCCACGCAAGCATGCCCACTGCCAGGAACAGGATCGTCGCGTTAAGGAGTTCCTGTCCGGACCCGGAGAATGCCGCTGCGATTGTGCCCGTGAACACCGCTACCACGCAGCTTCCCAAGACCCCAGCGAGCACACCAGTGGCGATCCATTGTGTCCGCCCAGGAATGCCGCGCGTAACTGCGGCGACGATCCCAACGACTAGACCGGCTTCAATGATTTCCCGAAAAACGATAATTAGCGCGGCCAACATGACAGCAACCCTTATTCAGCGACAAAGTATCCCTTGGCGACGTCTTCATGATATTCGTCCACAAACAAGAAACGGCCAGCGGACTTCGCCTTCACGTTTGCGATGATCTCGCCGCCGCCCGGAACCACCTTTTCAATCTTCAGCGGCTTGGACTCGATCTCTGCGGGCGCAGGATTCACGTTCTTGAATTTGACTACCACGGTCTGCCCCACCGGGACCTTGATTTCAGAAGGGGAGAAACTGGTGCCCTTCAGCGTGACCTCGATCTGCGGCGTCTCGGCATAGGCCGGAGCCGTCAGGAAGGTGCCGATGAAAGCTACTGAGAGAGCTTGCAGCATGCCATACATCACGATCTCCTAAAAGAAATAGCAGTACACCTTCTATGAAACATGATTGTGGTTGTCAAGTATTACGCACGGGAAGCTTACAGCCTCACAGGCTGCATTTGTGCGCACGGCGAGACCCGTTTTCGAGGGGAACCCAGTGTCTAATCGTTCTAAAAACCGAAGGGACAGGTCTCGCTCCGACGAGCCGCCCCTGCGTTGACGCACAAGCGCCGGGGACCGCTGTCAGCCCGATGACTTCGTTCAACGAACTCAGCGAAGACTGGAACCCTGCATCTCGTCCTGTAAAGAATCGGCCGCCTAACGGACAGTCAAAGGCGGCTAATTCTGCCGCAGGGCCTGCGATTGAGCGGGCCGCCGTGGAAGTGGCTCGAACGGATCGGCGAGTGCAGCCTCGGGTCGGCTAACCGGGTATTGTATCCCCGACACGCGCTTCGCAAGCTCTCCGGCTCCCTGCTTTTTCAAAAAGGCGCGGAAAGTTGAGTGCATTCCGCCATCCAGGTAGGCCAGCACCGACGGCGAGCCTCCATCAGCAATGGCCTTATCCACCTTCTTCTGCTCGTCTGCGAGCTGAGCCTGAAGCGTCGCATCCGCCATGCTTCGCCCAGGAGGACAGGCGGCCAGAGGATCGCGCGGCTCTCCGCCGTCATACTCCATATTGAACCTGTAGCGAGCCCCGCAGGCGGAGACCTTGGGAGGCTGCTTCGTGAGGACGAAGCTGTCATAGCCATCCTTCAGAACCCGCCAGAATTGCATGTTCTCGTCACCGGCATGAGCCGCAATATTCTCCGCGCTCATCCTGAACGGATAGGCCTGCACCTGGAACCGTTCCTGCCCCGAGGCGAGAGCCTTGGCGACGATAGCGTATATCTCCCCTACGCCCTGATCCGTTAGGGCGTAGCATCCCGAGGACGAGCACGCTCCGTGGACCATCAGGGCTTCGCCAGAGTAGCCTAGCGCCGCCTCCAGCCGGTTTGGATAGCCCAGGTTGAAAGACACGAAATACTGAGATTTTGGGTTCAGCATTCCTGCCGAGACATGGTAGAAGCCCTCAGGTGCCTGCCGGTCGCCGCTCTTCTTCTTCGGTCCGAGTTTTCCGGACCACCGGCACATAGGGTATGTCTTGAGCAGAGCGAAACGGCCTGCCTTGTTCATTTTCCAGATTTCAAGCTCGCTCTCCTGCTTGAAAATTCGCACAAGTACCGGGTCCTCAGGAGACATGCCTTTGTTTGCCATCTCCTGAAGGACTTTGGCCGGGATCGCTGGCGGAGCACTGGATAACTCATCGAGAGCGAGGTTCGCGACGCAGCCCGACAGGAGAAGGGCTGTGAGTGTGACGACAACGGCCTTTTGCGTCGATGAATAGACAGCGCTGGCGGTAAAGGCGAACTTGCGGAAAAATGATGTCATCGTTGAGCGCAGCAGTGGGAGTGAGTGTTTGAAGCGGAAAACAAAGGCAGCATCGCAGCGATAAGGCCCCCGACCCGATTTGCCAAGCTCCCTCCCCGGGGGTGACGATCACGTTTTGGTTTGCTTTCAATGATGGTCGCGAAGGCACTTGCCGTGATCAGCGAGCACCTCGATCACACGACACTCCGCTACGTGTCCATGGCTGCAGCCCTCCACCATCAACTCCAGCTCCGTCCTAAGAGCAAGAAGGCTTTTGATCCGCTGGTTCACGTCAGACAGCCTCGCCTTGGCAATGGCGTCCGCCTCCGCGCAAGACCTGTCGGGAGTATCCTGAAGGTCGAGGAGGGTCCGTATGGCCTCGACATCGAAGCCAAGCTCACGCGCGTGGCGGATGAAAGTCAATCGGCGAAGGTCGTCGTCTTCAAATACGCGCCTGTTGCCTTGATCGCGTTTTGGCGAGGCCAGCAATCCGATCTGCTCATAGTAGCGGATGGTCGGGACCTTGACTCCGCTCACCATCGCGGCAGCTTTGATTGAAATGCTCGGCATACCGGTGCTCCCTAGCTTATGGTCGGCGGTCGTGAACGTGGTGAAACCCTGCACAACTCCTCTTTAGCATGGGACACCGCGCTTGCTGAGCGCGTTGCCAGCTGGAGAAGGAAAAAAAAGTGCTTGCTCCTCTAGCCGCTAGAGGAAGTACGGATTGCCGAGCGTCAATTTTCAGGAGATGTGCATATGGCAGAAGACACGTCGAAGATGCGTTACCGCGTCGAAGGTATGGACTGCGCGAGCTGCGCTGCGAAAATCGACACCGCAGTCAGAAGATTGCCCGGCGTTGAGGATGTTTCGGTGTCCGCAACGGCGGGTACGATGACAGTGCACTACTCGCGCCGAGACAGCCTTCAGGCAGTGGAAAAGACGGTGAAGGGGCTTGGGTACGGCGTCCGAGCGCGTGATGCGACGGAGAAGCCGGTCGCTAGAAACCACAGCCATTTGCAAGAAGCCGACGACGAGGCGGCTGGCTCCCTGGGTCATAGCCACGCCGGTGCGGGGCACGACCACTCTGTGCACAACTCTTCGGGCGAACATGTGCACGGCCCTTCCTGCTCTCACGATGCACATGGTCACGATCATTCTCACGAAGGACACGACCATAAACATGATCATGCGCGACATGATCACAAGCACGACCATGCTGGACACGAACATGCCTCCCGTGGACACGGAAAGGGAGTCGACGCGAGCGAGCAGAAGGCCGAAGAAATCGGTCTTCACGGCCACGACCATGGGCCCACCGACGGTCCCTGGTGGGCGACTAGGAAAGCCAGGCTGACACTGGCGAGCGGCGCTGCGCTCGGCGTCGCATACGTTGTTGGCCACATGGTACCGTCTATCGATAAATATGCGTTCATAGCAGCAATGCTTGTTGGCCTCGTGCCAATTGCGAGACGAGCGATTTCCGCCGCCTTGGCTGGAATTCCGTTCACCATCGAGACGCTGATGACAATTGCGGCGGTTGGCGCGGTCATCATCAACGCTAGCGAGGAGGCTGCGACGGTAGTCTTCCTCTTCCTCGTTGGCGAACTTCTGGAAGGTATCGCCGCAGGCCGCGCACGTGCCAGTATCCAGTCATTGACCAAATTGGTGCCGAAGACGGCGTTTCTTGAAGTAAACGGTCAAACCAGGGAGGTTCCGGCTGACAGCCTTGAGATCGGCGCGGTCATCAGTGTTCGCCCTGGCGACCGGGTTCCGGCCGACGGCACGATCATCGACGGCGCAAGCTCCATCAACGAAGCTCCGGTGACCGGCGAAAGCACTCCGCTTCGCAAAGGGAGTGGTGACCCCGTCTTCGCGGGCACGATCAATGGCGAATCCGTTCTGAAAGTCAAAGTCACTGCCGCTGCATCGGATAACACGATTGCTCGTGTGGTTAAGCTGGTCGAGGAAGCACAGGAGGCGAAAAGCCCAACCGAGCGCTTCATTGACCGGTTCTCCAAATACTACACCCCGGGTGTGCTGGTGGTGGGGGCGCTTGTGGCAATCGTCCCACCGCTTGTCCTCGGGAGTGCCTGGAGCGAATGGGTCTACAAGGGACTAGCTGTCCTGTTGATCGGCTGCCCCTGTGCGTTAGTTATCTCAACGCCAGCGGCGATTGCCGCCTCGCTCTCCGCCGGTGCACGGCGTGGCCTCCTGCTCAAGGGCGGCGCGGTGCTCGAAGAGTTTCGCAGGATCAACGCAATTGCGCTCGACAAGACCGGTACGCTTACCGAAGGAAAGCCGAAGGTGACAGACGTGATCGCTTCCGGACGCTCCGATGCCGATGTCCTGCGGCTGGCCGCAGCGCTGGAGAATGGCTCTAGCCATCCGCTTGCGTTGGCCATCCTCGCGAAGGCTGAGGAAAGCCAGGTGTCTGTGCCATCCGCATCAGGATCGAAAGCCATCGGCGGCAAAGGCGTAAGCGCCAATGTCGAGGGTCAGGTGGTTTTCCTTGGCTCTCCGCAAGCAGCCGCAGAAACGGCATCGGTCTCCAGCGAACTCGCAACTCGTATCCAGGCACTGAACGATGAAGGCAAGACGGTGTCCATTCTGCTCGTTGGGGATCAGGTGGCCGGTGCCATCGCGATGCGGGACGAGCCGAGGGACGACGCCCGGCAGGGGCTCGATGCTCTGAAACGGATGGGCATCCGAACTGTCATGCTCACGGGAGACAACAAGCGCACGGCCGCAGCAATCGGCAAGCAGCTCGGCATGGATGACGTGCGGGCAGAATTGCTACCGGAAGACAAGCAGAAGATTGTGGGCCAGTTCCAAAAGCAGGGAATGAAGGTGGCGAAGGTCGGCGACGGCATTAATGATGCGCCAGCCCTGGCCGCCGCCGACATCGGTATCGCGATGGGAGGCGGAACCGACGTAGCGTTGGAGACAGCAGACGCCGCCGTCCTGCACGGCCGCGTGCTGGATATAGCCCGAATGGTTGAGCTGTCCAAGGCGACCATGAGCAACATAACCCAGAACATCACAATTGCACTCGGCCTGAAGGCGGTTTTCCTGGTAACAACGATCATGGGATACACAGGTCTCTGGCCTGCAATCCTTGCCGACACAGGAGCCACCGTGCTTGTGACGTTCAACGCCCTGCGCCTGCTATCGCCCAAGTTCTCGGAGGCCAACGTATGATCGGTCGGTCGCTCACCTTTGCGATCTCTGTCCTCCTGCTCGCATGCCCTGCGGTGGCGCAGGATTCAGGGGAGGCTTCTATCACGGTGCTGAAGGGTTGGTCGCGGCCAGCTCCCGCTTCAGCGCCCGTCCTGGGAGGATACTTGACCATCCGGAACGCCGGATCGGAGGCAGATCGTCTGTTGAGCATCTCTTCATCGATCAGCGATGACGTCCAAATCCATCGGACCACAGTCGAGAATGACCGCGCGTCGATGCGACAAATGAAAGAGGGCGTTGAGATTCCAGCCAATTCCGACGTGCAGTTCCAGCCCTCAAGCTACCATATCATGTTTATGAGGCCGAAGGCGCGTCCTGGTGCGGGCCAAGCCATCCCGGTCACCTTGCATTTTGCTAAAGCGGGCGAAGTGGACGCCGAGCTGCTTGTCATATCGTCTCAGTCGGGATCGATCACGCACTCGGGCAACCATAAAAAATAGCATTGCCCTGGGACTCTAACGGCAACTGTGCCGCCGTTAGAGAGGTCGAGTGTGAAGTGAGACCGTTTTGGGTGAGGCCTCCCCAACGCTGGTCTATCGCAGCCGCGCCCTACAGGGTGCGGCTGCGTTCTTGCGCGGCGGTCACCTCGTGGTCAAACGGGATTGACGAAGTCTGCTTCCGTGCCGCGAGGGAGACGATGCAGGGAGACGGCAGGTCCCTGCGCGAGAGATCAGTATCGGAACGCGACCTGATATCCGCTTCTTGAGCCTGACAGCAGTGCCTCCGGTGCCGCGTTCGCCGCATCGGAGGTGCCATCTTAGCCGCTAGGCGGCTGCCGCGCCCATCATCTCCTGTTCCAGTGCGTCAATGCTCGGACGTTCTGTCTCGGCTATGGTCTTGCGGCCATATTCGAGGGCAACTTGCGGGACAGAGCCATTCATGTAAGCGATGAGAGTCTGCTTGACGATGACGAAGAGGCGGTGCTGCTTCGTCCTCACGACTTTTATCTGTGCGTTCATTGGGGCGAACACCGAGTACGACAGGAGAATGCCGAGGAAAGTTCCGACCAGCGCAGCACCGATCAGGTGCCCGAGCACCTCGGGCGGCTCATTGATTGCCGCCATTGCCTTGATCACGCCCAGCACCGCAGCCACAATCCCAATCGCCGGGAACGCGTCAGCCATGGTTGTAAGTGAATGATAAGGCTTAAGCCGCTCGTAAAGGATTGTGTTAAGCTCCTCATCCATGAGCGCCTCAATCTCATGACTCCGGGCATTTCCTATTACGACCAGCCGAACATAGTCGCAGATGAAATTCGTCAGCGACGCGTTCTTGAGGACTGTTGGTGCCGCCTGGAAGATCGCAGACTCTTGGGGATTATCGATATGCGCTTCGATCTCGTTGCGGCTTTTAGTACGCAAATCTCTCATAAGCGAATATAGTACGGCTAACACGTCGAGGTATTGCCGCTCTGTCGGCACAGCGTACCGGAACCCTTCCCCGATAGCTTTAATGGTGTCCTTTATCACCTTGAAATGGTTTGCCATCACGAAGCCACCGAGGCCAGCGCCGCCGATGATGACAAGTTCGAACGGCTGCATGAGCGCCTGGATATGGCCGCCCATTGCCATGAAGCTGCCTATGATGCAGCCAAAAGTGATGATCAGCCCGATCACGATATTCATTGAATTCTCCAAAAGCATTGCTGCGCCGCGCCAGGTTCGCTTGGGCGGGCGGGTCTGATTGAAATGGTCAGATGGCTTCAGCCTTGGAGAATAGGGGGGCGCAAAGGAACAGCGACACTGATGCCGGGCATCCCACCCAAATCGCACAAAAGATTGGGCAGAACAGATCGCGGCGGCAGGCACCATGCGTCATTATTCGCTGCGGGCAGCGAATAATGCATCGCAACGCAGTCAGACACCTGCTGGTGGCCGTTCGTCCTGCTATCGCTCTGCGAGGCATCCGGCGAACGCACGCTCAACTCGTGAATTCGGCCAGCTCGAACGTCCGCGACGACGTCTAACACTGAGGCGAGCGCAAGAAGCATAGCTAGCGCGGCGAACAGTGTCGCCACGAAATATCCGTTCCGCCATAGTCGATAAGTCATGGCGGCATTGTGTTTTTATTGCCTTGCCCGGAGCTGGAGGTTTTCGGCTTTGCGTCGCCGGTGTCTCCTTCCGTCTCGGCAGGAGCAAGCTATGGCACGACGGTCGGCGTCCCCCTCACCTGACCTATGTACCTCTCAATGCTGACACTGAACATTTCAGCGCATGACCGGGCAACCTGCAGTGCGAACTGACCACCTGTGCCCATCCGAGGTAAGACTTGAAATGGTGAGATGCGGGATATCTATTAGCCAGAAAGAGGCTTCGGGCGCGTCGAGCGTATTAAGAACAACTGCGCGGCATACAGCCTGACTTGTCACGGCAAGATGGTGGCCTCCCGCGTTCATCATGCCGTGCAGCCACTTCCGTGACCGTGAGTAAAGCTCCGCCAGAGACTCGCCGCCATGCGGTTTCGCGGCGGGATCACTAAGCCAAAGTGCTAATGCCTGCGGTTCGGTCTCCGCAACCGAAGCGAGCGAGCGGCCCGTCCAGCTCCCGTAATCCAGGTCCGCCAGCAAGGGCTCGGTCTGGGCGCGTTTTCCCAAATATCCGGCTGTACTCTTTGAAGCAAAGTCAGGGCCGCAGCTGACCGAGGCAATTCCTGCGGTAAGCTCACTCTTCAGACGGGCAAGTTTTCCGATCTCCGAATTCTCTATCTCGCCAGCACCGCCGAAGATCGCTTGTCGGGCCCATGTAGTCCTTGCTGAGCAAAGCAGTGTAAGCCTTGTCGCTTTGTTTGAAGCCATCGCTTTTTCGCCTGTAGAGGTCGCAATTCAGAATGCTGCGAGCAGATTGCCGTGACATTTTGTTACTGCTATATGTCAAGCCTTGCCGCTCGGGAAGCCAGTGAGATTCTGGCGCGGTCGCGCCACTGTTATCGCCCAAAAGCGAGAGCCAGACCCCGAAACGATAAGTCCAAATTCGAACGCGCTATTCAGGAAGGACTACCATGTCTCACGCAATCGCCACCAACCCGACACAGACTGCTATTCCCGTCGCCCAGATCATGCCTTGGGCATTCTTCATCGGCCTGCTGGCGATGATGGCTTTGTATTTCATCAGCACTGAGCAGGGCGCTGTGCATATGTTTGATGGAACCGGCGTCCATGAGTTCGTTCACGACGGCCGTCACCTGCTTGGATTCCCCTGCCACTAAGGATCAGGCTCATGATGGGTAAACTCCTGGTGAGGGGCATGATTGCTGGCCTCATAGCAGGAATGCTTGGCTATGGCCTTTCCAAGGTTATCGGCGAGCCACAGGTTGACAGGGCCATTGCTTACGAAGAGCAGGTAAATCAAGCTATGGGTAACATGGCTGAGCCGGAACCGGTCAGCCGAGAGACCCAGGCAGGGCTCGGCCTTCTCACCGGTCTTGTGACCTACAGCGTGGCAATCGGAGGCTTGTTCTCTGTGGCTTTCGCGTCGGCGTACAAGAGGGGTAACAGCCTCGGGCCGCGAACGCTTTCCGCAGCTATCGGACTGGCCGCATTCGTCGCGGTGGTCGCCGCACCGGCTCTGAAATATCCGCCCAGCCCGCCTGCCGCCAGCGATCCCTCCACTATAGGGATGCGAACCGCGATGTATTTTGTCATGCTGGCGATATCCGTAACCGGGATGGTCGCGTCGGCCACTTTGGCGACATACCTTCGCGGACGGATAGGCGGCTGGCAGTCGCTAGCCGTGGCCCTCGCGGGCTACGTCTGCCTTGTTGCGCTTACGCAATGGGGACTGCCGTCGGGCGGCACAATACCTCGGAACTTCCCTATTGAAACGCTTTACGGTTTCCGTATTGCGGCGATGGCAGTCCAGCTTTCGGTTTGGATCACGATTGCGGTCGTGTTCGGATATTTCGCAAGCGCCCTCTTCGCCCGCAAAGGGCGAGGTATCTTAGGGGCCGGGATTAGATAAGAAATCGACGGGCACCGGCCTTTCGCTGGTGCCCGTCCGGACTTCCAGGCAAACGATTACTTCGCGTGCTTTTCGACCCAGGCGCTCATTTCCTTTATTTCTTTCTTCTGAGCGTCGATGATCTGCTGGGCCCTGGCCTTAGACGCCTTGTCCTTGCCGTGCTTAAGCTCAGTCTCGGCCATGCTGATCGCGCCCATGTGGTGGGCAATCATCCCGCAGTTGAAGGCGACGTCCGGGTCTTTCTTCATCATGCCCTGCATCATGTTCATATCCATGGATTTCATCCCCTCCATAGATTCCTTCTGATGGGCGGGCATCTTGCTCATATCCATCTTGCTCATGTCATGGCCCTGCATCATGTCGCCGGACATAGCCATGTCGGACTTGCACTTATCCGGGAAGGCCAGCTCTTCGGCCGAAGCGAAGTTGGCGGAGACGAGCGCGAAGGACAGCAATGCCGCAGATGCGGTGAGAGCGGTAATTTTCATGTGAGTTCTCCTGTTGTGGTATAGAAGGGACATCTCAGGCAACGCTGGATCGCGGAGGCGGATCGAGCGTGCGCACCAGGAGAAACGGCTGGCCGGACCGGACCTCATCTTCCAGAGCGATATCCGCAAAGTCTGGACCTGCGATCAGTATTGATGCAGGAAGAACAGGGCAGCAATGCGAGGGTGAGCAGCATCCGGTGGCATGCGCCACGCTATGCGAGTGCGCGGCTGCGGTGATGGCGACAGCCCCGCCGCAATCATGACCATCCTTCGCCATTACGGGCGCGGAAAGCATAGCCGCCGCCAGCAGGGCGATGGCAAGCAATCTCAGGATCAGCTGCAGCGCGACATGGTGCAAGTGTTTTCCCTCATCTTCGGTTGAGAACTAGACAGCTGCGCGTCTGTTTCAAGTGGGGTCCGCTCCGATGATGTGAATGCCGCTGGCCTTGACCGCGCCAAATCCCGTCGTTAGCGGATGCTCAGGTGATTTCCGCAAGCGCTCCGGCTACGGGTCGGGCCAATGAAGGATGAAACGATGATCGGATGTGCATGCGGATCAGGACAGGATTTCGAGCGCTGCTGCGGACGGTACATTGGAGGCGAGCACGCCCCGACACCTGAGGCCCTTATGAGAGCCCGCTACGTCGCCTTCAAGATCGGCAATCTTGACTTCATAGAAGACACCTGCACGGAGGAAGGGCTGCAGAGCCTCAACCGCATTGAGATGGAAAAGGCTTTGCCTGACACCCAGTTTCAGGGCTTCGAGCTTCGTAGCACCAGCGGCGGTGCTGACAACGACGATGAAGGAAGCGTGCACTTCGCTTTCCGCTACAAGTTCGGCGGCAAGGAGATGAGCCAGGCCGAGATCGCCCACTTCCGCCGTGTCGACGGGAAGTGGCTCTACGACTACAGCGAGGTGAACCCGAAGTCCGCGCCTGTTCGCGTTGTAAGCGTCGGGCGAAATGATCCGTGTCCCTGCGGCTCCGGAAAGAAATTCAAGAAGTGCTGCGGAGCGGCGGCGTGAACGAGCAGAGGTTCGCCTGCACCGCCTGCGGTCTATGCTGCCACGGCATGCTGCCGCTCTCCGTTGAGGAGGCCTTCAAGTGGGCCCACGTCTTTCCGCTGGCGATGTCCGCCACGCCGATCAAGCCAGGTACTCGTGGATACGCAACAAAAGGGGTGGCGGTCATATTCTCGGCAGGTGCGAAGAAGCCGATCCAGCTGATCGTGACCCCTGTCGCGTTTATTCCTCCGACCGCGCCCTGCCCGCAGCTCGCGGACACCGGCCTGTGTTCGATCCATGAGGAGAAGCCACAGCGCTGTCGGACAATGCCCTTCTACGCATACAAGGAGGAGGAAAGCCAGCGTGACATGCTCGTGCCACGACCGGGCTGGAAGTGCGCGACGGGCGACGACGCACCTGTCGTATATCGCGACCGGAAGATCGTCGGGCGCACGGAATTCCAGCGAGAGCGGGACCTGCTTCAAGGGCAGGCTGCAGTTCTGCAGCGATATGTTGATTTTCTGGGGCGCTACGATCCCGGCTTCACTGTCCGGGTCCAGACTGCTTCCAAGGCTGCCGTGCCAGGTCGGGTAATTGTGGGCTTCGTTTCCTACCTGCGGCAGAACAAAGAACTCAACGTCGTTGATTTCGCCCGCCGCCAGCATCCGGTGCTGCGGAAGTGGCAGGAGAAGACCTCCGGTGATGCAACAGCCGGTCAGTTCCTCGCTTATTACCGGGATGCAATGGCCGACCTCGAAAGATATCTTTCCTGAAAGGCAATCGGTAGTCGGTGGCGGCGCAAACCATGCTTCCAAGATGCAGTTGCGGCAGGACTCCGTCCTGCGTATCTTCGCGGTGTGGCTCTCGTAGCTCAACGACAGAGCAGCTGCTTGGTTGGCAGCCGATCCTGGTTCAATTCCAGGCAGGGCCTCCAGAACCAGGAATCGTAAAAACAGCCGCGCCATTTCACAGAAGGCTTGCCCTCTCGTACAGGTGGCAATCACCAGGTGCTGAAGATGTCAGCCCAAGTCTGTAGCGGAAGCCCAAGACCTACCCACCACAGCGGCCGGGCGAAGAGCGAAGCACACGGCGATGCCTGCATCCGCCCAACCTCGATCCGGCGGAGTCGAGGGTGAGCTATTTCCTACGCGTGCCACCAACATCTACGAACATGGTTGCGTAAAATGCTACATTGCAAATGTACTGGTCGTCTCCTTAGTCTCTAGAGAGGCCGAAGGAACAACTTCTTCAGGCAACGGCATCATTCCGGTGCGTATCTCCTCAGCGTGCCACCACATCGCGTCTCGTGGCATGCGGGCCCGCCTCAAAGGCTCCATTTCCGTGAAGATAAAACGGCGGCGATACGCACTTGGGCTTTCGACTAGATAAAAGGGCTTCATTCGCTCAGACCCGAGAAGCCACGGAGCAGAAAGGAACCGCTCCGGCTCCTCCGTCCATGCAGGGGCCGGACCAAGTCGCCAACGGCGGCAAAGGTGCTCGCCAATGGCACCGATCAATGCATCGAACCGATGGACTCCAATGATCTGCGGAGCGTTAATGAGCCTAGCCCGTCGCCTGCTGCTAGATGTGTCGAGATAGAAGCCGTATAGAAAACTGGCGAGCTGATATCTGAACTCAGTGCCAGTCTCAAGGTGCGAGCGGACCGCCTCTGCCAGCGATCCAGGTCGGACTTGCTGTATCTGCGTCGTTGTACTCATCGACCAGCCCTTTAATTTCAGCGCCCATGCGCGGGGAGACGCTCGGCAACACGACATCCGGAATATTAGGATAGCATTGCTCCATGAGAGCAACAATCCTGTCATGTGAACTGCACCCCGTTTCGACCGGACAGTTGGCATAAGCAGAATGGCTCAAGCACAGACTGGAGGACAGGCTTATGTCTAACGAATATCGACACGTAGAATTGCTGACGGGTGGTGTGCGCCGTAGACGGTGGACAACTGAGCAGAAGCTGACAATCATCGAGCAGAGTGTCGAGCCAGGCGAGACGGTATCGTCCACCGCTCGCCGCCATGGCGTTGCGCCCAGTCTGCTTTACCGGTGGCGCAGGCTTTTGAGCGAAGAAGGTGACGCTGTTGCACGAGGCCCTCAAGAATCCCTACATGCCAGCAATGACCATGGTGTTCCAGACTGCCACGAGGGCATGCTCAAGAAGTTCGAGCAGGACGCGTCCGTCGAATTCGTAGTCGAGCGCGTCAACGGCAAACAGACAGTCACGATGGTCAAGTGATCAAGGGCGGCCGCGCCTCAGACAGCGGCGCGGCCGCCGATGCAATGTTTACCTGCAAGGGACGTTGCAATGTCTAAAAAAGCGGCCATCTCTTTCAGACAGGCGTATGAGACATCTAGATGAGGCAAGCCTTTTGATTGGCGAGCAGTTAGCGAAAGAAATTAGCGTCGGTCCGACGGCTCTCGCCCTTCGCTTCCGCAAGGAAGCATTTGTTCATGCGGCCATGTCGGTCTAGTGGCGGCAGTGATGGGAGCGTATCTGCTCGGTATTGAACTGACGGGCAATTTTGGGACGGTCGTAGCTGGCGAGGTCTACCGCTCGAACCAGCCTACGCCCGCCCGTCTTGAGGCATACGAGAAGGCGCACGGAATTCGGTCAGTCATCAACCTGCGCGGAGACAGCGAGGGCGAGGACTGGTATGAACAGGAACTCGCCTCGTCCAAAGCCCTTAACATCGTGCATTACGATTTTCCGATGTCGAATCGCGAGGAGCTTTCTGCCGACCGCGCAAAGCAGCTGGTCGCGCTTATGGAGAAGGCCGAGAAGCCAATGCTCATTCACTGCAAGGCAGGGGCCGACCGCACCGGGCTTGCCTCCGCTCTCTACCTGGCGAAGGTCTCCGCTTCCAGCGAACATGATGCCGAAGCGCAGATCAGCATTCGGTACGGTCACATCCCCGTGCCTGTCAGCCCGTCCTACGCCATGGACCGAACATTCGAGAAGCTCGAATCCTGGCTTGGCTTTCCCAACTCCTGAAGGTGTATCTACATGTCTCTCAGACGCGTTGTCTTTATCGTGGCTCTATTAAATCTAGGCTATTTCGGCGTCGAGCTTCTGGTTGCGCTCCGCACCGGCTCCGTCTCCCTTCTCGCCGACAGCGCGGATTTCTTCGAAGACGCATCTGTGAATTTCCTGATCTTCTTCGCACTTGCCTGGTCTGCAAGAATGCGGGCTCGGGTCGGGATGGTTCTCGCGCTGATCCTGCTGGTTCCTGCATTGGCCTTCATTTGGACCGCGTGGACAAAATTTTCCAACCCCGTTCCGCCTGAGGCCTTCGCTCTGACTATCACGGGCATCGGTGCATTGGTCGTTAATCTGTTCTGCGCCTTTCTGCTAGCCGCCCACAGGCATGGAAGCGGAAGCCTCACGCGTGCGGCCTTCCTGTCAGCCAGAAACGATGCCATCGCGAACATCGCGATCATAGGTGCGGGTCTCGTGACGGCATACATCTGGGCATCGGTGTGGCCGGACCTTATCGTAGGGTTTGGGATCGCCGCCATGAACGTTGATGCCACCAAGGAGGTCTGGGAAGCCGCTCACGAGGAGCACCGTGCGCACAGCTAGATCATGAGTCGCTGCGTTCAAGGCAAGACCGGATAATTGCGCTCTGGACAGAGCGGGCGGAGCCGCAGCCGCTGCCTGATACTAGGCACCTCTCTCGACAGCCAATTCGACCGCATCGTTGATTTGCGCCATCACATCAACCGAGTGAGTTTCTGATCAATCCGTGAGTTGAATCGGTACAGCGATGCAACGATCATCGTCGCGACTAGCGCGGTCATCATGCCGCCGAGGACGTCCGTAAAATAATGCGTACCGACATAGACGCGTGACAGACAAATGAGCATGGATACCAGCGCCAGCAGCCTTGCCTCACGCTTCAGTCCCTTGATCAGAAAGCTGAAGCAGATCGAGAAACATGCGGTTGCGTGATCGGACGGAAATGATGGATCGGCCGTCGGCGCGATCAGCAGCTGCGTCAGTCCAGCGTCATATGGGCGAACGCGTTGGATAAAGAGGAGAATGATCTGATTGATCAGAAGACCGAGGAGAAATGCAAGACCGGAGGTAGCTGCAACGTGCCTGCGATAGGCACGGTTGTCGCCCGACCACCATTGAAGCACCGTCCAGAAAACCATGCAGGGCACGCCGAAGAATGTGAGACTGATCACGAGGACATCCAGGGAGCCGTTCATCCCGGCGAACTCATTGATGGCTCTCGTGATGAGGATATCCAGATAGTTCATGTTGCAGGTACACCTTGATGCAAAGAAAGGTTCATGCAAGCTCCGCGTCGAAGGTTGATCCATTCGACGCGGAAAAGGGTGGCAGGTGCTCAAGCGCTTCGTATTGACCTGCCGTAACGAACACTTGCGTATAATACCGTTGCGATAATCGCAGCGAGGAAGCCGATGCTGGTGGCAGTCGTGCCAAGACCGAGACCGCCGTATTCCATCGGCTGGGAAAGCAGGTCACCGAAGGAAGCACCGAGAGGGCGGGTCAGTATGTAGGCGAGCCAGAAGGCCGTAATGGCGTCGAGCCTGAACTTGTAGTAAGCGAGTGCGATGACCGCGATTATGCCACCGAAGAGCAGGCCGGTATTCAGGTAGCCAATATCGAACCTCTCCGCCACCTGATCGCCTACCGAGGTGCCGAGCGCGAAGGTGAAGAGAATCGCGAGCCAGTAGAAACCTTCACGTCGGGCAGTGAAGATGGAGTGGATGGAAAGTGTCCCCTCGACCCCGTACCAAATGGCGAAAGTGGCTGCGAGCGCCACGCTGAAACCAATCGTGGTCGTCATCAGGGACACGCCGAAATTATCTACGAGATTGTCGGTGACAAGTGTGCCGACAACGCTGATCAGCACCACGGTCAACCAGTAGGACCAAGGCACATATTTGCCTTGATAGAACTGGATCGCCAAGGCGACGAGAAATACGCCAGCCATCAGCAGCGAAGTGGTGGTCAGGCCATACCCGAGGTTGACGTTAAGGAAGTCGGCTGCCGTCTCACCCATGGTGACAGCAAGGAGCTTGATCAGCCAGAAGTCGGCCGTGACCTCCGGAACGCGGCTCGGCTGGTGATCGAGAGCGGTAAGGGATAACGAGTTCATCGGTGGTCTCCTGAGGTCACGTGCCCGGATTTACTTGCCGAGAAGCTTCATCGCGTCGGCGACAAACTGGTCAGCACGCTTGTCGTCATCTGCATTGCAGCGCTCGACAGCCTTGGCTTCCAGCTCGTCGACCTTTTTCATGGCATCAGCCGAGACCTTGGCCGAGCCCTTGGCGGCGCGGAATTCCTTGAGTGCGTCTTCGCAGGGCTGGTTGGCCGCAAGAGCCGGGACGGCGAAGACGGCAGAGCCGAGCATGAGGGAGCCGAGGAAAAGATTTGCTGTGCGTTTCATGTGCATGTCTCCAATCGTGTGTTGCGCACCCATCGGGTACGGTGACACCATCGGTTCTGAAACTTAGGAGAGACTTAGAAGCCGAAATTCAGGAGAGCGGGAGTGACAAAGTCACCTTCAGGCCCAACCCGCCTGGATTGTCCTCCAAGCGGATCGTGCCGCCATTACGGCTGACCAGATTGCGGGCAATCGCAAGGCCAAGACCGCTTCCCTCAACCGCTGCGGGGTCGATGCGGAAGAACCGGTCAAAGACGCGACCCTTGAGGTGCGCAGGAATGCCTGGGCCATTGTCAGTCACCGTGATCACGGGTCTGACATCCTCCATCTGAACGGCGAGATCAACTTGGCCACCTTCTGGCGTGTAGCGAAGTGCGTTTTCTACAAACACATCGAGGATCGCCGCCAGCTCCGCCGGATCGATGCGCAACACACATGAAACTGACTGCGCCACGCCCAAATCGATTTTCTTGGCGTCAGCCAGCGGAAGCAGACGCCCCAAGCATTCCTGAATTGCCTGTGACGCTTCGGTGAGCGTCTCGGAGCGAGAGGCGCTTCTATTGTTTTCGCTCCGCGCCAGTCGAAGCAACTGGGTGGCCACCTGTGTGGCTCTATGCACACCTGCGTCGAGTTCGGCGATGGCGGCGTCACGATCAGCAATTGTTCTCGCGTGCTTGAGGTTGCCGATCTGAAGCGACAGCGCTGTAACAGGCGTTCGAAGCTCATGCGCCGCATCGGCAAGGAAAGCACGCTGCTGATCCAGTGTAACCCTTACGCGTTCGAAAGCCCGGTTTATCGCAGCGATGAGTGGCCTGACTTCAAGTGGTGCGTCGGCAATGGACAGCGGTACAGGATCATCAACGGATCGTGTTTCCACATTGGCGGCTAAGCTCTGCAGGCGCTCCATGATCGCCCCTACCAGCAAATACGCGGCCACCCAAGAAAGTGGAACGGCGACCAAGAAGGGCCAGGCGCTGTTCCATGCAGCGTCCGCAGCCAGTTCATCGCGTTCTGCAGTACGCTGAGCGGCCATGACGGTCCGCGCGGGCCTAATGTATGTATAGAGCCGCCACTCGACCTGGTTGCTCAAGAAGGTCGACAACCCGGCAACTGGCTCAGAGGGGAATTTTACAGAAGCATCATTGGTGACCGGAGAGCGGCCGTCCCGGAATTCGACGCGCGTGGCTACCACCTCGTCGCTTGCTCCATCTGCAGATTTCGCTGGTTCGATGCCACTGCCATCGCCAACGATCCGGGCGATCTGTTGGAGTTGGAAATCGAGAATGCTCCACGCCTCGTTGCGGGCGCTATAATAGGAGAAGGCCGAAGCAAAGACGGCGAGAGCGGTCAAGAGCGCCGAAAAAACGAGAATAAATGAGAGCCGGAGAGACATGTTCAGGCCTTTGGTATCATCCAGCCAGCGCCCCGCACATTGCGGATGATGTCCTTGTGGAAACGCTTGCGAATGTAGTGGATCAACACCTCAACTGCGTTGCTTTCGATTTCTTCGCCCCATCCGTAGATGCGGTCCTCAAGCTGACTCCTCGATAGGATCGCGCCCGGCCGTTCAGCAAGAGCCCTGAGAAGCGAGAACTCACGGGCTGAAAGCGTGTCGCTGACGCCTCGAAATGTTACAGCCTGAGTGGCAAGGTCAAGACCTACCTCACCTGCTTGAATTACCGACTGCGAATGCCCGGCCCTCCGGCGGACGATTGCGCGAATACGTGCCATCAGCTCGTCAAAATCGAAGGGCTTTAGAACGTAATCGTCCGCGCCGAGGTCAAGACCGGTGATCCGGCTGGATATGTCGTCCCGTGCTGTGATTATCAGTATGGGAATGCCCGACCCGCTTTTCCGGATACCGTTAAGCACCTGCATGCCATCCAGTTTCGGCAGTCCCAGATCGAGAAGAACAACTGCGTACTGGGAAAGTTCGACAGCTTCCACGGCAGCCACGCCGTCTCTCACCCAGTCGGCCGACAATGCGTGCCTATGGAAGCTCCTCATCAAGGCTTCCCCGATCATTTGATCATCTTCAACCAGCAATAGACGCATTGGCGCTTCGGTCCCGCAATTCAACGATGAGTGGCTATGGCTTAAATTCCAAGAGGTCAGCTCGCCTTGTGACGTATAGGCAGAGAGTTACCGCAAAATCTTCCCGAGCGTTGCCAATTGATCAGGCCGATCTGGCTGCGCAACGAACTGAACGCCTCTGCTGGCCGACACGTCCGGCAATGCATATCACGAATTCCTAAACCCAAGCCAGATTTCGAGATTGTCGAATGATCGGTCCATCGCGTAAGAGGGACTCACCGGCAGAGAGACGTGACCATATCGAATACTTAGCTGAGCCTCTGCATCCTCCTCGCCAGCTCCGGCAATCTTGGCAAGATATAGTGCAGACGCCAGCCCCGTCCGATCAGCACCCGCCTTGCAATGGATGAGCATGGGCTTCTCCGCGTTTCGCATCAGCCGCACCAGCAGCTGGGCTCGTTCCAGTGACAGCTCCTCACGATCCGACATTGGAAAATCATAGTGCACGATGCCAAGTGATTTCGAAGTGGCCACTTCCTGTCTGTACCATTCCTCACCCGAGCCGTCCCCCCGAAGGTTAATAACCGACCGGATACCCCTTGTCCTGCTGTAAGTCTTCAACTGCGCAGCCGTTGGCTGGTTGGAACGGTAAACTTCGCCGTCAACCACAGGGGCGAAGTTACCAGTAAGCTGAATGCCGACGAGGTACGCCCCCATAACTACCACCACGGCAAGAAGTCCCAAACCTGAACTGCGGAACAGTGAACTCATATCTTCATTCTTTCAATGCAACACACTAAGCATACTAACCAACGCGACTGTGCAATACCAAATCTCACCTTCTGAGACGGCGGGAAGATCGTACTGGCCCGCTTCAATACTCCGT
This sequence comes from uncultured Rhizobium sp., assembly GCA_945952415.1. Classification (GTDB taxonomy): domain Bacteria; phylum Pseudomonadota; class Alphaproteobacteria; order Rhizobiales; family Rhizobiaceae; genus Gellertiella. The sequence goes on along the minus strand of CAMFIF010000007.1, from coordinate 47,103 downwards.
AAGGAAACAAAAGAAGCGACCTGTAGCATTTTGGCCCAACATTGGGACACGTAGCGTGGCAGCCACCGAAGCTTGCCGATGCATATTACCCACAGGCACGGCGGGCACAGGCGTGGTTGCGAAAGAAAGCCCGCAGCCGCATAGCTAAAAATCATACCACACACTTTTAACGCCTCGTTCCAATGACGCTCGCTGCCGAATTTGCAAAAGCATGCATGTATGACAGCTGCGCCAACGTTGCTTGAAAACTTCGACGCGGACATGTCTAGCCATAGGGTGGAAATCTAACTGTAACAGCGAGTCCGGGGCGGTTGTCGCTCAACTCGATTGAAATTCCGTGCAGACGCGCTATCGCGGCGACCAGTGCCAGCCCCAAACCATGCCCGCCGCTCGTACGGCTACGGTCGAGGCGATAGAAGCGGCGGAAAACCGCCTCTCGGTCTATCTCAGGTATGCCAGGTCCGTTATCGCTAATGCGCAGAACGACTTCATTACGTAGCGCTGAAGTCAGCTTCATATGGACCACAGCGCCTGATCCACTGTGGCGCAGCGCGTTCTCTACCAAGTTTGCGAGCATTTGTGCCAGCAGGTCCCAATCGCCTTCGACGTACACATCTGCATCAGCCGTGAGTATCATTCTCTGCCCGCCATCCTCGGCAACAGCTGCATATGCGTCAGAGATTGTTTCAAAAAGTCGCGAGAGATTGACCTGGCGAAATTCCGCGCGACGTGTTCCGCCGTCGATTTCCGCTATACGTAACAAAGCCGCAAAGGTGGCAAGTATGTCATCGGTTTCGCAGATCGCGCAGTCGATGGCGGCTTTTAGACTGGTGACGTCTGTGGATTTCCTTTTTGCAGTATCAAGGCCCTGGCGAAGTCGCGAAAGTGGCGTGCGCAGATCATGCGCGATGTCGCTCGATACCTGGCTCATGGACTCCATGAGAATCTGTGTCTGGCTCAGCATTTGGTTGATGCTTCCCGCAAGTTTATCGAATTCATCATCGGTGCGCCGGACAGGGACCCTCTCCTGCAGATTGCCTTCGGAAAACAAAGTGGTTGCGCGGGTGACCATCTGCACCCGGCGCAAAAATGACCTGCTCAGCATCAGTCCGCCAGCTAGCGACAGCGCCGCTGTCAGGACAGCCGCCCACAGGAACGAAGTCATGATCGCTTGCTTTAGTTCGTTCTCTTCACCGGATGGGAAGGCGACGACTAGGGCCTTCCCGTCGGGAAGATACGTCCTCTTGGCAAGCAGCGTCTCCTGTACGTCCCAGGGCTGTTGTATTGTCTGCCACTCCGGCCCATTCAGATCGAATCTCAGCTTACCAGCCAAGGTTTTCCCGTCGGCATCTGCAATTAGATATGACGCGTCACGCTCTTCAGGCACACTTCGTCCGCGAACAAACTGCAAGGCGGCATCAACACCCCCAGTCGTTGCGATCTGAAGCAAACGGTCCGTTTCGATCTGCACGACGTTGCGCGTCTGGCTATTCGCGTAATCTGCCAATAGCAGGAAAACCACCGCGAACAGCACGGCGGTCAATACGGCGAAGAAACCGGCCACGACCAGAGCCATCTTGAACGCCGTGGTCCTGAAGATGCTAAGCTGTTTCACGCAGGCAGTACCCCAATCCACGCACCGTCTGTATCAGACCACACTCGTTATCTCCGGCAATCTTCGCTCGCAGTCGACTGATGTGCGTCTCGACGATGTTGGTTTTAGGATCGAAATGAAATTCCCAGACACTTTCCAGAAGCATTGTCCTAGTGACAATGTGACCTGAATGGCGCATCAGATACTCAAGAAGCTGAAATTCCCTGGGTTGAAGCGTAATTTGTACTCCGCCCCGGCAAACCGACCTCTTTATCAGGTCCATTTCCAAGTCGCCCACTCTCAGCACCGTCTGGAGGGTCGGCATCGGCGGCCGCCTACAAAGCGCCTCGACTCTGGCAACCAACTCTTCAAAGGCGAACGGTTTCACCAGGTAATCGTCTGCCCCTGCCTTCAAGCCCTCAACCCTGTCGCCGACTCCGCTTTTCGTCGTGAGGAAGATAACCGGCGTCAGCACGCCAGCGCCGCGCAGCGTCTTGACGATTGCGAGCCCGTCAATGCCGGGCAGCATCCGGTCCACAATTAGGCAGTCAAAGCATCCGTCAGCTGCCAGGAACAATCCGTCTCTGCCCGTCAGCGCGTGATCAACGACCCATCCGCTTTCCTGCAGGCCGCAAATAATATACGAAGCTGTTTCCGCGTCATCCTCGATGAGCAGCGTCTTCATCGCGTATCTCCTTGGGTCCAATAGCAACCCGAACCACATTGCGAAAGCGACCGCCTCGCCAGAGCTTTGCGAGGCGGTCAAACCATCGGCTATTTGGCGTCTTCACCGGTCTCGGCTGAATGCGGCTGCTCCGCGCCGTCGGAACCGTCATGCGCATTGCCGTCGTCTCCGCCGCTTTCCGCTTCCGCAGTCATGACAGAAGCCTTGCCAGACGCCGCGTCGACCGACACCTTTTGTTCCCCGGTCGCCGTCAGAAGTTCGATTTCGTACGCGAGCGATTTACTCTCGTCATCGATGGTGGCTGATGCTGCCTTGCCTCCGAACTCCTTCTGGGCCAGGGCGATGGCATCAGACAGCGATATCTTGGCGCTGTCGATGGCCGGAAATTCTGACGGATCAGTTTGGCCAGCCTGCGTATCCTGAGCACGGGCGACAGACGCGTAGAGGGGAAGCGCCGCAGTTGTGACAGTCAACGCCAGGAAGGCGACCGCGATTGCTTTTGTTTTGGACATTGCATTTTTCTCCGAATTGAACGCATCGCCTGAGTGCGCTGCGTTAGGCTTAAATCTAGCAAAGCCCCCATTGGCACTTGATGGCCTGAAGTATACGTTTTCGTAATTTCCGGCCCATCCTAGTCGGTGTGAGCGCGAGGATATCGAAGCTTGTCCTGCAGGTGCATGCGAGATCACGGCTGTCCAAACCAGGAATCTGTCTGAGCGGACACTTTGAAGTCATCTTGCCCGCCATTTTCTGATGGACCTTCAAACTTAGCACAGACTTAGATGCTCCGCGCCAGCTCTCCGTAGCGTCGATGCTCATGGAAACTCGGCCACCACATTGTCATTCAGCGGTCGAAAATCTATTCGTGGAGCGCCTCAAGGATTTTGAACAACCTGCACCGCCGTCTCGACATCGATAGTCTTGCGGGCCATCAGCGCCTTAACCCGCTCCCCTACGGCCTTGGCCTGCTGCTTCTGAATCCAGACGCCTTGCTCGGCCATCGCGTCGCCGGATTCGAGGGATGCCGTTTGGAACCCGGCATCCTTTGCCGAGTATTCCGTCGTTGCACATCCCGCCGCGAACATCGGCAGGAGAAGTGACGCGGCTGGCCATGTCGCACGCGGCAAATCAGGCGAGACAGTCTGGAAAATCACCAATGACGGCACTTTCAAGATCGCTTGCCTCTTGCCCGGTCATTTCGACGCCGGGATGCACGGCGACGTCGCTGTCGTCAAGAAGTAATCAAAGGAGAAAATCAAGAAGGCCGTCATGAAATCCGCCGCAGCCGTTCTGCTTGCCGCCAGCTTCGCGACCTGTGCACTCGCCCAGGACTTCACGAACGGGACAATCAACAAAGTCGACCTCAAGGTGAAGAAGGTGACGCTGATGCACGAGGCCTTCAAAAACCTAGTTATGCCAGCAAAGACCATGGTCTTCCAGGTCGCCGACGAGGGCATGCTGAAGAAGTTCAAGCAGGGTTAGACGGTCGAATTCGTAGCCGAGCGCGTCAACGGGAAACTGACAGTTACAAAGGTGAAGTGATGAAATGCGGCCGCGCCTCAGACAGGGGCGCGGCCGCTACCGTGATACTCTCGTTAGGTTTGCTTCAGCGACTAGGAGATGCGTTCGCAGGAATATGTTGTCCCGGTGCGCTCATTAATCTTTTTAACGCGCTCGCCGAGAGGCCAGACCGCAATCATCATTTTTCATCTGCTTTCTCGCCACTCGCCGAGGGGATCAAGCGTGCTCCATATCCGGAGAACTTATAAACTCTTTTCACTACACTCTTTCCATCGCCGCTCATTCCGAAAGTCACGTTTGCTTCTTTGATATCCAGCCCGGCTCTTCCGCTGCCGCTGCGGTCGTAGAATTCCTCTATTTCAACCGTTTCAGCATTGGTAATGCGGTGGGCTATGGCTAGTTCCTGGGCAATTTTGGCCTGCTGTAGGTCAAATCCAAGGCGCATCTCTTGCTTGGAAAGCTCCTCTTTAAGCTGATCGACACCTTTCGATGATGCGATATCGACGTTGTCAGATGACTTTTCGATGGCACGGAGGATGATTTCGGCACCGGGGACCATGGTTACGGCAAGCTGCTTTGCCGCCTCTTTCCAGACTTCCGCCGTTATCTCCGTTATGGATTGCTTCCGCCGCATCCTCATTTCCTCTTCTGTGGCATCACTTTTCCCACCGGATTGCAGCGAAAACTGTTGGGACTGATCCGAGTCCGAGTAATAGCCGTTGACGAATCTATCTGCCGCCGCACACGATCTGAGCATGTGGTCAGACAATGAAACAAGCACCGATTATCTAAACTACTCCGAAGTCGCCGAGTTGATCTGCGACATGGTTACGGATGAAACGCTGCTCCCGCTCTCTGTCGGAGTATACGGAGGTTGGGGCGCAGGCAAATCCAGCGTGCTCAAGCTCGTGGAGGCATCGCTAAGCCAGAGACAGGACACCGTCGTTATAGAATTCGACGCCTGGCTTTATCAGGGCTTTGACGAAGCCAAGACCGCTCTGATGACAGTTATCGCTGCCGAGCTTTTCGCTAAGGCTCCGGAGTCGCTCAGGGACAAAGCTATCGACCTTGTTAAAAGAGCGGACAAGCTGAAGTTTCTTGGCCTCGGAGCTGAGATAGGAATGGCCGCCATCGGTCTGCCGACTTTCGGCTTCGTCTCAAAAATGTTTGCGTCGGCACGCGACGCATTCAGCGGTGACGCCGATGAGGGCGACGTTCAGGATTTGAAAGACGGTGTCAAAGCGGCCTCCGAGAAGACCAGCGGGCTCTTTCGGGCAAAAGAGGTGAAAAGCCCTCCTGAAGAGATAGCCGAATTCAAGTTGGCCTTCAGCAGCATCCTCCAAGCCATGGGCAAACGTCTTGTGGTTTTTGTCGATAACTTGGACCGCTGTCTTCCAGACAATGCGATTAAAAGCCTGGAGGCTATGCGCCTCTTTCTCTCCATGCCCAACACAGCATTCATTATTGCTGCCGATGTCGACATGATCAGACATGCGGTGTCCGCCCAGTTCCAGGGAGCTTCCCCTCGCCACGTAGTAGATTACCTGGACAAGCTTATCCAATTTCCTGTCAATGTGCCTCAGCTCGGAATGCGGGAGGTTTTGTCGTTCCTTTGCATGTTGATTGCAAGCAGGTCTGGACGACCGACGGAGAAAGTCGAGGCCCTTCGCTGCCATTTGATAAATCAGATTCAGTCTTCCTGGATCGAAAACTCGGAGCTGAAGCGCGACGAGGTCGTCAACATTCTCGAAGCAGATGCGGCACTTGCAAGTCAAATAGACACGGCCTTCAGAATCGCTCCCATCTTGGCGCATTCGCGCTCCGTTGGCGGGAACCCTCGCGTTATCAAGCGCATGATGAACATTATCAGGATGCGTCATGCTACAGCTAAGCGCCGCTCGATGGCCTTGGACGAGGCGGTCATAACCAAACTCGCGCTTTTCGAACGGTGCACCGACGAGGCCGCTTTCAAGGCATTGCTGGACACGGTGAACTCGGCGGCTGACGGTAAATCTCCGATATTTGACCCTGCAACTAGGGCCTCCCAACTGGCCGAGCCGTTAGAGAAACACCGCACGTTTCTCGATGAATGGTTAGACATCGAGCCCTCGCTGAAGGACGTCGATCTTCGCCCGGCGGTCTACCTTGCGAGGGAGACGCTGCCGCTTTCGCTGAAGTCGAAGTCTCTGTCGCCTGCTGCGAGGAAGGCGGTCACGGAGCTTCTCAAGGTGACAACTTTAAGCTCAAGAGCTGCTCAGACCGCTATCAAGTCAATACCGAATGACGAGACCGCAGACGTCATGCATGAACTGATTGGTCTTCTCAAACAGAACAGTGACTGGAATCGCAAAAGGATCGATGTGAACGGTGCGATTCTCTTAGCGAAGGCCCGGCCTGAGCATTCCGCTCTGCTCGCGAACCTCATCGACCAGATTCCAAGCAAGCCCGCTTGGCTTCAAGCTCTAATGAAAGATGACGCTGCATCAGGGGGATGAATGGGTACGTCTGCATCGTCGAGGGGGACAAACGGATCGCAGCCTTTGGTGCCTGCCTGGGCTGACGATCAACCGGGCAAAAAGCTTCCAACGCCTGACCCTCAGCGCTTCCGATCCTTCCGTACGGCGTTTGGCAAGGCCGTAGCCGGGGGCGGCAATGCCGACGACCTGCAGAATGCGCTCGGTCATTTTGCTCGAACAGCAACCGGCGGAAGCACAGTCGGACCCCGTAGGCTGGGGAACATCTACGTAGCTGGTGGCAATCTTGTCTCCGCTCTTAGCGGGGTAGCCCAAGGGATTGATGTTCCCGGCCTAGACACCAACCAGTTCATCGGCAGATCGCTCGACTATTTCGCTCAGGTCCTCGGCCAGTTCCTTGCCGGTGATACAGCTGACGCAGATCGTATCAATGCTGCGATACAAGAGGCGGTGGCATCAGTGCTTGATCTGGATGCAGCGTTTGATCCCAAGTTGCTGACAGAGGACGTCATAGCCGAGTTATTGTGCGAATTCACGTCCCAGTCGATCTTTCAGATTATTGTAGAAGAAGCAGGCGGAGCGTGGGATCGATCAGATGACGCCAAGAAAACCGCAGACTGTGAGGCCGCGCTTCTGGATTTGATACGCGTGGTCGTCGACAAGGCACTTCAGACGAAGCTCGCTAGCGGCGTCTCGCAGTTCACTCAGGACCAGCTGAAGGATTTCATGCGGCAGACCGCAGTAAGCGCATGGTCCGAATGGGAGAGCTACCAGTGAGTGTTAGTCGTCTGAAGTTCCATACTGACGAGCTGCAGCCTTCTAACAGCAGTGGCCATGCCGTGCTTGATGTTAGGCTTTTCGGAGCTGCCGCCTTCCCCGGTACGGCCCACATCGGCAATAAAGTTCCAGACCAGATCGAGCGGCTCGGCGTGCCAACTTCAAATACCGCGTTCGATTTACTCGCCATTGCGCTAGCCGTTACCGCAGCGGACTCCTTTGTTCCCCGGAACAGAAATGGAGAGAATGGGTGGGCCAGGCAGATCGAAATCGAGTTGCCTTTGATCAGCCCGCAGACCTGGATTCCCGTTAGGGAGAAGCTTGAGCGCATGCTCAACTTTCTGAGTGGCGATACCTGGAGCCTGAAGTTCGCACCCGGCGGCAGAGGCAAACCGCCTGCCCTGCAGACGCGGAAAAAGAGGTCAGCAAATCTCACTGGCGTAGACAGCGTTTGCCTCTTTTCGGGCGGGCTCGACAGTTGGATTGGCGCGAACGAAATTCTCGGTGAAAGCAAAATCCCCTTGCTCGTGAGCCATGCTTACACAGGTGACCGACAATATCAGAACCGCCTGTTCCCCTTCCTACATGGACGCGCGGAAAGGTTCGCAGCCAATGCGAGCCCCATGCGCCAATTCAGCGGCCATGACACCACTATGCGCACGAGAAGCTTCAATTTTCTCGCATATGCAGCTGTCGCGGCCGATGCTATCTCGCAGGTCAGAAAACCCGTTGGCAAAGTGCCAGTATATGTCCCTGAAAACGGGTTTATCGCCTTGAACGCGCCTTTGACGCCTCGGCGTATCGGGTCGCTCAGCACCAGGACTACGCATCCGCATTATCTGTCTCAACTACAGGAGATTTTCGACGGCGTTGGCATAAGAGCTTTGATCTCCAACCCTTACAGACACAAGACCAAAGGTGAAATGCTGGCTTCGCAAAACCTCGGTCCACCGCAGATAGCAGTTGCTATGAATACCGTGTCTTGCGGGAAGTGGAAGCGAAAGGGCGTTCAGTGTGGGCATTGCGTTCCCTGCATCATCAGGCGAGCGGCGTTTTTCGCATCGGGCATCACAGACACCACCGCGTACGGGCACTCCATCCAGGACGCGATTAGCAATGACAACATCCATTTGAGAGACGACGTCAGCTCCATGGTAATTGCCGCTCAGCCTCAGAAAAAACCAGAATTGCGTAAGCGAGCGCTTCAAAGTGGACCACTGCCAATGGATGCCACGGAACGTCAGGCATGGTTTGACGTGCACGAGCGCGGGCTATACGAGGTCGCGAACTACCTGCGGTCTGAAGGCGCTATGAGTTGATCGACTTCCATTGCCATCTTGATTTGTATCCCGATCCACACGCCGCCGTGAAGGCTGCGGACAAGTCGAATATGTATGTTCTCTCAGTGACGACCACGCCAAGGGCCTTTGTGCGAACTGCACGCTTGGCTGCAGGTTGCCAGCGCATAAAGACCGCGCTCGGTCTCCATCCCGAGATCGCTCATGAGCGCGAGAGTGAACTTCCACTGTTTGACCGCCTAATTAGCGAGACCCGCTATGTTGGAGAGGTCGGTCTTGATGGAGCCACCGTGTCCGCCGAACATTATGAATCGCAGAAACGCGTATTCTCTCACATTTTGAGAAAGTGCGCGGAGGCCGACGGGAAGATTCTGACGATCCATAGCCGACGAGCGGCAACAGACGTCCTCGATGCGCTGGATCGTCAACCGGGGTACGGAAAAGCGGTGCTGCATTGGTTCACTGGCAGTCAGAGAGAACTGGAACGGGCGATCACGTCAGGCTGCTGGTTTTCCGTAGGCAGCCCAATGCTGCGGTCCGACAAGGGACGAACAATCGTATCTAGAATACCCAGAGACAGGCTGCTTACCGAAACAGACGCCCCGTTCACCTCCAAGCGAGGCGAGGAATATTCAGCCAGTCACGTGAGTAGAGCTGTGGAGGGCATTGCTGCCCTATGGAAAACTGAGCCAACCGAGATTGGACGAATCGTGACAGACAACCTCCGCCGACTGCTGGGTTAGCGGAATTCAACGCATTCTGTGCGAGCTGCGGAAAGACGATAACCGCATGCCAAGAGGCCTTCAATGATTCAACAGCTCTTCTCTTCCTAAAACGGCCTCACACGTTCAACTTCTCCTGCGGTTCCGCTGAAGTCTGCATCAGCTTCTCTAAGTCGGAGCCAAGTAACCTCCCGTTGGCCTTGATCGCCAGGGCAACCGCAAGGAGAAGAGGTTTGGAGGACGAGAGAATCTGCTTTCCTCGCTCGTGCTCCCTAATTAGAATTGCATTCACTTGATTGCGGGAGATAGAATCGCGCCACAGATGTCCTCTGTCGAACTCGGATACCGCTCCTGGATTGAAGGCAAGGGAGTCGCCGAAGCCGTACATCGATATCATTTCGGTTGCCATCCGGGTCGCGGAATGGAGATCGCTTTCGTTCGATCCTCCTGCCGATGTCGTGCGGTCGCCGAAAACGACTTCTTCAGCGATCATGCCTCCCAACAACATGGCGATATTATCCGACATGGAGCCACGGCTGCGGAAGCCGCCGGTAGCTTTGACTCTGGTCACAGTTCGCCCCCAGTTGGCCCCCTCTGGCGGGAAGGAGTTCTCGAAATCATAGATTTCAACTGCTACTACCGTACCCACTTCTAAATGCGCGGCGAGAAGTGCGTGACCGGCCTCATGCACAGCGACCCGGAAAAGATCATCGTCGTCAGGAATAGACATAGAAGGCAGTAGCGTGATCACGTCATCCATCGATACGCCACGTCTGCTCGCTCTTGCAGCTCTGCGAGCTTCACGTGATAGCCGCTCGATATCCGCACCTGTGCATCCAGCGAGCCTGCCCGCCACGCTTGGCAACATCTCGTCGCCTGAGAGCGATGGAAAATAGTGCTTGAGAATGTCTAGTCTCGTTTCGGCGTCAGGAAGCGGAAAATGAATTTTTCGCTCCAAGCGACCGCTTCTCATTAGCGCCGGATCAACCCGATTGGGGTCATTGCACGCTCCCAGCACAATCACGCCCTCGCGACCATCAATTCCGTCGACGGCCTGGAGAAGCCCGTTCACGACCTGAATTTGGTAATCCCTATACTCCGTAAAGTCGTTCCGGCAGCCGAGGCTGTCTAGTTCGTCGATGAATAGCAATGATGGCGCGTTGTTCTTCGCCTGTGCGAATGATTTGCGCATGGCTGCAAGAAGGCTGCCAAGGTGGCCATCCTTGCTTCCCTGCCATTCGGCATGAGATGTAGCGACAAGGTGAAGGTCGCACTCGCGGGCAAGGGCGAGAGCGAAGCTGGTTTTGCCGGTTCCCGGGGGACCGTAAAGGAGTGCACCCTTGTCGACATCGGCCCAAGGGATTTTTCCAAGCCTGTATTGCTGCAAATCCCTCTGAAGTTCTCGCGACCAAGCGCTTGCCGGTCCAAAGCCCTTGTTCGTGTGGAGCGGTAGTATTCGGGAAGGAGTCGCCACAGGTTGGACAGCACGGAGTCTTGAGATCGCGGCGGTCGCGCTGGTGTTTCGCCTGAATACCCCATCCAAATAATCCGATGGTGCTGAAGCTATCTCCTTTATGAGGTCGTCGGACAAGTCTCCGCAATTTGATAGTCGCGACAGTGAACGAAACTGCTCGGCAGACCCAACTTCAATACGAAGGCGCTGTGTTACAGCGATCTGGAGTCGGGGGTCCGCCTCCCAGCTCTCGCTGCAGAACACCAACACTCGGGATCGCTTGAGCAAGGCAATAGCCTCGTCGTCGCTATCTCGTCGGCGTCCAGAGTCCGGGTAGGACGTCACCAGGATATTCGTCGGCGTCAAAGCATGCTTAGCGGCCGACTGAAGTATGTCGGGTGACCAATTTGGGGGAACTGTCGCGAGGACGATAAAGCTACGCTGTGACAACACGCGCAAATGCTGCCGCAGAAATCTCACCACGGCGCAATACGCTATAAACTGGCGGGGGCCGCCAGCGTCAAGCATTCTGAGGGCTTGGCTGCTGTCCAGAGATTGTGTGGAATGCGACCAGACCGTCCATGACGAATTATTGGTAGCAGTTTCCAGTTTTCTTTGCGGTGCTGGCGCTGGAGGCGAGAAATCATAATTGTCAGCGACCGCATCAGTCATTTCTTGAATTCCTTTGCGCCACCGAGCCGATACCAGCGGCTGAGCGTTCTTGCGACACGCCGCTCAGGATCGAGATAGAAAAGCTCGCTGGTAAAGCCTGGGCTGCCGTTATCAATCTCGGGATGACCAAACATGTGCCCCGCCAAACAGGGTACAGCCCTCTGGCAAAGGAAAAAATCTTCAAGCAGCACAGAGCTGCCTGACATGCGATGGTTTTTTCGCGAAATTTCTTCAAGGTCACGCGTCAGTCGCTCAAGGCGGGGAATAAGGATTTCAGGTTCGGTACCAAGCCAAGGACTAGGCATGAGACACCCTCCGATTCGTGTTGGTGACAGGAATTACCAACGACCGAGTCGCATCAAAATGTCAATTTACGAAATCAAAAACCGCAATTAATAGATCATAACTACCCAATGTTGACATTACTAAGCCTACCGCTCAACTCGGTACATGGATTTAATGGCTGACAGTCTGAGGGCAGCCCGCTCCGTCTTGAACAAAAGCCAAGAGCAGGTCGCGGGAGAATCCGGCATAAGTTTCCGCACTCTCAGGCGACTTGAAGAGGGCAGCTACATTCGTTTGCCCTACGATATCGTGGTGCTAAGGAAATACTACGAGCGGGAGGGAGTTGAGTTCCTTGCGGCCGATGGTAGCCAGGGGGCAGGAATAAGCTGGCCGTCGCCAAAGGAATTCGACCCTTCGCACCGCGACAAGATCAGGGTCGGTAGGAGCCTCGCAAATCTTTCGCAACGCGAATTCGCCGCGCTTTCAGGCATCGGGCAGAGCGTCATTTCACGCATAGAAAGCGGACAGAATATCCTCGTACCTGTTAAGTCCGTGTCCACCATGCTGGCAACACTGGAAAAGCTTGGGGTTCTCCTCTCCGACGCTCCTAATGGTACGCGGTCAATTGCAAGACTTGCGACACAAAGCCGTCACGGCGGTTGAGAGCATATTTTTGCATCTCCGCCAGCCCGAGCAGCTAACAGTGTTAGCGTTGCAGGCGAAATCCCGCTTGCTTGCCGTGATATTTGACCGGACACTGATCTCAGCCTTTTTGCAGCCGTTCAGCTAAAGTCTCGAAAATTTGAGATGGAGCTGAACGACCATAGCTTCCGGACCTCGACAGAGGGAGTAAACATGAAATCCGCAACTACATGAAATCGCTGGGGCTTCCTCCGTTTTCGCGATTCTTAAAGTCACGCTTTTTGTGGCCAAGTCGACTTTGGCTTGGTTTGAAGTCGCAACTTTTTAGTTTTGACACCGCGGATTTGTCCTCAGGACAAGATTTTCCTTCCGGTTAAAATCACAATAATTGATCGATAGCATCAAAAACATTCTCTGGATTGATGCAAAAACCAGGCGCATAGTCATTCTTGCGAACGGCCCTCCCCCGTTCGCTCAACGAAAGGACAGACCGATGACCACGATCACCACCGTCTCCCGGCGGCGGGCACCCTCGCCTGTTGCCTGGTTCGAATTGCCGCTTGGCCCCTTCCGCGCGGCGCTGGAAACCTGGCGGAGCTTCAAGGCCCTGCGCCGGCTGGAATCCATGCCCGACCATATCCTCAAGGATATCGGCTGGCCCGCATCCGATGCGGACCGCTAAGCCTCATGGGTCAATTTGCGACAACCCCACCCTGAGCCGTGCCGGAACGATTGACTTCCGGCTCGGCTCGGACCGTTTTTGAGCAGCCTTATTGCAAACCACTCTAATATCGAGTTTTTGAAGGCCTACCTGAAAGTGTAGCTTTCAACCACCCACAAAGAAATTGATGGCTCATGTCGCAAATATTTTGCGAATGTCGCCTTTAGTCCCCCCTTCCGCCTTTCGCTGCGTCAGTGTAAATGTCGTTTTTAAGCAATAGATCATGCGAGCTCGAATAGCCGCGTGGCGCTGCTTGAGAGCCGACCTTCCCTGACGCGCCTGATATTGAGCAGGCTCTGGCCAGGATGTGCGATACGCGTTGACACCACCCCGCGGGAGTTCAGGTCATGAACAAGGCCCAGACCAAGAAGCGCTCGATCGTCTTCTTCCTCGTACCCCACTTTTCCATGCTGCCCTTCTCGGCCGCGATCGAAACGCTGCGCATCGCCAACCGCATGCTGGGCTATCCCGCCTATGTGTGGAGACTGGCCTCCGTCGACGGGCAGAAGGTTGCCTCCTCCTCGGGCATCAGCATCGAGGTGAACACTTCGCTGGCCGATGAGCGCCGCCATCTCTCCGGCGAAGGCCGGCCGAACATGGCGATCGTCTGTTCCGGCATCTATGTGGAAGAGTTCCACAACAAGTCCGTCTCCGCCTGGCTGCGCGAAGTCTATAATCGCGGCGTGGCGGTCGGCAGCCTGTGCACGGGCGCCCATGTGCTCGCCCAGGCCGGCCTGCTGAACGGCAAGCGCTGCGCCATCCACTGGGAAAACCTGCCCGGCTTCGCCGAGACCTTCCCGCAGGCGGAAGTCTACGCCGACCTCTATGAAATCGACAGTAACATCTATACCTGCGCCGGCGGCACCGCCTCGCTGGACATGATGCTGAACCTGATCAGCCAGGACTTCGGCGAAAATCTCGTCAACCGTGTATGCGAACAGGCCCTCACGGATCGGGTTCGCAGCGCCCATGACCGGCAGCGCCTGCCGCTGCGCGCCCGTCTCGGCGTGCAGAATTCCAAGGTGCTCTCGATCATCGAACTCATGGAAAGCAATCTCGCCGAGCCGCTGTCGCTGCTCGAGATCGCCGATCATGCGGGCCTTTCGCGCCGCCAGATCGAGCGCCTTTTCCGCCAGGAAATGGGCCGCTCCCCCGCCCGCTACTATCTGGAAATCCGCCTCGACCGGGCGCGCCACCTGCTCGTCCAGTCTTCGATGCCTGTTGTAGAAGTGGCGGTTGCCTGCGGTTTCGTCTCCGCCTCGCACTTCTCCAAGTGTTATCGCGAGCTCTACAACCGCTCGCCCCAGCAGGAGCGTGCCGAGCGCAAGATCAACATGAACACAAACCGCACCGGCGTGGTGGTCTGATCCTCCGCAAAGTGCCGCCTGAAACGAAAATGCCGCCCGAAAGGGCGGCATTTTCGTCTGCGTGGACTTTTCCGGTTCAGCCGGCTGCGCGCCTTGCACGCGAACTTTCCGTCGCCATCAGATAGTCGGAATAGACCTGGTTGCGGCCGCGATGCTTGGCCATGTAGAGGAACTGGTCTGCCGCATTGATGTAATTGTCGAAGGTTTCGAAGCCGGAGATCTCGGCAACCCCGATGGAGACGGTGATGGACAGCTCCTCCTCGTCGGCCACGACCTTTACAGTGCCCAGCCGGCGGCGCAGTTCGTCGAAATAGGCGGTCGCCTCGGCCGCATCGAGATCGACGACCATCAGGCCGAATTCCTCGCCTCCGAGCCGGCAGAGAAGATGGCCTGTGTTTTCCACCTCCGCCTTCAGCTTCGACGCCACCGCCACAAGCACCAGATCGCCGATTTCGTGGCCATAGGTATCGTTGAGGCGCTTGAAGTGATCGATATCCAGCACGCCGATCGACAGATGCCGCCCGACCTTGAGGCCGCGATGAATGATCTTCGGCCCTTCGGCGTAGAAAAAGCGGCGGTTGTAAAGCCCGGTGAGATAATCCGAGGCTGCGCTGGCCCTCAGCGCCTGGATCTGGCCGAGCACGTCTACGTGATGCGTCACCCGGCACTGGAATTCTTCCGGCACGATCGGCAGCCGCACTGCATCGGTGGCTCCGGCCCGCAGGAACAGAAGGCCGTTGAACCGGTCTTCCGGGGGATAAAGCCCGATCAGCGCCAGCTGGTTGCTGGGATGCTGCTTGCGGGCGCGGCGGCAAAATTCCGCGCCGCTCATGTCACCCAGCTGCTCGCCGCAGACGACGAGATGATAGGCGGCCTTGTCGAGCATGGCGAGCGCATCCCATCCGCTCGTGACCTCATCCACCTGGAACAGCATGCGACGGAGCGCCTGCGCCACCTCGGCGGCATCGCGGGTTTCGCGCTCCACCATCAGCACGCGGCGCTTGCGGTTTTCCAGCGCCTGGCGCACGGCGGCAAAGGCCTTCTCCAGCGCCAGGTCATTATCCTTCATGACATAATCGACCACATGCCGCTGCATCACCTCGGCACGGGTTTCCGGGCTGAAGCTGCCCGTGAATACCACGGTGGGAATATCGTTCTCGAGCGTCAGGTTCAGCACTTCGCCGCGCGGCGAACCAGGCAGGTTCAGGTCCACCATGGCAAGCGAGAAGGCCCGGTCCCGGTTCTTGAGAACCTCCTGCACCGCAGCCAGCGAGCCGCAATGCTCGACCGCAAGCCCCAGTTCGCTCTGGAACCGGAAGGATAGAACCGAGGTGAACAGGCGCGAATCCTCCACGAGAAGGACGGTCTGTTGCCCGGCAGTATTACCTTGCCCATCGGTCATGGTCTGATCCGTGTTCCACTTCGCTTTCAGTCGGCATGGCCGAAGACTGTGCTTCGGGGGCTGAAACCGCCAGCCCGGCGGATACGAGAAAGCGTCCGCTTCCTGATGTTCCCAATCTAGACCAGATTGATGAACCGAGGTTGGGCGAACACTTTTAAACTTAAACAGTCATTGCTTAAAATTAAGGAAATTGGCCTCAGAGAAATACAATGGATGTTCCGCCCGGAAACCGGGTGGAATGCCCGTTTCAGCCGTTTTTCGCGCTCCGGATCTGAACGAGCGTGTCCAAATTCTGGTTAACGCGGCAATAGAACTCTTCATCGATGAAAGGACGTAGCATGAAATCGTTTCCGCCCGCCTTGAGGAAGCGCGCCGAGAGAAGCCGGTTGGACGAGGAAGAAACCCCAATGATTCTAAGCTGATGCGAGCCGGTATTCGCGCGGATGCGCCGCGTGAGCTCGAAGCCGTCAATATCGGGCATGTTGTAATCGGTCACCATCAGGCCGATATCGGGATTGGCTTTAAGGATTTCGAGCGCCCTTGCCCCATTTTCGGCCAGGCTGACACGGAAATTGTAACGCTTGAGCCGGCTGGACAAAAGCGCCCGCGCCGTGGCGCTGTCATCGACAATCAGCACGTGATGACGATGGTTGGTCAGGAAGCGGCAAACCGACTCGGCCAGCATCTCGACCGCGAAGATGTTGTCTTTTAGGACATAGTCCACGATGTCCTTGGCGAGTATCTGCTCGCGCGTGCTTTCCTGGAACGTGCCGGTGAAGACGATCGTGGGAATGCTGAGATCGATCAGATAATCGAGCGCCTCGCCGCTTTCCGCCCCCGGCAGGTTGATGTTGGAGATCGCCAGCGAGATCGGCTCTTCGGACTTGTCATAGACAAGCTGCAGCTCCTCGAAATTCCGGCAGATTATCACGTCGATGTCGAACAGTTCCTTGAGGCGCTTGCCGATCATGGAGGTGAACACGTTCGAATCTTCGGCCAGCAATATGCGTGCATGGCTCAACGACTCACCGGAATATTGCATCCCAGAAATTCCCAGAAACGCCATGGCCTGTCCTTATGCCGCGAAATTTTTATTCATCGAGACATAGGCTACTGAGAACAATTTTCTTAAATGTTAATGCGATTTCGAGCGTCTCGAAAATTTGCCATAGATCCAAAAATGGCACGGGATATCAGCGGATATGAGCCGTGCCCTTGTCGATCTCGACCGTCTCGCCGCCAGCGAGGCCGATGCGGTCGCCGCTCGGAAGGGTGAGGAAACAGCCCGTCGGGCAGACGTCTTCCTGGCTGCCGGGATCGAGCGATACATCCATGCGGCCGGAGGATTCCGACACCTGCACCACCACAGGCTCGGAGCCGACATTGATGAGGGTGGCGGCCTGGACAAGGCCTGCCGGAATGAGAAGGGCTGCAACGACCCCGCAGAACATGCTCTTCATCCGTGTCCCGGCACCGGTTCCGGCGCCGCCTCCCCGTTCAAGGCATCCGATAGGGATCCCACAGGACCCTTATATAGCATCTTGCGGTGAATGACGCATGAATGTCAAAAAGCCGACCTATTTCTGCACGGTTTCCGTCTCGGCCTCGCCTTCATCGGGCTCGGTTCTGGCGGTGGGCACGGTCTGCGTCCGGCGGGCTGCCCCCTTGCCCTCTGCCAGCGCACCAATGTCTGCCCCATCGAGGGTGACCGTCAGGTTTCGCTGCGGGATGGGAATGACGATCCCCTTCTCCCGGAAACGGTCGAGGATGCCGATCCTGATATCGTTGCGCACCTGGGTGCCATTGAAGAGATCGGCCAGATAGAGGCGGAGCTCGAAATCCAGCGAGAAGGGTCCGAAAGCCATGAAAGCGACGGAGGGCTCGGGATTGTGAAGCACCAGCGGGTGATTGTTCGCAAGATCGAGAAGGATCTGCATGACCTCCTGCGGATCGCTGTCATAGGCCACGGAAACGGGAATTTCCACGCGCCCCAGCCGGTTGCGATGGGTCCAGTTGCCGACCGAGGCATTGATCAGCTCGGAATTGGGCACGATGATCGACTGGTGCTGGAAGGTCTCGATTTCCGTGGCGCGCACCGAAATGCGGCGCACGAAGCCTTCGGTCGTCCCCGTCACCACCCAGTCGCCGACCTTGAAGGGGCGCTCGACCAGCAGGATAAGGCCGGAGACAAAGTTGGACACGATATTCTGCAGACCGAAACCGATCCCGAGCGACAGGGCACCGGCAACCAGCGCGAGGCTGGAAAGATCGATGCCGGCGGCGGAAATGCCGATCAGGCCGGCAAGCGCCACACCGAGATAGCCGACCCCGGTCTTCACCGAATTGCGCACCCCCGCATCCATGTGGCTGCGGGCCATGACATTGCCGTCCAGCCAGCGCTGGAACCAGCGTGTGCCGAAAAGACCGATCACGAAGATGAGCACGCCGCTGATGATGCCCACCAGCGATATGGAAATATTGCCGATGGTGATTTCGGTGAACAGCCGATACGCCCAGATCTGCAGGTCCCGTACCTGGAAACCCCAGGATAGCAGGATCAGCGGAATGCCCGTGAGGAGGGCCAGGAGGTAGATGCCGAAGCCCGCGGCAAGCCCCAGCTGGTCGAGGGCGACCGCATCGAGCTTGAAGCGCCGGCGCAGATACTGGCCGACCAGCGTGCCGCCGAAACTGCCCTGCCGGGCGGCGGCCTTGCCGGAGAGAATGCCGATATACATCATGACAAGCACCGCGCCGGTAAGCGTGATCTGCGTCGAGACGAAGCGCGCAAGACCCACATAGCCGACCAGCGCCGCCATGATCAGCCCGAGACCGGCAAGCCGGAGGCTGCCCGCAAGGAAGCGCGGCCAGGGTTTCCCACGCGCGTCAGGATCGCCGTCCTCGGCGAGAACGGGCTTGGAGAAGGTCATCGCAATCAGGATGATGCCGATGATGACAGAGGCGATCAGGCTTTTTGCGACCGTCAGCACCACCGGTGAGCCAAGCGCCACGCTGATGGCGCTCAGCAGATAGTCGAGACCATTGACGAAGGTCATCGCCACCACCGCAGCAACGATCCAGAAGGCCCCACTGTTGGAGATGCGCACGAGGCGCCAGCTCGGCTGGAAGGGCGCAAAGACCGCGAGGCTCAGCCGCCAGACGAAATAGACAAGCCCGATGAAGCTCAGCGCCGCGGAAAGAATGGGCGCAATATCGGGCCTCAGCACGTTGAACGTATCGAGGAAGAAATAGCAGGACCCGAGGAAGGAGGCGAGCACCATGGCCGAAAGCAGCGTCGACCAGAAGGCGACCGACAGCCGGCTGATATAGGACGGATCGGGTTCCTGCGGGCGCCGGCGGATGAGAAAGCCCACCATCCGGTAGCCGCCGGAAAGCAGCACCAGTGCCGAGACGATGGAGAGCATCACCGCGCCCAGCAGCTGCAGCTGCTTCGTCCTCCAGACGAAATTCATCCAGCTGGTGACGGCGCGGGAAAGATTGTCCATCTCCTCCCCGAGCGCCGCGCTTGCTTCGTCGGTCATGTCCGAGGTGAAGACCGAGCGGCGCGTGAGCGTATCGGTAAAGAGCTTGCGGCGCATTTCGGTAATGTCATTGGCAAGCTCTGCCGCATCGGCGGAAAGGTTTTCCGCATCGCCCGTGATCGCATTGATCCGGCCGCGCTCGTCAGTCAGGCGGTTGCGCTCACCGGTCACTTCGGGCGTCTCGGGCGGCTGGCCGTCCTTCGGTGGATCGCCGAGTTCGGTCAGGCGCTTGGCGATTTCCTCCAGCCGCGGGCGCAGGTTGACCGTGCTTTTCAGCACATTGCGGCTGAGGTCATCCACCTTCGCCTTGAGATCGACCAGCCGGGCATCGTCATTATTGCCCTTCCTGGCGAGATCGTCGAGCGAGGTCAGCTGCCGGCGCGCCTTGTCGATGGTCTGGGCAAGAGCCGCAAGCGGATCGATGGCGGGCGTCTGGGCGGGGCCTGCCGCAGCCGGCACAGGCGCCGGGGCGGGCTGCTGGGCGAGCACGCGCCCCGCCGGTTGCATCAGGCAGAGAGAGAGCGCCACCAGCAGAAAACGGAGGACATGTTTCGGTGCGAACCGAAGCGCAGACATGAGAAAACCCTTTTGCGAACCGCCTTGCGGTACGGAACAGTCTTTAGGGGTTCTGCTCTAACACAAAGAACGGCGATAGAAAGGCGCACCGTCCGATGAGCGCTCAAAAACCGGCGCCCGGCGTGGCAAGATAGGCCTCTTCCTCTACCGTCGACGGCCGCATCAGGATCGCATTGCGATGCGGGAAGCGCCCGAACTGGCGAATGACCGCACGATGCCGCTCCGCATAGTCGAGGAAAACCGGATCGCCCAGCGCGGCGAAGAGCGCAACCGAACGGTCCTGATCGGCAAGCCGCTCGCTATGTTCGAAGGGCAGGTAGAAGAAGGCCCGTCGGGCCTCCGGCACCCGCTGGTCGAAGCCCTGCGCCACCGCCCTTTCCGCCAGCGCCAGGCCCAGGCAATCGGTGGCAAAGGCGAGCGGCGTTCCCCGATACATGTTGCGCGGAAACTGATCGAAGACGATGACCGCGGCGAGCGCCGCCTCCGGCTCGTCCAGCCAGCGCCCCGTGCACTGCCGCGCGAGTGCCAGATGCAGCTCCCGAAAGCGCTCCGTCACGGTCCGGTCCATGGCATCCGATTGCCGGAACCAGTCGTCGAAGGTAAGCGCGCCGAACCAGTAGTCTAGAACGATTTCAGGGGTCATGGGCGCCTCGCTGCCAGGTGATTCCTCAAGGAGGCCAAGAGTGACGGCTGCGATGCCGCCGCGCAAGATCAAGGCTTTTCCGCCGTCAGCGCCCGGATCGCGTCATTGTCCTGCGGCTTGCCGAACAGCCACCCCTGGCCCTGCTCGCAGCCAATATCGATGAGGAACTGTCTCTGCTCCTCGGTCTCCACCCCCTCGCAGATCATCGTGATCGCCAGACCCTGGCAGAGCGAACGGACCGAGCGGATGATCGCCTTGCTGGAGGCGCTGTCCGTGAGCGTCCGCACGAAAAGCTGGTCGAGCTTCAGCTTGTCGAGCGGAAAGGTGGAGAGATAGCCGAAGGAGGAATAGCCGGTACCGAAATCGTCGAGCGCCAGCGTCACGCCCAGGCGTTTCAGCGCATGCAGCTTCTCGATGAGGTCCCCGGACTGGTCGAGGAAGGTGGATTCGGTGATCTCGAGCTGCAGGCGCGCGGGATCGAGCCCGCTGTCGCGAAGCGCCGTCGCCACATCCTGCACCACGTCCCCGCGGGTAAACTGCAGCGGCGAGACATTGACCGCCACACTGATCGGCCGGGGCCAGGCAACCGCATCGGCGCAAGCCTTCTTGAGCACCCATTGGCCGAGCTTTTCGACGAAACCGTTGGCTTCCGCGATTTCGACGAAATCCGCCGGCGAGATCCGCCCGAGCGCCGGATGATGCCAGCGAACCAGCGCCTCCACGCCGATCAGCCGGTTATCGGCAAGCATCACCTGCGGCTGATAAGTGACGGAAATTTCGTTCTTTTCAAGCGAGCGCCACAGCTCCTGCTCCATTTCGCGGAAGCGGGCGATGCGGTCCGAGGCGGCGGGATCGAAGCGCGACCAGCCCGATCCGTTGATCGCCCGCGATGTATCGAGCGCGAATTCCGCATTGTCGAGCAGCGTCTCCGCATCGACCGCATGGCTGCGCCCCGCCGTCGCAAAGCCGATGTGGAGCCCCACATTGGCGCGATGCCCGTCGATGAGGAAGGGCACCCCAAGCTCGCGAATGAGCGCATCGGCAAAGCGCTCCGCATCTTCCGCATCGTGCGATCCGCGTCGTGCAAGACAGAAGGAATCGCCCCCCGTGCGCCCGACCAGCAGCACGCCGGGATCGATCGTTTCCAGCGCCCGCGCCACGAGCACCAGCAGCGAATCCCCGAGATCCCGTCCAAGCGTGGTGTTGATCGTCTTGAAGCGATGGAGATTGATGGAATAGACCGTGACGACCTCATCGGCCGCGGGGTCTCGCTCCGCGAGCTTCAGAAGGTGATCGAGCCGCTCCAGAAATTCCGTCTGCCGCAGCGCGCCCGTCAGCTGGTCGAAGCGCGACAGGCGGTCGAGCGCCTCCTGCTGCTGGCGCTTCTCGGTCACGTCACGCGCGGCAAAGCAGATGATGAAGGCAAGCCCTTCCGGCCTTTCGATCCGCGACGGCGTCACCGAATATTCGATGCAGCGCAGCCCGGCGGGAAAGCTCAGCACGATCTCGCGCGTCAGCGGCTGCACCTCCTCCCCCGCCTTCAGCCGGGAAAAGAGACCCCTCGCCTCATGCACCAGCCGCTCGGGCAGGATCGCCTCCATCGGGGCGCCGATGCCAGCCCGTCCGGAACGGAAGAGATCCTTCACCCGGCCGTTCATCTCGAGTACCGAACCATTCTCGTCGGCAACGAGGATCGCATCCGAATTGTCGTTGATCACCTGCTCGAGGATCTGCCGCGTGTTGCGGTTTTCGATGGCCGCCATGCGCAGCAGCCAGCCGCGCACGTCAAGCTCCAGCACGGTCCGCGAAAAAGCGATAACGGCCATCGCCCCATGAACGCCCGCCGTCGGCACGTGGATCGCGTAGGCGCGGTAAAGCAGAAAGGCGACCGCTTCGAAAGCGAGCGAGATGGCGGCAAGCACCAGATACTGGCCGGTCAGCCGCCGAGGCCGGACCCGGACGAAGAAGGCAATCGCCGCCAGCGCCGCAAGCGCGACATAGCCCGGATTGAGCTCCCTTAGCACCCGGCCCTGCATCAGCGTTTCCGCCGCCAGGATCTGCACCACAGGACCCGGAATATTGCCGCGCACGGGCACGGCAAAATAGTCCTTGAGCTCGACGGCCTGTGCGCCGATCAGCACCGACTTTCCTTCGAGCGCCCCCGCGGCCAGCTTGCCTTCGAGCAGAGAGGCGACGGAATAGACGGGAATGGACGAGGGCTCGATGGCAAAATCGATCGGGAAGCGCTGCGTATCCTGCTCCTCCCCCACGGCAAGCAGCACGGGAATGGAGGCCAGCACGCCGCCGGGCGTGGCGATGCCATAGGGCATGTCGCGCACCAGCCCATCCTCGTTCGGCACCACATTGACGGCGCCGAGCCACGCATTCTGGGCCAGGTCCGGGATCGGCTCGGAAAGCACCAGTTGCTGGCGGGCGCTTTCGGCACCGCTCTGCTGCAGGAAGGCAGGCAGGATCACGCCGCCGCCCGCCGCCGCCAGCGCATCGGCAAAGGCCTTGTCTTCCACAGGCGTCGAGCGATTGGAGAAGTCGATATCGAAGGCAATGTCCCGGACACCGGCCTTGACCAGTTCCTCGACCATCCGGGCATAGGTGGAGCGCGGCCAGGGCCAGACGCCCACATGATCGAGGCTTTTCTTGTCGATGGCAATGAAGGCGATGCTGCCGCCCGCCCGGCGGGGCGCAAGCGCCATGCGCCGCTCGCTCAGCGCCAGATCCGTACCGTGAATAAGGGAAATCCCGTTAAAGATATAGCCGGCCACCAGAAGGGTGGCCAGGCTGACCAGGAGAAGCAGCGTCCGTCGAGGAGAACCGGGAAAGCGCACGTTCACGGGAAAGACCTTGAATGCCAGTCAGCGCTGGCGGTCCGATCCCTTTTCTCCCTCTTTCTCCTTGTCCTTGTCGCGGCCACCGCTGTCGCCCTTGCCCTTTTCGCCGTCATCGCCGGAATCGTCGCCGGATTTATCCTTACCCGATTTTCCGTCGCTGTCGCCGCCTTTTCCGGGGCCCTTGCTTTCGCCATCGCCGGATTTCCCCTTGTCGCCGGAGTCGTCACCGCCGCCGGAAGAGCCGGTATCCTTGCCCTCCCCGTGCTTGCCGTCGCCACCCTTGCCGGAGCCGTCCTTGCCGTCGCCACTCTTGCCGTCGCCACCCTTGCCGGAGCCGCCCTTGCCGTCTCCATCCTTGCCATCGTCGCCTTTTCCGGAGCCACCCTTGCCGTCTCCGCCCTTGCCAGAACCGCCTTTGCCGGACCCCGCGCCATCGCCGCCCTTGCCGGAACCCTTGCCGTCGCCGTTCTTGCCGGTATCGGCCTTCGTGCCTCCGTCTTCCGTCCCCGCATCCTCGTTGGTGGCGCTATTCGTCGCGGGTGCCGCCTTGGTGGTCCCGGCCGATGTGGCCGAGGCAGGGCTCTGGGACGGAACGGCCGGAGAGAAGGGCTTCGTCGAAACCACCGGCTCGAAATCCGTATTCGTGCCCGAAAGCGCCATGGAGGTCTCGGGATTATCGTCAACACTTGCCTGCTGGCCAGCCTTTACGCCGGTGCGTTCGCCGGACAGCGCATCGGTCACCTCGACCCTGCCGCGCTCGACACCCACCTGCGCACCGGTCTTTTCAACCGTAACCGTAAAGACGGTGCCCTTCACCACGGCAGCGAGGAACGGGGTCTGAACGGCCAGATGCGGCTTCTTCTTCGGATCAATTTCCAGACGGATCTGGCCGGTCTGCTGGGCGAAATCCGTATGGATCGCTGCCCCTGCCCGTTCGAACACGCCCGCAAGCGTGTTGGGCTGGAAGGTGACCTTGTCCTTCGCACGCTCCAGCACCACTCGGCCGCGCGGACCCGTACTGATCCAGCTCTGGTTCTTGACGGTCATACCAGGGGCCAGGGGCTTCCAGTTTTTCAAGTCTTCCGTGTAATTCGAGGGCTGGCTGACCTTGGTCACCACCCAGTCGGCCGCATAGGCGCTCAGCGGCGTCGTGGACGCCAGCGCCGCGAATAAGGGCAGGAGAAACGTTTTCTTCATGGCAGACCCGTCGTATTTGATGAGTTTAGGATGTAACCATACGGGTGAAAGACTGGTTAAACCGGCCACTCGACTTCGAGTTTCACCGCCACGGGCCTGCCAACAGCGTTAACGTGGTGTTGCAAAATCTTGCACTGGCGAATTTTCGCCCGGGGAACCGGAGGGGCGCCGGCGCGTTTGCGGAAGGGATCAACAGCAGGCTGGGAAGAGGCATGAAGGCACGCGCAAGCTGGAAGGGCCAACTGGTCCTCGAAGGAGCGGAAATAGGTCTTTCCCTGCATGCGGCCGCCTCCACCTCCGACCGCATCATGTTCCATATGCTGAACCGCCGCACGGGCCATCGTCTAAGCCGGGAATTCGTGGACAGCGGAACGGGAAAGCCCGTGGACGATGCGGACGAAGCCAAAGGCTTCGAGATCGCCGACGACGAATATGTGCTGCTCGACCCCGACGAGGTCGCCCATGCCGCACCCGAGAACGACCACCGGCTGGAGCTGAATGCCGTGATCGACGCGGCGGATTTCGACCGGCTCTATCTTGACCGCCCCTATTTCCTGCTCCCGACCAGCGAGGAGGCGACGGCCGATTATATCGCGCTGCGCGATGCGCTGAAGCTTGCCGGACAATGCCTTCTGGCAACCGGGGTCCTCTTCCGGCGCATCCGCCATCTGGTCATCCGGCCGGAAGGATCGGGCCTTGTGGCCGCCACGCTGCACTTCACGCGCGACATCCGCTCTTCCGAAGAGGCCTTTGAAGCGATTCCGGAAATCGACGTTTCGGAGGAAATGCTCGACCTCGCAAGCCACATCATCCATTCCCGCACCGGCGACTTCGACCCGGAGGAATTCGACGATCGCTACGAGGAAGCGCTGGCCGAGGTGGTCAAGGCCAAGCTGGCCGGCCGCAAGATCCGCAAGCCGCCGGAGCCGGAGCGCGGCAAGGTCGTCAACCTGCTGGAAGCCCTGCGCGAGGGAGCGAAGCTTGGCGACAAGCCGAAGCAGAAGCGGGCGCGGAAGAAGCCCGCCGCGCCCCACAAGCGAAAGGCGGGCTGACCCATGGCCGGCTCTCTCGAAACCTACAGGGCCAAGCGCCATTTTGGCTCCACCGCCGAGCCGCGCGGGCGAAAGGCCAGGCGGACCGGCCACAGCTTCTGCATCCAGAAGCACGATGCCACCCGCCTGCATTACGATTTCCGGCTGGAAATGGATGGCGTGCTGAAAAGCTGGGCCGTGACCCGGGGCCCGAGCCTCGACCCCGAGGACAAGCGCCTTGCTGTCCATGTGGAAGACCATCCGCTCGACTATGGCGATTTCGAAGGCACGATCCCCAAGGGTGAATATGGCGGCGGCACGGTTCTGCTGTGGGACCGAGGCGAATGGGAGCCGATAGGCGATCCGCACAAGGCCTATCAGAAGGGCCACATGGAATTCCTGCTGCATGGCGAGAAGCTCACCGGCCGCTGGCATCTGGTGCGCATGCACCGCCGGCCCCGCGACAAGCGGGAAAACTGGCTGCTGATCAAGGGCGACGACGAGGTGGCGGAGCCGGGCGATGCCGGCCGCTTCCTCGAAAATCACCCGCTTTCGGTGAAAACAGGGCGCGATCTGGCCGATATCGCCGGCGAAGCCCCGGGCTGGTCCTCCCGGCAAGGGCATGCCCTGCGCAAGACGAAGGCGAAGGCCGAGCCCAAGGCCCGCAAGACGAAAACGGCGGAAAAGCCGGAGGAGAGGGAAGAGCGGGCGCCCGATCCTGAGCCCGCCCCGCCCCTCGCGCTCAAGGGACGGAAGACGAAGCTTCCCGATTTCATCGAGCCGCAATTGGCCACGCTCGCCTCCAGCCCGCCGCCGGGCGAGGATTATCTGCATGAGATCAAGTTCGACGGATACCGGCTTCTTGCCCGCATCGAGGCAGGAGAGCTGAAGCTCCTGACCCGCACCGGGCTCGACTGGACGTCCCGCTTCGGCGAGACCGTCCGCGAGGCCTTTCTGCGCCTCGGCGCCCAGCCCTGCCTGATCGATGGCGAGCTTGTGGTGGAGGGCGAAGCGGGCATTTCCGATTTTTCCGCGCTTCAGGCCGATCTTTCCGACGATCGCACCGACCGCTTCCGCTTCTATGCCTTCGATCTTCTGTACGCCGGCGGGCACGACCTGACGAAGAAGCCGCTGGCCGAACGGAAAGCGCTGCTCGCAAGCCTCATCCCGGCGCAGGATCCGGTCCTGCGCTTCAGCGGAGATTTCGACCAGCCGGGCGCCGAGGTTCTCGCCCATGCCTGCCGTCTCGGGCTGGAAGGCATCGTGTCCAAACGCAAGGACCAGCCCTATCGAAGCGGCCGGTCCGCCGACTGGATCAAGTCCAAATGTTCGGCGCGGCAGGAATTCGTCATCGGCGGCTATGTGCCCTCCAGCGTGTCACGGCGGGCGATCGGTGCGCTGCTGCTCGGCTATTTCGAAGGCGAAACCTTCGTGCATGTCGGCAAGGTGGGAACCGGCTTCACCCGCCAGACGGCAGAGGCGCTGTTCCAGCGGCTTCAGCCCTTGCGTTCGGATCACTCGCCCTTTTCGAAGAAGCTCACATCCGTGGAAGCCCGCGAAGCGCGCTATGTCCGGCCGGATCTCGTTGCCGAAGTGGAATTCGGCGCCTGGACGGCGGATGGCCATCTGCGCCATGCTTCCTTCCAGGGCCTGCGCGAGGACAAGCCCGCCCGCGAGGTCACCCGCGAAGCCCGACCCGAGGCCAAGGAGACGAGCATGGCAGAGGAAACCAGCCCCGCAAGCCCGGCCATTCTGAAGGGCCTCACCCATCCGGACCGCCTCTACTGGCCGGACGCGGGCGTCACCAAGCTGGGGCTTGCCGAATATTATCTCGACATGTGGCCGCTGATGAAACCTTTCATTGCCGAGCGGCCGCTGGCCCTCCTGCGCTGTCCGGAAGGCATTTCAGGTGAGCGCTTCTTCCAGAAGCACGGCTGGCGCGGCATGCGGCCGGCGATAAGGAGCGTCGCCGATCCCGAGGACCCCGAAGGCGACCAGCTTCTCTCCATCGCCAACGAAAAGGGTGTCGTGGCGCTCGCCCAGTCGGCAGCGCTGGAAATTCACCCCTGGGGCTCGACGGTCAAGGATATCGAGAGGCCCGATCTGCTGACGCTCGATCTCGATCCGGGCGAGGATACCGGCTGGGAGGATGTGCTGGAAGGCGCCAATCGCGCCCGCGCCCTTCTGGAGGAGGAGGGCCTCGTCGCCTTCGTCAAGACATCGGGCGGCAAGGGACTGCATGTGGTCGCACCCCTCAAACCCGCAGCAGGCTGGGACGCGGTCAAGGCCTTTACCAAAGCGATCGCCGAACGGATGGCCCATGACGAACCGGGAAAATACGTTTCGACCATCACCAAGGCAAAGCGGACGGGCAAGATCTTTGTTGACTATCTGCGCAACCAGCGCGGCATGACGGCAGTGGCCCCCTATTCGCCGCGAGCCCGCGCCGGTGCGCCCGTTTCCATGCCCCTCGCCTGGGATGAGCTCAGCCCCGCCATCGGCCCCAAGCACTTCACCATCAGGAACGCCCGGGCAAGGATCGACGCGCTGCCGGAAGATCCCTGGAGCGCCTTCCGCAAGAGCGCCCGCCCCCTGCCCGACTGAGAGAGAGCGGGCGGGACCGTCAGCGGCCCCTGTCGCTCTTTTCCTTCTTGAGGCTCTGGCGCAGCGCATCCATGATATCGACCACATTGCCGCGGTCGGCGCTTTCGCGGGCCTTCTCGTTTATCCGGGGTGCCGCCTTGCGCCGCTTCTTGCGGTGTTCCGCTATGATCTCGCGAAGACGCTCGTCCACCGGGTCGTCGATCTCGTCAGGGTCCCACTCCCGGTCGGTTTTGGTCAGCAGTTTCTTCAGCCGGTCCCTGTCCGCCTTCTTTGCCTTTTCTTTCTCGAAATCGCCGAAGTAATCGGCTGGCGGACGCACCTCGTCGCCGTAACGCAGCGTCCACACCACCATGCCCTTCCCGCGCGGCTCTACCAGCACGGCCCGCTCGCGGCGATAGAGCACCAGCCGGGCAATGCCCACCATGCTCGTCTCCTCCATGGCTTGCCGGATTACCGAAAAGGCCTCCTCGCCCACCTCGTCGTCAGGCATCAGATAATGGGCCCGGTCGAGGAAGAGCGGCGAGATGGAATCCGCCTCGACGAAGAGATCGATATCGATGGTCCGGGTGCTTTCGAGCGCCACGGCATCGATCTCCTCCTCTTCGAGGATCACATATTTGTCCTCGGCATGCTCGTAACCCTTCACCTGGTCGTCTTCCTCGACGACCTTGCCGCTGACACTGTCCACATAGCGCGCGGCGACGGGATTGCCCGTCCGGCGGTTCATGGTGCGGAAGCGGATCTTCTCCGCCTCCGAAACCGCCGGCATCATCGCGACGGGGCAGGTAACGAGGGTGAGCTTCAGATAGCCTTTCCAGAAGGGTCTGGGTGCCATGGCGTGGTCTCCGGCAATAGAGGAACTGGCATAAAAAAAGCGCCCCTGGGCAGGGGCGCAGTTGTCTCTAGGGTCGCTGGGGGCGAACATGCCGGGTGCCGACGTACGACGATTTGGAACATCTCCTCACATCCCAACCGGCTTGCTCGCTTCATCAACGGCTGGCGGCGGGATTAGTTCCCCACGGCTTACTCTTTTTGCCGGAAAGGGCTGAAAACCCCGAAAAAGGAACCATTGCGGCCCCGCATCGTTGAGAGATGGTGGCTCTAACAGGAGTATCGACATGCGCACCAACATGCAGAACCCGCCCAACACTCTCATCGACCGCGATCCCGATGATCCCGCGGAACTCGATGACCGCGATTTTGCCGCCCGCGAGGCGCGTCAGGGTCGTCTGGGCCGCCCGGTCCTTGGCGTTCTGATCGTCGGTCTCGCCCTGGCCTTCCTGGGCTGGGCCGCGGTGGAATTCTGGGGCCAGACGCTTCCCGACGATCCGCAGCCGGCGCAGGTGACGACGGACCAGAACACCGCCAATCCCGGTGACGAAGTGCCGACTGTGGATAGTCCGAACGCCACCAACACCCATCAGACGCCCCAGCCGGACGTGCAGCGCTCGCCGCAGGCCTCGTCCACGGGCAGCGGCACACCGCCGGATAACACACCCTGATGATCATTTTTCGATGAAGGGCGGGACCGCCCTTCATCTGGCCGGCCTACCTGAGGGCTGGCTACTGGCGAAACAGCCGTGCCTGGACGGAGCCTGCCCCGGCAATTTCCTCCGCGATGGTGCGGATGCGCCAAACCGCATCCTCGTTGGGCACAAGCCCTTCGAGGATGATATAGGTGCCGAGCAGGCGAACCGTGACGGCGTCCGCTTCTTCGCCGCATTCGGCAAGCAGTGCCGCGCGGATCGCAGCCACGAGACCGGCCGCTGCCGCTCCTTTCGGGCCGAATGGCTCCGATTGCACTTCCGGCAGAATGAGAACCATGAAACCCTCCTTTTAGTGAACTGTGGAAAACGCAACGGGGAGGCGGCACGTTCCCGCGAACACGCGAAATTTACCGGAGGAAAAGAGGTGGGGGCGAAGGCCGGAACCAGGTGTCCGGTCACGGTGTTGCAATGGGCTGGGAAAAGCACTGGGAAAGGGTCACCATGTCAACACGCCGGTCCACCATCAAGGCAAGCCTGCCGCTCTCTGGAAAGGTGGCTCTCGTCACCGGTGCCGGCTCCGGAATAGGCCGCGCGGCCGCCGCGGCGCTTGCCGCCCGCGGCGCGACGGTAGGCGTGCTCTCCCGTACCCAGGAAGAGGTGATCGAGGTCTGCGAGGAGATTGCCGAATCCGGCGGCAAGGCGGTGGCGCTGGTGGCCGACGTCACGGATAGCGGTGCCATGGCCGATGCCGCCCGCTGGCTTTTGCACGAAAAGGGCACGATCGACATCGTTGTCGTCAATGCCGGCATCAATGGCGTCTGGGCCCCCATCGACGATCTTGCTCCGGAAGAGTGGGACAGAACGATTGCCGTGAATTTGCGCGGCTCCTACCTCACCCTCCATCATACGGTTCCCTTCCTGAAGCGCGGCGGCGGCGGATCGGTGATCCTCGTTTCCTCGATCAATGGTGTCAGGACCTTCACCACGCCGGGTGCCACCGCCTATGCCGCCACCAAGGCGGCACAGGTGGCGATGACGAAACAGCTGGCCCTTGAACTGGGCAAGCATCAGATCCGCGTCAATGCCGTCTGCCCGGGCGCGATAGACACCGACATCGAGGACAGCACGGAAATCCGCGAGCGCGAGGAGACGGAAATTCCCGTTGAATGGCCGGCGGGCGACATCCCGATCACGGCCGGCAGCAAGGGACGTCCGGAAGATGTGGCTGACATGATCGCTGTTCTCGCCGGAGATGAAGCGCGCCATGTGACCGGAAGCGTGATCTTCATCGATGGCGGCCAGAGCCTGCTGCGCTAAGCGGCCCTGTTAAGGAGCGGTTGCGGGCGGGAACCAAATGCCCGCACCGCTCGTTGATACCTCGTGCGTATCCACCCCCCCGGTGGTGCTGCCCCTCCATGGCAAACCGGGACTGCCCGAAAATGTGAAATCGAACCGCGGTCTGACGGCCGAGAAGGGAAGATTCTGATGAGCAATTCGCGAGACGAATGGATCAACAACCGGGCCTATGCCCTCTGGGAGCAGAATGGCCGTGAGCACGGCCGCGATCAGGAACACTGGCAACAGGCCAGCGTCGAATGGGAGGAACTGGAGCGGTCCGCCCTGCCCGGCCATGTGCAGGAAAGCCAGCGCGACGAGGGAATTCCGCCGGAATATCTCCAGTCGGACACCCAGGAAGAACCGGCGCCCCAACTCGGGCCCGCCCCCTCCGCCAAGCGTCAGGCGAAATCCGACACCGCCATTCTCGGCCAGTCGCAGGAAAACAAGACGAAGCGCCGCTCCTCGCGCAACTCCGTCTACGAGGAAAAGGACTACCAGGCGCTCTGACGAGCGCCTTTCCTCCCTTGAATGAAAGAAGGCCGGGTCGTGAGCGAACCCGGCCTTTTTCTATCTCTCTGGAACAGCCCCGCCGCTTCAATCGCAGCCACGCGGCTTGAAGATGGCGAGGCTCGCCTCGTAAACCATCGCCGTTTCTTCGGCGGGATGGGTGGCGAAGCTGTCCTCGGCACCCGTATCGGCTACCCTGTCCCAGGCCTCGACGCCATTGATGGACGGAAGCGTGAAGGCGCAATCGCCGCCCGCATTCAGCACCAGCAGGAGGCAATTGCCCGTCTCCTGATCGCCGACCACCCGGCGTCGGCAGACGAACATGCCAAGCACTCGCAATTCCCCATCGTTCCAGTTCTCCTCCCGCATCGGCGTGCCGTCGGGAGCGAACCAGACGAGTTCGAAATGCTGTTCCTCATCAACTTCGCCGATCAGGAACGGCTCCTGACGCAGGCAGGGATTGGCTTTTCGGAACGCCACGGCCTTCTGGCAGAAGGCAAGGAACGGATCGTCCTTGCCCTTCCAGTCGATCCAGCCGGTCTCATTGTCCTGGCAATAGGCATTATTGTTGCCGCCCTGGCTGTTGCCCAGCTCGTCGCCGCCGAGGATCATCGGCACGCCCTGGCTGGAAAGAAGCGTCAGCATCATGGCGCGGCGGCGACGCGCCCGCGCCGAGAGAATGAACCCATCTTCCGTCTGCCCTTCCGCACCCATATTGTCCGAACAGTTGTTGGAATGGCCATCCTGGTTGCCTTCGCCATTCGCCTCATTGTGCTTGTCGTTGTAGCTCACCGTATCCATCAGCGTGAAGCCGTCATGGGCGGAGAGAAGATTGACCGAGGACGTGGCATTGCGGTCCGAATGGTTGAACTGGACAGGCGAACCCACGAGCCGCTCGGAGATGTCGCTGAGCATGCCCGGGTCTTTCCGCCAGAAGCGGCGCACATCGTCGCGATACTTGTCATTCCACTCGCGGAATGGATGGGGAAAGCCGCCCACCTGATAGCCGCCATGGCCTACATCCCAGGGCTCGGCAATCAGCTTCACTCCCGCCAGGATCGGATCCTGCCTGATTGCGTCGAGGAAGCGCCCCTCGCGCTCGAAACCGTCCTGTTCCCGGCCAAGCGTGCTTGCCAGGTCGAAGCGGAATCCATCCACATGCATGGCATTCACCCAGTAGCGCAGGCTGTCCAGCACCATGCGCATCACCATGGGGTGTGCTGTGTTCAGCGAATTGCCCGTGCCCGTCGTGTCATAGGTATGGCGGGGATCGTCCTCGGATAGCCGGTAATAGTTGCGGTTATCGAGACCACGGAAGGAGAGCGTCGGGCCGAGATGGTTGCCCTCCGCCGTATGGTTATAGACCACATCCATGATCACCTCGATGCCGGCGGCATGGAAGCGTTTCACCATGGTCTTGAATTCCTGGATTCGGTTGCGCGACAGGAAGCGCGGCTGGGGGGCGAAGAAGCCGAGTGTCTGGTAACCCCAATAGTTCCGCAGGCCTTTTTCCGTCAGGTAACGGTCATCGACAAAATACTGTATCGGCAGCAGCTCCACCGCCGAAACGCCGAGCTTCACCAGATGATCGACGATAGGATCGCTCGCCATGCCGAGAAACGTGCCGCGCAGTTCGTCCGGCACGTCAGGATGCAGCATGGTCATGCCGCGAATATGGGTCTCATAAATGATGGTGTCCGTCCATGGACGGCGGATCGCCTCGTCCCCGTCCCAGTCGAAGGCGGGGTCCTGCACCACGCCCTTGATCATAAAGGGAGCGCTGTCCCGCTCGTCGAAGCTCAGGTCTCCTTCGGCTGAGCCGATCGTGTAGCCGTAAAGCGCATCGTCCCAGGTCAGCTCGCCCAGCACCTGCTTGGCATAGGGGTCGAGCAGCAGTTTGTTCGGGTTGAAGCGATGGCCTTCGGACGGTGCATAGGGACCATGCGCCCGATAACCGTAAACCGTGCCGGGCCCAACCCCGGCAATGAAGCCGGACCAGATGTCGCCTTCGCGCTTGGGAAGCGGCAGCCGGGCAATCTCCTGCCGCCCGTCTTCCGTGAATAGGCACAGCTCCACCTGTTCCGCATGGGCGGAGAAAACCGCGAAATGGGTCCCCTCCCCGGTATATTCGGCGCCGAGTTCCGGCTTGAGGAAATCCAGTTCGGAAAATGCAAAGCTCATGGAACGTCCGTTCATTGCGGTTTGGATAAGGTGAGAAGTTCCTGAAGGCGGGTCGGCCGTTCAGGCCCGACCGGCTTGTAATCCTGGGCAGCCCGCCAGCCATGCCGCGGCCGGCGCTTTTCGCGCATCCAGCGATCGATCATCGTTTGGTCGATGAGAAGCACGCCGCCGGCGCTGCGGCGGAACCAGTTTTCGTCCTCATCAGGATCGAAACCGGCAACCAGCGGCCCGTCGATGCGGGTGTTCGGGGCGATGATGGCATTCTTCAGCCGCACATGCGCACCAAGGGAAGCGCCCTGCATGACAACAGACTTTTGCAGATGCGCACCCGGCGCGATATTGACGAGCGGGGCCACCGACGAGGCATCGAGATAGGCGCCCACGGCTTCCGAACCGGGATAGATGAGGCACGGGCGGCCGGGGCCCGCCACTTCGCAGCGGCTGCCGATCCAGCCCGCATGAAGCGGCCAATGGTCGAGATCGAGCGCCGATTCGCCGTCGGCAAGGTCCATATGGGCGGTGTGGAGCGCGTCGATGGTGCCGACATCCCGCCAATAGGACCGCGCCTCCGCATGCGGTGCGGAAAAGCGGTATACATAGGCATGGCCACGCGCCGCCATCGCAGGCACGATATCCTTGCCGAAATCATGGGAGGACAGCTCGTTCGCTGCATCCTGGATGAGCACCCGGCGAAGCCGTACCCAGTCGAAGACATAGATGCCCATGCTGGCAAGTGCGCGCTCGGGATCCTCCGGAAGCCCGGCCGGGTCGGCGGGCTTCTCCTGAAAGCCCAGCACCTGGCCGCGCTGATCGGCAGCGATGACGCCGAAGGATCGCGCCTCATGGCGCGGCACGATATCGGCGGCAATGGTGATGTCGGCGCCCGTTTCCACATGGCGCTCCAGCATCGGCCGGTAATCCATCTGGTAGACATGGTCGGCGGCCAGCACCAGCACATGGCGCGGCTTCAGCCGGTCGATGCGGGCGATGTTACGGTAGATCGCATCCGCCGTGCCGCGATAGCCCTCGCTCTCGATCTCCGTACCGCTGCCGAGGCAGGCGGCCATGCCATCCACCGCTGCAAAGCGCGGCTCCCAACGGTTGCGCAGGTGGCTGACGAGCCGGTCCGGCTGGTACTGGGTGGCCACGAAGGCCTGGCGGATACCGGAATTCAGCACATTGGCCATTACGAAATCGACAATGCGCGAAGACCCCGCAAAGGGAATGGCCGGCTTGCAGTCCCGGTCCGTCAATTCGTGCAGGCGGCTGCCGCGTCCGCCCGCAAGGACGAAGGCGAGGCAGGTTTCGGTCAGCAGTGCTGGCTTGGATGTCATGATGTCGTCTATCCATGTCCTGAAGAAAAGGGCCGGCAAAGCCGGCGCGACGTGTGCAGGAGAAACGCCCGGTGCGCCGAATGGTTCCCCTTCCGGCGCCTCTCTAACAATCAGGAGGTGCAGGACTTTTTGCCATCCGTTCGGAACCTTTGAGACCCTCGTAAAGTTCCTTCCGCGTTGATCGAAGGGAACAGGAATGGACATGACACAGGGTACCGATGCCGTGACGGAACCGGCTGCAAAGGGGTGGGGCCCGCGCCGGCTTCCCGGTGGGGGCGTCGAATTCAGCCTCTGGGCGCCCGATGCGCCCGATATCAAGCTCGTCACGCGTTTTGCCGACCTGCCGATGACCAGAAGCGAAGACGGCTGGCACCATCTCACCATTGCCGGCATGGAGCCGGGCGAAAGCTACAGCTTCCGCCTGCCCGACAGCCGAGTGGTTCCCGACCCCGCGTCACGGGCGCAGGCTGGCGATGTAAACGGTCCCTCCCTGCTGGTGGACCCGGACGCATATACCTGGAAAAACGTGGATTTCCGCGGCCGCCCCTGGGAAGAGGCGGTCATTCTGGAGCTGCACGTCGGCACCTTTACGCCTGAGGGCACCTTCCGCGCCGCCATCGAAAAACTGCCCGAGCTCGCGGAGACCGGCATCACCGCCATCGAGATCATGCCGGTGGCGCAGTTCCGCGGCAATCGAGGCTGGGGCTATGACGGGGTGCTGCATTATGCCCCCCATTCCGCCTATGGCTCGCCCGATGACATGAAGGCGCTCATCGATGCCGCCCATGGGCTCGGCCTCATAGTGTTCCTTGATGTGGTCTATAACCACTTCGGGCCGGAGGGAAACTATCTTCACTCCTACGCCTCCTCCTTCTTCCGGGCCGACGACCCGACGCCCTGGGGCGCCTCGATCGATTTTCACAACCAAGCCGTGCGCCGCTATTTCGCCGACAATGCCGCCATGTGGCTCGGCGAATACCGGCTGGATGGCCTGCGTTTCGATGCGACGGAGCAGATCAGGGACGAGAGCGAGGTGCATTTTCTCGAGGAGCTGACGGCAGACCTCAGGCACCGCTTCTCCCGCCGGCACATTCACCTGATCGCCGAGGATCAGCGCGGCCTGCGCTCGCTGCTGCGCCGCTCGCCGACGGGCGCGCCCGAAGTCTTCACCGCCACCTGGAGCGACAGCCTGCATCACTGCATCCATGTGCTGACCACCGGCGAGGCCCGCGGCCATTACAAGCGCTTCGACGAGAACCTTTGGGGCAATCTCTGCCGTGCGGTCGCCGAAGGCTTCGTCTTTTCGGAAGACCCGTCCGAAACGGCCCATACGGTGCCACCCAATGTCTATGTGAACTATCTGCAGAACCATGACCAGATCGGCAATCGAGCCTTCGGCGACCGGCTGAACACGCTGATTTCGCCGGATCTCATGGAAGTGCTGACCGCCATGCTGATGCTGATCCCCCAGACACCCATGCTGTTCCAGGGGGAGGATTTCAACGATACCCAACCCTTCTGCTTCTTCGCTGATTTCGAGGGCGAGCTTGCGCTTGCCATGCAGCGCGGCCGAGTGAACGAGGCGGAAAACTTCGGCGGCATGCCGGAAGGAAAGACGCTGGCCGACCTGCCCGATCCCATGGCGGAAAGCACCTTCCGGCAGTCCAAGATTAACTGGGCGAAGGCCGATACCGACGAGGGTCGCAAGGCGCGTCTGAGGCTTAGGGCGCTTGCCGATATCCGCCGCAAACACGTCGCCCCGCTTCTTGCGGGTAGCGCACCCGTGGCGGGCGTCGCCCATCCCCTTCCGCAAGGACAAGTTGCCGTCGACTGGCGCTTTCCACACGGCCTTCTCGCCCTGCGCATGAACCTCACGGAAAACCCGGTCGCCCTTCCCGCCGCAGAAGGGGAGATCATCTACGCGCAGACCGCCGCCGGTTCCGAACATGGCGCCCTCTATGGCGACATGCCAGGCCCCGGCATCGTCGTGGCGCTCAAGCCCCTCACGGAGGATCAGGTGCCCTGAGACGATCCGGCAGGCACGCGCGAGCCGGACACCGGCATGGAGGAACGACAGGATAAAAGGAGGATCGACATGTCCTCGGGCATATTTCACCGCGGTCCGGCGCTGGCTGGACCGCAGGCAAGCGGCGATACGCTGGAGAGCCTGCATCAGCAGGCTCATGCCTGTGAGCGCTGCGATCTCTACAGGAACGCAACCCAGGTCGTCTTCGGCGAAGGGCCGATGGATGCCCCCGTCGTCATGGTCGGCGAGCAGCCGGGCGACAAGGAGGATGTGGCAGGAAGGCCCTTCGTGGGACCGGCGGGCCACAAGCTGGATGTGTGTCTTGCCGAAGCCGGCATCGACCGCTCGCGCTGCTACCTCACCAATGCGGTCAAGCACTTCAAGTTCGAGGAACGGGCCAAGCGCCGCCTGCATGCCAAGCCCAATTCCGGTGAGATCCAGCGCTGCGCCTACTGGCTGGCGGCCGAACTGCGCCTGATCCAGCCCCGCCTCGTCGTGGCGATGGGAGCAACGGCACTCACCTCGCTTCTCGGGCGCAATGTGCGGGTCACGCGGGACCGCGGCAAGCTCTTTGCCACCCCCTCCGGCTTTCCCGTGCTGGTGACCGTACACCCCTCCTTCCTGCTTCGCCTGCCCGATCCAGAGGAGGCGCGCCGGGAACAGTCCCGTTTCGTCGAGGATCTGAAAAAGGCCCTGCCCTTTTTCCCGGCGCCCTGAAGCGCCGCCTGGGCAGGGGAACGGCTAGATCACCTGCGCCAGCGCTTCCTCCAGTTCCGAAAGACCGAAGGGTTTCGGCAACAGCACGGGCCGCCGGCCACCCGGTACGTCGGGCAGATGCTGGTGGCCCGTTGCAAAGATGACGCCCAGCTCGGGGAAGATCGCGCGGGCAGTGATCGCAAGGTCCGTGCCGGACATTTTCGGCAGACCCATATCGGTCAGCAACACATCGAAGCGGTCCGACTGGAGAAGATCGAGCGCTTCTTCGGCTGAGGCAGCCTCCGTGGCGCGATGGCCGAGTTCCTCCAGCATGTCGACCGTATTCATGCGGATAAGGAAATCATCCTCCACCAGCAGGATCGCAAGGGCGGCCGGCGCCGCCGACGCTTCGGGCACGTTTGCAAGGGACGGCGCCGGCAAAGGCGGCGCAGCGGAATGCGGCGCTTCCGCTTCCTCCGCCTGGCCCCCTTTCCGGCGGGCATTCAGGACCTGCCGGATCCGGCGGGCCAGCGCCTCGCGGCTATAGGGCTTCGAGAGCAGTTCAACCCCGGCATCGAGCCGGCCGTCATGAACGATCGAGTTTTCCGTATAGCCGGAGGTGAACAGAATGCCGAGATCGGGATAGCGCTCCCGCGCCATCCGCGCGAGATCGGTGCTGCGCATCGGACCGGGCATGACCACGTCGGTGAACAGGAGATCGATATCGATGCCGCTCTCGATCACCGTCCAGGCGCTTTCCGCATCCCGCGCCTTCAGCACGGTATAGCCAAGCTCGCCGAGCAGCGCGACCACCGTGGAGCGCACCTCGTCATCGTCCTCCGCCACAAGAATGGTTTCCTTGCCGCCAGATATCGGTCCCATGTCCTGCTCGTTCAGGCGATCCTCGCCGGCGGTGGACCGGGGCAGATAGAGTCGAACCGTGGTGCCAACGCCAAGCTCGCTATAGATCTTCACATGGCCGCCCGACTGCTTGACGAAACCATAGACCATCGAGAGGCCGAGGCCACTGCCCTTGCCCACCGGTTTGGTGGAAAAGAAGGGCTCGAACACCCGTGCCATGATCTCGGGCGGCATGCCGGCGCCCGTATCGGTAACCGCAACCACCACATACTGGCCTGGCGCAAGATCGGGATCGCGCTGGATCTGGCTGGCATCCACCGCCGCATTGGCAAGCTCGATGGTCAGCCGCCCCACGCCATTCATGGCATCGCGGGCATTGAGCGCCAGATTGAGGATGGCATTCTCGATCTGCGAGGGGTCGACCAGCGTGTTCCAGAGATCGGCTGCACGAACCGTGCGGATTTCGATCGCCTCGCCGATGGTGCGGTGAAGCAGCTCCTCCAGGCTGTCGATGAAACGACCGATATTGATCACCTTCGGTTCCAGAGGCTGCCGGCGGCCGAATGCGAGAAGCTGGGTCGCGAGTTTCGATCCGCGCCCCACGCCTGCCAGCGCCCGCTCGATATGCTGGCTGGCCCGTTCATTGCCCGCAACCTCGCGGGTGAGAAGCTGAAGGCTTCCCGAAATAACCTGCAGCAAGTTATTGAAATCATGAGCAATGCCGCCGGTGAGCTGGCCAATCGCCTCCATCTTCTGCGCCTGGCGCAGCTGCAACTCTGCCTGCTCCAGGGCGGCGGCCTGCTCCTGCTCGGCGGTCACGTCGCGGCCATAGGCAAAGAGCAGCTGGCCCTCCATGGTGATGCGCCAGTCGATCGCCCGGACCGATCCATCCTTGTGGCGGAAGCGGATCACCTGGTCGATGAAATAGGGCTTGAGACCGCCATCGCTAAGCGAAAACTGCATGGAGGTCTCGTCATCATCCCACAGGAAGCTGCGGAAAGCCTCGCCCAGCACTTCGCGCGGGCTGTAGCCGAGCGCTGCGGTCCAGGCCGGATTGACCGAACGGATCGCCCCATCCGCATTCAGCACCACCAGCAGGTCGCGTGAATTGCGCCAGATTCGGTCGAGTTCGGCGGTCCGCTCCACCACCTGCTGCTCGAGCGACAGGGCAAACTGCTTGAGTTCCTGCTCGGCGCGGCGTCGCTCGGAGGCAACGCGCGTCCTCTCCGCCACGTCGCGGATGAAATCCACCTCGTCCGGGGCCCATTCCCGCGCATCCTCGTGGTTGAGATAGAGGAGCGCCACCAGGCCTTCCCGCTCGGTCACCGGCATGTTGATGAAGGATTGCGCGCTGATCGCCTTCAGCGCATCCGCATTCCTGGAGGTGCGGGGGTCCTTGTAGGCATCGGAAACACAGACGGTCTCACCCCGCTTGAGGTCCTCGATATAGGTGCCGTAATCGCGAAACTGCAGCGTGCCGGCAAGGCTCTTGATGCCGGGTGCATTCCAGTCCTTGTCGATGGTGATGGTCTCGCGTTCGGCATCGATCGTGCCATAGCCGGCGCGGCTCACATTCATCACCCGCGCGAGCGTTTCCGCCGCCGCAAAGGCGATCTCTGCGGGATCCTCGAGAAGCCGGAACCGGTCCGACAGTTCGATCAGCGCTGCGCGGCGGATTTCCTGCGCGCGGACATCGGTCACGTCGACATTGACGCCGATCAGGCCGAGGAATTCGCCATTGCTGTCATAGCGCGGCTGCGAGCGGCATTGCAGGCGGCGATAGCTGCCATCCGCATGGCGGATGCGCAGTTCGATCATGGAAGGATCCAGCCCGGCACGGGAATCGCTCACCCGGGCGCGGACCATGTCCATGTCGCCGGGATGGATGAGCGCTTCCCAGTCAAGCTCAGACGCCTCCTCCTCGTCCCCCATGCCCCAGAAGCGGCGCATGGCGGCGTTGAGAAAGGTGATGCGCCCGGCATGATCCGTCATCCAAAGCATCACCGGCGCATCCTGCGCCACCAGCCGGAAGCGGGTTTCGCTGTCGCGCAGCGCCTCTTCGATCAGCTTCTGTTCGGTGACATCATGGCCCTGGACGAAAATGCCGGTCGGCACCCCGTCTTCGGCAAAAACCGGCTGGTAGATGAAATCGAGAAAGCGCTCGTCCGGCTCGCCGCCCTGGCGCTTAAGCAGAACCCGCACGCCGCGTCCGACAAAGGGTGTTCCGGAACTGCGCACCCGGTCGAGTAGATCGATGAACCCCTGCTCCACCACCTCGGGCAGGGCCTCGCTCACCGGCTTGCCGATGATCGGGCGGTTGTCGATCAGCTCGCGATAGGCATTGTTGGCCATTTCGAACACGTGATCGGGCCCGACCAGCGTTGCGACGAAACCCGGCGCCTGCTCGAACATCTGCCGCAACCGCTCGTCCTGGCTTTTCACCTGACGCTCGGCCCGCACCTTGCTCGTCGTCTCCACCACGATGGCGATCACGCCGACAGGGCGGCCTTTTTCATCCGGTATCGGGGAATAATCGAGGTCGAACCAAACCTGTTCCGGCATGCCATTGTTGCGAAACAGGATCATTTCCTGGTCGCGATAGGCGAGCGTCCCGCCCGCGAAACAGGCCCGCAGCACGTTTTCATTGAAATCGGCCACTTCCGGCCAGGCTTCGCGCACCTTCGCCCCGAAGACTGCCGGATGACGGCCGCCGCAGATCTCCGCATAGCCGTCATTATAGATCATCACGCCATCTTCGCCCCAGAGCGTTACCATGGGCACGGAGGAGCGAAGGATCAGCCCGACCGCATTGACGAGATGGGGCGGCCAGTCTTCCCGTGGACCGAGCGGAGTGGACGCCCAGTCATGATCCGCGGCAAGCCTGACGACACAGGGACGGGCATCCTCCGTCCGGCTCTCGGTATGGCTCAATGGTTCCGGTGCGGATGTGGCCGTCTCGCTCAAGGCTTCTTCTTTCCCCTGTTGATCGCTTCCATTGCCGACGGTGGCCAGACCGTCCCTTGAAGGCCCGCAGGCGAAGAGGGTGCCGGCTCACCGGAGACCCGGCCACGCTCGCCAGATAGGGCGACCGCACCGTTTCGCAAGGAGACGCGGCACCGAAAGCAGGCGCCCTTCGCCATCAGCCCGCGGGCGGGATCGTCATGGTGAAGACGGCACCATTTTCCGAGGTAAATACATAGCGCCCGCCAAGCTGGGCAACGAAGCCGGCAATCAGCTTGCTGCCCATGCCCCGCGCCGCGCCCTCCGGGTTGAAGCCCGGCCCGTCATCGCGGATGGTAAGCACGGTTGCCCCATCCACTTGCTGAAGATGGACGTCGAGCCGTCCGCTTTCCCGCCCGTCAAAGGCATATTTGAAGGCATTCGACACCACCTCGTTGACCACCAGTCCGATGGGCAGGGCCTGGTCGCGGTCGACGAAGATTTCCTGCATCTCGAAACGCACGTCCACGTCGCGATTATAGGCGCGGGCAATCTCCGTCACCACCCGGGTAAGGTAGGGGGCCGCCTCCAGCCGGTCGAACTGGTCGGACTGGTAGATCTGCTCGTGAACCGCAATCATCGCCGAAATCCGGTTCACCATCTCCTTGCGCGCCTGATCCGGCAGGGGCTGCAGGCGTACCAGCGCGGAAACGGCCTGAAGATTGTTCTTTACCCGATGATGGATCTCCCGGAAGAGGAAATTGTTGCGTTCCAGCGCCTTTTCGAGCTCGTTGTTTCGGGCCACATAGGCCCTGAGCAGGGCTGCTATGGACACCGCCTCGATGAGAAGCAGCGCGATCATCGGCAGGCCAAAAACCACTTCCTGCTTCAGCGTCGTCCAGAAGACGTCGAGCGTTTCCGTGCGCTCGATACCGGCAAGTGCAATCAGCGGCCACTTGTTGATACGCCAGAAGCCGACAATGCGCGACTTGTGGTCCACGGGCGAGACATCGCTGTGATAAAAGCCGCTCTGCTGCCATTTGAGCGGCGGCGCAAAGAGCGGCAGGTTCTTCAGCTGCATGCTTTTGGCGACGGCCGGATAGCGCGCCACCAGCCAGCCATCGTCACCGATCACGCCGATGGTGGAATAGGGGCCCAGCCCCATGCTGCTCCAGAATTCCACGAGCTTGCTGACCGGGATGGCAATGGTGGCAGCCCCATGGAACTTGCCCTCCCGCTTGATGCGGCGGGCGATGACGAAGACCTGCTCCTTGCTGACCCGCTCCATGAGCTGCGGCGAGATCACCGTCTGGTCGGTCGTCTGTACCTTCTGGAAATAGCTGCGATCCGATACATCTATGGCCGGAGCATTGCTGATATTGGAGAGCCGGAGCCGGCCCGTCTCGTCATAGACCGCATATTGAAAGCCGGCCGGCAGGCCGCTGACCGCCTGGGCAATGTCGTCAGCCGTATCGCTGGAAGACTGGATCGGCTTGTCCGCAAGCACGGAATCGATCCGGCGCAGGGCCTGGTCGCTCGCCTCGATCATCCATTCGAGATTGGCGGCCACCACATGGGCAGAAGACAGGGCGCGGGCCTCGCCCGCACTGATGGCAGAGCGGTAGTTTTGCCAGACCATCAACACCGTCAGGCCGACGATCGCGACGAAGAAGACCACGCCCATGCCGATGGCAAGAGCAGGCAAAGCCTTCCGGTCGCGAAGCACCGATGTGCCCACTTGGTTCAACAGGAGCCCCCCTTTGCAATCCCCAAAGCCGGAAGCACCCTGACCGAAATCCGAATACTGCCAGCCCACATGCCAGAAGGCCAAGCCTCGCTGGCGCTGCCGCTCCACGTCGCTTGGGAACATCCGCGGCGAAGCAGCGTTGTTCCCTCACATGTTTATCGAATCCCTTGTATGACGCATCAGTTATTTCACGACCGAGTGAAACTATTCCACTCTTAAAAGTCGCATTCGAATAATTCCCCGTCAATAATGACAGAAGCGGAACCATCGGTCGGCTCGTCGGTTCTTGGGCAGGGGGCCCCAGGAATTCTATCAAGAGGAGTGAATACCAATGGCTCAGAAGATGCTTCAGGACCTGTTTTACGATACGCTGAAGGATATTTACTACGCCGAACGGCAGATTCTCAAAGCACTGCCGAAAATGGCACGCGCTTCGCAGTCGGAAAAGCTCCGTCAGGCTTTCGAAAAGCACCGCGAGGAAACCGAAGGCCAGGTCGAGCGCCTGAGGGAAGTGTTCGAGATCATCGGCAAGCGCGCCCAGGGCAAGACCTGCGAAGCCATCCAGGGCATCATCGCCGAGGGTGAGGAAATCATGGAAGAATTCAAGGGCTCCCCTGCCCTCGATGCCGGCCTGATTTCGTCGGCACAGGCCGTCGAGCACTACGAGATTACCCGTTACGGCACGCTCTGCGCCTGGGCGAAGCAGCTCGGTTACAACGATGCGGCAAAACTTCTCGAGCAGACGCTGAAGGAAGAGTCGAATACCGACACCTCGCTGACCGCCCTTGCCGAAACCGCGCTGAATGCTGCGGCCGAACGCAAGGCGGCCTGATACGGCATCCATGCAAAAGGGCCGGCGGATCCATTCCGC
Organism: uncultured Rhizobium sp.; assembly: GCA_945952415.1. Taxonomy (GTDB): domain Bacteria; phylum Pseudomonadota; class Alphaproteobacteria; order Rhizobiales; family Rhizobiaceae; genus Gellertiella. The sequence continues at coordinate 3,066 of CAMFIF010000007.1, read as the reverse complement.
CGGCCCTTATCGTATGAAATGAAAAACAGACAGGCTCAGTGCAGCCAGATCGCGAGGTCGGCGGTGCGGGCCTGCTCGTCAGCCTTGCCGAGCCCAAGGTGCTCCATGGCGAATTTCTGCGCCGCCACTTCCGCCGTCTCCTTGTTCGGATACCGGTCCGGCAGAACATAGCCCCGGCCATTGACCGACAGCAGCGCCTTTCTGCTCAGGAAATCGAAGTGAAGCTGCAGATTGTGACGGGCCGTATCGGGTCGTTCCATGGCGATAATCTCCTCCGCTGATATCGCCGTGAAACGCGCGAAACGCCGTTCGGTTCCATGGGAACGAACCTCCCTTCCGGGTGTTTACCGGCAACAGTTCAGACATTTCAGGAAGGTGGACCATGACCGAATTCCTTTGGCTTCTGATCCTGGTGGACGGCCCGCTGTTCATCGGACTTCTCATTGCGTCGCTGCTGTTGAACCGCCTGCCGCCCATCGAGGCTGGCGCGGGCTATCGTGGCGAAACAAACGGCTCCTCGGCCTTCTCCATCAACCGCAACGCCCGCCGGGGCATGCTCTGATGGAGAGCGCAGATCTCGAAGCAAGGCTGAATGCGCACCGCAAGCTTCTCGTCCAGATCATGACCATGCTGGCGGGTGACGAGCGCTTCGCCACCCTTCTGGAGCGCTACCGGCAGGAAACCGAAAATGTCCAGGACCACCAGGAAGACCCCGGAGTCGTGGAGCCGGACCCCGCCTATGCCATCAAGGGCCGCTCGCATGAGGAATTGCAGGCGATGCTGACCGCGGCGCTCGTGCGCGCCGACCGTGAATCCCCCGAGGCGACCGCCCTCAGCCGATAAAGCCCGCACTGTCGGGTGCCGGCCGCAACCAAGGAGATGCGTCATGCTACCCCCAGCCCAACCCAATGAGCCCAAGCCCCGAGACAATCCGCCGGTGCGGTGGGGCGAGGACTATCCAGTCGAAGAACCCACCTGGGAGCGCTTCCCGGAAGACATGCCCCTGCCCAATCCGGACGAGATGCGGGCACCCACGCATTATTTCCTGCATTGAGATCCGCGCCACCTTCGCGACGAGAACCACCGATCCATGATCGACCTTGATTTTTCCTGCCGGAGCAAATCCGTACGTCTCACCTGGTCTGGTCCGGGCGGGATCAAACGGCCCGGTGGCAGTGGCAAGAGCGCTGAAATTCGGCTGCAGCCGCTTTCCAGCGCTAGGGCTCCCTCAGGAGTCATGAATGGCGTTCCCGGGTCAGGAACTTGTTGAAACGGCTCTTTTCGCCATCCGCCGTCTGGTCCTGGTAAAGAAAGGCCAGGTTCCGGTCATCGAAGATCTCGAAGAACTCGTTCCAGTCGATCCTCTCCAGGTTTTCTTCTGGCTTGCCGAAATCGATGCGCAGGATACCGCCCTCGCCGTCGGTCTTCACCTTGGCGGGATGCCCCCGGCGGGCCTCCGCCCACTGGCGAATGGTCTTGTGATCGGTGGTCGTGGCAGATGAACTCATGGCTCTCTCCAGCTTCGCGTTTCTGTCCCCGCGTCAACGCATGGATCGCCAAGCCTGTTCCGGCACGCCCGGAGCCGCCCATGGTAAACGGATCGGAAGCGCGCGCTTCTATCCTCTCTCAAAATAAGAAATCGCATCTTGCCGGCGGTTCTTGCCGCACTACACATTATCAGAAGTGTTTCTGTTGACGGGTGGCTATCTTTAATCAATCTTTTCTGGTGTCGGGGATGGATCTTCTGCTGATTGCCGGCCTGCGCCGGAATTCGATGCTCGGCTTCGTCTTTTCCGTGGTCACGGTGAGCCTAGCCTTCATCTTGCGTCTGGCAGCCGCTGACTATTTCGATCCCTTTCCCTATTTGCTCTTCATGCCTCCGGTGGTCATTTCAGCCTTTTTCGGTGGTATAGGCCCGGGTCTTCTCAGCCTTTTTCTCTCCTGCGCACTCGTCCAGTTTCATCTTTACTGGGATGGATCGCCGCCCTTTACCGCGGTGCAGGTCATCGGCCTTGCCGGCTTCATTCTCAACGGCATCATCCTGATTGCGCTGATCGACGGCCTGTTGCGCATTCTCGCCGAAAAGGCAGATCACGAGCGGCAGCTTCTGGAATTTCGCGCCCAGTTCGACCGGATGGTGGAAGAGCGCACCGAACAGCTGAAACTGGAGATGAGCGAACATGTCTCTACCCAGAGCCAGATGCGGGAGCTGCAGAAAATCGAGACCATCGGCCAGCTGACGGGCGGCCTTGCCCATGATTTCAACAACATGCTCGCCGTCATCATCGGCAGTCTGGATATTGCAGAACGGCGGTTGGCCCGCGGCCAGTCGGACGAGGTGGCGACCCTTCTCGGCAATGCGCGCGATGGCGCAAAGCGGGCGGCCTCGCTCACAAGCCGGCTTCTCGCCTTTTCCCGCCGGCAGACGCTGCGCCCGGAAATCGTCGATACGGCCACCCATCTCGAGCGCCTGCCCGAGATGCTCGCCCGCCACCTCGAGCCGGATATCGCGATCGAGCTGAAGATCGCCGAGGGCCTGTGGCCGCTCTTTGCCGATCCTGCCCAGCTCGAACAGGCTATCCTCAATCTGGTCCTGAATGCAGGCGATGCCATGCCCGAAGGCGGTCTCGTGACCATCTCTGCGGAAAATGCGGAGCTGGACGCGGAATATCTCAAGGAGCACCCGGAGGTGCGGCCAGGCGACTATATCAGGATTGCGGTCTCCGATACCGGCATCGGCATGGCCCCCAAGGTCATCGAGCGGGTTTTCGATCCCTTCTTCACGACCAAGGGGCCGGGCAATGGCGCGGGCCTCGGCCTCAGTCAGGTCTTTGGCTGGGTGAAGCAGACGGGCGGCCACATCCGCCTTCAGTCGGCACCGGGGCGCGGCACGACCGTTTTTCTCTATCTCCCTCGCCACACGGGCCAGGCCATGGCGCATGACCCCGCCCATCCGCTACCGGAAGGGGTGGCCGAGCGAATGCGCGATGAGGTCGTGCTGGTGGTGGAAGACGAGGACAATGTCCGCCACATGACGGTGGAGGCGCTGCGGGAACTGGGCTACAC
>CAMFIF010000006.1 GCA_945952415.1 uncultured Rhizobium sp. | reverse complement strand
GCCGAATATGTATCCCTTGAAACTGTCGTCAAACTGGAGAAGGGCGGCGCCACGGCGGGCCTGCGACGGACCGCATGCCACCTCTTCCGGCCCCCGCGCGGCCGGATAGATATGTTTCATGACAAGCTCCGGGAAAGGTGGTGGGGGGAGAATGGACCTCAAGGATAGCGGGGTTTTCGCCCCGCCGAATCAGGCTCCCATCCTAGAGCAAGCTCTGCCGCTCCGGCAGTCTCCGGCAGGGCCGGCCTGGAATGGGAACCGACAAGCGCCAAGGCAAGGAGCAGGCATGGATCCCGTCGCAGAATTTCGCCAGCAGGTGGCCCGCAGCATTCACGATATCGGCCAGGATGCCGGCTTCCAGAAACTTTCCAATACCTGGCTCGCCGAAGCCTCCCGCTATTTCTATTCCTACAATTTCACCTGGCTCGGCCGCCCGGTCATCCAGGTGCCGCAGGATCTCTATGCGGTGCAGGAACTCATCTGGGCCGTGCGTCCCGATCTCGTCATCGAGACCGGCATTGCCCATGGCGGTTCGCTGATCCTCTCGGCCTCCATGCTCGCCCTTCTCGACTATTGCGACGCGATGGAAAGCGGTGCCCCTCTCGACGTCAGGGCCGCCCCCCGCCGGGTGCTCGGCATCGACATCGACATCCGCGCCCATAATCGCCAGGCAATCGAGGCGCATCCGCTCGGGTCGAAGATCTCGATGATCGAGGGCTCCTCCATCGCCCCCGACGTGATCGCGCAGGTGAAGGAAGTGGCGGCCAACCACAAGAAGGTGCTGATCTTCCTCGATTCCAACCATACCCATGACCATGTGCTGGAAGAGCTCGAACTCTATGCGCCGCTGACCTCCAAGGGCAGCTATTGCGTGGTGTGGGATACGAGCGTCGAGGACCTGCCGGACGAGCTTTGCGCCCATCGCCCCTGGGGCAAGGGCGACAATCCGAAGACCGCCGTCTGGGCCTTCATGCAGCGCCTCACGGACGAGGGCCGCACCGCCGCCGACGGCGACCCCCTCCTCTTCGACTATGACAAGGTGCTCGAAACCAAGCTCGCCTTCACCGCTGCCCCGGACGGGTTCCTCAAGCGCGTCTGAGCCCTTTTTCCTTTTCGCAATCTGGCCCCCAAGGGGCGATGGAGACTATCCGATCATGCACGTGCTCATCACAGGCAATATGGGTTATGTGGGCCCGGTTCTGGTTCGCTTCCTGAAAAAGGCCATGCCGGGAATGAAGATCACCGGCTATGATGCCGGCTTCTTCGGCCATTCGCTGACGGGGGCGGAAAACCTGCCGGAATCGCTGCTCGAACGGCAGGTCTTCGGCGATGTGCGCGATTTCCCGGCCGAGCTGCTCGAAGGGGTGGATGCGGTGGTGCATCTCGCCGCCGTCTCCAACGATCCCATGGGCAACCGCTTCGAAAAGGTGACCGAAGAGATCAACCAGGATTCCAGCGTGCGGATCGCCTGCATGGCCGCCGAGGCGGGCGTGAAGAACTTCGTCTTCGCCTCCAGCTGCAGCATGTATGGCTTTGCCGAGGGCGGCGCCCGCAAGGAAACCGATGCCACCAATCCGCTGACCGCCTATGCCCGCTCGAAGATCGGCACGGAAGAGCGGCTGAAGCAGCTGGACCTCGGCGACATGGTGGTGACGAGCCTGCGCTTTGCCACGGCCTGCGGCGCCTCCGACCGCATCCGGCTCGATCTCGTGCTCAACGATTTCGTTGCCTGCGCGCTGACGGCCGGCGAAATCACCGTCCTGAGCGATGGCACGCCCTGGCGGCCGCTGATCGACGTGGAGGACATGGCGCGGGCGATCTTCTGGGCGGTCACCCGTCCGGCGGAGAATGGCGGCGCCTTCCTCGCGGTCAATGCGGGCAGCGACCGCAACAATTACCAGGTCCGGGATCTGGCCGAAGCGGTTGCCCGAAAGGTGCCGGGCACCGAGATCAGCATCAACACCAATGCGCCCGCCGACAACCGCTCCTACCGGGTGGATTTCTCGCTCTTCCAGTCGCTTGCGCCCGATCACCTGCCGCAGCTCAGCATCGACCAGTCGATCGAGCGGCTGCTTGAAACCTTCGAGCGCATGAAATTCAACGAACCGGATTTCCGCAATTCCCAATATGTGCGACTGAAGACGCTGGAACGGCATATTGCCGACGGCAAGCTTGATCCGGAGCTGCGCTGGCATTCCGCGGCCTGACGGGCCGGTTTTCAGGGACGGAAAGGCCATGGATTTCATCGATTGCGTGGTGGCGGGCGGCGGCGTGATCGGCCTTGCGGTCGGGCGGACCCTCGCCCTGACAGGGCTTGGCGTTCTCGTCATCGAGAAGAATGCCCGGCCCGGTCTCGAAACCAGCGCCCGCAATTCCGAGGTGATCCATGCGGGCCTCTATTATCCGACGGGATCGCTGAAGGCGCGGCTCTGCCGGGAAGGCCGTCAGCGGCTCCTCGACTATCTCCGCTCCCGCGCCCTGCCCCACCGCCTGACGGGCAAGCTGATCGTGGCCGCCGCGGGGCAGCGCCCGCAGCTGGAGGCCATCCACCGGCGGGCGATCGCCAATGGCGTTCCCGATCTCGAGCCGCTCGACGCAAGCGAAATCGCCGCGCTCGAAGCGGAGGTGACGGCCGATTGCGGCCTCCTCTCGCCGGGGACGGGTATCTTCGATTCCTCTGCCTTCCTCGCCGCCCTGCTTGCCGATCTGGAAGCGGCAGGCGGCGGGATCGCGCTCCACACGGAGGTGACCGGCGTGACGCGGGAGGGCGACGATCTCGTCGTCGCCACCCGCGATGCCTCCGGCGAGGCCTATGCGCTCTCCTGCCGCTTCTTCGTCAATGCCGCCGGCCATGGCGCGGGACGGCTTGCGGCGGCGACCGTGACCGACACGGCCTGGCGCGCACCGACGCTGCGCTTTGCCCGCGGCACCTATTTCGGCATGGAGGGCCCCTCCCCCTTCCGGCATCTCGTCTATCCCGTCCCTGAGCCCGGCGGCCTCGGCATTCATTCGACGATCGATCTCGAAGGCCAGACCCGCTTCGGGCCTGACGTGGAATGGATCGATGCGCCCTCCTATCAGCTCGGCGACGAGCGCGCCGCCCATTTCACCCGGGCAATCGGCGCCTACTGGCCGGGCATCCACGACCGCCGGCTTCACCCGCTCTTTGCCGGCGTGCGCCCGAAACTCTCAGGCCCCGGCGAGGCGGATGCGGATTTCCTGATCGCCGGCCCGGCTCTCCACGGCACGCCCGGTGTGCTCCACCTCCTCGGCATCGAAAGCCCCGGCCTCACATCGAGCCTTGCCATCGCCGCCGCCGCCCTTGCCGAATTCGGCCTTTCCGAAACCTGACCCCCGAAACGAAAAAAGAGGCGCCCGCGGGACGCCTCTTCCTGTTTCCTTCATCCGGGCGGAGGATGAATTCCGGCTGTAACGGCCCTCCGCCCCTGAGGGGCAAGCCTATTTGCGCACCAGGCTGAAGGTGAAATGGCTGCCGCGATGGTAATCGACCGCATAGACCACCGGCTTGCCATCCGCATTGAAGCAGGTTTCGGTGATCAGCAGCGCCGGCCCGAAATCGCGCAGATCATTGCGTTCGATCACCTCGTCCGGCAGCATGACGGCCGTCACCGAGGCGGCCGACATGCGGGGGCGCTGCCGATAAAGTTCCAGAATGCCGAGCAGCGAACCGCTCCAGTCGATATCGTAAAGCCGCGCCGGAATGAGGCTGCGCGGCACGTAATCGATGCAATACATGATCGGCGTGTCGCCCTCGAGCCGCAGGCGTTCGATGCGGATCACCCGGTCGGCCTCCTGAAGGCGCAGATGGCTGGCGATCTCGGCCGTCGGCGCTTCCTCGGAAATGGAGAGGACCTTGTTGCGCGGGCTGTATCCATACTGGCGTGCCATGTCGGTCACGCTTTCGAACACGGTGATCGGCCGGTCCACATGCACCGCCGACATGGCGGAGACGAAGCGCCCCTTGCCATGCTCCACATAGATCACCCCGTCCTGCTCCAAAAGTTTCAGCGCCTCGCGCAGCGCGGGCCTCGAAATCTTGAAGCGGGTGGTCAGCTGCGCCTCGGTCGGCAGCTTGGCGCCGGGCTGCAGATCCTCGTCACGGATCAGGTCGGCAATCCGGTCCCGAAGCTGGACCACCAGGGTGCGCGTGTCGCGAAGGGGTTCCTCCAAGATGGCCTCTCTTTCCCGGTCAGATCTCCCTTCTTGTCTGACGATTGTCGAAAGGTCAAGTAGACAGCCCTGAATTGTCCCCGCCGGAAACCCGGGCCTTTTGCCGCGCCCTTCGCCCTTCCCCGCAAGTGACAGTCTTGACAAGCAAGACTCATGATGTCAGTTGTCTTACAACATAGGTTCGAATATGGCGGCGGCGGCCGGTGCCCCTTCGCCTCGACCATGACCATGGAGACGGTACGTAATGCTGAATTTCGACGAAGAACGCTTTCTCAGGATCCAGAACGGCGCGGCGAGCCTGGCGCGACGCTTCGACCAGGTGATTTCAGGTCTCCTGGACCGGGGCGCGGAGAACATCTTCTTCCTGGGCACCGGCGGCGCGGCCATCCTGATGCAGCCGGCTTTCCAGCTTCTGCAGGCCCGTTCCCGTTTTCCGGCCTTTCTAGGCCATACGGCGGAACTCATTCTCACCGGCTCGGCCAATCTGACGGCCCGGTCGATCGTCGTCATGCCCTCGCTCTCCGGCACGACCAAGGAAAGCGTCGCCCTCCTCGCCAAGCTCAAGGAAACCGGTGCGACGGTGCTGACGCTGGTCGGCCATGAGGAAACCCCGCTCGGCAAGGGTGGCGACCATGTCTTCGTCAATTTCGCCGAAGACGATACGTCCTGCGAATCCTTCTACATGCAGTCGCTCTTCATCGCCCTGTCGATCCAGAAGCATCGCGGCGAAATCGACAATTACGACGGGATCGTCGCCGAGCTGAAGACGCTTCCGGCCCTGCTGCTCGAGGCGAAGCGCGCCTATGAGCCGAAGGCGGAGGCCTTTGCCAGGGTTCTTGCAGCCGCGCCCTATCACATCATCACCGCGGCCGGGAATGCCTGGCCCGAGGCCTATTATTACGGCATGTGCATTCTGGAGGAGATGCAGTGGATCCGCACCCGTCCGGTGCATGCCTCGGATTTCTTCCACGGCACGCTCGAACTGGTGGAAAAGGGCGTGAGCGTCATTCTCTTCAAGGGCGAGGATGCCTATCGTCCGCTCGCCGAGCGGGTGGAAAAATTCGCCGCGAACTATACGGATCAGCTCACCGTCCTCGACACGGCCGAGGTTGCGCTTCCCGGCATTTCGCCGGATGTTCGCGGGCTCGCTTCGCCGATCGTGCTGGCCACGCTTCTGGAGCGGATCAGTGCCCATCTGGAGGTGATGCGCAGCCATCCGCTGACCACAAGGCGTTATTACAAGCGCGTCGCCTATTGAGAGCGATCCATCCCGGGCGATGGGGCGCGGCAGAAACCCGCCCGCCTCAACGCCCAAAGCGATAGATCCGGCCGCAGCCATTCCCGGGATTGGCTGCGGCTTGCCCGTTCGAATGCCAGAGGGAGGCTTCATGACCCGTTTTCGCTTCGCCGCCATCGGCGACAATTGCGTGGATCGCTTCCAGCCGCCGGTTTCCCGCGCCCTCATCGGCGGCAATGCGCTGAATGTCGCGGTGCAGCTTTCGCTGATGGGCCATGAGGCCCATTATTTCGGCGCCGTCGGCCACGATCCGGATGGCCTTCGCACCCGCGAGGCGCTGGAGGCCAACGGCGTGCAGACCGGCCATCTCATCCTTTCCGATCGTCAGACCGCCTATACGGATGTGGTGGTGACCGAGACCGGCGACCGCATCTTCGCCCATGAGGAATTCGGCGCCTGCCGCACCTATCTGCCGGACGAGAGGGACATGGCGGCCCTCCTCACCATGGATCATGTCCATATCGGCTGGATCCGGGATGGCGGACGGACGCGGCGTGCCCTGGCCGCCGCGGGGGTGAGCGTTTCCCAGGACATATCCGTGCAGAACGACCCCGAGCATCTGGGTGTGGAGGGCCTTTCGGTCGCCTTCGGCTCGGCGGGTGACGATCCCGCCCGCATCCAAGCCATGCTGGCGGACCTGCTTGCCGGCGGTGCGGCCCGGGCGGTGGTGACGGCGGGCGCCTCGGGCTCGGCCGCCTCCGACGGAAGGGTTGAGGCGAGGGCGGGCATCACGCCCGTGGAGGTGGTCGACACGACCGGGGCCGGCGACAGTTTCATTGCGGGGTTTCTCGTCGCCTACCGGGCGGGCGCCTCGCTGGAGGCCGCCCTCTTTTCGGGAAGGGACCGGGCGGCGCTGACCTGCGGCCATCTGGGCGGGTTTCCGCAGCCGCTTCTGCCGCTTTGAGGCAAAGGAAGAGCCGGGCGGTCGCGCCGCCCGGGTCTTGTTTCAATGCAGGATCTGGCTGAGAAACAGCCGGCTGCGGTCGCTCTTCGGATTTCCGAAAAACTCTTCCGGCGGCGCTTCCTCGATGATCCGCCCGCGATCCATGAAGATCACGCGGTCGGCCACCTGCCGGGCAAAGCCCATTTCATGGGTCACGCAGATCATGGTCATGCCTTCTTCGGCCAGCGTCACCATCGTATCCAGCACTTCCTTGACCATTTCCGGATCGAGCGCCGAGGTCGGCTCGTCGAAGAGCATGACCCGGGGCGCCATGCAGAGCGCCCGGGCAATTGCCACGCGCTGCTGCTGGCCGCCCGAAAGCTGGCCCGGATACTTGTGCGCCTGATCGCCGATCCGCACCCGTTCGAGGAAATGCATGGCGATTTCGGTCGCCTGCCGGCGCCCCATCCGCCGGACCCAGACGGGGGCGAGAACGCAGTTTTCAAGAATGGTCAGGTGGGGAAAGAGATTGAAGTGCTGGAAGACCATGCCCACTTCGCGCCGCACGCCGTCGATATTCTTCTCATTGTCGGTCAGTTCGACGCCGCCGACGACGATCTTTCCTTCCTGGTGGCTTTCCAGCCGGTTGATGCAGCGGATGAGCGTGGATTTGCCGGAGCCCGAGGGCCCGCATATGACGATGCGCTCCTTGCGCGCCACATCGAGGCGGATGTCGTCAAGGGCATGGAACTGGCCATACCACTTGTGCACGCCGGAGAGGCGGATCTCCGGTTCGGTCGGATCTTGCATGGTCTTTATCCTTGAAGGCTTGATCAGCGGGCATTGAAGCGCCCGAAGCGCTCCTCGATGCGGGATTGCAGGAATTCCAGCGAAATCGACAGCAGCCAGTAGATCATCGAGGCGGTGATCAGCATTTCGATATGGCGGAACTCGGTCTGGCCCTGGGTGCGGGCGAGATACATGATCTCCCAGACGCCGACCACGGACACGAGCGAGGAATCCTTCAGCATGGCGATGAACTGGTTGCCCGTCGGCGGAATGATCACCCGCATGGCCTGGGGCAGGATGACGAGGAACATGGTCTGGTTGGGGCTCAGGCCGAGGGCGGTCGCCCCTTCCGTCTGGCCGCGCGGAATGCTCTCGATGCCGGCGCGGAAGATTTCCGTCATGTAGGCGCCGTAGCAGAGCGAAAGCGCCAGAATGCCAGCCGGCACCGCGCTGATCACATAGCCGATCTGCGGCAGGCCGAGATAGATGATGTAGATCTGCATGAGCAGCGGCAGGCCACGAAACAGCGACGTATAAAAGGTGGCAAGACCGTAGATCACGCCGTTCTTCGACAGTTTCGCGATGGCACCCGCGAGCGCGATGAAGGTGGCCACCGCGATGGAGATGGCGGAGATGTAAAGCGTGGTGACGACACCCTGCGAGATGAGAAAGCCGATCTTCTTGCCGATGAAGGCGAAGGAAAGGTTGAAGGAATAGAAGAACAGCATGAGCAGGACGAAGAGTTCCACCCACACCGCCACCACCTGCTGCCGGCGGGGCAGGAGGCGGAAGGCCTTCCAGTTGGCCACCAGAATGGCGGTGATCGCCACGGCCGAAAGGGCGGCTGCGCCATCGGGATTTTCGGCCAGCCAGCCGGCCGTGGCCGGAAAGAGCCGGCCAATCCAGGCGGGGCTGATTCCGATGGAATAGAGCAGGCCCGCCAGAAGGGCGAGGAGCAGGCCAGCGCCGACGCGCTGGCTCGCCACGGGATAGGTGAGTATCAGTCTTCCGAGCATGTGAGGGGTCCCCCGTGCGGGATCAGGCGGCGCGCTCGCGCCACCAGTCCTGCACTTGTAATTTCCAGTAGGTCAGTTGGGCGGTCGCAAGCCCGGCCATGCCCCCGGCCCAGACGAGGCCGAAGGGCTTGAAGAGCCGGTAGCGATCCGACTGGCCAAGAATGCCCTCGGCCACGACCTTGCCGCCGATGGCCGTGGTGTTGAGGCCGTGGCCGCCAAAGGCGGTGCAATGCCACACGCCCGGCTGCCGTTCTCCGATCTGGGGCATGAGATGCCGGGCATAGGCCATCAGGCCGGACCAGGCGATTTCGGTCTTGAGCTCGGCGAGTTCAGGATAGGTGCCGACCATTTCACGCCGCAGCTCGCGGGCGAGCGCTTCCGGCGATGCGGCGCGCGTGGTGATGCGCCCGCCCCAGAGAATGCGCTTTCCCCCCTCCACCAGCCGGTAATAATCGCCGGCGCGGCGGTTGTCGCCGATGGCATCGCGGGTGGCGATCACCCGGGAAATCAGGTCGGGCGCCTCCTCGGTCAGCATCACATAGGTGGCAATCGGCAGGAAGGCGCGCTTCAGCCGGCCGTCGAGACTGCCCGTATAGCCGCCGGTGGTGAAGACCACCTGGCGGGCCTTCACCGTGCCCCTCGCCGTCGAGACGATCTTTTCCGCCCCGTCGAGGCGGCAGGCCGTGACCTCCGATCCCTCGAAGATCCGCCCGCCCAGCCGCTCGATCTCCCGGGCGAGGCCGCGCAGATAGTTCAGCGGATGCATGTGGAAGGCGCGGCCGTCGCGCAGCGCCTGGAAATAGCGCTTCGAACGCAGCTTTTCGCGCAATGCCGGCGTGTCGAGGAATTCCAGTCGGTAGCCGTAATCCCGGTCCAGCTTTTCGGCATAGGCCTTCAGCCCGTCGCCATCCTCGTAGCGCAGCACGCTCAAAATGCCGGGCTGCGGGTTCGTGCCCTCGATCTTGAGCGCGGAAATCGTGTCGCGCACATAATCCATGCCCTCGATCGAGAGCCGGTGGAGGTGGGCGGCGGCCTCCCGGCCCGCGCGGGCGGCAATCTCGTCGCCGCCGGTGGAATAGCCGGGGCTGACGAAGCCGCCATTGCGGCCCGAGGCCCCGAAGCCGACGCTTTCCTTTTCGAGAAGGATCACGGCCTGCCCGCCGCGGGCAAGCTCGAGCGCCGTGGTCAGGCCCGCAAGCCCGCCGCCGATGACGACGGTGTCGCAGTCGAGGCTGGCGGCAAGGGGCGCGCGCTCGGCGCGGTCGGCGCGCGTGCGGCTGTAATAGGTATCTGGATAGGTCATGAAAGCTCCCTCAGGCAGGACGGCAGGCGGCGGCCCCTTCCGAAGGAACCGCCGCCCGGATGCCTCAATCGGCACTATAGTCCTTGCCGTACCACTTGGTGGTCAGGCTTGCGAGGGTGCCGTCCTTCTTCATGTCGGCAATCAGGCTGCCGATCTTGGCGGTCCATTCCGGATCGCCCTTCTCGGCAATCACCACCAGCGGCTCGCGGAAGGCATAGCCGCCTTCGAGGATGCGCAGCGGATAGCCGTTCTTGATGGCGTTCTGTGCCGTCTGTTCCGGCGCGATCACCGCATCGACGCGGACGCCGTCGCCGAGGCGCAGGTCGTCGAAGGGCAGCATGGAATCGGCAAAGGTGCGGATTTCACCGGGCTCCAGCTTGTATTCGATCGGCGGCAGGCCCGGCGCATCGATTTCCAGCTGACGGCGGACGAAATCCTCGGACGTGGTGGCGGTCTCGACGCCGATCACCTTGCCCTTCAGATCCTCCACACCCTTTGCCTTGCTGTCCTTGTGGACCACGTAGACATAGGGGCTGTAATAATAGATGCCGGCGAAATCGATCACCTGGGCACGCGCCTTGGTCGGCGTGACCGAACCGACGCCGAGATCGTAGCGGCCCTGCCAGTGGCCGCCGGTCAGCGTCGCCCAGTCCGGCGTCTCGAAGCTCACCTCGACGCCGAGGCGTTTGGCGAGCTCGCGCGAGACATCGATGTCGAAGCCGACCATTTCATTATTGTCATCGAGAAAGCTCTGGGGCGGCCAGCCGCTGTTGGTGGCAACCACCATGGCCTTCTTTTCCATCACCCGGTTCAGGGTTTCGCCGGCCTGTGCCGTTCCCGCAGCGGCGATCATCGTCAGCGCTGCGATTGCATTCAGTATCTTGCCCATATTTCCTCCCGGAGGCATGGCACCGTTTTTGTAAGATGTCTGACAACTAGATAGTGACAACCGGTCCCGCCTTTGTCAACAATCAAGTCGCGGTTCGGGCGAGGAAATTTCGCCGATGCCTCTGGTTTCATATCCATAAGTGAATGCTGGAACGGGCTTGAATGGCCGGAAGGAGCGCCCTGTCGAAGTCCTGCGCCGGACCGCTTCTCCAGGTTCCACTGCCTCAACACCGAGGGCCTGTCAGACGACTTGAAGTCCCTGAGGGGCGAAGCAGCAGGGCACATGACGCTCCGGGCCGCCCGATCTTCCGCAGGCCTCCAAGCCTTCACAACGCAGCCCCGCGCGGCAGGAACACTTTCTTCATCATTCGTCCCATATCCTTGTTATTAAATGCTTATTAGTTATATCAATATCACGGATTTCTGAATGTCTTTCAATGACGAGCGCTGGCAATATATCGATTCCATCCGCGGCCTCGCGGCACTCGGCGTGGTCTATTATCATTCGGCAGAGCGGGTCTGGTTGCGGGACATGCCTTCCTGGCCGGCGGAAAGCTTTCTTTTCCTGCTTGGACGGGACTGGATCGACGTCGGCAAGATCTCCGTCATTCTGTTCTTCGCCGTATCCGGCTTCGTCATTCCCTTTTCGCTGATGAAGCCAGGACCCCGGCCGATCCGCCAGTTTCTGATCGGGCGGTTTTTCCGGCTTTATCCCGCCTACTGGCTGTCGCTGCTCCTGGGGCTTCTCGTGCTGTTTCCGCTCGAGGGCCGGAGCGCCACGCCCGGCATGATCCTTGCCAATCTCACCATGGCCCAATCCCTCTTTCGCGCGCCGCATGTGATCGAACTTTACTGGACGCTCCAGATCGAGCTGCTGTTCTATCTGATCGCCATCCTGCTTTTCGCCATGGGGTGGCTGCAGCGCCATCAGGCGATTGTCGCCCTTTCCACGCTCATGATGGCAGGCGCGCTTGCGGCGGCGGCGGTGAAATTCTGGAGCGGGCATTACCTGCCCGTGGCCCTGCCGCTTTCGCTCGCCGTCATGTTCTGGGGCCTCAGCTGGCGTTACCGCCTGGCCGGGGGCGAGGAACACCGGCGACTTTCCAACCGCCTCACCCTCCTCATTCTCGGCCTCATGCCCCTCGTCTGCTTCCTCGGTTATGGCGAGGGAAGGCTTTTCGCGCATGAGGGCCTGCGCTACACGCTGACCTACCTGATCGCCATCAGCGCCTTCCTGTTGCTCACCACCCGGTTGAAGCTGGTTCATCCGGTGCTCGTCCATCTGGGAACGATCAGCTACTCGATCTATCTCTTTGCGCCCATCTGGCAGATTTCCCTGGAAAAGGCCTTTGCCACCTCCATGGGCCGAAGCCTTCCCTATCATCTCTCCATCGCGATGCTGATGGCGGTGTCCGTCGGGATGGCCCATCTGATCTATCGGCTTGTGGAAAGCCCGGCCCGCCGTCTCGGCCGGAGACTGCAGGCGGCAACAGGCTAGGCAAGGCCCCCTCCCCTCTCAAGACCGGCGCGCGCCTCCAGAGCCTTCAGCATGGGAAGCAGCGAGAATTCACCCCTCGACGCCTTGGCCGTGAGATTGCGCAGATAGCCGCCGGGCGAGCGGATGCTTTCTGCCCGTTCCAGCATCAGGGCGATCACCGCCGCCGCCTGCTGGGGACCGAGCGCGCCCTGCGCCTCCTTCCAGGCATCCGGCGAAATGCCGAGCATGGAGCGGACAAGGCCAGCCACCTTCAGGAAATCCTCCGGCCCGCGGATCGTGCCGCCAGGCGCATAATCGGCGATTTGCGGGCAGGCCCTGAGAAGCCTTTCGAGCGAAACGCCAAGGCCCTTCCGCTCCAGTCGAGGAATATCCTCCTTTACCGCCGGCCCGCCCGGCTTCGCCTCCCTTAAATCTTCCCAGCCGTTTAATTCAGAGTGGGAGTCTGCATTTGAATTTTGAATATGGCGCTCGATCTGATGATCATTGGCGCTCATTTCTGTCTCGGAAAGGCTTGCAAGATAAGCATTTTCCACCTCGGCCCTGAGGTGGCCCAGCGCATCGAGCCGGTCCTTCAGCGCCTCCATTGCCTCGCGGCGGCGAAGCCTCGCCCCATGGGCGGCAAAGCGGCTGGCAAAGGCCTCCCAGTCACCCGCGCGGCCTTCTTCCAGCGCGGTTGCGATGATGCGGGCAATGTCGCGCTGCTCGAGGGTGATTTCGCTGCGGATCGCCTTTTCCTGCCGCCAGGCGGCCCGGGCCGCTTCGGCCTGCTCCTCGATTTCGGCAGCGCGCAGAACGAGCGGCGCGAGATCGAAGCCGAAGCTGTCCGCCGGCTGGCCCCTCTCGTCCCTGACCTGATAGCGCTTGCCGTTGGGGCTGTCGCGGCGGATCAGGAAACCCGCAGCGCTAAGCTGGGCGAGATGCCGCCGGAGCGTTGCCGGTGCCATGCCTCTTGCCCGGGCCGAAAGCGCCCGGTTGGAAGGAAAGACCACCAGCGGCCGCGTGCCATCGAGAAGCCGTCCCGGCACAAAGGAGAGCAAAGCCTCCAGCACGGAAAGGGCCCGGTCTCCAAGCCCATAGGCAAAGCGCGCCTCGGTGAGAGCCGAAAGCAGCGCGAACTTGTCTGCCCGGCCGTCATCATTGAGGCCGCTTGCGGTGGCCAGCGCTGCCTGGCGCTCCGCCACGCTTTTTTGCAGCAGGGCGGCATGCGCGGAAAAGCGCCCGCCGCCGAAGGGCGTCGTCAATCGTGTTTCCATCCCCTTGTCCTCTCGTCGACGAGGAAAGCGGGACCTCAAAATGGGCGCATGTCTCCCCGGGGCGGAAACGATTGTCCGTTTGCGCCCCTGTCTCTTGCCGCCGCCGGTCTTCCGGTTCGGCACGGCTATGCTTGCTCCGCCGGGCTTCATCAGCCGCGGAAGGCAAATATCTCAGCAATCTCGCGATCAATCGAATCGCGAGCTCTTGACTTCAAGAGACGGAAGTGATTCCTTGTAATTGCTACGTTACAGGGGCTTCCGGAGCGGAAACGCTTTGGAGGTCCTTTTTTCTTGTCTCTGTTCCTCTTCCTTTGCAGATGATGCCAAGCCCGCGCCGTTACCAAGCGTCGCGGACGGTGAAATCAGTGTGGCTGTCCGCCCTCGCCCAGCCGCTCGAAGAGCGCCACGAGCTCCTCTTCCAGGGCCGAGAGAAAGGCCGCCGTGACGGGTCTTTCGAAGACAAGCGTCGTTCCCTTGCCGCCCTCGCGTGCCTCGATGCGGGCGAGCAGCCGACCATCCCTGCCGTTCAGCGCCCGGACCGCCCTTTCCTTCCGCGTCTTCGGCGCGGAGAGCCGGTTGAAGACGCGCTGGAAACGCTCGTCGCTGTCCAGCCGG
Source organism: uncultured Rhizobium sp. (assembly GCA_945952415.1). GTDB lineage: Bacteria > Pseudomonadota > Alphaproteobacteria > Rhizobiales > Rhizobiaceae > Gellertiella. The sequence continues at coordinate 184,160 of CAMFIF010000006.1, read as the reverse complement.
GCAAAATCCGGCGCATGGGTTTCATCCGAGGCCTTTTCGAATTCGGCGCCCTTGTCGTTTTCGAAGAGATCGGCCAGCGCCAGCCAGCGATTGCGCCCGGTCTTGGGCGCCGGGCCGATGCGGTGGATGATCGGCGTCGGCACCAGATCCGCAACGCGCATCAGCCGGGACATTTCATCCTTCTTCAGGCCGCCCAGCGCCTCGCCGATCAGCTTGCGCGACACGCCGCGCTCGGACAGCGTGCGGGCAAAGAGCGCCCGCTCGATGAAGCTCAGATTGCGCCGCTCGGCATTTTCCTTGCCCTGGGCGAGGATGAGTTCCTCGTCGGACAGCGGCCGCACCAGCGCCTGTATCTTCAGGCCAAGCTGGCGCGCCGCACGCAGGCGGCGGTGACCATAGGCCACCTGATAGCGCCCCGGCTCTCCCGCCACCGGGCGCACCAGGATGGGCACCTGCTGGCCATTCTCGCGCATGCTTTCGAGCAGCGCATCGAAATCCGTATCCTCATGGCCGGTCCAGTCGAGCCGGTCATTGACGAAGCTGACGATCACCGTTTCGGGATCGAGCGCGATGACCCGGTCACCGCTTTCGAGCGCCTCGCGCAGCGCCCGCGCCTCTTCCGCCTCGCGGGTGATCGAGGAGAGGGAGAGGCCCATGGCCTTGACCGCGCCCGACGTCGCCCGGCCGCCCTCGGGCGCAGCGCCCGCCGGTGCCGGATCGGCCGCCTTCCCTTCCCCCTCGCCGGCAGAACCGGGCATGGCGGACTTGATCTCCGGCGCCCGGCCTGGCGGCACGGGGGCCGGAGGCACACGGCCCACATCGGCGGCGAAAAGCTCCTTCAACGAATTCTTCCGGTCCCGTCCCGCCATGATCAGCGCCTCCAGGCCGTATGGATGAGCGCTTCGATTTCCGCATTCACGGCCTCGAGCGATTCCATGGCGCGGTCATAGGTGCCGCGAGAGAAATTCTCGCGGCCCACCTCATAGAGTGTCTGCTTGGTGAGGCCGGCATCGGAAATGGCGGTGGATTTCACCATGGGCGCGGTCAGCACCCGCTCGCCGAAGAGCGAGCGGAGGAAGCCGACGATCTGCGCTTGCGGCCCGTCATGGGGCTCGAAGCGGGTGACGAGATAGCGCAGGAAATCGAAATTCAGCTGGCCGCCCGCCTCGCGCACCACGCCGAGCAGATCCGAGGTCATGAACAGGAACTGGCTCATCGAGGCGACATCGAGCATCTGCGGATGCACGGTCACCACGACAGAGGTGGAGGCGCAAAGCGCCGAGAGCGTGAGATAGCCGAGCTGCGGCGGGCAATCGATGACGACCACATCATAATCGGCGGCAACCGAGGCAAGCGCTGCCTGCACCCGGGTGAAGAAGAGCTTTTCCGTTTCGCCGGCGCGCCGGGCGGCTAGCGCCCTCGGGGTGGCATGCTCGAACTCCTGGAGTTCCAGATTGCCGGGCACGAGATCGAGACCGTGAAAATAGGTCTTGCGGATGATCTCCTTCAGCGGCCGCGCCTCGCCATCGTAGCGGATCGCGCCATAGATCGTGTCATTGCCGGAAAGATCGAGCTCCGGCTGATAGCCGAACAGCGCCGAGAGCGAGGCCTGCGGATCGAGATCGATCGCCAGCACCCTGTGACCGGTCATGGCCAGATGCTGGGCAAGATGCACCGAGCTGGTCGTCTTGCCGGATCCACCCTTGAAATTGGTGACGGAAATGACCTGCAGATGCTCGCCGGCCGCCTCGTCGCGCCATTTCACATAGGCGCGGGCCTTGGCGAGATTGCCCTTGGCCCGGGCCTGCTCGGCGAGATAATGGCGCAGCGCATCGATATCGGCAAGCGAGTAGGAGCGCCGCCCGCCCGGGCCCACATCCGGCTGCGGCCCCTCCCCCGCAAGCGAGAGCTGGCGGAGATAGCCATCGGAAACGCCGATCAGCCGCGCGGCCTCCACGGAAGAAAAACTGCGCAGCGACTTGCGCGATGTCGGCGGAAACAGCCTTTCCCGCATGGCCTGAAGCTGCAGCGAGAGCGCCTGCGCGTCCTCGGCAATGGTCACGTCCGCCGGCCGTTCGTTGGGCGTTTCGGCGCTTTCGATCTTGCTCGATGGCAGGGCCATCCTGATACTCCGTCCTGACGCCGCAGAGTTGCGGCCCACCGATCCCCAGAGCCCGTTTCTCTTTTGCGCGATGTGGTTACGCGAGGCTTTCGACCTACAGGCGATCCGCTCACTTACGCAAAAAACAGGCTCTTCCTATGAAATTGCGTAAACGTTGGCGAAGAAGCCGAGTCGCGTCAAGTCTTTTTGGGTTAACGAAACCTTAACGCCCACACCCCGCTCCCACCTGGGGAAGACTCAGCGGCGCTGCCTTGAGACAAGGGGAAAGAGAAGGTTGACCGCTGTCAACCATCGCCGCCGCTTATCCCCGGGAGTCCGGCAAACAGCGCCTGTCCTGCGAAGGGCGGAGACCTCGGTTAAGCGGGATCGATCAGACGATAGCCGCGCTCCCGGCGTCGCTCCTGAAGCCGCGTCATTTCGGCTTCCGCCTCCTCAAGCGAGGCGCAGGCCTCGATGCGGCATCGGCCCCTCGTGCCAATGCGACCCCAGTGGCGCACAACGATGGGCACACCCAACAGATCCGTCTCGACCCGCAGCGCATAGAAGCGGTGCCGGTTTCTTGTCGGATCGATACTGGTGAAGTGAAGATCTGTTTCGGTCTCTTCCATGCCAGAAGAGTCCCATGCGCGGGAAGCGGCGTCCAATGAGAATAGGGAATCGATAGACGCCCAGCGATTCACGGCCTTGATGAATGGAGACTACGCAGCGCTCGGTTGGGCGAGGCCCAGCCGCCATTCAGGGACTCGCGGGAAGGGAAGGCGCGCGGGAACGGCTGAAGCCTGACCCGGCGGCGGTTGACAGCTGTCAACCACCCATCTGCGGCAGCGATCTTGCATTTCAGGCAGTCCTCGCATCGGGCGAAAGCCACCGACAATAAATGGCCCCGGGAAGGGGCCATGCAACGTCAATATGCGAGGTTCACATGCCGGCGAGGTCCGCCGCCTTCTCGGCGGTGACGACGATCGTGCCATTCATCCGGCCGAGATATTCATGCGTCCTGCTCCCCTCGATGACAGCGATATAGGGATGCCTGAGCCCTATATCCTGCCACGACGCCAGAACCGAGCCCGCAAAGACCCGGTTGAAAAGCGCACCACGGGAGCAGAAGACGGAATCGGAGGCGACGATGATGTAGCGCGCCGCTCCGTCCCGGGTAAGCGACGCCACTGTCTCCGCCGGCGCCTCGTCTTCGGCGCAGAGATCGATATTGCCCTTTATGGCAAGCCGGCCATCGGCCCCGACGGCGACCACATTCAGTCCCCGCTTCAGCTCCGCATCGAGCACCTCACCTCCAAGCTCCACCCTGGACTGATCCTTCGCCCCATAGGCCGCAGAAACGATCTTCAAGTCCCGGCCGAGTGTCGCAAGATCCGGCTCCACATGACGGTCGTCGCCCATGATTCCCGTCTTCAAATAGGCGTCGTAAATCGACGCATAGTCCGCCGTCATGTCCCGCCCCGCCTGAAGATCGGAAAGCCCGGTCGCCCCCTCCGCCTCCAGTACGCCCGTCCGCACCTCCTGCCTGCCGGGCGTATAAAAGTAGCAATAGCGATCCATCTCGGGAGAGGTTGGCTTGAGCTTGAACAGAACGGCACACCGATCCACGAAAAGGGCCTCCGCTCCCGACTTCAGCGCCTTGTCAAATCCGGCAAGGGCGTTCTCGATATAGGTTTCCTCGATATTGCTGCCCTTGAGCCGGAAGCCAACGGGCGCCTGGAAAGCGGTATCCCCGATCTTCATCACGCCCTTGCTGTCCACCAGGAAACCGCCGCCGATGGAGGAGGCAAAATTCCAGAAGGAAAGAAGGGAAGGGCGCCAGGCGCTCAGGCGCCGGTCCACCGCGGCAATTTCGCGGTCCCGCTCCAGCAGCGATTTCCGCCGGTCGTGGCGCAGGCTGACGCCAAGCCCCAATTCGTTCAGATGCCCATCCGTCAGATAGTCCAGCACCGTCGCCCCGATATCCAGTGTCGTGCCGGGCTTCGAAACCCCACCCGGCCGAGGCGCCTGACCGCCATCGAACACAAGCAGCAGGTTCCGGCGCTTCACCGTCTGCAACATGGGCGTTGCCGTGTTCAGCATGGACAGGTGATCGGACGCTACAACGAAGATCGTATTCTCCGCCCCGGGCGTCGACCGGATCTTCCGGATGAAATCACCCACGACCTTATCGCTGCAGTTTTCTCCGTTATTATGTATTTCCATTTTTAGCCTATGTATATTAACCGTCAGAATATATGTAATATCTCCCAGAAATACATCTATTATACATTTACAAATGTATTTTCTATTGAATTTAAATATGAAATCCTCCATATATTATAAATAGTTAATGGAAATTAACATTTTCCATTTGATTTGGTGAACTAGCCATTCCCGTATGCGTATTTTCTATGTTTATACATCATACCAAACCCAAGGACGCGACATATGCTCAGGTGGTGGAAGCAAACCGGAGCGGCTGGGCGGGGAGCGGTGCCAGCCGCTCAAGCCCTTGCCTCCGCTACCGTCGCAGTTTCATCAATTTCACCCGCCAGCCCCGCATAATGGGCCATTTCGGCTTCGCACCAGCGTTCGAATTCCTCGATGAGGGCGGGGGTGGGGGTGCGGGTGGGGGTCAGCATGGCGTGGGCGCTGAGATAGGAGAGCACGTTGCCCACGTGGGATTTCGAGACCTGGAAGCGCTCGGCCAGCGACTCAAGCGTCAGCGGCACGGGCTCGCGGCCTTCCTCGAGGGCGTAATGGGCGGCCATGATCGCGGTGAGGACGGGATAGCCGCTGTCGAAACCGGCCATCGCGACGATGGTGGGGAAGGGGGAGATCACCGCCCCGGCGGCAAGAACCTTGCAGGCGGAGCGATGGATGAGCATGCCGGTCCAGTCCGGCGAGGCGCCGACGCGCGGGGCGAAATCCGTGCCGTGAATCCGGTCATGGGCGGCGAGGAAGGCGAGGATGGAGCGGCCGATTTCCTGGACGAGGAGGGGAGCGGGGCGGAGCAGCGTCTGGCGCCGGTCACCCGGCACCGGTTCGGCCAGCACGAAACCCGCCGTCTTCAGCACGCCGGCAAAATGGGTGGTGTGGCGCGGGCTGAGACTGGCAACCGCCTTCAGGCGCGAAAGCGTGGGCAGCGGTGCCGCGCCCGCCCTCCAGCCGTAATAATTATGGATGAGCATATAGGCGGCAAAATAGCGGTCGAACTGGTTCAGGAGTTTGCGCACCGGCCAGCGGGACGGGGAAACGGCGATGATCGCCTCGCAGTAATCGGCCACAGCTGACATCTCCATGCGCGCCCGTCTCTCCCCCATATAATATTCTATTGAAACGCGAATAAAATATAGGTGCAAACTTTGGATTGGTAGCACCGGAAAGGCTCGGCGATAAGGCGGAAGGACATGAGGATGGACCGGCCCCGGCCGGCAAGCGCCGGGAAGGGTGAAATCGGATGGCAAGGGAAAGGACCATGCGCCAGGAGCGCTCCATTCCGGGGGGCCTCGGGCCCCGCATGGCCCGGACTGCCGCCTGGCTCTCCAGCGTTTCGCTCCTGGCCCTTCTTGCCACCGGCCTTCCGGTGCGGGGGGCGGATCTGACACTCGACCGGGTAGATGTTACCGTCTCCGGGGCGGGCGGCGGACCCTATCCTTCCCCGCTGATTGTCGACGGCACGCTCACCATCGGCACCACTGGCCGCACCGACATTTCCATCGAGAATGGCGGCGTGGTGAGAAGCGGCACCACCCTTCTCGGCACCGGGCCAGCCCAGTTTCAGCCCGGCCATTTCAATTCCTTCATCCGGGTCGACGGCGCGGGCAGCCGGCTGGAAAACGCGCAATTCACGGTGTCGCAGAGCGGTTATTCGACCATGCGCATCGAGAATGGCGCGGTGGTCGAGACGAGCGGAACGGCCATCATCGCCGACGAGGTGGATTCCTACGGCTCGGTCGGCGTTTACGGCACGGACTCCGCCTGGCGCGTCGGCGGACTTCTGGCGCTCGGCAATTTCGGCGATGGCGAACTGACCGTCGATGACGGCGGCATCGTCAGCGCGGATGTGGTGGTCGTCGGCCAGGGCAATGACGGAACCCATCACGGAGGCGGTTCAGCCTGGATCAACGGCGAGCTGGGCAAACGCGGCGTGCTGGAGGCGGGCGAGATCATCACCGGCCCCGGCGATATCGGTCTTTCCATCGATGGCGGCATTCTCCGGGCACGGCGCTCAACCGCGAACTTTCTCGTCGGAAGCCTGCAGCCCATCATCGGGCCGGGTGGCGCCTATATCGACAGCAACGGCTTCGATATCGTTGCCAGCACCACATTCCTGGGGACGGGTGACCTGCGCAAGATCGGGGCGGGCAGCCTGACGCTGTCGGGGGCGAATTTCTTCACGGGCGAGGCGGTGGTCGATCAGGGCACGCTGTTTCTCGACGGCAGCTACGGGGATTTCGATCCGCTGACGACGCCGGCCCGGGTCTGGGTGAACGCAGGCGCTGCCTTTGGCGGGGCAGGCGTTCTGGATGGTGATGCCACCATCGAGGACGGCGCGCGGCTCCTTGGCAGAAGCGGCCGCACGCTGACCGTCAACGGCAACCTGTGGATGTCCGCGGGCAGCATCATCGACCTGTCGCTGGCGGGTGCCTCGGCCGGACCGCTCTTTTCCGTCGGCCGCAATCTCCGGCTCAACGGCGCGCTGAACATCTCCGCCTCTCCCTACGGCCCCGGCCAGTACGGGCCGGGCATCTACCGGCTCTTCACCTATGGCGGGTGGATGGCGGATGACGGTATCAGGTTCGGCACGCTTCCGCCGGGCTCGACACCGGACCAGTTCAGCCTCCAGACCGGCATTGCCGGACAGGTGAACCTGATCCGCACGACCATGGGCCTCGGCTACCAGTTCTGGGACGGGGCAAATCCGGCGCTTTACGGCAATGGCCAGATCGAGGGGGGCAGCGGCACCTGGACGGCGAATGGCGCCGGCTGGGCCGACCAGAACGATACCGTCGCCGGCACCTATGGCGCTCCGGCCTTTGCGGTTTTCCAGGGGGCGTCCGGCACCGTCACCGTCGACAATTCCGCAGGCGCCATCGGCGTTACCGGCCTGCAATTTGCAGTCAACGGTTACCAGCTCGCGGGCGATCCCGTCGAACTCCGGGGAAGCGGCGAAACCGTGGTCCGCGTCGGCGACGGCACGGGCATGGGCCAGCTGATGACCGCGACGGTCGCCTCGGCGCTGACCGGCAGTTCGGGCCTTTCGAAGACCGATCGGGGTACGCTTCTGCTCACCGGCGCCAACAGCTATGCGGGCGCCACACGCATCGAGGGCGGCACGATCCGGGTGGACGGCGCGGGCACGCTCGGCGCCGGCATAGGCGCTCTATCGGTCGCGGCGGGCGCGACGCTCGACCTTTTCGGCACGACGCAGCGGGTGGGCGACCTCTCCGGCGCGGGCACGATCACCGATACCAAGACCGGCTCCCCGCTGCTTGGCATCCTCGTTGCGGATCAGGCGGCGGATACCACCTTCACCGGACACTTCCAGAATGGCGGCAAGGGTGTTTATTTCAGGAAGGACGGCTCCGGCCGGCTGACGCTGACAGGGGCCAACACGCTCAACACGCTGGGCGTGGATGGCGGCGAGGTCGTGCTCTCGGGCGCAGGCGCAAGCCTGGCGGCCGCCTATTCCATTGATGCCGGCGCGCTTGGGCCGGGCTTGATCCGCATCGAACAGGGGGCGACCGCCTCCTCGGATCTCATTCATGTGGCGACCTCGAGCGGCGCGCCGGCCACCCTCACGATCGCGGATCCGGGCAGTGCGCTCACCACGCGCATCGCCGTGGTGGGTCTGCAGGCCGAGGGCAATCTCCGGGTCGAGAACGGCGGACGGCTGACCACATCGGGCAATACCTTCTTCGGCATCGGCAGCGGCTTCGTCGGCCGCACGACGGTAACAGGCGCCGGTTCGCTCTGGACCAGTACCGGCAACATCATTCTCGGCCAGTCGGGCGAGGGCCAGCTGGTGATCGACAATGGCGGCGAGGTCGATGCTACGCTTGTCACCCTGGGCCAGGGAGCCGGCAGCTTCGGCCAGACGACGGTGCGCGGCACCGCGGCCGCCCGCGGCATCCTGACGGCGGGGGTCATCACGAGCGATACGGCGACGTCGAAGCTTCTCTTCGACGGCGGCATCCTGCGCCCGCAGGGCGATCAGACGGACCTGATCCGCGGCCTTGCAGCGGGCGAGGTGGAAATTGCCGCAGGCGGTCTCTATTACGAGGACCGCGGCTACAACGTGACGATCAATCACGGGCTTACCGGAACCGGCGCGCTGGTGAAGCGCGGCGCGGGCACGCTGACGCTGACCGCCTACAACACCCAGACGGGCGGCCTGACCATCGAGGAAGGCACGCTGCGGCTCACCGGCCTTTCTGGCGGCGTGAACACGTCAGGCGGGCCTCTCACCATTGCCAGCGGCGCAACGCTGGCACTCGGCGGTTCGAATCCCGTCTCCGTTGGGTCGCTCAGCGGCGGCGGCACGATCACCAATTTCGCGGCCGGCACCCGCCGCTCCGTGGCCGTCAACCAGTCGGGCAACACCACTTTCTCCGGCAGCATCGTCAACGGACCCGGCGACGCGGACCTTCTGGTGTTCGGCACCGGCACGCTTACCCTGACCGGCAACAGCAATTACAGGCTGGCCGTCGCCGACCAGGGCAATCTTACGATTTCCGGCGGCGCCGATATCGTCAACGAGACGGTCTATGCCCGTTTTGGCTCGACGATCACGGTCGGCGGGCTGAACACGCGGCTTGCGACCGACCGGCTGGAGCTCGGCGATGCCGGCACGGGCACGCTCAAGGTCGAGAACAATGGCCGGGTGATTGCCGGCAGCGCCGTGAACATGAGCGGCAGCCTCAATCCGTCGGGCGTCGGCATCGTCGAGCTCAACGGCACGGCCGGGGCGCGCGGCTCGCTTGCGGCTCCCGGCCTCGTGCGCGGCATCGGACAGGCTTCGCTGCGCTTCAACGGCGGCACGCTGGTGGCGAACGCCCATGAGGCGGATTTCCTCAAGGGCTTCCAGGCGGGCGACATCACGATCGGCGCGGGCGGGGCCTTCATCGCCACCAATGGCTATTCGATCGGCATCGCCACGCCCTTTACCGGCGGGGGCGACATTACCAAGCAGGGCACCGGCACGCTGACGCTGTCGGGCCTCAACGATGCCAGCGCCGCCTATACGGGCGAGACGACCGTTGCCGCCGGCACGCTTGCGATCACCGGCACCTTCGGCGATCCCCTCGGTGGGGCCGCAAGGGTCACCGCCGGCTTTTCCGGCACGCTGTCGGGCACGGGCCGGATTGCGGGCTCCGTCCTTGTCGATCACGGCGGCACGCTGCGGCAGACCGCCGGCCAGACGCTTCGCGTCGATGGCGATCTCGCCTTCGCCTCGAGCGGCATCCTTTCCGTTGGCCTCGGCGCGCCGGGCAATGCCGCGCTCGTCGATGTCGGCGGCGACCTGACGCTCGACGGGCGACTCGACATTGCCGATACGGGCGGCTTCGGCACCGGCATCTACCGGCTGATGACCTATGGCGGGACGCTGACCGACCGGGGCATGAACATCGGCACGGTGCCCGGCGGCGCGCAGGCCGGTGCGCTTTCGGTGCAGACGGGTGTCGCAGGCACGGTAAACCTGGTGAATGCCGCGGGCCTTACCCTCGGCTTCTGGGATGGCGGCGCGCCATCCGGCCATTCCAACGGGCGGATCGAGGGCGGTTCCGGCACCTGGAGCATGGACACGGCAAGCGCCGGCCCCAACTGGACCGACCAGAACGGCACGATCAACGGCGGCTACAACCCGAACCCCACCTATGCGGTCTTCTCCGGCACGGGCGGCACCGTGACGGTGGACGATGCGGGCGGCGGTATCGGCATCACCGGCATGCAGTTCGCCGCCGATGGCTACAGCCTGACCGGGGACGGCCTCACGCTTCAGGGGGCAAGCGGCGAAACCGTGATCCGCGTTGGCGACGGCACGGCGGCAGGCTCTGCCATGACCGCAACGGTGGCCGCTGCGCTTTCCGGCACCTCCCGGCTCATCAAAGACGATCTCGGCACGCTCGTGCTCTCGGGCATCAACACCTATTCCGGGGGCACGGAGATCAGGGGCGGCACGCTCCGCATCGCAGCGGACAATGCGCTCGGCGCTTCGAGCGGCAATCTGATCTTTTCCGGCGGCGCGCTTGAGATCGCCGGCGATCTCGACAGCCTGCGATCCGTTTCCATGCTCGGCCCGACAGGCGGCATCTTCGACGTTACGGGATCGGCGACGGCGAATTTCCGCGGCGTGATCTCGGGCGGCGTGCTGACGAAGCGCGGCGCGGGCACGCTCGGGCTCGGCGGCATCAACACCTATGCGGGCGGCACGCGGATCGAGGCGGGAACGCTGCGCCTCCTCGACGCCCGGGCCCTGGGCTCGGGTGCGATCCGGATGGCGGGCGGCACGACGCTCAGCTTTGCCTCCTCGCCCTATTCCAATCTCGGCACGGTGACGCTCGACGGCAACGTGACCTTCGCCGTCGATGCGGGACAGGATGCCGGGCTTTACCGGACGATCTCCGGCAATGCGGGCTTCGAGAAAACCGGCGCAGGCACGCTCAGCCTCTATGGCGACAACAGCTTCACCGGCAATGTCCGGGTGCGCCAGGGCCGCCTCTGGCTCGACAACTGGAGCCGGACCGCCAACCGTTCGCTTGCCGATACCGCAAGGCTGACGGTGGATGCGGGTGCACGGGTCGCTTTCCAGCAGAGCGAAACCTTCGGCGAACTCACCGGCGCGGGCCTGGCCGACATCACCTATGCTGGGCCTGACGGCATCACCGTCGGCACGACTGGCAGCGATTTCACCTTTGCGGGCAATCTCTCCGGCATGGCGCCGCTCTCCTCGGGTTACGGCCTGCAGAAGGTCGGCGCGGGCACTTTCACGCTTTCGGGGGCGAACGATACGGACCACACGATCCGGGTCGGCGGCGGGCGACTGAGGGTTGACGGCTCCATCGACAGCCGGCGGATCGAGGTTGCAGGCGGTGCGGCCCTTGCCGGCGCCGGCCGGATCGCCGGCACGGTCACGGTCGAGAATGGCGGCACGCTCGAAGGCCGCGCCGGTGAAACGCTGACGCTCGGCGGGCTCGATCTTTCCGCCGATGCGAAAATGAGCGTGGCCCTCGCCCAGCCTTCGACCAGCGCCCTCTTTGCCGTTTCCGGCAATGTGACCCTCGACGGCACGCTCGACATTGCCGATGCGGGCGGCTTCAGCGCCGGCGTCTACCGGCTGATTTCCTATGGCGGGGCGCTGACCGACCGGGGCATGGTCATTGGCGCCATACCCTCGAGCGGCGAGCGCGAGACCCTCGGCATCCAGACCTCGGTGGCGGGACAGGTCAATCTGATCTCCACCAAGGGCGCGGCCCTGAGTTTCTGGGACGGCGGCAACGGGGCGCTGCATGGCAATGGCCAAATCGATGGCGGGGCGGGCACCTGGAGCATCGGCACGCGCAACTGGACCGATGCCGCGGGCCTTCGCAATGGCGGCTACGGTCCCACGCCCTCCTTTGCGATATTCCAGGGCACCGGCGGATCGGTGGCGGTGGACAATTCCGCCGGCGCGGTCGTGGCAACCGGACTGCAATTTGCCACCACCGGCTACCGCCTGACGGGCGAACCGCTGACGCTTGCCGGCGAGGGCGGCGAAACGGTGATCCGGGTGGGCGACGGCACGGCGGCGGGCGCGGCCATGGCCGCCACCATCGAAACCGCGCTTCAGGGCGAGACGAGCCTGATCAAGGAAGACCGGGGCACGCTGATGCTTGCCGGCCTCAACAGCTATACGGGCGATACGCGGGTTCGGGCGGGAACGCTGGTGGGCACGGCGGGTTCGATCCGCGGCGCGATCGGCAATGCGGGCACCGTCGTCTTCGACCAGACCGTGGATGGCCGCTTCGATGGCCGGATCGCAGGCCTCGGTGGCCTCTCGGGCACCATGGTGAAGCGCGGCGCGGGCAATCTCGCCCTCGGCGGCCTGTCAACGCTCGACTGGCGCGTCGAGGCGGGCAATCTCCGCACGGCGACCGACCGCTTCACGGGCAATATCTCGATCGGGGCTGGCGGCCGCTTCACCTTTGACCAGACGGGTGCCGGCACCTATGCGGGCACGCTTGCGGGCACCGGCCGCTTCGCCATTACCGGCGGCGGCAGCGTGACGCTGACCGGCGACGCAACCGGCTTTGCCGGCCTTACCGAGGTCACGGGCGCCGGTCTCGTCGTCGACCGGGAGCTCGGCGGCTCGGCGCTCATCGGCAATGGGGGCCGGCTATCCGGCACGGGCACGGTCGGTTCGGGCGTGGGCTCGCTCGTCACCATCGCCGATGGCGGCACGATTGCGCCCGGCCATTCCCCCGGCATGCTGACCGTGGACGGCGATCTGGTGCTTGCCGCTTCGGGTCGCTACGAGGTGGATGCAGCCCCCGGAATCGGCGCGGCGGATCTGATCCGCGTCACCGGGCAGGCCCGTCTCGAAGGCGGCACGCTGGCCCATATCGGGGCGACCGGCGGCTATGATCCCGCCGCCGCCTACCGCATCCTCACCGCCGATGGCGGGATAACCGGCCGGTTCTCCGCCGTCACCTCCGATTTCGCCTTCCTGACGCCCGCGCTCACCTACGGGCCGAAGGAGATCGGCCTGACGCTCGACCGCAACGACGTGTCTTTCGCGGATGTCGCGCTCAGCGCCAACCAGAAGGCCACGGCCGGCGCGCTGGACGACCTGAAGCCGGGCACGCCGCTCCATGACCGCATCGTGCAGCTCAGCGAAAAGACCGCACGCCTTGCCTTCGACCAGCTGTCGGGCGAGATCCATGCCTCCGCCGCAACCGGGCTGATCGAAGACAGCCGCCATGTGCGAAGCGCCATGAATGACCGGCTGCGGGCCGCCTTCGGCGAGCCTTCGCTCCCCGGCGCGCCCGTCATCGCCTATGGCCCGGACGGGTCCTATGCGCCGGCGCCGGCGGATGATCCGGGCCCGGTCTTCTGGGGCAACGGCTTCGGCGCCTGGGGCGAGACGGAGAGCGATGGCAATGCGGCCGCCCTTTCCCGCTCCGTCCGGGGCTTTGCCTTCGGGGCGGATGCGCTCTTCCTCGACAACTGGCGCATCGGCCTTTTCGGCAGCTATGGCCGGTCCGGCATCGATGCGGATAAGCGCCTGTCCCAAGCCGAAATCGACAGCTATCATGCGGGTCTCTACGCCGGGACGGAGCTTCACGGCCTCTCGCTGCGCAGCGGGTTTGCCTATGGCTGGCACGAGATCGAAACCCGGCGCGGCGTCAGCTTCACAGGCTTTGCCGACGCGCTTTCGGCCGATTACTCCGCCTCCAGCCTGCAGGCCTTCGGCGAGGTTGCCGCTCCCTTCGATCTTGGCGGCGTGCGGCTCGAACCATTCGCCAATCTCGCCCATATCCGCCTCGATACGGGCCGCCATGACGAGACCGGCGGCATTGCGGCGCTTCAGGGCGGGGCGGTTTCGAACGGCGTCACCTTCACCACGCTTGGCCTCAGGGCCGACCGGGCGCTCGATTGGGCCGGTGCATCGGGAAGCCTGCACGGCACGGTCGGCTGGCGCCATGCCATGGGCGATCTGGCGCCGGGAACAACCCATGCCTTTTCCGGCTCGGACATCTTTACCGTCACGGGCGCCCCCATTGCCCGAGACAGCCTTCTTCTCGAAACCGGTCTCGGCTTTGCGCTCGGCAGGGGCAGTTCGCTGGAACTTTCCTATACCGGCCAGCTTTCCAGCACGACACGCGAACACGGCGTGAAGGCGCAACTCAATGTCAGGTTCTAGGATGCAGATCTTCCGTTCCCTTCTTTCCCTTTCCCTCCTTGTCCCGCTGGTGGCGGCCGGGGCCCATGGGCTTCGCGCCGAAGAGGCGGCGGCCCCGCAGCTTCCGGGTGGCGCCTCCTCGCTGCAGGAAAGCTATGATGACTGGAGCGTCACCTGCCGGATCGCCGACAAGCGGCGGCTCTGCGCCGTCACCCAGCAGCAGATGCAGCAAAACGGCCAGCGGGTGCTGGCGATCGAAGTGGGGATCGGCGAGGGCGAGAGCCTGAACGCCACGCTGGTGCTGCCCTTCGGACTGATGCTGGAGCCGGGCGTGACGCTGGCCGTGGACGACCGGGCAGCGGGCGAGGCGCTGAAATTCCGCACCTGCATTCCCGCCGGCTGCCTGGTGCCGACGGACCTCGATCCCGCCCTTATGGAGGCGCTGCGCACCGGCAAGGTGCTGAAGGTGGCAACGACCAGCGCCGACGGCCAGCCGACGCCCTTTTCCATCTCGCTCAAGGGCTTTGCCCCGGCCATCGACCGGCTGAAGGCGCTCGTTTCCGGCTGATGCCGCCTCAGGGCCAGCGGCGGCTGAAACCATCGGTGAAGGTGATGCCGCCCTTCTCGTCCGCCGCCTGGCCGAGCGCCACGTCGAAGTGCCGGCCATCGAAGCGCACCAGCGCAAAGCCGCCCTTGAAGGCGGCGATGGGCTTGAAGAGATCGATCCCCTCCTGCCGGTAGATCATCGGCGTGTCATGCTCATGCCCGTGGAAGATGCCGGCCACGGAATAGGGCTTCAGCACGGCAAGCAGCGCCTCGCGCTCCTCAGCGCTCCACCAGTGCGGCTTGCCGGGCCCGTGATCGTCGAACTGCCGCGCCGCCGGATCCCAGGCCTCGATCGAGAAGGGGTCCCAGCCGTAATGCTGGAAAAGCACCACCGGACGGCCATCGGCCGCATAGTTCTTCAGATCGTCCTTCAGCCAGTCGAGGCAGCTCACCGCGCCATGGCTGCCATCCCCTCCGAAGCGGTGGAGCTGCACGAGATGCAGCCGGCCAAGATCGAAGGAATAGCAGTCGGAGGGGACATCGTAATCCTCTGCCGGTGTCGGGGCCTTGTAAAAGACGCTGGAACGGTGGGTCATTTCCACATAGTCGCGCATTTCGCGGCGATACCAGTCGCGGTTCGGGGCGGCACCGTCCTGATCGAGATCGTGATTGCCGAGGCCGAGATAGACGGGGAAATGCAGCCGGTCCGGGCCCTTGCCTTCGGTGTAGCGGCTTGCGAACTGCTGGAGCTGGCGGCCTTCGCCGGGCACCTTCAGCTGGCCGCCGCCATCATCGGTGAGATCGCCGCCGAGCACCAGCGCCCGGGGTCGGCCGATGGGCCGGCCGGCAGCGGCAAAGCCCGTCGGCTTGCCCTTGATCAGCCGGGGCCAGATGGCCTTTTCGAGCCCGTTCAGCGCCGCGATGTGGCGCAGCAGCGCGGCATCGGTCTTTCCCTCTTCGGCGCAGCCGGGGCTCAGCCGGTCACCGGCTACCAGACAGGCATGGATATCTGAGGCGAAGACGAAGGTGAGCGCCGGAGGCTCGCCCGCAAGGGCGCTGCCGGCCGGAAGAGCGAGAAGAAGAAGCGCCCGGCGCATGAGCGCCCCGAGGCCCCGCAACGCCCCCCATAGTCTTCCGCCCATGCTCTCTCCTCTCGCGCCTTTCGGTCATTACCTTGAAAATAGAGCGGAAAGCCCGGGCAGGGTAGGGAAAAAATCAGCCTGCCGCCTGCCGGTAGCGCTTCGGATCCGGCACCGGCACGGCCGAGAGCAGCGTGCGGGTATAGTCGCTCTGAGGATTTTCGAAGACCTGCCGGCGCGTGCCCATTTCGACAATCCGACCGCCCTTCATCACCGCCACGTGATGGGCCATCTTCTCGATGACCGCCATGTCATGGGAAATGAAGAGATAGGAAAGGCCCATCTGCTCCTGCAGTTCGAGCATCAGGTCGAGCACGCGGGCACGCACGGAGACATCGAGGGCCGCTACGCTTTCATCCGCGACAATCAGACGGGGTTCCAGCGCCAGCGCGCGCGCAATGCAGATGCGCTGGCGCTGGCCGCCGGAAAATTCATGCGGGTAGCGCCCCGCCACATCAGGGCTGAGGCCCACCCGGACCAGCAGATCGGCCACCTTCTGCCGGCGTTCGGCGGGCGTGCCGATGCCATGGATGATCAGCGGCTCGGCAATGGCCGCACCGACATTCATGCGCGGATCGAGCGAGGCATAGGGGTCCTGGAAGATCATCTGCGCGGCGCGCCGATGCGGGCGCATGGCGGCCGCCGAAAGCCCGCTCACCGTCTCGCCGCCGAGCAGGATCGTGCCGGTGGAGGGCACGAGATTGAGCAGTGCCTTGCCGGTCGTCGACTTGCCGGAGCCGCTTTCACCGACGAGGCCCAGCGTTTCCCCGGCGCGGAGCGTGAAGGACACGTCCTCGACCGTTGGCCGGGGCGGCTTGCCGAAGCCGAAGATGCCGCCGCGCGCGCCATAGGTAACGGAGAGATTGCGCACCTCCGCCACGACAGGCGGATCGCGGGACGGCTCGAAACCGGGCGTGACCGATGGCGGGCGGTCGGTGCCGGCAAGGGCGCCGAGCCGCGGCACGGCCGCCAGCAGCTCCCGCGTATAGGCCGCGGCCGGCTTGTCGAAGATCTCGAGCACGCCGCCCTGTTCGACGATCTCGCCAGACTTCATCACGGCGACCCGGTCGGCCATTTCCGCCACCACGCCCATGTCATGGGTGATCATCAGGATAGAGGTCTGGAATTCACGGCGAAGCTCGCGCATGAGGGTGAGGATCTGCGCCTGCACGGTCACGTCGAGCGCGGTCGTCGGCTCGTCGGCAATCAGCACCTTGGGCCGGCAGGAGAGCGCCATGGCAATCATCACGCGCTGGCGCATGCCGCCGGAAAGCTCGTGCGGATATTGCTTCAGCCGCCGGGCCGCCTCGGTGATATGGACCGCATCGAGCATGGCCTTCGCGATGGCCTCGGGGCTTTCGCGCTCGTCCTTCCGGTGCTGGCGGATCGCCTCGGTGAGCTGGGCACCGACCGTCATGACCGGGTTCAGCGAGGTCATCGGCTCCTGGAAGATCATCGCGATCTCGCCGCCGCGGAGCTCGCGCAGGCCCGACTGGGGCATGCGGGTGAGATCCCGGCCGGAAAGCCGGATGCTGCCCGCCGTGACCTTCAGCGACTGCTTCGGCAACAGCCCCATGATGGCGAGCGAGGTGACCGACTTGCCCGAGCCGGATTCACCCGCGAGACAGAGCGTCTCGCCGGCCGCCAGATCGAAGCTGACGCCCGAGAGCACGCGCTTCAATCCGTCCGGCGTGCGCGCATCGACCGTCAGGCCCTCGACGGAGAGTACCGGCTCCATGCCCATCCGACCGCTCATGCAAACACGATGCGGGGGAAATAGAAGGAGACGACCCAGTTCGGCATGTCGACGATCTCGCTGATGCGCAGGTCGCCGCAGACGGAGCAGAGCATGTAGGCATCGACCGGGTTCATGCCGTGTTCGGCCGTCAGCAGGTCGATCATGCGGGCCACCGCCTCTCGCGCGCCGGTCATCAGGTCCGGGCCGATGCCGGTCGTCACCTCATAGCCCGCGCCGTCGAGATGGCGGGTGACGGGCTCGGTGGTGGTGAAGCGCGGCGTCTTGAGGTTGGCGCCCTTCACGAGGTCGAGCGTCAGTTCCACATTCATCTGGCTTTCGATGGCCGTGCCGCAGACCTCCCCATCGCCCTGGGCCGCATGGGTATCGCCGACCGAGAAGAGCGCGCCCGTGACCTCGACCGGGAGGTAAAGGGTAACGCCCGCGGTCAGGTCGCGAATGTCCATGTTGCCGCCGACGCGGCGCGGTGGGACGACCGAATGGAGCCCCGCCTCCGCCGGCGCCACCCCGATGGTGCCGGTGAAGGGTTTCAGCGGCACGCGGCCACCGGGGCCGAAAGCCGAAGGGGCCATGGACTGGGTGTCATAGGACCAGACATGCAGGGCCGGCTCCTTGAATTGGTCCGCCAAGAGCCCGAAGCCCGGAATATTGGCCGTCCAGCCATGGCCGCTCGGGTGGAACTTGTTGATGGTCACCTTGAGCGCATCGCCCGGTTCGGCCCCTTCCACATAGACCGGGCCCGAGACGGGGTTGATGCGCCCGAAATCGAGATTGGCGAGCGTTTCCAGCGTGGCATCCGGGCCGAGCTGGCCGCCCGAGGAATCCAGGCATTCGAACAGAATGGTCTCGCCGGGCTTTGCCGTCAGCGCCGGGGGGAAGTCCCGATTCCAGCCGAAATTATGCTGCGCGCGGTGAATGGTGTGGGTGCAGGCAACGCACATGGACGTCTTGAGCTCCGTGGATTCGAATGACCGTATCGGGGGGCCGTCCCGGGGAGAGCCGGGACGGCCAGGCATAAGGCTTCTCCACCCCCTCGAAGGAGGAGGAGAGGGGGGCCCTTACTGCTTTACGTAGATCGCGTCGTAATTGATGACCCGGGTCGGATCGATGTAGATATTGTCCGGCCCGCCCATGCGCGGCGATTTCGCCACCACGCGGCGCTCGTTGATGACGGGCACCCAGGGCGCATCGGCCATGATATCGGTAAAGACCTTGCCCCAGGCGGCCTGGCGTTCGGCGGCCTTGGCCGGGTCCGACATGCTGTCGGCGGCAATGGCGCGCGCATCGAGATCCTTGTTGCAATACCAGGACCAGTTCCACCCGCCCTGCACCGCGCCGGCGCAGCCCAGGATCGGGCCGTAGAAGTTCGACGGATCCGGGAAGTCGGCAATCCAGGCCATGCCGCCCGACCAGATCATCGGCGCTTCGCCTTCCGTGCCGCCGGCGGCGATGACGTTTGCCTGGGCGAGCGCCCGCACTTCGGCCTTGATGCCGATGGCGGCGAGATCCTGCTGGATCGCCTGGGCAATGCGCGGCTGCGGATCGGTGTTGGTGGAGTAGAGCACGGTTTCGAAGCCATCGGCAAAGCCCGCCTCGGCGAGCAGCGCCTTTGCCTTCTCCACATCATAGGCATAGCCGGTGAAGGCCTTGTCATAGCCCGGCATCAGCGGCGGCAGGACCTGGTTTGCGGGTGTCGCGCGGCCGTTCAGGATGCGGGTGATGCGCTCCTTGTTGATCGCCATGTTCACCGCCTGGCGGACCTTCAGATTGTCGAAAGGCTTCACCTTGGTGTTGAGCGTGATGTAGCCGGTGTGGAGCTGCTCGCCATCGACGATGATCTGGGCGCCATCGGGCGAATTCTTCACTTCCAGGAACTTTGCCGGCGGAATGCCGTCGCCGGCAATGTCCACTTCACCCTTCTGAAGGCGAAGCAGCGCCACCAGCGGCTCCTGCCCGACCTCGACCGTCACCTTGTCGATATGGGGCACGTCCTTGAGGTAGTAATCGGGATTGCGCTCGAAGACGAGCTGCTGGCCGATGGTCCAGTCCTTCAGGATGAAGGCGCCCGAGCCGACCGGCTTCTTGCCGAAATCGCCGCCGGCCGCTTCCACGGCCTCCTTCGGCACGACGGAGGCGAAGTTGATGGCGAGCACATGCAGGAAGGTCGCATCCGGGCGCGAGAGGTGGAAGACGACGGTGCCGTCATCGGGCGTCTCGATGCCGGAAAGCACCTCCGCCTTGCCAGCCGTCAGCTCGTCGAAGCCCTTGATCGCGCCGAAGAAGCCGGCACCGGGGCCTTGCGTCTTCGGATTGACGGCGCGTTCGATCGAATATTTCACGTCACCGGCGACGAGCGCGCGGCCGTTGGAGAATTTCACGCCCTTGCGCAGCTTGAACGTATAGGTGAGGCCATCCGGCGAAACCTCGAAGCTTTCGGCGAGCGACGGCACGACCTTGGCGGTGCCGGGATCGTAATCCATGAGCCGCGAGAAGAGGCTCTTGATCATCGACCAGTTCACCCAGTCATAGCCGATGGCCGGATCGAGCGTGGTGATGTCGTCCTTGTAGGTCACGACGATATCGCCGCCCTGGGCGGGCGTATCGGCGCGGGCGGCAGCCATGGGCGCGAGCGCCAGCATGGCAATGGCAGTGGTGGCGAGAGCCAAGCGTTTGAACATCTTTTAGTTCCCCTTTTCGCAGTGTTCTCAGTGGGATCGGATGCGCGGATCGACCGCGGGCGCAATGAGATCGGCAGCGAGATTGCCGATCACGATGGCAAGGGCGGAGGTGAGCGTGACCCCCATGATGATGGGAATGTCCACCTGCTGGATGGCCTGCCAGGCAAGCTGGCCGATGCCCGGCCAGCCATAGACCGCCTCCACCACCACCACGCCGCCCATGAACTGGCCTATATCGATGCCGATCATGGCAATCACCGGCAGAATGGCATTGGGCAGCGCATGGCGCAGGATGATGCGGGCCCCGGAAAGGCCCTTGGCCCGGGCGGTGCGAATATAGTCCTGGTTGAGCACGTCGATCATCGCCGAGCGGACGATGCGCGCATACCAGCCGGCGCCGAGAATGCCGAGCGTGGTGGCCGGCAGGACCAGATGGGCCGCCGTGCCGAAGCCGCTCATCGGGAACCAGCCGAGCGTCGCCGCAAAGACATAGAGCAGGAAGAGCGCGACGATGAACTGCGGTGCGGACACGCCGACGAAGGCGGTCATCATGATCAGCCTGTCCACCGCCCCGCCGCGCGCCACGGCGGCAATGACGCCGAGCGTGATGCCGATGACGAGTTCCATGAAGATGCCCGCCACCATCAGCGTGAGCGTTGCGGGAAGGCGGGCGGCGATCAGCGTCGCCACTTCCGTCTTCTGGGCATAGGAGCGGCCGAGATTGCCCTCGAGAAGATGGGAGAGATAGGTGCCGAACTGCTGGAGCAGCGGCTGGTCGAGGCCGAGCTCGTGGCGGATATTGGCGACCGTTGCGGCCGTCGCCGAACGGCCGGCGATCATCCGGGCGGGGTCGGCAGGCAGCGCATAGAGCAGCACGAAGGTGATCGCCGCGACCCCAAGCAGGATCAGCACCGACTGGACGAGGCGGCGGGCAAGAACGGCGAGCATCAGCCTCTCCCTCTCTGGGTCGGATCGAGAATGTCGCGCAGCGCATCGCCGACGAGGTTGAAGGCCAGCGCCGTGAGCAGGATCACCGCCCCGGGGAAGAAGACGAGCCAGGGTGCCGCCTGGAAATAGCTCTGGCTTTCGAAGATGATGTTGCCCCAGGAGGGCTGCGGCGGCTGCACGCCGATGCCGAGGAAGGAGAGCGTCGCCTCGAGGAGCACGGTCGTGGCAATGCCGAGCGTGCCCCAGACGATCGCCGTCGGCATGAGATGCGGCAGGATGTGGAGAAAGAGGATGCGCCCGTGGCCGGCGCCGAGCGCGCGTTCCGCCAGGATGAAATCCCGTTCCGACAGGCCGCGGGTTTCGGTATAGACGATGCGCGCCACCTGGACCCAGTTGACGAGCGCAATGACGAGCGCGACGATCCAGAGGCTCGGCTTCAGGAGCGCGGCCAGCACGATGGCGAGCAGCAGCGCCGGGAAG
The DNA here is from genome assembly GCA_945952415.1 of uncultured Rhizobium sp. Lineage (GTDB taxonomy): Bacteria > Pseudomonadota > Alphaproteobacteria > Rhizobiales > Rhizobiaceae > Gellertiella. Next base: position 162,628 of record CAMFIF010000006.1, on the reverse strand, counting down.
GCCATCATGAGATCGGTGAAACGCATGATGAGATTGCCGGAAAGCCCGCGCAGATAGCCGCCGGCAATGCCGATGGCGAGGCCGATCGCCACCGCCACGCCATTGGCCACGATGCCGATGACGAGCGAGGTGCGCGCGCCGTAGAGCAGCCGCGAGAAGAGGTCGCGGCCGAGCGTATCGGTTCCGAGCCAGAACTGCGCCCCCGGCCCGATGGGCGCGCCTTCCAGCGTCAGGCCATCGAACATCTGCTCGTCCGGGCTATAGGGCGCAATCAGCGGCGCCGCGAGCGCCAGAATGACCACGGCGAGCACGATGGCGAGGCCGAAAAGCGCCGCCGGCTGGCGCGAAAGCTCCTTCAGAACCCGCATCAGACCGCCTCCCTCAGGCTTTCGGAGCCGCCGAGGAAGAAGGCGGCAATCTGCTCCACCGGCACGCGCCGGCGCATGGCGAAATCGCGCAGCACCGCATAGGCCTTGTCATCGTCAAGCCCGCGCTCGCTCTTCAGCCGCGCCATGGCCGCATGCACCACGGGACGGAGCTTCAGCCGCTCCATCAGATGGGCTTCGCGAAGCCGGGCGGCCATGCGCTCCTCATGGATGGACACGGCCAGCACCAGCGCGGGGAAGATCGCCGCGGCGGTGACAGGCTTGGCAATCAGCGCGCCGCAGCCCTGGCGGATCGCCCAGGAAATGCGCCCCGGCGCTTCCGAACCCAGAAGCCCGACGACGGGGCGGAGCGGATTGTCCGCTGTCCAGGGCAGAAGCTCGTCCCAGCCCCGGTCGGCATCGATCAAAACGAGATCGGGCAGAGCCTCGCCAGCCAGCGGCCGCCACTGCATGGCGACGCTCATGCCGAGGAGATGGAGCTGGCGCTTCAGCCGCTCGCAATTGCCATCCTCTTCGGAGAGGATCATCGCCTTCCAGCCGGTGAAATTGGGGGTCTTGGTCATGACACGACCCTCAGCTTCGGTGCGGCGGCCCGGGTGGTGCCGGTGAGATAGGGATCGGCGGCAATGGGCGGGGTGGCGGCGATCACGTCATAGTTCCGCGCCGCATTGATGCGGCCGAGCAGGAAGGGCAGGGCCGCATGATTGGTGGCGGGATCGATCCGCATGTCGCCGAAAAGCGTCGGCCAGGAGCGGGAGAGCAGGCTTTGCCGGACCCGGCCGGGCTCGTCGCTCGCGGCCGCCTCGATGGCCGCGATGCAGAGGCGGACGGCGGTGTAGGCGCTGGCAAAGACGCAGGACACCTTGCGGTCCCCGCCCTTCCAGGCCGCAAGCCTGGCCTTGAAGGCCCGGTTGTCGGCCGTATCCAGCGTATCGAAATAGGAGGCGGCGCAGAGCTGGCCGATGGCAGCCCCTTCGGCGATCTCGTCCAGCTCGCTTTCCTGCAGGTCGCAGCTTGCCACCGGGCAGTTTTCGGGGCGGAAGGCGGGGTCCCGCTCGCCGAGCGCCCGCATGGCTTCCAGGAAGGCATAGCTCGCCGGGCCGATCAGGTTGTTGGCGATGAAATCGGGGCGCTTTTCCTGGATGTCGTCGATGATGCGCTGAACAGCGGTTTCCTCGAGCGGCAGATAGCGCTCGCCCAGCACCGTGCCCCCGGCATTGGTGATCAGCTCGCGGGAGAGCCGGTTCATTTCCCAGCCCCAGACATAATTGGCGCCGACCAGATAGGCGCGCTTGCCATGCCGGGGCAAAAGATGATCGAACAGGGGGATCAGGTGCTGGTTGGGGCAGCCGCCGATATAGATGACATTCTCGTTTGCCTCGAAGCCCTCGTAGGGGCACATGTACCAGAGGAGCCCGTCATGCTTTTCGACCAGCGGAATGACCTCCTTGCGCGCGGCGGAGGTGATGGTGCCGACGATGTGGCGGCAGCCGCTGTCGCGGATGAGGCTGCGGGCACCTTCAAGATAGGCGGAAAGATCCGCATGGGGATCGAAATAGACCGGTTCCACCGCCATGCCGCCGGCGGCGCGATAATCGTGGAAGGCAAATTCCGCGCCCTCGCGGGCATCCCGCCCGATGGCGCCATATGGCCCCGTGGACGAAAAGAGAATGCCTATCCTCACGCTGTCCTGCATCCCCACTCCAAAACGAAAAACCCCACGACGCGCTCCCGGTTCGAAGGGGGCGTTGTGAGGCGCTGTTGCCTGAGACAAGATTGTCCGTGTAACGCGTCGGACACAAAAATGTCCGAATTCGTTCATGATCAAATTACAGAGCGGACGCCCTGTCAAGCACCCTTCGGCAAGAAGTGGGCAGCCAGGGCTTCCAGCCCCGCAAAAGCCCCCGCCCCTAGGAGAGAGGCGGTGCGCGACCCTTCTAAATTAGCAGCCAAAGCCCCACGCCCTTTCCGGACCTTCGCCATGCGCCTGCAGCCACTCTTCCTCTCGCTTGCTCTCCTTGGGCTTGCCGGCCTTTTCCCCGCCCCCCTTCGGGCAGGGGAGGCGGGAACGCCGCCCGACCTTCATCTCGCGCGCCTCACCTCGCCGGAAATCCGCGCCGCCGTGGCCGCGGGCTATACATCCGTTCTGGTGCCGAGCGGCGGGACCGAACAGAACGGCCCGCACATGATCCTCGACAAGCACAATATCATCGTCGGCGCCGCCGCCGACCGGATCGCCGCGGGCGTCGGCCACATGCTGATTGCACCCGTCCTGACGCTGGTGCCCGAAGGGGATTTCGATCCGCCCTCCGGCAACATGCAATATCCGGGCACCCTCGGCCTGACGCCGGAGGCCTATGAAGGGGTGCTGGATGGGGTGGCGCGCAGCCTGAAGCGGGCCGGTTTCCGGCGGATCTTCTTCATCGGCGATCACGGCCAGAGCCAGGAGCCGCAGGCGGCGGTGGCGGAACGGCTGAGTGCGGAATGGGACGGGGAAGGGGTGCGCGTCGTCCAGATCGGCGCCTATTACGACGACCGGGCGCAGACGGCGATGCTGAAAGCCGAGGGCTTCACCGAGGCGGCGATCGGCTTTCACGCTGGGCTCGTGGATACGGCGGAAGCGATCGGCATCCGGCCAGATGCGGTGCGGCCCGAGGTGATGAAGGCGCTGCCGCAGCCCATCGATGCGGCGGGCGGAAGCGGCGATCCCGCCAGGGCCACGCCGGAACTCGGCCGGCGGCTGCTGGAGATGCGGGTAACCGCCGCGATCGAGGAGATCCGCGGCTCGCTTTCGAGCCCCGACGAATAGGGCTCAGCCCGGCTGGTCCGCCCCGGGTGCGGCCACGGCCACGGCCTTTTTCTTCTTCCGCAGGCTTTTGCGGAAGCGGACGAAGGGGAGGATCATCTGCCTCAGGAAATCGTCCGGATAGTCCTTTTCATGCACGCCGTAATTGGAGGGCAGCTTGCCCTCCGGCATGTAGAAGGTGCCGAAGAGCACGTCGAAGAAGGAAAAGGTGGGCGCGAAGTTCTTCTCGCCGCCTTCGTCGATGCCGGTATGATGCCAGCGATGGAAGACGGGGGTGGCGATCACGTATTTCAGCGGCCCGAGCGTCCAGTTGAGGTTCGAATGAACCCAGGCGGCCGTGACCATATCGAAGGGCAGCAGCATCAGCGGGATCCACGGCGGAATGCCGAGCAGCACCATGATGAGCGCGACCGAGGTGGAGCCGAAGAGCTTGTTGACCGGATGGGTGCGGTAGGTCGCGGTCCAGTCGAGGTCGACGGGCGAGTGATGCGGCGCATGAAAGGCCCACATGTGCCGGCCGTGGAACATTCGATGGCTCCAGTAGAGCAGGAAATCCGTGCCGAGGAGATAGACGGCAAACTGCAGCCAGACCGGCGCCGCCGCCAGGGGGCCATGCCCATCCTCGAAGAACCGCGTCACTTCGCCCCCGCCACTGAGCCCGAGCAGCACGACCGCAAACAGCGTGATCGCCACGATCCTCAGCAGCGGATTGATGAATTCATAGGCGAAGGCAAAGACGATGTCGTTGAAGAGATTGCGGCTCTTCCACCAGACCTTGCCGGGATTGCAGGCCTGGTTGTCGAAGATGGCGAGCACCGTAAAGAGCGCCGCAAAGCCGCCCATCCAAAGGAGATTGTTGCGCAGGGACGAAAACACATCCCCGAAAACGCTCCAGACGATTTCCATGCTTCCCTCTTCCGCCGGCCGCCCAGCGACCGCGACCATGCCTGCTCGGACAGGATCTACGGCCGAAATCTATCAACCATCCCCTACAGCAGATAGGTTAAGACTTTGGGAATATAAGCGGCGGGACCAAAGGCAGCCCGCCCCGTTTGCGGGCTGCTTTTGTGGGCGTATCTCCTGCGAAGAAGCGCTCCGTCAGAGTGGTTTGGACCAAACCGTCCGATTGATATAATCGATGTAACTCAAGACAACCCGGAGCACCTGCTTGGAGACGTTCGGATTTTCATAGTCCTCAACAGGCTTGAACACGCTTGCCTTGGACTGACGTTGAGAGAGGGTCACCTTCACGGCATCCAACACACCCTCTCGCCTCAATCCCGACATGATGAGCACGCCCACATCCATCCCCTCCGGCCGCTCATGTGCGTTGCGGATCGTGATGGCTGACAGGTTGAGAAGGGACGCTTCTTCCGTAATCGTGCCGCTATCGGATATCACGCAGAGCGCATCCATTTGCAGCCGGACATAATCCGTGAAGCCAAACGGCTTCAGAAACTGGATGCGGGGGTCCATCGGCATGTCATGCTTCAGGCTGGCCATGCGATTATGGGTGCGGGGATGTGTCGAAACCACGATAGGCACATCATAGGCTTCGGCGAGAGCATTCAGGGTTTTCAGAAGATTGGCCAAATTCTCGGGGCTATCGACATTTTCTTCGCGATGGGCACTGACGATGAAATATCGCCCTGCCTGCAACGCGAGGTCCTTCAGGATTGTCGATGCCTGAATTTTCGGCATGTAGAAATCGAGGACCTCCCGCATGTGCGAACCGGTCTTGACAATGGTCTCCGGTCTGATGCCCTCGTCGATAAGATAGCGACGAGCATGTTCGGTAAGGACCATGTTGATATCGCTGAGATGATCCAGAACCTTGCGATTGAGTTCCTCGGGAACGTTCTGGTCAAAGCAGCGATTTCCGGCCTCCATGTGGAAGACGGGTATCTTCCGGCGTTTGGCGGCAATCACCGCCAGACAGGAATTCGTATCCCCATAAAGCAGCACGGCTTCAGGCTTTTCGAGCGCCAGGACAGCATCTGCCTTCTCGATCACGCGGGCAATCGTCTGCGCGGCATTTTCGCCAACCGCTTCCAGAAAATGATCCGGTTTGCGGATACCGAGATCATCGAAAAAAATCTGGTTCAGTTCGTAGTCGTAGTTCTGACCCGTATGAACCAGAATATGATTGGTATGTTGATCCAGCTCGGCGATGACACGCGACATCTTGATAAGTTCGGGCCGCGTGCCCACGATTGTCATAACTTTACGCACCGAGTTCACCCCTGATGTAGTCGAGCTTTAAGAGCAGTGCCTTGACCTGATCGACATCAAGCCGGGTCGTGTTGTGAGAGGTATAATCTTCCAGTGCCGAAACTTTCGTTTCACCCTCTACGAAATACTTGTTGTAGTTCAGGTCACGATCATCCGCAGGAACGCGGTAATACTCATCCAGGTCGTGAGCTCTTGCCATTTCCTCTCGCGAAAGCAGGGATTCATAAAGCTTCTCGCCATGTCGAGTACCGATGATCTTGGTACCAACGTCGCTCCCGAACAGCTGGCGCACCGCCTGGGCCAGATCGCCCATCGTGGAAGCAGGCGCTTTCTGGACAAAGATATCTCCCTGTCGTCCGTTCTCGAAGGCATAAATGACCAGATTCACGGAATCTTCCAGGGACATCAGGAAACGGGTCATGCTCGGGTCGGTCACCGTCAAAGGCTTGCCTGCCTTGATCTGGTCAACGAACAGCGGAATGACCGAACCGCGCGAGGCCATTACATTGCCGTAGCGAGTGGCGCAAAGGACTGTCTCGCCCTCCCGCCGCATCCGCGCCTTGGCGACCATCAGCTTTTCCATCATCGCCTTGGAAATGCCCATCGCATTGACCGGATACACCGCCTTGTCCGTGCTCAGCACCACGACCCGCTTCACGCCACAGCCGATGGCAGCGTTCATAACATTCTCCGTTCCGAGAACATTGGTGCGCACCGCTTCCATCGGATAAAACTCGCAGGACGGAACCTGCTTAAGGGCGGCTGCATGGAAAACATAATCCACGCCCTGCATGGCCTCGTGGACGCTGTCGTAATTTCGGACGTCCCCGATATAGAACTTCAGCTTCGCGTTGTTCATCGCGATCCGCATGTCTTCCTGCTTCTTCTCATCGCGGCTGAAAATGCGGATTTCACGGACATCCGTGTGAAGAAAGCGGTTCAATACCGCATTACCAAAGGAGCCTGTTCCCCCGGTAATCATCAGAACTTTATCTTTAAACATCAAATTCTCCCTAGCGGAAATCATGCATAGCCTTGACCAGATCTGGCCAGGCCGGCGCATGGTAGCCGGTCGCGTCACGAAAACGCTCGGCATTGAGCGAACGATCGATCACCACTGCATCATCAGGCTGGATTTCCACGGCTTTGCCGTAGACCTTCGCCACAAGCGTAAGCAGATCGAATTTCGAAATGGGGCTGGAGGCGACATGATAGACGCCGTTCAGTTCGGGCCTCGGCAGCACGACATCCCGAATGACACGGGCAAGCTCGACGGTCGGAAGTCCAGAAAAGATGGCCCGCCTGTAGCCTTTCACCGGCCCACGCTGCGAAAGAAACCAGCCAACAAGGCCGTGGGCACTGTTCAATTCGTGCCCGATGATCGATGTGCGCAACGTTATGGCGTGGGGATAAGTAACCTCACCCAGAAACTTTGATTTGCCGTACAGATCCGTTGCGTCCGAGATGTCCGACTCCCTGTAGTTGCCCTTCTTGCCGTCAAAGACGCAATCGGTGCTGACATGCACGAGACGCGTACCCGACAGACCGCAAAGTCGAGCCAGCCGGTGCGGCAGGAGCGCATTGATGGGGAGAGCGGATAACGGATCATTGGCTTCAGCCAGCTGTTTGACCAGACCGATGCAATTGATGACCACATCCGGACGGGTTTCCCCGAAAAGGCGCAAGAGCACATCCTGGTTTTCGACGTCAATGCCCGAGATAATTCTGCCGGCAAGATCATCGGAGAAATGGCGCGCGGCTGAAGCCGATCTGGCGGTTGCTCTGACGTCCATACTGGATGCCAGAACCCGAAGCATCGCATTGCCCAGCATCCCCGACGCCCCGAGGACGAGTACCTTCATTTGCCTGCACTCCTCTTCAACACCTTGCTCTGCTTCAGATACTCGACCAGTTGGCCTGTCAAGCGACCAGGAGAGAAATGGGCCGCAAAATAGCGCGAACCATTCTCCCCAAGCTCCTGCCTTTCGGCGTCGGGCAACCGATAGATTTGCGCGATTGCTTCCGCAAGTGCCGCGCCGTCGTCTGCCCTGCACGCAATACCCGCCGCTGCTTCCTTTAGAATTCGAGCGGTCTCCCCGTCAACGCTTGCAACGACTGGTTTACCCGCCGAGAAATAGGCCTGTAGTTTGCTGGGCACGGTCTGCGCCCCGACAGCACCGCTGCCCAACGTCAGCAGAAGGACGGAGGCGGCCTGCATCACTGCGGGCATGTCGCTTCTCCCAAAGGGTCCGGTCATGAAAATGTTGTCCAGCCCGCGACGCGTGATCTCTTCTTTCATCCATGAGGCACGACTGCCATCGCCCACGATGTAGAACCGAATGTCGGGAAAAGATTTCAACCGCTCGGCAGCGTCAATAATGGTTTCGGTTGCCTGCGCATGCCCGATGTTTCCCGTGAAAACAACCGAGAAGCTCTTTCTGATCCTGTTGCAAAGTTCGGCAGCTGGAGCCGAAGGCGTGCAAAATCCGGCAAAGTCCATGATGGAGTTGGGATGAAAACGGATGGCGCTTTTGCCGCCCGAGAGCCGCTCGACCGAGGGGCGAAACGCCTCCGACTGAACGAGGATCATGTCCGAGGACCGATAGATGTAGCGGACCAGAAACTCCACAAGCCTGAGGATGGATCGGTTTTTCACGAAGCCTGTTGCGGCCAGCGCTTCTGGCCACAGGTCCTGTACCCAGAGCGTCAGCGGAATGTGATTTCGGCGCGCAAAACGAATGGCAGGCAGCGCCTGGAGAAGCGGCGACGGTGCAAAGACGAATACAACATCATAGTCCTTGCCTCGCAGGACACGAGGGGCGAGCAGGTAGCCCGACGCAATAAAGCTCAGATAATTGGCGATTAGGCCAAGCGCGCCACCTTTGCCTCGAGGAAGCAAAGGTATGCGGCATATATGCAGTCCCTGATGGGTTTCTTTCTGGCAACCCCATCCTTGATAACCTGGGAAAAGTCGGCCACTCGGATAATTGGGCTTGCCGGTCAGTATGGTCACCTCGTGACCCAACGCCACCAATGCCAGTGAGACCTCGTTGATGTGAAAGCGCTCGGGCCAGAAATACTGGGTCCATATCAGAATTTTCATCTGCCAAGGTCCGCCAGAAATTCAGCAGCGGTAGACACGGAAAGTGTCGGCTGCGGCTTGGAGCGATGACGCAGGACAGCGCGCGCAATCGATAGAGCGGACAGCGGATCGAAGGTTTCGGCGGGCACCACCACGTCCCGCACATAATCCCGTTCCGATGCGAGGATCGGAAGCCCTTGCCGCATCGCTTCGATCAACGGCAGACCGAACGACTCCAGAAGGGAGGGATATATCAAAGCCCCTGCATTTCGATAAACCGCGGAAACCTCCTGTGTGGTCAAATGCCCGAGATTTGTTACGGCCAGCTTATGGCGGGATGCGGCGTCATCGATTTCGCGGCAGAGGGCAGGATAGCGGTCTGCACCGACTGTAAGAGCGAGTGAAGGATAGCAATCGGATGCAGCCAAGCGCGTCCAGGCAGCCAACAAAAGCGCATGGTTCTTGTGAGCTTCGCCAGTGGCAACGTAGACGTAATCGAAGCGCTTGAGAGTGGGTGAGGCCGAAGAAACCGGTTCCGGTGGATCTGAAAAAGGTGCGATCCGTATATTCGTGTTGCTGCCAAGGCACCGAGACACCGCTTCCGCCATGGAAGGCGTCTGAACGAGATAGATATAAGAGGGATTTGCCCGCCTGCGGAACCATATCCGCTCCAGACCGATGCGCGCCTGAACGGGCAGCGGATATGAACCAAGCGCTTCGTTGGTAACCAGCAACCGATTCTGGATATAGACCAGGACCCTACCGGCCACATCAAAAAGCGGGGGCAGGCCATTGAAGCAGAGAATATCGTCTTTGTCCGAAGCTTCCCGCGCCAGGCGACGCTCTGCCTCAAGTCGCGATGTTAGCCTGCGGTCAACATACTGAACGTGGGTGGGCGTCAAAGTCTCGACAGCATGTTTCGCTCGGGCGTCGAGCTGGGCCCAACGAATGGGCGAGGGACGAACGCGAAGAATGTCCCGCAGCAGGCTAAGGCCTCCTCCAACGTGAACATTCGGCGCGTGAACAATTAGACCCATATTCGGGAAGCCTCCTGGCACCGGACAAGATCAGAGCCGGATATCTTCCAACAACCAAAGCCCCAGTGACTTGTCCCTGTATCGCCCCCGCTCTTCCGTGCAATGCTCATTGATAAGCCGTATCGGCTCCGGAAAGAAGAAGGGCGGCTTTTGAAGATTGAGCGGCCGCCAGAAACTGTCTTTTCCGACAAGATCATTGTTGCTTCCGCGATCCGGAAATGTCGTCGTGAGCAGGTAGCGGGAACCTGAGCGTTTGAAATTTCGAATGATACGGCAGGCATCTTCCAGCGAAAGGTGAACCAGGCAATCCCTCGAAAAAATGAGATCCACTGCGGGCAGAGCATCCTCAGTCAGATTGGCACACTCGAATCGACGGTTTTCACTTCCGAACTTTCTCCGGTTTTCCTCGATCAGCTGCGGGACAATATCCACACCGGTATAATTGATATCGGCGAGGTCCGCGTGCTGCATCCAGAACCAGTCACCGCAGGGGGCATCAAGTACCGTCCGGATTCCAAACTCTCGCATGAGAAGGGGCAGCTCCTTGCGCAAGACTGCGGTCTGCACGAGGTCTGATCCTTCCCCGGATCGAGACAAGCGCCCGCCGAAAATATTCCCCTCATAGATTGAGGAGAATTTCTCCCTCAGCGACGGCGCACCCTGGATCGGGGTCAGTCTCGCCCTGCCAGTCAGGCGGCGCATGAGATTTCGAATTTTCGCCCGCATTTGTGGAGGCAAGAAAACGCGCGCCTTGCGGCGGGCATGAGACGTGCCCACTGCACGCAAAATACGAATCATCTGAATAAAGCTGTCTGACGCGGGTTGGGCGGCCCATTGTGCGCGTGCCTGGCTCAGCGCAATTTTTGCTGCATCACGGAAGCCTCGCCTGTAGAAGCTCGCTGTCAGCAGTGCATAAGCGTCGCCCGGCGAACGCCGGCCCTGATCGGTCAGTTCCGCCGCAGTCAATTGCGATAGGAATCGGATCATGAGGGCATTGCATTCCCGTTCCGCGGCCGAGGCCATCCGAACACTGCCCTGCTCTGCATGGCTTCTCGCCTTAACGAGGATCTCAGGCATATGACGAAACCGATAGCGTGCGGCCATTCGGAACCAGAGGTCGAAATCCTGCGTGGTTTTTAGAGATTCGTCGAAGACGCCGCAGTCGGCAAAAGCATTGCGCGGTATCAGCAATGTGCACCCGTGCAGTGCGTTTTCGGCTGTCAGCCAGAAGCGGAACGCCTGCTCCGGCACACCCGGAAGGTGAACGGGCGTGGCGTTTTCAGGCAGGTCCGTGAAAATGGCATAGTCGCCGTAGAGGATGACGAACTCGCGCTCACCGGGCGGCAAGCGTTGAAGTTCGCTTATCTGATGCTCGATTTTGTGAGGTACATAGAGATCGTCATGACTGAGCCACGAGAGATAATCGCCGCTCATCTCGCGGATTGCACGGTTCAGGGCCGTCGCCACTCCGCCATTCGGCTGCGAGAAATACCGGATGCTCGGCATATAGCGCTGAGCGATCCGCTCGGAAGCGCCATGGTCGGTGGAACCGTCGTTAACAACGATGATTTCAATGTTGTCGTAGGTCTGGGCGAGCACGCTTTCGATGGCCTGCTCCAGATAGTCCGCCCCATTATAGACCGGTATGACGACACTGACCTTGGGTTTCACTTGGCAGTCCCCTGTGCAATCCCGAAAGCCGAGCGCATGGCTGCCCCCAAAAGGGTCCGCAACGCAGCGAGACAAATCGGCAAAACTCGCAATGGCTGAAATCGAATTGCCTTTCGCAATAGCAGAAATCCCTGGCGGCGCCACCCTGGTATGGTCAGGAAAGCCCGGCCATAATATTCAAGAAGCCCTGCTGCACCCGCCTTCAGGAAAGCACGGTCGACATCCCCATCTTCGCGCATGATCTTGGCGATATAGTAGCCGATGGCAGAGGTAATTTTTTGCGGATCCTGGGAGGCGAGTTCATTGTCCGAATGCGTGCGCAGAATGCAGGTGGGCTCGCTGATGACGCCGATCCGGAACCGCTTGGCAATTCGCCGCCAAAGATCGGTATCTTCGAACCTTTCCATCCGCTCGTCGAAAGGACCCACTACCTCAAGAACTTCGCGACGGATCATGACCGTCGGGAGAGTAATGGTCACCGGCCTGAAAAAAGCCACCTGCCTGTAAATATCACCCTCGGCATCCGCCTGGTAAACCTGCCTTTCCAGAGGCACGCCCTTTTCATCGACACAAATGGCGGCAGTATAGATCATATCTATATCCGGTCGGGCATTTAACAGCGCCACCTGTTGTTGGAGCTTTCCCTTAAGATAGAGATCGTCCGAATCGAGGAATGCTATGTAACGGCCTTTAGCAAGCCCGATGGCCCGGTTTCTTGCCGCAGAGCGGCCCCGATTTTCCTGTCTGACATGAATGAGGCGCGCGTCATCGAAGGCTTGCATCACCTCAGGCGTGTTATCGGTCGAACCGTCGTCCACGACGATGAGTTCAAAATCGTCAAAGGTCTGGCACAGGACACTCTGCACCGCCTCGCCTAAAAGCGCGGCGCGGTTGTAGGTCGGAATGATTACGGACACCATCGGTGTTGTTGCCTGCGTCACGCCTGCCCTCGATGCTTGGGAAGGGGTTGCCCCCCAGAAGATAGTCGTCGAACGGCTTCAACAAGCGGCAACGGTGAACGCTTGCCCATGGAAACCGAAATCCACGAACGGATTGAGGCGGATGTGCGGATTGCGCTCAAGCCACTCCCGGCAGGCGCGCTGCTGGCCAAAGTCGGCAAGATTGCGGTAGCAGCGCCAATCATCGAAAAGAAGCACCGATCCTACGGAAAGGCGGCCGGCAAGATAATCAAGAACAGGAACTGTGGATTCATAGAGGTCGCAATCGATCCAGGCTGCCGCGACCTTGCCGATGGGTGCGGATTGCGGATGCGCCGGCGTCAGCGTCTGATCAAACCAGCCCTTGATGGTTAGAACCCGTGCCAGGTCTACCCCGGCCTCTGTGAGATTTTGCCGGAACTGTTCAATGTCGCAGGCAAACTGCCCGGCATAGAAACCGCTCGTGTAGCCCTCGTGGTCGTCGATCCCCTTCGGCTGGGGCAAGCCCTCAAAGGAATCCAGCGCCACGAACCGCATCTCTGGAAAAAGTGGCGCCATGATGCGATAGGCATAGGAGAAGGTCTTCCCCATGAAGACGCCAAATTCGAGATAGTCGCCTGGGATCTGTGTGCCGACGAGATAATCCGCAAGCTTGTCCACGACGTCGAAGCGGTTCTTGTAGTAACTCAGCAGCCGCTCATCCATCCAGGCAACCCTGGCTTCGAGAGCGGCGATTTTTTGTGCGTCAAGGCCGCGCTCGCTTTCCAGGCTGGCAAGCTTCGTTGCCAACAGTTCCAGCTTCTGGCTCTGCTCGGCAAGCTTCTGCTGTGAATGGAGCACCAGCCGTGCATTGTTGAAAAGACGTCTTATCATGGGCGGTCTGCCTGTCTGGTTGGCGAAGATCGATTTCGACCGTCGGTTGGGGCGGCTACGCTTCAAGGACCTCGCGGCGCCATAGTTCAGTGACCATCAGCAACCAAGGGTGAGACCAAGGCCGCAGCTGGTTCTCGAAATCCTGCCGGATCTGGGTGGCCACCGCCGGGTCGAAAAGGCCACCGCGCCTCACGGAATCTTCCGAAAGCGTATCGTTGAAGATCTCCGCAAGCGGCCCGCGCAGCCAGTCCGCATAAGGCAGGCCAAACCCGCGTTTCGCACGGGCGGTGAAGAAGTCCGCAGGCAGATATCGACGGGCCACGTCGCATACAATCTTCTTGACTCCGGATTCCGCATAGCTTGCGGTCGGGTCGAGAGTACGATCGGAAACCGCCAGTTTTGCCGAGGTGGGAAGGGAAAGAGCGAAATCCGCGATCTCTACGTCTAGGAAAGGGACCCGAACTTCCAGGGAATGGATCATGGAACAGGCGTCAATATCCCGGAGCAGCTGATTCCTCGTGTAACCATTGAGACAAAGTACGCTGCTCCTGTCGAGAAGGTGACCTCCGGTCAGTTCATCGGCGCCCTGGAGATCTTCATCGAAGGATCGTTCCTGAGTGACCTGCCGTCGCGCGCCAGCCAGAAGCCCGTTGGCCATAGACGGTCCGAAACAATGATACTGTCGCCCGAACATTTCACGGAACAGGGTGCCATCCACCGCTGTATCCGTGGGGACTTGCGCAGGCAAAAGTCGAGCCATAAGCCGTCTCAGCCTGGTCGGCGCGACGGTTGCAGCCGGATTGACCATGTTTTTCTGAACATTCGCGAACCAAGGATAGCCCAGAAACAGTTCGTCGCCGCCGGTACCCGAGAGCGACACGGTGACGCCTTGGGCAGCTGCATGGGAAACGAAGTAACTGTTCAAACCATCAACGGACGGCTGGTCGATCCCCCGGGTGAAATTCTGCAGATGGGCAACCATGTCCGAAGCGCCGATCACCACCCGCGTATGGTCGGTATCAAGAAGGCGGGCGATTTCCGCCGCCTCGTGGCTCTCGTCGGTTGCATTCGCCCCCTGCTCGAAGCCAACCGAATAGGTCTTTACATGGCCACCTGCCTCCCGGGCCATCAAGGCAACGATCAGGGAGGAATCGACGCCGCCCGACAGGAATGCGCCAACAGGGACGTCGGCAATCATCTGAAGCTTGACAGACTGGGTCAATGCAGCGGCAAACCGCTCAACCTGTTCCTGATAGGGAAGGGTGCGCAGCCCGGCGACACGATCGTTTTCATAGGACCAGTAGCGTGTGATTTTGCTGCCCTCAGAATCAAGTCGCAGGAAATGCGCCGCTGGAATGGACTCCACGCCTTCTACCAGAGTTCTTGGCTGGTAGACGGATCCCAGACTGAGAAGCTGCTGAAGCGAGCGTGAATCTATCTTTCGCTCGACAAGGCCACTGGCCAGCAAACCTTTGAGCTCCGAAGCAAAGATGATTCCCTTGCCTACGCGGGCATAAAGGAGAGGCTTGATACCGAACTGGTCCCGTCCGAGCAGGAGCTTTTCCCTGCCCGGGCCGTCACGCCGGTCATAGATTGCAATGGCAAAAATTCCGCGTAGATGGTTCCAAAAGGATTCGCCGAACTCCACATAGAGCTTAAGCACCACTTCGGTGTCGGACGCGGTGGTAAACCGGTGACCTTTCGCCTCCAGCAGCTGACGCTTCTCGCGATAATTGTACATTTCGCCGTTGTAGACGATCTGAACAAGGCCTTCGGCCGCCGCCATAGGCTGATGTCCACCGCTCGACGTATCAATGATCGCCAGCCGTGCCTGGGCAAGCACCACGCCGTCATCCGCATAAAGACCCGTATCATCTGGACCGCGGTGGTGCATGGCCGCAACCATTCTGCCCACCGCATCGACGTCTCGGAGTCTGTAGGTTCCCGCTATGCCACACATGCTTCAACGGCCCCCCGCAACTTTTAGAATTCGCGACAACCAGCCGCGACGGGGCTGATCAGGCTGCTGTTCGGTGACAATACCCTTTGTGTTTTCCCAGTTCCCACCCTTGAGGTACGGGGCGAACTCCGTAGAAAGCGGGTTCACCCCGGTATCATGATATCCTTCGATCCTATTGATCGCGCTGAACATTCCATCGAAGGGCAGCGTGAATTCCCGGTCTTGGAGCTTTCTGAGTGCGCAGTAAAACAGGATATCGTGAGAATCCCATTTTCTGAATTCTTCCTTCGAATAGGTATGAAGTACAGGCTTGTAATCGACAGTGAAGGCAAGAAGGACAATTTCATAACCATTCGCTGCGGCCAGATCGACAAAGAACCGAGGATGGTAATTGAAGAAAGCGTGATTGACGTTACCCTGCGCAGGAAGCGCATGGATCATTACGCCACCTACATTGCATAGATCATGCAGGTTCTTGAAAACCGTGCGCTGGTCGAAGCAGTGTTCCGCAGTCCCCAGGTTCGTAACAAGATCAAAGGTCCGTCTAAAGCCGTATGTCTTCCCGATGTCATTATTCAGGTCGAAGACAAGCGCCCCATATTCGCCGCTGGCATCGATGCAACTATAGTCATCAAAGCCAAGGGCGGCATAGAGATCAGCCGCCTTATCCAACTCCGTTCTGGACTCGGTAAACCCGTGTTGGACGATGATCGCGCGAGACACATCCTTAACAACGCAGACATCCTGCGCGCCAATTTCGACGACAGAGCGACCGGTCAGCTTTCCAGCACTCCGAAGCCCGGCGGTGATCGTGACCATTTCCGCATTAATGCCCATTTTACGTCAGCCTCGTTTTCCTAGGGAAGAGGATTCTGCAATAGTTGAACCCTCGAAACGGCCGTCCATGTTTGCAAGACCAGGGAAAAGTATATCGGTCACACCCTCGACGATAATAGAGTCTGCAACAAACTGGATCATAGAATAATGGTGCGGATCAGTGCCGTCAGCCTTGTTTTCAGCAAGACCCAGATTGACAAAATAACTGCCATTATTGAAACGGGAGCGCAACCGGAAATCGAAATCCTTCACGTCCCCAGCCGCGATAGCCTCGGTCTGGCTGGCGCTTCCCGTTGAAAAGCCAAAAACCTGCACTCCGGTCTGCGTGCGTATATCATATCCCACAGAGAGAGCTGCTATATCCTCATTCGCCTTTACCCGGATGCGAATCAAGTATTCGTCACCGTCAACGAAGCGCTTTGTCCGTTCCCCCGTGCCGGCATGGAAGATATCCGCATGAAGGATCTCGGCCTTGCGATAGGTATTTTCGATCGCTTCGCCGATCTGCAGCGCCGGCGTGGCCGTTTCATTCAGGGCCGCCATCTCCTCATGCACCTTCTGCTCGTAGAGATAGCCGATGGTTCGCGGCTCTCCCACAGCAGCAACGGTGCCCCGCTCGAGAAGTATAGCCTTGTCACAAAGATCATAGATCTGCTGCAGACTGTGGGTAACGAACAGCACGGTTGCTCCGCTTTTCGCAATTTCGCGCATTCGTGCATAACTTTTCGCATTGAACATCATATCGCCGGTAGACAGCGCTTCATCGACAATAAGGATGTCCGGATCCACACTCGCGGCAATGCTGAAGGCGAGGCGCGCAACCATCCCGCTCGAATATTCCTTGCACGGTGAATCGATGAATTCCTGAAGACCGCTGAAGGCGATGATGTCCGGTGCCTTGCGTTCCACTTCCTCGTGGGTCATCCCCAGGCAAAGCCCGCCCAGGAGAATGTTTTCCCGACCGGAGAGATCCATATTGAAGCCCGTGCCGAGAACCATGATCGCCGAGACGCGGCCCTTGACCTCAACCTTGCCCTTCGTCTGGTCCAAAGTTCCCGCTATGATGCGCAGGAGGGTGGTTTTTCCCGCGCCATTGCGGCCGATGATGCCAACAACCTCGCCCCGGTTCACCTGGAAGTTCACGTTCTGCAGCGCCCAGTGTTCCCTGTGCAAAGGTCGGCGGCTGATGAGCTCCCTGAGAAGATCCGACGGCTTCGAATAGAGACGATACATCTTGCCGACATCGGAGACGCGGATGGCGACTTCGCTCGTATTGCTCACAGGTAGCTCCCGAAATGCGGTTTCAGTTTGGCGAATACAGAAGCCCCCAACCAGGCGGTGAAGAGCCCGATCGCTGCCGTTGCGGCCAGAACCATCCAACTGCGAACGCCCCCGTAATAGGCGGCGTCATGAAAAGTCTCGATAAAGACGGTGACGGGATTGAGATAGATGAAGGGTCGAAACTTAGCGGGTACCCAATCCATGAAATAGAAAATCGGGGCGATATAAAGGCCGATCAGCGCATACATCTGAACAAGCTCCTTGATATCGCGCAGAAAGACCCCAATCGAAGACAACAGAAACGCGACCCCTAGAAGAAACAGGTAGAGCGGAACGGCAGCCACAGGATAAAGCAGAAGGGCAGGGCTCACCCTGCCGACAGCAAAGGCATAAAGCACC
Organism: uncultured Rhizobium sp.; assembly: GCA_945952415.1. Taxonomy (GTDB): domain Bacteria; phylum Pseudomonadota; class Alphaproteobacteria; order Rhizobiales; family Rhizobiaceae; genus Gellertiella. Next base: position 145,126 of record CAMFIF010000006.1, on the reverse strand, counting down.
AGCCCGGCGAAACCGATTGCAAAGGTGGGAAGGGTAGCCAAAACCACTTTCACCGGCAGCACTTCGACCGGGAACACCACCTGTTTAACAAGCGATGCGTGACCGGAGATGATCGAAGATCCGCGCCCAAGCACATCGGCGATGATAAGCCAGGGAATGATGCCTGACACCATATAGAGTGTGTGGTCGCCGGGAATGTTCAGGCTGTCATCGACCTTAACGCGAAACACCACGGCAAAAACAAAGATGAAAACGCTGATAGTCATAACGGGATGCACAAAGGCCCAAATGCTCCCCAGCATCTGGCCTGCATAACGGTCTGACACATCACGGCGCGCCATCTCAATAAGAAGGCGGCGATTCTTGAACAGGCTGCGAATGAGAAAGCTGGTGGCGCTCGTATTGGAGGACATCAATTATACCTTTGCACCAATAGATGGTCTTTGAGAAAGCCGGCAGACCTCGGAATAAAAGGCCAGAGCCCGCTTCTTGACATCCTTGCGGTCGGCCATCTGCCGAACGCGAACCAGATTGTTTTCAGCCATGCGATCAACGAGATCGTCGTCGGACATCAGCCTGACCAGGGCTTCCGCCACCTCATCAGGGTAAAGATTGCGCGCGAAAAGCACGTTCTCCTCGTTCCTGACGACCGGCTCAATCGTATCCAGGGGAGAAACCAGCGGAGCAGCTCCGAGAGCCATCGCCTCCATCATCGTATTCGGGATGCCATCGCTGAGGGACGGTGCAAGCATCACGCGCGCCTTCGCGATACGATCCAGGGTTTCATCGCGGGTCAGGCGGCCAAAGGCGGGACATGTGGCCTTAACCTCATCGGGAAACAGCTTCTCGTACCAGATCTGCACATCGGACTGAACCATCCACAACATCTCGATCCGACACGGCTGTATACGGTCCCAGACCTTCAGGATGGCCTCGAAAACCGGCATCGCCTTCGCGGTGTAGGTTTCATAGGCCTTGGGCCAGACAATGACTCTTTCACGCTTTGAAGGGGGTAGGGTCCACATGGCGCGAAGCCCGTCGACATCCATCCCTCCTGCCCCCGATACAACGCCCATACCCGGTTGCTTGAGCTTGTCCTCCGATGCGCCCATGGCCCGCGCTATTTCATAGTTGGGCTCATTGTCCGCAATGAAGTGATCGCAGGTTTCAAGCACCTCCCGGATCAGATCACGGAAGTTGGGAGAGAAGCGTTGCAGGGCCAGATCGGGGCCACCTCTCGCCTGCGCCACCCAGCGACCAATGCCTTCGAGGCCGAATTGCTTGCGGGTTCGCAGATAGAAATAGCTGGCGGAATCAAAGCCAAGCGTATGGATAACGTCAGGCTTCCATTGCTGTATGACCGCTGCCAGCGCGGCTTCGATCGTTACCGGATGCTTGCCCCGATCGGTCTTCTCCACCAGTCGCACGCCTGACTGAACCACGCGCTCGAGGCGTGGTCTTTCCCGAAGCAGACCGCGCTCCAGCGCCAGACGGGCCAAGCCTGCAAGTCCCGAAGGCGAGTTTTCCGGGGGCGGAAACACGGTTTTGCGAACAGCGCTTTCCTGACGGGCGGCGCCCGCGACCGTCACATAGGACTTAACGGGCCAATCTGCAGGCGGAACGGCTGAAGGGAGCGAGAACAGACGGATGTTGAAGTCGCTATCCTTCAGAAGGTCGATCCATGAATGGGTATGGGAGCTCTCCGGAAATCCGATAAACAGAATCCGCGGACGTCCGGGATAAGCGTCTTGCTCGAAATCATCAGGCGCGATCATCGCACAATTAATCCTGTTTATTCGGCCTTCTCACCGATGGTACGGGCAATTCTCTCGCTCGCGGCCCTGTCGTCCGGCTCTGCCTGTCCAGACACATAATCCGGTGAACGGATGGCCTCGCTGATGGCAATCACCAGATTTTCATTTCGGATCACCATGTTCATCAACGAGGCATGCAATCCGGCGTTGTGAAGCTGGTGATCCTCCAGCCGGGCTGCAAGTGCCTGCGTGTTGTCGCGCACATTGCGGAGCAGCTGACAAAGAGTATCGACCTTTTCATTCATCAGGGACAACTGCTTTTCCATCCGCCTCACCCGACCGAAAGGGTTCTTGTCCCACACCGTTTCCAGAAAGGTTCTAAAAGATCGGATCGACATCAGACCTGCGCCTTCCTGAATGCGGATACATAGATCGTATGTCCGGGAACACCTTCAAGCCAGCGAATGCCCATGCGCTTCATCTCCCGGGCCGCCAGGCCCGCGCGTTCACCCACCGTTTCCAGCCCGCGGGCCCGCGCTACGGGATCGAAGAGACGCGCCGGCCAAATGGGCGTGTCCCAGATTTCGGGCAAATACGAGTCCCAGAGATAATCAGGCAGGGGCTCCAGGGCAACCGACTTTAGGACCAGATCCTGGCCCGAGACCAGATGCCGGAACGCATTTTCGGTCCAACGGGTCGTATGATGGGGCGGTACTTCCGTTAGAGCTTCGGGAAAATGATTGATCGGCCCGCCGAAATTGGGCGTGGTCACGATCAAGAGACCACCGGGACGAAGAAGCGGCAGGAAAAATTGCACAAATGCCACGGGATCGGCCACATGCTCCAACACCTGAAGCATGGTGATGGCATCGAACAATGGCTGCCCATCAAGGGCTTTGGCGAAATCGGCAGGGTTCGCCGGAAGAACACCGAACCCCTGCCTGGCCAGTTCCTGTTGCAGGTCCTCGTTGAGATCATACCCCACGAGGCGCGCATCCCGCATTTCATTCCGAAGATATTTCAGAAAAATTCCCGACCCCGAACCCACATCAAGAATATGGCGCGCGCGCGCATGCCTTATATCGGATGCTGCCCGTCCGAATTCCCACTTCTCACTGTTGTAGTAATCAACGGCCGAGATATCGCGGTAGAAGTTTTCCGTACCCGGTAGAATCGGGTCGAACTGGCCGAATCCGCATTCGTCGCAGGAAAGGAAACGTATAGGCTCTTCACCGACGGCCTCGTAGTCCTTCCACACATCAGGCGAGAAGGGATGCCCCATAACCTCTTCCCACCGCCGCAAAACACCAGGCATGACAACTTGCTGGCCGGTGGGCTTCAGTTCACCCTTCTTGCATATAGGACAAGTTCTCAAAAGCGCACCTCAGCTGGAGGCCTTGACCCGCATCCAGAAGGCGGTTGGCTCCGATTTGGGATAATCCTGCCGCATTCTCTTGAATTCCGGAAAGACTGACAACATCCGTTCCGGATAATTGATCATCATGTGGTTACCCGGCCAGACCACTTCAAACCGGCCGTTGAAAGCCAGAAAAGCCTGGAGCAGGTACTGTTCGTTCCAGTAAAGGTGGTTCTCGTAGTAGACCTTGGGATAGGGCCGCGGAAGACTGATGTCGTGGACATGAACGAGGACACCGGGCTTCAGGCGCGGGAGGACTTCGAGAAACTCGTAATGGACATCGTTTCCGCTCCGGATGACGTGGCTGGAATCGATGAAAAGGATATCGCCGCTTTCCAGTTCCTCGAAATAGGACACCGGTACGTCCTGCACCTTTTTGGCAATCAGATCATCAAGCCCCCTGTATCCGTCCTTGAAAAGGGGCCAGGGATAGGGGTCTATCGACGTCAGCTTGCCACGGACGCCGGTTTCGGCTTGGTTCCTGTCAAGAGCGGCGATCGCCAGAAGCGTGGAGTTGCCATTTCCGATTTCAACGATGCGCTTGGGCTTGAAATGGCGGATGAACGAATAGAAGACATGAGCGTCAACGGCCATATAGCCGCCGTTTATCAGGTAGAAATCCGGCGGATTGAGCGGACCATCGATCGGGAAACGCTCACGGAATTCTGGCATATATGCCGGACAGATCGTTTCCATGACCTCGATCGCCAGCGGCTCGTTCATGTCGACCCCAACCATGGCAGACTGGGATTCCCAGAAGGCATCGAGCCCATCGGTATCATCGGGTATCGGCAGGTAGAAATGCTTGTGTAGCAGATGGAAGCCATGCTGATAGAAAACGTCGTGGCAGGGATGGCCGGGTAGTTTCTCGATACGGCGTGCGACTTCCTTGGCCAGTTCCTCGGTCGAAAAAGCGGAAAGGCTGGAGGATCCGCCCTGGACAGGGGCGGCTGATTTCAGCTTATTGCGAATTCTAGAAAACACGGAAGACCCCACCTTAGCCATTCGTTGTCGCCCAAACTTGATCGATCAAGGCTTCCCAATCGGGTATAATGTTCTTGATGTCAAACACTTCCGCTCGATTGCGCCCTGTTTTGCTCAACGTATGGCGGAGAACCGAGTCGGACATCAACTTCTCGATACCTACTGCCAGGGCCTCTGCATCAGGCTCAACAAGCAGTCCATACCGGCCGTTTTCTGTCACTTCCGCTGGACCCGTCGGGCAATTGACAGCAACAACGGGCGTGCCGCAAGCCATGGCTTCGGCCAGTACAAGCGCAAAAGATTCAAAATGCGAGCTCAACACCAATGCGTCGCTGGCGGCAATCCATGGGAACGGGTTTACCTGGTTTCCCGCAATGGTCACATGCTCAGCAATACCGAGATCAGCCGTCAACTGCTCGATAGCGGATCGATACCAGCCATCGCCCACGATCGCCAGCGAGAAAGACAGATTCCGCCTCTTGAGGAGGGCGCACGCACGCAACAAGAGATCATGGTTTTTCTGCGGATCGATTCGACCCACAATTACCATCCGAAAGCAGGTATTGGCCTTTTTCCAAGCTTCCACCTCGGGCATGGTTCGTGCTGAGAGGCGCGCTATGTTCGAGCAGTTGATGGGATTCCAGATCCTGCGGATTTTCCCCCGATCGATAGCGAAGTTCTTTACGAGATCCTCGCAACAGCCCTGGCTTGGCATCGTCACGGCCTGCGCATCATTGCATGCCAGGGCTAATAGGCGTTTTTCCGCCTTGTAGCGACCTCTGTCGGGATACATGTCCTTAAGGCACGCGCTCTCGAGGGTATGCAACGTTGCTATGTAGGGGAAGGAAAGCTCCGACTGCGCAAGCCAGGCCGCTACGGCCGCCTCTTCCATAACCGACATTACCACCCCATTCCTTCCCAGGGTGGGCAGGGTCTCGGCAAGGGCAACGGCAGAGGGATTGTGATGGCTCATCGAGCCTATGAAGTCAAAACCCACGGAGTCGGTATCGGCCTGCCTCGTCGCCCGCGAAAGCACGGACGGCGGGATAATCATCGGTCGTATACGCTTCGCGGCCAAGCGTTCCCGCAGGATCGATCTCGCCCTCCTTAGACGCCCGATCGAACGCCGTAGCCGTCGCAGGTTTTCGCCCGCCGCCAGTTGCGCTCTCACGGTCTCCGGCAGGACTTTCCGATAGAGCGCTCTCAAACGATTCAAGATGCGGCGCGCGCCACCGAAACGCTGCGGTGCCGCCTCACTGACCGCCGTCGCCGGGGGCGGTAGGGTTAAGGGGCGTCGAATATTGATCCGGCGAACATGCTCGGGCCATTTTGGAGAAATAGTATGTTCCTCAAACATGGTGAGCACAATGGGCGCGTAACGGGTCTGGTCCAAATGGCCAGAAAGGTCGAAAACAACTCTCTCTGCACCACCACCCCATAACACTCGTTCAAGGAAGATCACCGGCCTGAGCTCCCTCCCGGAGGGTAAAAGCTTGTCGCTGACGTGTTGCCTGACATCATCCGCGCTTTCCTCAGGATCCAGACCCAGTTGCGACAGCGCATTGACCCATATTTCCTTTGCATCCAAGGCGCTGACGGCGAGTTCGACCTCACCGAGCCAGGGAAGAGTCTTGGCATCTAGCCTGGGTGTGGTAATTCGGGGGATATTGAGGTCATATCGAAACGAAGTTTCGCCTGACTGATCCTCTTGCAGCAGAATGGGCCTGTATCCCTGTCCGGCAAGGGTCGCTGCCACTGCACACATCTTGTCGACATCCAAGCCCCTCTCCCGGACAAGAAAGGCCAATCTCGCCTTGCTGGCAGCCTTGGGCAGGGCTTCAAGCGGATCGATACCCTCGAAGCGTATAAGGTACTGCCGAAGAGCCGCCTCCTTGGGATCGGACAGGATCTGTTTGGAGCGCCATTCCCGCAATGCGAGAGCACTGACATCGACTGGCGAAAAGGGAAAGTCCGGCCGTGCATCCTGGACAGCAGCGGCCAGCATGCGCCACATCCACGCCCAATCATCGTCCCCCTCAACGAACGACATTTCCTCGATCCGCGACTTCACCAGCCCTCGGAGGACCTCATGGCGGCATTGATCGGAGAAAACCCATTCCAGCAATCGGAGAACCAGGGCCGGATGAGCGCCGAGGCTGTAAAGGAAGGACGAGGCTTCGCAGGCCACATTCAGCGTTTCCTTGACCGCCGCCTCTGCCTGGCGCTGATCCAAAAGATCCACATGAGGAACAAGTTCAGCGAAGCTCTTTCCATTTATGAACCGGATCGCTGCTTTAGCCGTATCATAATAGCAGGCATCCGGGAAGGTTTCCGAACCCTGTTCCGAGTGGTTGCGACTAATCACGGTCCATTCCGGAATGAACCGACCGGGGAACCGATGTAAAAGCCTCAGCCACTGGTCATAATCCTGCGCGTAACGAAGGCCCGGATCGAAATTCCCTATGGATTCCCATGCCTGGCGCCTCACACAAATTGTGATCCCGCTGATGTAGTTACGATAAAAGAGTGTAATGAGCTGATGCCCCGCTTCCGGCAGCGGGCCCCATAGATCGCGCTTCTCTCTTTCACCCGTGGCCTGTCTGAGCAACCAGAAGTAAGAGAAGAAAAAGCTCGTTTCGGGGTATTTTTCGATCCATTTCCGGTTAACTTGCAACTTTTCCGGATGGAACAGGTCATCCGAACTCAACCAGTGAATCCACTCCCCTCGTGCGTGGCGGAGGCCCGTATTCAAGGCTGCGGCGACACCGCCATTCTCCTGATGAATACAGCGTATGCGCGAATCCTTGCTCGCATAGGCCTCGGCAACTTCACGCGTATTGTCGGTCGATCCATCGTTGACGACAACAGCCTCCCAATCCGCGTCACTCTGCTGAAGAAGACTGTCGAGCGCTTCTCCAAGATAGGCCGCCTGATTATAGGTCGGCACGATAATTGTAGCGAATGGGGCTCGTGTCATAGAAGTCATAGGCCGAAATCGACACCTTTATTGCAAGGGGCTGCTGGATAACAAAAATCACAATATAGAGCGCTGTTTTGAAAATTCCGGGCCCGAACAGCGATGCGTAAGCTTGCTAACGGACACGCGGGTGGTTTTCAAGTGCCGAGCGCCGATCGGGAGTTGCTTTTCATAAGAATTTCCGAATAGATGACAAGATATCCCCAGCCTTTTCTCTGGTCGGCAAACATGGATTGCGTCGGGAATTACACCTAATGGTGGAATTCGGCATATGAATTAATCCAAGGCCTATCCGGGGCACCGGGGAGCAGCATTCGGAGGGGATCGAGGCAGAGAGGCGAACCGGAGGGGACTTTTCTTTTCAATTGGATTCGTATCTTTACGGGAAGTCGACCAGTTTGGCGATGATTTCGAAATGTCGGAGTTGCTAATGCATATTGTCATGATTGGATCCGGGTATGTTGGCTTGGTATCCGGCGCCTGCCTTGCGGATTTCGGTCACCGGGTGACCTGCGTGGACAGTTCTCCGGACAAGATTGATGCGCTCAACCGTGGACAGATTCCTATCTTCGAGCCCGGGCTGGATACGATGATCGCTCATAACCGGGAAGCAGGCCGTCTCGATTTCTCCCTGGATTTGGCCAGCGCCGTCGCGAATGCGAATGTGGTCTTTATTGCCGTCGGCACACCTTCTCGTCGGGGCGACGGGCATGCGGATCTGAGCTATGTTTATGCAGCTGCGCGGCAAATCGCTGCGGCAGTTACGGGTTTCACCGTCGTTGTCACAAAATCCACGGTCCCCGTGGGTACGGGAGACGAGATAGAACGCATATTTCGCGACGAATTCCCGGATAAGCAAATTGCCGTCGTTTCAAACCCGGAATTCCTTCGGGAGGGTGCCGCTATTTCAGACTTCAAGAGGCCGGACAGAATTGTCATTGGATCTGAGGACGAACAAGCCCGGGAGATCATGCGCGAAGTCTATAGGCCGCTTTATCTAAACGAGGCGCCGCTCTATTTTTGCGAGCGGCGAACATCGGAGCTCATCAAGTATGCGGGCAATGCATTTCTGGCGATGAAGATAACCTTCATCAATGAGATGGCGGACCTGTGCGAGAAAGTCGGCGCCGACGTGCAGAAGGTCGCCAAGGGGATAGGCATGGACAAGAGGATTGGGGAGAAATTTCTGCATGCCGGCCCCGGCTACGGGGGATCATGCTTCCCAAAAGATACACTCGCTCTGATCAAGACTGCACAGGACCATGACAGCCCCTTGCGCCTGATCGAGACCACGGCGGCAATCAATGACGTGCGCAAACGGGCCATGGGACGGAAGATTATCGCGGCCTGCTCCGGCGATGTGAGAGGCAGGAAGATCGCAATTCTGGGTCTGACATTCAAACCGAACACGGATGACATGCGAGACGCACCTGCGGTCACGATCATTCAAACCTTGCTGGATGCGGGTGCGGATGTTCACGTTTTCGATCCGGAGGGAATGAAGGCGGCATCTGCCCTACTCGGCCCAGTCACCTATGGTCATGGTGCCTATGACATTGCCGATGACGCCGATTGCCTAGTCGTAGTAACGGAATGGGACGAATTCCGGGCGCTTGATTTTCCCCGCCTGAAGACGATTATGAAGTCTCCGGTGATTGTCGATTTGCGCAACATCTACAAGCCGGAAGATATGCGCAAATATGGCTTTACCCACTACCCGATCGGCAAGAGGACCTCGACGCTTTGACGATGCGCTACTTCATTACCGGTACGGCCGGTTTCATCGGTTTTCATGTGGCAAGACGTCTCCTGCAGGAAGGTCATGAAGTCACGGGATTCGATGGAATCACGCCCTATTACAACGTCAAACTCAAGCATATGCGGCACGCCGCCCTGGCACAGCATCCCGGGTTTCGATCTGTCATCGCCATGCTGGAAGATCGAGAAAGGATGGAGGCGGAAATCGCCGCCTCCCAGCCGGATGTGCTTATTCACTTTGCCGCACAGGCAGGGGTGCGCTACAGCCTGGAAAATCCCCACGCCTATTTGAGTTCGAATGTCACGGGCTCATTCAATGTCATTGAACTGGCTGAAAGACATAAGGTGCAGCATCTGATGCTGGCCTCCACCTCATCCATTTATGGCGCTAATCCATCCGTCCCCTTTCGGGAAAGGGATCGGGCCGACGAGCCCTTGACGATTTATGCGGCAACGAAGAAATCCATGGAGTTGATCGCGCACAGCCACGCTCATCTGTATAAGCTACCGACGACCGTGTTTCGCTTTTTCACTGTTTATGGACCCTGGGGCCGGCCTGATATGGCCCTTTTCAAGTTCGTTGACCGAATGTTGGAAAACCAGCCCATTGAAATTTATGGCGAAGGCAACATGAGCCGAGATTTCACCTATATCGACGATCTGGTGGAATCCGTCATTCGTCTGTCGAAGATTGTTCCCGGGGAAGCCAATCGAATCGCAAATGCGGCAATCGAAACCCTCTCGCATCAGGCTCCCTTCAGAATTGTGAACATAGGAGGAGGCCAGCCGGAAAATCTCCTCGACTTTGTCGATATCGTTGAGCGGACCTTGGGCAGGAAGGCTGTTCGGCATATGCTGCCTATGCAAAAGGGAGATGTCCCACGCACTTTTGCCAGCCCGGACCTGCTGGAGGCTTTGACGGGCTATGTGCCCCAGACCCGTCTTCAAAAGGGCGTCAAAGCCTTCGTGGACTGGTATGTAGATGCCAAGGCAGAGATTGACGGTAAATTTTGACCAGACGCGGGCTTCACGCCTCGCGTGCTGCGATTGGACGCAGGTAGCGCTGCAGTGCTGTTATAAGCCTGGGGACAGATGTTCTCAGGCGCTGAGTTCGATGAGTGTAGGGCTTTTCTTGTTGACCACTGAATGCCGGATAATGTCCCGCAAAGGGGTCGGCTCAGATCCCTCGTCAACCATGAAATGCCGATTGAAGTCTGCGCGTCTGTTGTTAAGAACGACGACGCTTTCTCCGGTCATGTCCCGGTGTTCGATCGCAGCGAAGAAATCCTGAGCAGCAAGGGGTGCGGTGCCAGTCTCCCTCCAACCGACCTTGTACGAATTGTGCGGTGTGACTTTGTTGATGTCGCTTATCGCACAAAGGTCATCCGCAGAGGCGGCACTGCCGTCCCCGAGCCGATACTCCACATTGTAGAAGGGATCTACGGCAACCCACTTGCGACCATTCCAGACTTCTCCAAATGTATGATCGAGATAACGCGGATAATTGCCGATGAACAGCGTAGGAGCGGTCGCAATCGCTCGGACACTCCGTGCCTCAAGCCCCAGTTCTGCCAAGAGAAGTATCATGAGGTCTGTGGCGTTAAAGCAAAGGACCTCGGGCGCCGTATGCCGGCTATCATTTGCATGCGCCCAGAGATCCTGCAGGACGATATCCCATCGCCTCTGCGAAGTAATTTTCGCGTAATAGTGGGAAGAAGCATTTTTTGGATGGCGAGTATTGTCCACGACAAATTCGCGAACGGCTGACCATGTCAGTTTGTCCCGCGGCGCCGTCTTGTGGATGTGATCGACAATAAGTGAAAGCTGCGGCTTGAGATACTCGCGCAGTACAAAGTCCTGTGGATTGCTCCATCGCGGCAAGGGTGGTGGATCCCAGGGAGTTACCCCCGTTTCGCGGTAAATCCGGTACCGATGATAGGCAGAGAGAAGGCCCGCGCCTCCTACCGCTGAAAAGGCCGATAGGCCAAACACACCCATGAGGAGTTCACGCCGGCTAATATTCCGGTTTGCATTAAACATATTATTGCCAATATATTATCTACGAACTTTAGAATATATAATGGCATGTTGGTCTCGTTTTCAAGCTCACAAGCTCGTGAAAGCCGCTGAGGCATTCTGCGCTTCAACTCGGCTTCCTCGGCCTAAAGAATTGCAGCAACCTCAATCCCTCGCTCGGGCAGATCGGAGAAAGTCGAAAACACCCTTTTCCTGATAAATTTTGGACATGTATCCTGTTCCAGACCGCGTAAAATGCATGATATCCGAAAAAATCACCTTTCCCTCGGACGTCACAACGCGGCAATAGGAAGATGTGGGACACGCTGCGCCCATCACATCTATGTATTTGGCCCCTTCTGAGGCCTCCATAACCAGCTTATTAATGTTTATGGCTTCAGCCGAACGATATTCCGCCGAAAGGGTCTCAATGCCCTCTAGGCGGCCTGACTTCCGCAGCAAGGCTTGGCCACTCATGCCCTGATCCTTTCGGCCGACGATATGGACCTCCTTCACACCGTGGGCTCTGAGATAGCGGATGGTGTTCTGCAATTCCGGAACGGCGAAGATCTGCCAGTTCGCGGCTATCACCACGATGTCTGCCTTCTCAATCTGGCCGGAACGCAAGAGCATCTCATGCACCTCGCGACATCGCTGATCGTATGGCGGGCGAAGCGATTTATAGTAATCTCTCGTGCGGGGAATTACGGCCTGACACTCAGCCTGGACCACCGCAGTACGGATTTGCAGCCGGTCGTCCAACTTTGCCGCAAGGATTGTATTCAGGAAATCACCGGCCTGACTGTCTCCGATGACCAACACTCGTGAGGCCTTGCCCTGACCGAACGGTCGCTGCAATCCGTTAAGGTTTTCCCAAGCAATCTCCTTATCCAAATTGACTTTCATTTCGTCACGGATAGCGGGAGCATATCTCCAGATCCAACCATCTTGAACGATCATCGAAACAGCAGCAAGAGACAGGCAGGAGAGCGCTGCTCCAAAGACGGCAAGGACCCGAAAAGCAGATACTGCCCCCCTGTTTTCTTCTCCTGGACGGAAAGGCACTTCCACATAACGGAACAGGAGGTAGCCTAGCGCGATGGACAACCCCACCACACCGAATTTTCCCTCGTCTGAAATGGGACCGGGATACATAATCCGGTAAAAGACCATAATCGGCCAATGAACCAGATAAAGCGAATAGCTTATTCTACCAAGGCCTCTAGACAGGGGATTTCGGAGCAGAAGACCCGTAAATCTCGCGCGTCCGCCCAAGATTGTTAATGTTGCGCCCAGACAAGGCAAAAGGGCATTGAGTCCGGGGAATGGCACGGTTTCCGTAAAAATTGCGGTCGAGTATCCGATAAGCAACAACCCTACGCACGTAAGCGCTTCTTCGAGAATGGCCGGAAGGCGGATGCCCAACCCAGGGACGGCGAGAAGCGCACCCATCCCAAATTCAACGATTCTAAAGGGCATAAGGTAGAATAGCGTGGAGGGCAGAAATTTAGCAAAGTCGCAGTTCCATAAGCTCGCGCCCGAGATGAGAGCGATGGCAGCCAGACGACGATTTGCAGAGCGTCCGCCAACTATTACAAGAAATGCAGGCCACAGGAGATAGAACTGTTCCTCAACGCTGAGCGACCATAGATGCAGCAAAGGTTTCACATGTGCATCAAGGTCGAAGTAGCCGGTTGACGCCCAGAAGAAGATATTGGCGCTCCAAAGCAGCGAGGCGAGCATGGATCTTCCGAAATCCACGAGCTCTTCGGGGGTTAGCACAAAGCATGCAAAGACAGCCGTTAACGTAATCGTTGTCATGGCCGCAGGCATGAGGCGACGAACTCGGCGCACGTAAAATTGAAGAAAAGAAAAGTTATCCTGATCCACCCTCGTAAGAATCTGCGCAGTGATAAGGTATCCGCTGATGACGAAGAAAACATCAACCCCAACAAATCCGCCAGAAAATGATGAATATCCCGCATGAAACAGGAGGATTACGGCCACGGATATTGCACGGAGGCCGTCAATATCTGCGCGATAGGAAAGTGCCGCGGGTTTGGACATTTAATGAAAGGCCTCCCACTGCCCTATTATGAAAGAAACAATAACAGCGCCCAGATAAAAACGAAGGTTAGTGCCGCTTCTCTGAAGCGAGCCCTAAATTTTGTCAAGATTGCCTCTCCGCACGCTGCAACCATTTAGATCGCAAGTGCCAGTGACCAGAAAGCGGCGGGCATGTCGTTCAATACCTAGAAAAACGGCGCCGGAGGACCGGCGCCGTCTTCAGTGTCTGGGGAGCCCGCGAGGCCCAGGGGGTCGCGCGGGTCAGGTTCGGATCAGCCCTTCTGCCAGGACTTGACCAGTTCGTCGTAGGAAATGGTTTCCGGCTTCGGCTTTTCGTTGGCGAGCGGACCAACGGGCGAGCCGGGCTGGTCGATCCAGTATTGCGGGTCCTTCTCTTCGTTCAGCTTCGGGCCGATATCGCCCTGAACGCCGGACTTCTCGATGCGGGCCAGCACCTTTTCCTGCTCGGCGCAGAGCGAGTCGAGGGCTTCCTGCGGAGACTTCGCACCGGACATGGCGTCGCCGATGTTCTGCCACCACAGCTGGGCGAGCTTCGGATAGTCAGGAATGTTCGTGCCGGTCGGCGACCAGGCCACGCGGGCCGGCGAACGGTAGAACTCGACCAGACCGCCAAGCTTCGGCGCACGATCGGTGAAGGACTTGTGATTGATCGTCGATTCGCGGATGAAGGTCAGGCCCACATGGGACTTCTTCACGTCGACGGTCTTCGAGGTCACGAACTGCGCATAGAGCCAGGCGGCCTTGGCGCGGTCCTCAGGCGTGGACTTCATCAGCGTCCAGGAACCCACGTCCTGATAGCCGACCTTGGTGCCTTCGCTCCAGTAGGCGCCGTGCGGCGAGGGGGCCATGCGCCACTTCGGCGTGCCGTCCGCGTTCATGACCGGCAGGCCTTCCTTGACCATGTCGGCGGTAAACGCGGTGTACCAGAACATCTGCTGGGCGACATCGCCCTGGGCCGGAACCGGGCCGGCTTCGGAGAAGGTCATGCCCTGGGCTTCCGGCGGGGTGAAGCGCTTCAGCCAGTCGATCGCCTTGGTGACGGCATAGACGGCGGCCGCGTCGTTGGTGGCACCGCCACGGGCAACGCAGGAGCCGACCGGACGGGACTTCTCGTCCACGCGGACACCCCATTCGTCGACCGGCAGGCCGTTCGGCTCGCCCTTGTCGCCCATGCCGGCCATGGACATCCATGCATCGGTGTAACGCCAGCCGAGCGAGGGGTCCTTCTTGCCGTAGTCCATGTTGCCCCAGGCGCTCTTCGGACCGCCGATATAGGACATGTCGCGGCCGGTGAAGAACTCGGCAATATCCTCATAGGCGGACCAGTTCACCGGGACGCCGAGATCGTAGCCATACTTGGCCTTGAAATCGTCCTTGGTCTTCTGGTCGTTGAACCAGTCGTAGCGGAACCAATAGAGGTTCGCGAACTGCTGGTCGGGCAGCTGGTAGAGCTTGCCATCCGGCGCGGTCGTGAACTTCGTGCCGATGAAATCGGCGACGTCGAGGCCCGGATTGGTGACATCCTTGCCTTCGTTGGCCATCCAGTCGGTCAGGTTGCGGGCCTGCTGGTAGCGCCAGTGGGTGCCGATCAGGTCCGAGTCGTTGATGTAGGCGTCATAGATGTTTTCGCCCGACTGCATCTGGGTCTGCAGCTTTTCGACCACATCGCCTTCGCCGATGAGGTCATGGGTGATCTTGATGCCGGTGATCGCGGTGAAGGCCGGTGCCAGCACCTTCGATTCATATTCATGGGTGGTCAGGGTTTCCGACACCACCTTGATCTCCATGCCGTTGAACGGCTTGGCGGCGTCGACGAACCACTGCATTTCCTTTTCCTGGTCGGCGCGCGACAGCGTCGACAGGTCGCCGATTTCCTTGTCGAGGAACGATTTCGCCTCGTCCATGCCGGCAAAAGCCGGGGCGGCGCTGAACATGAGGATCAGGGCCAATGCTGTTGTGGTATGCGATCGTCTCATTTACGTATCCTCCCGGAATGAAAGACGGTCTCGGTTTTTCTTCCATCCGGGCAGGGGAGGCGCAAACTCCCTTGCCCGGCATTCTCATGCCCTGATCAGACGAAGCGGAACACCGCCACCGCCCAGGCAAGGCAAAGGATCAGCGCCCATGTGAGCGGCGCGCCGAAGAAAAAGAGCCAGCCTAGGCAGATGAAGGCTGACCCCAGAAGCGAAATGAAGAGCCGGTCGCCCCGCGTCGTCTCGATGCCCAGCACGCCGCGCTTGGGCGTCTCGGGGAAACGGATCGCAAGGATCGTGAAGACCGCGAGCAGGCCGGCAATAACAGTGAAGAACAGCGCGACCGGGAAGGTCCAAGCCATCCAGCCATTCTTCACCAGCGGCGCGAACCAGTCGCGGGCGCCATCCTTTACCGGCACGGCCATGACGAGGCCGGCGATGACGAGCGCGAAGACCAGCGCGGTGACGGCATAGACGAGGTTCCAGCGGGTGCTCTGCATCAGACCCTCCCCAGGGCAAAGCCCTTGGCAATGTAATTGCGGACGAACCAGATGACGAGCGCACCCGGAATGAGGGTGAGGACGCCCGCCGCGGCCAGCACGCCCCAGTCCATGCCGGAGGCGGAGACCGTACGGGTCATGGTGGCGGCGATCGGCTTGGCGTTGACAGATGTCAACGTTCTCGAGAGCAACAGTTCCACCCAGGAGAACATGAAGCAGAAGAAGGCGGTGACACCGATGCCGGACGCGATCAGCGGCATGAAGATCTTCACGAAGAACCGGCCGAAGGAATAGCCGTCGATATAGGCGGTCTCGTCGATCTCCTTCGGCACGCCGCGCATGAAGCCTTCGAGGATCCAGACCGCCAGCGGCACGTTGAACAGGCAGTGCGCCAGCGCCACCGCAATATGGGTGTCGAAAAGGCCGATGGAGGAATAGAGCTGGAAGAAGGGCAGGGCAAAGACCGCGGGCGGCGCCATGCGGTTGGTGAGCAGCCAGAAGAACAGGTGCTTGTCGCCCATGAAGGTGTAACGGCTGAAGGCATAGGCCGCCGGCAGCGCCACGAGGATGGAGATCACCGTGTTCATCACCACATAGATGATCGAGTTCACATAGCCCATGTACCAGGCCGGATCGGTGAGGATCGTCAGGTAGTTGCGGAAGGTGAGATTGATCGGGAAGAGCGAGAAGGTGGAGTTGATCTCCGCATTGGTCTTCAGGCTCATGTTGAGAAGCCAGTAGATCGGGACCAGCAGGAAGATGAGGTAAAGCGCCATGACGAGCGCGGAGCTGCGGAGCCGCATCACTTGGCCTCCTCTTTGTCGAGATTGGTCATGACCGTGTAGAACACCCAGGAGACGAGCTGGATCACCAGGAAGTACATGATCGAGAAGGCGGCGGCGGGACCGAGGTCGAACTGGCCGATGGCCATCTTCACGAGATCGATCGAGAGGAACGTCGTCGAATTGCCGGGCCCGCCGCCGGTCACCACGAAGGGCTCGGTATAGATCATGAAACTGTCCATGAAGCGCAGGAGCACGGCAATCAGCAGCACGCCGCGCATCTTCGGCAGCTCGATATAGCGGAAAATGCTCCAGCGGCTCGCCTGGTCCACCTTGGCCGCCTGATAATAGGCGTTCGGGATCGACTGCAGGCCCGCATAGCAGAGCAGCGCCACAAGCGAGGTCCAGTGCCAGACATCCATGACGATGACGGTGATCCAGGCATCGACCGGGTCGTTGGTATAGTTATAATCAATACCAATTGCCGCCAGCGTGTGGCCGAGCAGGCCGATATCGACGCGGCCGAAGATCTGCCAGATCGTGCCCACCACATTAAAGGGAATGAGCAGGGGCAGCGCCATGAGCACCAGGCAGACGCTCGACCAGACGCCGCCCTTCGGCATGTTGAGCGCGATATAGATGCCGAGCGGCACCTCGATGGCGAGGATGACGGCGGAGAAGATCACCTGGCGGCCGAGCGCCTCGTGCAGGCGGTCCGAGGTCACCATTTCCTGGAACCATTCGAGGCCCGCCCAGAAGAACTGGTTGTCGCCGAAGGTGTCGTTGACCGAATAGTTGACGACCGTCATCAGCGGGATGATGGCGGAGAAGGCCACGAGCAGCAGCACGGGCAGGACCAGGAACCAGGCCTTGTTGTTGAGCGTCTTTTCCATCAGAGCGCCCCTCCCTCGACGCGCCAGTCATCGGCATAGACATTCACCCGGTCGGCGAGGAACTGCACCCGGGCATCGCTTGCCGGCACGGGCATGCCCTCGGGCAGGATGACGTTCATCGGCTTGCCGAGCGCCTCGCCGCGCACGATGCGGTGGCGGCCCACATCCTCCACCCGACGGATGGCAAAGGGCAGCCCCTGATCGCCGAGCAGCGAATATTCCGGGCGGATGCCGATCTGCACCCGGCCGGACAGGCCGGAATAGGCGGCGCCGAGCGGCACCTGATGGCCGGCCACCGTCGCCACATTGCCCTCGACCTCGGCATCAAAGATGTTCATGCCCGGCGAGCCGATGAAATAGCCGACAAAGGTATGGGCGGGCTTTTCGAAGAGTTCGGCGGGCATGCCCATCTGCACCACCCGGCCGTCATACATCACCACCACCTTGTCGGCGAAGGTCAGCGCCTCGGTCTGGTCATGGGTGACATAGATCATGGTGTGGCCGAATTCGCGGTGCAGCGTCTTCAGCTGGGTGCGCAGCTCCCACTTCATCAGCGGGTCGATGACGGTCAGCGGTTCGTCGAAGAGGATCGCGTTCACGTCCTCGCGCACCATGCCGCGGCCGAGCGAGATCTTCTGCTTGGCATCCGCCGTCAGCCCGCGTGCCTTGCGGTCGAGCATGGCTTCCATGCCGATCATCCGGGCGATCTGGTCCACCCGGCGGGCAATGACCGGCGCGGCCATGCCGCGGTTGCGCAAGGGGAAGGCGAGGTTCTGGCGCACCGTCATCGTGTCGTAGACCACGGGGAACTGAAAGACCTGGGCGATGTTGCGCTCGGCCGTTTCCGCATGGGTCACGTCGCGGTCGCCGAAGAGCACCCGGCCCTCGGAGGGCTTCAGCAGGCCGGAAATGATGTTGAGCAGCGTGGTCTTGCCGCAACCCGAGGAGCCGAGCAGCGCATAGGCGCCGCCATCTTCCCAGACATGATCCAGTTTCTTCAGCGCATAATCCTGTTCGCCCTTCGGCTGGGGCAGGTAGGAATGGGCCAGATTGGAAAGCGTGATCTTTGCCATTTTACCCTCACGCCGAAAGAGCATAGGACGCCGGGGCCGCAAGCCGCCCGTCGGTGCCGAAGAGATAGACATGGGAGGGCTCGAGCCAGACGCTGACGCCTTCCCCCGGTTTCAGGTTGTGGACCCCATGCACCAGGCCCACGGCCGTGCCGTCGGGCGTATCGAGATGGATGAAGGTTTCCGAACCCGTGATCTCGATGGCGCCCACCGTGCCGCGAAATTCCACGCTGTCGCCCGAATGGGTGTTGAGGTGGAGATGGTTGGCGCGGAAACCGGCGAGATAGTCGCCATCGGCAAGCGCGGCGAAGGCACCGTCGGCGGGCACCTGGGCGCCAGCGCCGAGATGCAGGCGATGGCCGTCCTTGCGTGCCTTGACGAAATTCATCGGCGGGTCGGAGAACACCCGGGCGGTGACCATGTCCACCGGGCGTCGATAGACCTCGATGGTCGGACCGAACTGGGTGATGCGGCCTTCCCAGAGCGTTGCCGTATGGCCGCCCAGCAGCAGCGCCTCTTCCGGCTCGGTGGTGGCATAGACGAAGATTGCGCCGGATTCTTCGAAGATGCGCGGAATTTCCGCGCGCAGCTCCTCGCGCAGCTTGTAGTCGAGATTGGCGAGGGGCTCGTCGAGCAGGACGAGGCCTGCGCCCTTCACCAGTGCCCGGGCCAGCGCACAGCGCTGCTGCTGGCCGCCGGAGAGTTCCAGCGGCTTGCGGGAGAGCATGGGCGTGAGCTTGAGCATCTCCGCGGTCTCGCGCACCCGCCGGTCTATGACATCCTGCGCCTCGCCCTTCAGCCGGAGCGGCGAGGCGATGTTTTCATAAACACTCATGGCGGGATAGTTGATGAACTGCTGGTAGACCATGGCCACCTGCCGGTCCTGAACCCGCATGCCGGTCACGTCCCGGCCATCCCAGAAGACATGGCCGGTGGTCGGCTGGTCGAGGCCGGCCATCAGCCGCATGAGGCTGGTCTTGCCCGACGAGGTCGGGCCGAGCAGCACATTCATGGTGCCCTTTTCGAGCACCAGATCGGTGGGCTCTATATGCGTCTGGCCATTCACCGTGCGGCCCACGCCCTTGAACTCAAGCGCCATCGTCTCCTCACTCCGCCCCGTTTTCGTGCGCGCCGGCCATGAAGGCATCGAGCGCGGCGATTTCATCCTTCGAAAGCCGGAGCCCCAGCTTGCTGCGTCGCCAGACCACATCGTCGGCCCGGCGTGCGAATTCATGTCTCATCAGCCAGCGCACCTCCCGCTCGGTGAGCGTGGCACCGAAATGCCGGCCGAGATCCTCGGCCGTGGCCGCCCCGGCGAGCAGCTTTTCCGCGTCCGTGCCATAGGCGCGCACCAGGCGCTTCGCCCAGGCCTGCGTGAGGAAGCCATGGCTGCCCTTCAGCCGCGCCACCAGCGCCTCCACCCCGTCATGGGGGAAATCGCCGCCCGGCAGCGGCGCGCCCGCGGTCCACGGGCCCGATGCATTCGGGAAGAAGGGGGTGAGCTTTTCCATGGCGCTTTCGGCGAGCCGCCGGTAGGTGGTGATCTTGCCGCCGAAGACATTGAGAAGCGGCGGGCCGTTCTCGTCGAGCGAGAGCACATAGTCGCGGGTTGCCGCGGTTGCCGATTTCGCCCCGTCATTATAGAGCGGACGCACGCCGGAATAGGTCCAGACCACGTCTTCCCGCGTCACCGGCTTTTCGAAATAGCGGCTGGCGAAGGACAGCAGATAATCCTGCTCCTCCGGCGTGCAGGCGACCTCGGAGGGCGCGGCCTGATGGTCCTTGTCCGTGGTGCCGATCAGCGTGAAATCATTCTCGTAGGGAATGGCGAAGATGATGCGGCCATCTTCCCCCTGGAAGAAATAGCAGCGGTCATGCTCGTACAGCTTGTGGGTGACGATATGGCTGCCGCGCACGAGGCGCACGCCTTCGCTGGAATTGATGCGGGCGACGTTGCGGATCACGTCTTCCACCCAGGGTCCGCCGGCATTGACGAGGGCGCGGGCCGAAAAGACCGTGTCGCCCGACCCGTCGCGGACGCGGACCGACCAGAGGCCATCGACCCGTTCGGCCGAGACCACCCGGGCGCGGGTCATGACGATCGCGCCGCGCTCTGCCGCATCGCGGGCATTGAGGGATACGAGCTTGGAATCCTCCACCCAGCAGTCGGAATATTCATAGGCCTTGCGGAAGATCTTGCGCAGCGGCTTGCCGGCCGGATCGGTGGAAAGATCGAGCGAGCGGGTTGGCGGCAGGATCTGACGCCCGCCGAGCGTGTCATAGAGGAAGAGGCCGAGGCGGATCATCCAGGCCGGGCGGCGCCCCTTCATCCAGGGCATGAAGGTCTGTAACAGCTTGCCCGCGGGCGTATCGCCCTCGAAGCGCATGTCCTTGTGATAGGGCAGCACGAAGCGCATGGGCCAGCTGATATGGGGCATGGCCTTCAGCAGCGTCTCGCGCTCTTCCAGCGCCTCGCGTACCAGACGGAATTCGAAATATTCGAGATAGCGCAGGCCGCCATGGAACAGCTTCGTGGAGGCCGAAGAGGTTGCCTGGGCCAGATCGCCCTGCTCGGCAACGGCGACCGAAAGGCCGCGCCCGCTCGCATCGCGGGCAATGCCGCAGCCATTGATGCCGCCACCGATGATGAAGAGATCGACCGTCTCCGGCCGTGCCTCTGACGCCACGTCACACCCTCCCTTTTTCTGGCCTCAAGGTTGCCCAAGATCCCCAGCTTGTCAATTCGGATTTTCGTTTTTTTTCGATACTAGGATAAAACGAACATTACTGCGCCGCAGCACCGCTAAATACGCCAAATAACTGGGTCAAATGCGAAGTCTTGTCGATCTTATCGGTATTTGCGAACATTTTCGCTGCGCAGCAGCATGGTTTTCCGGGCCTTTTGGGGTTGATTTACGACTTGACCGGCTTTCGCGGATCTTCGAAGAATGCTGCGCAAGTTCGAACACAAAGGAACATGTCGTGGCCCTGAGTTTTCGCCAGACGGAGATCATGGACATTGCCCGCGCCGAGGGGCGGGTGGTGGTGGAAGACCTTGCCCAGCGTTTCGAGGTGACCCTGCAGACCATCCGCCGGGATCTCGCGGAACTGGCCGATGCCGGCCTGATTGACCGGGTGCATGGCGGGGCGGTGGCACGCACCGGCGTCGCCAATCTCGGCTATGACCATCGCCGACGGATGAACGAAGCGGCCAAGGCGGCCATTGCCCGGGCCTGTGCTGCGGAAATTCCGGAAAACTGTTCGATCATCATCAATCTCGGCACCACGACCGAGGCGGTGGCGCACGAGCTTCTCGGCCATACGAACATCACCGTGATCACCAACAACATGAATGTCGCGAACACGCTGACGGCCAATCCCGGCTGCGAGATCATGGTGGCGGGCGGGGCGCTTAGGCGCTCCGACGGCGGACTGGTGGGTGAGCTCACCACCCAGTTCTTCGAGCAGTTCAAGGTGGATTATGCCATCATCGGCGCCTCCGCGCTCGATCATGACGGCGACCTCCTGGATTTCGACTTTGCCGAAGTGCGGGTCTCGAAGGCGATCATCCGCCAGGCGCGCCAGACCTTTCTCGTCTGCGACCATTCCAAGCTCAGCCGTTCGGCCCCGGTGCGTCTCGCCTCGCTTGCCGATGTGACGAGCGTCTTCACCGACATTCCGTTGCCGCAGGAACTGGCCCGCAAGTGCGAGGAATGGGGAACGCGCGTGGTGGTGGCGGGAGAAAGGACCGGCTGAGGACCAAGGCTGGCCGTCCTCGTGGCTATTTCATGGCAGGAAGGGCATGTCGGGGCTCGGGGCCTTCGCGCTCGGCGGAGGCCGATCTGTAAATATTGAGTCAATATTATTTTGTAATGCTGGATGTCTGATAGAAATCCAGCTCGGGGCCCGCAGTATCCGTCGACCAGACAGCCACCTTTATGATCGCCGTCCAGAGGAACAGCGAAAGGAAAGTGGCGGCTATATATGATTTCGCTCTGTTGCTCATGGAAAACTCCTACGACACCATCAGATGCGAGAAATCTTGATTA
Organism: uncultured Rhizobium sp.; assembly: GCA_945952415.1. Taxonomy (GTDB): domain Bacteria; phylum Pseudomonadota; class Alphaproteobacteria; order Rhizobiales; family Rhizobiaceae; genus Gellertiella. Next base: position 122,865 of record CAMFIF010000006.1, on the reverse strand, counting down.
TTTCTGACCGGCCCCGCGTATATGTTACCCGTGAGAAGCAACGCCAACAGGAAGCTGCCGGTAGCGTTAATCTCGCGTCAAACTTCGTTCTAATAATGATCATTATTGTTGCCTAAACCTGTCCTCCCGGTTCTGTCGTTTCTTTCGAAAGGCCGAAAACCCGGCCTCGTGCAGCGCGTGCTGATGAAGCGATTGCCAAAAGACCGGCAAAACCTGTAACAAAACGGCACAAAGGGGAGGCGCTGCTGCGCCGGTGGAAGCGAGGTTCGGGCATGAATGAGGATATCCGGGTGGCTGTGGTGGTACTCGGCACGCTGCCGCTGGGGGTTCTGGCCAATACGGTTGCGGCCCTGTCCATCGGCATCGGCGCCGGCGTTCCGTCGCTTGGCGGCGAGCGGCTCACCGACCGGGAGGGCCGGACGATCGAGATCAGCTCCAACCGCCCGGTTCCCGTGCTCCAGGCCGGCGAGGAGGCGATGAAGGCGCTTCTCCTGAAGGCGCTCGCCGATCCCGCGCGGGGCACTGTCGTGGCCTTTCCGGCCTTTGCCCGGACGCTTCACCACTATGGCGACTACGCTGCGCTCTTTCCGGAAAAGGATCTCGCCGAGGAGGCGATCGACGGCATCGGCCTAGCCGGCCCCGACAAATGGGTGCGCTCGCTCACGGGTTCGCTGAAGCTGCTGCGCTGACGGGCGGATCCTTCGGCGACCAGCGCCCCGCCTCGAGCGAGGATTGGATGAGCTCCGCCGTCAGCGGATTGGGAAAGCGCCGCGCGGTGGTGACCGCATAGAAATTCTCGGTAATGCCGGGCAGCGTGTCGAGCTCGACCAGCGATCCCGCTTCCAGCTCGCCCTTGACGACGATCGGCGGGAGCACGGCCAGCCCCGCGCCCTCCCGCGCCAGAAGACGCATCATCGCCATGTCCTCCACCTCCGCCGCGATCTGCGGCGTCACGTCAAGCCGCGCCACAAGCGAATCGAACTGCTGGCGAACCCCGCTTTCCCTCGTGGGCAGGATGACCGGATAAAGGGAAAGCCGCGCCGTGAGGCTCGCTTCGCGCTCGGCAGGACCGGGCCGCCCGACCAGGCTCACCCCTTGCGTCGCGATCAGATGGGAGACGAAAGGCGCCGCCGCATCGGCAGCGGGGGCCTGGTTCAGCAGCACGATATCGAGGTTCAGGCTTTCGAGCCCGCCGAGCAGATCCGCCATGCGGCCCGAACGCAGGATCACCTCCACATCAGGCCGCGCAATGGCCGGCCGCAGGAATTCCATCTGGAAATTGCGCGACAGGGTGGAGAGCGCACCGATGCGGACCGGGCGCCGGGTCATGCCCGTGCGCTTCAGCGTTTCGACGAGCTCCTCGCCCGCGGAAAAGATCCGGTCCGCATGGTCGAGCGCGATCCGCCCCGCCTCGGTCAGGATGAGCTGCCGCCCGCGCCGCTCGAAGAGCGGATGGCCGAGCCGCTCTTCGAGCTGCTTGATCTGGATGGAGAGCGCCGATTGCGAAAGGTTCAGCCTTTCGGCGGTGCGCGTCAGGTTGCCGTCATGGGCGACGGCGCGGAAATAGCGCAGGTGGTGATAGTTCATCTCGCTCATACGTTCTATTTTATAGAATGAATTCCCAATGACAATGAATTTTATTTGGGTTTTGGCTCTTGCTACAGCATCGGCATCCGAAATCCCAAAGAGGCATGTCCCATGCTGCACAGCTTCCCCCTTCTGGCCCCGGGCCTTTATGCGCTCGCCGCGCTGATCGCTGCCGCCGGGCCGTATCAGCGGCCCCGGCGCATTCTTGCCGTCGTCAACCTCCTGGCGCTCACGGCCTTTGCGGTGGCGCTCGTCTCGCTGGCCCTCCTCATCCAGTTCGGCCCGGGCACCGGCCCGGCGCTTGGCGGCAGCGCCCTTGCACTCAGCATCCGGCATGATCTTCTGAGCGTGGTGATGCTGCTTCTCGTCACCTTCATCGGCTGGATCGTGATGCGCTACAGTGCGACCTATCTGGATGGCGAGGCGCGGCAGGGGCCCTTCACCGCCGCCATGGCGCTGACCCTTGCCGCCGTTTCGCTGCTCGTCACGGCGGGCACGCTGCCGCTCTTCGTCGGAAGCTTCATCGCAACCAGCCTCAGCCTGCACCAGCTTCTGGTCTTCTATGCAGAGCGGCCGGCGGCGCACCGGGCGGCACGCAAGAAATTCATCCTGTCGCGCATTGCCGATGCGGCGCTGATCCTTGCCGCCCTCATCCTCGGCATCGGCTATGGCACGGCCGATATCGCCCTCATCCTCGACAAGGCCCGCGCGGGGATCGAACCCGCTGGCACCGATGCGGCAATTGCCCTTCTCGGCCTTGCAGCCCTGCTGAAATCCGCCCAGTTCCCCACCCATGGCTGGCTGACGGAAGTGATGGAAACGCCGACCCCGGTTTCCGCCCTCCTCCATGCCGGCCTTGTGAATGCCGGCGGCTTCCTGCTGATCCGCTTTGCCGATGTGATGCTGCTTTCGCCGATCACGCTTGCGGCGCTCGTCATGATCGGCGCCTTTACCGCGGTCTTCGGCGGGCTCGTCATGCTCACCCAGAGCGCCGTCAAGACCTCGCTCGCCTGGTCCACCGTGGCGCAGATGGGCTTCATGATCCTGCAATGCGGGCTGGCGCTCTTCCCGATCGCGCTGCTGCACATCGTTGCCCACTCGCTCTACAAGGCCCATGCCTTCCTCTCCTCCGGCACGGCGGTAGAAGCGGTGATCGCCGCCCGGCGGCCGGGCCCGGTGGCGGTGCCGGATGCGCGGGCGGTCGCAAGGGCCTTCCTGATCGCCCTCGTGATCTATGCGGTGGCGGGCCTTGCCTTCGGCTTCTGGCACAAGCCGCCACAGGCGCTGGCGCTCGGCGCGATCCTGATCTTCGGCGTCGCCTATCTCCTGGCCCAGGGGCTTGCCGATACCGCGCCGCGGGCGCTGACCTGGCGCACCTCGCTCTACGGTCTTGCCGCCTCCATCGGCTATTTCGGCCTGCAATGGGCGACCTACCGGCTGACGGAGGGCACGGTTCCCCTGCCGCCGGAGCCGGGGCCGCTGGAATGGGCGCTGATTGCGCTTGCGGTGGTCACCTTCGGGCTCGTTGCCATCGCCCAGTCGCTCTTTCCGCTCTGGGCCTACCACCCCGCCGCGGCCGGCCTGCGCGTCCACCTGCAGAACGGACTTTACGTGAACGCCCTCTTCGACCGCCTGCTCGGCCATTTCGCCCCCATGCCCGCCACCGCCCCCAAGGAGTGATGCCATGAACCAGCGCCCCCATTTCGACCTTACCGATGCCGAAAGGCTGTGGCAGGCCGCCGACCGGGCGGGCCGGGCAATCCCGCCCGCCTGGCCGCTCCACGCAACCGTGGCCGTGAACCCCTTTCTCGGCCAGTCCCATCTGACGCTTGCCGAGACCGCCGAACTCCTCGGCCGACTCTCGGGCGCGGATCTCTCCCCGCCCCGGTCCTGGTTCGCAAGGCGGATCGAGGCAGGGCTGATCACCGCAGGCGATCTCGCCTCGGCGCTCGAACGCCATCCCGTGCCGGGCCTGAAGGATGGGGCCGCCCTTTCCGCCGCCAGCCGGGCGGAAAAGACGCTGCCCGACCCCATTCCCGATGTGGCAAGCCTTGCCGCCCGGGCAAGCGGCATCGACTGGCCGCGGCTCGTCATCGAGCGGATCGGAAGTTTTGCCGCCGGCCATTTCGATGAGGGGCAGGCGCTCTGGGCGGCCTCCCGCGGCAAGGGCGCCTATGCCGCCTGGCGGCTTTTTGCCATGCATGACCTGACGCCCGAAATTGCCGGCCTGAAGGGCTTTGCCGCAGGGGTCGCGGAACTGCCGCTTTCGGCGGAGGAGGCGATTGCCCTGATCGGCGACAGGCTCGGCCTGGGGGCTGATCCCGGCAGCTATTTCCACCAGCTCCTTCTCGGGCTCGGCGGCTATGGCCAGTATGCGCGGCAGCTGCAGTTTTCCGCCGAGCGGGACGGGGGCCGCGAAACCACGCTGCACGACCTTCTTGCCATCCGACTCGCCTTCGAGGACGCGCTGCTGCGGCTTTACGGCCACGACATCAGCGCCGAATGGAAAAGAGCGCTTGCCGCCCATCGCGCGCCGCTGAAGCCCGGCCGCGACCGGCTGATCGATGTGGCGTTTCTGGAGGCAGCGGAGCTTGGCGAAAACCGGCGGCGGATCGCCGCGCTCGAATGGGCGAGCCTTTCCGGCAAGGTTTCGGCCGAGCCCATGCAGGGCCGGCCCGCGCTGCAGGCCGCCTTCTGCATCGACGTGCGCTCGGAAGTCTTCCGCCGCGCGCTGGAAACCGTGGACATGGGCATCGTCACGCTTGGCTTTGCCGGCTTCTTCGGCATGGGCGTCGCCCATCGGCAGGCCGCGTCCGATCTCGTCGAGCATCGCCTGCCGGTCCTGCTTCCGGCAGGCAGCATCACCTGCGAGGCCGTGGCGGATGACGAGGACCGGAGCGAGCGCTTCAAGGCCCGGGCGGTGCGCGCCTTCGGCCGCTTCCGGCAAGCGGCGGTCTCCTCCTTCGCTTTCATCGAGGCGATGGGCCCGGTCTATGCGGGCAAGCTCATCGGCGACAGCTTCCGCCTGTCACCGAAGAAAGTCAGTGCCTGCCATCCGGAGACGATGATGGCCATTCCGCTTGCCGAGCGGGTGCGCATGGCTGAGGGCGTGCTGAAGGCCATGGGCCTGACCGGTCCCTTCGCCCGGATCGTGCTTCTCGCAGGCCACGGGGCCTCAAGCGCCAACAATCCCTATCTCAGCGCGTTGCAATGCGGCGCCTGCGGTGGCCATGCGGGTGACGTGAATGCGCGGCTTCTGGCCGGGCTTCTGAACAGCGCCGATGTCCGCGAAGGGTTGAAGGGGCTTGGCATCGCCATTCCCGAGGACACGCTCTTCCTCGCCGGCCTGCATGATACGACCACCGATGCGGTGACGCTCTATGACGATGATGCGGAAAGCGCAGATCACGCGCTGGATCTCGAACGGCTGCGCGAGTGGCTGGCGATTGCCGGACGGCTGGCCCGGACCGAGCGGGCGAAGCGCCTGCCGCGCGGAGCAGAAGCGCCGCCGGTGAAGCGCAGCCGCGACTGGGCGGAAACCCGGCCCGAATGGGGCCTTGCGGGCTGCACCGCCTTCATCGCCGCACCGCGGACGCTGACGGTCGGTCACTCGCTGGAAGGCAAGGCCTTCCTGCATGATTATGTCTGGCAGAGGGACGAAGGCTTCAAGGTGCTGGAGCTCATCCTCACTGCGCCCGTGGTGGTCGCAAGCTGGATCAATCTCCAGTATTTCGGCTCATCGGTGGCGCCGGCGCTCTTCGGCTCGGGCAACAAGCTGCTCCACAACGTGGTCGGTGGCATCGGCGTGCTCGAAGGGAATGGCGGCCCGATGCGCGCCGGGCTGCCCTGGCAGTCGGTGCATGACGGGCGGCGGCTGGTGCATGAGCCGCTCCGGCTTTCGGTCTATGTGGCAGCCCCCGCCTCCGCCGTCGGCGCGATCCTTGCCCGCCAGCCTCCCCTTCGCCAGCTGCTCGACCGGGGCTGGATCAAGCTCTTCTGCCTCAATGACGAGGGCGGACCGACGCTGCGCTATGCGGGCGATCTCGGCTTCGTCGAGGAGCCAGCCGAAGGCCGCGGCGCCCCTGACTGGACAAGGGCCACCGGTTGATGGAGGGCGCGGCGCACCAGAAACCCGGCCACTCCTATCGGGGAGAAAGAGCCGTGCTTGCCAGCATGCATCGCAAGGAAGAGGCCTTTTCCGGCCCCTTCCGCGATCTGCTCGGCATTGAGATCGAGGTTGCCGAAGGGCTGGATACGGATGCTTTCGGCACTTTTAGCGGGGAGATCCCCCGCCGCTTCGGCATGCTCGAAACCGCCATCGCCAAGGCGAGGCAGGCGCTGGAGAGAAGCGATGCGCGGCTTGCCATCGCCAGCGAGGGCAGTTTCGGGCCGCATCCGCAGGTGCCTTTCCTGGCGGCCGGCATCGAACTTGCCGTGCTGATCGACCGGGAGCGCGATCTGGTGATCCATGAAAGCCTGATCGATGACGCGCCCGTCTATCACCATGCGGAGGTGGACAGCCGCGCGGCGCTGGAACCGCATCTCAAGCGCATGCGGTTTCCGGAACATCGGCTGATCGTGCGGCCGGCGCTCGGCCCCGGCCATCCGGTCTTCAAGGGGATCGACAGCGAGGCGGGGCTTTGCGACGCGCTTTCGCGCGCCTCGGCGGCAAGCCTTGACGGCAAGGCCTTCGTGCAGACGGACATGCGCGCTCACATGAATCCGCGCCGCATGGCGACCCTGCGCACCCTTGCCGAGCGGCTGGCAAGCCGTGCAGGATGCGCCTGCCCGGCCTGCGCCGCCCCCGGCTTCGGCCCGCTGCGGCGCGAAACCGGCCTGCCCTGCAATGATTGCGGCGCCCCGACGCTGGCCATCCGCCACGAGGTTTCCGGCTGTCTTGCCTGCCGTTTCGAGGTGCGGATCATCCCGGCCGACAGGCCGGAGACGGCAAGCCCGGCCCTATGCCCGGTCTGCAACCCGTGACGGGTTTCGGGCCCTCTCTTACTGTGTATCTTTTCGCATTTCCGGACGGAAAACCGTGAGTACACGTTTCCTGGAAATGCTTCAGCCCTCGAATTCGCCGATCACGTCGAGGAAGGCTGCGCCGTAGCGGCCGAGCTTCGACTGGCCGACGCCTGGAATGTCGAGGAGGGCATCGGGGGTTTCGGGCCTTGCCGTCGCCATGGCGACGAGGGTCGTATCGGGGAAGATGACGTAGGGCGGCACGCCCGCCTCGCGGGCAAGCTCCGAGCGGGTGGCGCGCAGCTGCTCGAAAAGCTGAAGATCCGCGCCTTCGAGCCCCGCCCGCGCCCTGGTAGAGGCCGCTGACTGCCCGCGGGCGGCCTTGCCCTTGGTCGGGCGGTCCTTGCGGAAGAGCACGGTGCGTTCACGCCGGAAGACGCTGCGCGCCTCCTCGGGCACCAGCTTCAGCGCCCCATGCGCCTCGTGATCCACCCGAATGAGACCGGCGGCCAGGAGCTGGCGGAAGATCGACTGCCAGGTCTTGGCCGGCAGGTCGCGCCCCGCGCCAAAGACCGGCATCTCCGTATGGCCGAAGCGGAGGGTGCGCTCGTTCTCCACGCCCGCGAGCACATCGATGACATGGCCCGCGCCAAAGCGCTCACCGGTGCGGTAGATGGCGGCAAGCGCCTTGATTGCCGCCTCTGTGCCGTCGAACGTCTCCACCGGCTTGAGGCAGGTATCGCAATGGCCGCAATGGCCCGGATGGCTTTCGCCGAAATGGGCAAGGATCGCCTGGCGCCGGCAGAGCGGCGTTTCGCAGATGGCGAGCAGCGCATTGAGCTTTGCCCGCTCCACCCGCTTCACCTCCGGCGCGGCGCCCGATTCGTCGATCATGCGCCCGCGCTGGATCACGTCCGCCATGCCATAGGCCATCCAGACTTCGGAGGGCAGGCCATCGCGCCCGGCGCGGCCGGTTTCCTGGTAATAGGCCTCCACCGAACCGGGCAGGTCGAGATGGGCGACATAGCGCACATTGGGCTTGTCGATGCCCATGCCGAAGGCGACGGTGGCGACGAGGCAGAGCCCCTCCTCCCTGAGGAAGGCATCCTGGTTGCGGTCGCGCAGCGCCCGGTCCATGCCCGCATGATAGGGCAGCGCATAGATGCCCTGCCCGTTCAGCCATTCGGCGGTCTCTTCGACCTTGGCGCGGGACAGGCAATAGACGATGCCGCTCGACCCCCGGTGCCGGCCGAGAAAGCGCAGGAGCTGCTGGCGCGGCTGGTCGCGCTCGACGATTTCGTAGGAGAGATTGGGCCGGTCGAAGGACGTGGTGAAGACCCGGGCGCCGCGAAGCTCCAGCCGGTCGATGATGTCCTCCCGCGTATGAGGATCGGCGGTGGCGGTAAGGGCGAGGCGCGGCACGCCGGGATAATCGGCCGCGAGCTTGCCGAGCGCGCGGTATTCCGGGCGGAAATCATGGCCCCACTGGGAAACGCAATGGGCCTCGTCGATGGCGATCAGCGAAATGCGCGCCGAACCGACGAGATCGGCAAAGCCCGGCGTGACGATGCGTTCCGGCGTGACATAGAGGAGATCGAGCGCGCCCGCCTGCAGGTTGCGGCGCACCTCCAGAAACTCTTCCCGGCTCAGCATGGAATTGACGGCGGCCGCCCGGACGCCGAGCTCCCGCAGCGCCTCCACCTGGTCGCGCATCAGCGCGATCAGCGGCGAAACGACGAGCCCCACTCCATCGCGGCAGAGCGCGGGGATCTGGAAGCAGAGCGATTTTCCGGCACCGGTCGGAAAAAGCACGACCGCATCTCCGCCCGCCATCACCGTATCGATCACCTCTGCCTGTCTGCCACGGAAACCGGAATAGCCATAGACGCGGCGCAGCACCTCCAGCGGGTACCGCGGGTTGGGTGCGTTGAAGAGGGGATCGGTGATCGGGTCCGGCTTTCGCATGCCCATCCATCTCGTTTGATTGCCGGCCCTTATGCACAAAAGCCTCCTGCCGCGCCAGCCCGCGGGTAAAGATGCCTCCGATGAACGGCAGCAAGGCCTGCGCGATCCCCAGAATTCGGGTGGTTCCAGCGAGCCTGCGGAAAAAGCATCTCCGCGGCGGGCGCCCAACCGGCTCCTCGTAAGGCGCAGGAATGGGGGCCGATGCCCTGCATTTCACGGTCAACCTGCTGGTCAGACGCAACCCTGAACCCTCTGCCTCGAGCGCTCGCCTTTCCGTCACAGAAGCGCCACGGTGTTCGTTCCATAGTCCGGCAAGGAAGATCCGGACTGCAACTTCTGGCCTTGCGGTCCATCCCGCCATGAGGATAATGGTCGTATTGCAAATCATTCCGGGCCATGGGACATTATATCCCATGCGTCTTCAGGCTATATTCTGACCCCTTTTTATAGCCTCACCCGAGACACAGGAGAATCGCCCATGATCGGCAGGTCCTTACGGCTCAGAATCGCAGCGTTGCTTCTTGGAACCGCATTTTTACTCGGCAATTCGGCCGGTTTTACATGGGCCGACGACAGCGCGGCAGCGGCGAAATTGCCGGATCTGCAAAAGATACTGAAGACAAGCAGCAATTCGACCGATATCCAGGCCGCACTCCAACAGGTGGAGAAACTGGCTGCCGAGGGGGACAGCAATGCGCTCTTCACCCTCGGTGACCTCTATGCGCGGGGCGGGGCCGTTGCGCCCGATGGCGCGAAGGCGATCGACTATTTCGAAAAGGCGGCGAAGGCCGGCAATGGCTATGCGACCGTGCGCATCGGTGAGCTTTATCGAGACGGGCGCGTGGTGCCGCAGGATCTTGCCAAGGCCCTCGATTCCTTCCGGAAAACATCCGATGCCGGTATTGCTGCCGGGTCCGTCAATCTGGGGAAGATGCTGATCGCCGGCCAGGGTGTTGCCGCCGACGTGGACAAGGGTTTGGCCCTCATCCAGGCTGCCGCCGGGAAAGGCGATCAGGACGGGCTTCAGGCCATGGGCGACCTTTATGCCCGCGGCCCGCTTCCCCTCGATGGGCCGAAGGCGATCGACTATTTCGAAAAGTCCGCAAATGCCGGCAACGCCTATGCAAATGTCCGCATTGGCGAGCTTTACCGGGATGGCCTTATCGTGCCCCGGGATCTCGCCAAGGCCCTTGATTCCTTCCAGAAAGCCTCCGATGCCGGGGTTGTGGCCGGTTCCGTCAATCTCGGCAAGATGCTGATTGCCGGCCAGGGCATGCCTGCTGACGTGAACAGGGGCACGGCACTGATCCAGAGCGCCGCCGACATGGGCGATCAGGGCGCTTTCCAGACGCTCGGCGACCTCTATTCGCGCGGGCCGCTGCCGCTCGATGGGGCCAAGGCGCTGGAAAACTACGAGAAATCCGCCAGTGCCGGCAATGCCTATGCCTATGTGCGGATCGGCGAAATCTACCGGGACGGGCGGGTGGTATCACAGGACTCCGCCAAGGCGATGGACGCTTTCCAGAAAGCCTCCGATGCGGGTGTCGCTGCCGGTGCCGTCAATCTCGGCAAGATGCTGATTGCAGGCCAGGGCGTGGCCGTCGACGTGGACAAGGGCGTGGCCCTCATCCAGGCGGCCACCGACAAGGGCGATCAGGGTGCGCTTCAGGCGATGGGCGATCTTTACGCCCGCGGCCCGCTTCCCATCGACGGTGCGAAAGCGATCGATTACTTCGAGAAGGCGGCCAAGGCCGGAAATGCCTATGCGACCCTGCGCATCGGCGAGCTGTACCGGGATGGCCTCCTCGTTCCGCAGGATCTCACCAGGGCGCTGGACTCGTTCCAGAAAGCCTCCGATGCCGGCGTGGCGGCGGGCTCCGTCAGCCTCGGCAAGATGCTGATTGCGGGCCAGGGCGTGGCCGTCGACGTGGACAAGGGCGTGGCCCTCATCCAGGCCGCCGCCGACAAGGGCGATCAGGGCGCCTTCCAGGCGCTGGGCGACCTCTATTCCCGCGGGCCGTTGCCGCTCGATGGGGCGAAGGCGCTCGAAAACTATGAGAAATCCGCCAGTGCAGGCAATGCCTATGCCTATATACGCATCGGCGAAATCTACCGGGACGGGGTGCTGGTGAAAGCCAATCCGAAACGGGCGATCGAGAATTTCAAGCTCGCCGCCGCCAAGGGGCAGCCATCGGGGGTCGCCTCGCTCGCGAGCGGCCATGTCTACCGCAAGTTCGGCACGCTCTCCAAGCCGGAGACCGGCATCAAGCTGCTGGTGGAAGCACAGGCCGCCGGTAACCTGCAGGGCATGGGTACGCTTGCCAATGCCTATCTCTATGGCCTTGGCGTCAAGAAGAACGTCGCCAAGGCGGTCGCGCTTCTCGCGGCAGGCGCCAAGGGCGGCGACAAGGGTTCCGTGAACCAGCTGATCTCCTATTACCGGGACGGCCGGGGCAAGGATATTGCCAGGAGCCCCCGCAAGGCCAAGGCCGTGCTGGAAACCTACCGCGCCCTGCTCCAGCCCGGCGAAGCGCGGCTTGCCGAACTCCTCATCGATGCCAGCACGGCCTTCGATACGCGCGCCTATGCCCGGATTGCCGAGGAGCTGAGGACCGTTCCCTCCACCCAGCGGGCGGGCGCGATCAACCAGCTGCGCAGTGCCAATGAAAATGCCTATGTCTTTGTCGTCCAGTCGGCACTGGCGGAAAAGGGCCTCTACAAGGGCAAGCCGAACGGCCAGCTGACCGCCCCCACCGTGCGGGCCATTGCCGCCTTCTGCGCCGCAAATGGCCGGGCGAGCGAATGCCGCCAGGGGCCGATGTCGGGCCGCACCACCAATGTGCTGGCAAGTCTGCTCTGAGGCTAGAACCCATCAGGGATGACCACCCTGCAAAGCCCCTCCGGACCCGGCGTCCGGAGGGGCTTTTCTCATGGTGACTGTCAATTCTCCCTTGCCCGGCTCGGGCGGCGGGTTTCGAGATCGAAGGCGTCGCCGGAGGAGAGCACGTGCAGGGTGAGATCATAGATCGACAGCGCCTCGTCGGCGGCCGCCTCGGCGATGTTGGAATGGCTGACGGCGCCCGCATCGACCAGATAGACCGCGCCGCTTCCGATCACCCGGAAGGAGGTGCCCTGCACGACGATGGCCGTATCCTCGTCGATGCCGATGCCGAGAACGCGCGGATTTTGCGAGACAGCGCCGATCAGGCGGCCGATGCGGCCGCGCTCGGCAAAATGCTGGTCGATGATGGCATTGGGCATGAGGCCGAGGCCCGGCGCCATGCTGAGATCCCCGATGCGGAAGGAGGTCTGGTTGGAGCCGCGCACCAGCATCGTGTCGCTCATCGCCGAGGCGCCCGCGGAGGTGCCTGCCACCACCCCGCCGCTTCGGAAGATCTCGTGCACGCGCTGGTAGATCGGCGTGTCGCCGATCAGGCTCGTGATGCGCAGCTGGTCGCCGCCGGAGAAGAAGACCGCATGGACATTGTCGAGCCCGGCCAGCTTTTCGTCCAGCGCCGCATCCTCCCGCTCCTCCACATAGAGCTCGCTGATTTCGGTGACGCCGAGATCGGCAAAGGAGGCCTGATAGCGTTTCAGATAGCCGTCCGGCTCATGGGAGGCGACGGTGGCCAGCACCAGCCTTCCGTCCCGGATGTGGCGCGCCACCTCCTTGAGGATGATCCGGTCGCCCTCATGGTCCTCATGGCCGCCAATGATGATCAGGGTGCCCTGCCGGTTTGTTGCGCTTCTGCCCTCCTTCATTCTGCGGCCTCGTCCTTTCTGAGATAGATCCGGGGTTCCGGTGCCTCGCTCGACGCAAAGGCGACGGCGAAATGGCTGCTGTTATGGGCAAAGCCCAACTGCCCGAGCGGGGTGAGCAGAATACCGCCCGCCTCCCCGCCGATTTCCTCGAGCCGCTCAAGAGCGGCGCGGACGGCATCGTCGGGGGCGATCTGTTCGCTGAGCGCGTGCATCACTCCCGCTGCCAGCATGCACCGGGCGATATGCTCGCCATCGCCGGAAAAGACGACGCCGCCCAGGCGATCGTCGCAGTAGAACCCGCAGCCCGGCTGCGGGCTGTCGCCCACCCGGCCCGGCGGCTTGCCCTCCACCCCGCCGGTGGAAACGGCGGTGGCCATGCGCCCGTCACGGTCGAGCGCCACGGCACCCACCGTATCATGGCGCCCTTCCGGCCCGGTTGAGGCCTTGCCAGGCGGGGCGAGATCCTCCGGCCGGCAGGTGGCGGCGCCATGCTCCCGCGCGAAGAGATGGGCGCCGCGCCCGGCAATGAGCACCGGCTCCTCCTCGAGCATGGCCCGGGCGGCCTCGATGGGATTGCGGATCCCTTGCGCCGCGGCAATCGCGCCGACCTGAAAGCGGTTGCCCTCCATCAGGGCGGCACAGGTTTCCACTTCGCCTTCGGCATTCAGCACGCTGCCATAGCCGGCATTGAAGGTCGGGTCGTCCTCCAGCGCCCGCACGGCGGCCAGAACGGCATCGATGGCGCCGCCGCCCGCGGCGAGAATGTCCGTGCCGGCCTGAAGCGCCCGGGCGCAGCCCTTTCGATTGGCCGCCTCGTCGGAAGGCTCGATGGTCTTCGCGCCGCCGTGAAGAATGAGGGACCACATGGACATCCCCTATTCCGCCGCCACGTTCAGGGGCGAGCTGCCGCCGTCCTGCGGGCGCTCATGGGTAGAGACCCGGCTCCAGACCGCCTCGAGATCGTCGGCCATGATCACGACGAGATCGCCCTCCCGGGCGAGGTTGAGGGCGGCCGACACGGCGCGCACCTCTTCCGGCACGATGCAGAGCGCCCGTGGATCGAGCCCACCGCGGCTGAGGCCACCCGCAAGAAGCGATGCGACCTCGCCCGGCGCACGGCCGCGCCGGTCTTCGTCCTCCTTGATCAGCACGAGATCGAAGAGGTGGCCGGCCAGTTCGCCGATCTCGGCAATATCGGAATCCCGCCGGTCGCCCGGCATGCCGACCACGCCGATGACGCGGCGATGAGAGGGCCGGAGCCGATCGATGAGCTGGCCGAGCGCCCGAAGCCCATGGGCATTGTGGGCATAATCGATGATCGTGCGGAAGCCGTTCCGGTCGACGATGTTGAGCCGGCCGGGCGACTGTTCCCAGCTGCTGCCGAAGGTGGAAAGGGCAGCGCGGATGGCCGGGATCGGCACGCCATGGCATATCGCCATGGCGGCCGCGGCCAGCGCATTCTCGACGTTGAAATCCGCAAGACCCTGCAGCGTGGCGGGAATATCCTCCACCCGCCCGACCAGGAAGGCTGCGCCACCATCATAGAGCACGATATCGGAAGAGCCCGTCTGCCGGCCCCCGGCAATCGCCCGGCCGCCGCGGCGCACATGGTCCTTCAGGAAGGTCGGCCAGTCCGGCCGGGCCTTGCCGGTGAACCAGCAGATGCTGCCGCCGGCAATGGCGGCCATTTCCGCCGTCAGCGGATTGTCCGCATTGAGGATGCTCCAGCCCCCGTCGCGCACGGCCTCGACCACCACGGACTTCACCTCGGCGAGATCTTCCACCGTCTCGATGCCCCTGAGGCCCAGATGGTCACTGCCGACATTGGTCACGCAGCCGATATCGCAATGGCGGAAGGCCAGGCCTTCGCGCAGCAGGCCGCCGCGGGCGGTTTCGAGCACCGCCACCTCCACCTGCGGATCGGTCAGCACCAGGCGGGCGCTGCGCGGGCCGGTGCAATCGCCCGACATGATCTTTTCGCCGCCGATGAAGACGCCGGTGCTCGTGGTGAGCCCCATCTTCTTGCCCGTCGCCGCCATGATATGGGCCAGCATGCGGGCCGTGGTGGTCTTGCCATTTGTGCCGGTGACGGCAAAGACCGGGATCGTCGCCGGGCTGCCGGCGGGGAAGAGGCTGTCGAGCACCGGGGCAGCCACATTTCGCGACTGGCCTTCCGAGGGGTAGATATGCATGCGGAAACCCGGCCCCGCATTGACCTCGATGATGCCGCCGCCCACCTCCTCGACCGGGCAGGTAATATCGGGCGTGACGAAATCGATGCCGGCAATGTCGAGGCCGACGAGCCGGGCCGCCCGTTCGGCGATCCTGATCGTGTCTGGATGAATGACGTCGGTGACGTCGATGGCGCTGCCGCCGGTCGAGAGATTGGCGGTGGGACGGAGCTGCACGAAGGCACCCTTCTCAGGCACGCTGTCCAGCGAAAGACCGGCCCGGGCGATGAAATGAAGCAGGCATTCATCAACGGTGATGCGGGTCATCGGTGCCTCGTGGCCCTCTCCCCGTTTCGGATTGCGGTTTTCACGCTCGATCAGGGCGGCGATGGAGGAAAGACCGTCTCCGGTGACATGGGCGGGAAGGCGCTTGGCGGCTGCCACCAGCTTGCCGCCGATGATCAGGATGCGATGATCGGCCCCTTCGAAATGCTGTTCGACAAGCACATGGCGGCCGTGTTCCCGGGCCTGTCCAAAGCCCCATTCCACTTCCGACGCATCGGCAAGGCCGACATTGACGCCGCGGCCGTGATTGCCGTCGAGCGGCTTGGTGACGACGGGATAGCCGAGCCATTCCGCCGCTTCCACCGCGGCTTCAGCCGAAGTGACGATCCGCGCCCGGGGCACGGGCAGGCCCGCCTCGTCCAGAAGCCGGTTGGTCATGTCCTTGTCGCTGGCGATTTCCGTGGCGATCTCCGAGGTCAGCGACGTGCAGCTGGCGCAGATGCGCCGGGCATTGCGGCCATAGCCGAATTCGATCAGGCTGCCGGAGCCGATCCGCCGCCAGGGAATGCCGCGCCGTTCGGCCTCGCTGACCAGCGAGGCCGTGGTGGGGCCGAGCGCCCGTTCCGCCCGCATCTCCTTCAGATGCTCGACCGCCTCCGGAAGCGAAAAGGCGGCAAGCGGCGAGGCGGGCAGGCTGTCGAGGCCCGCAAAGCCGCGAAGCGTCTCGGGCAGAAGGCTCTCGATGAGCTCCAGCGCGAAGCGGCCGGCGAGAAGACCGGTCTTACTGTCCTCATAGGCGAACATCATGTCATAGACGCCCGGTTCACCGGGCACGGAGCGGGTCTTGCCGCGGGTGACGGTTGCACCCGCCATGGCCTGGATTTCGAGCGCCACATGTTCGGCCATATGGCCGAGCCAGGTGCCCTCCTCCATCCGGCGGAGGAAGCCGCCGGGCTCGCCATAGCTGCAGCCGTGCTCGGCAAGGCCCGGCAGGCTTTCGGCAAGGGCCGCGGCAAAGCCGGGGATGCGGTCGGTCGGATAGTCTTCGAGCCGGCCGAGATCGATCCTGATCCGCACCATCGGGGTGCGGCTGTGGAAATGGGGACCGCGATAAACCGCCGTTTCGAGCACGCACAGAGAATGGGCCGGTGCCTGCCGGCGATCCTGAACCTTGGATGTCATGGGAAAACCCCTCACTTGTTTCGCATGCATAAACCGCGGGAGGAGCGACTGGTTCCGCTGCCACGGACGGTTTTCGCGGGGTGTCAAGCCAAGCCAAGTATCTGACGGGACACGGGCTTTGGCGCCAGAGGCCGGGGGGCGGCACACCCTGCCTGGAAAGGCGGCCGGCCGTGCGGAAGGGGGAAACCCGAGGGAACCATTGAACGGGGCCGAGCGTAATGTCCGCGTCACGAAAGGGGCCGTTCTTTCGCCCCGAAAGCCAATGGAAAAGCGTCCATGCCCCTCAGTCACACCTACCGGATCATGTTCAGCCCGGTCCTTCGCCGGACCTTTGCGGAAATTGCCGGAGACCGGATCTCCATGGCCTCCGCGGGCGTCACCTATTATATTCTTCTAGCCTCCTTTCCGGCGCTTGCCGTGCTGGTGGGGCTCTACGGGCTTTTCACCGAACCCGCCGATCTCGGCGGGCAGATCCGGCTGCTCTCCCCGGTCCTGCCGCCGGGGGCGCTCGATCTTGTCGCGCGGCAGCTCGACGATCTCGCGGGCAAGGAGCCGCTGGCGCTCAGCACCACCGTGCTCGTCGGCTTTCTCGTTGCTCTCTGGAGCGCAATCAGCGGGGTGAAGGCGCTCTTCGAGGCGATGAACATTGCCTATGACCTCACCGAGACCCGCTCCTTCCTGCGTCTCAACCTGATTGCGCTCGGCTTCACGCTCGGCACCATGCTGGTCGGGGTGCTTGTGGTGATCGGCATGGGGGTGATCCCGGCGGTGCTCGCTTTCCTGCATCTGGATGGCTGGGCGGATGTGCTGGTGCGGCTGGCGCCCTGGCCTGTCATCACGCTTCTGGTGCTGGCAGAGGTGCTGCTGCTCTATCGCTACGGGCCGAGCCGGAAGCCGCTGCCCTTTCGCCAGATCTTCAAGGGCGCGCTGCTGGCAACCCTTGCCTGGCTCGCCGCTTCCGCGGGCTTTTCCTATTATCTCGCCAATTTCGCCGATTATAACGCCACCTACGGCGCGCTCGGCGCGCTGATCGGCCTTCTCGTCTGGCTGTGGCTTTCGGTCTTCATCGTGCTCGTGGGCGCCGAATACAACAAGGAGCGCCATGACTTCAAAGACAAGCGGGAAAAGCTCGTCTGAGCGAACACGAAAAATCCGCCCGACCATGGGTCGGGCGGATGAAACGCAGCGGGATTGTGGCCGGATCAGGCGCGCGGGGAGGCTCCGCGGTCACCGGTCTCGGTTCCCGCCGGACGGAAAGCCTAGCTTTCCTCGATGATCCGCTCGCGGGCGGTGTCATGCAGCTCGTCCGCCATGGTCACGGCCTTGTCATAGACATCGCCGGCCATCTTGCGGCCCTGGTCGAGGAGTTCGGAGGACCGTTCGCCGAGATCGGACTTCACGGCATCCGCCGCCTCGCCCATCAGCTCGTCCTCGCGCTCCGTATGGGGAAGCGCCGCGCCGATGGCCGCACCGGCGGCAAAGGCAAGGGCGCCCGCCACCAGCGGCTGGTCGCGGAAGGTCTTCATGATCATGTCGTTCAGCCGGCCGGCCTGATCCTGCACGCCCGAAAACGCGGAGGAGGAGGTGGAGCCGATGCTGGACCCCATGCCGGACAGGCTTTTGTTGACGCTGTCCATCATGCCGCCGGCGCTTTCCCGCGCCGCAGCCCAGGTATCGGCCGCCCAGCCGAGCGCGCTGTCGATCATCGAACCGGTTTCGTCGCGGAATTCGGTGACGCGCTTTCCGGTGGCATCGGCAAAGCCGCTGAAGATCCCGCCCGCCTCATCGAGGAAGTCGCCGGCGCGCCGGCCACTCTCGTCGGTAAGCGCCCGGAAGCGCTTGCCGGTCGTGTCCTCGAAATGGGCGTAATGGCGACCGTTCTCCGCGCGCGGCGGACCGGTGCGGCGCAGGCCGCCGCTGACAGTCGCCAGCGGATAGTCGAGCGGCGGGCCATCGGCCCTGGCGGTGGAGACCGTTTCCGAGCTCTTGCCCGGCCCGGCCATCAGCCAGGCGAGGCTCACGCCCATGAGGGCGAGCGGCACGGGATTGGCCTTGACCGCACCGCCGAGATTGCCGAGATATTCGGCCCCGCCGCTGGATTTCAGATAGCCGAGCGCCTCGTCGATCAGCTGGCCCGGGGTCAGCTTTTCCTGGATGGCGGAGAGTTTCTCGCCGATCCGCTCGCGGTCATGCTCGATCTCGCGCTCGATATCGGCGGAGGATTTTTCGTAATCGTAGCTCATGACAGTTTCTCCTTGACGACTTCGGCATCCCGGCGCAGCGAGCGGCCGGTGCGGTCGAGCGTAAGATCGGTGCCGCGCAGGATCGAAAGACCGCGCGACATGGACATCCAGGCGGCCAGAGCGACCACCACGCCGACGATTACCGCGGCGAGCGAATTGGCCCCGGGCTCGGCCATGCCCTGGCTGACCAGGAAGGCCGCAAGGCCGCTGACAAGGGCGGACAGGAGCACGCCGATCGCACCGATGGCGAGCACCATGCCGGCCACCAGCATTTCAACGCCGCCGATGGCAAAGGTGAATTTTTCCGAGGCCTCGCGCTTGGCGAGATCGATTTCCTTGCGGAACAGGCTGGAGAGATCGCCAACCAGACCGGAGAGCAATTCTCCGAGGGGACGGCTTTCGCTGCTAGACATTGGAACGGCCCTCATTGCTGGAGTTGGTGGAATTGTAGGTCTGGCCCGGCGTGCCGGGATTGTCCGACGAGGTCGACCCCGAACCGCTTATGGAAACCCGGCCCGGCGGATAGGAGCTGGGCGCCGAGGGGCTGAGGGTTGGCATATCCGTGCTGGAAGAGGGCCGGTTCGGCGAGGTGCCGAGCCCGCTCCCGCCGATGCCTGTGCCCTCGCCGGAACCGGCGGGACGGGCGGACGACGCGCCTTCACCGCCCGTAACCGGACGGGACTCCGACTGCCAGGAGGACTGGGCAATGGGGCGGTTCTCACCCGCGGTGCGGCCACTGCCCGGCTGGCCGGAGGCGGACTGGCCCTGAGAAGACTGGCCGGACGAGGCGAGCCCCTGCGAGGATTGACCTGTTGTCGACTGGCCCGCCTGCGGCGTGGCCGAGGCAATGGCACCGGTACCGGTTGCTTCGCCCGTCTTGTGCGGCTTCAGCCGGCCGGCCATGGGATTGGCGGAGGTTTCGGCCCCCTCGCCGCGTCCGAGCGGACGCCCGGCGCTGCTCTGGGCGCCGGTGCGCCGGGCCGAAGCGGTGACGAAGCGGCTCGCGGCAAGGCCGGCAATGGCGGCAATGCCGAGGAAGGCGACGGGCTGGCGGCGGCCGAAGCTTTCCGCCAGCGACACGACTTCGCTCATGTCCTTGTTCTTCAGGTCACGGGCGAGGCGCTCGGCGCTGTTGCCGAGATCGCGGGCATAGCGGGCGACCATGCCGTAATCGCCGCCCTTCATCTCGTCGCCCACCTTGACCAGGGCTTCGGCAACGCCGGCGAGCTGGTCGGCCACGACATTCTTCTTTTCGGCAGCCATTTCGGCGGATTTGTCGAGCGCCTGGCTCGCCTGCGCCATGGCGGCATCCTTGATCTCGCTGAAATCCTGGGTCGCCTTCTGCTGCAGATCGCTGAAACTTGCGCCCTGCCGATCGCTGCCGGTGCCGGTGCCGGATGTGGCCTGAGAGGAAAAGGCGCGTTCGTTCTGCCCGTCCCGGCTCTTCTCTGGATAGTCGGTCATAGGAAATCTCCCGGTTCTCGTGCGCGGCTGCCACGTGCAGCGTGCCGTTCCGATAATCGCGGGCGGGCGACAAAGTTCCCATCGGCCTGCGGGAAGTGCCGGGTTATCTGCAGCAAACAAAATTGCTTTTCCGCAAAACAGTTCAGTTTTTCTTCATGCCGGCGTGGTGATATCCGCCCGGGGAGAACCGAAGAATGGGCGTGCGAATCCGGCTCGCGGAAATCATGGAAGCCTTGAGCAAGGCGCTGGACATGACGGAGGGCCAGCCTCCGGGTCATTGCATCCGCTGCTGCTTCATTGGCATGCGCATGTCGGATGTGCTCGGTCTCGATGACCGCGACCGGCAGGATCTCTATTACACGCTGCTGCTCAAGGATCTCGGCTGCAGTTCCAATGCCGCCCGCATCTGCCAGCTCTATCTGGCGGACGATCTCGTCTTCAAGGGCGATTTCAAGCGGGTGGACGGGTCGCTCTCGCAGGTGCTGCGCTTCGTGCTGTCCCATACCGGCATGCAGGCGGGTGTGGCCGAGCGCTTTCGCAGCATTCTCCATATCCTGCGCAATGGCGGGGAGATCGCTTCCGAGCTGATCGAGACTCGCTGCCAGCGCGGCGCCGAGATTGCCCGCCAGATGCGCTTCAGCGATCAGGTGGCGCAGGGCATTCTCGATCTCGACGAACATTTCAACGGCAAGGGACGCCCGCAGGGTCTTTCCGGCAACGCCATTTCACCCTTTGCCCGCATTGCGCTCCTCGCCCAGGTGGCGGATGTCTTTGCCATGGATCAGGGGCCGGAGGCGGCGATTGCCGAAATCGTCGGCCGCAGCGGCGAATGGTTCGATCCCGCCATGGTGGATGCCTTCCTCCGGGCGGTTGCCGTGCCGGGTTTCTGGGAGGCCTATCGATCGGATGGGATCGAGCGGATCGTGCTCGGCATGGAGCCGAGCCGGCAGGCCTTCTTTGCCGATGACGACTATCTGGACGACATCGCCGCCGGCTTTGCCCGCGTGATCGATGCCAAGAGCCCCTTCACCTCGGGCCATAGCGAGCGGGTGGCGCTCTATACGGACCTGATCGCGGAAGAAATGGGCTTCGATGCGGAACGGCGGCGGGTGATCAAGCGGGCGGCGCTGCTCCACGACATCGGCAAGCTCGGCGTCAGCAACCGGGTGCTCGACAAGCCGGGCAAGCTCGACGAGGACGAATGGGCGCAGATGCGCCAGCATGCCCTCCATTCGGAGACCATCCTCTCCCATATCGATGCCTTCCGCGCGCTTGCCGTCATCGGCGGCGCCCATCACGAAAAGCTCGATGGCTCGGGCTATCCGCGCGGGCTCAAGGGCGACGAGATCAATCTCGAAACCCGGATCGTCTCGACGGCCGATGTCTTCGACGCGCTGACGGCGGACCGGCCCTACCGCAAGGCGATGCCTATAGCGGAGGCGCTGGCGATCCTGCACAGCGGGGCGGGCAAGGCCCATGATGCCGCCTGCATCGCCGCACTCGAACGGGCGCTCGAACGCTCCGAACTCGCCCTCGTCGCCTGAACGGCTTCCCTGCCGGACAAAAAAAGACCGCCCCGAAGGGCGGCCAGTGGGGGACTTGGCCCTGGGAGGGTTTACTTCGAGACGAGATAATCCACCGGAATGGCTTCCGAGATGGTCCATTCGTCGATGACATGGGGCTTGCCCTTGTCGGTTTCGACGATCAGGTAGCGGCCGCGGTTCTGGTGGTGGATCTCGGACGAGAAGGAGCGCGGCCCGAAGAGGGTCGGTTCGTCCTTCATCTTCTCGAGTTCGGCGACGACCGCATCCGCATCGGTCGTCTTGGCGCGCTCGACGGCCTTCGCCCAGACGTCGATCATCACGTAGCCGGGATAGACATACTGGCTCGACGGATCGGCGCCGGTGACTTCCTTGTACTTGGCGTTGAAGGCGGTCACGTCCTTGTTCGGGTCGTCGCCATAGATCGAGCCCTGGACCGGCGTGTAGAAGTTCGACAGGTCAGGAACGGCGTTCAGCCAGTAGGAACCGTCGACGCCCGAGCCGTTGAGGATCGGCGCGGTGATGCCGGCGGCGCGGATCTGCTTGATGGCCGAGACGACGCCCGGCATCATCGAGCAGAGCATGATCGCATCGGGCTGCTCCGGCAGGCTCTTGATGCGGGTGATCTGGGCGGCGATGGAGGCATCCTCGTTCTTGAAGGTGTCCTCGCCGACGAGCTTGGCGTCCTTCAGCCGCGGCAGCATCCAGTCGAAACCGTCGCAGATACCCTTGTTATATTCCGTCCAGGTGTCGAGCAGGCGGTAGAACTTGCGCGCATTCTTCTTGTTGTAGGCCCATTCGGCCATGGTCGCGCCCTGCACGGCGGCGAGAACCGACGCGGAGAAGGAGTGCGGGCCGACCCCCTGGATGCCGGCCTTGATGGATTCGGCGCAGAGGAAGAAGGACACCTTGCCGGCGCTTTCGGCGGCAAGCGCGGCCGGCGAGCCGAAGTCGTAGTCGCAGGAGACGACGACGAGATCGGCGCCCTTGTCGATCACCTCGAGACCGGCCTTGGCGCCTTCGGCGCGGTCGGTCTTGGTGTCGGCGGTGACCACCTCGATCTGCTTGCCGAGCAGGCCGCCGGCCTTGTTGATCTCGTCGATCTTGATCATCGCGGCATCCTGCGCCGGCTTGTCGTAAGCCTGCATGAAGCCCGATGCCGCGGTGGCGAAGCCCACCACGATCTTGTCGTCATCCGCATGCGCGAGCGTTGCGGACAGCACGAGGCCGGAGACGGCCATTCCCATTCCCAGTTTATGCCAGAGTGTCATGTTCTTCTCCTTTGGTTCCCTTTTTTCTCCGGGTTGAGGCCCGGAAACCTTGTTTACGCCTTGCGGAGTCCCTTCCAGCCGACCTCCCGGTTGCCGATGATCCCTGCGGGCCGGCGCATCAGGATCACGATCATGATCACCCCGATGGCGATCTCCTGGACGCCGTTCGGGATGGTCAGCACCGTGTCGCCGAGCGCGACGCCCTTTTCGAAGAGGCGCAGGATCTGGATGATGGTGGACAGAAGCACCACGCCGATCACCGCGCCCGACAGGCTTCCCATGCCGCCGACGACGAGCATGGAAAGCGAGATGAAGGTGAGGCCGAGATAGAAGGTGTCGGGTGTGACGACGCCCACCGAATGGGCATAGAGCGCGCCGCCGCCGCCCATCACGAAGGCGGAGATGACGAAGGCGCGGAGCCGCTCCTTCGGGATGTCGACGCCGGAGGCTGCCGCAGCCGTCGCCTCGTCGCGGGCGGCGCGAAGCGCCAGCCCCGAGCGCGAGATCGAATAGGCATAGCCGATGGCGACAGCAACGAGGGTCGCGACGAAATAGGGCCAGATCGACCGGTTGATCGGAATGCCGACCACGGAGGAGGTGGCGCCCGTCACGTCTTCCCAGTTCGAATAGATCTGGTTGATGAGCGCGAGCATGGCGAAGGTGGCGATGGAGGCAGCGATGCCGGAGAGCCGCATCAGGATCTTGCCGAAGAAGAAGGCGATCAGCGCCGCGAAGATCGCCGCCGCCGGCACGCCCACCCAGAAGGGCAGCTTTGCCTCGAGCACGAAGCCCGGCAGGCCCGGCAGCGCCATCTTCTTCATCGGCGGCGGAATGGTCAGCCAGGCGGTCATGTAGGCGCCGAGGCAGGTGAAGCCGATATGCCCGAAGCTGATCACGCCGGAATTGCCGATGAAGATGTAGAGCCCGACGACGAGGATCACCCGGATGAAGATGTCGATGATCGTCTGGTTGAAGGGGCCCGAGCCCATCAGCAGGGCGAGAAGCGCGATCGCGGTCAAAAGCAGGCCGAGGATGACGGGCGTCGCGATGGTGCGGGAGAGGATGGAAGCGCGTTCAGCCATGGGTCACACCCTCTGCTTTGCGGATTTCGGCATGAAGATGCCGTTCGGTCGCCAGATCAGCGTCGCGATCACGGCGGCATAGACGAAGGCATCGCGGAAGGGCCGGGCGTCGGGCGGCAGCACCACCTGCATGACGGTGGCGATGGCCCCGATGAGGAAGCCCGCGAAGACGGCGCCCGGCAGCGAACCGAGCCCGCCGATGACGGTTGCGATGAAGGCGATCAGCATGATGTTGCCGCCCATCTGGATGTCGGCGGTTCCCGTCTGGGTGACGAGGATGAGGGCAACGGCCGCCGCCAGCATGCCCGACAGCGCGAAGGCCAGCATGATGACCCGGTTGGCGCGCACGCCCAGCATGCGGGCCATGGTGAAGTTTTCCGCCGCCGCCCGCATTTCGAGCCCGAAGCGGGTGCGCTTCAGGAAGAGCGTGAGCGCGATCAGGATCGCAATCGCCGTCACGATGGTGATGACCTGGAGGAGCGGAATGCGCGCGCCGAGGATCTCCACCGGCAGGCCGAGATTGGACCAGAGGTCTATGCTCTTCGGGCGGCTGGAATAGAGCATCAGCAGGAAGTAGCGGATGACGAAGCCGAGCGCGAAGGAGGCGATCATCATGGTCGCCGGATTGGTGTTGCGGAAGCGCCGGAAGACGATGATTTCCGACAGCACCGAAAGACCCGCCCCGACCGCAAGGATGAAGGGGATGAGCAGCCAGGCCGGCAGGTTGCCGGCAAAGACGATGGCCGCCGCATCCACCGAGGGCCAGAGCATGGCGAAGACGCAGAAGGCCATCGTGTCGCCATGGGCGAAGTTGACGAGGCGCATCACCCCGAAAATCAGCGCAATGCCGAGCGCGCCGAGCGCATAGAGGCTGCCGAGGCTCAAGGCATCGAAAACGACCTGGAGGATCTCTGTCATTTGCCGTGCTCCCCATATCCGAAATAGGCCTGTTTCAGGGCGTCGCTGGAGGCGAGTTCGCGCGCATCGCCTTCGAGCGCCACTTCGCCGGATCGCATCAGGATCATCCGCCCGCCGGTGAGCTTGGCGCGGGTGGCGCTCTGCTCGACGATCAGGAGGGTGAGGCCGATCGTGTCGCGCAGCTTGACGAGCGTCTGGTAGACGTCGTCGATCACTTTCGGGGCAAGCCCGAGCGAGGGTTCGTCAATGGCGATGAGCTTCGGCCCGGCCATCAGCGCGCGGCCGATCACGAGCATCTGCTGCTGCCCGCCCGAGAGCGCGCCGGCATGCTGGTGGCGGCGGCTCATCAGCACCGGGAAGATAGAATAGACCATTTCCAGGTCTCGGGCCGCCTGGTCGCGGTCGGCGCGCATGCCGATCCCGAGCCGGAGATTTTCCTCGATGGTCAGCGAGCCGAAGACCTCGCGGCCCTCCGGCACCATGGAAAAGCCCATGCGGGCGATGTCCTCGGGGCTCCGGCCCGAGATAGTCTCGCCCCTGAAGGCAATCGAGCCGCCGACGGGTTTCACGACGCCGGCGATCGCCTTCATGAGCGTAGACTTGCCCGCCCCGTTCGGGCCGGTGACGAAGAGGATCTCGCCCTCGTTGAGGGTGAGCGAAGCGCCGCGCAGCGCGGTGAGGCGGCCATAGCGGACGGTGATGTCGTTGACGGAAAGCAGGGTCACAGGATCTCTCCTTCCGCATCGGTCTGGGTGCCCATATAGGCGTGGCGCACCTTCTCGCTGGCCTTGATGGCATCGGGGGTGCCGAATTCGATGATCTCGCCGCTGTCGAGCACGTAGATCGAATGGCAGGTCTTCAGCACGAGGCCGATATTGTGCTCGATGAGCAGCACGCCGCATTTGACCTCGAGCGCAATGCGGTGGATGAGGCGGGAAAGATCGTCCGCCTCTTCCGCCGACATGCCGGCGGCGGGTTCGTCGAGCAGCAGGAAGGCGGGTTCGAGCATCAGCGCCCGGCCGATGGCGACGCGCCGTTCGTCCGTATAGGGCAGGCCACCGGCCAGCCGCTCGGACAGGGGCGCGATGCCGATCCAGTCGAGCAGCGCATCCGCCTTCCTTGAGGCCTCCCGGCGGGACAGGCCGAGGCCGACGCCGGTCACTTCGAGATTTTCATGCACCGTCAGGTCGGCAAAGAGCCGGCCCGACTGGAAGGTGCGGGCAATGCCGGCCTGCCGGACGCGATGCGCCGGCAGGCCGCCGATATCCTGCCCATCGAGCAGAACGCGCCCCATGGACGGCTTCTGAAAGCCGGTGAGGACATTGACGCAGGTGGTCTTGCCCGCACCGTTCGGTCCGATCAGGCCCGTGACCCGCCCGGCGGGAATTTCCAGCGTGACATCCGATAGGGCCCGCAAGCCCTCGAAGGCCACCGAAACCATATCTGCCGCGAGTGTCTGAGCCATTGGTCCCTTCTTACTTGTCGCGCGTGATCAGGTAGGAGTTGGTCGGGTCGAGAACGGCGGTCCAGCCGGGCTCGATGACGATGGTGGTGGTCACTTCCTCGATGATCGCCGGGCCCTTGACGGGCTCCCCGGTGCCGATCCGGTCACCGTCGTAGACGGGCGTTCGGGTCGCCTTGCCGGACGGATCGAAGATCGCGTCGCGGTGATCCTTGATGGCCCCGCCGGGGGCGCCGGCCTTTGGCTTTTCCGGCCGCTTCGGCTTCTCGATCCGGCCGTAGAGGGTGGATTCGATGTTCACCACCTCCACCGCATTGTGCGGTTCGGCATAGGTGTAGAGTTCCTTGTGCCGGCGGTGGAAGGCGTCCTTCACCCGCTCGATCGTGGTGGCGTCGATGTCGAAGGTATCGATGTCGACGGTGCATTCATGCACCTGCCCGACATAGCGCATCTCCAGCGAGCGGCGGATCTCGATGGTCTCGTCCGTGAAGCCGTCGGAGACGAGATGGGCGCGGCCCTCCTTCTCCAGCTGCTTGTAGAGATCGTCCACCCGCCTGTAGGCGGCGTCGTTGTCGAGACGCACCGGGGCGGTGGCCATGTAGTTGTACTTCACGTCCGAGATGATCTGGCCGAATGCGCAGAGACCGGAGGCGAGCTTCGGCAGGATGATCGTGTCGATGCCGATCTCGCGGGCGAGCGCCGTGATATGGGCGGCCGTTGCCCCGCCGGCGCCGACCAGCACGAAGTCGCGCGGATCGTAGCCCCGCTCCACCGACACGCGGCGGATGCCGTTCACCATGTTGTTGTTGACGATGGTATACATGCCGTAGGCGGCGCGCTCGACCGAAATGCCGAGCGGATCGGCCACCTTGCGCACCGCGGCACGCGCCTTCTCGATGTCGAGCGGCAGCTTGCCGCCGAGCAGGCCGTCAGGCGAGAGATAGCCGAGCACCAGATTGGCGTCCGACGTGGTCGGTTCCGTGCCGCCCTGACCGTAGCAGGCGGGACCCGGCTCCGAACCTGCCGATTGCGGGCCCATCTGGATGATGCCGAGCGGATCGATCCAGCCGATGGAACCGCCGCCGGCACCGAGCGTCTCCACCTGGATCATCGGCACGCCGATGCGGTAGCGCAGGAAGTCGATGTTCTTGTTGAGGTTCGTCTGCCCGTCCTTGGTCAGCGTGATGTCGAAGGAGGTGCCACCCATATCGACGGTGATGACGCTCTTCTTGCCGAAGGGCGCGGAGACATAGAGGCCCGCCTGGGGCGCGGAGGCCGGACCGGAATTGATCGCGTAGACCGAGCGGTCGGTGAGCACCTGGCCGATGGCAAGCCCGCCATTCGACTGGAAGTAGCGCACCGGCTGGGCGGCTCCGAGCTCGCGGAAATAGGCATCCACCGCCTTGACATAGCGGCGCATGACGGGGGCGAGATAGGCATTGACCACCGAAGTGGAGGTGCGGGTGTATTCGCGAACCTGCGGGTAGAGGTCCGAGCCGACCGTAACGATCGCGTCGGGCATCATTTCCCGGACGATCTCGGCGGCGCGGCGCTCATGCGCCGGGTTCAGCACCGACCAGACGAAGGAGATGGCCACCGTCTCGATGCCTTCCTTGAGGAAGAGCTCGCAAGCCGCGCGCACATCCTCCTCGTGCATCGGCGTGCGCACCGAGCCATCGGAAAGCACGCGTTCGCGTACGCCCTTGCGGAGGTATCGCGGCACCAGCATGGTGGCGGCCGGATATTCCGGATCGTAGCGGTAGCCGTCTTCCTTGTGGCCGTTGCGGATCTCGATGGAGTCCTCGTGGCCGGCAGTGGCGATGAGGCCGGTCTTGCCGCCCCGATGGGTGATCAGCGCATTGAGCCCGACCGTGGTGCCGTTGATGCAGAGGTCGCTGTTCGAGACGAGCTCGGTCGGCGAGACACCGATGGCCTCGTGGATGAGCTTCAGGCCGTTCTGGATCGCGCGGGTCGGGTCCGTCGGCGTCGAAAGCGCCTTGAACAGCTTGGTGTCACCCGTCTGGCGGTCTGCCACGACGAAGTCGGTGAAGGTGCCGCCGGCGTCGATCCCGAGGCGATAACGGTTCTTGATGGAGGTCATGATCCTTGCTCCTTTCACGCTGCCGACCGGAGGGCCTGCGTTGCCGCCTGGTCCACGGTGAGGGTTTCGGGGTCGGTGATCACGACGCCATAGTCGCGGCGCGCGCCTTCGATGGAAACGAGCCCGTTCTTGACGTCCCAGAGGACCTTTTCGATGGGCCGTTCATGCGGATTGCCGTAGCCGCCTCCGCCGGGGTTCATGTTGGTGACCGTCTCGCCGGGCTTGATCGTCTCCATGATGTTGGTGCGGCGCACTTCCGTCTCGCCGCCACGGTTGAGTTCGACACGGCCGACCTTGGTGTCGATGTCGGTGGAATAGGCGCCCGCGGCACCCATGGCCGGAATGCGCCGGCCTTCGCCGAAGCCGATGCAGAGCATGTCGCCGTCGAGCGGCTCCACCTCCCAGGCCGTGCCGGAACCGCCGCGGAACTTGCCCGCGCCGCCCGAGTCGGCCATCAGCGAATAGCGGTGGATGATGATCGGGTAGGAATATTCCAGAAGCTCCACGTCACCCGAGGTGAGCGCGCCGAAGCAGCATTCCGGGCCGACCGCGTGCCAGCCGTCCTGTTCGGGGGTCGCGCCGCCGCCGGAAATGATGGTGGCAAGCACCATGGTCACGTATTCCTCGTTGGTGCGCTTGTCCCAGCCGGCGATGTTGAGGCCGTTGGCATGGCCCCAGGAGGCGGCGACCTTGGAGGGCATCGCCTTTTCGAAGGCGAGCCGCACCGCATCCGTCAGCGTTTCCATCGGCGTGGTGGTGCAGTTCATGTGCGGGGCGGGTTCCTGCGCGTTGCAGATCGTGCCCTTGGGGCCGAAATCGATCGAGACGCAGCGATAGAGCCCTTCGTTGTATGGCGGCGGCAGCGCGGCGAACATCATCAGGCCGAGATAGACGCCCGAATGGGAATTGCCCTCGTAGGAGTTGATGAAATAGGGGATCTGCGGCGGGCTGGAGATGGCGATGTGGCAGTTGTCGCCGGTGATGGTGACGGTCGCCCTGATCTCGAAGTCGCCGAAGCCGTGGCCGGCATCCTCCAGGATCGCGGAGCCCTCGTAGGTGCCGTCGGGCACGCTGCGCATCATGTCGCGCATGTGCTTCTCGGCCATGTCGAGCAGCTCGTCGATGCAGGCATCGACGGTTTCCTTGCCATATTTGTCGAGCAGCGCGATGAGGTTGCGCTCGCCCACCTGGCAGGCGCCGATCAGCGCGTTGAAATCGCCTTCCTGGTCGCGGCGGGCGCGCATGTTGGTGTAGATGAAGTTCAGCACGTCGTTGCGCGGAACGCCCTTGTCCCAGATCTTCACCGGGGGAATGCGCAGGCATTCGGCATAGATTTCCTTGGCGTTCGGGTTGTAGCCCGCCGGAACCGGCCCGCCGATATCGGTGAGGTGCCCCTTGCACACGGTCCAGTAGACCAGCTCGCCCTTGTAGAAGACCGGCTTGTACATGCAGGTGTCGATGGCATGGCTGCCGCCGAAGGCCGGGTCGTTGTGGAGGATGAGATCGCCCTCGTGGATGTCGCCCTCGAAGAATTTCGCGACCGCCTTCATCGCCGGGATCAGCGACCCCAGATGGATCGGAATGTCCTGCCCCTGCAGGATCATCTCCGGCCGGCCATTGAACAGCGCGGTCGAATAGTCATGCGCCAGGTTGAACACCGAGGAACGGGCCGTCTTTTCCAGAGACAGGGTCATTTCGCGCTGGGTGGTTTCCAGCACGCCGCGCACCACGGAGAGCGTGATCGGATCGACTTTGGGTTTGTGGATTTCTTTCATGGCTCCCTCATTTCCGGGCCGGCGCCTGCCGCCCTCTCGATTGGGGAAAGCCTAAGGCCGCTCTTGCCGAGCGGTCTTTGCATCCGGCGCACCAAGCCTTGTCTTTCGGTGCAGCCCCGGAAAATTTTGCTGGACGAAAGGACCCGTCCTCCCCTTTCATGAGAAAAAAAGGGGAACCAAAAATGAAGTCCATGATCACGACCGCGGAAACCCCGCGGCACGACCGCAGCCGCCATTGGCACGAGGCCATTGCCAGTGCCTATTTCCCGCTCGACCTCACCTTCGCCCAGACCGACAACTTCACAGGCGACCTGATGATCTGGGAGCTGGGCGATGTCTCCCTGTCGCGTCTCGCCTCGGCGGCGCTGCAATATCGCCGCCTGCCGAAGCATCTGAAGGCGGAGCGCGACGAGCATTTCCTCATCACCATCCCGATCCGCAGCCAGGTGAACTTCAGCCAGTGCGGCAAGGAGGTCTATTGCCAGCCGGGCGGCTTCTTCCTGGAGCGCAGCCACGAACCGTATGAATTCTGGCACGACGACTTCGCCGATCTCTGGGTAATGAAGGTCCAGTCGCAGGAGCTCGCCAGCCAGATCCGCCAGCCGGACCGCTTCTGCTCCATGCAGTTCAATGCGGCCGAAGGCGCGGGCGGCCTCTTTTCCGACATGCTGCAGCTGATCCCGGGCCGCTTCAACGCGATGACGCCGGAAGTGCGCCAGGCGGTCGGCAAGCAGCTGATCGATCTTCTGGTGCTGTCGCTGAAGGCGGACGAGCGCACGCTCACCTCGGGCAGCTCGTCGGTGCGCGCGGCGCATCTGACGCGGATCGAGGCCTATGTGCGGCGCAACCTCCACAATCCCGACCTCGACCCGGAAACGATTGCGCGCGCCTGCGGCATGTCCACGCGCTATCTGCACGAACTCTTCCGGGATACGAACCAGACGCTTGGCAGCTGGGTGCGCGACCAGCGGCTGACCGCGTGCCGCATCGCGCTCGCGGATGTTTCCAACCGCCAGACGGTCGCGGAAATCGCCTATCGTTTCGGCTTCAGTGACCATGCCCAGTTCTCGCGTGCGTTCAAGGCGCACTTCAACGTGACGCCCAAGGAATTCCGGGATCAGGCACGGGAGCGCCATCGCGCAGCCAACTGACTGCGCGGTCTGGCCGCTTTCTCCCTGTCGTCCCCCGACGTAATCAGGCCGTGCCCCGCAAAGGGCGCGGCCTTTTCTTCACCGTCAGGCGAGCGCCTGACGGATGCGGTCGATGAGGCGTGCCCGGTCGTTGCGGGCAAGCAGCGCCTCTTCCATCGTCACCTCGACGAAGCGTGCCGGCGTGTGCGGCTGCAGCTGGCCGATCAGGTCCATGTCCGCCGAAATCACCGCACCGACCATGAAATAGCCGCCGCCGGACACCGCATCCCGGTGCAGCACGATCGGCTCCGTTCCGCTCGGCACCTGGATCGAACCGTAGGGATAGCAGGCATCGACGATGTTGGAGGGATCGGAGCCCGCGCCGAAGGGCGGCTCGCGCGGCACGAATTCGAGCGGCTTGCCGCCCTTGAACCGGTAGCCGATGCGGTCGGCCTCCGGCGCTACCTTCCATGTGTCCTCGAAGAACTGCCTGCCCGCAGCCTCGGTGATGCGGTGCCAGTAGAGCCCCGGCAGCATCCTCAGTTCGGCCGGCGCGCCCGGCGACCGGCGCAAGGTCTCCGGCACCGCCCGGCCTTCCGCGGCACCCCTGCCCGCGCCGAGCGGCAGCACGTCGCCTGCTGCCAGTTTCCGTCCCTCGAAGCCCCCGAGCGCGCCGAGCGTATAGGTGGAGCGCGAGCCGAGCACGACCGGCACGTCGATGCCGCCCGAGATCGCGACATAGGCGCGCGCACCCTTTTTCAGGAAAGCGAAGGACAGAACGTCGCCCTTCTTCATGGCGAGTGAGGTCCAGGTGGCCCTCTCCTCGCCATTGACCTTGGGCGGCAGCTCCGCCCCGGTCACGGCAACGGTCGCATCCTGAAGAAACTCGATTTTCGGTCCCATGAAGACCATTTCGAGAAGCGCCGCCTCCTCCGGATTGCCGACGAGGAGGTTCGCCGCCCGCGCGGCAAGCATGTCCATCGCACCGGAAAGCGGAATGCCGATATGGTAATAGCCCGGCCGGCCGAGGTCCTGAACGGTGGTGGAAAGGCCGGGAGAGATGATCCTGATGCTCATTTCAGCGCCCCCATCAGCTTGGCGTTGTAGCCGTCCATGTCCGCCTTGAATTCGTCGAGCGAGAAGGTCACGTCCCGCATCACCGGAGCGAACCGGCCCGCATCCACATCCGCGACCGTCGCGTCATATTCGTCGCGGTTGATGGGCTTCCAGCGCACGATGTCGCCGGGCCGGAAGAGGCACATGAAGTCCTGGAGATACTTGATCTTCTGGTTCGGATCGTAGATCGGCATGGGGGTGATGCCGAACATCTGGTAGCCGCCGGCGCCGCGCACGGAATAGATGCAGCCGAAGCAGCCGCCATGGCCGACCGTGAGCCGCGGCGTGTCGGTGCGGGGGCGGAGATATTTCGGCGACTGGATCTGCCGCTTTCGGTCCACCATCTGGTAGAGGAAGGGCAGGCCCGCCACGAAACCGACCATGGAGACGAACCAGGGCGCCCCCGAATGGGCCCTGATGAAGCCGTCGACCCCGTCGAGATTGTTGATCCGGGCGGTGTATTCGATGTCGGTGGAGGTGGGGTCCTGATGCCTTTCGCGGAAGCGCATCAGCGTCTCGTGTGTCCAGGGATCGTTATAGAAGACCGGGATCTCGATGATGCGCGTCCTGATGGTAGAGGGCGCTCTGGCGGCAGTCGCCTCGATCGCCTGCAATTCCTTCAGCATGGCGTCCGGCGCGATGATGTCAGGATTGAACTTGATCTGGAAGGAGGCATTGGCCGGACAGATTTCCGTGACGCCCCGGATCTTCGCCTCCTTCACCGCCGTGGTGATGGAAAGCGATTTGAAGAAGGCTTCGAGCGACATTTCCTCATCGCATTCGACGAAGATGTGCTCGTCGCCTCCGAAGGAGTAGCGAGTCTTCATGAACCTGTTCCCTCTTGTTCTTGCAGTTCCTGCTGGTGGTGCTCGAGCCAGGGCTCCAGCCACCGCGTATGCACATTGCCGGCGCGCACGTCGGGATCGTCGGCAAGGCGGGCGAAAAGCGGCTTCGTGGTTTTCAGCCCCTTGACCTCCAGTTCACCGAGAGCACGCTTCAGCCTTTCGATGGCCAGTTCCCGCGTCTCGTCCCAGACGATCAGCTTGCCGAGCAGCGAGTCGTAGAAGGGCGGTACCGTGTAGCCCTGGTAAAGCATGGTGTCGAAGCGGGTGCCCGCACCCCCCGGCACCGTCAGCGCCGTGATCATGCCCGGGCCCGGCTGGAAGTTCTTCGCCGGGTCCTCCGCATTGATACGCACCTCGATCGCCGCGCCGGTGAGCCGCACCTCTTCCTGCCGGTAGGAAAGCGGCGCCCCGCCGGCAATGCGGATCATTTCGCGCACCAGATCGATGCCGGTGATCATTTCCGTGACCGGATGCTCTACCTGGATGCGGGTGTTCATCTCGATGAAGTAGAAATCCCCGGAGGCATCGTCATAGAGATATTCGATGGTGCCGGCGCCGCGATATTTCACCGCCCGGGCAAGGGCGACGGCGGAGGCGCAGAGCCTTTCGCGGACGGAAGCGGGAAGGGTGGCGGCGGGCGCCTCCTCCCACACCTTCTGCCGGCGCCGCTGCAGCGAGCATTCGCGCTCGAAGCAGTGGATCGCATTCTCGCCATCGGCCAGAATCTGTACCTCGATGTGGCGGGCGCGCTCGATGACCTTTTCCACGTAGAGACCGCCATCCCCGAAGGCGGCCTTCGCCTCGGCGCTGGCCTGCGCCATCAGCGTTTCGAATTCCTGCGGATCGGAAGCGATGCGAATGCCGCGTCCGCCGCCGCCTGCCGCTGCCTTGATCATCAGCGGAAAGCCGATGCGCGCAGCCACGTCGCGGGCCTGTTCCGGGCTGTCGATCCGGCCGTCGGAGCCGGGAACACAGGGCACCCCCGCGGCAATCGCCGCCATGCGCGCCATGGCCTTGTCGCCCATGGTGCGGATCTGGTCTCCGGTCGGGCCGACGAAGACGAGGCCGGCGGCCTCCACCGCATCGGCAAACCCGGCATTTTCGGCGAGGAAACCGTAGCCCGGATGAATCGCATCCGCGCCGGTATCGGCGGCGGCCTTCAGGATCGCTTCGATGCTGAGATAGGATTTGGCCGCGTGCGGCGGGCCGATATGGACGGCCTCGTCGGCCATCTTCACGGCGAGCATGTCCTTGTCGGCGGCGCTGTAGACCTGAACGGTGGCGATGCCGAGTTCACGCGCCGCGCGGATGATGCGGACGGCGATTTCCCCGCGATTGGCGACGAGCAGCTTGCGGATGGCCATGGGCTCAACCCAGCTCGGCGAGCGGCTGGCCGGCCATGACCGGCTCCTCGTCATCGGCGAGGAAGGCGGTGATCGTGCCGGCCTCCTCGGCCTTCACCTCGTTGAAGCTCTTCATCACCTCGATGAGGCCGATGACATCGCCGACCGCGACCGGATCGCCGACATTCTTGTAGGCGGGCGCATCGGGCGAGGGCTTCCGGTAGAAGGTGCCGGGGAGCGGCGAGAGAAGGTGCTTGGACATTGGTGAACCCCTTTTATGATTGTTTCAGTGGGCGAGCGCGCCGCGGACCGCAGTCGCGATCTCGACCGCATTCGGCGTGTCGGAATGGACGCAGATCGTATCCGCCTTGACCTCGATATCCACGCCGCCGACGCTTTTCACCAGCCCTTCTGTCACGGCCCGGCGACAGATCCTGGCGGCTTTTTCGGGATCCTTCGCCTCGTGCTCGCGGGTGATGATGAGGCCGCCCTGATCGTTATAGTCGAGATCGGCATAGAATTCGGCGATGAAGGTGTGGCCGCGCTCGGTATAGATCGTCTCGTGCAGCGTGTTGATCATGCCGAGAAGCGGCACCCGGAAGACATCCGCCGCATCGCAGATCGCATGCGCCACGTCTTCCATGCGGGCCGCCATGCCATAGAGCGAGCCATGCGGCTTGATGTGGTTGAGGGTGAGCCCTTCCGCTTCCAGAAAGCCTTTCAGCGCGCCGACCTGATAGATGATGCAGTTGGCGAGTTCCTCGCGGCCGATCTTCATCTCCCGGCGGCCGAAGCCCTGCAGATCGGGGAGGGAGGGATGGGCACCGACCTTCACGCCATGCTTCTTGGCAAGCTTCACAGTAGAGCGCATGTGGTTGAAATCGGAGGCGTGGAAGCCGCAGGCGACATTGGCAATATCGATCAGCGGCATCAGGCCTTCGTCATCGCCCATCCGGTAAAGGCCGAAAGCTTCGCCCATGTCGCAATTGAGTGTTGCCACAGTCATCCTCCGCAGATTTTTCGGTTCCCGGCCGGTTTTTCCCGGCTTTTGATGGACCTTGCCGCAGGCGGGAAACATTGTAAAATACGAAGAAGTGATCCCTCGTATCAAAAAAACAGATAATGCCTCTGTCGATCAAACAGGTCCGCTACTTCATTGCAACCGCTGATTCCGGGCAGGTTTCGCAAGCCGCGATCCTGCTCAACGTTTCGCAATCGGCGGTAACGACAGCCATCAAGCAGCTGGAGGACAATCTCGGCGTGAGTCTCTTCCGGAGGCTCGCATCGGGCGTCGTGCTGACGGCGGAGGGCTCGCGTTTTCTCACCCATGCGCGCAACGTGATGGCAGCGGTGAATGCCGCCGAGCGTGCGCCGCTCACCGAGGAAACGGCGCTGTCAGGCGTGGTGCGGGTGGGTGCGACCTATACGGTTCTCGGCTATTTCCTGCCCCGCCTCTATGCCCGCTTCCAGCGCACCTATCCGAAGATACGGGTGGAGCTGCAGGAGCTGCCGCGCGATCTTCTGGAGGAGCGTCTCAACCAGGGAAGCCTGGACATGGCGGTGATGCTGGTTTCCAACCTGCGCGACAAGACCCATCTGGCCTTCGAGACGCTGCTCCGCTCGCGCCGCCGGCTCTGGCTGCCGGCCGAGCACCCGCTGCTCTCCGTCGAGACGATCACCCTCGAGGACGTGGCGCGCGAACCCTATGTGATGCTGACGGTGGACGAGGCGAGCGAGACGGCGGGCCGCTACTGGCAGCAGGCCGGGCTGGAGCCCAAGGTGATCTTCACCACATCCTCGGTAGAGGCGGTGCGCAGCTTCGTGGCCGATGGCATCGGCATCACCATCCTCTCGGACATGGTCTATCGTCCCTGGTCGCTGGAGGGGCAGCGGATCGAGCTGCGCAACGTGGTGGCCGAAATCCCCACCATGGATGTGGGCGTGGCCTGGAACCGCGGCAAGCCGCAATCGCCGGCAACCCGCACCTTCACGGAGTTCCTGAGCCTGTCCTTCGGCGGCGGCGCGCCGCTCTGAGCCTCAATCCGCCAGAAGCTCGAAATCCCAGACCTTGGAGACGATCATCCAGCGGCCGTTCGCCTTCACGAGGGTCAGCTCGTCGGTGAAGAATTTGGCGAAGAAGCGCTCCTCTACCCGCACATGCGCCGTGACCGCCGTCGGCACGTCGATCGACAGGATGCGTTCGAGGCGTGGGGCAGAAACGGATGCCGGCGCCTCGCGGTTCGCAATGATCTCGAGATAGGCCGGCAGGTCGATGACGGTCACCGTCTCCGCATCCGCCGGCTGATCCTTCGCGACCGTGTAGAGCCGGGCATCAGGATGGAAGATCGCCGCAAAGAGGGCCGTATCCCCCCGATAGAGCGCCTCGAAATAATCGGCAATCAGCGCCTTGATCGCCGCACGGTCTCCGCTCTCCGCCATTTGGGCCCTCCCCTTTTCCAGTTTCACCGATTTCTCTAGCAGGCACCGGCCGCCCTCGCCAGAGCGGCCGATCCGTCCCGATCCGGCACGGAAGCCCGGGGCCCGGGCGGATTTCGTGCCCTTTCGATGCAGGATGATTGTGCGGAATCCCGAAAAAACGCGATCCGATAAAATTGTATCTATCGACT
This sequence comes from uncultured Rhizobium sp., assembly GCA_945952415.1. Classification (GTDB taxonomy): domain Bacteria; phylum Pseudomonadota; class Alphaproteobacteria; order Rhizobiales; family Rhizobiaceae; genus Gellertiella. The sequence continues at coordinate 86,033 of CAMFIF010000006.1, read as the reverse complement.
TAGCCGGTTCGAAATTCTTGTCCGCTAATTTGACCTCAAGAAGCAGAACGGGCGCCTGAACAAGACCCCGGCATGATGCATCTGCTGACCCGGAATGAATTCGAAAGAACAAGAAAAAGAAGCCGATCCATTCGGTACTCAGACAGGGACAAGACCATGCTGAAGAAGCTTTTCATTGCAGTTGCTGCTGTCGCAACCCTCATGACAGCTGCCATTTCTCCGGCGAACGCCTTCGGTCTCGGCTCCTTTAGCCGCCAGGGCCCTGCGCGCCAGGAATTCAATCTCGGCCGCCCGGCGCCGCTCGCCTTCCAGCTTTTCTGCCTGAAATATCGCAGCGAATGCAAGAACGGCAGCCGCCATGGCTCGGTGGCCTACAATTCGAAGGTCCGCTCGATCCTCGCCTCGGTGAACCGTTCGGTCAATTCCAGCATCCGCCCGCGCCATGACTCCGGCGATGTCTGGAGCCTGAACCCGACCGCCGGCGATTGCGAGGACTATGCGCTGACCAAGCGCAGCCGCCTGATCCGGGCCGGCATTCCGGCTGGCGCGCTCCGCCTCGCCGTGGTGAAGACCCGCGCCGGCGAAGGCCATGCGGTGCTCTTCGTCAAGACCTCCGCCGGCGAGTTCGTGCTCGACAACCTGCGCAGCGTCATCGTCAAGCGCCAGGCCATGCCCTACCGCCTGGTCAGCGTCTCCACCGCCAACCCGATGCGCTGGCGCAATTCCTGAAATGGATCCGACTACCCCAGTTTTCAGGGACCGCCGGCAAGCCCGGCGGTCTTTTCGTAAAGAGTAAAATGCCTTCCTTTTCATCATTTCCGCCGCCTCTGCGGGAAAAGGAGGCAAGTTTTCCCGAAAGCCACCGGAACTTGTTGTTATCAATCCAAGTTAAAGCGCTATACTTGCGCGGATTTAATGCAGCATGACTCACAGGCGATCCCGTTCGACTCTGCGACGGCGCCGCGCCGCCCCTGTAGCTTCAAGGGGATGGGAGAAATTCTTGCTTAACCGGCAGTAAACAGCTTGCATGCGACTTAAAATCGTGAGATACACGTTCCACGTAATATAGGATCAAAAGTGAGGAGTCACACGGTGAGCAAGAAGACCCTGTTTACCTTCGTCGTCGCCGGCACCCTTCTGGGCGCAGGCATGGCCCATGCTGCCGGCGCCAGCGCCGCTTGCGCTTCCGCCCCCGGAGCCGCTGGTGCAGCCATCTCTGCACAGCTGTCTTCGATCGCGAAGCTCTCGGGCGATGCCCGCCGTTCCGCTCTCGATGCTTTCGTGCTCGACCTGGCAAACACCAAGTATTCTTCGCCGGCTGCCAGCTCCTGCGCTGCCGCTGCGATCAGCCAGGCTGCCCAGCTCTATAATTCCGTGGAAGACCAGCAGCGCGTTCAGCAGATCGCGTCCTCGCTCGGCAACCAGGACATCCAGACCGCCGCAATCGATGATCCCGGCGCGACCGGTGGTTTCGACGGACCGCGCGGCAGCAACAACTGACTTGTTGACGACCGCCAGCTTTCAAAGGGCCCGCAGAGGGCCCTTTTTATATGGTTGAGGTGTCTCGCGTGTTTGATAATGCCCTTTCCGCGCAGCGCAGAATCGTTGCCGTCTTTGCTCTTGGTTTATTCTTTTTGGCTTCCGCCACGATCCTCTTCTGGGAATCGCGGCCGTTTTTCCTGCCTCGATCCCACGAAGCGCGCTTCTTTGAAGAGTTTGCCGCGGCGAACGGCTTTTTCGGTGTCTCCACCTATTCCCGCCATCTGGCGATGCGGGAATGCTACACCGGGCTCGACCGCATCCGCGCAAGCGGCGCAGTGACGCCAGAGAAATATGCCTTCATCGACACGTGCCGTCGCATATCCGGGGAAGCCGTCACCTCCGTGCCGCCCTTCAGCCTGGGCTGGCTGACCGCAGCCTATGGTGCGATCGGCCGGCTTGATGCGGCGGCCTTCAACGACCATCTCGCCATGGCCTACAAGACCGCTTCCCACGAGCAGTGGCTGGCCGAAAAGCGGGCGGAACTCGCGGAAAACAATTTCGGCTGGCTTTCCGCCGACAATCTGAAGCGACACAAGGCGGACCTCCAGCTTCTTGCGAAAAGCTATGTCGGCAGCGAGTTTCTGGCGACCCGCTACAATACGGATCCGCTTTTTCGCGAACGGGTGGTTGCGGTGGTGGAAAAACTGCCCCAGGAGGACCAGAAGCGTTTTCTCTGGAATGTCCGCCGGCTTGCCCGTCCCCATTGATTGTTGAATTTTCTCCCTTTACGGTTTTTCCATGGCCTCTTTCCAACGCCGCTCCTCGGTTCGCTCGGAACTCAATGATCGCCTCTTTTGGGTGATCCTGCCGATTCTCGCCATTTCACCCCTGCTGTTCGGCAGCAACCGGCCAATTTTCTGGGCCATGTGGGCCACCCTTCTCGGGCTTACGGGCATGTGGTGGTTCGGCCGCATGTCCAGCACGGATGAGCGCTTCCGGATTACCGTGCATGGCGAATGGGGGCTGGCCGGCTGTTTCGGCGCCATGGGGCTTTACATGCTCGTGCAGATCCTGCCGCTGGGCAGCTTCCTGCCGCCTTTTTCGACCCCGACCGCGCCTGACCTGCAGATGACCGCTTCGACGATCAGCCTGACGCCCGGCGATACGCTGCTCGCCTTTCTGCGCTGGGTCAGCTACGGGCTGCTGTTCTTCTTTGCCGCACAAATGGCCGCCAATCGCAGCCGCGCCGACCGGATGCTGCGTGGCATATACTGGATCGTGGTCGTCCACGCCGTCATCGGCCTCGCCTTCCGCTACCAGTTCGGCGATACGCTGCTCGGCATCCCCAAAATCTCCTATCTCGGTTCGGCCACCGCGGGCTTCGTGAACCGCAATAGCTATGCGACCTTCCTGGCGTTTGGCACGGTGGTGGGCCTGGCGCTGGTGCTGGAACGCACCGTGTTTCCCGCCAGGGCACAGGATCCCAAGGCATCGCGCATCGATGCCTATACGGGCAAGGGCGGCGTGGTGCAGATCCTTGTGGGCTGGCTCGTCATTCTGGCGGCGCTTTTTGCCAGCAATTCCCGCATGGGCGTCGCGGCAGCGCTCTGCGGCATGATCCTGGTCGTCGGGCTAGCTTTCGCGAAATCACCACCCGCATCGCTGGGCAAGCCGGTCTGGCTCACCGTTGCCGGCATGATCGTGACGCTTGGCCTCGTGCTTTTCCTGCACGGGCAGACCTTCATCGAACGCCTAGGAGATGCCTCGCAGGATTCCGATATCCGCCTCGACATCTATGCCCAGGTCATCTCGATGATCAAGATCCGGCCCTGGACGGGATTTGGCGGCAACAGTTTTGAATATGTCTATCCGCTCTTCCACGATTACCCCGTCAACGTGAACTTCATCTGGGACAAGACCCACAACACCTATCTGGCCAACTGGGTGGAATATGGCGTTTTGTTCGGCAGCCTGCCGCTGGTCATTCTCGGCATCGTCGTCTTCAGGCTCCTCAAGGATTTCATCCAGACGCCGGGGGCGGATATCCTCTGCCTGACGGCGCTCGGCGCCATCATGGTGGGCGCGGTGCATTCGCTCGTGGATTTCAGCCTCGAGATCGAAGCCGTCACCTTCCTCTTCAGCGTGCTGATCGGCGCCGGCTTCGCGCGGGCCACGGCGCGACAGCAAAGGGCCGGAGAATAATGGCTATCCTGAAATTCCTCGGATCGATCCTCAAGCGTCCCTCCGCAACCGCCGCGGGACCGCAGCAGCGCGCCAAGCTGCATTTCGACACGATGCCCGATGTGGTTTATGCGATCGGCGACGTGCATGGCTGCCTCTCCCTGCTCCAGCGGCTGGAGGAGATCATCGAGAGAGATGCCGAAGGGGAAGAGGGGAAGAAGGTGCTGGTGCGGCTCGGCGACTATGTGGATCGCGGGCCGGAATCGGCAGCGGTGCTGGACCGCCTCTCCGCCCGGTCGAAACTGCCATTCGACACACTCAACCTTGCCGGGAATCATGAGGAGGTCATGCTGGACTTCCTCCTGAAACCGCACCCGCAGCACCAGTGGCTGCGCTTCGGCGGGCTCGAAACGCTGAATTCCTACGGCATCTACAAGATCCCCGGCCATGCGCGCGACCTGGAAACGGTGTTGCGGGCGCATGTACCGGACGAGCATATCGACTTCCTCGGCAAACTGCCCTCGCTCGTGCATTTCCCCGATCTCTGTCTTGTCCATGGCGGTGTTGACGCCAAGCGGGACCTCGATGCTCAGAAAGACGACGTTCTGCTCTGGAAAAGGCCCTCGGGGGACGTGGAAAACTATCCATTCCTTCTGGTGCATGGCCATACGCCGGTGGAAAAGGTGGAGATCGTCGGTACCCGGGTGAATGTGGATACGGGCGCCTATGCGACCGGTCTGCTCTCTGGGGTGAAAGTTCGCAAGACCGGTGAAATCTCTGTTCTCTCCTGCAATTAATGATGTTTCCGCTAGCGGATTGTCGAGCGTGCAAATTCTGGTACAAGCACTCTAACCACCTTTTGCGTGCGTCCCCCCACTGTCCCCGGGACGCGACCCGCTTTAACTGACAGGCACTGATACATGGATGCTGAAATCGATCTGAAGGCGATACTGGGGATCCTGCGCCGTCAACTCTGGCTTGTTCTGTCCACTATTCTTGCCGTTGTCGTTATTGCTTCCATAGCGGTCTATGCGGTCACCCCACGCTATACGGCAACGGCGCTGGTTCTCGTCGATACCAAGGACAAGAACCTTCTCGACGCGGAGACGGCGGCAACCAATGCCAGCACGGACAATGCCCGCGTCGAAAGCGAAGTGGAAATCCTCAAGTCCGACCGCGTGCTGCTGAATGTCATCAAGGACCAGAATCTGGTCAGCGATGCGGAATTCGGGGTGAAGGTGGGTCTGAAGGACCGCCTCTTCGCCGTGCTTCGCCTGCCCGTATCGCCACCGCCGGAAGGCGATGAGCTTCTCTCCCGCGTGATGCGGAAGTTGCAGGATGCCGTGACCGTGAAGCGGAACGGCCTCACCTATCTCATCTCCGTCGGCGTGGAATCGGAGGATCCGTCCAAGGCAGCGACCCTCGCCAATGCGCTGACCGATGCCTATATTCGCGAACAGATCGGCTCCAAGGTCTCGAGCACCCTCATTGCCCGCGACACGCTGCAGAAGCGGGTGACCGCCGCCAATGCCACCATTGCCGAAAACGAGAAGAGCTTCGACGCCTTCATCGACCAGAATCTCGCCAAGATCGAGGAACAGAGCGGCGGCTCGAGCGCTGTCGGCGCGCTGCGCACTCAACTGAACCAGATCGCTTCCGCCCGCATGCAGGAACTTAACCGGATCGAGGCCGCGCGCCAGGCTCTCCAGAGCCAGGATTTCGAGCAGATGGCAAGTTCGCTCGGCTCGGATGCGCTGAAGGCGCTGCAGCAGCAGCGCGAGGCGCTGACCAAGAGGATTGCCGATGCCGGCGAGGGCTCTACCCGCGCGGTCGATCTGCGCGCCGAGCTCGAAAAGGTCAACAAGACCTTCGAGGCCCAGGCCCAGGCAAGCCTTGACGACCTGCAGAAGACGGTCAGCACCTATCAGGAGCGGGGTGACGCGCTGCGCCAGGAAATCCGCTCCGCCGTGCTTAAGAGCAACCTGCCGCCCGATGTGCTGACCCAGATCTACAGCCTGCAGAAATCCGCCGAAGTGGCGAGAAACCAGTATCAGAACCTGCTTTCGCGCCTACAGGACCTCGACGCCCAGACCGATCTGCAATTGCCGGACAGCCGTGTCGTCTCCGCCGCGCTGGCGCCGATCGATCCTTCCTATCCGAAGAAGCAGCTGGTGCTTGCCGTCGCCTTCGTCATGGCCATGGGGCTCGGTCTCGGCCTGGCGGTTCTGCGGGAATATTTCATCGGCGGCTTCGTCAGCGAATCCCAGGTGGAGGCCGTGCTGCGCACTCCGCTGTCCACCGTGACACCCCGGCAGGCGGGCGGCGAGGAGTTCAACAAGGCGGGAGCCTATCACAGCGTTTCCGACCTGATGGTGAGTTCGCCGCTCTCCCATTTCAGCGAATCCATCCGCCGCCTTCGCCTGGCGCTGGACCAGAGCGAGCGGCGCAAGCTTGCGCCACCGCAAAACGGCGTGCCCCGCGGACGGCTGGTGATGGTGAGTTCAGCGCTCCCGAACGAGGGCAAATCGACGATCGCGCTTTCGCTTGCCCGCGCCTATGCGCTGAGCGGCCAGAGAACGCTGCTGATCGATTGCGACCTGCGCAAGCCCAGCATCCACAAGCATCTCAACCTCGAGCCCAACCAGGATTTCCTGAATTTCCTGCGCGAGGGCGTGGGCACATCCGGCATCCCGTCCCTCACCACCCGCGACCCGATAACCAATCTGACGGTTCTGGTGGGCGGCGGCCGGTCGAGCGTGGCCACGGACGAGGTGGTGATGGGCGAGAACATGGCACGGCTTCTCACCAATGCCCGGCGCCATTTCGACTATATCATTCTCGATACGCCGCCGGTGGAACCGGTGGTGGATGGGCTCTACCTCGCACGGCAGGCCGATCTCGTCGTCTTCGTGGTTCGATGGGCCTCGACGCCCCAATCGAGTGCCAAGCGAGCAATCACGGCGCTCAAGGAAAACAAGAGCAATGAAAGTGAGATCGTGACGATCCTGAACCAGCAGGACCGCAGCAAGCTCACCTCCTACAGCTACGCCTATTCCGGCTATTATAGCGACTGACGGCCAAAACCGCACCTTCGCCCGCAAATTATGCCTCGCAGCCCCGGACGCACCGCGTCCGGGGCATTCTGCTGTGCGGCGCCGCTCTTGATCTTTTTTTACGAAGCGGGATCCGGAACCATCCGAGGGCGTTCTCGGTTCGCTGGTGTTTACACCCACGGGGAGACGAGGACAATCGGAGAGAGCGAAGCGAAGGGTGGCAAGGTTCGATCCAGCATCGTCCATCATGACTGGCTCTACCCCAGATATGTAACGGCGGAGCTCCTGTGGCGGCAAATTTTGGGTGTATTTCCCGGTTCAACGGCCGTTCATCTTAACGATAGTATCGTTAACAAGCCATTCGATCATGCTTCATTCGTATTTCAACCGGAGAATCGCTTAAATGACAGGCAGGCTGCTGAAAAAACGGGCTTATACTTTCAATCTTCGATGGAAACCAATAACCAAAGCTGCAATTGCGCGTCAACCGTGTATTGTCGACCCTAATCTGCCCGCTTCACGCCTATCCTTTACTATTATATGATTGAACGAAATTAGGATGCTCTGAAACTGTTGGTGGAAATTCATCCAAATATGGCATTTGTGAAATGAACGTTTACCTTAAATTTCAGTTGCGAGTGACAGGTGAAGAACAGTAGAATAGTAAACAGTCAGTAAATGTCCTCAAGCGTTTTAGGGGAGCCTAATGGCCCTGCTCGGCAGCAACAATAGCGAAGTTGCAACGTTCAGTAAGCGAGCTGCCCGTAAGCACTCGGCAGCGGAGTTGGAACGCATTCGATTGAGACAGCTGGCATTCAAGCGTGTTTTTGACATCCTGGTGTCCGGGACGGCGCTCCTGGTGCTGGCCCCGCTTTTCCTGATGATCGCCCTCCTGATCAAGATCGATTCGCGCGGGCCGGTCTTCTTCACCCAGAAGCGCTGGGGTCGCGGCGGCCGGCAGATCAAGGTCTACAAGTTCCGCTCCATGCGCACCGATCTCGGCGACAAGACGGGCGTGGCCCAGACGGTCGAGAACGATCCGCGCGTCACGCGGCTTGGCAATCTCCTGCGCCGCACGAATATCGACGAGCTTCCCCAGCTGATCAACGTGCTGAAGGGCGACATGTCGCTGGTGGGCCCGCGCTGCCATCCGATCGGCATGCTGGCCGGCGGCGTTCCTTATGAAGTCCTCGTTCCCGGCTATCACCGCCGTCACGTGATGACGCCGGGCATTACCGGTTTGGCACAGATGCGCGGCCTGCGCGGCCCGACAGTATCCGTGGCCAAGGCACGCCAGCGCATTGCTGCGGATATTTACTATGTCGAGAATTTCAGTCTCTGGCTTGACATGAAAATCCTGTACGGGACGCTGCGTAATGAATTGATCGGTGGTACAGGCTACTGATCGGTAAGTACTACTCCATTCTGTATGAGTAAAGAAGGATCTCATGAAACATATTCTTGTCACGGGTGGAGCAGGATTTCTCGGCAGTCATCTTTGCGAACGGCTGCTGGATCAGGGACACAATGTTACCTGTCTTGACAATTACTATACGGGATCAAAGGCCAATATCAGCCGCTTCATCGGCCGCAACGGTTTCTCGCTGATCGAGCAATCCGTGCTGGATCCGGTCGACGGCCAATATGACGAAATCTACAATCTCGCGTCGCCGGCTTCTCCGCCGCATTATCAGGCCGATCCGATCTTCACCTTCAAGACGAGCGTCATCGGTACGCTCAATCTCCTGGAACTGGCGCGCCGCACGGGTGCGAAAATTCTCCAGGCCTCCACGTCCGAAATCTATGGCGACCCCCATGTGCATCCCCAGCGCGAAGATTACTGGGGCAATGTGAACACGATCGGCATTCGCTCCTGCTATGACGAGGGCAAGCGCGGCGCCGAGACGCTGATCTATGATTACCAGCGGATGCATGGAGTAAATGTTCGTGTGGTGAGGATCTTCAACACCTACGGGCCCGGCATGAACCCGGAAGACGGCCGCGTCGTTTCGAACTTCATCATCCAGGCGCTGCGCGGCGAAGATCTGACGATCTATGGCGACGGTCAGCAGACGCGCTCCTTCTGCTACCGTGACGACCTGATCGAGGGCATCATCCGCCTGATGAATGCGCCCGATCATGTGAGCTTCCCCGTCAATATCGGCAATCCCGTCGAGTTCACGATTCGTGAACTCGCCGAACTCGTGCTTGAGATGATCGACTCGCCCTCGAAGCTCGTCAATCTGCCGCTGCCCCAGGACGACCCGACCCAGCGCTGCCCCGATATCACCCGGGCCCGCGAGCATCTGGGCTGGGAGCCCACCACGCCGCTGCGCGAGGGCCTTGAGAAGGCCATCCCGTATTTCCGTCATTGTATCGAGTCGCCGGCGATCCCAAGCGCCCGCAAAGCCTGAAGGGAGTTTAGTCCATGAAGATCGTAATCATCGGTTCGGGATATGTCGGCCTCGTCGCAGGCGCCTGCTTTGCGGAAATGGGGCACATCATAACCTGTGTGGATAACAATCCGGCCAAGATCGAAAGCCTGAGGAAGGGCATCATGCCCATCTATGAACCGGGCCTCGATGCGCTGGTGACGGGGAACATGGCGGCCGGCCGCCTGAGCTTCACGGAGGATCTCGGCGAGGCGCTCAAGGGTGCCGATGCCGCCTTCATCGCCGTCGGCACGCCGCCGCGCCCCACGGATGGCCATGCGGACATGAAATATGTCTATGCCGTTGCCCGTGCGATTGCCGAAAAGGCCAGCGACGATCTTGTCGTGGTCGACAAGTCCACTGTGCCCGTGGGCACCGGCGACGAGGTGGAGCGCATTCTGCGCGCAGCCGGCCGGCCCTTCCGCTTCTCCGTCGTTTCCAACCCCGAATTCCTGCGCGAAGGCGTGGCGATCGACGATTTCATGCGCCCGGACCGGGTGGTGATCGGCAGCGAGGACGCCTGGTCCCGGAACGTCGTGTCGCGCATCTATGGCGTGGAGCAGCTCAAAGATGCGCCCATCCTCCACACGTCGCGCCGCTCGGCTGAGCTCCTGAAATATGCGGCCAATGCCTTCCTGGCGATGAAGATCACCTTCATCAACGAGATCGCCGATCTTTGCGAGGCGGTGGGCGGCGATGTGCGGGACGTGGCCCATGGCATCGGTCTCGACAGCCGCATCGGCGAAAAGTTCCTGAATGCAGGCCCCGGCTATGGCGGTTCCTGCTTCCCGAAGGATACGCTGGCGATTTCGAAGACCGCGCGCGACTATCGCGTCGAACTGCGCACGGTGGAAACCGTGATCCAGGTGAACGACAACCGCAAGCGCGCCATGGCGCTGCGCGTCGTCGATGCCTGCAACGGCAATGTGCGCGACAAGACCATCGCCGTGCTGGGCCTTGCCTTCAAGGCGGATACGGATGACATGCGCGACAGTCCGGCCATTCCCGTTATCCAGGCCCTGCAGGATTTCGGCGCCCATATCCGCGCCTATGATCCGGAAGCGATGGAAAACGCGAAGTCGATCTTCACCCAGGTACACTTCTGTCGCGATTCTTATGAGGCCGCGGAAGGAGCCGATGCGGTCGTGATTCTCACCGAATGGAAACAATTCAAGAGCCTCGACCTTGCCAAGCTTCGTTCTATCGTACAGGCGCCGCTGCTCGTTGATCTGCGAAACATCTTTACCGAGAAGGATGCGGCTAAGGCAGGCTTTGATTACTGGGGTATAGGAAGCAAAAACTCGGGCGCTCCCGCACTAAGTCAAGCTTTAGCCGCAGAGTAAGTGGTACGCTGTGGCACACCAGAGGCGAAAAAATTAATGAGTACTCGACTCATACCGTGTGGAGAATATTGGTGAAAGTATTTGTAACCGGCGCCGCTGGCTTTGTCGGGTTCCACATATCTAAAAAATTGCTGGATCTCGGTCACATCGTAGTCGGATATGACGGGATGACTGACTATTACGATGTCTCTCTTAAGAGAAAAAGGTTGGACATACTGAATCGATACAGCACGTATGACCACGTGGAAGCAATGCTAGAGGATGCGGAAAAGCTAAATGCTTCGATAGATGAAACTCTTCCTGATGTCCTGATCCATCTGGCCGCTCAAGCCGGGGTTCGCTATAGTCTGGATCATCCCGAGACTTACATCACTTCAAACATCGTCGGATCGTACAACATTCTTGAAGCTGCGAAACGTACGCCTTTGAGACACCTTCTTATAGCATCGTCCAGTTCTATCTATGGTGCCAATAGGACAATGCCGTTTGCCGAAGGTCACAAGTCCGATTGGCCAATTTCCCTATACGCAGCAACAAAGAAGGCTGTTGAAGAAATTTCGCATTCTTATGCATCCTTATGGAATATTCCAATAACGTGCTTTCGCTTTTTTACCGTGTACGGCCCATGGGGGCGACCTGATATGGCACTCTTCAAATTTGTATCCGCTATCGAAAGAAATGTGCCCATTGAGATCTACGGCGAAGGAAAAATGAAGCGCGACTTCACCTACATCGATGACCTCGTTGAATCGATAGTAAGACTCATGGACATTCCGCCCTCGGAGAGAAACCGGGTTCAACCCGAAGATGCGCTGTCGCCCGTTGCTCCTTGGCGCGTTGTGAATATCGGCGGTGGCCAACCTGTCGGTTTGTTGGATTTCATTGAAACAGTGGAAAGATGTTTAGGCAAGACCGCTCAGAAGATATTCCTGCCGATGCAAAAGGGGGATGTCGAAATCACGTATGCGGATCCGAGTCTGCTGCAGCGCCTCACCGGGTATCAGCCGCGTACGGACTTGAGGGTGGGTGTTTCACGATTTGTCGAGTGGTATTTGTCCCAAATACTCCCCGAGACACCAAATACTCACCCCCAAAGTCGAAGACATACATAACAAAACAAACGGGCTTCTATCGCGATGAAGGTGCTGCTTATCGTCACACAGCTAGAGGTCGGGGGGGCGCAGACTGCATCCCGGACGTTGAAGCAAGAGTTGATCAACGCCGGTCTAACAGCTGAACTCGCGTTTCTGTATGAGAAAAACAGCTCAGCCTATTCCGATCGCGACTATGTCACACTTTTTAAGCGGAAACCGCGCTCCGTAAGTGACTACATGCGTATTTTCGTTAATATGTATAGGTTTTGGAAATCCTACAAGCCAGACGTCATTCTCGCCCGCACCCACTACTCCGTTGCATTCATGATCCTTGGGAAACTTATGCGTCTCCCAGGAGCGGGAGTTGCCGTCCAAGCCAACGTTTCCAACTACGGCCCTCTCATTGCCCGCATTATCGATTGGATCGGCGGCACTCTGGGAATCAGTAGAAAAATTGTGATGGTTTCCCAATCAACCGCTGACACATTCAGCGCTTATCCGGCGAACTATCGGAGCCGCATCTGCGTAATTCCAAATGGAGTAAAAATTCCCGTAACTAAAATTGATCAGGCTGTCGCGCGGACAAAGCTCGGTCTAGAGCCTGGAGGCTTTTGGATCGGGAGCGCCGGCAGGTTGGCGGAGCAAAAAAACCACCGTTTTCTCATCGAGTTGGCTGCGAAAATTCCAGATATTAACATAGTAATCGCGGGAGAAGGCGATTTACATGATACTCTCATAAGAAAGGCCATCGAAATGGGAGTAGATAAACGCATTCATTTTCTAGGAGCGGTCGATAATTCAGAGATGCCGAATTTTTACAGTGCTCTAGATGTGTTCGCACTTCCCTCATTTCATGAGGGACGAAGCAATGCTCTTTTGGAAGCCCTCGCCTTTTCGGTCCCTGTGATTGTAAATGACACCCCAACTGTCGCGGATGTGATCGCGGGTGCGAATTCCGTCGCTGGGCGTGCTCTGCCCCTGAATATCGAAACTTGGGCTCAGGAATTGAGGCGCATCAAGGATGACGTAGCGTATCGCGAGAAACTGTGCCAGGGAGCCCGTAACCTGGCTATCGAATTTGGTGTAGAGCAGATGACACGTAGCTACATCGACATCATGCGTGCCGCTCAATAAAACAGGCATGGAGGTGCAAAACATGAAAATTTCTATATTTTTAATTAATTTTGCCGGTGGCGGCGCCGAGCGAGCCGCAGTAATGCTGGCCAACGGTCTTGCGAACCGTGGACATCGCGTCACGATAGCTGTTGCCTCCGACAGCGGCCCGCACCGTTCGCTTGTTCAGGATAACGTAACAGTTCGCGATCTTCGCGCTGGCCGAGCATATAAAAGCACGTTCAAGTTTCTAAAGTTCCTCAGGGAAGAACGCCCGCAAATTGTGCTGTCGTACATGGTGCTTGCGAATACGATCGCGGCAATAGCGAAGTTTGTCCATCCAGACTTTGTGCTCGTGGGCGTTGAACAAGGTAGCATGCATAACGGGTATCGCCGCGACCGAGAACATTTTTTCCAGCGGCTCGCTTATCTTGCCGCAACATGGACCTACAGTAAGCTCAACCTGCTTGTATGTGTTGATGAGAGCGCAGCGCTTGCGGCCTCAGCTTTCACAAGGCGGCCCGACCTGCCGGTCAAAGTCATGCCTAATCCAGTTATTGACGTAGCAGCAACTGCCAAGCTGACGGAACTGACAGGTCATCCTTGGCTTGACGACAAAGACATGCCGGTTTTCATAAATGTAGGTAGATTGACATATCAAAAAAACCAGGCGTTGCTTCTTGATGCATTTGCGATAGTCAGGCAATCAACTCCCTGCAGATTGATCATATTAGGGGAAGGCGAACTGCGAGCGCGCTTGGAGGAGCAAGCCGAATCGCTAGGGATTTCGGACTGCGTCAGTTTCCCCGGCTTCGCTGCAAACCCCTTTGCGTGGCTATCCAAGTCAGATGTTTTTGTCCTAAGTTCACGCTGGGAAGGGTTGCCCACAGTTCTTATTGAAGCCGCGTTTGCTGGATTACCGATCGTCAGTACGAAAGCGTCGTTTGGAACCATAGAACTGACCGGTTATGGCAAATACGGTCAACTGGTAACTGACTATTCTGCTCTCAATCTTGCGGATGGTATGCGCGCTATGCTGAATACACCGCCTTCAAAAGATATTTTGAGAGAGTCAGCTAGTAAATATGAGATCGATGCAGTCGCTCAGGCGTATGAAAATCTGATTATCGAGCACGCGTCTAGTTTCGCGGACTGACAGATCATGTCTGATAACAACTTTCCAGAATTCAAATACAATCGTTTCGATCTTCTCGGGATACCTGCCGATCCACTTGAAACAGAAGAAATCATCCGGGCCTTAAACTACGCTGTCGCACATGATGCGCAAATCACCCTTTGTAATATCAACCTACATGGTTTGTACTGTGCGCAAAAATCAGACCATATGGCTAAACTTCTGAAAAGGGACGACAGCCTTGTTCATATAGACGGAATGCCGATTGTATGGCTCGGTCGCCTTAAAGGTCGATTGCTTTCGTCCAAAACACGCAATACGCATATAGATCTGGTTCCAGTTATCATCAAGCATTTTGCAGCGCGAGGGTGGCCCATTGGCTTCATTGGCTCTGCCCCAGAATTTCGGGATGACAACGTGGAAGCATTAAAGTCCATTGATACCGGAGGGTCATATTGCGTCGAACACGGGCACCTCTCTTCGGACGTCAACCGCTTCGAAGAAACCGAGAGAATAATCAAGAGAATGAATCAGGCGGGTTGCAAAATAGTGTTTGTAGGCATGGGAATGCCCCTACAGGAGGAGTGGATATTACAAAACCGTCACCTACTCACCTGCACAGTCGTTATGCCTGTGGGCGGGTTTATAGACTATTTTGCTGGACGGACTGCAACCCCTCCCCGGGTGCTTGGAAAATTGGGGTTGGAGGGAGTTTATCGCTTCTTAAGGGACCCAAGGCGCTTGGCATTCCGTTACATCGTGGAACCACTTCTATTACTCAAGATTTGGTTATATTACGAATTTAGAAAAACCAAAGACCGCTCATGAGCATCACGGCTAGAGATTTTCCGTCTACTTTCATAGTCGACCTAGAGCAGAACAAACGCGATAGGTCAGCAAAACGTGCAGTTTTCCTGTATATTATGATTGCATTGTTAGGCAATGCACCGATAGCGCTCATTCTTGGCGGAAATGTAGCATGGAAAATTGCCTGGTGCATAACAGATGGCCTTTTACTTCTAATCGCGTGCTTCGCATTCAAACCGCCCATAGAAAACGAGCAGTCTAGGTTTAGGGCGATCGGATATTCGCTTTGGATCCTAATCGTATATTTTTACGTTAGCAGCCTATGGTCGCCAAACATATTCTATAGCGCGGTTGCTTCCGTCTACTTACTTACCGTTACCCTTGCGGCATCCAGCCTCGCCGCATCGCAAATTAAGACGCACGTCTTCTTGAGGGCGGCCTTGACGGCCTCAATCGCGCTTCTTGCAATAGATTATATAGCTGTCGAGTTATTTCCCGATATCGGCATCGACAATTCAGCCTTCACGCTTGCCGGTTCTTGGAGAGGCGTCCATATCCAGAAGAACTTTGCGGGCGCGGTGTATGCGATCGTGGCTTTGGTAAGCGCCGAGTGCTTTCGTCGCCGGATCCGTCGCTTTTCGTCATTTTCAGTGTTAGCCTTAGCTATCATATTCCTTTTTAATTCCGGCTCAAAAACTGCAATTGGTCTTCTAGCGATCGTAAAGATAGCATCAGATTTGCTAATATACGTCCTGCAAGCGCGAACCGGCGAAAGAGCTAATCGGCTTTCCTACATCTTCATCGCTGCTATAGTCCCGACAATATTTTCTATATTAGTGTTTTACGTATTTTCGACCAACAGCGAGCCTCTAGACACAACCCTAACGGGACGGACCCAAGTCTGGACTTTCGCCTATGACTCAATAAGTCAGAACCCGTTTTTCGGTTACGGTTATCTCGGATTTTGGCGGGATCCCATTGTCCAGGCTAAAACGTCGTTTGAACTTGGATGGCAAGTCCCCCACGCGCACAATAGCTTTCTAGACATCCTTCTTTCAGGCGGAGTAATAATCTCACTTTTCTATGTCGTCGTTATCTTCAGTCCAATCCTTTATCTGGCGAGAATTAGTCGAGATGATTTAAAAGACAGCGGAATATTCATACAAATCTGGCTATTTTCGTTGTTGCAGGGAATGATGGAGAGCAGTCTCCTTCTGGAACAAGAATATGGAATAACAGCACTTTTTCTTTTTTCAATAATGCAGCTGAGAGAAAAAAGCAGCGCGTTTTCAAGGCGAAAGGTCTCATATGAACGAGTTTAAATCAACGGTATCTGTTGTAATTCCGGCCTATAACGCGTTCAAAACTCTGCCGGAGACAATTGCTTCCGCACTTAATCAGACATTTGCTCCTATCGAAATTGTCGTCGTGGACGACGCGTCGACAGACGCCACCGCCACATTAGATATCTTAAAACACCCGCTTGTTAAATACGTACGTTGTGAAACTAATGGCGGCGGTTCAGCAGCACGTAACTTAGGTGTGTTGAACGCAAGGGGTGATTGGATTGCATTTCTCGACGCGGATGATCGTTGGGCGACGACTAAACTTGAAAAGCAAATGAAACTTCTTGGTGATGACGCGAACGCTGATAGCGTGTGTGTCACAAATTATCAGATTATTGGTACCCTTGACCGGGGAAGGCGAACCAACCGCCGCCCGATGGAGGAAGGCGAAACGGTAACTCACTATCTTTTTGGCTCGGAGGGAAACCGACTTCAATGCTCATCTTTTGTTGTTCCCCGACGCGCCTGCGTTGCACATCCTTTCCGCCAGGAGACTGCGCCGCACGATGATTGGGATTTCCTAATTAATTTGCAGCGTTCCGGATATCGCATTCACTACCTGCACGAAATCTTGGTGGACTATCTGGATCACTCACTCTTCGCCCGAGTCTCCAAGCAGAAGAAGACCGAGGCATCTCTGGCCTGGATATCGGAGCTAACACCGACGCTCTCGGCAGCAGAGCGTGCAGGCATATTTGTTAATACACTATACTCTCGGAAATATTACAGAATAAGGCCGTTTCTTATGCTGGGGAAGCTAATGCTTGCCCGCAGGTACGGCGTTATCACGACAAAGCGCCTCCTCACTAATTCTATTCGGATCATTCTTGGAGACCGAAATGTCGAAAGGCTACAGCAGCTCCTAACAAGCGCCGATGGTTAAGAGGGAACACATGGGACCTCGCACATCTTTAGGTGGTTTCAAACGCATCTTTCTTGGAATCTTTGGGCAGGGGGTTCAAAGTCTTTTCCAGATCTTAATCGCCATTCTGCTTATTCGAAATGCCGAAAAAGCAGATTATGGATTCTTTAGCCTTGCTTTGACAACAATGTCCTTTTGGGCGAGCGGCGTGAATGCCGCTGCCTCCGCCTTGATTGTACCGAAAATCAGCGGCGCATTCGGTTTCGGACAGCGCAGGCTTCTGGCTAATTTTGGCGCGCTCATCTTGTTCCTGAATGGACTTGGCTTCGTGCTGTTGTCCGTTGTTTTTATCAATGTCGGAGCCAGCCTGTCACTTGCATTATCTGCTGCTGCCCTGTCTGTAGGCTTTAGTACCCGTCAACACTTCCGGACAATTGCGTACTCACGAAATGGAAATCGGGCCTCACTGTTGGCGGATATCTTGTACGCCGTGTTCGGCTGCTTTTTATTGGCTCTCCTATGGTTAATACCCCATAAATACTGGGCTATTTCTGGTCTTCTGATTATGACTCTGAGTCAGTGCGTTTCGAGCTTCAGATTGAGCCAAGCCTTGTCTGTTACACGAACGCCAATTCGTATCTGGCCGCACTTACGCCGACTAAAGGAGTTCAGACGTGGTGCAAGTCAGAGTGTATTCAGCGCACTTTCGGGCTCGTTGGTAACTGCGGCGCCAAGTTTTATTGTTGCAAGCGCGTGGGGTTCTAACATTGTAGCCGTTATTGCCGCTAGTCAAGTTCTCTTGGGCCCGCTTCGCATCGTTCTCACACCTGTTCTTCCCATGATGCGGGCGGAATATTCTCGTACAATCAGCAAGAATGGAGTACATTCTGGCTTAAAAATGATGATCTTGGCAGTAACCATTATGATTAGTGCAGCGGCCCTTGCCGAAATTAGCATCATATTACTCTGGCCATGGTTGAATGCGTTCCTTTATAAAAATAACTACGCTTCTGAACCTATGCTGTCTCTCATTTTGCTGAGTCTGCATAGTCTAGCATTCCAAATGGTACGATTTGTGATCAATCCATATCTCGGAGCTTTGGAACGTTATGGCGATCAGGCAAAAGCAGCATTTTGGGGAGCCGTTGTATGCATAGCGGGTTGTGTCATAGTCGCTTACCGCTACGATCCGAGGTATGTTATGATGGGCAGCTTGGTTGGGAACTTAGTTACTTTATCGATGGAATTGTATTTCCTCTTGTGTTGCTTTAGGCGCACCTTTCGCTAACTCCTCCGGAGATTTCAACATTGGCAATAATTTGGGTCCCGCGACTTTGTTGATTATGCCCGCACCAAATGGTATTGCGGCTGAACGGCAGGCATGCGAAGTGCCAAATGCTCGTTAAAGGACTGGCGATGAGAAATATTTTGGTCATTGGGGGAGCTGGCTATATCGGGAGCCATACGTGCAAAAGATTGAGGCGTGAGGGCTACAACCCCATTGTATATGACAGCCTCGTAACGGGGCATCGTGACGCTGTAAAGTGGGGGCCGCTGGAAGTTGGGGATATCCGCGATTCAATTCGACTGGATGAAGTTCTGGACAAGTATCGACCGGAATGTGTGATGCATTTTGCAGCGTTTGCATATGTTGGCGAGTCTGTTTCCGAACCGTTAAAGTATTACAACAACAATGTTTGCGGTTCGATTAGCTTGCTCGATGCGCTTATTCGTAACGGTGTCGATCAGATAATTTTCTCGTCTTCTTGTGCCACCTACGGAGAGGCTAAGGAACTACCCATCACAGAACGGCATCCCCAGGCTCCGGTAAATCCCTACGGTTTTTCGAAATACGTGATTGAACAAGCACTTCGTGACTATGGGAACGCATATCAATTAAAATGGGTTTCTTTCAGATATTTTAACGCTGCTGGGCTTGACCCCGAAGGCGAACTAGGTGAACGCCATGACCCAGAAACCCATGCCATCCCCCTAGCGATAAGCGCTGCCATCCGACAGCAGATTTTCAACGTATTCGGAACCGACTACAGCACACCTGACGGTACAGCAGTGCGAGATTACATTCATGTCAGCGATCTCGCCGATGCTCATGTTCGTGCTGTAGGCTATCTTGCTTCTGGTGGAGAAAGTTCTGCCTTCAACCTTGCGACGGGCAAAGGCACTTCTGTCAACGAGCTTATTAAGGCTGTGGAAATGGCGGTGGGAAAGACTGTACCAACAAACTTCGCGGCGCGTCGCCCGGGAGACCCCCCTATCTTGTTCGCTAACGCAGAACTTGCCCATAACGTGCTGGGGTGGTCCCCACAATTCACTGATATCTCGGAAATTGTCAAAACTGCCGCGAGTTGGTTTATGAAACACCAACTATAGAAAGCCCATAGGGATTGACCTGAGACCCGACCTCCGTCAGTTTCGAGGAAAGCATTAGTTGGTAATTGGGCCTAGTGCGACCGCTTTTTCGATAGGCATTTTTATTGCGAACTCGCTGGGTATGATGGTGCAAAGCGACGATTGGTTTCTATTTTTATTGTAGTCCTCCTTCCCTACTGTGTAAGCCTCCAGTGAGAGGCGTAGGCTCTGTACCTTCAATTCAGTGATGCTTGTTCGGAATTTCGGCGAATGCGGTGACCTTGCCCCGTTGAACTAATTCATTTTGAAGTAAGCTCTGGCCCATTGTGACGTGCCCCCGCCGAATTGGGCCATTTGGAACTGGAATTTTCCATTTATGATCCCTGCGGGGAGAGAGGAGAATTCCGATGAAGGCATCGAAGTTTAGCGAGGCGCAGATTGCGTTCGTTCTGAAGCAGGCGGAGGACGGCACACCGATCGGCGAGGTCTGCCGGAAGGCAGGCATTTCAGATGCGACGTTCTACAATTGGCGCAAGAAGTATGCGGGCCTGATGCCCTCCGAGATGAAGCGGTTGCGCCAGCTCGAGGAGGAGAATGCCAAGCTGAAGCGGATCGTCGCCGATCTGTCCCTGGACAAGGCCATGCTTCAGGATGTTCTGTCAAAAAAGCTCTGAAGCCTGCACGCAAGCGTTCACTTGTCGACAAGGTCCGGTCCGACTGGAAGATATCCATCCGCCGGGCCTGTGCGGTTCTGAAGATCGACCGGTCGCTCTATGTCTATAAGTCGAAACGCGGCGAGCAGGCTGAACTGAAGCTGAGGATCAGGGACCTTTGCCAGACACGTGTCCGGTATGGATATCGGCGCGTGCATGTCCTGCTCAAGCGGGACGGATGGGCAGTCAATCCGAAACGAATCTATCGCCTTTACAGGAGATGGACCTTCAACGGCGCAACAAGGTGCCAAAGCGGCGGGTGAAGGCAAAGCTGCGATCGGATCGGATAGCCGCCACCCGTTCCAACCATGTCTGGGCCATGGACTTTGTGCATGACCAGTTGGCTACCGGCCGCAAGATCAGGGTCCTGACGGTAGTCGATACATTCTCCCGCTTCTCGCCGGTAGTCGATGCACGGTTCAGCTACAAGGGGGAAGACGTCGTCCAGACCCTGGAACGCACATGCCGCCAGGTTGGCTACCCGGCCGTCATTCGTGTCGACAACGGCAGCGAGTTCATCTCTCGTGATCTCGATCTGTGGGCCTATCACAAGGGCGTGGTGCTCGACTTCTCCCGGCCTGGCAAGCCGACAGACAACAGCTTCATCGAAAGCTTCAACGGCAAGTTCAGAGCGGAGTGCCTGAACGCGCACTGGTTCATGAGCTCACGCGGTTGCGAAGCAACTGCGGATGACGACGCGCGGGTAAAAATGGAGGATTGGCGCAGAGACTATAACGAGTTCCGGCCACACAGCGCCATCGGCAACAAGGTGCCGATTTCGCTCATGAACGGCTCACCGGCACCACCGCCGACCTGAGCCATAACCCCGGAAAATTCCAGCTCCCGCTGGCCCAAAATCGGGGTGCACGTCACCAATTGTAGAACGTCGCATCTGAAATGCCTGCCTTCCGGCAGACCTCGCCGATCGGTGTGCCGTCCTCCGCCTGCTTCAGAACGAACGCAATCTGCGCCTCGCTAAACTTCGATGCCTTCATCGGAATTCTCCTCTCTCCCCGCAGGGATCATAAATGGAAAATTCCAGTTCCAAATGGCCCAATTCGGCGGAGGCACGTCACAAACCGCTGGAGCGAACTCAAAACTGGATAAAACTTGGGGGCAAGGTCAAGCCGAAATCCTCTGTCCAAGGCACGGGGAAACCATCACAATAAAGCAATTAGTCGCGGAGATAGGCGCCCACATCAGCTAGGAGGATGAGAAGAGGATCAAGATATCGCTGGGATCACTTAGCCCGTTCGAATATCTAGGAAGCTTCGGCGTGAAACCTTGAAAAGTCTAACTTTCTATCCAAACCCCTACCGGCCCCGTTATGCGTGGAAACCAACATTCGGTGGAACCCCGTTAGACGAAACTAAGGCCAAAGGACTGCGCCTTTATGACGGTAGTCCATTGGCGGCTACGAATAGCTTCATGCTGATATAGACAACATCCCCGCCCATGTGGATGGGGATGGTGAATCCCTTTGACTTTTGTCATCGCACCTGAATAATGTCACGGACCCCTTGAGACAAAGGATGCCCATGCCGATCAGGACCGCGGATCAGATCATTCACAAGGCTGCCTGGCTCTATTACAGCCACGGGCTTCGGCAGGATGAGGTGGCGCAGAAGCTCAATATATCACGCGCTTCGGTGGCCACCTATCTGCGGCGGGCGCGGGAGATGGGGATTGTCACGATTTCCACCTCGTCCCAGCTTTTCACCGATGATGTGCTCGCCCGTGAGCTCGAGGATGCGGCGGGGATCGACGCGGTCTGGATCGTGCCGGAGGATCGTTCCGCGCTCGATCCGGCCACGGAAATGCCGGTTGTTGCGGCAGCGGTTTTCCAGAGCCTCATTCACCGGGGTGACCGGGTGGGTGTCGCCTGGGGGCGCACTGTCTATCACATTGCCGATGTCATGCCCTTTGCCGACCTGCAGGATGTGACGGTCGTGCAGCTCTGCGGCAATCTCGGCGCGCCCTATTCCTACCGCCCGGACCAGTGCACCACGGAAATCGCCCGGCGGCTCAATGCGCAGGGCATCAATCTCTATGCGCCGCTGGTGCTCAGTTCGGAGCGTCTTGCGGAGGAACTGCGCGGCGAGCCCGTCATTCGCGAGCAGCTTGCGACCATCGCCGACTGTCAGCTGGCGCTCTATTCCGTCGGCGGCATCGAGGCGGATAGCCATCTGGTGAAATGCGGCGCGCTGTCGCCCGAAGATATGGAGGCCATGGGCCGAGCGGGGGCTGCCGGCGTCATTGCCGGGCAGCTCATCGATAGGGAAGGCCAGTGGATGGATTGCGCGCACAACCGGCGCTGCATCTCGGCGGATCTGCAGTCCATCCGCACCATCGAGAAGCGCCTGATGGTGGTGCAGGAAGACGAGAAATTCGCGCCCCTGGTGGCGGCGATCCGGGGCGGCTTCGCCTCGCACCTGATCGTCACCACCTCCATGGCGCGCAGACTTTTGAACGTGTGGAACAAGGGCTGACGCCAGGCGCAAACGCCTGACGGTCTGCCGATGGAGGAAGTGAGTATGGAAAACCTGTGGCGCGACGACGAGGCCGAAGCCATGGTGGCGGCCTATGCCGGCAAGGGCATCAATCGCGACTGGGCCCTGAGGACCTACACGACCCGGCTTCTGGGCGGCGAGCCGCGCCTGGTGCTGCATGGCGGCGGCAACACGTCCGTGAAGACCACCGTCACCGATCTCGTCGGCGACAGCTGGGATGTGCTCTGCGTCAAGGGCAGCGGCTGGGACATGGGCACCATCGAGCCGCAGGGCCTGCCGGCCGTGAAGATGGCCGCGCTTCTGAAAGCCCGCAAGCTCGACCGCCTTTCGGATGAGGACATGGTGACGTTGCTGCGCGCCAATCTGGTCGATCCCGCCGCGCCCAATCCCTCCGTCGAGGCGCTGCTGCATGCCTTCCTGCCGCACAAGTTCGTCGATCACACCCATTCGACCGCGATTCTTGCGATTGCCGACCAGGCCGAAAGCGAGGCGATGGGCAAGCGGCTCTTTGCCGGCAAGCTCGGCTATGTGCCCTATATCATGCCGGGCTTCGCGCTCGCCAAGCTCGCGGCCGAAGTCTACGAGGCCGATCCCTCCGTCGAGGGCCTCTTCCTCGACAAGCACGGCATCTTCACCTTCGGCGAGACGGCGAAGGAAGCCTATGACCGGATGATCCATTACGTCTCCATGGCCGAAGACTATGTGAAGACGAACGGGCGAAACCCCTTCACCCCGGCCGCCCTGCCCGCAAATCTTGCCTCGGCCCGCGAGATCGCGCCCCTGCTGCGCGGTGCGGTCGCCGTGCCGAAGGGCGAAGGCCGCTTCGACCGGATGGTCTCCAGCTTCCGCACCTCGCCCGCCATTCTCGACTTCGTCAATGCGGCCGAGGTGGAGGACATGGCGTCGCGCGGGGTCTCGACGCCCGACCTCTCCATCCGCATCAAGACCGGCCCGATGGTGCTGCCCGCACCCGATGCGGCCGCGCTCGGGAGCTACCGTGCCGTGATCGAGGAGCGGGTGAAGGCCTTTGCCGACGCCTATACGGAGTATTTCCGCTCGAACGACGCACGCGACGACGTGAAGCGCATCATGCTCGATCCCATGCCGCGCCTCACGCTCGTGCCGGGGCTCGGCATGTTCGGCCATGGGCGGACGCTGAAGGATGCGACGATTGCCGCCGATGTCGGCGAGATGTGGATCGAGGCCGCGCGCGATGCGGAATCCGTCGGCCGCTTCCAGCCTGTCAGCAAGCCGGATCTCTTCGATCTCGAATACTGGTCGCTGGAGCAGGCAAAGCTCGCCGGCGCCAAGCCCCGGCCCTTCACCGGCCAGGTGGTGCTGGTGACCGGTGGTGCGGGCGCCATCGGCGCCGCCACCGCCAGGGCTTTCGTTGCGGAAGGCGCGCATGCTGTTGTCCTCGATCTCGACGGGACAAAGGCCGCTGAGGTAGCAAAGGCCATCGGCAACCAGTCGATCGGCATCGGCTGCGACGTCACCGATCCCGCTTCCGTCCGCGCTGCCTTCGACGCCGCTGTCGACCGCTTCGGCGGTGTCGATATCGTGGTGTCCAATGCCGGCGCTGCCTGGGAAGGGGCGATCGCCACGCTCAACGACGGACTGCTGCGCAGGAGCTTCGAGCTCAATTTCTTCGCCCACCAGTCGGTGGCGCAGAATGCGGTGCGGATCATGAAGGCGCAGAAGACCGGCGGCGTGCTGCTCTTCAACGTCTCCAAGCAGGCGGTCAATCCCGGCGCGAAATTCGGCGCCTACGGCCTGCCCAAGGCCGCGACGCTGTTCCTCTCGCGGCAATATGCGCTGGAACACGGCGCCGACAACATCCGCGTCAACGCCGTCAACCCGGACCGCATCCGCTCGGGGCTGCTCAATGACGACATGATCGAGAACCGCTCCGCCGCCCGCGGCGTCACCGTCAAGGACTACATGTCCGGCAACCTCCTCGGCCTCGAAGTCACCGCCGAAGACGTGGCCCGCGCCTTCGTCCACCAGGCGCTGGCCGAACGGACCACCGCGGATGTGACCACCGTCGACGGCGGGAATATAGCGGCGGCCATGCGGTAAGGAGAGCGGGCACCGGGTATGCGGATGGGTACCCCCATATGTCGGCGTATGCCGACATATCCCCCGCATACGGAGCAGCTTCACTACCCGTGAGGGGGAGATCACGGGTCGAGTATGCCGACACCTACCCCCCTCTGCCCTGCCGGGCATCTCCCCCACAAGGGGGGAGATCGGGATGCCGCTTATCTTGGAAGTCCACGCCACCGTTTCTGCGGATGCGACGCTGATTGTTTGACGGAATAAAAACGCCCGCTTGATCTCCCCCCTTGAGGGGGAGATGTCGGCGGTAGCCGACAGAGGGGGGTGCGGTGCAGCATACTCAGTTCCCAATCTCCCCCCACGGGCAGCGCAGCTGCTCCGGATGCGGGGGGAGATGCCCGGCAGGGCAGAGGGGGTAGTGTCGGCATACGCCAACCCCGACCTACCCAAACCCGGCGAAGCCGAGAGAGCGAGTGGCGGTCGGCATCCGCCCCCACCCGAAAGAAAAAGACGGCCCGTTACCAGGCCGCCTTCGTCGTCAAGCTCCGGGAGGAGAATATCAGGGCTTGGGCATCCAGGCGGGCATGGCCACGTCGGCATGGGCGAACTGGGGCAGCTTGGCGCCGAGTTCTTCCATGTTCTTGATGTCCTGATCGTTCAGGTCCTTCTGGGTGATCAGCGTCGGGGGCACGATGACGTTGTGGCCCGGATCTTCGCCGGCGAGCAGCATGGCAAGCGCCCGGACGGAGACCTGACCGACCACGGCCGGGTTGGTGGCAGCGGTGGCGGCCCAGGCCGAGCCCGGTTCGCGCATGGCGGCAATATCGGACGTGGAGATGTCGGCCGAGTAGATCTTGACGTTCGAGGAGAGGCCGGCCTCATCGACGGCGATCTTCACGCCCTTGGCGAATTCGTCATAGGGGGCGAACATGACCGAAATGTCGGGATGGGCGGAGACCACCGAGCGGGCCTGGTTGGCGACCGAGTTGGCGATCGGGTTATCCATCGTACCGAACTGGGCGACTTCCTCGATGCCGGAATACTTCTTTTTGAATTCCTTCCAGGTCTCGTCGCGGCGGTCAAGCGGCGCGATGCCCGCGACATAGACATAGCCGGCCTTGAAGCTCTCGCCATTGTCCTTGATCGCCTGTTCCAGCGCCAGACGGGCGAGGTCGCGGTCGGACTGCTCGATCTGCGGGATCTTGTCGTTCTCGACATTGACGTCGAAGGCGACGACCTTGATGCCCGCATCGACGGCGCGCTGGGCGGCTTCCTTCATGCTTTCGGTCAGGCCGTGCTGGATGATGATGCCCTTGACGCCGAGCGCGATGGCCTGATCGACCATGTCGGCCTGAAGCGCGGCATCCTGGCGGCTGTCGAGCACCTGCAGCTCGACGCCGAGCGCCTTGGCCTGGGCTTCCACGCCGGCCAGGTAGGACTGGAAGAAGTCGCCGGTCGAGAGATAGCGCACCAGCGCGATCTTCACCTCGCCGGGCTTGTCGAAGGGCTTCGGCATGTCGGCGGCAAAGGCCGGCAGGCCGAAGCTTGCGGTGGCGGCGAGGCCAAGGGCCATCTTGCCGAGCAGTCTGCGGGTGATCGTCATTCTCGTTCTCCTCCGGTTAAAGAATGAAGTCGTTTCAATCGGGTATCTGTCCGCCGGGCCTTGCGGCGCTCAGCGCTTGGCCTTTCTCGAGAAGGCGAAGGTGAAGACCAGGGCAATGACAAGGACGGCGCCCTTGACGAAATCCTGGGTGTAGTAGGGCGCGTTCATCATGGTCAGTCCCTGCAGGAGGGTGCCGACGAAGAGCGCGCCGATGGCGGTTCCATAGGCATTGGGCTTGGCCGCACCGAGCACGGCAAAGCCGATGAGGGCAGCCGCGACGGAATCGAGCAGCAGGTTGTTGCCCGACGCGATATCGCCGCGCCCGAGGCGGGCGGCGAGCAGGATGCCGCCGATGGAGGCAAAGACGCCCGAGATCACATAGGCCGCGATCTTGTAGCTGTTGACGGGTGCGCCGGCGAGGCCGGCCGCCCGCTCGTTCGAGCCCACCGCATACATCATCCGGCCGAAGCGGGTGTATTCGAGGAAGAACCAGATGAGGATGGCAAGCACGATCAGCACCACCACCGAGACCGGCAGCAGGTTCGGCAGGATGAAATCGAAGCGGTGGCGGCCAAGCGCCAGGAAGGCCGGGCTGAAGGCGCCGGAAGCGGTCGAGCCGTCGGGCAGCGTCATGCCCGTCGCGATGGAGCGCCCCTCGGTCGGAATGCGCTGCAGGCCGACGAGCAGGAACATCATGCCAAGCGTGGCGAGCAGGTCGGGCACGCGCATGTAGACGATCAGCACGCCGTTGATAAGGCCGACGATGACGCCGATGGCAATGCAGACGAGCGCCGCCGTCAGCGCATCGCCGCCCATGATCACCATCACATAGGAAGATGCCATCATGGCGGTCGTCGCGACCGAGCCGATGGAAAGGTCGAACCCGCCGACCACGAGCGTCGCGGTTACGCCGAGCGCGAGGATGCCCGTGATCGAGACCGATTGCAGGATGAAGACGGCGCTCTGCGGCGAGGCGAAGCCCGAGGTCGTCACCGAGAAGAACAGGATCATGCCGAGGAGCAGCACGAGGAAACCGTAGCGGATCAGGATGTCCCTCGGCCCCATCGCCCGTGCGGTGGCCGGCGCCGCTGCCGTCTTGTCGATGTCAGTGCTCATGATGCGTCTCGTGTCCTCATGGTATCGGCGGACCGGCCGGCGATTTCGGCCAGCAGGCGGTCCATGTCGATTCGGTCGTTGCGGTGCTCGCCTGTGATCGTGTGTTCCGACATGACGAGGATGCGGTCGGCGACCTCGAAGGCCTCGTCGAGTTCCGTGAGGAAGACGATGGTGGCCCGGCCGGAGGCCGACTGGCGAAGCTTGTTGCCGATGTCGCGGCGCGCCGCGATGTCGACGCCCTGGAAGGGTTCGTCGAGGATCAGCAGCCGCGAGGGCTGGGAGAGCCAGCGCCCGACCATGACCTTCTGCTGGTTGCCGCCGGACAGCGTCGACATCTCGTCGCGCTCGCCGCGGCAGACGATGCCAAGATCGGCGATCTGGCGGCGGGCGACGCTGCGCTCGGCGCGGCGGTTCAGCACGGAGGCGCTGGAATAGCGCGGCAGGAAGGGCAGGCTGACATTTTCATAGAGGTTGAAGTCGGCAACGATCCCGCTCGTCGCACGATCCTTGGCCACGAGGAAGACGCCACCGGCAATGGCCTGGCGGGGCGAAGCGGGTGCATAGGCCCGGCCGTCGAGGCTCATCCGGCCCGCAACCGGCTGGCGCGCGCCGAACAGCGTTTCGGCCAGCGCGGTCTTGCCGACGCCGACAAGGCCGGTTACGGCGACGATCTCGCCATCGCCGAGCGCCAGGCTGAAGGGCCGGGAAGAGGGCGTGAGCTTCAGCTCGTCCGCCCGGAAGATCACCGAGGAACTGTCGGCCACAACAACGGTGCTGTGCGTCACCTGCTGGCCGAGCATGGCGTTGACCGCGCCCTGATAATCCAGCTCCGCCCCCTCGAAGCGGCCGGTGATGCGGCCATCGCGGAGCGAGACGATGCTGTCGGCGAGGCGCCGGATATCGGACATGCGGTGGGAAATATAGAGGATCGCGACGCCCCGGGCCTTCAGCCGCTCGACCAGCGCAAAGAGCCGCTCGGCCTCGGCGCTCGAAAGCGAGGAGGTGGGCTCGTCGAGGATCAGCACCTTCGGCTCGTGCGCCATGGCGCGCGCAATCGCCACCATCTGCCGGTCGGCCAGTGTGAGATCGGCGACGGAGGCGGAGAGATCGATGTCGAGGCCCATCTGCGAGGCGACGGCGGCCGCCTGGCGGCGCACCCGGCGCGGATTGAAGAAGAGCCGCGCGCCCTTGCCGGACAGCCGGTCGAGGGTGAGGTTGGTCGCGACATCCAGATCGGCAACGACACCGTCATTGATGTTCTGGTGGACCGTCACCACGCCGGAGCGGATCGCGTCCGCCGGGCTTGCCGGTTCGAAGGCCGCGCCGGAGAGCGTGATGGTGCCTGCGTCACGGGGATAGACACCGGAGAGAATCCGCACGAGCGTCGACTTGCCGGCCCCGTTCGCGCCCATCAGCACGGTCACGGCGCCTGCCCGCAAATCGAGATCGACACCCCTCAAGACCGGCACGGCCCCGAAGGATTTCAACACCCCCGCAATGCGAAACACAGCTTGATCGCCCATGATCTCCTCCCCATGACTGGCAGGTTAGGACAGCATTCCGTCAAATGTCAATGGCCTTGACATTTGACAGCCTGCGGATTTAGCTCATGAAAAATCACCCGGATCGGGCCCGGTGGAGGCCGGACCCCGCGCATGAGGAGGAGTTCATGGACAGCCAGACGTTCCAAGCCCTGACACCCGAAACGCTCCCGGCCCGTCTGGGCAGCAATGCCGTGCTGCAGGCGAAGATCGGCCCCGATTCGGGCCGCTGGTCGGTGCGCGAGGTCGGCGACGGCAATCTCAATCTCGTCTTCATCGTGGAAGGCACGGCGGGTGCGGCGGTGGTCAAGCAGGCGCTGCCCTATGTGCGGCTCGTCGGCGAAAGCTGGCCGCTGCCGCTCAAGCGCTCCTTCTTCGAATATCACGCGCTGACCCGCCAGGCGGCGCGCGATCCGGGCATGGTGCCGGAAATCTACCATTTCGACGGCACGCAGGCGATCATCGTGATGGAGTATCTCACCCCGCACATGATTCTCCGCCGGGCACTGATCGAGGGCCGGCAGCTGCCGAAGATCGGCCGCGATCTCGGGCTCTTCCTCGCCCGCACGCTGTTCCGCGGCTCGGATCTTTCCATGGAGGCACGGGCCCGCAAGGAGGATCTGGCACTCTTTGCCGACAATGTCGAGCTTTGCGACATCACCGAGAACCTCGTCTTCTCCGACCCCTATTTCGAGGCGGAACTGAACCGCCATACGCCGGAGCTCGACGACATCGTCGCGGACTTGCGCGCCGACCGGGACATGAAGGTTACGGCCCAGATCATGAAGCACAAGTTCGCCGCTTCGGCCGAAACCCTGCTCCATGGGGACCTGCACACCGGCTCGGTCATGGTGACGGCGGAGAATACCCGCGTCATCGATCCGGAATTCGCCTTCTACGGCCCGATGGCCTTCGATGTCGGCATGCTGCTTGCCAATTTCTGGATGAGCTATTTCTCCCAGTCCGGCCACGAGACCGCGAAGGGCGAGCGCGACGCGATGCGCGGCTGGCTGCTCGATGTGATCGAGGAAATCTGGGCGACCTTCCGCACGGAATTCGCCCATCTCTGGCGCACGGAGCGCAAGGGCATCCTCTATCAGGCAAGCCTCTTCGAGAAGCGTGGCGATCCGCTGGCATCCGAACAGGCGCTGAACGGCGTGATCGCCGATATCTGGACCGACATGCTGGGCTTTGCCGGTGTGGAGATGCATCGCCGCATCCTCGGCCTCGCCCATAATGCGGATTTCGAAACGATCGCGGATACGGGCCGACGCGCCGCCTGCGAGAGGAAGGCGCTGAAGCTCGGCCGCCATCTCGCCGTCAACCGCCGCAGCATTCACAGCCTCGCGGATATCCGCGCCACTGCCGAACTCTTGGAAAAGGAGGCCCTGTCTTGAAGGTCGGAAACCGCCACTACCGCACCATCTGGGTCAACGAGGACGGCATCTCCGTCGACATCATCGACCAGCGCTGGCTGCCGCACGATTTTCGCGTGGTGACCCTGAAGACGGTCGATGACGTCGCCGTCGCCATTCGCGACATGTGGGTGCGCGGCGCGCCGCTGATCGGCGTCACCGCCGCCTATGGCGTGGCGATCGCCATGCGCGCCGACCCGTCCGATGCCCATCTGGACAAGGTCTGGGACGAGCTCAACGAAACCCGCCCGACCGCGATCAACCTGCGCTGGGCGCTGAATGCCATGCGCGACTATCTCCGCCCGATCGCCGCGGACAGGCGCGCCGAGGCCGCCTATCTGCGCGCCGCCGCGATTGCCGACGAGGATGTGGAGCTGAACCGCTCCATCGGCCGAAACGGTCTCGACGTGATCCGCAGGATCGCGGCGACCAAGAAGCCCGGCGAGCCTGTCAACATCCTCACCCACTGCAATGCCGGTTGGCTGGCGACGGTCGATTACGGCACCGCCACCGCGCCCATCTATCTGGCAACGGAAGAGGGCATCCCTGTTCATGTCTATGTGGACGAGACCCGGCCCCGAAACCAGGGTGCGCAGCTCACCGCCTGGGAGATGAACGGCCACGGCGTGCCGCACACGCTCGTCGTCGACAATGCCGGCGGCCACCTGATGCAGCATGGTGACGTGGACATGGTGATCGTCGGCACCGACCGGACGACTGCCCGCGGCGATGTCTGCAACAAGATCGGCACCTATCTGAAGGCGCTGGCCGCCCGCGACAACGGCGTGCCCTTCTACGTGGCGCTCCCCTCCCCCACCATCGACTGGACCGTGCATGACGGGGTGAAGGAGATCCCCATCGAGGAGCGCAACAGCGACGAGGTGAGCTATGTGCAGGGCCGCCTTGCCGATGGCTCCATCACCACGGTGCGCATCTCGCCGGATGGCAGCCCTGCCGCCAACCCCGCCTTCGACGTGACGCCGGCGCGCCTCATCACCGGCCTCATCACCGAACGCGGCATTGCAACCCCTTCCGAGGAAGGCCTGAAGGCGCTCTTTCCGGAGCGGAGCTGAGACCCATGACCCTCACCAATGAAAAGACCACCGAGGATATCGCGCTCGGCATCCGCCGGCGCGTCTTCTTCCACACGATGAAGCACAATGGCGGCTATCTGAGCCAGGCCTGCTCGGCGGCAGAAAGCCTTGCCCTTCTCTACAACGAGTTCCTGACGCTGGGTGCGCCGACACTGCCGAAGGTGCCGCTGCCCTTCCGGGGCGTACCCTCGGCCCACAATCCGGATGCCTTCACGGGGGCTGGCTATCACGGGCCCTTCGCGCCGGACTATGACCGCTTCTTCATCTCGCCCGCCCATTACGCGCTCGTCATCTATTCCGCCCTCATCGAGACGGGCCGGATGGACGAGAACGCGCTCGACCATTTCAACAAGGACGGCGGATCGGTGGAGATGATCGGGGCCGAGCACAGCCCCGGCATGGAAGTGACCACCGGCTCGCTGGCGCAGGGGCTTTCCATGGCGGCGGGTGTCGCCTGGACGCGCAAGCGCCGGCAGGAGCCCGGCAAGGTCTGGGTCTACATGTCGGACGGCGAGTTCCAGGAGGGGCAGACCTGGGAGTGCCTCGCGGCCATCTCCTATCACGGCATCAACAATCTGCGAGTCATCGTCGACGTAAACCGGCAACAATGCGACGGCGCCATGTCCTCCGTGCTCGATCTCGGCGATCTCGCCGCCCGCGTATCCTCCTTCGGCGTCACCTGCCGGTCGGTGGACGGGCATGATCTCGATGCGCTCAGGCAGGCTGCCAACAGCGCGGAAGCGGGCAAGCCGCTGGTCATCCTCGCCAATACATCGCCCTTCCAGGGCATGAATTTCCTCCAGAAGCGGTTCCCCCGCCTTCACTACGTGCGCTTCAAGAGCGCCGAAGAGCGGCTTGAGATGCAGGCGGCGCTGGCCGCCGAGCTCGGCATTGATCCCGCACAGATCGAAGGGGCCTGATCATGGTCGAAATCGTTCATCGTCCCTATGCGAAAGCCTTCGAGGCCTTTGCAACCGCGCGCCCCGAGGTGCTCTGCCTTTCGGCGGACCTCACCTCCTCCTGCGAGGTCGACGGCTTCCGCGACCGGCATCCCGACCAGTTCCTCTCGCTCGGCATGGCCGAGCAGAACATGCTCTCCTTTGCCGGCGGGCTTGCCATGCAGGGCTTCCGGCCCTTCATCCACACCTTCTCGGTCTTTCTCTACCGGCGGCCCTATGACCAGCTGATCAATTCCATCGCCTATTCCAACCGCAAGGTGCGCCTCATGGGCTTCCTGCCCGGCATCACCACGCCCGGCGGCATCACCCATCAGGCGATCGAGGACATCGCGGTGCTGCGCGCCGTGCCGAACATGACCATCCTCGAAACCGGCGACGCGACCGAGGTGGAAACCGTGCTCGAGGTGGCCGACAGCATCGACGGGCCGGTCTATGTCCGCATCCTGCGCGGCGAGGTGCCCCGGCTCTTCTCGACCCCCTTCGAATTCAACAGGCTGCGCACGCTTTCCGAAGGCGACGATATCCTCGTCGTGTCGTCAGGCGTCTGCACGGAAGAGGCGCTGCGCGCCGCCCAGCCGCTGAAGGCCCGCGGCATCGGCATCCACCATCTCCACGCCTCCACCCTGAAACCCTTCGACCGCGAGGGCCTTCTGAAGGCCGCGCGCGGCAAGAAGGGCGTGGTGACGCTCGAAAATCACACCATCGTCGGCGGGCTCGGCTCGCTGGTGGCGGAAATTCTCGCCGAGGAAGGGCTTGGGCTTCGCCTGAAGCGCCTCGGTCTCAACGACACCTTCGCGCATGGGGCTTCCAAGCCCTATCTGATGAAGAAATACGGTCTCGATGCCGGGGCGCTTGTCTCCGCCATCGGCACGCTTCTCGGCAAGCCGCTCGACATTCCCGAAGAGGAGCTGGCCGCCGTGCGCCTCGATCAGGTCCATTCGGCCCAGAAGGCGGAGGCGCTCTGATGGCGGAGCGCTTCACCGTCACCTATCTGGTGATCGCATCGGAAGAGAAGGAAGCACGCCAGCGGGCGCTCGACATCGCGCTCGAACAGACCGTGGAAATCCCGAGAGACGTGGTGCCGGGGGGCTATGTGGAAGACGAGATCCTCGGAAGGCTTGAGGATCTGAAGCCGGACGCCGAAGGCAGGCCCGGCTTTCTCGCCACCATCTCCTATTCGGAAGACGATATCGGCGGCGATTTTCTCCAGCTTCTCAACATCGTCTTCGGGAACAGCTCGATCAAGCCGGGGATCAAGGTGGAGGATATCGGCCTTTCGCCCGGCATTCTCGCGATCTGCCCCGGCCCCCGCCACGGTATAGAGGGCCTGCGCGCCCGGGCCGGCATCGGCCGCGTGCCGCTCCTCATGTCGGCGATCAAGCCGGTGGGCCTGTCGAGCGTGGCGCTCGCACGCCTTGCCCATGATTTCGCGCTCGGCGGCATGCATTACGTCAAGGACGATCATGGGCTGGTCGACCAGAAGACCTCGCCCTTTGCCGAAAGGCTGAGGGCCTGCGTCGATGCCGTGGGCGAGGCGAACGCAAAATCCGGCGGCAGGGCGAGCTTCGTGCCCAACATCACCGGCCCCGCCGGCGCGATCGTCGAGCGCGCGCTGATGGCCGCGGAAGCGGGCGCCGGCGCCGTGATGCTGGCGCCTGCCATGACCGGCTACGACATCGTCAGGACGCTCGCCGCCCATCCGGATTTCACCCTGCCGATCGTCTCGCACCCGGCCTTCTCGGGCGCAAACGTGGTCTCCCCGACGTCAGGCTTCTCGCATCGCAGCTTCTTCGGCACGCTGCATCGGCTGATGGGTGCGGATGCGGCGATCTATCCGAATTATGGCGGACGCTTCGGCTTCAGCCGCGCCGAATGCCAGTCGATCGCCCGCGCCTGCGCCGCCGATCTCCATGGCCTGAAGCCCATCGTGCCGGCACCGGGCGGCGGCGTCAATTTCGACCGCATCCCCGACATGCGCGATGCCTACGGCCCGGACGTCATGTATCTGGTGGGCGGCGCGCTGCTGCAACAGCCGGACCTCGTCGGCGCCTGCCGGCGGCTCGCGGACGCAGTGCAGGGCCGGGATTGAGGCGGGCGCGCACCCGCAAAAAGCTCTTCCGTAAAGGCACCTGGCGTCCACCGGCAGGATTGCGCTGCCGGACAAGCCCCGCTTCCCCATGGCTGCCTCTACCATGACTGCGTGCGGGCAAGCCGCAGCGCCGAAAGGCCAAGGGCTGTCACATCCTTTTGGCGGTTGGCGAGGACCACGACCCCGTGCCTGCGACCGGGATCGATGGCGATATAGCTGAAATAGCCGTTGACCGCGCCGTTGTGCCAGAAGATCGTACGGCTTCCTTCCAGCCATTCCGGCACGCCCGGTTCCTGCCAGGCGATCGGCCCGCTCCCGTCGGACCGTTTCTCCCGCTGCCGGGCGAGGCTGAGCGCCAGCGGTGACGAGGGGTCGAATTCCGCCTCGATGAAGCGCACCAGATCCCGCGCGCTCGACGTGATCGCACCGGCCCCGCCAAGCGCGGTAAAATGCCAGGGACCGACCGGCTTTCCCGCGGCATCATGGCCCTGGACCAGTCGTGCGGCCACATCGGTTTCGAGATCGCCATGGCTGTCTTTCATGCCGAGCGGCTGGAAGAGGAGGCGCTGGAGCAGCGCCGGATAGGTTTCGCCGGTCTTCAGCTCCAGCACATGCGCCAGAAGCCCCATGCCGTAATTGGAATAGGAAAACCGGCCTGGCGCCGTCTTGCCGATGGGATTGGCCAGATAGGAAAGCACCTCCTCGCGGGAGAGGATATTGTAGGGGTCTGCCATGAGATCGCCCTTGCCGAGGCGGCGCTTCACCTCGTCCTCGATGGGCGCCGGCACGGAAGGCAGGCCGGCTGTGTGGGTGGCAAGCTGCCGAAGGGTGACATCCGCCACGGCGGGAGCGAGCGGATAGCGGTCGCCGATCAGCGTGGACAGCCTGTCCTCCATGCGCAGCTTTCCCTCATCGACCAGCACCTGCAGCAGCAGCCCGGTGAAGACCTTGGTCACGGAGCCGATCTGGAAGAGGCTGTCGGGCGTGGCGCCTTCGGGACCGTAGGCGAGATAGCGCGCCTCGCCGTTCTTCACCACGGCGATCACGAGATCGACCGGCGCATCGGCCCCCTGCCACCGGGCGACCATGCGGTCGATATCGGCCTTGAGATCGCCGCGGTCCGGACCGTAATTCTTCCAGACATAGAGGCCAACGAGAGAAAGAAGGGCGAGCAGAAGCAGACCGGCGGCCGCCAGCCCGAAGATTTTCACCATGATCAGGATCCTGTGTGCCTAGAGGGAGGAGAGATGGGTGTCGCGTTCGGCCCGCGCAAAGGCGGCGAGCGCCTCTGGATCTATGCCGAGGCTCGCAAGCACCCGGGGCACCGTGCCGCGCCGCGCCGCAAGCGTGGCGAGCACCACGTCCGCGCCGCAGAGGGGCTCGCCGGCCGGCCCCTTTTCGGCCAGCCGGTCGAGAAGGGCAAGGCCCGAGGCGCTGGACGGCAGGCCCGCCCAGGGGCTGGTGGGCCGGGTAATGGGTGCCGGCGGAGGCATCGCCTCCCCGCCCATGCCCGCCGCCTTGAGCGCTTCGGCATAGTGACGCTCTATGGCCGCCCGAAGGGCTTCCTTGTCGACACCGAAGGGTTCGAACGACCGCCGGGCCGTGCCGTCGGGAAGATCGAAGGCGGAGAGCAGGAAATGTTCGGCCCCCACTTCCGAAAGCCCTTCCGCCTCGGCCTGCGTCATCGCCCCTTCGCAGAGCTGCTTCAGGGCCTTCAGCGTCCAGGCAACATTCTTCAGTCCTTGAAACATGGCGGATCCCTCAGGAACGTCTGGCAATCAGGGGAGACAGCCGCTTGTGGGCAGCCTGCTTCGTGACCCCCAGCGCCTCGGCGATGTCGGCCCATGTCCAGCCCTGATCGAGCGCGGCCTTCACGGCATGGAGCTCCATGCGATCCGCTGCCCTGCGAAGGGCAATAACGGAGGCAAGGGCGGTTTCGACATCTTCGATCGCCGGCGGCGTTTCAGTCATGGGTCAACCTTAGTTGACAGCGGGAGGCCCGTCAACTTTGGTTGACACCCGGTTTTTCAGGGGGGGCATCTCCCGGGGACGGCCCGTGCGCCGCGCAAAGTTTCCGTTGACCATTCCCGCCGCCGGGGTGACACTTCGGGGGTTTGGTGAGCCTGGAGGAGATGAGATGGACGAACCCGATCGCTGGCGGCAGATGTCGAGTGCGCCGAAGGATGGCAGCCGGATTCTCGTGACCATACGCCCCTCGGAACAGGGGCCGGCGGAGGTGGACCTGGCCTACTGGTCCCATGGCGACCAGTTCGCCGGGGAAGGCTGGCGCTCCTCCGATTCCTCGCCCGGGCGGATCATCGAATATGCCGAGCCGGAGCTGAAATGCTGGATGCCGCTGCCGACGGCCAATCTTGACCGCACGGCCATGCCCACGCCCTGGCAGGGCCGGGACGCGCGCGAGCTCGACGGTTCCGGCATCTGAGCCGGAACCGCAGTAAAGCGAAGCCTAGACCACCCGGTCACGAATGGCGGTGAGCGCTTCGGTGGAGCGGCGGGCCCAGTCGAGCGCGCCGCGATCCTCCGCGATTAGGTCCTGTCGGATCTCGATCAGCACCGAGATGAGGTTGCGCGCCTCGCCATGGACGGGCACGGTGTAATCCTCCTCCCGGTCGATCACATAGGGTTCGTTGACGGCAGAGGGCGCCTCCGGGCTGTCGAGGGCCTGAACCAGCGCCGCACCGAATTCAAGCGAATGGGAGCAGAGCACGCCGGAGGCCCAGGGGCGGCGAACGCCCTTGTAGACCGGGGTGAAGCTGTGCACGCCGATGACGGCGGTCGGCCTTTTCTCCGCCTGCCGCCGGTCGAGGAGTTCGCCGACGGCGTGCTGGAAGGGCTCGAAATAGGTGCGGATGCGATAGTCCCGTTCCGGCGGGGGCAGATCCTCATTGCCGGGAATGAAGGTCGTCTCGCTCATCACGGGAATGGAGGAGGCCGCCTGGAGCGGCCGGTTGAGATCGATCAGCAGGCGCGAGAAACCGGCCATCACCAGCGGCGCATCGAGCGCGCGCGCCATGTCGAGCGCCATGATCTTCGCGCCGATATCCCAGGCGATATGGGCGGAAAGCTCTTTCTCAGAAAGTCCGAGCCCCCGGTAGCGCTCCGGAATGAAGCGGGATGCATGTTCGCAGAGCAGCACATAGGGCGAGCTGCCCTCGGGATTGAGAACGGTGACCGCCATCCGGCGTTCGGCCGCCGCCTCTTCCGCCGAGGGAAGAGGCGGGGTGACATAGGCGCTGAGCGGCATCAGTAGATCTCCGCATAGCGCTGGCAGCGTTCCGCCGGCGACAGATCGGCCATCAGCGCCTCTTCCTTCCGCTTCATGCCCGCATAGCTTTCGATCATCAGCGGATCGAACCAGGATTTCACGGTCCCGTCGGCATCAAGTGCGGCCAGGCAGGCGTCGATGGAGGTGGGCAGGCGATGAAGGCCGAGCCGCTCGCGCTCCTCCGGCGTCAGCAGATCGGGATCACCGCTGAAGACGGGGGCGAAGGGCAGGTTTTCCCGAAGGCCCTGAAGACCCGCGAAGATCAGCGCCGCCAAGGCGAGATGCGGCGAGGCCGTGCAATCGGCGGCGCGATATTCCATGTTGAACTGGGCATCCGGCGTCTTGCCGCCCATGGTCACGACCGGGCAGATGCGCAGCGAGGATTCCCGGTCGCGGTCGCCGAGCCAGGTGTAGCTCGAACTCCAGTTGTGCGGCTGGAGACGGATGCCGGAAATGGCGCTGCAGGCGGTGAAGGCAATCAGCGCCCGCATGTGGCGGACGATGCCCGCGGCAAAGCGTGCGGCGCGATCCGAAAGACCGCCCGGCCCGCCCGCGCTGTAGGTGGCCGGCCTGCCGTTTTCGTCGGTGAGGCTCAGATGGATGTGCAAGCCGTTGCCGACGCCGTCCGGCGCGGATTTCGGGCTCATGGTGATCGTCCGCCCATGGGTGCGGGCAACCTCGTTCAGGATCGCCCGGAGCGCAACCGCGCGGTCTGCGGCGGCAAGGGCAGCGGCCGGTTTCACGGTCACCTCGAACTGGTGGCCGCCATATTCCGGCAGCAGGTTTTCGGGCCCGAGCCCGGCCTGATCGAGGGCGGTGAAAAGGTCCTCGGCAAAGACCTCCATGCCGCGCAGCTTGGCGAGCGAGAAGGGTGCGCCTTCGCCCGCGCCGTCGGTGAACTGGAACTCGTGTTCGAAGCTCGCCGTCACCGAAAGGCCGGTTTCCTTCTTCAGCGCGGCAATCGCCTGGCGGAGGATGGTGCGCGGGCAGGCCACGAAATCGCTGCCGTCGAGATTGACCACATCGCTCATCACGAAATCGAGCGGCGTGGCAGCGCCCTTCGGATGGCAGGTGAAGCGGGCTTGCGGATCGGGCTTCAATCGCAGGTCGCCCGCCGAGCCCCAGGGGTTCGGAAAGGCGATCTCGCCGAAGGGAGTGAGCGAGAAATTCGCGGGCACCCAGCCGCAGCTCTTCGTATTGTCGGCCTCGTAGGCGGCGCGGGAAAGTGCGCGCCCGCGGGTGATCCCGGCATGATCGGTGGTGACGAGCGTCACAAGGGCGTGGTTCGCGGCGCTCATGGCTTCAGTGCCTCCAGGCGGGTGAGCACGGTTTCCGTATCGGTGATCCAGCAATAGCCGCCATAGGCGCGCAGCGCCGCATCATGGCGCTCCTGGCTGAGCGTCGCGCAGGCATCGTGGACGAGGGTGACGAGATAGCCCCGATCCGCCGCATCGCGCACCGCCATGTCGACGCACTGGTCGGTGACGACGCCCGCGATGATCAGGTGGCGGATGCCGAGATTGCGCAGCACGTAATCCACATTGGTGGAGTTGAAGACGCCGGAGGAGGATTTCGGCAGGATAATCTCGTTCTCGATCGGCTCGAGCTCGTCGATCGGCTGGCCGAGCGGATCGCCCTTGGCGACGAAGATGCCCGAAAGCTTGTGATCGAGCGAGATGTCGCGGCCATCGGCCGTCAGCGCCTCGATGATGGTGTGCATCACCTGTACGCCCGCGGCGCGGGCGGCGTCCAGCATCTTCACCTGGTTCGGCACCACGAGGTTCTTCAGGCGCTGGTGGTAATAATGCTCCGCATTGAGCTCCGGATGCTTGGGGTCGAGGTCCGGGAGGCAGAAGATCTTCTGCATGTCGACGAAGAACAGGGCGGTATCGTCGGCCCGGTAGGGCGACTGGCGGGTGATCGGCGCATTCATGACGTCTTGTCCTCGAAGTTTCCGAAAGGTGGGTCCTGGTCGGCATCGCCCCTGGAGGCGGCCTGAAGGCGGGCGCGGAGCGCCTCGATGCTCTCGAGGCGCTGGCGGGATGTCTCCCCGAGCCGGCCCGCAAGAGCGGCAATGACCGCTTCCGTCTGGGCCAGCGCCGGTATCATGGTGTCGAAGGGGGAAATCGTGTCGACGGGGGCGGTGAATGTGATCGTCGCCCAGTCGGCGATCGGCGATTTCCACTTGTCGGTAAAGAGGATGATGCGGGCCTTGCGGGCGGCCACCTCGGCGGCAAAGGCCACCACATCCGCCTGATAGCGGCGGTAATCATAGACGACGAGCAGGTCCTTCGGGCCGAAATCGGCGGCAAGGTCGATCCGCTCGGAGGAATCGTCGGGCAAAAGGTGGCTGCCGGCGCGCAGCAGAAGCAGGTGGCGGTGGAAGAGGCCCGCCAGGAACCGGCTGAAACGACCGCCGAGAAAATGGATCTTCACCTTCGGATCGGCGAGAAGCGCGACCGCCTGATCGAAATCGCTCGCCATGATGCCCGTGTCGGCCGTGCCGAGCGTCTGGGCCGAGGCCGTCAGGAAGCGCGTGAGATAGCTCTGCTCGCCCGCCTGCGGCGTGCGCTCGCCGAACATCGAGAGCGGCGAGTTGAGCGTCGCCTCGACCTCGCCCAGCAGGGCCTCCTGAAAGGCGCCATAGCTTTCGAAACCCAGCTTCGCCATCAGCCGCGCCACCGTCGGATCGCTGACACCGGCACGCTTGGCCAGCCGCGACGCCGTGGTCATCGCCGCGCTCGGATAGTTGGACAGCAGCTCCCGGACGATCTTCCGCTCGGAAGGCGTCAGCGTGGCCTGTGCGTCCTTGAGTTGGTCCTTGATGCTCATGATCCAGTCATCCGACAGGTTCTTGCCGATGTCAACATTCCAACAAAAATAATTGAAAATGGCAAATTGAAAAATGTTTGACATCGCCGTCTTTTCGTCCAATGCTAGGCTCCATGGAAAAACCGGGCCGGCAAACGGCCGCGTCGCCCGTGCCTTCGAGGCCGGGCCGAACGGGGAACGGACAGGATCATGAGCATGGCGGAGGCAGCGCCCCTTCACGGGGAAAAGCCGGAAATCGAGCGGCAGGCGGCGGCGGGAAGCGGCGTTTCGGCCCCCCGTTCGCTGGAAAGGGCACGAACCTTCAGGGATGCGGCGGCGCTTGCGGCGCTGGTTCTCGTGGGCGCCGGGCTCGTCTACTTCCTGCTGCCCGGCGGACCGCGCATCGCCACGATGTTCCTCATCTATCTCACGGCGGTGCTGTCGCTCTCGATCTATTCCGGCAACAGCGGCATCACCTCCTTCGGCCATGCGGCCTTTCTCGGTCTCGGGGCCTATGTCTCGGCGATCCTCACCATGCAGCCGGCCGTGCAGGCGTCGGCGCTGCCGTATCTGCCGGAATTCCTGAAGGGCTGGGCGCTCACCTACTGGCCGGCGCTCTTGGCCGTCATCGGCGCTGGCCTGGTCGTCGGGCTGGTGACGGGCGCGCCGCTCAGCCGCCTGAACGGCGGCGCGGCGGCGATCTCGACGCTCGCGCTTCTCATCATCGTTCATGTCGTCCTGGTCGGGGCGCGGGATTTCACCCGCGGCAGCCAGACCTTCTACGGCGTGCCGCGGCTGACCACGCCCCTCGTCGTAGCCGTGGTGGCGACCGTCGCCGTCTTCGTCGCCCGCTGGTTCCGGGACAGCGCGACCGGCGTGAAGCTCCGCGCCACCCGCGACAATGAAGTGGCGGCGGAAGCGCTCGGCATCAAGGCATCGCGCGTGCGCTATGGCGGGTGGATCCTCTCCGTCGTGGTCGGCATGGCAGCAGGTTCGCTCTACGGCCATTTCCTCGGGGCCTTCTCGCCCAAGGATTTCTACTTCTCCTTCACCTATCTGCTGGTCGCGATGCTGATCGTCGGCGGCTTCTTCTCGGTCACCGGAGCGGTGGTCGGTACGGCTCTGATCTTCGCCGTGGTGCAGATCCTCCGCCAGGCGGAGGGGCAGTCGAGCTTCCTCGGTCTCTTTCCGCTGCCGCCGCTCTTCGGCCTGACGGAAGTGGGTCTCGGGCTTGCCCTGATGCTCACCATCTGGCGGCGCCCGCTCGGTCTTGCCGGCCTTGCGGAACTCAGCCTGCCCTGGGGCGCGTCGCGCATTGCGCCGTCCCCGGCCCCGGCCCGGACCATCGCTGCAGCGCCCGGAACGGCGGGCGACCGGCTGGAGATATCGGGCCTTTCCTGCCGCTTCGGCGGGCTGAAGGCGGTGGACGACGTGAGCTTCTCCGTCCGCCCCGGCGAAATCCTCGGCCTCATCGGCCCGAACGGCGCCGGCAAGACCACGCTCGTCAACCTCATCTGCGGCCAGATCGCCGGACAGGCGGGGGCGGTGGTGCTGAACGGCAAGACCGTCAGCGGCCTGCATCCGGCGGCACGGGCAGAAGCCGGTCTTGCCCGCACCTTCCAGAACATCCGGCTGTTCGAACGCATGACGGTGCTGGAAAACATAACCGCGGCCGCCCTTCTGAGGACCGGCAGCCTTGGCGCCGCGCGGGAAAAGGCGATTGCCCTCGCCTCCGAATTCAACCTCCTCGACATTGCCGACCGCATCGCGGGCACGCTGCCCTATGGCTCGCGCCGCCGGCTGGAGATCGCCCGCGCGCTCGCCACGGAGCCGAAATATCTCCTCCTCGACGAGCCAGCCGCCGGCATGAACCCGGCGGAAACCGAGGCGCTGACCGAAGAAATCAAGGCCATCCGCGACCGCTACGGCCTCGGCCTCATCGTCATCGAGCACGACATTCCGCTGATCATGCGCGTGTCCGACCGCATCGTCGTCATCAATCGCGGCGCGAAGATTGCCGAGGGCAATCCGGTGACCGTGCGAAACGATCCCGCCGTCATCGAAGCCTATATCGGCAGCCGCAACAGCCATTGAAACCGAACCACCGAGACAGGACAACAAGGGGAACTGAAAACCATGCCCATGCTCAGGACAAACACCCGGCGCGCAGCGCTCGCACTTTCGCTTCTCGCCTCCACGGCGGGCTTCGCCGCTGCCGAGGATTTCGTGCTCGGCCTTGCGACCGGCCAGACCGGTGGCCTTGCCGCCTATGACCAGCCCTCGCTGGCGGGCCTGAAGCTCGCCATCGACGAGATCAATGCCCGTGGGGGCCTTGGCGGCAAGTATCCCGTGAAGCTCGAGATCAAGGACACCCGCTCCGATACGGCAGCAGCCGTGCAGGCCGCGCAGGAGCTGGTGGACCAGGGCGTGAATGCCATCATCACCCCTTGCGATGCCGATCCCTCCATTGCCGCCGGCCAGATCACGCAAGGGGCTGAGATCCCGACCTTCACCTTCTGCGGCTCGACGCCGACGATCACCTCCGCCGTCGGCGACTTCATGTTCGGCACCTATCCCGCCGACAATGCCCAGGCGCTGGTGCTTGCGGAATTCGCCGCCAAGAAGGGCTACAAGACCGCCTATGTGTTGAAATCCGCCGACAGCGCCTATACGCTGAAGCTGCCGGAATATTTCGCCACTGCCTTCGAAGCGGCCGGCGGCAAGGTGCTGCAACAGTCCACCTATACCATGGGCCAGCAGGATTTCGGCGCCGAGGTCACCAAGATCAAGGGCCTCAACCCACAGCCCGACGTCATCATGACCTCGGCTTACGAGCCTGATTTCCCCGCCTTCCTGAAGCAGCTGCGCGCCGCCGGCGTCACCGCGCCCGTGCTCGGCTCCGATGGCATCGACACGCCCACCACGCTCTCCCTCGGCTCGGTCGCAGACGGCCTCGTCCACACCACGGCGGGCTTTGCCGTGCCGGGCTCGAGCCTCGAGGCCTTCAACGCCAAATACAAGCAGGCGACCGGCAAGGACCCGGACACCGTCTACATCGCCAATGGCTACGAGATCGGCCTCATCCTCGACGCCGCCGCCAAGGTGGCTGCCTCCCCGCGCGGCCGCGACCTGCGCGACGCCATCGCCAATCTCGAAAATGTCGAGGGCGTGACGGGTCCGATCACCTACAAAGGCACGACCGGCATGCCGGTCCGCTCCATCTCGCTGGTCGAGGTAAAGGGCGGCGCGCGCAGCCTCGTCGAGGCGGTCGTCCCGGAAGCCGCCAAGGTTCCCGCACCATGACCGCGAGCCCGCTTCTCGATGTCGCGGGGCTGAATGTCCGCTACGGCTATGTCGAGGCGGTCCGCGGCATTTCCTTTTCGGTCGCGCCGGGAGAAATCCTGGCGCTGATCGGGGCGAATGGTGCGGGCAAGACCTCGACGCTGTCGGCGCTTTCCGGCCTGACGCCGGCGACGGGCCGCATTGCCTACCGGGGCACGGATATTTCCGGCCTTGGGGCGGAAAAGCGCTCGGGCCTCGGCATAGCGCTCACTCCGGAGGGGCGGCGCGTATTTCCGAGCCTGACGGTGGCGGAAAACCTGCTGCTCGGCGGGGCTGCCCACAAGGGCAAGCACGATCCGGCTGCAAAGCGGGAGGAAATGCTCTCGCTCTTCCCGATCCTCAAGGAGCGCTATCACCAGCGGGCCGGACTGCTGTCCGGCGGCGAACAGCAGATGCTGGCGATCGCCCGCTCGCTGATGTCGGCGCCTGACCTGCTGCTCCTCGACGAGCCTTCGCTCGGCCTTGCACCGCAGATCGTCGACCAGGTCTTC
Source organism: uncultured Rhizobium sp. (assembly GCA_945952415.1). GTDB lineage: Bacteria > Pseudomonadota > Alphaproteobacteria > Rhizobiales > Rhizobiaceae > Gellertiella. Next base: position 41,787 of record CAMFIF010000006.1, on the reverse strand, counting down.
GAGCTGATCGTCAAGCTGAACGGCACGGGGCTGACCATCCTGCTCGTCGAACAGAATGCATCGCGCGCGCTCGAAATCGCCCATCACGCGCTGGTGCTTGCCAATGGCGCAGTGGCGCTTTCGGGCAAGGCCAGCGATCTCCTTGCGTCTCCGGAGATCCGGGCCGCCTATCTTTCCGCCTGAACCGTAGCCCGGGGTTTTGAAACCATGGATCTCCTCCTCCAGCATGTCATCAATGCGGTGAGCCTCGGCGGCACCTATGCGCTGCTCTCGCTCGGGCTGGCCATCGTCTTCTCGATCATCGGGCTCATCAATTTCGCCCATGGCGAGCTGATGACGGCGGCGGGCTACACGATCTTCTTCATGCTGGCGGCGGGCGTGAGCCTGCCTCTGGCGATCCTCCTTGCCATTGTCGCCGTGGCGCTTCTCGCCATGGGGATCGAGCGCGCTGCCTTCCGCCCCATGCGCAAGGCCGACATGACCGGCCTTCTCATCACCTCCTTCGCCATGAGCATGATCCTGCAGGCCTTCTTCCAGAATGCCATCGGCGCACGGCCGCGCGCGGTCGCCATGCCGGAGGCGCTTTCGGGCGTGGTCAATATGGGCTCGGTCCATCTCGGCATCATCCCGCTGATGTCGATCTCGATCACCATCGTCGCCCTTATCGCGCTCAACCTCTTCCTGAAGCACACGGTGATGGGCATCACCATGCGCGCGGCGGCAGAGGATATCGACGTGGTCCGTCTCCTGGGGTTGAAGGCGGGCCGGGTGGTGGCCACGAGCTTCGCCGTTTCCGGCGTGCTCGCGGCCATCGCCGCCTTCCTCTGGGTGGCGCAGCGCGGTTCGGTCGATCCGCTGATGGGTTTCGTGCCCGTTCTGAAGGCCTTCGTCGCCACCATCGTCGGCGGCCTCGGATCGCTGACCGGCGCTGTTGCCGGCGGCATGCTACTCGGCATCGTGGAGGTGCTCGCCCAGGTCCTCCTGCCGCCGAGCATGGTGGAGTTCCGCGATGCCTTCGTGCTCGGCTTCGTCATCCTGCTCCTGCTCGTGCGCCCGCAGGGCCTTCTGCCCGCACCGACAGGCCGGCGGAGCTGAGGCAACACCTTGCTGAAAGGGCGGGACAATCCGCCCCTTCTCCTTGCCCTTCCTCACCCCTCGCCCCGGCGTCATGAAACTGTAGCGCGCACGCGCTACACGCCCTGAACACGGAAAAAAGGGGTGAGTCTCATGTCGGATTTTGCACCGGAAGCCGGCTTCCGCACCAACCGGAAGCTCAAGGACGCGCTTCTCCGCCATTCTCCGCTCTCGCGGGAGGGTCTGTCGGAACGGCTTTTCGGCCTGCTCTTTTCCGGTCTCGTCTATCCCCAGATCTGGGAAGATCCCGATCTCGACATGGAGGCGATGGCGCTTCGGCCGGATCATCGCATCGTCACCATCGGCTCGGGCGGCTGCAACATGCTCGCCTATCTCTCCCGCGCCCCCGCCTCCATCGATGTGGTCGATCTCAACCCGCATCATGTGGCGCTCAACCGGCTGAAGCTCGCCGCCTTCAAGCATCTGCCCGCCCATGAGGATCTCGTCCGCTTCCTCGCCATGCCGAACGAGAAGACCAACAGCGAGATGTTCGACCGCCATCTCGTCCCGGTCCTCGACGAGGCAACCCGACGCTACTGGAACCGCAGGAAGCTCGGCCGCCGCCGGGTAACGGTCTTTGACCGCAACATCTACAAGACCGGCCTTCTCGGCCGTTTCATCGGCGCGGCCCATCTCCTTGCCCGTCTGCATGGCGTGAAGCTCGACGAGCTGACCCGCGCCCGGTCGCTCGAAGACCAGCGCGCCTTCTTCGAGGCGCAGATCGCGCCGCTGTTCGAAAAGCCGGTGGTGCGCTGGATCACCGGCCGCAAGAGTTCGCTCTTCGGTCTCGGCATTCCGCCCCAGCAATATGACGAGCTCGCCAGCGTTGCCGACGACCGGTCGATTGCCCCCGTTCTCAAGCACCGGCTGGAAAAGCTCGCCTGCCACTTCCCCATGGGGGAGAACTACTTCGCCTGGCAGGCCTTTGCCCGCCGCTACGGCGCCGAAGAAGGCGGCCCGCTGCCCACCTATCTGAAGCCGGAACATCATGCCGTCATCCGCGCCAGCGTCGACCGGGTGAACGTGCATCATGCGAGCTTCACCGAACTGCTTGCCGGCGAGCCCGCCGCCTCGCGCGACCGCTATGTGCTTCTCGACGCACAGGACTGGATGACCGACGGACAGCTTGTGGCCCTCTGGCAGGAAATCACCCGCACCGCGAGGCCCGGGGCCCGGGTGATCTTCCGCACCGCCGCCGAACGCAGCATCGTCGAGGGCCGCCTGCCGCCGTCTATCCGGCAGGAATGGCACTATTTCGAGGAGGACTCGCGCCGCTTTGCCGCCCTCGACCGCTCGGCCATCTATGGCGGCTTCCACATTTACGAGAAGACGGCGTGAGCGGGGCCCCGGCACCGGCGGCCGAGAAAAGTGCGGCCCATGCCTCGCTGATGGACGGCATGTATCGCTACCAGCGCCATGTCTATGATGCGACGCGGAAATATTATCTTCTCGGCCGCGACCGCACCATAAGGGGCCTTGCCGTGCCCCCGGGCGGCACACTGCTCGAAATCGGCTGCGGCACGGGGCGCAACCTCACCCTTGCCCATGCCCATTTTCCGAAGGCCCGGTTCTTCGGGCTCGACATTTCCGAGGAAATGCTGCTTTCGGCGCGAAAGGCCCTTGCCCGCAGATCCATAGAGGCGGAGCTCAGCCTGGCCGATGCCACGCGCTTTGCCGCTTCGGATTTCGGTGAGGCAGGGTTCGACCGGATCCTGATTTCCTACGCGCTTTCCATGATCCCCGACTGGCAGGGGGCGGTCGATGCGGCGCTTTCGGCGCTCAAGCCGGGGGGCGAGCTGCATGTGGTGGATTTCGGCCAGCAGGAGGGTCTCCCTCCTCTCTTCCGCCTGCTGCTCCAGTTCTGGCTCACGCGCTTCCACGTCACGCCGCGCGCGGATCTCAAGGCGGTCCTTTCCGCCCGCGCCGAGGCGCTGGGGGCGGAACTCCGCTTCGAAGGGATCGGTGGCGGCTATGCCTGGCGGGCGGTGATCCGGCTGAGCGCCTGAGGATCGGTTTCCCTCCGCCGATCAGGATCACGCCACGGCCTGCGACACCACGCCCATATTGACGAAGCGCGCCATAGTTATGCAATTTCAGGTCTATAGATCCGAATGGTCGGCAAAGGATGGTGACTGTGCCCGGTTCCAGTATTGTCAGTGGCATTTCGGAGGATTTCGGGCTGTTTTACCTCTACCACATCTATCCGATGCTTCCTGCTTTCATGTTCATATTCGGATTGTCGCTTGCCTTTACCGTCAGGAAGGTCAGGCTCACGCTGAAGGCGCCCACCTCTGCTGCGGTCATCCAGTCCGCAGCCCTTGCGACACTCAGCCTCGCGCTCGCGCTGATCAACCTCTATCTCTACTTCCTTACGGACCTCTACCGCGTCCCCGGGCTCTGAACCGGCTGCCGGTTGGCATCACCCGCCGGCACCGAGCCCCGGCCAGAGCCGCTGGCGAAGCGAATTCAGCAGGGAAATCGCCACCGGCACGAAAAGCAGGGTCAGCGCGGTCGACGAGATGAGCCCGCCGATGATGGCATGGGCCATGGAGGCCCTTTCGCCCATGCCGAGCGCCAGCGGCAGCATGCCGACGATCATCGCAACCGTGGTCATGATGATCGGGCGCAGGCGCACCTTGCCGGCCTCGATCAGGCTTTCGCGCATGTTGAGTCCTTCCGCTGCCAGCGTGTTTGCGTGGTCCACCAGAAGGATCGCATTCTTGGTCACGAGGCCCATGAGGGTGATGAAGCCGATGATCGAGAAGAGATTGAGCGTCGATCCGGTCACGAGGAGGCCCAGCAGCACGCCGATCAGCGAGAGCGGCAGGCTGGTCATGATGGCGATCGGCTGGATGAAGGAATTGAACTGCGAGGCGAGGATCAGGTAGATGAAGATCACCGCCAGCGCCAGCGCCTGCACCGCATAGCCGAAGCTTTCGGACAGGTCCTCCGCCTCCCCGCCCACATTGATGCGATAGCCGGGCGTCAGTGTCGTTGCCGTGGTAAGCTTCGTGACGTCCTCGATGATCGCGCCCAGCGGCCTGTCGGTGATGTTTGCGGAAATGCGCACTTCCCGGTCGCTGTCGCGGCGATAGATCGCCTGCGGGGCCGTTTCCTCGCGAATGTCGGCGACCTGCGAAAGACGGACCGTGCGGGCCTGGCCATCCGCATCGCTGCCGGCGGGAATGCGCAGGTTGCGCAGATCCTCCACCGACCGGCGGTCCTCCGGCGAAAGCCGGAGCACGACGAAGCGCGTGCGGGCGCCGGGTTCACCCCAGCTGGCGATCTTCTCGCCCGAGACAAGCGGACGCAGGTTGCGAATGAGCTGGTCGGCGCTGACGCCGAGATCGGCAAGCGCTTCCATGCGCGGCTCGATCACGACCGCCGGCTGGCGCCGGGCGGAGGAACTTTCGAGATCGGCCAGACCCTTGACGCCCTTCAGCTTTTCCACGAGATCGCGCGCCACGACTTCGAGCTGGTTCATGTCCTCGCCGAGCACGGAAATCTGCACGGGCTTCGATTCCGCCCCCCCGCCCCCGCCCCGGCCGAGTTCCACCTCCACGCCCGCAAGGGCGCCGAGCACCTGCCGCACCTCGAGACCGAGCGACATGGAGGTGCTCTTTCTCTGGTCGGCCGGAACCATGGTGGCGATGATCTGCGCCTTGTTGGTTTCCGAACCCTCATTGCCGTTGACCGTGGAATAGATCGCGCTGACATCCTTGAGGGTCCGGATCAACGCTTCGGCATCGCGCACCTTTTCCGCCGTGTAGTCGGAGGAGGAGCCTTCCGGCAGGGTCAGGCTGACGGTCACCATGCCCTCATCCGATTCCGGCACGAATTCGGTGCCGATCCGGGTAACGACGAAGAGGCTCGCGACGAAAAGGCCGATCACGGCGAAACTCACCAGCCAGCGATGGTTGAGGCACCAGCCGATGACGCGGCCATAATGGCTCGAAAGGCGGTGGAAGCCCTGCTCGAAGCGGTCGAGCGCCCGGGCGAGCGGGCCGCGCCGGCCACCCTTCGGCGGATCGGGCCAGACACTCGACAGCATCGGATCGAGCGTGAAGGAGACGAAGAGCGAAATCAGCACCGCCACGGAAACCGTGATGCCGAACTGGTAGAAGAAGCGGCCGAGCACGCCGCCCATGAAGCCCACGGGCAGGAAGACGGCGACGATGGAGAGCGTGGTCGCCATGACGGCAATGCCGATTTCCGACGTGCCCTCGATCGCCGCCTGCTTGCGGTCCTTGCCCATCTCCGCATGGCGGCTGATGTTTTCGCGCACCACGATCGCATCGTCGATCAGGATGCCGATGCAGATGGAAAGCGCCAGCATGGTGAGGATGTTGAGGCTGAAGCCCATGAAGGCAATGGCCGCGAATGTGCCAATCACCGAAATGGGCAGCGTGAGCGCGGTGATGATGGTGGAGCGCCAGGAATTCAGGAAGACGAGCACGATGATGACGGTCAGGACACCACCTTCGAGGAGCGTCTGCTCCACATCGCCGATCTGCTGGATGATGTGGCTCGAAGAATCCTGCGAGACGGCGACATCGAGCTTGGCAAAGGCAGGGTCCGCCTTCAGCGCGGCGATTTCCGCCTGCACACCCTTGGACACGGAGACCGTGTTCGCCCCGTCGATCTTGACGATGTCGAGGCCGATGGTGGGAATGCCATTATACCAGGCGCGGCTTTCAGGCTCTGCGCCCGCCTCGGAAATCTCGGCCACTTCCGAAAGCCGGATCGCCCGGCCGGACTTGTCCCAGCCGATCACGATGTCGCGGAAGGCGGCAAGATCGCGCGGCACCACGTTCAGCGTCACGCTGCGTTCCCGGGTGATCGACTTGATCGAGCCCACCGCATTGTCCTGCGTCGCCTTCTGGATGCGGTCGATGAGATCGGTGACCGAAATCCGGAAGGAGGAAAGCACGGCCATGTCCGGCCGGACGCGAATTTCCGAGGGGCTGCCGCCGACGATCGTCACCTGGCCCACGCCCGCCACCCGGCGAAGCCGCGGCACCAGGATGCGCTCGGCAAAGCCGGTGAGCTCGGTCAGCGAGACGGTGGAGGAATTGAGCGCCAGCGACATGATCGGCGCTTCCTGGGGATTGAAGCGCGTGACGACAGGCGTGTCCGACCCCTTCGGCAGCGATCCCTGGAGCCGCGACACGCGCTCGCGGATCTCGTCGGCCGCATCCTTGGAGGCGACGTCGAGATTGAATTCGGCAAAGACGGCGGAAAAGCCGGGTGCCGAGCGCGAGGTAACGCGCTTGATGCCGGATATGGTGCCCACCGCATCCTCGACGGGCTTGGTCACCTGCTGTTCCATGGTGAGCGCGGAGGCGCCCTCATAGCGGGTGGTGACCACCACCGCGGGAAGGTCGACCGCCGGCAGGAGATCGACGGGAAGCCGGAGCCAGGAGACGAAGCCCAGAACCATGATGCCGATCATCATCATGGCGGCAAAGACCGGCTGGGCGATGGAAACGCGCGCGAGGATCATGGGGCGGTCCCGTCCTTGCCTGTTATCTCGACGGCGGTACCGGGGGCAATCCCCTTCATCGGCACGGCTATCACCCGGTCGCCGGTCTTGAGGCCGCTGACGATTTCGGCAAGCTTGCCGTCCTCCAGGAGCCGCCCCTTCTTCACCGGCTGGCTCACCACCTTGCCGTTCTCGATCTTCAGGATGGCGCTCTGGCCGTCCTTTTCCTGAAGCGCGGCGACGGGAACGGCAATCATGCTCTCCTGCTCGCCGGCGTGAAGCTCGCCCTCGGCGAACATGCCGCCGCTCAGACGCTGGTCGCTGGCATCGACGGCGAGGAAGATCTGCAGCGAGCGGGAGGATTCCACCGCCGCCGGTGCAATGCGCTCCAGCCGGGCGGTGAGCTGCCGGTCGGGAAGGCCCTCGATGCGGATGTCGGCCTTCTGGCCGACCGAAAGCCGCGGGCTGTTTTCCAGCGGAACCGCCGCGCTCAGGGTCATGCGTGAGAGATCGACGATTTCGAGAAGCTCGGTGTTTTCAGGCACGCTCTGGCCGGGATTGACCTTGCGCAGGCTCACCGTGCCGTCGAAGGGAGCAATCACCTGCGCCTCCTTCAGCTGCCGGCGCGCCTCGTCCTCCTCCGCCTTCAGGGCATCCCGCTCCGCTTCGACGATGCGCAGATCGGTTTCCGTGGAGGCGAGCTTCGAAAGGGCCACCGTGCCGCCTTCGGCAAGACCGCGGGCACGCAGAAGCTCACGCTCTGCCCGGTCGAGCTCCGCCTGCTTGCCCTTGGCGCGTGCTTCGCGGCTTTCGAGCTGCAGCCGGGCCTGCCCCTCGTCGAAACGGACGAGCACCTCGCCCTTCTTCACTGCATCGCCGACATCGGCGGCCACCTCGGTGACGACGCCGGAAAACTTTGCCGAGAGCACCACCTTGCGCTGGGGCATGACGAAGCCTTCGATCCTCAGGGTCTCGCCATGGCGCTCGGGCCGGATCGCCAGCGTCTCGATGGGCGAGATCCGCAGGGGTTCGGGCGCCTTCGCCGCAGGCTCCGCCACGGGTGCCTCCGTCGGCTTGCCCGGACCATAGCCCATCAACACAGCCCCGCCTGCCGCAGCGCCGAGCGCCAGGAAGACGCCAATCAGGATCGTTCGTGTTCTCATGATCTGTCCGTACAAAAGGAGCGCCCGGCCACAGGGGAAGCACAAGGCAAACGGGAAATATGACCCAACCCCTGCTACGACTTCGCGTTGCGGTGGCTCATATTCTTCTTTTGAAGCGGCTTTTCTATCTGCCAGATTCCGGGAGGCGCCCCCGCCGTCACGGCGATAAAAACGCCACAATATCAAGCCATGCAAACCGGATTCTGCCCCCGCCGGCCACCCCTTATGGCCGAGCCGCGCCCTCCGGTCAACGCATTCCCGCCATCGCTACTGCGCTTCGCCACCTCCGCTGTGCGGGTGCCGGTGCGCGCGACTGGGCGTTTCGCAACCCTGCCGCAATCGAGGCGCTTCCCGTCAAGCGGCGCCCTCCCATGGCAGATAGTCTACTTATTTTATAGAAATTAAGTTTCGCGATCCGGGCGTCGCGGGCAAAAGCTTTTTCCACTTTCGGGTCAGGTGCGGTTTCCCATGCTTGGCGTGCGGCGGGAAAGCCAGCCATGCTTTGAGACAGAAACGGAAGACGCGTTTCGCCTCCCGAATGATCCTCCCAAGGAAAGACGACCATGACTTATTCGCTCGCATCTCTCATCAAAAACAATGGCTTCACCCGCCGCGCCGGGCTGTTCGCCGTGTTTGCCGCGCTGCTCTCCGCCTCGGCGCTGGCACCCCAGGCCGCGAAGGCCGAAGACAAGGTCCTGAAGGTCGGCATCATAAGCGGCGAGGACGAGGATGTCTGGCGCGCCGTGGCCGAGGAGGCCGCCAAGAAGGGGCTGAAGATCGAGGCCGTGGTGTTCAACGATTACACCCAGCCCAATGAGGCGCTTTCGCAGGGCGAAGTGGATGCCAACGCCTTCCAGCACAAGCCCTATCTGGACAACCAGATCGCCACCCATGGCTACAAGATCGTGCCCGTCGGCTATACCGGCGTCTGGCCGATCGGCCTCTATTCGAAGAAGCACAAGGCCGTTGCCGAACTCGCCGATGCCGCGGTGATCGGCGTGCCGAACGATCCCTCCAACGAGGGCCGCGCGCTGAACCTGCTCGCCCATGAGGGCCTGATCAAGCTGAAGGAGGGCACCGGCATTCTCGCAACCGTGGCCGATATTGCGGAAAACCCGAAGAATATCGAAATCCGCGAACTCGATGCCGGCATTGTCGGCCGGTCCATCGACGATCTCGATGCCGCCGTCGTAAACACCGACTGGGCGCTGAAGTCCGGCCTGACGCCCGCCGAGCGGATCGCGCAGGAGCCGGTGGCCGACAATCCCTATCGCAATTTCATCGCCGTGCGCGAGGCGGACAAGGACCAGCCCTGGGTGAAGGATCTCGTCGCCTCCTACCAGAATCCGACCGTCAAGGCCGTCTTTGACAAGGTCTACAAGGGCACCGGGCTCGCCGCCTACTGAGCCCCCCGATAACCCCCGCCATACCATCGCCGCCGCCGGCCGGAGCCGTGCGGCGGCATGATGCACTTCAGGACCCTGATGACCATGAAGCATGAAACCATTTCCAAGGGCGTGCCCCTGGAGCAGGCAAAGGCGCCGCCCGTCGTCTCGCTCGACCGGGTGTCACGGCGATTCGGCGCGGTCAGCGCGCTGGACCAGGTCTCGCTCACCATCGAAAAGGGCGAGATCCTCGGCCTGATCGGCAGGAGCGGCGCCGGCAAATCCACCCTTATCCGCTGCCTGAACGGCCTGGAACGGCCCGATGAAGGGGCGATCCGCGTGGACGGGCAGGATATTGCCCGGCTCTCCGATCGCGATCTCCAGCCCTTCCGCCGCAAGATCGGCGTGGTCTTCCAGCATTTCAACCTGCTTTCGGCCAAGACCGTGATCGACAATGTGGCGCTGCCCCTGAAGATCGCCGGCGTTCCCAAGGCCGAGCGGACGCAGCGCGCCCGCGATCTCCTCGATCTCGTCGGCCTCTCGGACAAGGAGAAAGCCTATCCGGCCGCCCTTTCCGGCGGTCAGAAACAGCGCGTCGGCATTGCGCGCGCGCTTTCGGCAAAACCGGCCCTGCTTCTTTCCGACGAGGCGACATCGGCGCTCGATCCGGAAACGACCCAATCGATCCTCGAACTGATGCGGGACATCAACCGCGATCTCGGGCTCACCATCCTGCTGATCACCCATGAAATGGATGTGGTGCGCCGGATCGCCCATCGCGTTGCGGTGATCGACCGCGGGCGTATCGTGGAGGAAGGCCCGGTCGTTTCGGTCTTTGCCCGGCCCGCCGCCGAAATCACCCGTTCGCTCCTCCATGCGGTGCGGCCGCAACTGCCGGATTTCCTGGGCGCGCAGCTTTCTCCAGAAGGCGCGGGCCCTGCCCTCTTCTCCGTCGATGCGATAGGTGCCGATGCGGGCATCGATTTCGCCGCCCGGCTCGGTGAAGCGCTCGGCAGGCCCGTCACGCTGGTGCATGGCGGGATAGACCATATCGGCGACCGGGCCATCGGCCGGTTCTTCTTCCGGGCGGAAGCCGGCCGCGAGGCGCTTCTTGCCGCAAGCCGCGGGCTTTTTCCCGCCGACACGATCCATGTGGAGTTTCTTGGCCATGAACCCCGTCATTCTTGAACTCATCTGGCGCGGCACGGTGGAAACCGTGGTGATGACGCTGGCCTCGGGCCTGATATCGCTCGTCTTCGGCCTGCCGCTCGGCCTCCTGCTGGTGGTGACGGCTAAGGGCGGGCTTGCGGAAAACCTCTGGTTCAACCGCATTCTCGGCGCGGTGGTGAACGGCTTCCGCTCGGTGCCCTTCATCATTCTCCTCGTGGCGCTGATCCCGCTTACCCGGCTGATCGTCGGCACGGCGCTCGGCACCACCGCGGCCATCGTGCCGCTCTCCATCGCCGCGACGCCCTATTTCGCCCGCATCGCCGAAGTCTCGCTGCGCGAAGTGCCGCGCGGGCTGGTGGAGGCGGTGGAAGCCATGGGCGCGAGCCGCTGGCAGATCGTGCGCGAGGTTCTGGTGCCGGAAGCGCTGCCGGGGCTGATCGCGGGCTTCACCGTAACGCTCATCACGCTCACCGGCGCTTCGGCCATGGCCGGGGCCATCGGCGCCGGGGGGCTCGGCGATCTTGCGATCCGCTATGGCTACCAGCGCTTCGAAACCACGGTCATGATCATCGTGGTGGCGGTGCTGATCCTCCTCGTTTCGGTGATCCAGCTTGCGGGCGACCGGATTGCCCGGGCCATCGAGACGCGCTGAAGGTCATCCGCTCAAGCCGTGGGGGACGAGAGCCATCTGAAGACGCAGATCTCGTCCTCATCCATCCAGTCGAGGAGCCGCCGGCTCCTCGTCTTGCCAAGCTTCGTCAGGGCGCCGAGGTTCCCCGCCTCGAAATCCTCGAAAACCCGGGGATGGATATAGGAGCTGCGGCAGACGGAGCGGGTATTGACGAGCCTTGCGGCAACGCTGTCGATCACCGCATTCATCTGCCGTGCCCTTTCCCGCTGGCTTGCCGCCGGCTCAAGCCCCGCCAGCGAAAAGGCGGCCATGCGGGTGGCGCCCCAGGTGCGGAACTGGCGGGAGGTGAAATCGCCGCCCGCCGCCTCGCGGATATAGGCGTTCACATCCTGCGAATGCAGCGGGCGGGGCAACCCCGTCTCATCGAGGTACTGGAAGAGGTTCTGCCCCGGCAGTTCCTGGATGCGCTTCAGCGCGCCCGCAAGCCGCCGGTCGCTATGGGCGACGTTCCATTCCTTGCCGGACTTGCCGCGAAAGCGGAACTTCACCACCGATCCTTCGATGCGGGCATGGCGGTTGCGCAGCGTGACCAGGCCGAAGGAGCCGTTTTCCAGCGCATAATTGCGGTTTCCGACCCGGATGTAGAGATTATCCATGAGGTGAACCACCGTCGCCAGCGCCTTCTCGTAGGAGGGCTTGCGGGCACCGAGATCCCGGTCCACCCGCTCGCGGATCTCGGGCAGGCGGCCGGCAAAGGCGGACAGCCGGTCGAACTTCGCCCGGGCGCGCTCCGCCGACCAGAGCGGATGATAGCAATATTGCCGCCGACCCCGTGCATCGATGCCCGTCGCCTGCAGATGGGCCTGCGGGTTCGGGGAAATCAGCACGTCCCGATAGCCCGGCGGAATGGCAAGCGCCGTGACGCGGGCAAGGGTTTCGGGGTCGCGGATCCGCCTGCCGGCGGCATCGTAGAAAAGAAATCCGCGCTTGCCCTCCCGCCGGGTGATCCCGCCTTCGAGGCTCGGCGCATAGACAAGGCCACCCTTGCCGCCTAGAGGAGACGCATCCTGTCCCTCCGGGGCAGGAATGATATCCGGTGCTTCGCCTGCATACATGATCCTGCCCCTCCCTGTTCCCGAAGGCGCTCCCTGCCGGCAGCGGCACCGGCATCCGGCGTGCCGCCCATAGGGGGAAAGTCCCGGGTGGCACCGTAACGAACACGGGATGCCAAAGTTCCGGCGGGGCCAGGAGGAGCTTCGGAAAGCGACCGTTTCAGCGAGGCGGGCCTGCCTAGCGCCGCGCCAGGGCCAGCTGGAGCGCAAGCCCGGCAAAGGCCGCGGCAAAACCCCGCCGCATCCATCGCTGGATCGCCACGCTCGCCAGCACATGGCGCCGAAAGGCTGCGGCAAGCACGCCGTAAAGGGCGAAAACGAGGAAGGTGAGCGCCATGAAGACGAGGCTGAGTTCCACCATCGCCCGCACCGGTTCGGCCGCATCCGGCCTGACAAATTGCGGCAGGAAGGCCAGAAAGAAGATGGAGAGCTTCGGATTGAGGAGGTTGACGAGGATGGCGGAGACGATGACCTGACGATCGCTCTTGGCCAGCTCGCTCTCCCGGATGCCGAGGGCGCCGCGATCTCTCCAGAGAGCAAAATCCATGAAGAGCAGATAGGCGACGCCCAGATAGCGCAAGCCTTCGAAGGCCAGCGCGCTTGTGTGAAGCACGGCCGCAAGCCCGCTGATGGCGGCGACCATGGGCGGCAGAATGCCGAGCGTGCAGCCGAAGGCAGCGACAAGGCTTGCCCGCCAGCCGCCCGAAAGACCGGCGGCGACCGTATAAAGCGCGCCCGTGCCGGGCGAAGCGATGATGACAAGGGCGGTGAGCAGGAATTCAGGCGTCATGGGGCCTCCTTTGTATCGGCCCTTATGCCGGCCTGCCTACGGTCCGGTCTTGAACGAAATTGCAGGGCTCAGCGGCAGGCTGCCGCATAGACCCCGGGGGAGAAGCCATAGGCACGGGCGAAAAGCCGCGTCATGTGGCTTTGATCGGCAAAGCCAGCTGCCAGTGCGGCTTCGGCGAGCGATAGACCGGCCCCGATCAGCCGGCGGGCCCGCTGCAACCGGCGCTGCACGAGATAGGCATGGGGGGAGAGGCCGGTTTCCCGCGCAAATCCCCGGACCAGCCGAAAGGGACTGATGCCGGTGATATGGGTGAGGTCTTCAAGCGTCAGGGGCGCGGCCGGATCTTCGTCGATATGGGCGCGGGCAAGGGCGATCGCGCGGGTCGGCTGCGGCTTGTGCGCCGGCGCGATGCCCTCGGTCAGGCCGGCAAGAAGGAGAAGCAGGTTTTCCTCCGCCGCGAGCACCTCCGCCGTGTCGCCGGACGGGACAAGCGACCGGAAAAGCATGGCAAAACGGGCCGCAAGCCGGGGATCGCGCCGGACCGGAAAGGCAAGCTCCGCCTCGCCCGCCCGCCCTTCGGAGAGACTGGCCACGCGCCCGGCAATGATGGCGGGATCGAAGTAGAGCATGCGCCAGGCCCGGCCGGCCGCATCCACCGGCAGGCCGTCATGCACCTCGCCGGGATTGACGGTGATCAGATCCCCTGCCTCGGCCTCGACCGGTCCGCGCCCGCTTGCCGATCTCTGCGCGCCACGGAAAAGGACGCCGATGCCGAACTGGTCATGGCTGTGCCGTCCGAAGGCATGGACCGAATCGGCAACGACCGCCTCGATACCCGCAACCCGGCAGCGGCTGACGGTCACGACGTTCCTGGTTTTTGGCGGATCGATTGTCGCTTCTCCCTGATCGCGCAGAAGGTCTTCCTCCGTCGCCATGGCTAAACCGGGATCGGACCTCTGCCCGACGGAAGATAGGGCAACCGGCGCCGCAGAACAACGCGCCGCGGCCCTTGCACAGGGTGGCGCAGCAGGATCAGTCCTCGTCCTGCTCCCTTTCCCTTTTCGGCGAATGGCCGAACCGCTTGCGGTAGCATTTCGAAAAATGCGAGGCAGAGATGAAGCCGCAGGTCTTTCCGATATCGACGATGGGCAGGTCGGTTGTCTGCAGCAGTTTCTGTGCCTGTTCCAGCCGTACATGCAGGTAGAAACGCGCCGGCGCCTGTTGCCCTTCGAACTCGAACAGCCGTTCGACCTGCCGTCGCGACATGCCGATGCGCCGTGCGAGCTGTACGAGCGGCAGGGGCTCTGCCAGATTGGCCTTCATCAGGGCAATGGCCGCACCAAGGCGCGGATTGGTGATCTCGATGGAAGACGTATCTGGCCGGCGCTGGCGGTGCCTGGCGGGGCGCACCTGCTCCACCACATGGTGATTGCATAGCTGCAGGGCGATGTCGGCCCCGAGATCCTGGCGCACCAGATTCATGGCAAGATCGAGCGACGCCGTCTGGCCGGCGCAGGTAATCACCCGGCCGCTTGATTCATAGAGATGGCAATCGACATCGGCCTTCGGATATCGCTGGTCGAATTCCGGCAGGTGCTGCCAGTGCACGGCGCAGCGCCTTCCATCCAGAAAACCGGCCTCGGCGAGGAGAAGAGCGCCCCGGCCGGTGCCGACGATCCGGGCGCCCCGCTGGTACATCCCGTGGAGATAACGCTTCACGCGGCCCATGACGGCGGGGCTCACCGGCCTGTCGGAGGCGACGAAAACAATATCGGCCGGCTCGGACGCGCCGATGCCATGCCGGTCGAGGGCGATATCCGTGCCGCACTCGATGGTGATGCCCGCATCCGATTCCACCTGGCGGGCATCCACGGAAACGAAGCGCCAGCGATAGGCCTCGCGCCCGGCAAGCCGGTTGGCCGTTCCGAACGCCTCCATGGCCGCCGACACCGAAAACAGGCAGAAGCCCGGAGAGAGCAGGAAGGTCACCCCAAGCGTCTTCCCTCTTGCCGGGGCCTCGACGGTGACGACCGGAAATCCCGGTCCGTCGAACCGCAGGACGACGTTCCTGATATCGGAATGATCGAGCGTAGCAATGTTCATGGCGGACCTCACCTCCCAGAACGCCCGGACTTCCAGCGAAGCGGGCTTTACTTCCACGAAATTTACCCGGACGTTGCGGACAGGGCCCCTCCCGGGCCCGCCGCCTAGCGGTTGACGAGGCTGAGTGCGGCGCGCTTCAGCGCAGACAGGATCGCAGCCCGTTCCACGGGCTGGATTCCCGTGTCCTCCATGGCGGTCTCCATCACCGCCAGCCAGTCTTCGGCATCCTGCCGATGAATGTCCACATGGGCATGCACGGCGCGCAGATTCATGTGGCCGTGTTCTTCCCGATAGTATTGCCGTCCCCCGAGAAAACCGCACAGAAAGGCAAACTGCTGCGGGCGGACATGGTTGAGGCCATGCCCCATCAGGTGCATGTCCAGGATCGCCCTGCCCCGGGGTGTGGTCTCGATCAGATCGTAGAAACGGTCGACCAGCGCCTGAACCGTGGGTTCGCCGCCGATCCTGTCAATCATCGGCTGCATGGCCTGCTCCTCAGCTCTGCGGACGGGTCTTCTTCGGATCGTAATGGGATAGCGGCACGATCCGGGCGGGAAGGCGCTTCTGGTGACCGTCGAGCTTGCCGACCTCCAGCGCAGTGCCGACCTCCGCATGGGCGACATCCACACGGGCGAGCGCGATGTTCTTGCCGAGAAGGGGCGAGCGGACGGATGAGGTGACCTCTCCCACCTGCGCCCGGCCGAAATGCAGGCAATCTCCATGGCCCACATCCACATTGGCATCGATCTCGAGCCCGACGAACTTGCGGGAGGGATGTTCCTTCCGGCGGATCAGCGCATCGCGACCGATGAAATCGTCCGTCTTGGTCTTCAGGGGCACGGTAAAGCCGATCCCCGCCTCGAAGGGGTCTGTCTGGTCGGTGAAATCGTAGCCGGCAAAGATCAGGCCGGCCTCGATGCGGACCATGTCGAGGGCGGCAAGCCCCATCGGACGCAATCCGAGATCACCGCCCTTCTCCCAGACCGCATCATAGACGGCGGAACCATCCCGCGGGTGGCAGAAGATCTCGAAGCCGAGCTCGCCGGTATAGCCGGTGCGCGACACCACCACGGGCACGCCATCCGACCCGCCGATGCGGCCGATGGTGAAGCGGAACCAGCCGAGCTCGTCGATCGCGGGCTGGTGCGGCGCGGTCCAGATCATCCGGCGCAGGATCTCGCGGGAATTCGGACCCTGCACCGCGAGATTGTGGAGCTGGTCGGTGGAGGAGCGGACCATGACCTGCAACCCCAGCTTCTCCGCCTGTTCGCGGATCCAGATGCCACCATAGTCATCGCCGCCGATCCAGCGGAACTGGTCGCGGCCGAGCCGGAAGAGCGTGCCGTCATCGATCATGCCGCCATGCTCGTAGCACATGGCCGAATAGACCACCTGCCCCTGTGACAGCTTCTTTACGTCGCGCGTCAGCACCCATTGCATCAGCGCTTCGGCGTCCGGTCCGGTGACCTCCCATTTGCGCAGCGGCGAGAGATCGAGCACCACGGCCTTTTCACGGCAGGCCCAGTATTCCTCGATCGCCCCGTTGGCGGAATAGACCTGCGGCAGCCAGTAGCCCTTGTACTCCACCAGATTCCGGGTTTTCTCCGAAATGCGTTCGTGGAAGGCGGTTTCCTTGGTCATCTTGGGCTCCGAGGCAGGCGTAGGGCGATAGGCGATCGAACGGGAGAATTTTTGCTGGCCCGAATAGGTCCGGACATGGATATCGCTGAGATACCAGCCATTGGCGGGCGAGGTATCGTCCGGGCAGGCCGAATTCACGCAGACGATATCGGTGAGCGCCCTGAACAGCACATAGTCCCCAGGCCGGCTCCAGGGCTCGTCGCTGATCAGGACCCCATGCGCATCGATGTTGGTGTTGAAGAACAGATTGACCGCCATCCAGCCCGGACGGGGATCGACACCGCGGTCGCGAAGCGCGTGGTTGAAATTGTCCGAACAGTTCACATGGCCGGGATAGCCGATATCGTCGTAATACTTCGACGCGCAGGCCATGGCGAAGGCATCGTGCCGGCCGACCGTATCCTGCACGACCTCGACCAGCGGCACCCAGTCCTGATCGTAATATTTCGAATGCAGGCCGGGCATGGAATAGGCATGACCCATGAGGGTTCGGCTCGTGGTCACGTCAAGCGCGTGCTGGATGCCCCGGTCCAGCTTGCGGGCATCGAAGCACTGGAAGTCCGTGCACTGCCGCCCGTCGACATCGAGGATCTGGATATAATCGCCGGCCTTCACGAAATAACTTTCCGCGGTCGCCGATTTCACCCGGAGATCGAGGATCGGATCGGCCAGCGGGTCGGGAAGATCGTGCTGGCCCACAAGGCGGGGCGTCGCGCGCTTGAGAAGCACGGTCACCGGCGTGGCCGTGTCCTGGCTGTCGGGCGCCATCGGCAGGCCCGGCGCTGCGACCAGCAGCCAGCCCTCTTCCCGCGCGGTAAAATCGACGGATGTTCCCGCCCGGGTATCCGCCCCGAAAAGCCGGATGGCACCGGCGCGGGAGAGATCGATCCCCCTCGTCTCAAGGCCACGCCTCAGGCGGCCGAGCCCCTCGCCCGCGGCATCGCCGAGCGCCAGCATCGCCTTCAGCCCCTCGGCGCTCGAATCGCCGACCTGCCCCAGAAGAGCGGCATCGATGCGCCCGTCGCTGCCTGCAACCACCAGCTCGACGGGCTGGCCGCCCTCGTCGTTCCGTATGGTGATCCTGTCTCCAGCCGCGATCTTCACGAGCGAAGCGCCGCCGCCCTGCACGACGTGGCGCTCCTCGCCGTGATGGCGGGAAAAGGTCCTCGGCGTCAGGATTCGGGAAGAACGCGGCGGACCTGCAAGCACATCCGGAAAGGCAAGAGCGACCATGTTTTGTCTCGTTTCGCGGCAAGAGCGTTTATCAAGGGGAAAACTTGTTCATTCACATTAAATACCAGCTTGCCCCTTCGACACAAGCGGCAAATGCGGGGGAAAGGGGACCGTAATGCGGGAGAATGGCCTGAACTGTTGAAAAACCAACAGTTTTTCCTGGGAAAAACCGCTATTCGGCCGCATCCGGACGGGGCCCGAGGCCATTTCGCAACGCCTGTGTAAGCGCGCGCTCGGCCTTGGGGCTTACGCCAAAGGCCTCCTGGTAGTGGCGGATCATGCGGCTCGGCGACATATAGCCGACCGAAGCGGCTATCGCGGAAATGGGGTCGTTTGTATAAAGCACGCGCTGCCTTGCCTTGGCCAGCCGAAGACGGTGGTAGTAGCGCAGGGGGCTTTGCCCGGTTTCGAGCTTGAACTGCCGGTCGAAATGGCGCCCGGAAAGGCCGACGGCTGCGGCAATGTCGGGAATCCGCAGCGGATCCTCGATATGGCTTTCGAAGAGGCGGATGGCCTCGCGGATGCGCGAGGTCAGGCTGTCCTCCGTGGCACCGATCCTTGCCACCGGAACCTTCTGCGAAACGTCCGCATCGCGCACGAAGGGATGCTGGAACCAGCAGGCCACCTCGGTCATGCATTCGCGGCCGAGGCGTTCCTCGATGAGCTTCAGCATCAGGTCGAAAACCGCGCCTGCCCCCGAAACGGTCGTCCTGCGCCGTTCGCGGATGATCACCGATTGCGATGCGACCACCTCGGGAAATTCGGCCCGGAAGGCGGCCTCGTAACACCAGTGCACCGAACAGGTGCGGTCGTTCATCAGGCCGGACCGGGCGAGCGGAAAGATGCCACCCGAGAAGGCGCCCAGCGTCACGCCCGAGCGTTCGAGCCAGCGCAGCCGTGCATGGCCCTTCCGGGCATCGGCAAATTCCGCCGTCGGCGGCGACAGGAGGTAGAGATGGTCGATCCGCTCCGCATCCTGAAGCACCATGTCCGGCTCGAAGCCCAGTTCGGCGGAGCAGCGCACCGTCTCCGCCGTTTCCGCCACCAGACGCCACACGAAGGCGCGATGCCCCACGATTTCGTTGGCCGCGCGCAAGGGTTCGATGGCCGAGGTCAGGCAGGCCATCGGAAAGCCCGGAAACATGAGGAAGCCGAGGCTGAGCGGTTTTTCCGGCGCCATCAGTCCTCCGGCCACCATCCCGGCGAGGTGGGTGCGCCATCGTCATAGCGCGACAGCCATTCGGCCATGGCGTCGCGGTTCCGCAGGAAGCCCTTGTAGGCGGCAAGATCGGGATGGATATCGCGCACCACCCGGTGCAGGCGTCTTCCCCATTTGGGCACCGTCACCAGTTCCTCGAACTTGCCGAGATAGGCCCGGATGGAGAAGGCGATGGCATTCGAGCGCGGCAGGCGGAACAGCGCCTGCAACTCGACGCGCAGATGCATCATGTGCCCCATGTTCTCCTGGTTCAGCGTGGTGCGCATATAGCCCCATTCCGGATAGGTTTCCGGGGCGGTATCGAGCAGCGGATTGACCGTCATCGTCCAGTTGAAGCGTCGCACGGGCGCTCCGTGCTGGAGCTTGAGCAGGAATTTCAGCGCCCGATCGAAGATGCCCTTCTCGTGCGCCAGCGGTACGGGTGCGTGCCATTCGTGGAAATTCATGCCGATGTCGAAATCGAGCGACCAGTCGGCCTGAGTGGTGACCATGCCGGCATCCACCCAAAGCGTGCCTTCACGCTCGTCCTGGAGCGTAAAGTCGCCCTGCGTCTGGCGGGTGATGTATTCCATCGGGCCATAGGGCAGCGTGGTCTCGTCCAGGAAGGTGAAGCTCTGGTCGATGCCGAGCGGCCGGTTGATCCAGCGCCAGCGGTTGCCGTTCTTTTCGAGGCTGAACCACTGCGGATATTCCCGCGCCTTGGACTCCATGATGAGTTCGAGCAGGTCCCATCCGGCCAGAGTCATATGCGGGAGCGACTGGCAGCGCAGCGGGTCCTTCGCCAGCACCCGGGCGCGATCGCGCATCTCGCTCACGTAATGCTCATCGACATCGAAAGTCTTTTCGAAGACGGAGCCCTTCCGGCCGGGCACATGCGGCTCCATGTTGACCGAATACATGTAATCGTCCCGGTCGAAGGGGAAGGGGAATCGACGAATGCCGGCCGGCGAATTGCGATAGGTAAAGTCGTCGACAAAGGTCTCGTCGCGGAAGAACTCGTCGAAGGCATATGCGACATCCAGGCTCATGCTCTTATCCTCCTATCGGTCAATCACCAGCGCCCGGCCCTCGAAACGGCTGACGCAGGGCATGATTTTCCTTCCGGCGGCCATATCCTCGGGGCTCAGCCAATGGTCGCGGTGATCGATCTTGCCATCGCAGCGGATCACATCGGTCTCGCATTGGCCACAGGCGCCGCCGCGGCAGAGGTAGGGCGCATCGACACCGGCGGCCTCCATGGCTTCGAGCAGCGACTGGGTGGCGCCGACCGTGATCGTCTTTCCGGAAGAGGCCAGGTCGACCGTGAACGGCGCCCCCGTGCCGGGGGCCGTGAATTCCTCGAAATGGACCGCATGGTCCGGCCATCCGGCAGCGGCGGCCGTCCCCCTCACCCAGTTCAGCATGCCCTTCGGCCCGCAGCAATAGAGGTGGGTGCCGAGCGGCTGGCGCGCGAGCAGCGCGGCAAGCGGCAGCACCTCGCCGAGCTCGTCATGATAGAGATGGACCCGGTCCCCATGGGCCGCCTTGAGCCGGTCGCCATAGGCGCAGAGCGCCGGATTGCGCGCGGCATAATGCAGCTCGAACCGGCCGCCGAAGCGGGCAAGCTGGTGCATCATGGCAATGAAGGGCGTGATGCCGATGCCACCGGCAATGAAGAGATGCTTGCGGGCCCGGTTGTCGAGCGGGAACAGGTTGACCGGATGGCTCAGCACCATGTCCATGTCGGGCCTCACATGCCGGTGCATGAACAGCGAGCCGCCACGGCCGGCATCGTCCCGGCGCACGGAAATCTCGTAGCCCGTCCGGTCTTCGGGGTCAGACATCAGCGAATAGGGGTTGAGCCGTCGCGTGCCATGGTCATCCATTTCCACGACCGTATGCGCCCCACCGGAAAAAGCCGGCAACAGCCCGCCATCGCGCGCCACGAACCGGAAGCGGGTGATCAGGTCGTTGACCTTCACCACCTCGGCCACCCTTACATCCAGCTTTGCTCCACCACTCATCTGAACCGCTCCACTGCCGGGGGAATCTGGCCCCTGTCCTCCGCATCGATATTGACGCCCTGAAAGGCGGCAAGACGGCGCGAATAGTGATCGCGCACGAAGAGATGCAGCCCGCAATGGCTGCACTGGAAGGGATCGGTCCGCACATTCTCCGTGATGCCCTTGCAATGCACGCACTGCACCCGACGCACGGTGGAGCCCCGGTGTTCCTTCTGGATATCGGCATGGGGGAAGCCGAAGGCCATGATGTCGCGCTCGGCCTGGCCTATCAGACCTTCGGTACCCGCGAGATAGATCTGCGATCCCATCTGCATGTCCTGGAGCACCCGCGCCAGCCGGAAGAGCAGCGTCGGTATGGAGGCCGCCTTCTGGGCCTGCGCGGCACCGAGCGCCTCGATCCTGTCCCACTGATCGGTCCCGTTCGGCCCGGCGGTGTAGAGGATATGGCTCTTCAACCGCATGGCCGGGGCGTCGGCGGCTTTTGCGAACAGGTCGGCGACGGCCTCAGCCCCCTCCCCGTCCGCGACAATCAGGTGAAAGGAACCCGCCCGGGGCTCAAGCTCGCCATAGACCGGCCGGCTCCGGATCGAGGGGGGAAAGTCCGTCTTCGTCATGTCACGATACCTGTTGCAAGCGCCATTCTCCTGGCGGGGGCCGGGCCCCGGCAGCGCCCGGGCCCGGTCTCGTAAAGGCAGGCTTCAGTCCTGTACCGTACGCCGCTTCTTGTCGACGTCGTAGAAGGGCAGCGAATGGGTCTTCGCCCTGATGGCGCCGTGGGTGGCGCAATTGACGACCAGATCCGTGCCGTTGTTGGCGCAATCGACCGGGAGACGCGCGATCGCGATATTGTGCTTGTTGAGCGGCGAATACATGGCCTGCGTGACCACGCCGACCTGCTTTCCGTCGCGCAGGACAGGCGCGCCATTGCCCGGCACGTTGGTGCCCTCCATCTCAAGACCCCAGATCTTGAAGCGCTCCCTGCCCTTCAGCCGGTAATGCTCCTCGGCGCCGCGGAAGCCCACCTTGCCCGGCGAAACCGTGAAGTCGAGGCCGAGTTCCCAGAGCGTGTCGCCGGGGCCCTCGTTCTCGAAGGGATACATTTCCGAATTGTCGAATGGGAAGAACAGCAGGTAGCTTTCGGTGCGCAGCAGGTCGAGCGTGGTGAAGCGGCAGGGAATGATCCCCATCGCCTTGCCCTCGTCGAGGATGCGGTCCCAGATCATCACCGCATCCTGACCGCGGCAGAAGATTTCATAGCCGCGCTCGCCGGTATAGCCGGTGCGGCTGATGGTGATGGGCTTGCCGAAGAGCGAGGCCGGCATGTGGCTGAAATAGGCGAGCTTGCGAATGCCCGGAATGTGCTTTTCGAGATAGTCGACCGCAAGCGGCCCCTGGAGCGACAGATCGTGCAGGTTGTCGTCGAAGCGGATCGACACGTCGCGGCCGGTCGAAGCCATCGTCAGCTGCTCATGGCCCTGACCGGAGCCGTGGACCACGGTGAAGGTGTTCGGGCCGAAGCGGTAGATGACGCAGTCGTCGATGAACTTGCCGGCATCGTTGAGCATGCAGGCATAGACCGCCTTGCCCGGCATCAGCTTTTCCATGTTGCGGGTTGTCGCCCGCTCGATCACGTGGCTCGCGGCGGGGCCTGAAATATGGACCTTCTTGAGGCCCGAGACGTCCATGAGGCCCGCCTTGGTGCGGATGGCCATGTATTCCGCATCGGGATCACCGTCATAGGACCAGGCGGTGCCCATGCCCGACCAGTCTTCGAGGTTGGAACCCAATGCGCGGTGACGGTCGATCAAGGTCGAGAAACGCCAGGAATTCGTCATGTGCAAGCTCCCCTGCTGTGTTGTTCTTTGCGGAAAGTCTGAGAGGTTTGATGACGAAAATCAACCCTTTCATGCAATTTTTATTCTTATTAGGAAATCCGGGCGAGACGATCCTTTCGCCTCGCCCCGAGTTCCCCCGCGCGCCTCAGGCGACGGGCATCGTGAAGAACCAGTTGGCCCACAGCACCAGCGCCGCCCCGGCGATCAGGGTGACGTAGGGCAGCACGCCCGCGCGGCGTTCGCCGAGATCCCCTTCGGAGAGACCGAGATCGTCATAGGCTTCCTTGGGGAACCTCCCGCCGTCGCGCAGATAGTGCCGGTACCAGAATACCGGGATGATGAAGGAGGCGAAGATCAGCCCCGACCAGAGCGCATTCTCGTAGCCCCAGACCTTGGCGCCGGCGCCGAGGAACAGGGCATTGACGAAGGCGAGCACGGTGTTCAGCCCGATGAGCCAGGTGGGCGCCTTCCAGGGTCGTTCCATGTGGCCGGAATCGATGCGATGGATCCAGCCCGCATTGAGGTTCAGGAAGTTGAACAGGATGTAGCCGACATTCGAGATGGCAAGCACGTAGAAATAGCCCGAAACGTCGGAGGCGAGCGCCAGCAGGAAGACGTTGAAGGTGAAATCGGTCCACATCGCCTTGGAGGGCACGCCCTTTTCGTTGACGCCGGAGAGATATTTCGGCAGCCAGCCATCCTTGGAGCCCTGGTAGAGCGTGCGCGACGAGCCGGCCAGCGCCGTCATGATGGCCATGAACAGGGCCAGCACCATCAGGATGACGAAGATCTGCGTCACGACCTTGCCGCCCCCGATCATGTTGCCGAGCGCCTCGCCGACCCCGGTTCCGTCGACGATACCCGCAGCAAGCATGCCCTGCGTGCCGAGAACGCCCTGGAAGGAGAAGGGGATCAGGAAGAAGAAGACGCAGCAGAGCAGGCCGGAATAGAAGATCGCCTTGAACGTGTCCCGCTTCGGGTCCTTCAGTTCGCTGGTGTAGCAGACGGCGGTCTCGAAGCCGTAGGTGGACCATGCGGCAATGTAGAGCCCGCCGAGAAACAGGGTCCATCCGCCGATGTTCCACTGGCCGTCCACGCCCGAATAGGAGGCGGAGGGCGGCAGGAGATGGGTCACATTGGCACTGTCGATATGACCGGCAAGGATCGGCACCAGACCGACCAGCAGCAGCGGCACGAGCACGACGAGGGCCAGCACCTTCTGGGCGCTGGCGGTGGACGCAATCCCGCCATGCTGGATCCGCAGGATCAGCAGCATAAGGACGACGCCGACGACGAAGGTGGAGTTGAAATGGAGCGAGCCGAGGCCCGGAATCGGGATCGCGACCAGTTCCCAGGTGCGGAAGGCCGGCGTCAGCGCGGCCACGGCATCGGCGGTCGCGACCGCCTTGATCGCATCGGGCACGGCCGTTCCGGCATGGGCGGCGATATAGTCCGCAACCGCCTTGGTTTCCGCCGTGTAGCTCGCCATATGGGCCGTTACCCAGTCCAGCACCGGCTGGCTGTCCGCCGCGGGGACGGGGAAGAAGGCGTTGAGAATGTAGCCTGCGGCAATGGCGCAGCCGAGCGAGAGCACCGGCGACCAGGCAAACCAGTTGCACCAGACCGAAAGCGGCGCAATCAGCTTGGAATATCGGAGCCAGGCCGTCGCGCCATAGACGCTGGTGCCGCCTGACTTGTTGCCGAACATGCCGGCCATTTCCGCATAGGTGAAGCTCTGCAGAAAGCCCATGACCATCGAGATGATCCAGACGAGGAAGGCAAGTTTCCCCGTCGTACCCGCAATGCCACCGATGGAGAAGAGCACGAGCGGCGGCACCCCTGCCGCCACCCAGAACGCACCCCTCCAGTCCAGCGCCCGGACCATCTGGCCCGACCCAGTTTCCTTCGTCATTTCGATCTCCCCAGTACGACCGACGGAGCTTTGACGGTATTGTTCCCCTGTTCTTGTCCGTGCGGCGGTTGGTTCCGTTGATGATGGCCCTGCGGGCCGCGAGCTGTTCCCTGCGGAAAGTTTTCTTTCCGTCTATTGTTTCACCGGGGCAGCGGGCTGTTTCTCCCTGTCCGCCCCGGCTCCCGGATGTAATCACGCCACCCGGGCTTTTTCCATCGAATTTTAAATAATATGAAAAATTGTTTCCTGCAGATTCAACCGCCGGTCGCCGGGATCAGTTCTTCAGGTAGCTTTCCATCGAGTCCTCGAGCGCATCCTTCCAGGGCGTGTGATGGATCGGCGCCATGGTGCCGGTGATGACCGACCGGTAGGCATTGTCGCGGAAGGTCATGATGTTGTGCTTCTTGTGGTCCTTCCATTCGAAGAAGGCCTCGCAGGCGCCGTCCACGTCGAAGGACGGATAATCGGTCTCGGCGATCAGCTCCTTCACATAGTCGCCCTGGTAGTGGATGGCATCATGGGCATCCTTGCCCGCATCCTCCCCGGCCACGCGATCCTCCACGTCCTTCAGCAGGACGGCCTTGTCGGCGGGAATCTGGATGCGGCCCAGGATGGCGTCGCGCACCCACCAGGCCTGCGCATCGAACATGTTGAAGGTAAACCACTGGTCCTGCATGCCGATGTAGAACAGCTTCGGATTGTGAACCCAGGCGACGCCCTTGTAGAGATCGGCGGTGGCCAGACGGTTCGCCGTCTTCAGGCGCAGATCGTCGGGCAGGAAGGGGAAATGATGCTTGTAGCCGGTGCACAGGATGATCGCATCCACCTTCTTCGAGGTGCCGTCGGCGAAATAGGCGGTGTTCTCGTCAACCCGCTCGAGCTTGGGCACTTCCTTCCAGTTGTCGGGCCACTTGAAGCCCATCGGCGCATTGCGATAGGCGACCGTGATCGACTTCGCGCCGTATTTCCAGCACTGGCTGCCGATGTCTTCCGCCGAATAGGAGGAGCCCAGCAGCAGCAGGTCCTTGCCGGCGAATTCGCGGGCATCGCGGAAATCATGCGCGTGCAGCACGCGGCCGTTGAACCGGTCGAAGCCCGGATATTCCGGGACGTTCGGGACCGAGAAATGGCCGGAGGCGACAATCACATGGTCGAAATCCTCGTCATACATCCGGTCCTGCTTGAGATCATGGGCGGTGACGGTGAAATTGCCCTTGTCCTCGTTGTAGCGCACCATGCGGATGGTGGTTGAGAAGCGGATCCACTCGCGCACGCCCGCGCGCTTCACCCGGCCCTCGATATAGTCGAACAGGACGGCCCGCGGCGGGTAGGAAGCGATCTGCTTGCCGAAATGTTCCTCGAAGGAATAGTCCGCGAATTCCAGGCCTTCCTTCGGCCCGTTGGACCACAGATAGCGGTACATGGAGCAGTGGACGGGTTCGCCATTTTCATCGAGGCCGGTGCGCCAGGTGTAGTTCCACAAACCGCCCCAGTTCGACTGCTTCTCGAAACAGACGATCTCGGGAATATCCGCTCCCTTGGCCTTGGCCGACTGGAACGCCCGCAACTGCGCGAGGCCCGACGGTCCCGCACCGATCACTGCAACTCTCTTTTTCATGAACGCCTCCGGCTTTTGTTCCCCGGGCAAATGGTTCGCCTTTGCCTTGAGGGAATGCTAGATCCCGAGTTGCGTTTCTGTCAAATCTTTTTCCTCAGGTGAAACAACTCATTTCCGGAGCGATCGCCGGTCACCGGCTTGACCCTGCCCGAAGAGGCTGCTCCAATTCCGGTCCGGACCATGCATCCAGGGAGGAACATGATGAAATCCATAGCACCGGGCGAGCGCCGCATTGCCTCCATTCACACCGCCGAATTCACCCCCTTCGTCTATCCTGACGGCGTGGCGCTGGGCGATGCCATCCTGCAGCTCGATGAGGAACGGGAGCTTGGCGTCGGCTTTCACGTCTACCGCATGCCACCCGGCATGGTGACACGCGGGCACCGGCACAATGGCCACGAGCAGTTTCTCATCCTTGAGGGGGAGCTGCATGAAAGCGACGGAACCGTGCTGAAGGCCGGAGACCTCGTCTTCTACCGGGACGGATCGGAGCATAATTCCTACACGCCGGGTGGCTGCCTGCTTGCCGTGCACATTGCCGGACCCGAGACCCCGGTCGAATAAAAAGACCCCGGTGCGCCCGTTTCCGGCTCTGGGGGCTGGAAACGGGCGGCACCGGGGCTGTCATAAGTCCTGGGGGGAGGACTTAAGCGGCATGCCGGGCGTCATATCCGGCATGCGAGGGCTTGGGAGAACCGGGTACAGCGCTTCGTCCCCGGGCCGGAGGGCCCGGGAAATCGCCGTGCATGCAGCGCAAAGGCGCGATCAGATATCCAGCGTGTTCTCGGTTTCCCAGCGGGAGAAATGCGAGGCGTAGTTGTTCCATTCCTGATGCTTGAGCTTGAGATAGGCGGACGAAAACTCCTCGCCCATCATCGCCTTCAGCGTCTTGTCCCGATCATATTCACGCAGGGCATCCAGCATGTTGAGGGGCAGCTTGGGGGCGTTCTTCACCGTATGGCCCATCTGGTACATGTCGATATCGTGGCGGGGGCCCGGATTGGCGTTGGTGCGGATGCCGTCAATACCCGCCGCCAGGATGACCGCCTGCATCAGATAGGGGTTCGCCGCGCCATCGGGCAACCGCAGTTCGAAGCGACCGGGGCCGGGCACGCGCACCATGTGGGTACGGTTGTTGCCGGTCCAGGTCACGGTGTTCGGGGCCCAGGTGGCGCCGGAGGTGGTGCGCGGCGCATTGATGCGCTTGTAGCTGTTGACGGTCGGGTTGCAGATGGCGGCAAGCGCGCTGGCATGCTTCATGATGCCGCCCAGGAAGGTGCGGCCCTGATCGGACAGACCAAGCTCCTTCGACGGGTCGGCGAAGGCGTTCCGGGTGCCGTCGAGATTCCAGACGGAGATATGGGCATGGCAGCCGGAGCCCGTCAGGCCCTTGAAGGGCTTGGGCATGAAGGTCGCCCGCAGGCCGTGCTTTTCGGCCACGGACTTCATCATGAACTTGAAGAAGCTGTGCTTGTCCGCCGTCTGCAGCACGTCGTCATATTTCCAGTTCATCTCGAACTGGCCGGTCGCGTCCTCATGATCGTTCTGATAGGCCTCCCAGCCCAGTTCCAGCATGTAGTCGCAGACCTCGGCAATCACGTCATACTGCCGCATGACCGCCTGCTGGTCGTAGCAGGGCTTTTCCGCATTGTCGAAGGCATCGGCCACCCGGTCGCCCTGGGGCGTCAGCAGGAAGAATTCCGGTTCCACGCCGGTCTTCATCCGGAGACCTTCCTTGGCCGCCTCGTCGACGAGGCGGCGGAGCACGTTGCGCGGCGCCTGGGCGACGGGCTCACCGTCCATCACGCAGTTCGAGGCAACCCAGGCAACTTCCCTCTTCCAGGGCAGCTGGATCACCGCGTCCGGATCGGGTACCGCCATCATGTCGGGATGGGCGGGCGTCAGGTCGAGCCAGGTGGCGAAGCCGGCAAAGCCCGCACCTTCGACCGCCATGTCGTTGATCGCCTGTGTGGGAACCAGCTTGGCGCGCTGCGCGCCAAAGAGATCCGTATAGGAGACCATGAAATACTTGACGCCTTTGTCCTTGGCCCATTTGGCCAGATCTTTTGCCATTCTGTATCCCCAGTGTGTCTGATAGTTCCGTTTTTTTGTTCCACTCTTGTATTTTTTATGTGGGGAGACGGCTTAGAAGCCGCCATTGCGCCCCGGTATCCAGTTGGTGCCCGCCAGGGGCACGCCGGCCATGGCGGCCGCCTCGATGGTCAGCGAGCAGAGATCCTCCGGCTCCAGATTGTGCAGGTGGTTCTTCCCGCAGGCACGCGCGATGGTCTGCGCTTCGAGCGTCATCACCTTGAGGTAATTCTTCAGGCGGCGACCGCCGAGGATCGGGTCGAAGCGCTTGTAGAGTTCCGGATCCTGCGTCGTGATGCCGGCCGGGTCCCGGCCCTCGTGCCAGTCGTCATAGGCATCGGCCGTCGTGCCGAGCTTCCGGTATTCCTCCTCGTGGACGGGATCGTTGTCGCCGAGCGCGATAAGCGCCGCCGTCCCGATGGCCACCGCATCGGCGCCGAGCGCCATGGCCTTGGCCACATCCGCACCGGAACGGATGCCTCCCGACACGATCAGCTGCACCTTGCGATGCATGCCGAGGTCCTGCAGCGCCTTCACCGCCTGCGGAATGCAGGCAAGGATCGGCATGCCCACATGTTCGATGAACACGTCCTGGGTGGCGGCCGTACCGCCCTGCATGCCATCAAGGACCACCACATCGGCGCCGGCCTTCACCGCAAGCGCGGTGTCGTAATAGGGGCGTGCGCCGCCCACCTTCACATAGATCGGCTTTTCCCAGTCGGTGATCTCGCGCAGCTCGTGGATCTTGATTTCCAGGTCGTCCGGGCCGGTCCAGTCGGGATGGCGGCAGGCGGACCGCTGGTCGATGCCCTTCGGCAGGTTGCGCATGTTGGCCACGCGGTCGGAGATCTTCTGGCCGAGCAGCATGCCGCCGCCGCCGGGCTTGGCGCCCTGGCCGACGACCACCTCGATGGCGTCGCAGCGGCGCAGATCATCGGGATTCATGCCGTAGCGGCTCGGCAGATACTGATAGACGAGCGTCTTCGAATGACCGCGCTCCTCCTCGGTCATGCCGCCGTCACCCGTCGTGGTGGAGGTGCCGGCCGCAGAGGCCCCGCGACCGAGCGCTTCCTTGGCCGGGCCCGAAAGCGCACCGAAGCTCATGCCGGCAATGGTGATCGGAATATCGAGATGGATCGGCTTCTTGGCAAAGCGGGTGCCGAGCCAGACATCGGTCGCGCATTTCTCGCGGTAACCCTCCAGCGGATAGCGGCTGATCGAGGCGCCGAGGAACAGGAGATCGTCGAAATGCGGCAGGTGGCGCTTGGTGCCGCCGCCGCGGATATCGTAGATGCCGGATGCCGCCGCCCGGCGGATCTCGGCATTCACGGCGGGGGTGAAGGTGGCGGAAAAACGCGGCGGGGTTTTCGGAAAATCGGTCATGGGGTCGCCTCAGTACGCCGACGCATTGTCGATGTTGAAATTGTAGAGCTTGCGGGCGGAGCCATAGCGGCGGAACTCTTCCGGCCGCGCCTTGGCATCGGCCTCGCCCGCTTTCAGCAGGCGCTCCAGCAATTCCAGGTGCTCGGGCCGCATTTCCTTCTCGATGCAGTCGGCCCCGAGCGACTTGACGTTTCCGCGCACGAAGAGTCGCGCCTCATAGAGGCTGTCGCCGAGCGCCTCGCCGGCATCGCCGAGCACGACGAGATTGCCCGATTGCGCCATGAAGGCGGACATGTGGCCGATATTGCCGTGCACGACGATATCGATCCCCTTCATCGAGATGCCGCAGCGGGAGGAGGCATTGCCCTTGATGACGAGCAGGCCGCCCCGGCCGGTGGCGCCCGCATACTGGCTGGCATCGCCATCGATGATGACGGTGCCCGACATCATGTTTTCCGCCACGCCCGGACCGGCAGACCCCTTGATGAGGATCGTGGCCTGCTTGTTCATGCCTGCACAGTAATAGCCGGTCGATCCGCGCACGGTGATTTCGACATTGGCATCGACGCCGGCGGCAATGGCATGGGCCCCTTTCGGATTGATCACTTCCCACCGGGTCATGTTCGTCTGACCCTTGAGGGCATGTAGCGAGGAGTTGAGGGCGCGAAGACCCTCTTTCCCCAGATCGAATGTCTGCATGTTTCAGCGCTCCCAGAAGTAGACAGTTGCCGGCTCCGGCTCCCAGACGCGGGCATTCTCGATGCCCGGAAGGTTGACCAGCGCCCGGTATTCGCTGCCGAAGGCAACATATTCGTCGGTTTCCGCCATCACCGCCGGCTTGCAGGCGATGGGATCGCGCACCACGCCGAAGCCGTTATGGGTGCCGACGACGAAGGTGAAGAAGCCGTCGAGATCGGTCAGGGTGGATTCGAGCGCGGAGCCCAGCGCCTCACCCTGCTTCAACTTGTAACTGATGAAGGCTGCGGCCACTTCCGTGTCGTTCTCGGTCTCGAAGGTCATGCCTTCGCGGCGCAGCGTGCGGCGCACGCCATTGTGGTTCGACAGCGAACCATTGTGCACGAGGCACTGGTCCGACCCCGTGGAAAAGGGATGGGCGCCCATGGTGGTGACGGCGGATTCGGTCGCCATGCGCGTATGGCCGATGCCATGGGTGCCGCCCATTCCGGAAATGCCGAAGCGCGCCGCCACGTCCCGGGGCAAGCCGACTTCCTTGAAGATCTCGATGTTCTCGCCCGAAGACATGACCTTCACGGCGGGGCGCAGATGCGCCAGGGCCGCGCGTGCGGCATCCAGCTGGCCGAGCGGCACCTCGAGCACCGCATGGGTGGATTTCACCAGCATGGCGACGGGCGCGCCGATCGCTTCCTTCAGATCGCCGTCGAGCGACGCAAAATCAGCCTGCGGGTTTGCCGACTGGACCGTGATTTTCCCCAGACCGCTGCCAGCCTGCGAATAGATGGCAATGCCCGCCGAATCCGGACCGCGATCCGTCATGGTGATCAGCATGTCGGTGAGCATGGCCCCGAGCTTCGGCTCCAGCTTCGGATCCTTGAGGAACAACCCTACGATTCCGCACATGGTTTCGTCTCCTGAATTTCGATGGGACCGACGCTAGCACCGAAGATTTCCCATTTCAACTGTGGAGAAACAAATTTTACCCCACGGGAAAAATCCGCCTGGACGCAGGTTTCCCTTGACAGATTGTCGCAGGCGGTTTTCCCTTCAGGTAATTTTTTTACCGGAGAGGGCGTGTGGAGGCCCACCCTGTCGGGTAGTGGAAGGCGGGGCCTTGGGAGGGGAACATGCCTGACATGACGCAACGCATTGAGGCGATGCACCGGCGCGACGTGACGATCGCCTGGGCATTCATCATCGGCCTCTGGTTTTCCATCGCCTTCGTGGCCATCGCCACGTGGAGCCTCGCCCCCTCGGGCGGGGCCCGCATGCTCCTCATCGGTGCGGGAGCCGTCGTCCTGGTGTTCAACACGGCGGCCATTGCCGCCATGCTCCGGCACTACCGGGAGGACCGGGATTTCATCTACGGCCTCGACATCAAGTTTCTCGACGAAGCGCGGGGGAAATGACGATGGCCCATTACAAACCACCGGTTCAGGGAAAACTCAGCCAGCTTATCGACGTGATCGTGCTCGTGGCGCTGACCGTCGGCGCGCTTTTCGTGCCGCTGTGGCTGCACATGGCCGGCTCCTCGAAAACCGTCGCGTCCCCGGTCGCGGCCCCCACCTGGGAAGCGCTCGGGCAGAACGCGGTTCAGGCGCGGCAATACGAGGCGCTCGGCTATACGCCCGAAACCGCCCATGACCTGATCCTCGCGCGCTTCGACTATTCCTTCACCTGGAGCGCGCTCGTGGTGATGATCGTGGTGATCATCGCCTATTATGTGCTGATGCTGAAATTTTCCGAAGCGGAATATCGCGACGTCATCGCCGAGAAGTTCGACGGGAAATAGGAGAGACCGATGCAGACCTGGGATTACATCGAATACCTGGCCTGGGGGCTCTCCGCCCTTCTGGGTCTCTTCATGGTGGCGGACTGGCTGAAGACCGACACGACCTATTCCGAAGATGTCCTGACCTCTTCCCGCGAGGGCGAACTGGAGGCCATGACCGAAGAGAGCTTCAAGGGGTGAGGCATCATGGCTGATTTCGACATCACATCGAAAGTGCAGGACGGCATGGGGCCGCATGGCACCAAGGTCGGTCTGCTGCGCGTTCTCGGGCCCGCCCATGTCTGGGCGCTGGGCGTCGGCATCGTGCTGGTGGGCGAGTACATGGGCTGGAACTTTGCCGTCGGCAAGGGGGGCGCCTATGCGGCGCTGCTGGCCTGCTGGTTCGCCGGCATTCTCTACACCTGCGTCGCCATGATCGATTCGGAGGTGACCTCGACGGTCGCCGCCGCGGGCGGGCAATATACCCAGGCCAAGCATATTGTCGGCCCGCTGATGGCCTTCAATGTCGGCCTCTACCTGGTCTTTGCCTATACGATGCTGGAGGCAGCGAATGCGATTACCGCCGGCTATCTGGTCTCGGTCGTCGCCACCATGACCGGCTATACCGGCGCGCTCGACCAGCGGCCCTTCATCGTGCTCGTCATCATGTTCCTCGCCTGGCTGAACTATCGCGGGGTTCTGGCCACGCTCACCTTCAATCTGGTCATCACGGCGATCGCCTTCGCGGCGATCCTCATCATCTTCCTGTCCACCTCGGGGATCGTCGGCGGCGGCATCATGCAGCATGCGGCGCTCTTCGAAGGCCACGAGCTGCCCTATGGCTGGATCGGCGTTCTCGCCGCCATGCATTTCGGTCTGTGGTATTATCTCGGCATCGAGGGCACCACGCAGGCCGCGGAAGAGGTGCGCTCGCCAGCGCGCGCCCTGCCCTTCGGCACGCTTGCGGGCATCATGACCCTGCTGATCGCGGCCACGCTGACCTGGTATGTCTGCTCGGGCGTGCTGCCGTGGGAATTCCTCGGCGACGGCGTCTCGGGTTCGGTTGCGCCGCTCTTCGATACCGCCCGCCTGTCCGGCTCCACCGGGCTCGTCTGGCTGCTCGGCTTCGGCACGCTCTTTGCCACGCTCGCTTCGGCCAACGGCTGCATCAACGATGCGTCCCGCGCCTGGTTCGCCATGGGCCGCGACAAATACCTGCCCTCCTGGTTCGGCGCAGTGCATCCGAAATACCGCACGCCCTATCGCTCGATCGTCTTCCTCGTGCCGATCGCGCTCATCTTCGCGCTCGGCGCGCCGCTCGACCAGGTCATCACATTCTCGATCCTCTCGGGCCTTCTGGAATATACGTTCATGCCGCTCAACATCATCCTCTTCCGCAAGAAGTGGCCGATGGGCGTGATCAAGCGCGGTTACGAACATCCGTTCCATCCGCTTCCGGCCATTACCCTGCTTGCGCTGTGCGCCGTCACCTTCTTTGCGGTGTTCCTGGGCTATGGCACGCAGCTGGTCGCGATGATCGGCTTCTACATCGTGGTCAGCCTCTGGTTCCACTTCCGCCGCTATCGCTTCATCGATCGCGGTGCGCAGTTCACCATGCCCTGGCCGCGGCCGCAGGGCTACTGATGCAACCGGGTCCGCCGTCAACGACGGCGGGCCTCCTCATTCCGGGGAAGCCCTCGCATGACCGTGCTGCCTGTCCTTGCCGCCCTTTCCCTTGCCGCACTGATCTGGCTCGGCCTCGTCACTTGGCAGGCAGGGGCCAGGCGCAAGGCGGCCCGCAGGGCCTATTTCTCGGCGGTCGCTCCCCTCTTCGACTGCGTCGCCACCCGGGAACAGCCATCGGGCTTCGGGCGCATGACCGGGCGGACCGGCACCGACGCCTTCGACCTGCAGGCGCTTACCGACAGTCTCACCTTTCGCAAGCTGCCGGCATTGTGGGTGATGCTGACGATGCCGTCTCCGATGCCGGTGCGTGCGACCCTCGACATCATGGCGCGGCCGGGCGGAATCGAGACCTTCTCGCGATTCCAGACACTGCCCCACACCCTGCCAGCCCTTGCGGGCCTGCCTGACGGCACCGTCATCCGCAGCGACGATGCGGGAAACGCGCCACCCGGTCACCTCATCGCCCCGCATCTCGGTGTCTTTGCAGATCCGCGGGTAAAGGAACTGGTGATCTCGCCCCGCGGCCTCAGGATCGTCTTCCTCGCGGAAGAGGCCGAGCGCGGCCGTTACCTGATTTTCCGCGACGCGGAGCTCGGCACCGCCTCGCTTGCACCGGAGCGGCTCAAGCCGCTGATCGAGACCCTTCTTTCCCTTCGCGACAGCCTGATGGAGGCCACATGACCAAGCCGCTCAATCCCCATCTGGTGCTCGCGCTCGCCATCGCCCTGCCCGGCATGGGGCAGGTGGCAAACCGGCAGCCGCTGCGGGGCCTCATCTTCGTGTTTTTCGTCATATTGCTCGGCGCCTTCACGCTGAAAACGGCGGGGCCGGAGATTTCCTTCGTCGGAAAGGTCGCAGGCGGCCTGTTCGTCTGGGCCATGGCCGTCATCGATGCCTACAAAACCGCCCGCATCCGTCAGGTCGTGTTCGAGCACGCATCCGCCTGAACGCGGATGCTGCACCTATCCCTGCGGATAGGAAATGACCGAAAGATAGCGTGCCGGCAATTTCACCAGCGTTTCCGGCCCGTGCGGCGCATCCGCATCGAAGAACAGGCTGTCGCCGGGCTTCAGCGGATAGATCTGGTCGCCATGCCGGTAATCCACCTCGCCTTCCAGCATGTAGAGCAGCTCCAGCCCCTCGTGCTGGAAAGCGGGGAACGTGTCGCTCTCGGTCGTCAGCGTGATCAGATAGGGCTCGACCGTAACACCCGACGAATTCGATCCGATATGGCCAAGCAGATTATACTGATGGCCGGCGCGGGTACCGCGCCGCTCGATTTCGATATGCTCCCCGGCCTTCACGTGCTGGGCCTCGCGGCGTTCCTCATAGCTGCGGAAAAACGCGGTGACGGGCACGGAAAAGGCATGCGACAGAACCTGCAGCGTCGTCAGCGACGGCGATGTGTTCCCGTTCTCGATCTTGGAAAGCATGCCGATGGAAAGCCCCGTGGCGCTCGCCAGATCGGCCACCGTCATGCCGAGCTGGCGGCGGAAATTGCGCACCTCCCGCCCGATCGCCGCCTCCAGATTGCGCTCGCTGATTTCCCGGACCCGGTGCGGATCCTGATCAAAAGCCGGCTTTACGCGCGGCAGGGGGGCCTGTTGGTCGTCCGACATGAGTGCATTCCTGAAAAAAGCTCGTCGTTTTTCCTACAGGGAAACACCAGCGGTCGCAAGGCGGGGATCAGGCGATGGAATGGGCCGTCACCTCCAGAGCGTGCAGAAGGCTGGCCGCCGAGGAGCGCGGACCATAAAGCGTGACCGAACCGGCTCCGTGCCGGATCAGGTAGCAGCCGATATGCTCGATCACCGTGCGGCTGGCAAAGCCGTCGGCAGCCCGCGCGAAATCCACGTTCGACAGCCGCTCGAGAAGGCCCTGAAGATCCTCTGCCCTGAGATCGAAGCGGACCCATGCATCCGTCTGCTCGGTGATCGAGGCGGCATCGCCGAAAAGCGGCTTCAGCGCTCCGGCAATATCCTCATGGGTCGAATGATCGGCCTCCACGAACCACATGTCCGGGGCAACCCAGAAGGCGGAGAAGGATGGTCCGGCCGCAAAGCGCGCCGGGTCCGGCAGGGGCAGGCCGGCCTTTGCCGCAAGCGCCCGCACCTCGGCTTCCCGCCCCTTGCGGATGGCCAGCGATGCAAGAGCCACGTCAAAGCGCTCGATGATGCTGACGGCGCCGATGGTCACGGTTTTCGGGGCCGCATGGCCAAGGGCGGTCAGCGCGTGCAACGGTTCAGCCACGGAGTCTCTCCCCTTCAGGATCAAAGAAATGCGGGGAGACGATGTCCACTTCGGTCTCCGTCTTCGCCAGCAGGTTCACCGCCCGCATGCGCTGGCCGATCTTCCGGTCTCCGGCCTTCAGGTAACCGAGCGCGATCTCGCATCCCAGATGGGGCGAATAGACCTTGGAGGTCAGCCAGCCGCCATCATTGGCGATAACAGGAGCCGCACCGATTTCAAGGAAATGGCTGCCGGCGGTCAGCGTCGCGGTCTTGTCCACCGGTTTGACGCCGACGAGGCGGTAGCCTTCGGGATCGTTCATGCCCTCGCGCTGCGAAAGCACCATGCCGATGGAGTCCTTCTTGCGCGACACCATCTTGCCGAGCCCCATATTGAGCGCCGTGGACTGGCCGTTGAGCTCGTTGCCCGCCACATGCCCCTTTTCGACGCGCATGACGCCGAGCGCTTCGGTGCCGTAGACAATCGCATCGAATTCGCGACCCGCCTCCAGCATCCGGCGGAGCAGCGCGTCCCCATAGCGGGTGGGCACGGCAATTTCATAGGCCAGCTCGCCGGAAAAACTGATGCGGAAGAGCCGCGCCCGCAAACCGCCGATGGTGATGTTTCCGGCGGCCATATAGGGGAAGGCCGCATCGGAAATATCCTGGTCCACCAGTTTTTCCAGAAGCCGCCGGGCATTGGGGCCCGCAACGGAAAACTGCGCCCAGGCCTCGGTGGTGGAGATCAGCTGCACATCCATCTCGGGCCACAGCACCTGGCGGCAATATTCGAGATGGCGGAAGACCGTCACCGCATTCGCCGTGGTCGTGGTCATCACATATTCGGTCTCGTCCATGCGGGCAGTGGTCCCGTCATCGAAGACCATACCGTCCTCGCGCAGCATCAGCCCGTAGCGGCAGCGGCCGACGGCAAGGGTCGAGAAGGTGTTGCAATAGACCTTGTCGAGGAAGGCACCGGCATCGGTGCCCTGAATGTCGATCTTGCCAAGCGTCGTCACATCGCAGATGCCAACGGATTTGCGGGTCGCCAGCACCTCCCGGTCGACGCTCTGGCGCCAATGGGTCTCGCCAGGCTTCGGCAGCCATTGGGTGCGCAGCCACATGCCGACTTCGACGAAGACGGCGCCCTGTTCTTCGGCCCACTTGTGCGAGGGCGTCAGCCTGAAGGGCTTGAATTCCTTGCCGCGCGAGCGCCCGGCCAGCGTCCCCAGGGCAACCGGCGTATAGGGCGGGCGATAGATGGTCGTGCCGGTCTCCGGAATGGTTTGCCCGGTCAGTCCGGCCATCACGGCAAGCCCCAGAACATTGCCGGTCTTGCCCTGGTCCGTTGCCATGCCGAGCGTGGTGTAACGCTTCAGATGCTCGACCGACGTGAAGTTCTCCTGGTGGGCGAGCTTCACGTCCTTGACCGTCACGTCGTTCTGCGGATCGATCCAGGCTCGGCCCTTGCCGGAGTGGACATACCATTTCGGCGTGATCGACACGGGTGCATCTTCCGCCTCGGGGATGGTATCGGATGCCCCCGACAGGCCCAGTTCGCCGAGCGCGGCAAGCGCCCCCTTCTGGCCGGAAACGAGCGCCCCATGGGTGGACATGAGACCCGCCGCCGCCCCGGCCGCAACCAGTCCGGCCGGACCGCCCTCGCCCGGCACGAAGGCCTGCAGCGTCTCGTTCCAGACGGGTTTCGACCGGCGGTGAGAGGAGATGTTCACATTGGGGTTCCAGCCGCCGGACACGCCAAGCGCTGTCACATCAAGCGTTTCCGTCTGGCCGTTTGCCTGCCGGACGGTGATGGAGCGGAGCCCGAGTCGGCCACCCGCATCGACGATCTCGGCGCCCTTGAGATGCCGGATGCCGGGCAGAAGCGCACCGTCCCTGCGCGCATCGACCACCGCAACCACATCCACGCCCCTAGCCTGCAGGTCCCGCGCGGTGCGCAGGCCGTCCTCATTGTTGGTGAAGACCGCAACGCGCTCACCCACCTTCACGCCGAAGCGGTTGGCATAGGCGCGCAGCGCACCGGCCAGCATGATCCCGGGGCGATCATTGTTCTCGAAAGCAATGGGCCGCTCGGTCGCCCCGCCCGCCAGCAGGGCACGGCGCGAGTAAATGCGCCAGAGCGTCTGGCGCGGCTTGCCCGGAGCCGGCACCGCCAGATGATCGGAAACCCGCTCAACCGCCCCGTAGATGCCGTGATCGAAGGCGCCGATAATGGTGGTGCGTATCATCAGGCGAACATTGGGCATGGACCGCAGTTCATCGACCACACCGGCTGCCCAGTCCGCCCCGGGCTTGCCGCCGACGGTGAGCGTTTCCGCATTCAGGCGCCCGCCGAAGCGGAAGTCCTCATCGGCAAGGATGACGCGCGCCCCTGCCCGCCCGGCGGCGAGCGCCGCCATCAGGCCAGCCGGTCCGCCGCCGATGACAAGGAGATCGCAATGGAGAAAGCCCTTGTCGTAGCTGTCGGGGTCCTCCTGCCGGGTGAGGCTGCCGAGGCCCGCGGCCCGCCGGATGATCGGCTCATAGACCTTTTCCCAGAAGGAGGCGGGCCACATGAAGGTCTTGTAATAGAAACCGGCGGTGAAAAAGCTGTTCAGCCGGTCGTTGATGGCAAGCGCATCAAAGGCGAGCGAGGGCCACCGGTTCTGGCTTTTCGCTTCCAGCCCGTCGAAGAGTTCGGCAACGGTCGCGCGGGTGTTCGGCTCCTGCCGGGCGCCGGTGCGCAGTTCGACGATCGCATTCGGTTCTTCCGAACCGGCGGAAAGCGGGCCGCGCGGCCGGTGATACTTGAAGCTGCGGCCCATCAGCCGCACGCCGTTGGCAAGCAGCGCCGAGGCGAGCGTATCGCCGGGATGGCCCTCATAGGAAACGCCGTCGAAGGTGAAGCGGAGCGTTCTGGACCGGTCGATCTGGCCGCCGGACATGCGATTTTGCTGGCTCATTTCGTTCGCCCCGCCGCCTTCGCCACATCCCGGGCGAGTTCCACCTTGATGATTTCATGGGTTACCGTATTGCGCGTGACCACCAGCCAGGAGCGGTCGCCCTGCTCGTGATACCAAAGCTCGCGATGCTCTCCCGCGGGGTTGTCCCTGACATAGAGATAGTCGTGAAAGGCCTCGATCCCGGCGGTCATGCCATCGGGACGGTTGATGAGGGCCGCATC
Organism: uncultured Rhizobium sp.; assembly: GCA_945952415.1. Lineage (GTDB taxonomy): Bacteria > Pseudomonadota > Alphaproteobacteria > Rhizobiales > Rhizobiaceae > Gellertiella. Next base: position 2,317 of record CAMFIF010000006.1, on the reverse strand, counting down.
GCCGAGATAGACGAATTCCTGTGCGTCACGCGGGCCGAGGATGGGATGATTGATGATCATGGCGTCCTCTCAATGCAGGTTCGGGGTCGCGCCCTGGCCCTTTTCGTCGATCATCAGCCCCTTCAGGAACCGGTCGAAGCGATAGGCGCGGGCGGTCACATGCGGTTCGTCCCTTGCGAGCAGATGGGCGAAACACCAGCCGGATGCGGGCGTTGCCTTGAAGCCGCCGTAACACCAGCCGCCATTGAAATAGAGCCCTTCCACGGGGGTGCGGTCGATGATCGGGGAGCCGTCCATGGACATGTCCATGATGCCGCCCCAGGTGCGCAGCAGCCGCGCGCGCCCGATCGCCGGCATCAGCGCCATGCCGCCTTCAGCCACATCCTCGATGACGGGCAGATTGCCGCGCTGGGCATAGGAATTGTAGCCGTCGATATCGCCGCCGAAAACGAGACCGCCCTTGTCCGACTGGCTGACATAGAAATGGCCGGCGCCAAAGGTCATCACGCCATCGATGAAGGGTTTCAGCCCTTCCGAGACGAAGGCCTGCAGCACGTGGCTTTCGATCGGCAGTCGCATGCCCGCATGGGCCATGACCTTCGAGGAGGAACCTGCAACCGCGACCCCCACCTTGCCGGCGCCGATGAAGCCGCGGGTGGTCTCGACGCCCAGCACCTTTCCGTTTTCGATCCGCATGCCTGTGACTTCGCAATTCTGGATGAGGTCGACGCCGCGCATGTCCGCCCCGCGCGCATAGCCCCAGGCCACCGCATCATGGCGCACGGTGCCGCCGCGACGCTGCATCAGCGCGCCCTTGATGGGGAAACGGGCATTATCGAAGTTCAGCCAGGGATACAGGGACCTGACTTGTTCGCGATCGAGAAGCTCCGCATCCGCGCCATTGAGGATCATCGCGTTGCCGCGCCGCGTGAAGGCGTCGCGCTGGGCGTCGGTATGAATGAGATTGATGATGCCGCGCTGGCTCACCATGGCATTGTAATTGAAATCCTGCTCCAGCCCCTCCCAGAGCTTCAGCGAGAATTCGTAGAAGGGCTCGTTGCCATCGAGCAGGTAATTAGAGCGGATGATGGTGGTGTTGCGCCCGACATTGCCGCCGCCGAGATAGCCCTTTTCCAGGACCGCAATGCGGCTTTTGCCGAATTCCTTGGCCAGATAATAGGCCGTTGCCAGCCCATGCCCGCCGCCGCCGACAATCACGAAGTCATACCGCGCCTGCGGCGCCGGATCCCGCCATACGGGCTTCCAGCCACGATGCCCCGTCAGGGCCTCGACCATGACCCTCAAGCCCGAATATCGCATGCTCGGCATCCCCCGTTCTCGATACAGTGGAGCCTATCACCCCCCTCTGCGAAATCGTGACAATTCTGGCCATAACCGAGACCTTTTCGGCCATGCAGATCGGAGGCTTCCTTCGCGCTCGACACCCATCGGGATGCTCCGGTAGAACCCCCAGGAAAGAAGAAGAGAAAACTATAAGTATCTGGTTTGGTTTGCTTTTGTAATCTACATCGTATTTAAAATGGGTTTTTGTATTATTACTCACGACAACAGGAAAGTTCCTCTATAACCAGCGATAAGTTTCAAGTATCGATAATGAGCCATCTGACGTGAAAACCTTGCCATCTGCCTGCTGTTCGCCTATGTTCAAAGCCACAAACCCTTTTCATGGAGCGCCCGATGAGCGAACCGCAACTCTCTGTCCGCAGCGCGCGGGCGCGGGATCTGGCCCATGCGCTGGCACGGCGCACGGGGCAGCCGATCAACAAGCTCGTCGAGCTCGCGCTTGAGCGTTACGAGCGGGATCTCGAGGACAAGGCTGCGCCAGTGCCGGGGGATGCGCTTCGGCGGCTGATGGCGGAGGGGCGTCGGTCGGTGGCGCCCGGCACCACATCCGCGCATGATGATCTTTACGATGAATTCGGCCTGCCCAAATGATCGCCATCGACACGTCGGTGCTGCTGGCCATGGCGCTGGACGAGCCTGAGGCCGAGCGGTTTCATGCGCTTGTGACGCGCGATCCGGTCGTGATCGGCTGGCCGACCCTTCTCGAAACCCGGATGGTGCTGACCGGCCGGGGATTTGCCAATGCGGCGGAGATCGTGAGAACGCTTGCCCATCTGCCCAATCTCAGCGCCACGGCCTTTGGCGAGCGGCATTATGAGGCGGCGGAGCGGGCCTTCGGCCAGTTCGGCAAGGGCCGGCATCCGGCGGGGCTCAACATGGGCGACTGTTTTTCCTATGCGGGGTCGTCTCAGAAAACGGAAAATAAAGCACGCTAAGCCGGTTGCAGAGGCCG
>CAMFIF010000005.1 GCA_945952415.1 uncultured Rhizobium sp. | reverse complement strand
TCGAAGATCTGCGCGCCGCAATAGGACTGGTAGGTGGAGATGCCCATCTTGGACATGACCTTGAGTATCCCCTTGCCCACCGCCTTGATGTAGCGGGAGACGATTTCGTCCTTGTCCACCTCCGGCGGGAAGGCGCCATGCTTGTGCATGTCGAGAAGCGTGTCGAAGGCAAGGTAGGGATTGATGGCTTCGGCGCCATAGCCGGCGAGACAGCAGAAGTGATGCACTTCGCGCGGCTCGCCCGATTCCACTACGAGGCCGACCGAGGTGCGCAGGCCCTTGCGGATCAGATGATGGTGCACGGCAGCGGTCGCCAGCAGCGCCGGAATGGCGATACGGTCGGGGCCCACCTGGCGGTCGGAAAGCACGATGATGTTGTAGCCACTGGCGACCGCCTGCTCGGCGCGCTCGCAGAGCCGGTCGAGCATTTCCGGCATGCTTTCCGCACCGCGCGAGACATCATAGGTGAAGTCGAGCGTCTTGGTGTCGAACCGGTCTTCCGTGTGCCCGATGGAGCGGATCTTTTCCAGATCGCCATTGGTCAGGATCGGCTGGCGCACTTCCATGCGCTTGGCATTGGCTGCACCGCCATGGTCGAGAATGTTCGGACGCGGGCCGATGAAGGAGACGAGGCTCATGACAAGCTCTTCGCGGATCGGATCGATCGGCGGGTTCGTCACCTGGGCGAAGTTCTGCTTGAAATAGGTGTAGAGCAGCTTCGGCTTGGACGACATGGCCGAAATCGGCGTATCGGTCCCCATGGAACCCACGGCTTCCTGCCCGGTCGTCGCCATCGGCGACATCAGGAGCTTCGTATCCTCCTGGGTGTAGCCGAAGGCCTGCTGGCGGTCGAGCAGCGAGACGTCGCGGCGCAGCGCGCGCGGCTCCACCGGATGAAGCTCCTCGAGGATCAGCTGGGTGCGGTCGAGCCAGTCCTTGTAGGGATGGGCGGTCGCAAGTTCAGACTTCACTTCCTCGTCGGAAACGATGCGGCCCTTGACCATGTCGATCAGCAGCATCTTTCCCGGCTGGAGGCGCCACTTCTTGACGATCTTCTCTTCCGGCACCGGAAGCACACCTGCTTCGGAGGCCATGATGACGCGGTCGTCGTCGGTCACGATGTAGCGGGCGGGACGCAGGCCGTTGCGGTCGAGCGTCGCGCCGATCTGCCGGCCATCGGTGAAGGCAACGGCAGCGGGACCGTCCCACGGCTCCATCAGGGCCGCATGATATTCGTAGAAGGCCTTCCGCTCGGGCGACATGGACTGGTTGCCCGCCCAGGCTTCGGGGATCAGCATCATCACCGCATGAGCCATGGAATAGCCGCCGCGGACGAGGAATTCGAGCGCATTGTCGAAGCAGGCCGTATCCGACTGGCCCTCGTAGGAGATCGGCCAGAGCTTGGAAATATCCTCACCGAAGAGCGGCGAGGAAACGGAGGCCTGACGCGCCGCCATCCAGTTGACGTTGCCGCGCAGCGTGTTGATCTCACCGTTATGGGCAACCATCCGGTAGGGATGGGCGAGCTTCCAGGACGGGAAAGTGTTGGTGGAGAAGCGCTGGTGCACGAGCGCCACGGCCGATTCGAAGCGCGGATCGGCGAGGTCCTTGTAATAGGCGCCCACCTGATAGGCGAGGAACATGCCCTTGTAGACGACGGTCTGGGTGGAGAGCGACACGACATAGAAGCCGAGGTCGCCGCCATCGGCTTCCGCATAGATGCGGTTGGAGATCACCTTGCGGAGCGTGAAGAGCCGGCGCTCGAACTCGTCATTGGTGGCGGCATCGCGGCCGGCGCCGATGAAGACCTGGATATGGCGCGGCTCGGTCGCGGCAATGTCGGGCGCCTTGGAGAGCGAGGAATTGTCGACCGGCACGTCGCGATAGCCGAGCAGCACCTGCCCCTCTTCCGCGACCACATCCGCGATCACGTCCTTGAAATGGGCGATGAGCCCATCGTCCTGCGGCATGAACAGATAGCCGACGGCATATTCCCCGGCCTTCGGCAGGATGACGCCCTGCCTGGCCATTTCCTCGCGGAAGAAGCGGTCCGGGATCTGCACGAGAATGCCCGCACCGTCGCCCATCAGCGGATCGGCGCCGACGGCGCCGCGATGGGTCAGGTTCTCCAGCATGAAGAGACCGTCCTTGACGATCTGGTGCGACTTCTGCCCCTTCATGTGGGCGATGAAGCCGACGCCGCAGGCATCATGCTCGTTGGCAGGATCGTACAGACCCTGCGCCCGGGGCAGGCCCTCATAGGTCCGGCCAGCCGTTTTGGCCAAACGCGCCGCCGTTACAGTGGTTTCGCTGGCGTGGCGCCCCTGGAACTCGTGATCGGACATCGTCTTCTCCTGTCGGCTCGCCGCCGGGAACATCCCGGACAGCCCAACGGACCGCGGCACGGCCGCAAGTCCTTCAAATCGATTTATCTTTTGCCGTCTGCGACAGACACGCCCCTCGTCCGGACGATCCAAGCACCGGCATTTTCGAGAAATTAGGACAGCAAGACTGTCCTAATTTCGAGTTTTCTATGCCAGACCGGTGGCGCTTTAGCAAGCGCTTTCTTGGCTTCGGGGAGAAATTTGCGCAGCAAGATTACATGGGAGTGACAGAGCCCGAAATTTTATGTCGCTGAATGTCACCGTTACGCATGTTAATTTCAAAACTATGCATCCGTATAAAAGGTCAGCCCGGAATGGTTGATCCAGGTCCCTGTTGGATTAAGCTGCCGGTTCCGCGCTTGAGATCATCCCCTGACAGGTTCATTCCGATGTATTTTTCTTCCGACAACTGGGCGGGCGCCCATCCGGCGATTGCAAGACGACTTCTTGAGGCATCGGAGGGCTTTGCCTCCGCCTATGGCACCAGCGCGCTCGACCGGAAGGTCGATGAACGCTTCAGCGAAATCTTCGAGAAGGATGTCGCGGTTTTCTTCGTCGGGACGGGTACGGCGGCAAATTCGCTGGCGCTCGCAAGCGTGACGAAGCCGGGCGGCCTCACCTTCTGCCATCATGAGGCCCATATCCACACCGATGAATGCGGCGCGCCGGGCTTTTTCGCCCATGGCGCCCGGCTCCATCCCGTCGGCGGCGCAAATGCGAAGCTCGACCCTGAGGCGCTTGCCGCCGCAATCGCACGTTTTCCGGATGGCGGCGTGCATTTCGGACAGGCAGCGGCCGTCAGCATTACCCAGGCCACCGAATTCGGCACCGTCTATACTCTTCAGGAAATCGACGCGGTGAAGGCGGTCGCCGCAGGCCGCGGCCTGCCGCTCCACATGGATGGCGCGCGCTTTGCCAATGCGCTCGCCGCACTCGGCTGCACCCCCGCGGACATGACCTGGAAGCGCGGCGTCGACATCCTCTCCTTCGGCGGCACCAAGAATGGCTGCTGGATGGCCGAAGCGCTTGTCTTCTTCGACCGGGAGCTTGCGCGCGACATGCCCTATCTGCGCAAGCGCTCGGCGCAGCTCTTCTCCAAATCCCGCTTCATCGCCGCCCAGTTCGATGCCTATCTGGAAAACGGTCTCTGGCTCGACCTCGCCGCCCATGCCAATGCCATGGCGGATCGGCTGCGGGAGGGGCTTGCCCGCTCGAACCGGTGCCGCAATGCCTGGGAAACGCAGGCGAACGAGGTCTTCGCCGTCATGCCCCGCGCCACCATGGAAGCGGCCTTTGCCGCCGGCGCCACCTTCTATGACTGGCCGGTCCCCGCCGACCGGCCAGATCTTGCCGGCCCGGACGAGGTTCTGGTCCGCCTCGTCACCAGCTTTGCCACATCGGGCGAGCAGGTCGACCAGCTGCTTGCCCATCTCGGCTGAGAGCGTGCAACAAAAAACCTCCCTTCCGCGAGGAAGGGAGGCTCTTCGGCGCGTGGGAGGCCGCGCTCGTCCTGTCTTAGTTGACCGAAACCTGGCCCTCGATCGACTTGGCGCCCGTGGCATCGGCGGCGATCGCAATCCGGCGGGGCTTCATGGCTTCCGGAATGTTGCGCAACAGGTCGATATGGAGGAGACCGTTCTTCAGCGAGGCGGACTGCACTTCCACATGATCGGCGAGCTGGAAGCGGCGCTCGAAGGCGCGCTTGGCAATGCCGCGATAGAGATATTCGGTCTCACCGGCGGTTTCTTCGGCCTTCTCGCCCTTGACCGTCAGCACATGGGCATGGGCTTCGATGGAGAGTTCCTTCTCGTCAAAACCGGCAACGGCCATGGTGATGCGATAGGTGTTCTCGCCGGTGCGTTCGATATTGTAGGGGGGATAGGACTGCTCGGGCTGCCCGACACCGTCAAGCATGTTGAAAAGACGGTCGAAGCCGACGGTAGAGCGATAGAGCGGAGCAAAATCGACGTGACGCATGGTTGTCCTCCTGTGAGCGACGGTTAGCGGTTTCTGCTGGCTCCCCCAAATCCCGTTCTTGGCAATTTCCGGGGAGCGCTGCGGGCCCTTTCCGGCACCCGCAAAAAGGAGATGGGAAATGCTTTTGGGCGTTTCAAGAGGCGGAAACCGATTTCCCCCGCAAGCTGAACGCCCGATGAACCGGCCATTTGGAAAGGGTTCAGCCGCAGGCGGATAGGACTGGATCACAGGAGGACAACACTCCTGACCGCCGGTGCATCGCCCCCGATATCACCGGTACAGACTGAAGAGCCGGAACGTGCGCCGCCCCCAAAAATGACGCGTTCCGGCTCTTTTTCTTTGACCGCCTTTCCGGCCGGCGCTACCCATAGGACAAGCGCCTCCCCTCCTCACCGCGATTGCCTTCATGGAACCCATTCTCCGCTCCACTCCCGACAATCCGGTGCCGGAAAACCATCTCGCGGGCACATTTACCGGCCATGGCGGAGTCAGGCTGCGCTATGCGATCTTCCGCTCGTCCCATTCGGTCGCCAAGGGCACGGTGGTGCTTCTTCAGGGCCGGAACGAATGCATCGAGAAATATTTCGAGACGATCCGCGATCTCAACGCGCAGGGCCTCTGGGTCGCCACCTTCGATTTGCGCGGCCAGGGCGGTTCGGGCCGGATGCTGCCCAACGAACGCCGAGGGCACGTCCGCCGATTCGGCGATTACGAAAAGGATCTCTCGATCTTCCTCACCGATATCGTGCTGCCCGATACGCGCCTGCCCTTCTTCCTGATCGGCCATTCGACCGGCGCGCTGATTGCGCTTTCGGCCGCCCCCTATCTCGCAAGCCGCATCGAGCGCATGGCGTTGAGCGCGCCCTTTCTGGGGCTTACGGGCCAGGTCCTGCCGAGCGGGCTTATCCGCTTCCTCACCCGCAGCATGTGCCTGATCGGGCTTGGCAATATTGCCCTCACGGGAGAGCCGGGCGCCGCGCCCTTCGAACGAAACGTGGTCACCACGGATCCCAAACGCTACCGTCGCAACCAGGCTATCCTCGAAACCCATCCGGAACTCGGGCTCGGCCCGCCAAGCTGCCGGTGGCTGTCGGAATCCTTCCGGGCGATGGATCGGGTCTCCCGTCCCGAACACCTCACCCGCATCACCATCCCCACGCTCGTCCTCGCCCCCACCATGGACAAGCTGGTGCCCTTTGCCGCGCAGGAAGCGCTGGCGCGCAAGTTCAGGGCCTGCCAGCTCATTCCCATCGCCGGCTCCGGCCACGAAATCTTTCAGGAACGGGATATCTTCCGTGCGCAGGCGCTGGGCGCCATAGCCGCCTTCATGCCCGGCAGCGATGCGGTGGAAAACGGGATCGGCGCATCGCTCTAGAAAGCGACGCGCCCAAAGAAAGGACCGCCTTAGCGGTTGAGCAGTTCCATGGCGGCCTCATGCACCGCCTTGCTCCCGGCGGCGAGAATGCGTCCGCCCTTTTCCGGCCGGCCGCCCTCCCAGTCTGTCATGAAACCGCCCGCCTGCTCGATGATCGGGATGAGCGCGCCCACATCATAGGGTTTCAGGGAATTTTCGACGACGATATCCACGTGTCCTGCGGCGAGCAGCGCATAAGCATAGCAATCGATGCCATAGCGGAACAGCCGGACCTTCTCCTGCACCCGCATGTAGCGCTCCAGATCCGCGCCGAAAATATGCGGCGAGGTGGTGAAGAGAATGGCGTCCGACAACGAGGCGCAGTCGCGGGTCTTCAGCTTGCGCTCGCCGCCGGGGCCGGAATACCAGCTCTCCTTGCCATCGGCAAAATAGCGCTCGCCGGTAAAGGGCTGGTCCATGAGACCCATGATGGCCCTGCCCTTTTCCTGAAGGCCGATCAGGGTGCCCCAGACAGGCACCCCGGAAATGAAGGCACGCGTGCCGTCGATCGGATCGACGACCCAGACGAGGTCGCGGTCGAGCCCGACATCCTCATGCTCTTCGCCGAGGAAGCCGTGCTCGGGAAAATGCGCCTCCACCAGCGCGCGGATCGCCAGCTCCGCCGCCCGGTCGCCTTCCGTCACCGGATCGAACCCTGCCTTCTGCTCCTTGTTGACCACATCCAGTCCGGTCCGGAAGCGAGGCAGGGTTTCCGCCTTGGCTGCATCGGCCAGGCGGTTGAAAAAGGCGCGATCTGGATACATCAGGACAATCCCTCGGATGGCGGCCGGTGGCGGCGGGCGTGAAGAGATCTTTTCAATAAACCATCGGTGGGGGAAAGCAAATGGCGCTTTTGTTTCAAGCGTTCATTCCGCCGCGAGGCTTCCGGCCCGATCGCCATGGCAGGCATGGGCGACGAAGCGCTGCATGAAGGAGGTCAGCGCCTGGACGAGCGCCGGGAAGGCGCGGGTCTTTTCCAGCGTCGATTCGTCCACATAAAGCGCGCGGCTGATTTCCACCTGAATGGCATGGAGCCCACGCGACGGGCGCCCGTAATGTTCGGTGATGAAGCCGCCCGCATAGGGCTTGTTGCGCACCACGTTGAAGCCGAGATCGTCGAGAATGTCGATTGCCCCCCGCGACAGCGTTCCGGAGGCGCTGGTGCCGTAGCGGTCGCCGATGATGACATCGGGCTTGTCGCCCGAGCCCGCCAGCCGGACATTGCCCGGCATGGAATGGCAATCGACCAGCACGCAAAAGCCGAAACGGGCATGGGTGCGGGCAATCAGCCGGCGAAGGGCTGCGTGATAGGGCTTGTAGATCGTCTCGATCCGCTCCATCGCCTCGCCCACCGGCAGCCGGCCCTGATAGATTTCCATGTTCTCCGCCACGATCCGCGGAATGGTGCCGAGCCCGCCCGCAACCCGCGAAGAACCGATATTCGCATAGGGCGGCAGCGCACCCTCGAACATCCGCGGGTCGAGCTCATAGGGCTCCCGGTTCACGTCCACATAGGCGCGGGGGAAATGGGCAACCAGCATGGGCGCGCCGAAGGCGGTGGCGGCCGCAAAGAGCTCGTCGACGAACGGATCTTCCGAACGCCGGATCTGGTGCGCGCTGAGGCGCGACTGGGCCAGGAAGGAGGGAGAATAGAAGCGGCCGCTATGGGGGGAATTGAACACGAAGGGAATGCGCTGGACCGAGGGCTCCCGCACCTCGAAGATCTCGCGTCCGCTTGCGTCATGCGGCATCAATTCCCGTGGCCCCCGATCAAATCATCTGTTACAAATCTGTATCATGTTGCCAGCAAGGCAAGGCGAAGTCCACATGATCAAATATGTGAATTCGCGGATGGACTCCGGGCGTCTTCACTAGATCTTTACCGAATTCGCCCTAACGTTCATTGTTGAAATCCGGAGTTTTCCCTTCTTTCGAGCAGCGGTCCCACAAGTATGAGTCAGAAAATTCTTCTCGCCGAAGATGACAACGATATGCGCCGGTTTCTGGTGAAGGCACTGGAAAAGGCGGGCTACAAGGTCTCTTCCTTCGATAATGGCGCAAGCGCCTATGACAGGCTGCGCGAAGAACCCTTCTCGCTGCTGCTCACCGACATTGTCATGCCTGAAATGGATGGCATCGAGCTGGCGCGCCGCGCCACGGAACTCGATCCCGACCTGAAGGTCATGTTCATCACGGGCTTTGCCGCCGTGGCCCTGAACCCCGATTCGAAGGCGCCCAAGGATGCGAAGGTTCTGTCGAAGCCCTTCCACCTGCGGGACCTCGTCGACGAAGTGAACAAGCTGCTGGTCGCCTGACCGGCTCGACCTCCACCGTCAGAATCACCTGATCCGGCCCGGGCAACCCGGCCGGATTTTTCGTTTTTGTTTATGGATCATCCCGATTCTCTTTTTCAACAATCGTGAAACCCAGCATTTGCGGCCCTCCGCCGCCCCATGACAAAAAAACATCAAGAAGGCAGTTGACGCGGCAAGGGGTTTTGTGATGTATGCGCCTCATCGGATGGGCGTGTAGCTCAGCGGGAGAGCACTACGTTGACATCGTAGGGGTCACAGGTTCAATCCCTGTCACGCCCACCATCTGATCCCCTTGAAATGAAACGAAAAAGCCGAGCCACCCTATGGATCACCCGGCTTCTCTGCATGCCTGATCTTCAGGGCCGCATGGGCCCGGGGGCAATCCCCGGCACCCTTTTGGCGGCGCTTATGCCTTACGCTGCTCGGCGCTGGCCGGCCCCGGCATTGCCGTCGGTGCGGAAGGCGGAGACGATGGCATCGAGCCCCTCGGCCTCCTCGTTGAGCCGGCCGGTGACGGCGGCGGTTTCTTCCACCATGGCGGCATTCTGCTGGGTGACCTGATCCATCCGGTTCACCGCCGTGCTGACTTCGCTGAGACCGATCGACTGTTCGCGCGCTGCGGTGGCGATGGCGTGAATATCTTCGCTGATTCGGACGACGCGGCTTTCGATCTCCGAAAGAGCCGTTCCCGTCGCCTGCACATGGCGCACGCCGATGGTGACCTCTTCGCCGGATTTGGTAATCAGGCCCTTGATGTCCTTCGCCGCATGGGCAGCCCGCTGGGCAAGCTCGCGCACTTCCTGGGCGACCACCGCAAAGCCCTTGCCCGCCTCGCCCGCACGCGCCGCCTCGACGCCCGCATTGAGCGCGAGAAGGTTGGTCTGGAAGGCAATCTCGTCGATCACATTGATGATCTGGGTGATCTCGCTGGAGGCGGATTCGATCCGGCCCATGGCATCCACCGCATCGCGAACGATGGAGGCGGACTGCTTGGCGCTCTGGGTCGCCTCCTGCACGGTTCGGTTGACGCGCTCGGCCCTTTCGCTGGACGCCTTCACCGCAGAGGTGATTTCCTCGAGCGCTGCGGAGGTCTGCTCCAGCGAAGCGGCCTGCTGTTCGGTGCGCTTGGCAAGATTGTCGGAGGCGGTACGCAGCTCGAAGGCATTGCGGCCGATTTCCGCCGTGGTGTGCTGAACCGTGCCGAGGCTCTGCTGCAGGCGCTGCAGCGCATTGTTCATGTTGACCTGGAGATCGGCGAAAGCCCCCGCATAGCGCCCCGTCATCGGGCGGGTAAGGTCCCCGGCGGCCAGTGCCTGGATGACCGCATGCATCTCGCCGAGCGCCCCGCCAACGCCCGAAAGCAGCGTGTTGAGGCTGCCGGCAAGCAGGTTCAGGTCTTCACGCCCGTAATCATCCGCAAGACGGGAGGAGAAATCGCCCGCATTGGCGGCCTCCACCAGCGCGCCCACCGAGCGCTGGAACGCCGCATTGCGCTCCCTGGCATGCTGGTCGTCGGCGCTGATTTCTCGGATCTTCAGCGCATTCTCGCGGAAGACGGAAACGGCCGCGCTGATCTCGCCGATCTCGTCGCGGCGGCCCTGATAGGGCACGGCGGCGGAAAGATCGCCATTGGCAATGCGGGTCATGGTGGAGGTCAGTTCCTGGATCGGCTCGGAAATCTGCCGCCGCGCCATGCGGAAGGCGATCCCGCCGCCGATGACGAGACCCGCCACGACCGTGACCGCAACAATGGTGATCATGGTGCTGAGAAGGGTGCTGATCGCCGTCTTGATCGCTTCCAGATTGTCGCGGTCGGCCTGCACCACCGCATCGATTTCCGCCTGGAAGGCCTTGCGATTGGCGCGGTTCGCCTCGTTATTGCCCTGCTCGTTGGCGGCCTCGATGGAAACCGTCGTGCCAAGACGGGCGGTCTCGGAGCGGAAGGTGCGGAATTCCGCCGCCCGGCTCGCCACCGCCTCGAAGGCGGCAAGACCCTCAGCCGGCACCAGCGGGCGCCAGGCATTCAGCGTCTCGTCGATCCCGTCGAGCTGTTCCATCAGCCCGTCCGCGAATTTCTTTGCCTTTTCCGGGTTTGCAGCGGCATAGATGCCGCGGGCTTCCATCACGGTTGCCGTCACCTGGCGGTTCAGATGCTCCCCGAGATAGGCACGCTCTGAAATATTCCGGTAAGCCTCCAGTTCCGAATCGAACCGGAAGGCTACAAAGGCGGCCACCGCACCGATGAAGATGCAAATGGCCCCCATGAGACCGACAACGAAATAAATGCGAGCGCGAATGGACATCATTCCTCCCAGCGGCGGCAACTGGACCACCGCGAACAGATTCCGGCAATTGAGGTGAAACGTCGTCATGACGAAAAACGGCAGGCCTTGGCCTGCTGTAGGTCGAAGGCCAAACGGGCCTTCGGGTTCAGGCAAAACTGATTGTAAGTTATTACTATCAGATTACTCGGTAAACGAAGCTTTGCCGGAATACCTCAAAACTTAACCACGGGAGTTGACACACCCCTTTCGCGCGGCAGGCGCTTTTGACGCGTTGGAGCGGCCGCCGGCAAGGCCGGCAGCCTGTTCGCAGGGGCTAACGCTTCAGCACATGCTCCTGAAGGGCTGCGTGCGGAAAGGCGGGCATGGCAAGGCCGCCCTTGCCGACCATCGGCCGGTTGGCGATCAGCGCATTCAGCACCGCCTCCTCCGTCGCCAGCACGGTTGCCTCGTAAAGCCCGTTCATCGCCGGCCAGGGCAGGATGTCGAAGGCGCGCGGCGTACCCGCCGCCGGATCGGCATCCGGAATGCGGCTATCGAGCACCCCTGCATTGGCGGTCGAGAAAGCGAGGAAGATATCGCCTGAAAAATGCGAGCCGGTTGTGCCCGTCCGCGCTAGGCCGAGCGGCACGCGCCGCGCCATGGCCTTCAGCTGGGTCGGCAGGAGCGGCGCGTCCGTCGCCACGATGCCGATGCAGGAACCCGCGCCTTCCAGCGCATCGCCCGAACGCACCAGATCCTCCAGCGGATTGTTGTCCTTGAGGATCTCGCCAAGCCAGGTGCCGGTGACGGTCAGCTCCTCGCGCGAGCCGAAATTGGTCTGGAGAAAGACACCGACCGTGTAGGTCTTGCCGCCGAGTTCCACCTGCCGCGAGGCTGTGCCATTGCCGCCCTTGAAGCCATAGCAGACCATACCGGTGCCGCCGCCATAGGATCCTTCCGAAACGGGCCCTGCGGACGCCCCGTCGAGTGCCGCGATCACATGGTCCGGCCGCACATGCACGCCGTTGATATCGCTCATGAAACCGTCATAGGTCTCGGCCGCGACCGGCAGCATCCACTGCCGCGCCACGTCAGGACGGTTTTCGACCATCCAGCGGATCAGCCCTTCATGCGCAGCACCGATGGAGTGCGAGTTGGTGATCGCGATCGGCTGGCTGAGGCTGCCCGATTCCTCGATCCAGCTGAAGCCGGTCATCTCGCCATTGCCGTTGAAACTGTGCACGGCAGCCGCGCAGGACGCCCCCGTGCCTGCCTTGCCCCGGGGCAGGATGGCGGTCACGCCGGTGCGGATCGCCTTGCCGTCCCGGTCTTCATGGAGCGTCACCATGCCCAGTTCCACGCCCGCAACATCGGTTATTGCATTGAGCGGGCCGGGCTGGCCGCGCAGCGACAGTCCGAAGGCGCGGGCGCGCGCCGCACCGTCCGGTGCCTTCATCCAGGCAGCCGGCACATTTTCCTCACGCATCATTCTCGTCTTCCTCCCGAAGCGACAGGCCGGTCATGGTGCCGGCATAGGTTTCCAGAAGCGCGATCGCCTCTTCTTTTTTCAGCGTCTGAACCTTGTTCGTCAGCGCAAGCCCGAGGCCATCCTCCATGACCACAAGGCTGCGGGCGATATCGCGAGCGGGTCCAGAAAGACGGAAATCCCCCCGCGCCGCGCCCGCCTCCAGCACGCCCATATAGATCGCCACCTGCCGCTCGAAGAGCGTGATGTAACGGGCGGCCGAGGCCGCATCGGTTCGGGCGAAGCTGCCCATTTCATAGATGAGCCGGCCGAGCCGGTCTTCCGGACCGCCGGGCAGGCCGGCCGAAATCAGCCGCCTCAGCTTCCGCACGGGCGCCTCCGGCCCGTCGGCGATCAGCTGCCGGTCATCGCAGTAGCGCGTCAGCGAGCGGGCCAGCACATCCTCGAAAATCGCTTCCAGCGTCTCGAAATAGTAAAGCGCCGCATTGGGCGTCATGCCGGCCTTTCCGGCTATGTCGCGGAGCTTGACCTGGTGGATGCCCTGATCCGCAATCAGTTCCTCGGCCGCCTCAAGCAATTCCTTGCGGCGCTGCTCTGCCGAGCGCAGCTTCGTCACTTTCAATTTGAACTCCATTCATATCGGCAAAACCGCCGCGCGCAGAAACCGCAGCAATACATGCCTTTGCGAATCTTTATTGACAATTGATTTCCTCCTGTCAATTTTAATTCCATTCAAATTTGGAGGAGGAAACCGAATTGAACGCCACCCCTGACACCCAAGGGCTGCATCGCAGCCTCACGGCATTCGATGCCGTCATGATCACCCTTTCGGCCATCAGTCCCGCCTCGTCGGTCTTCATCATCCTGCCCGGCGTCATCGCGCTGGCCGGCAGCGGTGCCCTGCTGAGCCTGGTGCTCGCCGCCATCATCGGCCTTTGCATGGCCCTCGTCTATGCCGAGCTTTCCTCGGCCATTCCCCATGCCGGGGCGGAATATGTGATGATCGGCCGCGTGCTCGGCCGCGCCTGGGGTTTCGTCACCTTCACCATGGTGGCCATTTCGATCGTCCTCATCATCGCCGTCATCGCACTTGGCATCGGCACCTATCTGGGCGTGCTCTTCCCCGGTCTCAATGGGCAATGGGCGGCGGTGGTGGCCATTCTGGTCGCGGCCGGCGTGGGCGTGCTGAACATCCGCACCAATGCCTGGATCACCGGCCTCTTCCTGGCGGTGGAAATGATAGCGGTTCTGCTTCTGGTCGGGTTCGGCTTCGTCCATCCGCAGCGCACGCTGGGCGAAATCTTCACCGCCCCGCAAATGGTGGATGCCGCCGGCGCACTGACGGCCGCTCCCTATGGCGCTGCGCTTGCGGCGGTCGCCGTCGCGCTTTTTGCGCTGAACGGTTATGGCGGTGCCGCCTATTTCGCCGAGGAAACCAAGGATCCGCGCTCCACCATGGCCAAGGTCATCATCTGGGCGCTCCTCATCACTGCGCTCTGCGAAATCCTGCCGCTTGCCGCCGTGCTCGTCGGCGCACCCGACATGCAGGCGCTGCTCGCTGCTCCGCAGAAGATCGAGTATTTCATCGATTCGACCGCCGGCCACGGCTGGACGGTCGGCATCAGCCTGGCGATTGCGCTGGCGATCTTCAACGCGGTGATTGCCATCGTGCTGCAGACGGCCCGCCTGCTCTTTGCCTCGGGTCGCGACCGGCTCTGGGCAAAGCCCGTCAGCGATGCGCTGGGTCTCGTCCACGGCAAGTGGAACACGCCCTGGTTCGCAACCCTCGCCGCCGGCCTTCTGGGCGCGGTGGCCTGCTTCATCCCCTTCGAGATCCTGCTGGTCGTATCGGGCACCTCGCTGGTGGCGATCTATGCCCTGCTCTGCATCGCCGTCATCGTCGGCCGCCAGACCGGCAAGACCAAGGACGGGTTCTTCCGCATGCCGCTCTTCCCGGTTCCGGCCGTGGTCGCCCTTCTCGCCCTCGTCTATGTGGCCTGGCAGAACTTCCTCGACCCGGTCATCGGCCGGCCGAGCCTCGGCGCCACGCTCGCCATGATGGTTCTCGGCGGCCTCTACTATGCCGCCATGCTTGCCCGGCGGACCGATTGGGGCCTGCATTCCGGCGCGGAGGGCTGATGGCCCCCAGCCCGCCGCCGCTTGCCGGGGCGCCCTTCGGGGCGCCCCTTTTTTTGCCGGCGATTTTGCACGTTCAGTCAAAAGGAAATGCACGGGGGGACAGGACGTTTGCCCGGCAATTGCCGATGATCATTCCACAAAGGAGGACCCCATGACACGTTTCAAGGAGAAGATTGCCGTCATCACCGGCGGAGGAACGGGGATCGGCGCAGCCGTTGCCCGGCGCATCAGCGCGGAAGGCGGCAAGGTGGCCCTGATCGGCCGCCGGCCCGACCCGCTGAAGGCGGTGGCGGAAGAAACCGGCGGCGCGATCTTCGCGGCCGATGCCGCCGATACGGGAAGCATGAAGAAGGCGGTTGCCGCCATCGTGGAACAGCTCGGCGGCATCGACATCCTGATCGCCAATGCGGGCGGCCACGGCGTCGGCCCCACCATCTCCATGAGCGACGAGACCTGGGAACAGGCCGTGCGTCTCAACCTCAACACTGCCTTCGTCAGCGCCCGCGAAACCCTGCCGCAGCTGATTGACCGCAAGGGCAACATCGTCGTCCTCGCCTCGATCGCCGGCCTCTTCGCCGGCCCCGATGCCGCCGGCTACGTGACGATGAAACATGCCTGCATCGGCCTCGCCAAGTCGCTGGCCCGCGACTATGGCCGCAAGGGCGTGCGCACCAACACCGTCTGCCCCGGCTGGGTGACCACGGCCATGGCCGACGAGCAGATGGAACATCTGATCGAGAAATTCGGCCTCTCCTCCGTGGAAGAAGCCTACAGGCTGGTCACGAAGGACGTGCCGCTCGGCCGCGCGGCAACCGCGGAAGAGGTGGCCAATGCCGTCTGCTTCCTCGCCTCCGACGAAGCCGCGATGATCAACGGCGCGATCCTCACCGTCGATGGCGGTGCCGGCACCGTCGACCTCCCTACCCTTGCCTTCGTTGAATAAGGAGCAAACCATGGCTGTCGAAAATCCGAAGGACTGGAAGACCTACGACCAGTTCGCCTATGGCATCGATACCAACCGCCTGCCCGCAACCGATGCGCTGGCAGGCTCCTCCCACACCATCCGTTTCGAGGATGGCCGCACGCTCACCCTCGCCTTCGAGAAGGGCAAGGTGAAATGGTCGGATGGCGCCTCCTCCGGCGATGACACCGCAGAGGTGATCGAGGTCGCCCCCTCCACCTATTTCATCGAGATCATCTTTGCGGAGAAGCCGGTCGAGGCCGAAACCGTCATCATCAATACCGAGACGCGCCGCGCGCTTTCGATCCTCTCCGTCGTCCGCTCGAAGGAAGAGACCGTCGGTGAACCGCAGGTCGGCCAGATCTTCCGGCCCGGCGTGCTCGACGGCGGAAATGCAACGGGCATGGTACCGCACGAGACCCGCGATCTCATCGGCCTTCGCGCCCACTTCACCTACAGCCCCAACCACACCTACGAGCACACCTACCTGTCCTCGAAGCGCTATGCCTGGCAGTGCCTGGTGGGCGTGCAGCGCGGCCATGGCGACGTGGACCTCGCCTCTACCTGGAAATTCGCGGAAAACCAGTATGTCTTCACTTTCCGCGAGTTCAAGATCCCGGTCGCATCCACCTTCTTCTACAATTTCGAAGACATGCGCTCGACCGGCAAATTCCTGGGCATCACCGGTGAAGGCCGGATCCAGAACAGCCCCGCCGGAGCCTTCATCCGCAAGGCATCCATGACCTATTACCTGCCGGGCCAGGACCCGGTCTGAGGAGATCAGAAACATGCGCACTGCCTATGAAGTGGTGAAAGCCCATTACGACGCCAATGACCGCCATGATCTCGAAGGCATGCTGGCGGATATCGCCGACGATTGCCGCTGGACGGAAATGGACGGCTTCCCCTGCGCCGGCACCTATGTGGGCCGGCAGGAAATCTTCGAAAACGTATTTGCCGCCCTCGGCAAGGAATTCGACGGCTACACCTTCACGCTGGAACGGCTGCTCGATGCCGGCGACGACGTGGTGGCGCTTGGCGAATACACCGCCACGCACAAGGGCACCGGCAAGCGCTTCCGCGCCCGCGTCGCCCATGTCTGGGGCGTGAAGGACGACAAGATCCGCCGCTTCGAACAGTTCACCGATACGCTGCGCGTTGCAGAAGCCATGCGCTGATCGACTAGCCTGCCTGGGCTTCGGTTTCGGGCAGGCTTTTTTCAGACGGGACGCCCGGCCCGCGTCGCCCGGCACCATTGCGACGGCGTTTCGTGGAAATGGCTGCGGAAGGCGCGCGAAAAATGGGCACTCGAGGAAAAGCCGAGGCTGAAGGCCACATCCCCGATCACGCCCGGCGCCGCCGGCCGGCTGGCGAGGATGTCCCGCGCTTTTTTTAGCCGCTCCGACCAGATGTAATCGGCGGGCGTGATATCCTCGTTCTCGAAGGCGCGATAGACATAGCGCAGCGAACACCCCATCTTGCGGGCGATCTCCGGCGCACCGAGTTCAGGCCGACCGAGATTGGCGGCCACATAATCCTTGATCCGCTCCTTGAGGAGATCGAGCGAGCGCGAGCTTGACCGCTGCTGCTCCTTCGAAGTGTTCACCATGGTGGCGACGAGCTCCAGCATGGTCTGGCCGAGCCGGGCCCTCTCGCCCTCCCCGAGCGTCTCGATTTCCCGGATCGTCGATTCCATCATCGAAAACAGCACCCGGTGCAGGCTTCCGGGAATGAGCGCCGCCGTGAGCGGCCGCTTCACCCCGCCTCCCGTCAGCGTCGCGACAGCGGATCGCGGCACCTGCAGCATCAGAAGATCGACCGCTTCCGGATTAGCGAGCACGTAGGGATTGGCGGGATCGTAAAGCACCACCGAACTCGGT
The DNA here is from genome assembly GCA_945952415.1 of uncultured Rhizobium sp. Taxonomy (GTDB): domain Bacteria; phylum Pseudomonadota; class Alphaproteobacteria; order Rhizobiales; family Rhizobiaceae; genus Gellertiella. Next base: position 183,485 of record CAMFIF010000005.1, on the reverse strand, counting down.
CCGACCGGCAGGCGCCGCCCGCCCTGATGCAGGGTGGAATTGCCCTCCGTCTGGATGATGAGCTTGACCATGTCGGGCGCATCGCCCGTCACCACCCGCTCGCCATGCACCATGTGACGGTCGGCCGAAAGGCGGCTGAGCCGGCAGGGGCCAAGCATGGCGGATACGAGGCGGCTTTCGCGCGGCCCGCTTCCGGAAAAATCAAGCCGTACATTGCCGAAGAGCCGGCGCGCGAGCCGTGGAAAATCCGCACCCGCGGCCCGCTCCACCGCCGGCTGGACATTCAGGCTTGAAAACTGGGCCATGCCTTTTCCTCCTCAATGCGCGAGATAGGCTCCATGCAGGATGTCGGGGTTGGCCTTGAGCGCATCGGACGTGCCGGTAAAGACGAGGCGGCCCCGCTCCATCACCATGGCACGGCTGGAAAGCCCGAGCGCCAGATTGGCGAACTGTTCGATCAGGAGCACGCCGATCCCCTCTCCTGCCGCGAGCGTCAGCGCCTCGCCGAGCCGTTTGACAACGGCGGGCGCAAGGCCGAGCGACAGCTCGTCGACGATCATGAAGCGCGGGCGGGCGATGAAGGCCTGCCCCATGGCGACCATCTGCTTCTGCCCGCCGGAGAGATTGGAGGCCAGCTGATGACGCCGCTCCTTGAGTTCGGGGAAGATCCCGAAGACCCGGTCGAGCCCCGCCTTGCGGCCCGCCGCCGTCCGGTCGAGCGCGGCCACGAGCAGATTGTCCTCGACGGTCATCTGGCCGAGCACGCGGTGGCCTTCCGGCACCAGCGCGATCCCCTCCCGCCGGATGCGGTCCGGCACGAGCCCGTCAAGCTTCAGCCCGCCGAGCCGGATCGCCCCGGCCGCAGCCGGAATGGCCCCCGCAAGCGCCATGACGGTGGAGGACTTGCCGGCGCCGTTCGCGCCGAGAAGGGCGGTGATTTCACCGGCCCGCACCGCAAAGCTGATCCCGTGGATCACCCGCTTGCCGCCACGGTCGACGGTGAGGTTCTCGACCTCGATGGAGACGGATGCGGACATGTCAGAGTTCTCCGAGATAGGCACGGCGCACATTGTCATTGGCAAGCACCTCCGCCGTGGGCCCGAGCGCCAGGAGCTTGCCGTAGTCGAGCACCATGGTCTCGCTGCACATGGCGCGGATGAGCTCCACATCGTGGTCGATGACGAGCACCTGCGCGCCGGTCACAGCGGGAATGCCGAGCACGAGATCGCGCAGGATCGCGCCTTCCTCGTCCGTCAGGCCCGCCGCCGGCTCGTCGAGAAGGATGAGCTTCGGCTGGCCGACCAGGCACTTGCCCAGCTCCACCAGCCGCCGCTGGAAAAGATTGAGCCGTCCCCCGAGGAGATCGGCCACATCGGTGAGCCGCACATGCGAAAGCGCCGCCTCCACCGCACGGGCCCGTTCCCCGGCCGGCACGACATGATCGGCAATCGCCGAGAGATTGTCATGGACTGTCAGGTCTTCCACCACCTGCTCGGTCTGGAAGGAACGCCGGAGCCCCGCTTCGACTCGTCTGAGGGGGGAAAGCGATAGAAGCGGAACTCCGGCGAGGAGGATCGAGCCCTCCATGGGTTTGACGAAGCCCGAGAGCACGTTGAGCAACGTCGTCTTTCCGGCCCCGTTCGGGCCGATCAGTCCGGCGACGGGCGCCGTCAGCGTCGCCGTCAGCTGGTCGATAGGCTTGATGCCGCCGAAGCGGACGGTGATGTTCGAGATCTCGATCATGCCCGGTTGCCTCCCCTGGCCTGCGGCTTCAGCCGGGCAACGAGGCCGGCAATCTGTCCGGCAATACCCGCCGGTGCGGTGGCGAGCGCATGGAAGAGCGCGACGCCGAAAATGCCGATCGTCACATAGCCGTCGATGCCGAGATCGGTGAGAAGTGCCGGCACCGCCCGCAGCAGCAGCCCCGCAATGAGCGCGCCATACCAGTGGAAGCTGCCGCCGACGATGGTGAGCGCAAAGAGGTTGAGGCTCTCGAAAGCGGAAAAGGCGCGCCCGTCGAGCTGGCCCACATTGCCGGCAAGGAGGGCGCCGGCAATGCCCGCAAAGAAGCCGGAAAGCGCAAAGGCCCAGGCCTTGTAGGTCAGCACGTTGACGCCCGAGGCAATCGCCACCGTCTCGCCCTTGCGGATCAGCGCCCAGGCCCGACCCGGCTTGGCATATTTGTGCCATTGCACGATGATGAAGCCGATGGTTGCAAAGAAGGAGACATAGAGGAAATAGGGAACCGGCCCTTCCGCCAGCGCCGGACGGGCAAGCATGGCCCGGCCTGCCCCATCCGCACGGCCGAGGAAGCCAGGGCCGCCATCGGGAAAGCCCCAGGCGCTGATGATCGTCTGGAAAGCGCCTGCAAGCATCAGCGTCACGAGTGCGAGATAGAGACCGCGCAGCCGGAGCGCCGGAATGCCGAAGACCAGACCGACCAGCGCCGCGACGATGCCCCCGGCGAGCATGCTCACCTCGAAGGGCGGATGATAGGCATGGCCGATGCGCAGCGTTACCCAGCCGCCGACCCCCACGAGGGCGAACTGGCAGAGCGAGACGAGGCCGAGCTGGCCGTAAAGCACCGCAAGGCCGATGACGGACAGCGACAGCGCAACCGCCGAGGTTGCCGCCGAAAGCCAGAAGGCATTGGCGCCGATCGCGACCGCCGCCGAAAAGACGGCCATCACGGCAGCAATGGCAAAGAGCTTGCCGGCGGGGCTTGGGCGTTTGGCGGGAGCGGCCATGGCGGTTTCCGAAAAGGTCAGGGGAGCGGGATTGGCGTTCATCGGTCCCTCAGTGCGGCTCTGGACGTGCTGCCGAGGATCATCACCGCGGCAAGCGCGATGACGAAGGGAGCGGCGGCGCGATAGGGCGAGATCCAGGCAAGCGGCGTCAGCACCGCCTCCGCCACGCCGACGGAAAGGCCGGCAATCGCCGTGATCGTCAGCGACCGCAGCTGGCCGAGAATGGCCGCCGCAATCGCGGGAATCACGAGGAAGGTCAGGAACGTGCCCTGAAGCCGCACGAGATCGGCCAGGAGCAGGCCGGCAAGGCCCGCAAAAATACCCGTGATCACCCAGGCCGCCGTTTCCGTATGCAGGATGCGCACGCCGAGAATGGCGGAGAGATCGCGGTCATTGGCGAGCGCCCGCATGTCGAGGCCGAGCCGTGTGCGGTTGAGCAGAAGCGTGATCGCCACCACCATGAGGATCGCCAGCACAAGTGCGACGAGGCGGGTATAGGTCAGGCGCACGCCGAAAAGCGCGAGGAACATCTGGTCGGTCGGAAACTGCAGGCGGCGCGGCAGCTCGCCCCAGATGACGCCCATGAGCGCAATCAGGAACAGAGCCGGGGCAACGGTGCCCACGGCCCGCACCACCGTATCCCGGTGGGACAGCATGGGCGCGAAGACGCGGCCATAGAGAAAACTGACGGCGGTGGCGACGAGAACGGCAGCGAGGATGGCAAGTGCCAGCGGCTGCTGCCATTGCAGGAGCTGCCAGGCCACATGGGCACCGAGCGCGCCGATGGCACCGAAGGCGAAGTTCAGCACGCCGGTCGAGCGATAGAGAATGACGAGCCCGACGCCGGACAGCGCATAGACCGCGCCGATGCCGAGGCCGGAAATCAGAAATGGCAAAAGGTTCAACGGCGTTCCTCCCCTCCGTCGGCCCGGGAAACCGGACCCTGTCGGGCGGCCCGCCGGAACGGGCCGCCTTCTTCTGTCATTGGTGCAAGCGGGATCACTTCATCGAGGATTCGAAGGCGCGGATGTCCTTCAGTTCCGGATCGGGCGACGGGGCGCAGTCGGACACCACCTTCCACTTGCCACCTTCCGAGACAGCCATGCGGGTCGTGGAATTGGCATTGTGACGCGGCTGACCATCGCCGAAGTACCAGGGGGCGCAGAAGATATCGCTCTTGAAGTCCTTCACCTGGCGAACGGCGGCAGAGGCCGTCTCGCGGGTGATGTTGTTCGGATCGAGCGTCATCAGCGCCTTCTCGGCAATGCGGGCGGCGAGATAGCCGGCCTGGGCGAAGGTGTCGCGCGGATCGCTGGCCTGGCCATATTCGTCCATCACGGCGAGCCAGTTCTTGTTGTCGGGCGTATCGGCTTCCAGATCGTTGAACTCCATGTTCACGAAGAACTTGCCGTCCCAGCCGGGTCCGATGGTGGCGGGAACCGAAAGGTCATAGGCAGAAGCGGCCGACAGGAAGGTGATCGACTGGTTGAGGCCCTGCTCTTCCGCAGCCGTCAGCAGTGGCACGGCCACACCCTTGGACATGCCGAGCACGATGACATCCGGCTTGGAGGCAGCGGCCTGCAGGATCACCGAGGTGGCGTCAGCAGAGCCAGGATCCATGAGGATCACGTCCGCCTTGAAGCCCTTTTCCTTGGCGAGCAGCGCCACGCCTTCGCAGGACCAGGTGCCGACGTTAGGAATGTTCGGGCCGATGCAGGCGACCGACTTGGCATTCAGCGTGTCGAGCGCATAGCCCATGGCGCCGAGCATGGAGACGCGCGGGCCGGCATTGGTGGGCGCATAGTTTTCGGCAAAGAAGCATTCGCGCGGCACGCCGACGCCAGCAATCACGTAGATGCCGGACTTCTTGTAGAATTCCGCATTGGCGCCGCATTCCACATAGCTGGAATTGCCGACCATCAGCACGGCCTTTTCGTCATTGACGATCTTGGCGCCGAGCTGGGCTGCGGTTTCCGGGTTCCACTGGTCATCCTCGACAACATACTTGATCGGACGCCCCTTGATGCCGCCATTGGCGTTCAGGCAGTCGAAATAGGCCTTGGCAGCCTTGGTCGAGTTCGAAAAGTCGTCGGGCCCGGTCTTGCCGGTGATCGCGCCGATGACGATCGGTTCGCCCGAGGCAGCCTTGCCCGAACCATCGCCGCAGGATGCGGCCGCATGGGCGCTCATGGCCGTCAAGAGACTCAAGGCGAGGCCGGCGGCCATCACCTTCAGGGTTTTCAGCATGTCTTTCTCCTCCTAAATGGGCGCAAGGCCTCCTATGCCCGCGCCGTCCTCCATGGATGCCGGCGGTCCCTCCGCCGGAACTCTCACCCCGCGACCGGCCTGCCAGTCATCAGCGATGCGGCCTTTGCACCGATCATCATTGCGGGGGCATTGGTGTTGCCGGAAACCAGCGTCGGCATGATCGAGGCGTCCGCCACGCGAAGCCCCTCGACGCCCTTGACCTTGAGATCGGGCGTGACGACCGCCTGCAGGTCGTCGGCCCGGCCCATGCGGGCAGTTCCCGCCGGGTGGAACACGGTCTTTGCGGTCTGGCGGATATAGGCCCGAAGCGCCTCCGGGTCCTTTTCTACCCCGGGCCGCGGCAGCACGCGCCGCTTGACGATGCGGGCGAGCGACGGCTGTTCGAGGATCCGGATCGCCGCTTCCACACCCCGGACCAGCGTCTCGATATCAGCGGGGTCGGAGAGCAGGTTGGCGTTGAAATCGACCGGCGCCTTCGGATCGCGCGAGGTGATGCGGATCGAGCCGCGCGAGCGGGGCCTCAGATAGCAGGGACCGATGGAAAGGCCGTGGCCCGGTTCCGGTTCGCGGTCGAAGAAGCCGATGAGCGTCGGGATCACGTGGAACTGCACGTCTGGCTGTCCCGTACCCGACGTATCGATGAAGCCGCCGCTTTCCACCACGTTGGAGGCAAGCAGGCCGCGCCGCGTCGTCAGGTAGCGCAGCATGTGCATTGCGGCCTTGATGCCCTTGTCCTGCCCGAGGATCGAAATCGGATGGATCGTTTCCGCCTGGACGGGCACTTCCAGATGGTCCTGGTAGTTTTCGCCAACGCCAGGCAGGTGGGAGACCACGTCGATGCCGAGATTGCCGAGATGGTCCCCATGGCCGATGCCCGACTGCTGCAGGATGCGCGGCGTCGCAATTGCGCCGGCGGAGAGCACGATTTCACGATCGGCCCGGAAGACCGTGCCATCGAGAAGTTCGACGCCGACCGCCCGCTTGCCTTCGAACAGCACCCGCGCCACCTTGCGCTCGGTCAGAACCGTCACATTGGGCCGCTTCTCCGCTTCGCGCAGGAAGGCCTGGGCCGAACTCCAGCGCCGGCCGCCCTTCGTGGTGCTCTGGTAGAAGCCGGCACCCTCCTGTTCAGCGCCGTTGAAATCGGGATTGGCGGGCAGACCGGACTCGACCGCCGCCTTCACGAAGGCCTCCGTCAGCGGGTGGCGATGGCGCGGATCGGAGACGGCAAGCGTTCCCTTCTGGCCGTGATACTGGCCGTTCAGCCGCTCATTGTTCTCGAGCGTGCGGAAGACGGGCAGGACCTCGTCATAGGACCAGCCCTGGCACCCCATCTGCGACCAGGTGTCGTAGTCGTTCCGGTGGCCGCGAATATAGATCATCGCATTGACCGAGGACCCGCCGCCCAGCACATTGCCCTGCGGCACGATGCTGGGGCGCCCGTTCAGCCCCTTTTGCGGATTGGACGCATAGGGGTGAAGGTCGATGCCCTTTTCCATGACCTTGAAGAAGGTCGCTGGGATGTGGATCCATGGATCGCGGTCGCGACGGCCGGATTCGATCAGGAGCACCTTGTTCGAGGGGTTTTCGGAAAGGCGGTTGACGAGAACGCAGCCCGCCGAGCCGCCGCCGATGACGATGTAGTCGTAAGTGCTCATGGCTCAGCTCAACACGGTCTGGGAAACGGTGAATTCCTTCAGGCCGTCGGCACCGAACTCGACGCCGATGCCCGACTGCTTCACGCCGCCAAAGGGGGCATTCGGCTGGATCGCGCCATGCTTGTTGATCCATACCGAGCCGCATTCGAGCTGGAGCGCATAATGCTTCGCCCGTTCCGGATCCCCCGACCAGACCGAACCGCCGAGCCCGAAGGGGCTGGAATTCGCCCGCTGGATCACTTCGTCCACATCGGAATAGCGGATGATCGGCAGGACCGGACCGAACTGCTCCTCGTCCACCAGACGGAAGCCGTGATCCACGTCGGCAACCAGCGTTACCGGATAGAAATAGCCTGGGCCTTCCTGCGGCTCGCCGCCGATGAGGATGCGCCCGCCCTTGGCCTTCGCGTCCTCCACTAGCTCGCGCACCTTGTTGAGCTGCATGGCGTTCTGGACCGGACCGAGCACGCTCTTCTCGTCAAGCCCGTCGCCGACGGTGATCTTGGCGGCATAGTCGGTAAGTGCCTGGCAGACCTGGTCGTAAAGGCTTTCATGCACGTAAAGCCGCTTCAGCGCCGCGCAGGTCTGGCCGTTGTTGATGAAGGCGCCCCAGAAGAGGCCCTCGGCAATGCGGGCGGGGTCGGCATCGGGGAGCACGATGCCCGCATCATTGCCGCCAAGTTCCAGCGTCAGGCGCTTCAGCGTCGCGACGGCGGAGGCCATCACCTTCTTGCCGGTCTCGGTCGAGCCGGTAAACGTCATCTTGGCAATGCCGGGATGGGCAGAAAGGGCCGCACCGATGGCATTTTCGCCGGTGACGACATTGACCACGCCCGGCGGCAGCACCTCGTTGATCACCTCGACCAGGCGGATCGTGGAAAGCGGCGTCAGCGGCGACGGCTTGATGACGACGGTATTGCCGGCGCGGATCGCCGGGATCATGTGCCAGCAGGCGATCATGACCGGCCAGTTCCACGGCGTGATCGAACCGGTAACGCCGATCGGCTTGCGATGCAGCTCCACCCGGCCTTCATTATTGTCCTGGAGCACCTCGACCGGCAGGGAGAGCTCGGCGGTGTGGCGCGTCCAGGCAAGGGCGCCGCCCAGCTCGAAGCGGGAGCCGAGGCCGTTGAGCGGCTTGCCCTGTTCGAGCGTCAGGAGATGGGCGATTTCTTCGGAATGTTCGGCAATCTTCTCTGCAACGTCGCGGCAGGCCTGGGCGCGTTCTGCGTCCGGCACCAGCGACCACAGCTTGAAGGCCGCGTTTGCCGCGGCAACGGCGCGGTCGAGATCCTTCTCGGTCGCCAGCGGCATCTGGCCGACCACCTCGCCGGTGGACGGATTGCGGATATCGGCATGATGTTCGGTGGCGACACGCTCGCCGCCGATCAGCAGGGTATACTGCTTCACGTTGGGCTCCTCCCGTAGCTTGTGGGAGGAGTATGGCCAAGGCCCGCCCCGTCGGTCTTGGGCGGGAACGCGCCCCGGATTGGACCGGAGCGCAAAATTTACGATTTGTCAGCTTTTTCCGGGGAACTGGTCTTCAGAAGGTCCGTGGGCGCACAATCGAACAGCTCCTTGAAGGAGCGGTTGAAGTAGGAAATGTCGTTGAAACCGGCGGAATAGGCCACTTCCGCGATGGTGCCGCAGTTCTTTTCCGTCTTCAATTGCTCGATCTTCTGCCGCGCGAAACGCAGCCGCCGGTCGCGGATGACGGTGGTGCAGGTCACCCCCATGCCCTGGAAATCCTGCTGCAGCGTGCGGATCGAAACGCCAAGCCGGGTCGCCAGCCAGCGGGCCGAAAGATCGCTCTCCGTCAGGTGCCGGTCGATCAGGAGATCGACCATCTGCATCCGCTTCGTCGCGCTGTCGGGGAGCGCATGGAGCGGCTCCTCGCGCACGCCGGTGGAAAGAAAGGCCTGCCGCGTGGCATTGTACATCAGCTCGCGCAGATGCGGCGCGCCGCTCTGGGTTTCCGGCGTCGTCATGATCTTGGCGATCAGCGCCCGCAGCATCAGCGCCATCGGATCATCAGCAAGCAGCTTGCGGGCAATGTCGAAATCCACCTTGCTTTCCGTATACATCAGCTGGCGCGGCAGATGCAGCGAGAGATGATTGGAAAAGCGGCCGTTGAAATAGAATGTGGTCGGGCGCGTGCTGTCGACGAGAATGCACTCGCCGACATCCAGCACATTCTGCTGGCCGGAATGTTCGAGCCCGCAGCTTCCCTCGATCTGCATGATGAGGAAAAGATGCTCGGCGGCATCCTGGCGGATGTCGTCCCAGTCGCGGCGCACATAGTCGAGATCGTTGGAGATATGGGCAAATTCCATGCCGCAGACATCGATGCGCCGTGCCGCGCCATAGACCGTGTCATCCTTCTCCACGAGATGCGGATTGAAGGAACCGCAGATGCTGCGCAGATCGTGCCGGAAGCTGTCGTAGGGCTGGGCGCTGAATTCGCGCTTTACCAGGCTGGTCGTGTTCAACGGTTCCATGTCAGGCCTCCCACCCTCATCGGACCTTGGTCACCATCCCGCGAAAGGGGGCCGGCGGTCAAGCGCCGGCCCTTTCAGGCATGCATTGCCACACTATCGGCCACATCGCCGAGATAGAGATGATGAAGACGCGCCGGGTCCTTCAGCAACGCCTCGCAGCCGCCATTATAGACCACCGCGCCGCGCCGGAGCACATAGGCGCGGTTGCCGACCCCGAGCGCCAGATTGGCGAATTGTTCGACAAGCAGCACCGCCATGCCGCCATCGGCGAGCTTGCGCACCGCCTCCATCAGGCGGCTGACGATGACGGGCGCAAGGCCCGAGGACATTTCGTCGATCAGGATCACCTTCGGCCGGCCGACGAGCGCCCGGGCAATCACCAGCATCTGCTGCTCGCCACCCGAAAGCATAGCCGACTTGATGTCGCGCCGCTGGACCAGTTCAGGGAAAAGACCGTAAGCCTCCTCGAGGCTCGCACCGGGGGCCAGCGCCACCTTCAGGTTTTCCTCGGTGGTCATGTCGGGGAAGACCGTGCGGCCCTGCTCCACATGGCGCAGCCCCTTGCGGGCGCGGATGCCCGCCGCCTGGCCCGAGATGTCCTCCCCGTCGAGGAGGATCGAACCCTTGGCCGGAATGATCCCGGAAATACCCTCCAGCGAGGTCGTCTTGCCTGCTCCGTTCGAGCCGAGCACCACGCTGATCTCGCCGGAGCGGACGGTGAGATCGATGCCGCGCACCACGGGAATGCCGCCGCGGGCGACGACGAGTTGCTTGATCGTAAGCTCGGTCATGCCACCTGCTCCTCCAGTTCGACGCCCATATAGGCCTTCTGCACGATGGGCGAGGAGAGCACCGTCTGCGGCGCGCCATTGGCGATCACCCGCCCGAAATCGAACACCGTGATATCCGAGCAGGCCTTCCGCACCAGATCCATGTCATGCTCGATGAGGAGCACCGCGCTGCCGAAGACCTCGGGGATCGAGGCGATCCGGTCGCCGAGCTTCAGTGCCTCGGCGTAGGATTGACCGGCGGCGGGCTCGTCGAGAAGCAGCACCGGTGGCTTTGCCGCGACCACGCCCGCGACATCGATCAGCCGGCGGGAGCCGGCGTCTACGGAGGCGATCGCCGCCTCCGGCACCGGACAGTCGAACCATTCGAGCACCGCCTCGATTTCCGAGGGGCGGATGCCGGGGGCAGCAAGGCGGATGTAATCGCCGACCGTCAGTTCCGGCGCGATGCGCGTCGTCTGCCAGGTGCGGCGCACGCCGAGCCGGGCCCGTTCGGTGGCGAGCAGCCCTTCGAGCGGCCGTCCATTGAGGGAGACGCTGCCTTCATAACGCGGCAGGAAGCCGGCAATCGCATCGACCGTAGTGGACTTGCCGGCACCGTTCGGCCCGATGAGGCCGACGACAGTCCGCGACGGCACCTTGAGCGACACCTTGTCGAGCGCCAGCACGTTGCCATAGCGGACGGTGAGACCGTTCACCTCCAGCGCCACGCCCGGCTGATGCACGGCCGGCGCGCCGAGCGGACGGGCGGTCTTCACATCCGCAACGGCAACGGGGGCGGGCTTCCGGCGGAAACGGGAGGCGAGTTTCGAGCCGAGGCGAACCCAGGTCTCGCTGATCGTCTCGCCCGTGCTCATGGCCTGTACGGCACCCACGGCGAAGAAGACGTTGCCGATATCCTGCGGCAGGCCGAGGCGGCGGAGCAGCTCCGGGAAGAGCGTGATCATCGCCCCGCCGGCAACCGCCCCGAGGGTAAAGTGGGCACCCACCATGCTGGCGACCGCAAAGAGCGCCAGCGACTGCATCATGTTGAAGTTTTCCGCCACAAGCGTGCCGAGATAGCCGGCAAGCAGGCCACCCGAGACGCCAGAGATGAAGGCGCTGATCGCAAAGGCGGAGAGCTTCGCCATCGGCACGCTGACGCCATGGGCCGCCGCCGCGCGCTCGGAATGCCGGACCGCAAGCCAGGAGGCACCCAGACGGGAGCGGTTGACGAATTCCAGCGCAACCGCAATCGCCACATAGACGATCATCACGAGCGCGAAATAACCGCCGTCGCTTTCGAACCAGGAGGGCCGAACCACCTGGATGAAGGCGGTCTGGCCGGGGAAGGTTATGGTCGCAAGCACCGTATCGAAGGCCGCGGCGAAGCCGAGCGTCACGATGGCGAGATTGATGCCGCGCAGACGAAGGGCCGGAAGGCCGATGACGACACCGACGGGAACGGCGGCAAGACCGCCAAGCACGATCCAGACGATCAGCCCGCCCGGTGCTTCCGCAACGTTGAGATAGCCCGTGACCCAGGCACCGACGCCGGCAAAGGACATCTGGCAGAGCGAGATCATGCCGGTGCGGCCGGTCACCAGGCCGAGGCTCTGGAGCGCGATGCCGGTGATGAAGATCGCGGTGACCAGGAAGATCCAGTATTTCGGCAGGAAGGCGTAAATAAGCACGGCAAGGATGCCGAGCGTCAGCGCCGTGCGCAGTGCCGCCTTGAGACTAGCGTGCTTCATCGAAGCGGGCCCCCCTTTGCGACCACATGAGAACTGCGAGAATGACGAGGAAAGGTATCGCGCCGCGATACTGGCTGAATGTATCGAGACCGCTGGCGAGCCCCTCGATGATGCCGATGGCCATGCCGCCGGCGAGTGCTGCCCGGAAGCTTGCAAAGGCGCCGATCAGGGCGGCGGCGAGTGCCGGCACGACCAAGAGGCTGAGCGACATGAAATCCGGCGCGCGCTGCGGCGCGATCACCATCAGCGCAAAGGCCGTGACGGCGCCCATGACCGCCCAGACGCTGAGTGCCAGAAGCTTGACGCGGATGCCGATCAGCTCCGCTGCCATCGGGCGCTGTGACAGGGCGCGAAGCTCGAGCCCCGTCTGCGTGCGCGCCAGGAACTGCTCGGTGACGAAGGTAAAGACCACAGAGATCGCGATGGTCACGACGGCGGCCCAGGTCACCTCGACGCCCGCGAGGCGGAAGGCCGAGCCCGGAATGAGGTCGGGGAAATTGTGCGGATGCTGCCCGCCGGTAAGCCTCAACCCGACGGCAATGATGCCGACCAGAAGGGCAGCGGTGACAGCCGCCTTGGTGGAGGCAGCAGCGCCCGAGAACCAGGTGGCCATGACGAGCCCGACGGCAAGCGCCGCCAGTGCGCCGGCAAGGATGCCGACCGGCACGGCGAGCGAAAGCGGCACGCCGCTTTCATAAAGCGCGACCATGATGAAGGTGCCCGTTGCGCCGATGGCCGCGCCGGTGAAATTCACCACGGCCACCAGCCGATAGGTGAAGATCGCGCAGACCCCGAGGATCGCATAGGCTCCGCCGGCGGAAAGGCCCGCAACGGCGGAGGTCAGAAGAGAATTCATGGGACGAGTTCCTGTCGCCAACAGTCTTTGAAAACAACCGGACGGCGCCGCCCGGGAGGGATTTACGGCGCCGTCCGACAGGCCCGCCGGGACCTGTTACTCGGCCGCAGGCAGGACGTACCAATCCTTGGAGATCGGTTCCCACTTGCCGCCATTGAGCTTCATGACCTTCGTGGCCTGCATCGGCGCATGCTTGGCCGCATCGCCGAAGACGTAATCGCTGCCGGCGAGCGGATATTTCATCGCCTTGCCTTCCATCAGCTTGGCGCTCACGCTTTCACGGGTAACCGGGCCCTCGATGGAGGCAATCGTATCGGCAAGCACCTTGGCTGCCAGATAGCCGCCCTGGCTGAAGGCGGTCTTCGGCAGGCCGGCCTTGTCCATGGTCTTCATCCAGTCGCCGTTGGCTTCGTTCGCCTCGGTATAGGGCTCCCATTCGGTGCCGAGATAGACGGGCTGCTTGGTGTTCGGCAGTGCCTTCGCAACACCTTCCGTGTAGCCGGAAGCGAGGAACAGCCAGTCGATGCCCTCGATCTTCTGGGCGTCGGCGGTGTTGATCATCTGCACCACGCCCGGCTCCACCTGGTTGGTGAGCACCGCATCGCAGCCATTGTCACGCGCCTTGATGAGGTAGGGCGTCAGGTCGCCCTGCAGCGGCAGCGTCATGTCGATCAGGTGGATCTTCTTGCCGCTCATCTTTTCCCAGCGGGCAACAGCCGCCGCATAGGCTTCCTGCGTGCCGCCGAGAATGATGAAGAAGGCGCAGAGCTTCTCGTCCTTCAGCTCCTTGTCCGCATAGTCCAGCATGGCGGTCGTCAGCGTGTAGGGCCCGACGTTGACCGGAGATACCGAGGGTGCGTTGAAGCACATGGGATCTACACCCACGCCCTGGACCGAAAGCACGCCGTTGCGCTTGTAGGTCGCGGCATTGACCGCGCAGTCCAGAAGGCTCGCGCCGCCGGCAAGGGCCACGACATTCTTGTTGTCGATGAGGTCACGCGCGGCCTGCGCGGCGACCTGCGGATCGGCCTTGTCGTCGGCCATCGTGTATTCGATCTTGCAGCCGGAAATGCCGCCCGCCTCGTTGATCTGGTCGAAGACGGCCTTGGCGCCCTTCGGACCATCGGAGAAATCGACCGGGCCGGTAATGGTGGAGACGGAACCGACCTGGATGGCGCCGCCTTCGCAGGTGGGTGCAGCCATGGCCGTGCCTGCAAGCAGGGTTCCCGCAAGCGCAAGCCCGGCGGTCAGTGCCGGACGGGAGATGGATTTCAGCATCACTATACCCCTTTTCATTGTGTTGTTTTCACCCGGTTTTCCTCCACCGGGGCATGCTTCAGCGTTCGAAGACCGGACGGCCCTCGAAATAGGTTGTCAGCACCTGCGTGTGGGAAATCCGGTTCGCAGGAATGTCGAAGAGATTCTGGTCGAGCACGATGAGATCGGCGGACTTGCCGGGTTCCAGCGAGCCGGTCTCGTCTCCGAGCCCCGCCGCCCGGGCGGAATTGATCGTATAAACGGAAAGCGCCTCTTCGAGCGTGATCGCCTGTTCGCCCCAGAGCTTTTCGCCCGGGAAAGCCCCTTCGGGATTTTCGCGGGTCACCAGTCCCTCGATGCCGCTGAAAGGCGCGGGGAACGGGCTGACCGGCCAGTCGGAACCGCCGGCAACCAGCGTGCCCGCATCCAGGAAGGCGCGGTTCGGCCAGAAACGGTCGGCCCTTTCCTTGCCCATTACCTGCCGGTGCCCGTCGAGGAAGGTCGTCGGGAACCAGATCATCGGGCAGAGATCGGCCACCACGCCAAGCTTGGCGAAGCGCGGAATATCCTCGTCGCGCACATAGCTTGCATGGGCGATATGGTGCAGCACCTTCGGCGGACCGTTGAAATGGCGCACCGCCTCCACCGCATCGAGCATCTGCGATACGGAGGCATCGCCGGTGCAGTGGATCTTCAGGCCCATGCCCATCTTCTCGGAAAGGTCGATATAACGGACGAGATCGGGCGTGCTCACCAGCGTATGGCCGCGATGGCCGCGCTCGAAGGCGGGATCATCCACATAGGGCTCGTGGAAGGCGGCGGTGCGGGCGCCCGGCACGCCGTCGAGGAAGATCTTGGTGAAATTCGGCCGGACCAGCCGGCTGACGAATTCGTCCCGCCTTGCAAGAAGCGCATCGCCGGAAACGCCGAACATGAAGCTCGGCTCGATGAGCGGCAGCGAGGCGACCGCCCAGGCGGTCAGCTCTCCCTTGTCCTCCACCGCACGCAGCGCTTCGAGAATGGAAAGCACCGTCGCGGCATCCTGAAAGGCGGTGATGCCATAGCTGTTCAGCGTCTTGACGGCCTGGGCCACGGCGGCCTCTGCCATGGCGGAGGTGAAATACTGGTTGGCGACCCGCTCGGCTATGCCGGCTGCGGATTCGATGAGAATGCCGGTGAGCCGGCCATTGGCGGGATCGCGCCCAAGCGCGCCTTCCGGCGGATCGACGCTGTCGTCGGAAAGCCCGCAAAGACGCAGCGCCTCCGAATTCACCCAGCGGTTATGGGCGGTCTCGTCCCGCAAAAGAACGGGATGCCCGAGGCTTGCCGCATCCAGCTTTGCAAGGGACGCCACCGTGTTCAGTTCGGCAATCCGGTCGGCACCCCACTGGCTGCCAAATATCCACTGGCCGGGTTCCGCCTTCTCGGCGGCGGCGCGCACTTCCGCACAGATATCGTCCACTGAGGCAGAGCCCGGGAAGCGGCGCTCGAAAAGCTCCGCCGTGCCACCCATCAGCACGTGATTATGCACATCCACGAAACCGGGCATGGCCATGCGGCCCTCAAGGTCAACGGTTTCCGTCTCCGGGCCGGCGAGCGCCCGGATGCTGTCATTGCTGCCCAGCGCCTGCAGGCGACCCTTGCGGATGGCCAGAGCCTCCACCCAGGGCTTGTCGGGATTGGCGGTGAAAATGCGTCCATTCACGAGAATACGGTCAGGCGTTTCAGCCTTGGCAACAGCCATTCTGCTCCTCCTCGGGACGGTTCGCTTGTTGAACCGTCATTTTCCTCTTGCCTCGAACATGCAACAGGCCCAGAAGCGAGTCAACATATTTCACACGTTAAATAAATGCCCGACCGATGACCGGAAGCCCGTGGAGTTCGGTACGGCAGCGGACGGATCGGGGTGTGGCAAAAGGCCGACACGTTCGAAGGGAACCGGGAATCAGGGATGGCCGTGGTCTTGGATCTCGGTTCAATAAATGAACCTTGTGTGTTAAATGCCCCCTTGCATTGACCGGTAGAGCGTGCAATTTACTTAGCACGTTAAGTATTTCGGACCGGTTCAGTTCCGGCCCGGAGGGAGAGAAGATGAGTACGATAGGCAAGGCCCTGACTTTGCTGGACATGATCGCCGGCCTGTCCCATGAGGCGGGCCTGAGCGAGCTTTCGCGCCTGAGCGGCCTCGACAAGGCAACCACCCGGCGCTTCCTCGTGCAGCTCGAACGCTTCGGCTTTCTGGAGCAGGACGAACAGACCCGCAAATACCGGATCGGCGCCGCCCCGCTTCGGCTTGCCCAGATTCGCGAGGCGCGGTTGCCGCTTCTCCAGCATGGGGTGCCGATGCTCCGCCGCCTTGCCGCAAGCTGCGGCGAGACGGTGCATATGTCGGAATTTACCGCGGGACGGCTCTCCACCATCCATGCCGAGGAGTCCTTCCGGGCGCACCGGGTGACGGTGAAGGTCGGCACGCTCCTGCCCCTTCACGCCAGCGGCTCGGGCCTCGCCTATCTGGCCTTTTCCCCGCCGCTTCTGATCGAGGATTATCTTTCGCGGCCGCTGGAGCGCTTCACCCCGCACACGATCGTGGAAACCCAGTCGCTGCGGGCGCTTCTCGAGGAAACGCGCCGTCTCGGCTATTCGGTGAACCGGCAGGGCCTCGAAGGTGGCATGATCAGCGTGGCCGCGCCCATTCTGGCGCCCAACAAGCCGCCCGTCGGCGCCGTGGCGATAGCCGCCCCGCTGGTGCGGGTCGATGATCGCAGCATCGAAACGCTCGGCCAGGCGGTGATGGAAACCGCATCCGATCTCTCCGCCGCGCTTTACCCCGTATCCGATCGCGAAGCACCGGCGGAGCCGCCCCGTCGCCTGCCGGCCCCGGCACTCTCTCCCCTGCCGGAAGAAGCCGCCGCCTTTTGAGACCTGACCCCGCCCCACTGGAGGCTCCATGATGCAAGACGACGCCCGCCTGATCGCCCGCCGCGAGCATTTGCTCGGCAAGAACATGTCGCTCTTTTACGATCATCCCGTCCATATCGTGAAGGGCGAAGGGGTCTGGCTCTATGACGCGGAGGGCCGCAAATATCTGGATTGCTACAATAATGTGCCCCATGTCGGCCATTGCCACCCCCATGTGGTGGAGGCGATCTGCCGACAGGCCGGCACGTTGAACACCCACACGCGCTACCTGCATGAAGGCATTCTCGACTATGTCGAGCGGCTGACGGCCACCTTCGACAGGAGCCTCGATTCGGCGATACTCACCTGCACCGGCAGCGAGGCGAATGACGTGGCGCTTCGCATGGCCCAGGCGGTCACGGGCCGGACGGGGGTGATCGCCACCGATCACACCTATCACGGCAACACCACCGCCGTATCCCAGCTGTCCACCCGGATGCCGCCGGTCGGCGGTTTCGGCGGCCATGTGCGTCATGTGCCGGCACCCGACAGCTACCGCCCGCTCGGCGGCGAGGGCGGCGAAGCCTTCGCCATCGCCTTTGCAGCCAAGGTGGAGGAGGCCATCGCTTCGCTTCAGGAAAGTCCTTTCGGCTTCTCCGCGCTGATCATCGATCCCTTCTTCGCCAATGAGGGCTTCCCGGACCTGCCGTCGGGCTTCCTCGACCGCGCGGTCGCAGCCGTGCGCAAGGCAGGCGGCCTCGTCATTGCAGACGAGGTGCAGCCCGGCTTCGGGCGCACCGGCGAGCACATGTGGGGCCACCAGCGCGCCGGCATCGTTCCCGACATTGTCACCCTCGGCAAGCCCATGGGCAACGGCCATCCGATCGGCGGCGTCGTCGCCAGCACCGATACGCTGAACGCCTTCCGCAAGGCCTTCCGCTATTTCAACACCTTCGGCGGCAATCCCGTCTCCTGCGCGGCCGGCATGGCCGTGCTCGACGTGCTGGAAAAGGAAAGGCTGATGGACAATGCCCGCGACGTGGGGGCCTATGCGCTGGCGGGGCTGAACCGCCTGGCCGAAAAGCACGGCGCCATCGGCAATACTCGCGGCGCCGGCCTGTTCTTCGGCGCGGAACTGGTTGTCGACCGCGCCACCAAGGAACCCGATCCGAAGCTTGCCACCCGCGTGATCAATGCCATGCGCGAAAGGGGCGTGCTGATGGGCAAGCTCGGCATCCACCAGTGCACGACCAAGATCCGCCCGCCCATGCCCTTCAGCCGGGACAATGCCGACTACATGCTCTCGATCCTCGACGACGTGCTGGCGGGGCTCTGACCATGGTGGATCTCCTCCCGCTCGACCTTATCGGCAAGCTGGAACGGCGCGCCGGCGAATGCCTGGAACAGTGGGGACTTCCCCCGCGCGTGCCGCTGCTGATCAAGTATCGCGAAAACGCCGTGTTCCGCGTGGTGCGCGGTACCGGCAGCTTCGCCGGTCTTCGCCTGCACCGTCCGGGCTATCACGACGAACATGCGCTGCGTTCCGAACTCGAATGGCTGCAGGCCCTCTTCAAGAGCGGACTGCCGGTGCCGGAACCGATCGAGACGAGCAAGGGGGATCTCCTTGTCGCCCTGCCGGCGGATGAAGGCGAGGACGTGCAGTTTGCCGATCTCCTCACCTGGCTGCCCGGCGTGCCGCTCGGCCAGACCGGAACGCCGCTCGAATGGAACGAGGCCCAGCAGAAGAGCCTGTTCTTCCGGGTGGGCGAAACCGCCGCGCGCCTGCACATGGCCTCCGACCAGTGGAAAGTGCCGAAAGGCTTTCGCCGGCCGCACTGGAACCGGGACGGACTTCTGGGCGAAAGCCCGGTCTGGGGGCGCTTCTGGGATTGCCCGCTCCTGTCGGAGGCGGAGCGCGAGCGCCTGGTATCGCTGCGCGCCCATCTCCAGCGGGTCATGGATGTGCTGCACCGGCAGCGCTTCGATTATGGCCTGATCCATGCGGATCTGGTGCGCGAGAATATCCTGGTCGACGGCGAGAATGTCTCCTTCATCGATTTCGACGATGCGGGCTTCGGCTACCGCATGTTCGAACTCGCGACGGCACTGCTCAAGAACCGGCAGGAACCGCTCTTTCCGGCGATTCGCGATGCGCTAGTGGCCGGCTACAGGAGCCTCCGCCCCCTGTCGGACGAGGAGCTGAAGACGCTTCCCCTCTTCATGACGCTCCGAGCGCTCACCTATGTCGGCTGGATCGCCTCCCGGACGGAAATGCCGGGTGCGGCACAGCGCCTTCAGCGCTATGTGCGCGACACGATGGAACTTGCCGCAGAACCGGACGGCGACGGCGCCTTCCTTCTGGCCTGACCGAAGGCGGGTGGCGGCACCCTGTCGCCACCCTTTCGGCCCCTGCCCTCAATGCAGGCTGTTCACCGCCTCGAAGGCGGCCGCATAGCGCCCCTCCGCCTCGGCATCCCTGAGGAAGCGGCAGCGCTCCACCACCACTTCCTCCACGGAACCGCTTTTCAGGATCGCCATCACCTCGGCAATGAAATCCGCAAGCGGCATGGCCCGCGGATCGACCGCCTGACCCGGACCCATGAGCTCGGTCTGGACATAGGGCGGCGCGATCTCGATCACCTCGATGCCCGTATCCTTGAGCTGCTGGCGCAGCGTCTGCGAATAGGAGTGGATCGCCGCCTTGGTGGCGGAATAGGTGGGCGTGAGCACCAGGGGCACGAAGGCGAGGCCGGAGCTCACCGTCAGGATCGCCGCATCTGCCAGCCCCTTGAGATGGGGAAGCAGCGCCGCCGTCAGCCGGATCGGCCCGAGAAGGTTGATGGCGATGGTTTCTTCCGCCGTGGCGAGATAGTCCGGCGCGTCCGGCAGGCTTTCGGGCTTCATGATGCCCGCATTGTGGATGACGACATTAAGCTCGGGAAAGCTCTCGACGATCTCGGCGGCGAAGCGGGTGACGGCAGCGGCATCCGCAATGTCGACCGTCCGATATTCGATGCCAGGATGGGCGCGGGCCACCTCTTCCAGCGGTCCGGCGCGACGCCCGGAGAGAATCACCCGGTTGCCGAGCGCGTGGAAGGCTTCCGCAAGCGCGCGCCCAATGCCCGTGCCGCCGCCCGTGATGAGAATGGTATTGCCGGTCATTTTCATGGTCTTGGCTCCACTGTTGCTGGGGGATTGCAGGAACAAGCTAATGGGCATAATTTCCTTCGGTAAGTAGGCGCGCAAAAGATTTATACTTACCCGAAAGAGAGCGTATATGAATCAGAAGCTTATCGAAAAGGCGAAATCCGGAGCGCCTCTCCCTCATCCGTCGGACACCACCGATCCCGCCCTTGAAAAACTGGTGGAGGAGATCATCGGCAAGGTGGCGGACAAGTGGACCATGCTGATCCTTGAGGCACTGGAGGAACATGGCACGCTGCGTTTCACCGAGGTGGGCAAGCGTGTGCCCGGCATCAGCCAGAAAATGCTGACGAAGACCCTTCGCCAGATGGAATATGACGGGCTTGTGGAGCGGCGGATTCACCCCGTCATTCCGCCCCATGTGGATTACACCCTGACCGAGATGGGCCATGGGCTCAGCTATGCCTTCTGCGGGGTCTGGACCTGGGCAGAGGAAAACCGCGCCGCAATCGAAAGGGCGCGGGCCGCCTTCCTGGCCCGCAATGGCGGGCTTTGACTTTACTCGAAGAACCCGTCCCGCCCGCGGAAACGCCGCTGGTAATCGGGATCGTAGAGCGAGCTTTCGCGGAAATCCGACGACCCGAGCCCCGGGCCGACGAAGATCAGCGCCGTGCGGTCGATCGGGTCCCTGGCAACCTCCGCCTCGATGGTCGAAAGCCGGCCCTTCAGAATCCGCTCCTCCGGCCAGCTTGCCTTGAAGACGACGATGACGGGGCATTCCGCACCGTAAAGCGGGGTGAGCTCCCGGACGATCTCCGGCAGCGAATGAATGGCGAGATGGATGGCGAGCGTCGCCCCGGTCGCGCCGAAATTGGCAAGGGTTTCCTTCTCCGGCATGGGCGAAGCCCGGCCCGAGACCCGCGTCAGCACCAGGCTCTGCGCCACGGCGGGAATGGTGAGCTCCCGCCGGATGGCAGAGGCCGCCGCCGCAAAGGAGGGAACGCCCGGCGTCATCGTATAGTCGATGCCGTGCTTTTCGAGCCGGCGGATCTGTTCCGCGACGGCGCTCCAGACCGAGAGATCCCCGGAATGCAGCCGCGCCACATCCTCCCCATTGGCCGCCGCCAGCAGATATTCCTGCTCGATCTCGTCGAGCGACATCGGCGCCGTATCGATGATCCGGGCACCGGGCGGGCAATACTGCAGAAGCTCCGGCGAGACGATCGAGCCCGCATAGAGGCAGACCGGGCATTTGCCGATCAGGTCCCGGCCGCGCACGGTGATGAGATCGGCCGCACCGGGGCCCGCGCCAATGAAATGTACCGTCATATCGTCACGTCCTGTTCCTTGATCCAGCACCACTGGGTCACCGGCATCGCGGCGCGCCAGCCCTGCATGGCGCCGACCGGCGAGGCCCTGGCAATATCGATTCGGGTGAGCGTGCCGCCAAGGCGCCCCTGGAGATCGAGAAGCACCCGTTCCATTTCCAGCGTCACCCCATTGGCGACGAGGCGACCGCCGGTCTTGAGTGCAGCAATGGCCGCCGCCATAACGCCGGGCTCGCTGCCCCCGCCGCCGACGAAGATCGCATCCGGGGCCGGCAGGCCGGAAAGCGCCTCGGGCGCCCGGCCGATGACGACCCGAAGCCCGGGCACGCCGCACTGGGCGGCATTGCGGCCGATGCGCTCTGCCCGTTCCGCCACGCCCTCGATGGCGATGGCCTTCAGCGAGGCATGGCCGAGCATCCATTCGATGGATATCGAACCCGATCCGCCGCCGATATCCCAGAGCAGTTCGCCGTGACGGGGTGCAAGGGCCGAAAGCGTGACCGCTCTCACCTCCCGCTTGGTCAGCTGCCCGTCATTCTCGAAGAGCGCATCGTCAAGCCCGCTGGCGAAAGGAAGAATGCGTGCGCCCGCACCGGCCCTGACCGTCAGCGCGCAGACATTGAGGCTGTTGATGCCCGTCATCGCAAAGCGGCTGGCGACCTGCACCGTCACCCGCTCCAGTGGCCCGCCAAGGGCTTCGAGAACGGTCATTTCGGTCTCGCCGAAGCCGGTTTGGGTGAGGAGCGCCGCAAGCTCGGCCGGGCCCTTCTCATCGGATGTGAGCGCGATTATCCGCGCGCCCGGATGAAGATGCGGGCGGATGAGATCGAGCGGCCGCCCATGCAGGGAGACGGTTTCCACCTCCTGCAAGGCCCAGCCGAGCCGCGCAGCAGCCAGCGAAAAGGATGAAGGCGCGGGAATGACCTGCATTTCCCCACGCGAAATGCGGCGGCAGAGCGTAACGCCCACGCCGTAAAGGAAGGGATCGCCTGAAGCGAGCACCACCACCCTTTCGCCGCGACGACTCTCGACGAAATCCATGGAGCGCTCGAAGGGGCTCATCCAGGCATGGCGTTCGCCTGAAATCAGCGCATCCGCCAGCTCCAGATGCCGGGCGCCGCCACAGACGACCGCAGCGGCGCGGATCGCCTCCTTCGCCGCGTCGCCAAGACCGGCTGGACCATCCTCGCCGAGCCCGATAACAGTGAGCCAGCATTCAGCCGGCGGAGAAGACGGATCAACCATGGACAAGCACCGGATACTCATTCTCGGCGGCACCACCGAAGCCCGCGCGCTGGGCGAGGCTCTGGCAGGCAGCGATCTGTTCGATACCACGCTTTCGCTCGCGGGGCGAACCGCCGATCCCCGGCAACAGCCGGTTCCGGTCCGCATCGGCGGCTTTGGCGGGGCGGAAGGTCTGGCGCGCTACCTGAAGGAGGAGAGGATCGACCTGCTCGTCGATGCCACCCATCCCTTCGCGGCGAGGATTTCGCGCAATGCGGCCGAGGCGGCCGCCCACGGAAATGTGCCGCTTGTCGCCCTTCGGAGGCCCGCCTGGGAGCGGCAGGAAGGCGATCGCTGGACGAGCGTTTCGAGCGTCGCCGAGGCGGTGCGCCGCCTGCCTTCCGGTCCCACGAGGATCTTCCTCGCCATCGGCCGGCAGGAGGCCTATCAGTTCTCCGCCCGGCCCGAGCACGCCTATGTGGTGAGAAGCGTCGATCCCGTGACCCCGCCCCTCGACGTGCCGGATGCGCGATACGTGCTGGCCTGCGGCCCCTTCGGACTGGAAGACGAGCTCGATCTCCTGAAACGCGAATCGATTGCGCTCGTGGTCGCAAAGAACAGCGGCGGCAGCGCCACCTATGCGAAGATCGAGGCGGCACGGCGCCTTTCCATCCCCGTTCTCATGGTCGAGCGGCAGGAGCCGCCGGGCGTGCCCTCCGTGCCGACGGTCGCGGCTGCGCTCGCCCATATGGATCACCTCTTCTCCGCGGAGAGGAAGCGCGGCGTATAGACGAGGTCGCCCCGGTCGCCCCGACGGATGATCCGGGTTTCCGGCGAGCCGATGATGACGCAGGTGGCCATGTCTGCCCGTTCGGCCTCCGCCTCGCCCAGCGGCATGACGAGCATGCGCTCGTCCGGCCGACCGGCAGCCCGGCCGAAAATTACGGGCACGGTTGCCGGCAGGACCTCGCGCAGCACCTCGAAGGCTTGGCCGAGTTGCCAGGGGCGCGCCTTGCTGATGGGATTGTAGAGCGCAATCACCATGCCCGCTTCCGCCATGAGGCGGAGCCGCCGGGTGATCACATCCCAGGGCTTCAGATTGTCCGACAGGGAAATGGCACAGAAATCATGACCGAGCGGCGCACCGATGCGCGCGGCAACCGCGAGCATGGCCGTCACGCCGGGCGTCACCACAAGCTCGACCGTCTTCCAGTCCTCGGGTCCGGCATCGATTGCCTCGCAGACCGCTGCCGCCATGGCAAACACGCCCGGATCGCCGCCCGAGACCATGCAGACCCGCTCGCCTGCCGCAGCGCGGATCAGCGCCGCCTTGGCACGGTCGATCTCCTCTCGATTGTCGGACGCGATCTTCTGCTGGTCGGGGCGGAGGTTGAGTCGGTCCACATAGGGGAAATAGCCGAAGAAGGCGGTGGAATCCGCAACCGCCTTCAGCGCTTCCGGCGTCATCTGGTCCGGATTGCCCGGCCCCGTGCCGATCACGTAGAGAATGCCGCTCATTCGCAATCCTCGGAAGGCTTGCCTTCCCAGCCGGCGACGAGCACCAGCGAGAAATAGGGCGCGGCATCGTCCACCTTGTCCGCCAGGCGGATCATGCCGCCATTCTTCATCGTGCCACGTTCCACATAGACGGCGCGATGAAGCTTGCCGGCGGTATCGAGCGCTCGGCGGATCTTCGGCAGGTTGCGGCCGACCTTCATGATGACGGCGGCCTGCGTATCCTTCAGGCGCCTCACCAGTTCGTCCTCATCCATGATGCCGGGAAGCACGCTCAGCACATCGTCGCCCTGCACGATCGGCAGACCCGCCATGGACCAGCAGCCGGACATGGCCGTAATCCCCGGGATCACCTCGGTCGGAAAGCGGTGCGCCAGCCGCACATGCAGATGCATGTAGGACCCGTAGAACATCGGATCGCCTTCCGAGAGGATGGCGACGGTGCGTCCCTTTTCGAGTTCCGCGGCAACGGCCTCTGCCGACCGGTCGTAGAAGGCCGTGATCTGGCTCTTGTAGTCGTCGTGATCCTTGTGGATCTCGGTCGTCACGGGATAGTAGAGCGGCAGCTCTTCCATGCCTTCGCGGATGATGCCGTCGACGATGGTGCGACCATTGCCGCGCCGCCCTTCCTTGGCGAAATAGGCCAGCACATCCGCCTCGCCGAGCGCCTTCACGGCCTTGACGGTCAGAAGCTCCGGATCGCCGGGGCCTGTACCCACGCCGATGAGGCGTCCCTTGCCCGGCGCGCTCAAAGTCCCGGCCTCGCGAGGGAATTCAGCGCCGCCGCCGTCATGGCACTACCGCCCAGGCGGCCGCGAATGATGGCATAGGGCACGCCATAGGAATTTTCCGCAAGCGCATCCTTGCTTTCCGCCGCTCCGACGAAACCGACCGGCATGCCGAGGATCGCCGCAGGCTTCGGCGCTCCGTCGCGCAGGAGTTCGAGCAGGTAGAAAAGCGCGGTCGGGGCATTGCCGATGGCCACCACCGAGCCGGCCAGGCGATCGAGCCAGAGGCGGATCTGCGCCGCAGAACGGGTATTGCCGATCTCGCGGGCGACCTCGGCCGTGCGGGGATCGGCAAGCGAGCAGATCACCTCGTTCTGGGCGGGCAGCCGCGCGCGCGTCACCCCGTGCGCCACCATGTTCGCATCGCAGAAGATCGGCGCGCCGGCCTGAAGGGCCGCGCGGGCTGCGGGCACGAAATCCGGATGGAACTCGAAGAATTCCGCTGCACCCACATAACCCGAGGCATGGACCATGCGCACCGCCACATCGGCTTCCGCTTCGGTAAAGCGGGAAAGGTCAGTCTCGCCGCGAATGATGGCGAAGGACTTTTCGTAGATGGCATTCCCATCCCGGATGTAATCGTAGTCAGGCATCAATCTTTCCGTCGCAAGGCGGTGGCGATGTCGTCCGCGCCGAGCCGGAGGAGGCAGTCGCGCGCTGTTTCGCCAGCCTGTTTCTCGGTCCGCACCAGGGCGGCAAGCCGTTCCACTGCAGACGTCACGTCATTAGCAGCGATGTAAGCCTCTGGCGAGGCCGATGCGGACCCATTTACGACAAGACCATAGCCTAATGGCGCACCCGAAAGGCCTAATTGCGTCGCGGCCGGATGGGCACAGCCCTTGGGACAGGCCGAGAGGTGGAGCGTGAAGGACCCGTCGAGCAGATCGGGTGCCCTGTCGATGAAAATCCGCGCCAGCGCATGCGTATCGAAGAAAGCGGAGGCACAGCCCGCCGTGCCCGCGCAAAGCGCCACATGATTGGCGGGATGGTCGGGAGCCGTGAGGAAACCCAGCCCTTCGGCAAAGGCAAGCAGATCGGAGGCCGCTTCGACCGAGGGCGCCGGAAGAAGAAGACCGTGTTCCGGCGCGAGCCGGATCTCCCGGATGCCGAGCGCTTCGGCTTTCTGGGCAAGCGCGATGAGGTCCGCGGCCCGGGCCTGGCAATAGGTGAGACCGACACCCGCCACCATCTGCCCGCCCTTGAGACGGTGAAGACCGGCCGGCCGTCGGCCTGCCGGAACCGGCCGTTCAGCCCCGGTCAGCGGATGGCCGGGCAAAGGCAGGGCGGCCGGATCGATATCCCGGCCCCGGGCCGATCGGCCGAGCGTTTCGCCGAGCCGGTGCAGCGCCTGAAGCACGGTCAGCACCGCATCCACCGCCTCATGCGCTTCGAGCTGGCAAACCGGCCGCGCCGTTGCCGCATCGCCACCGAGAAGAAGCACGTAACGGGGGCCGGAAGCGGTCTCTACCGCCTTCAGCCGGATATCGGCAACGATGGCATCGAGATTGAAAAGCCCGCCGCCATCGACCGTGACGGAGAGTTTGGCCGCAAGTTTAAGGGCCGGGCTTTCCTTGGCCACGCGCCTGCGGATCGCCTCGGCGAGCGGGCGCACATCCGCAATCTCCGAGGCATCAATGCCCGAAAGCGGCGGCGTTTCGACCGCAAGACCCGAAAGCACGGTGATGCCCGCGGCAAAGACCGCCTCGGCAAGCGGCTCGACGGTTTCCGTCTTCAGTCCCCGCACTTGCAGATTGCCCCGCGCCGTCACCTCGAGGATGCCGTTTCCAAAGCGGGAGGCCGCCTCCGCGACGGCAATGAGTTCGCGGGGCGAAAAGCCCCCCGATGCCGGCCGGAGCCGCGCGAGCAGCCCGTCGCCCGTCTGCATCGGACGGCTCAGCGACGGACAGACGCCGCGGCGGGTCGATTGGACGGGCTGGTCGTCGGCGGTGCGGAAAAGCGGTTGAATGGCGTTCATGACAATCGATCCTGAGGGCAAGCGGATGATACCGCATCTGGGCATTCTGGTCCGCAAGCCAGAAAGGCTTTTATCATGGAACCGTCTTTGCGCTGGATCAACAGGCGACCATGACCCGCGCCGAAGCGGCATTATTCGTCGTCGAAATCCGCCCCCTTCTGCAGGAGGTATATATCCATGATCCAGCCGTGGCGCGCGCGCTCCTCCGCCCGGCGGCGGGCGATTTCTTCGGCGCAGTCGACCGCGCGTCCCGAAAGGATCACCTCATCCGGCGTGCCGAGATAGGCGCCCCAATAGATCTGCGCCTCCGGATCGGTGACCCGGGTGAAGGCCTGCTCGCCGTCGAGCATCACCACCGCCGTCTCCGTGCGGTGCGGGAAGCTTTCCTGCAGCCGCCGTCCAGTGGTGATCTCCACCGGCTTGCCGACCAGATTAAGGGGAATACGGTGGCTGGCGCAGAGCGCCTGAATGGAGGTGATACCGGGAATGACCTCGATATCGAAGGCGACGCGCCCCGTTGCCCGTACCCGCTCGAGAATGCGCAGCGTGCTGTCGTAGAGCATCGGATCGCCCCAGACGAGAAGGGCTGCGGTTCCCTCCTCGGGGACCTCGTCGAGAAACAGGCGCACATAGGTTTCGGCAATGGCCGCATGCCATTCATCGACGCCGCCCACATAGGAGCGTCCTTCCACCTGGCGCACGGGCAGCGAAAATTCCACCGTCCGGCTTGCGGGATTGGTCACATAGCGGGCAATGATCGTCCTGCGCACTTCCGCCAGATCCGCCTTCTTCTGCCCCTTGGTGGGAACGAAGAGAATATCGGCGCGGTTGAGGGCATTGATTGCCTGAACGGTCATATGCTCCGGATTTCCGGTCCCGATGCCTACCACCAGAATATGTCGCATGGCCTGCCCTGCCTTTCGAGGTCGTGATGCGGCGGTTTCCTACTGCGGAACTTCGCCCGGCGTCATCTGTTTTGTTCGTTCCCGGCAGAATTCACGTTTCGTGAAGCAAAAAATTCCACAGGGCTTTAACTCGACCTATGGTCTAAAGCCTCGGAAGATACGGCGCGTGAAAGCTGCGGGGTCATGAGACCGACCGATCGGGCGCGTTACAAGGAGTGCTGAGATGAGCCAGAAATTAGTTCCTGTCATCATGGCGGGGGGAAAGGGAACCCGGCTTTGGCCCCTTTCGCGGGCGCAGGCCCCCAAGCAGTTCATTCGTTTTCTGGGCGAGCACACGCTCTTCCAGCGCAGCCTGAACCGGGTTGCCGACAGCACACTCTATGAGCCGCCGATCATCGTGACGAACGAGGAGTTCCGCTTTCTGGTGGCCGAACAGGCACGCCAGCTCGGCATCAAGCTCTCAGCCATCGTGCTGGAGCCCGTAGCGCGCAACACGGCACCGGCCGTTGCCGCAGCGGCACTTGTAGCGCGCCAGATCTTCGGCGAGCGCGCGCTGATCCAGATCCTTGCCTCCGATCACGAAATCTCCGCCGACGAAAGCTATTTCCGCGCGATCAATGTCGCCCGCGACGTCGCGCTGACCGAGCGGCTGGTCACCTTCGGCATCCAGCCCACCGAACCGGCCACCGGCTATGGCTATATCAAGGCCGGCGATGCGGTGGCCCCGGGGGCCAATGCCATCAGCCGCTTCATCGAAAAGCCGCCCGTCGAACAGGCCCGCGACATGCTGACATCGGGCGGCTATTTCTGGAATTCGGGCATGTTCGTCTTCCATCTGCCCTCACTCGCCCAGGAATTTGCGACCCTTGCTCCCGAGGTCTGGAACGCCGTCGAGCGCGCGGTGACGAAATCCGTCCGCGACCTCGACTTCACCCGCCTCGACCAGGATTGCTTCGCCTCGAGCCCGGATGTCTCGATCGACTATGCGATCATGGAAAAGACCGCCCATGGCGCCGTCGTGCCCTCCTCCTTCGCCTGGTCGGACATGGGCTCCTGGGATTCCATCTGGAAGCTCGGCGCCCGCGACGAGAACGGCAATGTGAGCGATGGAAATGCGACGCTGATCAACACGCGCAATTCGCTGGTCATTTCCCATAACGGTCATCTCGCCGTACAGGGCATGGACAATGTGGCGGTGATCGCCAGCGAAGATGCGGTCTTCGTCGGCCGGCTGGACGAGGCCCAGTCCGTGGGTGCCCTCGTCAAGGCACTGGCCGCCAAGCCGGCCACCGAGAAGCTCACCCGCGAACACCCGACCAGCTATCGCCCCTGGGGCGGCTATACATCGGTGCTCAACGGCGACCGCTTCCAGGTCAAGCGCATCTTCGTCGATCCCGACAAGAAGCTCTCGCTGCAGAAGCACCATCACCGGTCCGAGCACTGGATCGTGGTGAAGGGCACGGCGGAAGTCACGATCGGCGAAAAGGTGCAGATGCTGCGCGAGAATGAATCCGTCTATATCCCGCAGGGCGAAGTCCACCGCCTCGCCAATCCCGGCAAGATCGTGCTGGAACTGATCGAGGTGCAGACCGGCTCCTATCTCGGCGAGGATGACATCATCCGCATTGTCGATGAATTCGGCCGCCAGTAACGGGCTTGCCCCGGAACCCGAATGGCTTTACCCCTCGGCTGAGGGTGACGGCGGGAATGGATCCGGGGCGCATGAAGAATGAACACGTGGCAAGAGGCGAAGGGCCCCATCTGGGCGATTTGCCTCTTGCCTACCGGCCGAAGCCGGGCGTCCGGGATGAAATGGTGGACGGGAACGGCCTTGTCCGTGCCCCATGGCGAAACCTGATCCGCACGCTGTCGGCCTCCGGCCCGCATGAACTCGGCGAGCGCTTTGCCCGGGCGGAACGCTATCTGCGCGATGCCGGCATTCACCAGCGCGATTATGGCGGCGGCCCCTCCGCCCGGCCCTGGCCGCTGTCGCCCTTTCCGGTGCTGCTTTCGGAAGAGGAGTGGTCCGGCATCGCGGCTGGCCTTGCCGAGCGCGCCACCCTGCTCGAAAGCGTGATGGCGGATGTCTATGGCGAGAACAGGCTGGTTGCGGAAGGCCTCTTTCCTCCCGCCGCAATTGCAGGCAATCCGCGCTTCCTGCGGCCCCTCGTTCACGTACCGCCGCGCGGCGGACACTTCCTGCATTTCCTCGCCTTCGATCTCGTGCGCGATCCGGCCGGGCGCTGGACCGTTCTGGCCGACCGGACAGAAGCGCCCTCTGCCGCCGGTTTCGTGCTGGAAAACCGCATTGCCACCAACCGGGCCTTTGCCGGGCTTTACGATCGCAGCACGGTGGAACGGCTCGCTCCCTTCTTCGCCAGCTTCCGCGACGGGCTGCGCGCCCATCTCGGTGACAATGACGAGCGCGTGGCGGTCCTCACCCCCGGCCGGCAGGACCCGACCTATTTCGAACAGGCCTATCTCGCCCGTTATCTCGGCTTCACGCTTCTCGAAGGCGAAGACCTGACTGTCGTTGATGGCGAGCTCCTGGTGCGAACCATCTCCGGACCGAAGCCGGTCACGGTCCTGTGGCGGCGGCTGATGGGCAACCGGGCCGATCCGCTGGAGCTCGACGAAAACGGGCTAGCAGGAACGCCGGGCCTCGTGGAAGCGGTGCGGGCGGGCGCGGTCACCATGGTGAATGCGCTGGGATCCGGCCTCCTTGAGACGGGCATCGTCGCCGCCCACCTGCCGGCGATAGCGCGGCACCTTCTCGGCCGGGAACCGCTACTGCCTGCGGCCCATCCCGTCTGGGGCGGGGCAGGCGCCGCAGTGACCGAAGGGAAACATCTCATCGGCCCTGCCCTTTCGGGCCTGCCGGTCTTCGAGCGAAACAGCGGTTTTCGAAAGGCCGAAGGACAGTCCCTCGCCGGCGATCCCTCGGCCGTCGCCTATCCGCTTCTCGACCTTTCCTACACGCCGGTTTTCGAGCAGGGCATGCTTATCTCCCGCCCGCTGATCGTGAGAGCCTATGCCGCCCGGACGGCCGGGGGCTTCCGGATCATGCCCGGCGGCTTTGCCCGCACCGCAGCCGGAGAAGAGGGCGACCTCCTCGCCTTCCACGAGGGCGGCCGCAGCGCCGATCTCTGGATCGTCGGGTCAAGGCCTGTCCCCGCCATCAGCCTCATCACGGCCGCCGAACAGCGTCCCGTGCTGCGCCAGGCCGGCAATCTGCCCGGGCGCGCCGCCGACAATCTGTTCTGGCTCGGCCGCTACATCGAGCGGGCCGAGGGCGCGCTGCGCATCCTGCGCGCCTACCACGCCCGCCTTGCGGAAAACGGCCATGCGGAACTGCCGCTGCTGGCATCGCTGACGGCCTATCTCGCCGAACTGGAGATCGATACCGCCCAGCCGGTCCCGGACATGCTGATCGCCAATATCGACAGCGCCGTCTATTCCGCCGGCAATCTGCGCGACCGTTTCTCGCCCGATGGCTGGCTGGCGCTCACCGATCTGCAGAAGACCGCCCATCGCTTCCGCGAGAAGGTGGCGGCGGGCGACGATGCCGCCCATGCCATGACGGTGCTGCTGCGCAAGCTCGCAGGTTTTGCGGGTCTCGTGCACGAGAACATGTATCGCTTCATGGGCTGGCGCTTCCTCACCATCGGCCGGCATCTGGAGCGCGGCCTGCACATGACGCTGCTTCTCGCCCATTTCACCCATCCCGATGCACCCGAGGGGGCCGATGACCTGCTGCTCGACATCGGCGACAATGTGATGACTCATCGCCGCCACTATAGCGTCGACACCACCCGCACCAGCGTGATCGACCTGATGGGCCTCGATCCCTACAATCCCCGCTCGGTGCTGTTCCAGATCACCGAAATCGCCCGCTCTGTACGCCAGTTGCCGAACAGCGAGGAAAGCCGCATGCGGCTGCGTGCGGATATGGACCGGCTCGAAGGGGCGCTGGCGAAGGAAGCGGCAGGCAGCATCGAATGGTCCCGTTTCAAGACGCTGGAGGCAGAGCTCGAAGCCTTTTCCGATGCGCTTGCCCTCGCCTATCTGACCTAATCCCATGCGCTACGACCTCTCCCTCGAAATCGGCTCCGACTACGCCCACCCCGTCTCCACCGCCCGGCATGTGCTGCGGGTGGTGCCCGGCACGCTTGCGGACCGGCAGACCGTGCGCGATCTTTCCCTGACGATCGATCCCGAGCCGGAAAGCCGGCGCGATTTCACCGGCTTTTTCGGCGGGCAGGCCAGCGGCTTCGTGCTGCGCCAGCCCCACCAGCGCCTCACAATCCGCCTGAGTGCAACAATCGAGGTGACAAGACCGGATTGGCGCGGGGCAGAGGCAAGCCCCCTTGGCGATCTTCGGGAAGCGCTGCGGCGGACCGCCTCGGTCGCGCCCGAAAGCCCGCATCATTTTCTGGGGCCGAGCCCCCGGCTCGCCCGCATCGCCGCCCCCATCGCCGCCTATGCCGCGGCACTGGCGGGCGAGGCGCGGACGGTGCACGAGATTGCACTTGCGCTGATGCACCGCATCCACGGGGATTTTCGCTATGATCCCAAGGCGACCGATGTGGAGACCAGCGCCGAGACCGCCTTTGCCCTGAAGCGCGGCGTCTGCCAGGACTTCACCCATGTGATGATTGCCGGCCTTCGGTCGCTTGCCATTCCCGCCGGCTATGTGAGCGGCTATCTCAGAACCCTGCCGCCGCCGGGAAAGCCGAAGCTCGTCGGCGCCGATGCGATGCATGCCTGGGTGCGCGTCTGGTGTGGTCCGGAGGCCGGCTGGATCGAATATGACCCCACCAATGCCATGCTGGCCGGAGAAGATCACATCGTCGCCGGCTTCGGCCGCGATTATGCCGATATTGCCCCGCTGGCTGGCACGCTGAAGGGCCTTGGCGGACAGAACGCGTTCCAGCGGGTGGACATCGCGGTTGCAGACTGAAAAAAGATCGCGTCGATCGATAAAATGCAATCTGTCCGATAAACTTAAATAAAATAACTTTTCGATAAAATCGTCGTATCCTAAATGATATGGGAGACGGCGCAATGATAGCGTCACGTTGGCCCCTCAAGCGCATCATGCGTCTGGCGGGGGATAAATCGGGTAATTTCGGTATCACGACCGCTATCGTGATCCCCGTGCTCATCGGCGTTGTGGGCATGGCCATCGATACGGCCAACCTGCTGATGTTCAAGAACAAGCTGCAGGTCGCCGCCGATACGGCAACGCTTGCCGCCGCCTCCGCCCTCGCCTCCAAGGCCAAGTCCGAACAGGATGCAAGGGCGCTTTCCCTGCAATTCCTCCGAGGCGCGATCAACGACGGCAAGACGGCTGAAAATGCCGCCACCTATCCGGAACAGACGGCCGAACCGACGATTACCATTTCGGAACAGCCCTATAATGTGACCGGCAAGAAATACACCGTGGCGATGACGACCAGCTACCGGGTGCCACTCACGCCCTTTGCGAGCCTTCTCGGCCTTTCCGACGCGGAAATTTCCGTGGCGAGCACGGCGGAAAGCTCGACGGAGACGAAGAATGCGCTCTCCATGTATTTCGTCCTCGACCGCTCCGGCTCGATGATCGATACGACAAATACCAGCTACCAGGGAACCTGCTATGACAGGCGGGGACGTCCCTACAGCTGCACCGCCTACTACACCAAGATCGACTCGTTGAAGATGGCGGTGGCCTCCCTGCTCGGGCAGCTTTCGACCGCGGATCCCTCGGTGAAATATGTGCGCACCGGCGCTGTGGCCTATGACCTCTCCATGCTCACCCCGCAGGCAATCAACTGGGGCGTGACCACGGTTCAGTCCTATGTGAACACGCTGACCGCCAGTGGCGGCACCAGCTCCACCGCTGCCTTCCGGCAGGCCGTCACCAGCCTGTCCGCCGCGGCCGAGGACAGTGCCCACAAGGCGAAGAACGGCCAGGTACCGTCCAAATACATCGTCTTCATGACCGACGGCGACAACAACTACGCCTATGACGATACCTATACGAGATCGGCCTGCGACGATGCCCGGAACCGGGGTATCGAGGTCTTCACCGTCGCCTTCATGGCACCGAGCAAGGGCCAGACGCTCTTGAAATACTGCGCCACCGATGCGGCCCATTATTTTGCCGCCGAAGATACCGCGCAGCTCGTCCAGGCCTTCAAGACCATCGGCGACAAGGCTGCCGAGCAGATGACCCTCCTGACCCAGTAAGGCAAGGAATGGCCATCCGACAAAACCGAAGCCCGCCGGAACCCATCCGGCGGGCTTCGCTCTTGGGTAAGCGACCAGGTTTTTATGCTAAAGAAAGATTGCATTTAATCGGTTTTAATCCGCGCAGTCTTGGTCTAACCTCCTGATTCAGATGCACCGAGTAACAGAGCCGACCTCCATGAATTCCTCGTCCAAGCCTGACATTCCCTCACCTGCGCCGCGTGTTTCGAGCCCCGACGTTCTCGCCGGGGAAATCATCGAAACCCTGACCTACCGTATCGGCAAGGACGCCAAGGTCGCCAAGCCCCATGACTGGCTGACAGCCACGATTCTTGTCGTGCGCGACCGGATCATCGATCGCTGGATGCAATCGACCCGCAAGGCCTATGAAAACAATTCCAAGCGCGTCTATTATCTATCGCTGGAATTTCTCATCGGCCGGCTGATGCGCGATGCCATTTCCAATCTCGGCATGATGGACGACGTGCGCGCCGCCCTTGGATCGCTCGGCGTCGATCTCGACGTGATTGCCGAGCTCGAACCCGATGCAGCACTCGGCAATGGCGGTCTCGGACGGCTTGCCGCCTGCTTCATGGAAAGCATGGCGAGCGTCGATATTCCCGCCTATGGCTACGGCATCCGCTACATGCACGGTCTTTTCCGCCAGCAGATGGCCGATGGCTGGCAGGTGGAACTGCCCGAAACCTGGCTTGCCCACGGCAATCCCTGGGAATTCGAGCGGCGCGAAAGCTCCTATGAGGTGGGCTTCGGCGGCGCCGTGGAAACGGTCGGCTCCTATGACGAAGCCCCGCGTTACATCTGGAAACCCGCCGAGCGCGTCATTGCCATGGCCTATGACACGCCCGTGGTCGGCTGGCGCGCCACGCGGGTGAACACGCTGCGGCTCTGGACCGCCCAGCCGATCGACCCGATCCTTCTCGATGCTTTTAACGCCGGCGATCACATCGGCGCCCTGCGCGAAAGCAACAAGGCCGAGGCGCTGGCCCGCGTTCTCTATCCGGCGGATGCCACGCCCGCCGGCCAGGAACTGCGGCTCCGGCAGGAATATTTCTTCTCCTCCGCCTCGCTGCAGGACATTCTGCGCCGGCATCTCCAGCAATATCCGGATTTCAGGTCGCTGCCGGACAAGGTTTCCATCCAGCTCAACGACACCCATCCGGCAGTATCCGTCGCCGAGCTGATGCGGCTTCTCATGGATGTCCACCGCCTGGATTTCGTCGAGGCCTGGGACATCACCTGGCGCACCTTCAGCTATACGAATCACACGCTCCTGCCCGAAGCGCTGGAAAGCTGGCCCGTGCCGCTCTTCGAGCGCCTGCTGCCCCGCCACATGCAGATCGTCTATGCGATCAACGCCCATATCCTGGTGGACGCCCGCAAGGGCAAGGACATGTCGGACAACGAGATCCGTTCCATTTCGCTGATCGACGAGAATGGCGACCGGCGGGTGCGCATGGGCAACCTCGCCTTTGCCGGCTCGCACAGCGTCAACGGCGTGTCGGCGCTGCATACCGAGCTGATGAAGGAAACGGTCTTTTCCGACCTGCACAAGCTCTACCCGACCCGCATCAACAACAAGACCAACGGGATTACCCCCCGCCGCTGGCTGATGCAGTGCAATCCGGGCCTGACCGCCCTGATCCGCGAGGCGATCGGCGACAATTTCCTCGATGAAGCCGAACAGCTGAAGGCGCTCGATGCCTTTGCCGATGACAGCGCCTTCCAGGAAAAATTCGCCGCGATCAAGCGAAAGAACAAGGAGGCGCTGGCCAATCTCGTCGGCAGGCGCATGGGTGTCCGGCTCGATCCCTCGGCCATGTTCGACATCCAGATCAAGCGCATCCACGAATACAAGCGCCAGCTTCTGAACATCATCGAAGCCGTTGCGCTCTATGACCAGATCCGCTCCCATCCGGAACTCGACTGGACGCCCCGCGTCAAGCTTTTCGCCGGCAAGGCGGCGCCGAGCTATCACAATGCCAAGCTGATCATCAAGCTCGCCAATGACGTGGCCCGGGTGATCAACAACGACCCCTCCGTGCGCGGGCTCCTCAAGGTGGTCTTCGTGCCGAACTACAATGTCTCGCTCGCCGAGATGATGGTTCCGGCCGCCGATCTCTCCGAACAGATTTCGACCGCCGGCATGGAAGCATCCGGCACCGGCAACATGAAATTCGCGCTGAACGGTGCGCTCACCATCGGCACGCTCGACGGCGCCAATGTGGAAATGCGCGACTGGGTGGGCGAGGAAAACATCGTGATCTTCGGCCTGACGGCCGAGGAAGTGGCGAAGAAGCGCGCCGACGGCCACGACCCCCGCCCGATTATCGAGGGGTCGAGGGAACTTTCTCAGGCGCTCGCCGCTATAGCGTCCGGGGTCTTCTCTCCCGATGACCGGAGCCGCTTCACCAGTCTGGTGGATGGTCTCTACAGCCACGACTGGTTCATGGTGGCCGCCGATTTCGATGCCTATGCCCGGGCACAGCGCGAAGTCGACTGCCTCTGGGCCAATCCGGCCAGCTGGAACGCGAAGACGATACGCAACACCGCAAGGATGGGCTGGTTCTCCTCGGACCGTACCATCCGTCAATATGCCAAGGATATCTGGAGAGCTGGATGACGAATTTGCCGCCGAAATCCGAAGCACAGAAACCGGCGCTTGTGCCGCTTGCAACGGATATTGCGGCTATTCTGAAGGGAAGGCACGGCAACCCTTTTGCCGTGCTTGGGCTGCATGAAACGGCCTCCGGCTTCGAGGCACGCTGCTTCATTCCGGGTGCAGAACGGGTCGAGGCGGAGCTGATCGACGGAACGCCGATCGGCCCGCTCGAACGGATCGACGAGGCCGGCTTCTTCCAGGGCCCTGTCCATCTTCTTCACCGGCGCCCGATCCGCTACCGCGCCTTTCGCGGCGACCAGAGCTGGGAAGTGCCGGACCCCTACAGCTTCGGGCCGATCCTCGGGCCCATGGACGACTATTTCCTGCGCGAAGGGTCGCATGTGCGCCTGCATGAAAAGATGGGCGCGCATCTGAGACAGCACGAGGGCGTTGACGGCTGCCACTTCGCCGTCTGGGCACCGAATGCCGGCCGCGTCTCGGTCGTCGGCGCATTCAACCGCTGGGACGGGCGCGTGCATGTGATGCGCGCAAGACGCGACAGCGGCATCTGGGAAATCTTCATTCCCGGCATCGGCCCGAACGAAGCCTACAAGTTCGAAATCGTCAGCCCGAATGGCGTTGCGCTGCCGCTGAAGGCCGATCCCTTTGCCCGCAAGGCCGAGCTGCGCCCGCAAACCGCCTCGATCACCACGCCCGACATTGGCCAGGTCTGGGAAGACGAAGCGCATATGCGCCATTGGGCGAGCCTCGATGCCCGTCGCCAGCCGATCTCCATCTACGAGGTCCATGCCGGCTCCTGGCAGCGGCGCGATGACGGTACCTTCCTCACCTGGGATGAGCTTGCGGACCGACTGATCCCGTATTGCGTCGACATGGGCTTCACCCATATCGAATTCCTGCCGATCACCGAACACCCCTTCGATCCATCCTGGGGCTACCAGACGACCGGCCTCTATGCGCCGACCGCCCGCTTCGGCGAGCCGGAGGGCTTTGCCCGTTTCGTCAATGGCTGCCACAAGGCCGGTCTCGGCGTGATCCTCGACTGGGTGCCCGCCCATTTTCCGACCGATGCCCACGGTCTCGGCTGGTTCGACGGCACCGCGCTTTACGAACATGCCGATCCCCGCAAGGGCTTCCACCCGGACTGGAACACGGCGATCTACAATTTCGGCCGCACGGAAGTGCGCTCCTACCTGATCAACAACGCGCTCTACTGGCGGGAAATCTTCCACCTCGACGGGCTGCGCGTCGATGCGGTCGCCTCCATGCTCTATCTCGACTATTCCCGCAAGGAAGGCGAATGGGTGCCGAACGAGCATGGCGGGAGGGAAAATCTGGAGGCGGTCCGCTTCCTGCAGGAGCTGAACGCCCGCGTCTACGGAACCCATAA
Source organism: uncultured Rhizobium sp. (assembly GCA_945952415.1). Taxonomy (GTDB): domain Bacteria; phylum Pseudomonadota; class Alphaproteobacteria; order Rhizobiales; family Rhizobiaceae; genus Gellertiella. The sequence goes on along the minus strand of CAMFIF010000005.1, from coordinate 145,641 downwards.
CGGCATCATGACCATTGCCGAGGAATCCACCTCCTGGCCGAAGGTCTCCCATCCCACCAATGTCGGCGGCCTCGGCTTCGGCTTCAAGTGGAACATGGGCTTCATGCATGACACGCTCTCCTACCTGAAGCGCGATCCCGTGCACCGAAAGTATCATCATAACGAGATGACCTTCGGGCTGGTCTATGCCTTCTCGGAAAACTTCGTGCTGCCGCTGTCCCATGACGAGGTGGTGCATGGAAAGGGATCGCTGATCCAGAAGATGGCCGGTGACACCTGGCAGAAATTTGCGACGCTGCGGGCCTATTACGCCTTCATGTGGGGCTATCCCGGCAAGAAGCTGCTGTTCATGGGCCAGGAATTCGCCCAGTGGCGGGAATGGAGCGAGAACCGCTCGCTCGACTGGCACCTGCTTTCGGAAGGACCGCATGAGGGCATGCGGATGCTCGTCAAGGATCTCAACCACACCTACCGCAAGCGGATTGCGCTCCATGCCCGCGATTGCGAGGGCGACGGTTTCGAATGGCTGCAGGCGGATGATGCCGCCAATTCCGTCTATGCCTGGGTTCGCCGCGCTCCCGATGCGCCGCCCGTGATCGTGATCAGCAATTTCACGCCGGTGCCGCAGCAGGCCTACCGGCTGCGCATGCCGGCCGAAGGCCGCTGGCGCGAGATCCTCAACACCGATGCCGGGCTGTATGGCGGGTCCGGCATGGGCAATCAGGGCCACGTAGAAGCCCGCAAATCCGCCAATGGGGACATCTCGGCACAGCTCGTCCTGCCACCGCTGGCAACGCTGATGCTCGAACTGGAAGCATGATTTTTTCGGGAGGAAAACATGGTCGAAAAGCGCATACAACCCCTGTCCCGTGATGCCATGGCCTATGTGCTGGCGGGCGGGCGAGGCAGCCGCCTCAAGGAGCTGACCGACCGCCGCGCCAAGCCCGCGGTCTATTTCGGCGGCAAGGCCCGCATCATCGATTTCGCGCTGTCGAACGCGCTGAACTCGGGTATCCGCCGCATCGGTGTGGCGACGCAATACAAGGCCCATTCGCTGATCCGCCACCTGCAGCGCGGCTGGAACTTCTTCCGCCCCGAGCGAAACGAAAGCTTCGACATCCTGCCCGCCAGCCAGCGCGTTTCTGAAACGCAGTGGTATGAGGGCACGGCAGACGCCGTCTACCAGAACATCGACATCATCGAGCCCTACGGCCCGGAATACATGGTCATTCTCGCCGGCGACCACATTTACAAGATGGACTACGAGCTGATGCTCCAGCAGCACGTGGATTCCGGCGCCGACGTCACCATCGGCTGCCTGGAAGTGCCGCGCATGGAAGCGACCGGCTTCGGCGTTATGCATGTGGACGAGCACGACCGGATCATCGACTTCGTGGAAAAGCCCGCCGATCCGCCGGGCATTCCCGGAAATGAGGATCTGGCGCTTGCCTCCATGGGCATCTACGTCTTCCACACCCGTTTCCTGCTCGACTGCCTGAGGCGCGATGCGGAAGACCCCAATTCCAGCCGCGACTTCGGCAAGGACATCATCCCCTACATCGTCAAGAACGGAAAGGCCGTCGCCCACCGCTTCGCCCAGTCCTGCGTGCGCTCCAACTTCGAACGCGAGCCCTACTGGCGCGATGTCGGCACCATCGACGCCTACTGGCAGGCCAATATCGACCTCACCGACGTGGTGCCGGAACTCGACATCTACGACAAGTCATGGCCGATCTGGACCTATGCGGAGATCACCCCGCCGGCAAAGTTCGTCCATGACGACGAAAACCGCCGTGGCTCGGCCATCTCCTCGCTGGTCTCGGGCGATTGCATCATTTCCGGTGCAACCCTTCATCGATCACTGCTGTTTACCGGTGTACGGGCCAATTCCTATTCGCGGCTGGAAAATGCGGTTGTCTTGCCGAGCGTCAAGATCGGGAGGCGCGCACAGCTGCGCAACGTCGTCATCGACCATGGAGTGACCATTCCCGAAGGCCTGGTGGTGGGCGAGGACCCGGAACTCGATGCCCAGCGTTTCCGCCGCACCGAAAACGGGATATGCCTGATCACGCAGGCCATGATCGACAAACTGGGAATCTGAACCCGATGAACATCCTTTCGGTGACGTCCGAAATCTACCCGCTGGTGAAGACCGGCGGGTTGGCAGACGTGGCGGGCGCGCTGCCGCTGGCTCTGAAAAGCCTCGGCATCCGCACCCGCACGCTGGTGCCCGGCTATCCGGCCGTGCTCCAGAAGCTCGAAAATCCCTCCGAAAGGCTGGTCATTCCAGACGTGCTCGGGCTCGAAGCCCGCCTGATCGAGGCAAGCTGCGAGGGGCTCGATCTCCTCGTTCTCCACTGCCCCGCCCTCTATGACCGGGTCGGCGGCCCCTATCTCGATGCGACCGGCCATGATTACGGCGACAACTGGAAGCGCTTTGCCGCGCTCTCCTGGGTGGGCGCGGAAATAGCCGGCGGGCTACTCGATGATTTCACGCCCGATCTCGTCCATGCCCATGACTGGCAGGCGGCGCTTACGCCCGTCTACATGCGCTACGGTCGGGCCCATGCGGTGCCGAGCGTGCTGACCATCCACAACATCGCCTTCCAGGGCCAGTTCGGCTTCAATATCTTTGCCGATCTGCGCCTGCCACCCCATGCCTTTGCCATGGATGGCATCGAATATTACGGCGACATTGGCTACCTGAAGGGGGGCCTGCAATCGGCAACGGCCATTACCACCGTCAGCCCCTCCTATGCAGGCGAAATCCTCCAGCCCTCCTTCGGCATGGGCCTCGAAGGCGTGATTGCCGCCCGCGAGGCGGTGCTGCACGGGATCGTCAACGGCATCGACGTGGATACCTGGAACCCGGCAACGGACACATCCATCGCCGGCCCCTATTCCGCCGCCACGCTGAAGGGCCGCGCGGCGAACCGCGAAGCGCTCTGCGCCCATTTCAATCTCGACCGGGATGACGGCCCCATCTTCTCCATCGTCTCCCGCCTGACCTGGCAGAAGGGCATGGACCTTGTGCCCGACGTGATCGGCGACATCGTCAGCCATGGCGGCAAGCTCGCCATTCTCGGCAGCGGCGATTCGGCGCTGGAGGGCGCGCTGCTGAGTGCCGCGGCCCAGAACAGGGGCCGGATCGGCATCACCATAGGCTATAACGAGCAGCTCTCCCATCTCATGCAGGCGGGCTCGGATGCCATTCTGGTGCCCTCCCGCTTCGAACCCTGCGGCCTGACCCAGCTTTATGCGCTGCGCTATGGATGCGTGCCGGTGGTGGCCCGCACCGGCGGCCTTGCAGACACCGTCATCGACGCCAACCACGCCGCCCTGCAGGCGAAATGCGCAACCGGCGTGCAATTCTCTCCCGTCAATGCCGATGGCTTCCGGCAGGCCATCCACAGGACCTTCCGCCTCTACGCGGATAGGAAGCTCTGGACGCAAATTCAAAAGCAGGGCATGAAAGCGGACGTTTCCTGGATGCGCAGCGCCGGCCGCTATGCCGAGCTCTATTCCAGCCTCATATCAAGAACCGCGTGAGCAATCATGATCAAGATCGTTCCAACCACTCCCTACCAGGACCAGAAGCCGGGCACATCGGGCCTTCGCAAGAAGGTGCCGGTCTTCCGGCAGCCGAACTATGCGGAGAACTTCATCCAGTCGATCTTCGATTCGCTCGACGGTTATCAGGGCAAGACCCTCGTGATCGGCGGCGATGGCCGCTATTACAACCGTGAAGTGATCCAGACCGCGATCAAGATGGCCGCCGCCAATGGCTTCGGCAAGGTCATGGTCGGCCAGGGCGGCATTCTCTCGACGCCCGCCGCCTCCCACATCATCCGCAAGTACCGGGCCTTCGGCGGCATCATTCTCTCGGCCAGCCACAATCCCGGCGGCCCGACGGAAGATTTCGGCATCAAATACAATATCGGCAATGGCGGACCGGCACCGGAAAAGATCACCGATGCCATCTATGTGCGGTCCAAGGTCATCGACGCCTACAAGATCGCTGATATTCCCGACATCAATCTCGACCGGATCGGCAGCCAGACGGTTGCCGGCATGACCGTCTCCGTCATCGATCCGGTCGAAGACTACGCCAATCTCATGGAGACGCTGTTCGATTTTCCGGCGATCCGCAATCTCCTCAATCTCGGCTTCCGCATCGTCTTCGACGCCATGCATGCGGTAACCGGTCCCTATGCCAAGGAAATCTTCGAGAACCGGCTGGGCGCGCCCCTGGGTTCGGTGCGCAATTTCGTGCCGCTTCCCGATTTCGGCGGCCATCACCCGGACCCGAACCTGGTGCATGCCAAGGAACTCTATGACGAGATGATGGGCGAGAACGCCCCCGGCTTCGGCGCCGCCTCCGATGGCGACGGCGACCGCAATCTCATTCTCGGCGAAGGCATCTTCGTCACCCCGTCCGACAGTCTGGCGATCCTTGCCGCCAATGCCAATCTTGCACCCGGCTATTCCTCCGGCATATCGGGCATCGCCCGCTCCATGCCGACCAGCCAGGCGGCAGACCGCGTGGCCGCCCGTCTCGGCATCAACATGTTCGAGACGCCCACCGGCTGGAAGTTCTTCGGCAACCTGCTCGACGAGGAACTGGTCACCATCTGCGGCGAGGAAAGCGCGGGTACCGGCTCCAACCATGTGCGCGAGAAGGACGGTCTCTGGGCGGTGCTGCTCTGGCTGAACATTCTCGCCGTGCGCGGCGAAAGCGTCGCCGACATCGTGCGCCAGCACTGGGCAACCTATGGCCGGAACTACTATTCGCGCCATGATTACGAGGAGGTGGATTCCGCCGCGGCCAACGGTCTGATCGATTCGCTGCGCGCGCGGCTCGATACGCTTCCCGGCACCCATGTTGGCAGCCTGAAGGTGACCGCGGCCGACGATTTTGCCTATCACGACAAGATCGACGGCTCGATTTCCAAGAACCAGGGCATCCGCATCCTGTTCGAGGGCGGCTCCCGCATCGTCTTCCGCCTGTCGGGCACGGGCACGTCCGGGGCAACGCTGCGCGTCTATATCGAACGCTACGAGGACGACTGCATGCGTCATGACCTGGATACCCAGGAAGCGCTGGCCGACCTTATCGCTGCCGCCGAAACGCTGGCGGATATTCGCGCCCGCACCGGCCGCGACAAGCCGAGCGTCATCACCTGAGCGCGAATGCTGCCGAAGGGAGCATGAGGCCGGGCCCATGGCTGGGCGCGGAGGGTGCATCCTTTCGCGTGCATGCGCCGGAGGCAGACAGGCTTTTTCTCTGCCTGTTTGACAGGAGTGGCGCGCGCGAAACGGACCGATTGGTCCTCGCGCGCGACGGCGACTGGCACGGTATTGTCGTTCCGGGCCTTCAGGAAGGCCAGGCCTATGGTCTGAGGGCCGAAGGCCCCTACGACCCGGACCGGGGCCTCTGGTTCGACCCCGCAAAACTGCTGGTCGATCCCTATGCGACCGAGCTCGACCGTCCTTTCCGTCACGATCCGCGGCTTGCCGAACGGGGGGCCGAAACCGGCGATGTCGTTCCCCGTGCCCTGCTGCGCCGCCACCCCGCGGTGCAACCTCAGCCCCCCCTCTTTTCCCCTGGCGGGCTGATTTACGAAGTGGCGGTGAAACCCTTCACTATTCTCCATCCGGCTATTCCCGAGCGGGAGCGGGGTACGGTAAAGGCCCTGTCCCATCCTTCCGTCATCGCCCATCTGAAGCGCCTCGGCGTTTCCGCAGTCGAGCTGATGCCGATCACCGCCTGGATCGACGAGCGGCATCTTCCGCCCCTCGGCCTCGCCAATGGCTGGGGCTACAACCCCATCGCCCTCATGGCGCTCGATCCCCGGATCGTGCCCGGCGGCATGGCAGAACTCCGCGAAACCGTGAGCGCCCTTCATGCGGCGGGAATTGCCGTCATTCTGGATCTCGTTTTCAACCACACTGGCGAGAGCGACCGCTATGGCGCAACCCTGTCCTTGCGTGGTCTCGACAACCGCACCGCCTATCGCCACCTGCAGGGGGAGCCGGCAAGGCTGGTGAACGACACCGGTTGCGGCAACACGCTCGCCTGCGATCATCCGGTCATCCGCGACCTCATCCTGGATACGCTTCGCCATTTCGTTCTCCATGCGGGCGTGGACGGCTTCCGTTTCGATCTCGCCCCCATCCTGTTCCGCACGGCCGGGGGGTTCGACCCCGCAGGCGCGACGGCGCGGGCCCTGCTGGAGGACCCCGTTCTTTCCGATCGAATCCTGATTGCCGAACCCTGGGATATCGGACCCGGCGGCTATCAACTGGGCCGTTTTCCGGAACGTTTCCTGGAGTGGAACGACCGCGCTCGGGACCGGCTGCGCCGCCTCTGGCGCGGCGACCGGGGCATGACAGGCGATCTCGCGACCGTGCTTGCCGGCTCCTCGGATGTCTTCGGCGGCGGGGTGGTGCGTGGCGTCACCTTTCTCGCCGCCCATGATGGCTTCACGCTTGCCGATCTCGTCTCCCATTCTCACAAGCATAACGAGGCGAATGGCGAGGACAATCGCGACGGCCACGACGACAACCATTCCTGGAACAATGGCGTCGAAGGGGAAAGTGACGATCCCGCCATTCTCGCGGCGCGAAAGCGGGATATTCGCGCCCTTCTATCGACCCTTTTTGCCTGCCGTGGCACCATCATGCTGACCGCAGGCGATGAATTCGGGCGCAGCCAGAAGGGCAACAACAATGCCTATGCCCAGGATAATGCAATCACATGGGTCGACTGGCAGGCGCTCGATGAAGACCTGCTCGCCCACGCCTCCTTCCTTTCTGGCCTGAGGCAACGCTTCCCGGTGCTCTCGGAAACCAGCTTTTTCACGGGCAGGAATGATGTGACCTGGCTGCATCCGGACGGCGAACCCATGCAGGACTGGCAATGGCAGAACCCGCAGGAAAACCGTCTCGCCATGCTCCTTGAGACAAAGGACCGCCTGACCGGCGAGAGGGCACGCCTTGCCTTCCTCTTCAACCCCGAAGCGAGCCCCGCCCGTTTTCTCCTGCCGGCAGCAGAGTGGAAACGTATCTCGCCAGAGGGTGGGGAGCCCCTCGGTACCGAATGGACGGTTGCGGAGCGCGCGGTCGATATCCTCCTCGGCAAAATTCCCGAAGGGTGATTGCCGCGCGCTTCGCCCTCCCCTATGAATTGAACAAAATCATACGGTTCGCTGGATGGATTCGATGCCGATGGAAATTTCCCTCGCCGAGGTCAAAAACGAAATCGGGGTGGAGCGCGTCTCGCGCTGGTTCACCGTGACGCAAGGCCAGATCGACGCCTTCGCCAATGCAACCGAAGACCATCAGTTCATCCATACGGACCCGGTCCGGGCCGCGGCGGAAAGCCCCTTCGGCGGCACCATCGCCCATGGTTTCCTGTCGGTCTCGCTGCTGTCGGCCATGAACTACGACTGCCTGCCGAAGATCCGCGAACAGACCATGGGCATCAATTACGGTTTCGACAAGCTGCGCTTCGTGGCACCCGTAAAGTGCGGCGCACGCGTGCGTGGCCAGTTCGTGTTGAAGGAAGCCCGCTTCCGCGGCGCCGGCATGCTCATGACCACCTATGACGTATCGATCGAAATCGAGAACGAGCGCAAACCGGCGCTGACCGCCACCTGGATCACCATCGTCCAGTTCGATCCGAAGGACCGTCCGGCCGATGCCTGACCCTATTCCGCAGCACTCTTCTTCGGCCGGAGTGCCTCGACCGTAAGCTTCAATCCCAGCGCGGCAAGCACCTTCTGGATTGTCTCGAAGCGCACTTTCGAGCCCGGCTGAAGCGCCTTGTAGAGGCTTTCCCGCCCGAGCCCCGTTGCCTCTGCTATCTTCGCCATGGATCGCGCCCGGGCAATATCGCCGAGGGCCATGAGGAAGATATCCGGATCGAACTCCTCCTCTTCGAACAGGGCCTTGAGATATTCGATTTCACCCTCTTCCGAAACGATGTAATCCGCAGCATCGAACCTTGTCGTCACGAGCTTCTCAGCCATCATTCATCCCCTTCTTTGCCAGGTCAATCGCGGCCGCAATATTCTTTGCCTGGGAACTCTTATCCCCTCCGGCCAGCAAGAGAATGATGCTGTCGCCCCGGCGCGTGAAATAGACCCGGTATCCCGGGCCGAAATGATAACGAAGCTCGCAAACACCCTGTCCCACCGGCCTCCAGTCTCCAAGGTTGCCCTTGGCCAGGTGCAGGAAACGTGCCGCGATCCTCACCTGGATCGCCTCGCTCCGGAGACTACGCATCCAAGCCTCGAATTGCAGCGTCTTTCTGATCTCGAACATTAGCACGTATCCAAATAGATACAACATCGGCAATAAAAAACGCCCGGAGCCAGGCTCCGGGCGTCAATCACGATATTCTAATTTTCGCGCTCGTTAAAGAGCCGCGTCCTCCGCACCCTCGGCGATGAGGCCGAAGACGTAAGTGGCGAAGGAGCGCCAGACTTCCACGCGGAAGGTGTCGGCTGCGGTGCGGTAGAGCACCACTTCGGCCTTGCCGACCAGCGTGCGCGAGCAGGCGCCGACCGGGAAGATCGAAAGCGACAGATCCTGCGGGCAACCGGCATTGATCGCCACATCGGCCTTCGGCCCCGAGACGATCACCGCCGTGTTGCGGTGGGAGACATCGGCCGCCGAGTGTAGCGCACCCGACTTGCCGGCCTCGGCCACCAGATCGGCGCCGCCCTCGTCGATGATCAGCCACTCGTCCGGACCGATCCAGAGCGCATGGCGGCCATTGGCGGAAGCCGAAGTCTTCGGCTTCACCGGAAGCGCTACGCCGAGCGCGCCGGAAAGAGCCTCGACGGAGGCCGCAGGCGCACGCACAGAGATGCGGCTTGCCGGCGCTGCCGGCGTCAGCCGCGCGACGGCGGAGCCGCCATGCATGCCATCGAGGACGCCGCGGCGGGTTGCTTGCATCAGGTCAGACATTGAGGCGTCCCCCTTCCTTGTCAAAGAATACCATGTCGGTCACGACCTCGACTGCGATGGTCCGATCGGCCATGGGCACATAGAGCGTCTTGCCGTTGCGGTTCTTGCCGTCGGCGATGAGAGCCATGGCAATGGACCGGCCGCAATTGCTCGACCAGTAGGACGAAGTCACGTGACCGAGCATGGTCATCGGCTTCGGCTCGTTCGGATCGGCAACCACCTGGGCGCCCTCTTCCAGCACCACGTTCGGGTCCTTCGTCAGAAGGCCGACGAGCTGCTTGCGGCCGGGGGCCACGAGATCGGGGCGCTTCAGGCCGCGGATGCCGACGAAGTCGGGCTTCTTCTTCGAAACGGCCCAGTTGAGCGAGGCATCGTCAGGAGTGACGGTGCCGTCGGTGTCCTGGCCGACGATGATGTAGCCCTTTTCGGCGCGCAGCACGTGCATGGTCTCGGTGCCATAGGGGCAGGCGCCCATCGGCTCGGCACGGGCCCAGACGGCTTCCCAGACGGCCTGGCCGTAATCGGCCGGCACGTTGATTTCGAAGCCGAGTTCACCGGTAAAGGACATGCGGAAGAGCCGGGTCGGCACACCGCAGATCTTGCCTTCTGCCACGCTCATGTGCGGGAAGGCTTCGTTCGAGATATCGATGCCCTCGACGAGCGGGGCGATGATCTCGCGGGCCTTCGGGCCCTGGACGGCGATGACGGCCCACTGTTCGGTGGTGGAGGTGAGCCACACCTTCAGATCCGGGAATTCGGTCTGGAGATAGTCTTCCATGTGCTGGAGGACGCGCGGCGCACCGCCGGTCGTCGTCGTCACGTGGAAGCGGTCTTCCGCCATGCGGCCGACGACCCCGTCGTCATAGATGAAGCCGTCTTCGCGGGTCATGATGCCGTAGCGGCACTTGCCGGGCTTCAGCGTGTCCCATGCATTGGTGTACATGAGGTTCAGGAACTTCGCCGCATCCGGGCCGACAACCTCGATCTTGCCGAGGGTGGAAGCATCGAAGATACCGGCGACATCACGCACCGTCTTGCACTCGCGGGCAACGGCGGCATGCATGTCTTCACCGGGCTTGGCGAAATACCAGGCGCGCTTCCAGTTGCCCACGTCTTCGAATTCCGCACCCTTGGCGACAGCCCAGGGGTGGATCGGGGTCTTGCGGGCCGGATCGAAGAGATCGCCGCGCGAATGGTTGATGATCGTCCCGAAAGTGACGGGCGTATAGGGCTGGCGGAAGGTGGTGAGACCCACCTGCGGAATGTCCTTGCCGAGCATTTCCGCCGCGATGGCCAGACCATGCATGTTGGAAAGCTTGCCCTGGTCGGAAGCCATGCCATTGGTCGTGAAGCGCTTGATGTGCTCGATCGACTGCATGCCCTCGCGCACCGCCAGACGGATGTCCTTGGCACAAACGTCGTGCTGGAAGTCGATGAAGGCCTTCACGGTCGTATCGGGGCCTGCGCCCTCGGCAGCACCGATCATGCCGCCAGTCCAGGAGAACGGAGCCTCGCCGGTGATCTCGATCTTGCCATTGCCTTCGGCGCCGGCGGCCTTGGCCATCAGTTCACCGGCGGCGAGCGCCTCCTCGATGGTGGCCTGCAGATCGTCGGTGCCGTTGCAGGCGCCGACGGAGAGCGAATCCTGCGCATAGGTGCCTGGCAGGAAGCGCTGCGTTTCCGCATCCCAGCGCAGCTTGCCGCGCGACTGGGAGAAGAGATGCACGGAAGGCGTCCAGCCGGCGGAAACCAGCAGCGCGTCGATGGCGATCTTGCGCGTGGCGCTGCCCTGATGCCGGCCGACGGTCATGGAATTGACGCGCAGCTTGCCGCCGACGGTCAGGACCGCATGGCCGGTCAGAACCTCGATACCCATCGCGCGGGCCTGGGCCAGAACCGCCTCGCCCGGCTTTTCGCGGCTGTCGACGATGGCGGGCACGGCAATGCCGGCGCGCTTCAGGTCGAAGGCCGCTTCATAGGCCGAATCATGGGCGGTATAGACGCCGACCTTCTGGCCGACGGCGACGCCGAAGTGGTTGAGGAACATGCGGCCGGCCGAGGCGAGCATCACGCCGGGACGGTCGTTGTTCTCGAACACCATGTGGCGCTCGATCTGGCCGGTGGCGAGGATGACGCGCTTGGCGCGGACCTGCCAGAGACGCTCGCGCGGCTCGTTCTTGCCAGGCTTTGCCTTGTGGTCGGTCACGCGCTCGCAGAGCGAGATCATGTTGTGGTTGTAGTAACCGAAGGCGGTGGTGCGGGAAAGCACCGTCACATTGTCCATGGCCTTCAGCGCGGCAGCGGTTTCCTGGGCCCAGGTAAAGCCGTCCTTGCCGTTGATCTTGACGCCCGTGTCATAGTGAAGGGCGCCACCGACTTCCGGCTGCTCGTCGACGAGCATGACCTTCGCGCCGGAACGGGCAGCGGCAAGCGCCGCTGACAGGCCGGCCACGCCGGCGCCGACGACCAGCACGTCCGTATGGGCGTAGCGGCCGGCATAATGGTCCGGATCCTCTTCCTTCGGAGCCTCGCCGAGACCGGCAGCCTTGCGGATGAAGGGCTCGTAGACCTTTTCCCAGGCCTTCTTCGGCCACATGAAGGTCTTGTAGTAGAAGCCGGCGGCAAAGAAGGGAGACATCAGGTCGTTGACCGCGCCGATGTCGAGGGCGAGCGACGGCCAGCGGTTCTGCGACCTCGTCACCATGCCGTCGAAGACTTCCTGCACGGTCGCGCGGACGTTCGGCTGGCGCCGGGCCGCATCGCGCGACACGTCGAGCAGCGCGTTCGGCTCTTCCGGACCGGCGGTCAGGATGCCGCGCGGGCGGTGATACTTGAAGGAACGGCCGAGCAGGTGCACGCCGTTGGCGAGAAGCGCGGAGGCAACCGTATCGCCCTCGAGGGCGGTGTAGGACTTGCCGTCAAAGGTGAAGCGCGCGGTCTTGGCGGGGGTCAGGCGCCCCCAGCCCGAAATGCGATTGGCACCGCTCATTTCGAGGCTCCCTTGTCTTTATTCAGAGCAGACTCATTTCCGTTGTTCAGGAAGGTGGCCGGATCGGGTTTCGGCTCGCCCGCCTTGTAGCTCAGGTAGAAGCGGTCGCTCACCGTGTCGCGGGCGGCATTGAAGAACTTGCCGCAGCCATGGACATGGCGCCAGCGCTCATAGATCAGGCCCTTCGGGTTCTGGCGGATGAAGAAATACTCCTCGAATTCCTCATCCGTGATGTCGGCAATATTGGTCGGACGCGCGATATGCGCATCGCCGCCATTGCGGAATTCGAGCTCGTTGCGCTCTTCCTCGCAGTAGGGGCAGTAAATCAGCAACATGGTGTGAGATCTCCCGGATTAGTGCGCCACGGCGGCCGCAGCCGCCTCGTCGATCAGGCGACCGGTGCGGAAGCGATCGAGGGTCAGGCCGGCCGCGAACTTGTGCGGCTCGCCCTTGGCGATGAGATGGGCAAAGAGGTTCGCGGAACCCGGCGTCGCCTTGAAGCCGCCCGTACCCCAGCCTGCATTGATGAAGAGACCCGGAACCGGCGTGATGCCCTGGATCGGCGAACGGTCGACGGTGACGTCGACGATACCGCCCCACTGGCGCATCATCTTCACGCGGCGGAACATCGGGAAGAGTTCGCAGATCGCATCCAGCGTGTGGGTGATGATCTGCATGCCACCCGTCTGGGAATAGGAGTTGTACTGGTCGGTACCGGCACCGATCACGAACTCGCCCTTGTCCGACTGGGAGATATAGGCATGCACCGAGTTGGACATGACCACGCAGGGGAAGATGGGCTTGAGCGGCTCGGAAACGAGCGCCTGCAGCGGCTGGCTCTGCAGCGGCACGCGGACATCGGCCGTCTGCATGACGACGGAGGTATGGCCGGCAGCGGAAACGCCGATCTTCTTCGCGCCGATGAAGCCCTTGCTGGTCTCGACGCCGATCACGCGGCCATCGGGGCCGCGGCGGATCGCGGTCACTTCGCAGTTCTGGATGATGTGCACGCCGCGATCGGAGGCAGCGCGGGCATAACCCCAGGCGACCGCATCGTGGCGGGCGGTGCCGCCGCGGCGCTGGAGCGCTGCGCCGTTGATCGGATAGCGTGCCGTTTTCGAGATATCGAGCGGCGGGCAATAGGCCTTGGCCTGCTCGGGCGTCAGCCACTCGTTGTCGATGCCGTAGAGACGGTTCGCATTGATGTGTCGCTTGAAGGACTGCTGGTCATGAACATTGTGCGACAGCATCATCACGCCGCGCGGCGAGTACATGACGTTGTAGTTCAGGTCCTGCGACAGGTTTTCCCACAGCTTGAGAGAATGCTCGTAGATGTGCATGCTCTCTTCATAGAGATAGTTGGAGCGAATGATCGTGGTGTTGCGGCCGGTATTGCCGCCGCCGATCCAGCCCTTTTCCAGCACGGCCACATTGGTGATGCCGTGCTCCTTGGCCAGATAATAGGCAGCGCCCAGGCCATGGCCGCCGCCGCCGATGATGATGGCATCATATTCCTTGCGGGGTTCGGGCGAGGCCCACTGGGCTTCCCAGCCCTTGTGGCCGCGCATTGCCTCGCGGACAACGGCAAAAACCGAATATTTGCGCATACGCGTCATTCTCCTGTCAATCAGGCCCTGCTTATGGGGATCGGGCATAGCAATCGCAAATCCGGGCCGCGGACAACGGCTATTTTGCGACGAACCGCATGGCGCGTTTTGACACGTCAGGGCCTGAAATCCAAGGGGATCACTTTTTGGCGGGATGACGCATGTGGCATATGGACTTCACGGGTCGCTTCTGCTATTTCCGTTTCCCAATCGATCGGCCTTCCCGCCGAACGAACGTGTTTTTATTTGCCGCGGGCTTTCGCAGCTGGCAAGCAACCAAGACAAGGAATGGGATTTCACGTGCAGGTACTCGTCCGCGATAACAACGTCGATCAGGCCCTCCGGGCGCTCAAGAAGAAGATGCAGCGCGAAGGCATCTTCCGCGAAATGAAGATGCGCGATTACTACGAAAAGCCGTCTCAGAAGCGCGCCCGCGAAAAGGCTGAAGCCGTTCGCCGCGTTCGCAAGCTGGCCCGCAAGCGCATGCAGCGCGAAGGCCTGATCAGCGGCGGTCGTACCGGTCGCTGATTGTCGTCTTGCTGACGAACTGACAGGATACTGGCGGGGGCGATCGATATCGCCGCCGCCTTTTTTTGATGAGCAGTGCCTGCCGGACTGGCGCGCGCGCCCTTCTTTGGAAAGCTCTGATTGAAAATATGCCCCTGGGGTTGAACCTTTCTTCCTCAGGACGCCAAAATGCGGTATCGCTTATGCGCCGCATCGAGCCCGCAGCCTGAGGGGCTGCCGGCGCCACCCGTGCCCACGCACGCTTGACCGTGCCGCCGCACACATGAATGCCGCATGATATCCCTCACGCCCGGCTGGCCGAAGGGATGGCAGCAGAGGAACAGAGATCGCAATGGCCGATATGAACTTCAAGCTTCTTGCCCTTCCCCATTCCGCCGCCGGCGCAAGGCGCGCCGCACTTGTCGCCACGGTCCTCAGCCTGGGCGCCCTGGGACTGGCAGGCTGCGACACCACCAGGAGCGACGACGTGATCCGGGTGGAGAAGGCGCAAGGCTCGAACGAGAACATTTCCTCGCTCACCGCACTGATCAACCAGAACCCGCAGGATCCGGAAGGCTACAATGTCCGTGGCTCCGCCTATGGCCGGGCCGGCAATTTCTCCGCCGCCATCGACGACTTCACCAAGGCGATCCAGCTGAACCCGCGATTCTACCAGGCCTATGCCAACCGGGCCCTCGCCTACCGCAACATCGGCCAGCCGGCCGATGCGGTCAACGATTACAACATGGCGCTGAAGCTTAACGGGTCCTATGACGTGGCGCTGATCGGCCGCGGCAACATCTATCGTCAGGCAGGCCGAATCGATGAAGCCTTCAATGACTTCAACCAGGCGATCCAGCTCGACACGACCGATGGCCGCGCCTATCACAATCGCGGTCTGATCTACCAGAAGCGCGGCCAGCACGAGAAGGCCATTGACGATTTCTCCAAGGCCATCTCGCTTTCGCCCAATTCGCCCGAGCCTTATAACGGCCGCGGCATATCCTATGTGGCGCTGAACGACGACGAAAACGCCTTCGCCGATTTCAACCACGCCATCGAACTGAACGACAAGATTGCCGAATCCTGGGCAAACCAGGCGCTGATCTATGAGCGCCGCGGCGACATGAAGAAGGCGGCGAAGTCCTATGCCCATGCCGCCGGCCTCGACCCCAAGTACCAGCCGGCCAAGGATGGCCTCGCCCGCACCCGCGGCCAGGTTTCCGGCTGAGCGAAACCGCATGGACAATCAGAAAAAGCCCGGCTTGCCCGGGCTTTTTTCATGGCATCCGCTAAAGAAAAATCCCCGCGACCGGAAGGCCGCGGGGATCGGATGAAGGCTCGGTGAGCGGCGCCGGTTAGCGCAGGACGATGATGCTCGCCAGGAAAAGGATGATGAAGGTGAGCACGCCGCCCACCCAGCCGCCGGCGGTGAAGAAGCCGGCAGCCATGGCCACCAGAAGCGCCACGCAGGCAACCGTGCCGAACTTCGCCACGCTGAGGAAGCCCTGATAGGTCCGCTCATGCTCGCGATAGTCCATCGGCGCACCCGTTTCGACCGGACCCGTGTGATGTTCGCTCATTCTCTCGTCTCCCTGACGGGGCATTGCCGGGCAGCAGCCCCGCTAGCCTATCGATCCAAACCCTGTTGCGGAACGGCGGCCGCAAGGGCCCGGACCGCAGATTGTCGTATCAGGAGATAGCGCAGGCAGGTTTTCCGCGCAATCCCGATTGCCGGGGAATAGTGCACAAGATCCCTTTCGAAATCCCTGCAGAGGCTCAGCCATGGGCGGGGCCAGCGGCATTGCGGCCAAGGGCCGCATTCATGCTACCCCGCAGCCGCGCCTGCTGGGCGACGAGACGCGCCGTGGGCAGAATGGTCAGCGGCGTGATGCCCGCATTCGGCCCGCGCTCGAACATCAGCCGCCGCTCCACCGCCCCGGACTGGAAGAAGGGATAGCGCTGGTAGAGACCGCTGCGGATCGCATGGGCGTCCGTCGACATGAGGGTAAGCTCGATATTGTATTTGCCGCAATTCTTGCGCGGCTCGACGATGGTGTGGGCGAGGAACACCCGCTTGTAGAAGGCGGCATGCTGCGGGCTGACGAGTTGCAGCACCCGGTCGGCATCGAAGAAGTCGGTCGCCATCGTGGCGATGCGCAGCGTGAAATAGGGAATGGCCGGCATTTCCCGCATGATCGCTGGATCGGCCGCAAAACGGACGGGATCGATCAGCGACATGCCGGCATCAAGGAAACCGTCGATCTCCTCCGGATAGACGCCCCGCGTCGAGCTGACCCGGTGATCGGGCGTCACATGATGGATGCGGACCGTGGAAATCAGCCGCTCCTCGAAATAGACGCCGAAGACATAGGCATGGCTGTCGAAATCGATGTCGTCGATGAGGGTCGATCCGTTCAGCGTCAGGATATCGGCCATCTTATAGGCCTTGTACCGGATGCGGGCGACCTCTTCCATGTCCTCGCTGGTCTCCACCCGCCGATATTCCACCCGGTCCAGGAGATCCATGAGCTTGCGGGAAAAATGTCCTTCGACTGTTGCCGGCTCCATCTGCGCAACCTCTCCGCTTCGTTAACAAAGCCTTAATGCGAGGTTGTAAGCCGTATGACAACTATTGATTATAATTTTAATTAATTTCTACGTCTTATGGTTAACAAACATGGTTAATTTTTCTCGGCATGATTGAAGATCGCCCCGCCCTGCCCGCAGGCAGCGGCGGTACGATCAGGCGCGATGGGCGGTGAGATCGAGGCGTCTTGCCTGCTCTTCGGCGAGAATGGTCACCTGGCTCGCCGGCACGGCGACGGAGAAGACATAGCCCTGGATAAGGTCGGCGCAGCGATAGCGGTTGATCAGCTCCAGCTGGTCTTCGGTCTCCACGCCCTCGATGGTGATGCCGAGCCCCAGTTCGCGGGTGAGATTGACCGTACCCCGCAGCAGCTTCAGCCGGCGGGTATCCTCGCAGATGTTGCGCACGAAGGACCGGTCGATCTTCACGATGTCCACCGGCAGCGTGTCGAGATAGCTGAGGCTCGAGAAGCCCGTGCCGAAATCATCGAGCGCAATGGTGATGCCCCGGTTGCGGAAGCGGGTGAGGATGCTGTTCACCGTCGCAGGCTCCTCGACGAGGCAGCTTTCGGTGATTTCCAGATGCAGCCGCGCGGGATCGAGGCCACTTTCGGCCAGCGCCTCCTCGACGACGCCGACGATCCGGTCATTGCGCAGGTCATGAACCGAAAGATTGATGGATACCGAAATATCCGCAGCCCAGGAGGCGCAATCCCGGCAGGCCTGGCGGATCACCAGCTGGGTGATATCCGAGACGATGCCCATTTCCTCGGCAAGCTGGATGAAGCTGCCCGGCGGAATGGCGCCCCGCTCCGGATGGATCCAGCGGCTCAGCGCCTCGCAGCATTCCACCCGGCTGCCATCAGGCGTATACATCGGCTGGTAGAGAACGCTCAGCGCCCCCGCTTCCACCGCATCGCGCAGCTCCACCTTCAGCCGCTGGTGGTCGATATAGCGGGCATCCATTTCCTGTTCGAAGAAGGCACAGCTGCCCTTGGCCTTGAACTTGGCCTCGAAGAGGGCGAGATCCACCTTGATCTGCCACTCCTCCATCCGCAGCTGCGAAATGGGGGTAACCAGCGCGCCAGCGCTGAAGGAAATCCGCATCTGCGATTCGAAGACGTCATACTGCCCCCGCATCGAGGCATGCAGGGTGCGGATCGCCTGTTCCAGTCCCTGCTGGCCGGGCGGCTGGCTGAGGAAGACGACGAACTGGTCGCCCATCAGATGTCCCACGATCGCCTCGTAGCCGGCCACGTCTTCGAGACGCTGGGCGATTTCGAAGAGCAGCCGGTCGCCCGCCACATGGCCCTTCATGTCGTTCACATGCTTGAACTCGTCCACATCGAGTACGAGAAGACCGATGGATTGCGCGGGTGGAAGCGCCTGCAGCCGCTCCTGCACGAGTTCGGCGAAATATTCGCGGTTCGGCAGGCCGTTCAGCGCATTGTAGCGCACCATGTGCAGCACCCGCCGCTCGGCCCGCACCCGCGCCGTCACATCCTCGAAAATCAGGACGACGACGCCATCGGGACGGCGGCTGGCGGAGAATTCGAGGAAGAGATCATCCGCATACTGGATGAGCGTGCGCGACAGGGTGCCATCGACGAGCTGCGCCAGCTGCCGCTGGATGAGCGTGGGAAGCGAGCCATCGATGAAGGTGTGGCGCGCGCCATAGCGCAGCACCAGCTCCAGGTCGCAATCCTTCAGACGCTCCTGGTCGCCGAGCTTCAGAAGCTCGCAGGCCTTGCGGTTGACCACGAGAATCCGGTTATTGGCATCCAGCATGAACAGGCCATGCGGCATGTTGTTGAGCGCCATGTCGAATCGGTCGACCAGCTCTGCCTTTTCCCGCGAGGCGATCACGTTGTTATAGAGGAATTCCCGCACCCCGTTGGCCATCATCCGCGTGGTCAGCAGGAAGGGAATAAGAAGGCCTGCAAAGGCCACCATGAAGGGATCGGAGACCAGCGCGAATCCCACCATGATCGGCAGGCAGGCGGTCAGCGTCTGGAGATTGACGGCCTTGGACGAGCCGTAATTGCGGCCGACCACCGACACCATGGAGGCAAGCGTCACCGCAACGCAGGCAAGGATGGCGAACTGGTCGCGCGCAAAAGCGATGGCATAGGCGCTGCCGATGCCGAGAATGGCCGTCGTCGTCACCCCGCCCCAGAGATAGCGGTTTTCCCAAATTCCGATCTCGCGATGGGTCAGCCCGGACTTGGAAACCGCATCGAACTTCTGGAACCAGTAGATCCGGAAAATGCACACCGCCACGAAGACGGCCGTCAGATTGACATAGAAGTGGTCGCCCGTCTTGGCATAGACGGCGGCATAGGTGAGTATGTGGACAATCATGCCGGTAAACAGCGTCTGCCGATTACCGAAAAGCGAACTGACGAAGGACAGATAGACATCTGTCGGTACGGCGTTCGGACTCTGAATCCTCATGAGGAGTCCCCCACAACCGCCACCAGCCGGGCATCCTGATGAGCCTGACAAAAGGTACGGCCTGATTTTTGCCAGACCCGCCACAGGCCCGACTGTGGGGAAATCTACCTGCAAGATTTTAACGAATGATTTCAGCAAATCACAATTTTTAGTTTATTATTCCAAGATCTGATAAAAAAGGCCGGGTCAAAATAGACCTTCACGGCAGATTGATGAATCTCTGGAAAAACCATTCTTCAGTTGGGGTTTTCCCAGAAAACATCAATCGCAGCGGACAGAATGAAATAACCGAGGATTACTTTATTATAATCGAAAATATTTTTTAGGTTGCACTACCATTATGAATGACCGGTTGCCAAGGCCGGATCATTCCGGTTGGATGGTCGTATCCATGAGAATACTGCGCCGATTTGGAACGGCCGGCCTCGTGAAGGCAACGGGAGGTGCCATGCGAACTGTCCTGAAACTCAGTGCCTTGATCGATTCCCTGAACAGCTCCATCGGCCGCATCGCCGAATATATGGTGCTGTTCTGCTGCCTGATTTCGGCCGGCAATGCCGTGTCGCGCTATCTCTTCAGCTACAGTTCCAATGCGCTTCTGGAGATCCAGTGGTATCTGTTCGGCTTCGTCGTCCTCATGGGGGCCTCGCACACGCTGCAACGCAACGAGCATGTCCGGGTCGATCTGATCTACGGCAATGTCTCCGAACGGGCCCGGTTGGTGATCGATACGATCGGCTTCCTCTTTTTCCTGATCCCGGCGGCCCTCTATCTCGCCTGGATGTGCTGGCCCTTTTTCGCCCTTTCCTGGCATCAGGGGGAAATGTCGCAGAATTCCGGCGGCCTCATTCGCTGGCCGATCAAGCTCGTGCTGGTGGCGGGCTTCCTCATGCTCGCCCTTCAGGGGATCTCCGAACTCATCAAGCGGCTTGCGGCCCTCTCTGGCCGGCTGACGCTCGATACCAGCTATGAAAAACCCCTCCAGTAAACGGTGCGCAAGAGGATTTCTCGATGTTCGATTTCGGAATTCTGCCGCCGCTCATGTTTCTGGGCATGGTGGCTTTCATGCTCTACGGCTTTCCCGTCGCCTTCTCCCTTTCGGCGGTGGGGCTGTTCTTCGGCATGGTCGGGGTGGCGACCGGCCATTTCGATCTGGTCTTTCTTCACTCCCTCCCCTTCCGCTTTTTCGGAATCATTTCCAACGACCTGCTGCTGGCCATCCCCTTCTTCACGCTGATGGGGGCCATTCTGGAGCGCTGTGGCCTTGCGGAAGACCTGCTGGAAGGAACGGGCAAGCTCTTCGGCGCCATTCCCGGCGGCCTAGCCTACGCGGTCATCGTGGTCGGGGCCATCCTCGGCGCCATCACCGGCACCGTCGCCGCCTCGGTGATCACCATGGGCGTGATTTCGCTGCCGGTCATGCTGCGCTATGGCTATAACAAGCGGCTCGCAACCGGCGTCATTGCCGCCTCCGGCACCATCACCCAGGTCATTCCGCCCTCGCTGGTTCTGGTCGTCCTTGCCGACCAGCTCGGTCGCTCCGTGGGCGACATGTATCTCGGCGCCATCGGCCCCTCGATCCTGCAGGTCACGATTTTCGTGCTCTATATCGCGGTGCTTTCGATCCTGAAGCCCCATTACATGCCCCCGCTTCCGGCGGAGGCCCGCGGCAAGCTCGATATTCACCTCGTCCTCAAGGTTCTCGCCGGCATGATTCCCTCGATCGTGCTGATCTTTCTCGTGCTCGGAACGATCTTCATCGGGCTGGCGACCCCGACGGAGGCAGGTGCCCTTGGCGTGGTCGGCGCCATGCTTCTTGCGGCAATGCATGGCCGGCTCAGCTGGAAGCTGGTCCGCGAGGGCATGCAGACCACCATGCACATCACGACCATGGTCGTGTTCATCCTCATCGGCTCCACCTGCTTCAGCCTTGTCTTCCAGGGCATGAACGGTGGCCTCTGGATCGAGCACATGCTCTCCGGCCTGCCGGGCGGGCCGGTAGGCTTCTTGATCTTCGTCAATCTCTTCGTCTTCGTGCTCGCCTTCTTTCTCGATTTCTTCGAGATCGCCTTCATCATCATCCCCATGCTGGCGCCGGTCGCGCAGTCGCTGGGCATCGATCTCGTCTGGTTCGGCGTGCTGCTTTGCGTGAACATGCAGACGAGCTTCATGCATCCGCCCTTCGGTTTCGCCCTTTTCTATCTGCGCAGCATCGCCCCGCGCGATCAGGTGAAGACCTCGGATATCTACATGGGTGCCATTCCCTGGGTGGTCATGCAGCTGATCCTTGTGGCCATCGTGATCTTCTGGCCGCAATCGGTCACCTACTGGCTGGACAATTCGCCGAAGGTCGATCCGAATTCGATCAAGATCGAAATCCCGGCCTTCGGCAATGGCGGCCTGTCGCTGCCGCCGGCGGGCACGGATAACAAGGGCGGGCTCCCGGGCCTCGGCCTTCCCGCGCTGAACGGCCTGCCGGGCGCACCGCCGGCGGCCGCACCGGCCCCCGCAAGCCCGCCGCCGATCGATCTCAGCCAACCGCCGAAGATCTGATCCCACAGAAAAACCCGGCCCATTGGGCCGGGTTTGTTTTTCGGGCGACAGGCGGCGGGTAAAGCTCAGAGCTTTCCGGCGCGCTGCTGGATCATCATGAACGTGTCGAACGTATATTCGGACAGCTGCATCCAGAGATAGGCATCCTTTTTGAAGGCCAGCTGATCGTCATAGATCTTCTTGAAGGTCGGGTTGGCGGCTGTGATTTCCGCATAGACGCCAAGCGCCGCCTGATAGCAGGCTTCCAGGATTTCCTGGCTGAAGGGGCGCAGCTGCGCGCCATTGGCAACGAGCTGCTTCAGCGCCTGCGGGTTCTTCATGTCATAGCGCGCCAGCATGTTGGTGTTGGCGAAGGCGCAGGCATCGGTCAGCGCCGCCTGGTAATGTTTCGGCAGGCTGTTCCACTTCTCCAGGTTGATGAAGGCATGAACCACGGGCCCGCCTTCCCACCAGCCGGGATAGTAATAATATTTGGCAACCTTCTCGAAGCCGAGCTTCTGGTCGTCATAGGGACCGACAAATTCCGCCGCATCGATCGCGCCCTTTTCGAGCGCCGGATAGATATCGCCGCCAGCAATCTGCTGGGGAACGACGCCGAGCTTTTCCATGATCTTGCCGGCCATGCCGGCAATGCGCATCTTAAGCCCCTTCAGATCGTCGACCGTGTTGATTTCCTTGCGGAACCAGCCGCCCATCTGCGCGCCCGTATTGCCGGCCGGCAGGCCATAGAGCCCCTGGGTGGCGTAGAACTCGTTCATCAGCGTGTTGCCATTGCCCTGGTTGAACCAGGCATTCTGCAGGCGCCCGTTGAGGCCGAAGGGAATGGCCGTGCCGATCGCGTAGGTCGGGTCCTTGCCCCAGAAGTAATAGGAGCAGGTATGGGCCATTTCCACCGTATTGGCGGTCACCGCATCCACCGCCTGCAGGCCCGGCACGATCTCGCCCGCGGCAAAGGTCTGGATGGTGAAATTGCCGTCTGTGGCCGCCGCGAGATGTTTCGCCACGTCTTCCGCACCGCCATAGATCGTGTCGAGGCTTTTCGGGAAGGACGAGGTCAGGCGCCAGGCGATTTTCGGATTTTCCTGCGCGATGGCAGGAGCCGCCAGGCCGGTGGCTGCGGCCGCGCCCAAACCGGCCGCACCCGCTTTACGGAAGAATGTACGACGATCCAAAGTAACCTCCCCTTTATTCTTGGTTTTGCTTATGGAAATAGGGGTCCGAACCATGCGGACCGGGGAAAAACGTATCCTTAATAGCGGTTCTCGTTCAAGCCATTCCTTGGTCAAAATGCGCCATTGACCCTCCCCTGAAATCGCCCATTCCGCCCGCGTCCCGGCCTTGATGCCGCCTTGTTTCAGCGGAATTCCGTTGACATCCTTTCATTTCTGGTTTCTCAAAACCGAAGAACAGCCAAGCGGAGCATGTCATGCCGAAACCCATCATTGCCGTTCCTGCCGATATCAGGGCATTTGACGGTACGGACTGGCACTCGGTTCAGGTTCAGTATGTGCGCGCCGCCGTGAAGGTGGCCGATGTGCAGACATTCATCATTCCGGCCCTGCTGGAGGGCAATGATCCCGACGCCATTCTCGACCGCGTCGATGGGCTGATGGTGACGGGCTCCGCCACCAATGTGCATCCCTCTCTCTATGGCAAGGAAGCCCGGCCGGAAGATGGCCCCTTCGATCCCGCCCGCGACGCGACCACCCTGCCGCTCATCCGCCGTGCCATCGAAAGGGCGATCCCGCTTCTGTGCATCTGCCGCGGCATTCAGGAGCTGAACGTGGCGCTCGGCGGCACGCTGGCCTCCGAAATCCAGGAACAGCCGGGCATCTGGGACCACCGCAAGCCCGTAACGCCGGACCGCGACGTGATGTATTCCATCCGCCAGCCGGTCTTCGTCAAGGAAGGCAGCTGCATCGCCCGCGCGCTTGGGTCCGGCGAGATCCAGGTGAACTCCCTGCACCGCCAGGCAATTTCCGACATGGCGCCGCGCCTGCAGGTGGAAGCCACCGCCGAAGACGGCACCATCGAGGCCGTCTCCGTCATCGATGCGAAGGGCTATGCGGTGGGCGTCCAGTGGCATCCGGAATACTGGGCGGAAACCGACACGCCCTCCCGCCGTCTTTTCGAAGATTTCGGCAAGGCGATCCGCGCCTATGCGGCAGCCCGCGCCAAGGCGTAAGGAAGAGCCTCAATCCTTGCGGATCGGCCCGGTCGACTGGCGGATCCGCATTTCCGGCTTGATCAGATGAATGCCGTCGGGCTCATGGCTGCCATCCAGCCGGTCGAGCAGGGCGCGGGCGGCAAGACGCCCCACTTCCGCCTGACCGTTCCACACCGTCGTCAGCGCCGGCGTTGCAATTGACGCCTCCTCGAGATCGTCATAGCCGGTTACGGAAATATCCCGCCCGGGGATGAGCCCCGCGCGCGCAATGCCGTTCATCAGGCCGATGGCGACGAGATCGTTCCAGCAGACCGCAGCCGTCGGCTTTTGCGGCAGCGACAGGAAATGCACGGCGGCCTCGAAACCGCCCTGCTTGGTGCGGGGCCCGGGGATGCGCAGGTCCGGATCCACCTCGATGCCCGCCTTCTTCAGGGCGTTGACATAGCCCTGGTACCGGTCACGCCCCGTGGACGTCTGGTCGGTGCCGCCGATCATGGCAATGCAGCGATGGCCAAGCCCGATCAGATGGTTGGTGGCGAGCGAAATGCCGTAGCTGTCATCCCCCCGGAAGGTCGGCATATCCACCCCCTCCATGGAGCGGGCGATCAGGATGGCAGGCATGCCATTGTCTTCGGAAAGCCGAAGATCCTCGGAAGGCGTACCGATCGCAGGCGAAACGATGAGCCCGTCGCCGCCGAGCTGCAGCAGGGTCTCGATGAAGGTGCGCTGCTTTTCGACCGAGTCGTAATGGTTCGAGAGAATGAACGTGTGCCGGCTGCGGTCCAGCTCGCTTTCGATCGCCTTCAGGATTTCGCCGTAGAACGGGTTCATGATGTCATGCACCACGACCCCGATGATACCGGAGCGGGAGGTGCGCAGGCTCGCCGCGCGGCGGTTGTAGATATAGCCAAGCGCCCGGGCCTGATCCTTGATCCGGTCGCGGGTGGCGCCCGCGACGAGCGGACTGTCGCGCAGGGCAAGCGATACGGTCGCGGTGGAAATGCCGAGCGATTCGGCAATCGTCGAAAGTTTCACCTTCTGAGCCATGCGCCCTCCCGAAACACAATGCCCATGGGCTTCCGCCCATTTAAATTATTTAAATAATTTGCCCGGATTTGAAAATCAATCTTTCTTTGGGAGGAGAAAGCTAAATCCCCTGCTCATTCCTCATCATCGTTAAGAACGGGCGGCGCAACTTCACCTTCGGATTTCAAATTTTCGTCCACTGCCTTCAAAAGTTTAAGCAGGTTGCGCATTTCCTTGCCGCTGAAGCCGGAAAGCGCCTGTGCCGTGCAGTTCTCGACGGAGCGGGAAATCGTCTCGAGCCTCTCCCGGCCCGTATCGGTGAGATAGACCTTGGTCAGCCGCTGGTCCGCGCCATCGGCGCGGCGCACGAGAAAGCCCTGCGCCTCCATGCGGCCGATGGTCCGCGTCATGGTTGGCGCCTTGACGCCGAGCCGCTGGGCGAGACCGCCGGGCGTCAGCCCATCCTCCCCGGCCAGCGCCAGCATCACTCCGTCCTGCCCCGCATAAAGCCCGGCTTCGAGAAGATTGCGCGACAGGACCGTGCGCATCGACCGTGCCGCCTGGGTGATTGCCTGTGGAATATCCGCCATCACCTGGCCGATCGGCGGCTTTTCCTTGCCGTTCTTTTTCTTCTCGTCCTTTTTCTTCCCCACGAAGCCTCTCCCTGCCGGCCGGGCGGACCACGGCTTGAATTTCCTGTTCCGGAAGCGGACATTAGACGAGGTGAGGCATATTCGCCAGAGAAAGAAAGGCAAATCAGTATCATGGCCATCGCGGATCCGATCGCCGTCCTGCCGCTCGGCGCCCATGAGCAGCACGGTCCCCATCTGCCCTTCGAAACGGACACGATCATCGCGTCGGGCGTTGCCGAACGGTTGGCCGCGCGGCTGCCGGCGGGGCTAGACGTGCGCTTCCTGCCGGTCGAGCCCGTCGGCTATTCCATCGAGCACATGGATGTGGAGGGGACGCGGAGCCTGGACTATCGCGAGGCGGTGGAGCGATGGCTTGCCATAGCTGCCCGGGAGCAAGGTCAGGGCGTGCGCAAGCTCGTGCTGCTGAATGCCCATGGCGGCAATTCACCGCTTCTCACCATCGTCGCCACGGAGGCGCGCATCCGCTTCAACATGCTGGCGGTGGCCACGAGCTGGACCCGCTTCGGCGTGCCCGAGGGTTTCATGACGCCCGCCGAGAAGGCAATCGACATCCATGCCGGCGATATCGAGACCTCGGTCATGCTGGCGCTCAGGCCGGATCTCGTGAACCTGGAAGCCGCCCGCAATTTTCCCTCCCGCCAGCGCGAATTCGAGCGGCGCTTCGCCCATCTCCGCGCCTACGGGCCTCACGCCTTCGGCTGGAAGATGAGCGACCTGAACCCGGAGGGCGCTGCGGGCAATGCGGCCGCCGCCACGGCGGAAAAGGGCGAGCTTCTGCTCGACCATGCGGTCGCCGGGCTCACCGCGCTGCTGCTCGATATTGCCGAATTCGACGTAGACGAACTGCGCTAGGCGGCCTCGGTCAGCGCCACCCCGTCATAGCGACGCTGCGCTTCCATGATGTGCGGCATGTTCTCCTCGGCCCAGAGCGTCAGCGCCGCAATGGTGGACGTGAGCGTCTGCCCGAGCGGCGTGATCGCATATTCCACCGTTACCGGCACGGTCGGAAAAACCGTGCGGGTGACGAGACCGTCCCGCTCCAGCTTCTTCAACACCTGCGACAGCACCTTCTGCGAAATGCCCTCCACATCCCGCCGCAGCTGGTTGAAGCGCATCTTGCCGTCCGACAGCCGCTTCAGGATCAGCATGGCCCATTTGTCGGCAAGCCGGTCGAGCAGCATCCGGGTCGGGCAGTTTTCCGCATAGACATTGAATTCCATCATCCGCTCCATCCCGGTATCGCCGGGGTAACCATGTCACTTGAAGGTGCCTTCTTTACACCTTTCTGCATATTTCATATCTGGTTTCCACCATCAACGTGGTTTCTAAACGATACTTAAGGAGAAGACAATGGCTGGGAAAATTCTGGTGCTGGGCGCGACCGGCACGATCGGCAGCAAGGTGGCAGCAGGCCTCGTCGCGAAGGGCGAGAAGGTCAAGGCCGTGAGCCGCGGCGCAACCGCCGTTGCCGGCGCCGAAGCGGTGGCGCTCGATCTTGCCAATCCGGCAGCGCTTAATGCAGCGCTTGAAGGCGTGGACCGCGTTTTCGCCAATGTGCCCGCGGGCTATCTCGATCCCGTCGGCCTCCTTTCCCCGGTCATCGAGGCGGCCGCCGCCCGCAAGATCAAGGTCGTGCTGATGACGGTCATGGGCGTCGATGCCGATGACAGCATTCCCTACCGCCAGCTGGAACTGAAGCTGATCGCCTCGGGCACGCCCTATGGCATCATCCGCCCGAACTGGTTCTCCGACAATTTCCACACCTACTGGCGGGAAGGCATCCGCCATGGCGCGATCGCCGTGCCGGCGGCCGAAGGCAAGTCGAGCTTCATCGACACGCGCGATATTGCCGACAGCGCGGTCGCCCTCCTCACCACTTCCGCCTTCGATGGCGGCGCCTATAATCTCACCGGCCCGGAAGCCCTTTCCTATGGCGAAGCCGCTCGCATCCTCAGCGACGTGACCGGCCAGGCCATCGCCTATACGCCGGTGGACGACCAGACCTTCGTCTCCATCCTGACGGGCGCTGGCGTTCCCGCCGATTATGCGAACTTCCTCGCCGCCATTTTCCACCCGGTTCGCGAAGGCTGGACGGCGGCCGTTTCCGGCGATGTGGAAAAACTGACCGGCAAGCCGGCCCGCAGCCTCAAGACCTATGCGACGGACAACCGCGCTGCGCTGACCAACTGAACCCGTGCGGGCCGCCCTTCCCCAAGGTGCGGCCCCACTTCCAGCAAAAAGCTTTGAAGTCGGCCCGGTCAGCCCTTATATGAAGCCAAGCCTTCAACCCGATGCCCTAGCAGGCCCCATTCATTCGAGGTTCCGATGACCGAAGCAGCCCTTCCCAAGCCCACGCCCGTGACCGTTCTGACCGGCTATCTCGGGGCGGGCAAGACCACGCTTCTGAACCGCATTCTCACCGAAAGCCACGGCAAGAAATATGCCGTCATCGTCAACGAATTCGGCGAGATCGGCATCGACAACGACCTGATCGTGGAATCCGACGAGGAAATCTACGAGATGAACAATGGCTGCGTCTGCTGCACGGTCCGCGGCGACCTGATCCGCGTGGTCGAGGGACTGATGCGCCGGCCGGGCCGCTTCGACGGCATCATCGTCGAAACAACCGGCCTTGCCGATCCGGTCCCGGTCGCCCAGACCTTCTTCATGGACGATGACGTGCGCGCGAAGACCGAACTCGACGCCGTCGTGGCGCTCGTCGATGCGCGCCATCTGCCGCTGCGCCTGAAGGACAGCCGCGAGGCCGAGGACCAGATCGCCTTTGCCGATGTGGTGATCGTCAACAAGACCGACCTCGTGACGCCGGAAGAACTCGCCCGCATCGAGGCGACCGTGCGCGCCATCAACCCTTCGGCCCGCATCCACCGCGCGGAACGCTCGAAGGTCGAACTCTCCAAGGTGCTGAACCAGGGCGCCTTCAACCTGGAACGGGCGCTCGAAAACGATCCGCATTTCCTCGATCATGACCATCCGGACCATGTCTGCGGCCCGGATTGCGACCACGATCACCATGATCATCACGGGCACGATCACCATCATCACGCCCATGGCCATGACCACGACCATCATCATCACGATCACGACCATGAATGCGGTCCCGGCTGCACCCATGATCACCATCATCACGACCACCATGACCACAAGCCGGCCATGGCGCCCATCCACGATGTGACGGTCAGCTCCATTTCGCTGCGCGGCGGCGAGATGAACCCCGACCGCTTCTTCCCCTGGATCCAGAAGGTCACCCAGACCGACGGCCCGAACATCCTGCGCCTGAAGGGTATCATTTCCTTCAAGGGCGACGACGAGCGCTATGTGGTGCAGGGCGTGCACATGATCGTCGAAGGCGATCACCAGCGCCCCTGGAAGGATGGCGAGAAGCGCGAAAGCCGCCTCGTCTTCATCGGCCGCAATCTCGACCGGGAAAAGCTGGAAAAGAGCTTCAAGGCCTGCGAGGCCGCCTGATCCATGCCCTTTCTGCCGGAATACGGTGAAGAGGCGCTCTTCACCGGCGATGTCTTGCGCCTGCCCGAAAACTACGATCTCGGCCCCGGTTCGCCACCCGTGGATCTCATGGTGTTCGAACCGCTGGATGAGGAATGCGGGCTTGGCCTGGTGGTCGTCTCCGGCTACAAGGCGGGCCTCGTCTATGCGCTGCTGCCCGTGGAATCGCTGAAAGGCGGTTCCCGCTCCATCTGCATGGACTGGCTGAAGCGCGAATGGAACCGCTGGTTCTGCTATGCCTTCGCCGACGAGATGAAGATCATAGATTTTGGGAAAACCCGCGTCTTCAGCTGGGACAAGCGGGAAATCGTGGAGATTGCCTGATGCCAACCGTCGCGCCGCTCGATCTCGATGGCCATGTGGTCACCGCCCAGTTCCTGGGGCAGGTGCCGGTCTTTGCGGGCGCGGATGGCACGATCCACCGGCTGGACCAGGGCCACAGGACCGCAAGGGCCCATGACGGCCTGCTCTCCGCCGCCTTCGATGCGGGAACCGCCACGCTGCTGACCGGCGGCGAGGACGGCCGCGTGGTGCGCAACCGCGCCGATGGCAGCGTCGAAGAGCTCGCCCATGTGCCGCGCAAATGGATCACCGTCGTTGCCGCTGGCCCTTCGGGAGCTGCCGCCTTCGCCCATGGCAAGGTGAGCACCGTGCTGCTAGCCGATGGCAAGCGCACCGAATTTGCCGAGGAACGCACCGTCGAGGGTCTGGGCTTTGCGCCGAAGGGCCTGCGCCTTGCCGTGGCGCGCTATAATGGCGTGACGCTGCACTGGGTCGCAACCGGCGGCCAGCCTGTCGATCTCGAATGGAAGGGTGCGCATACCGGCATTACCTTCTCCCCCGATGGCCGCTTCGTCGTCACCACCATGCAGGAAAATGCCCTTCATGGCTGGAAACTCGACAGCAAGCCGGGTTCCGATACCCGCCACATGCGCATGACGGGCTATCCCGCCAAGGTCAAGGGCACCTCCTGGTCGCCCAAGGGCAAGTGGCTGGCCACCACCGGCGCGCCGGCGGCCATCGTCTGGCCCTTCAGCGGCAAGGACGGCCCCATGGGCAAGGCGCCGCTGGAACTCGGTACCCGGGCGAATATCCTGGTCACGTCGGTCGCCTTCCATCCGGCGGAAGAGGTGCTGGCCATCGGCTATATCGACGGCATGGTGCTGGGCGTTCGCCTGGCCGACAACAAGGAAGCCCTGCTCCGCCGCCCCGGAAAGGGCGCCATCACCGCCATGAGCTGGAGCGCCAATGGCAAGCTTCTCGCATTCGCGTCCGAAGCGGGCGATTGCGGCGTTATCGACATCTCCGCCTGATCGGCGCCCACCGTCCGGAAAAAGACGCGCAAGAAAAAGGCGGACCTCCACCTTGCCAAGGAGGCCCGCCAGCCCGCCAGTCCCGGCGCTGAGCTGGGCCGGGACGCGGAAAACTCGTTGCGGGAAAATCAGAAGCGGTAGGTGATACCGGTGCCGATCATCCACGGATTGAGATTGGCCTTGCCGCTCAGATCCGTGCCGCCCACATTCACGTCGAAGGAAGGCTCGAGGAAGAGCTTCTTCACGTCGACGTTGACGCCCCAATGATCGTCGATCATGTAATCGGCGCCCACCTGCAGGGCCGCGCCCAGCTGGTTCTTGACCTTCAGGCTGTTGGCCGCATCCGGCTCCTGATTGTAGAAGACCGTGTAGTTCACGCCGGCGCCGATATAGGGCTTGAAGTTGCCGAAATCGGTGAAGTGATACTGCAGGGTGAGCGTCGGCGGCAGAACCCAGGTGCGGCCGACGGTGCCGAGGCCCGAAAGGCTGCCTTCACCATAAATATCCGCATAGGTGGTGCCGAGGATCAGTTCGGCGGCGACATTGTCGGTGAAGTAATAGCTGATATCCAGTTCCGGGATCACGCTGTCGCTATAGGAGAGATCCGAACCGGCAACGCCATCGACCGAGCCACGATCCTGCGTGATGACGCCCAGACCGCGCACGCGCACCTGCCAGGGGCTGAGCGCCGGGGCGATTTCCGTCGCCACGGGCGCGGCTTCCGGCGCCGCAGTCAGGTCGGCCGCGGCAGCCATCGAGGCGCCGAGCGAAATCAGGGTCGAAGCGGCCAGCGCAGCGATCCAGGGGGTCTTGGTCATCGTCTCTCTCCTTACAGAGCCATGTCTTTGTTACGCAAAGACGGGATGGCACCCGCGGAGACGAGTCGGGTTGATGGAGATCAATATAGTAGTTTTGCCTAATGCTGCACCGCCAGAGCAACGTAGATTGTGGCGAAAAAACAACGGGATAATTGATAAACTGCAAAAGGAACGGCACCCTTTCGAAAAAGGCCCCGCACATGAAAACGGGCGCCTCCATCCCTTCCGGACGGAGGCGCCCCGGCGCGCTCGACATCTTCATGAAAGACGGAGCGCAGCCTCAGCTATCGGATATCGGGTCGCCGCTTGCACTCAGAAGACCGGCCGCTCCATCCAGCCATCCGGGCACGAGTTCGAGGGCCAGAAAGCGGTTCCGTTCGAAGGGCCCGGGCATGACGAGATGCCCGGTCTTTTCCGCCGAGAAGCCGAAACGCTGGTAGTAAGGCGCGTCGCCGACGAGCAGGATGGCCCCGTGGCCGGTCGCAGCGGCCCGGCTGATCGCCTCGCGCATCAGGGCAGAGCCGACGCCCTTGCCTTCGGCGCGCGGATCGACAGCAAGCGGCCCGAGCAGCAGCGCATCCACCGGCCGCCCGTTCCGGCCCATGCCCGCATGCACATGCCAGAGCCGGACGGTGCCGAGGAGCTCACCGTCTTCGTCCCGCGCAAGGAGCGCCAGGCCATCGGCCGGCAGGCGATTGCGGCGGAGCTTTTCCGACGACTTGCGCTTGCGGCCTTCGCCCATGGCGCGGTCGAGCAGCGCTTCGCGGGCGGCAGCGTCGCCTGCCCGCTCGTTCGAAATGACAATGGTGGAGCCGCGTGCATCCGCACGCGCAGACAGAAGAACAGCGGCCATTGTGGCCTCCCGTACCCGATCCGTTACCGGCGATGATGATGATGGTGAAGGGGTCCGCCCCGGCAGGCCGGGGCGGCCGTGATCAGATCACGTAGGCTTTCAGCGGCTCGAAACCGTTGAAGGCGACCGCCGAATAGGTCGTGGTATAGGCACCCGTACCCTCGATCAGCACCTCGTCGCCGATGGTCAGCGACAGCGGCAGCGGATACATGTTCTTTTCGTAAAGAACATCGGCGCTGTCGCAGGTGGGGCCTGCAATCACGCAAGGCTCCATCTCGCCGCCGTCATGCACGGTGCGGATCGGATAGCGGATCGCCTCGTCCATGGTTTCGGCGAGACCGCCGAACTTGCCGATGTCGAGGAAGACCCAGCGAGCATCGTCATTGTCCGACTTGCGCGAGATCAGCACGACTTCCGCCTTGATCACGCCCGCATTGCCCACCATGCCGCGGCCCGGCTCGATGATCGTCAGCGGAATGCTGTTGCCGAAGTGCTTGCGAAGCGCAGCCGTGATCGCCTTGCCGTAGGCCTCGGCGGACGGGATGTCCTTGAGGTAACGGGTCGGGAAGCCGCCGCCCATGTTGACCATCTTCAGGTGAATGCCCTGCTTGGCAAGCGAACCGAAGACGCGCTTGGCATCGGCGAGCGCCGAATCCCAGGCATCGACCTGCGTCATCTGCGAACCGACGTGGAACGACACGCCATAGGATTCGAGACCGAGCTGATGGGCATAGACGAGCACGTCGACGGCCATCTGCGGCACGCAGCCGAACTTGCGCGAAAGCGGCCATTCGGCGCCTTCGCCCGAGGTCAGTACGCGGCAGAAGACGCGCGCGCCGGGGGCTGCCCGTGCGATCTTTTCCACTTCCTCATGGGCATCGACGGCAAAGAGGCTGACGCCGAGCGCATGGGCGCGGGCAATGTCGCGCTCCTTCTTGATCGTGTTGCCGAAGGAAATGCGATCGGGCGTGGCACCGGCATCGAGCGCCATCTGGATTTCGGCGACGGAGGCGCAATCGAAGCTCGAGCCGAGCGAGGCGAGCAGCGAGAGGATTTCCGGAGCCGGATTGGCCTTGACCGCATAATAGATCGCGCTGTCGGGCATCGCATGGCGGAAGGCATGGTAGTTGCCCTTGACCACGTCGAGGTCCACCACGAGGCAGGGGCCTTCGGGACGTCGGTTCTTGATGAAGTCGAGAATGCGTGCAGTGGTCATGGTCATCCCTTTCAACGGTCAGATCTTCGGGAAATCCCGAAGGACAAAGGGCAGACGCGTGCACGCTATGGAACCAGCCGGTGGAGACCCCGGAACCAAGCATGCGCACGAACTGCGCGAATGGTGGAATGACGCCTGCCACGGCGATCGATTCCGCTTTGTCTGCCTTGGATTGGGGGGATGGACCCGACCGCACTTCCGGCAATGAGGGTGTGCCTCTACAGTAACCCCGGCTGATGGAAAGCCGGCAGACACCAGAAAGGCCCGCACCGTCGTTGCTTCAAGATGTCCTCGCAGATCCCGGTTGGCCGGGAGTGCGACTGGAGGGGTTAGTTCCAGGTACCTTACCGATTTCCTCACCTTATCGAGGGTTCGGCGGACACCCACAGGCACGTGCGACTTTGGGCAAGGCGGGAGATAAGAATTTTCCCCGTCATAATCAAGCGGAATTTTTCATCCCTCAGAAAAATTAATATTGAACGATGAGCGGGTATTGTTCACCTTGGCAGCGAATAGGAGACCCCCGATGGACACCCTCACCCGCATCCGGGCCTTTATCGATGTCGTGGAAGCGGAAGGCTTTTCGGCGGCCTCCCGCAAGGTGGGGCGCTCGAAGGCCCTGCTCTCCAAATATGTGCGGGAGCTGGAAGACGAGATCGGCGCCCTCCTGATCAATCGCACCACCCGGCAGTTTTCCCTTACCGAGGCCGGCCATATCTATTATCGCACCGCGGCCGATATCCTGAAGGAGATCGACAATCTCGCCGATCTCGTCCGCGAGAACAACCAGGACCTGAAGGGCCGGCTGAAGGTCTCCGCCCCGCGCGCCTTCATGGATGCGCCGATCGGCCAGTCGCTGGTGGATTTTGCCGGCGCCTATCCCGATCTTTCGCTGGAGATCGTCGCCGAGGACCGCTTCGTCGACCTGATCGAGGAAGGCTTCGATGTGGCAGTGCGCATCACCAAGCTTGAGGATTCCGGGCTGATTGCCCGCAAGCTCACGGATTTCCAGGTCTATGTCTGCGCCACGCCTGCCTTTCTGGAAAAGCATCCGCCGCTTTCCGCGCCGCAGGATCTTTCAAGCCTCCCCTTCATCATCGACACCAATTCACGCTCGCTGAACACGCTGAAGCTCACCGCCCCCGATGGAAGCCCGCTGTCGATCCCGATTGGCGGCCGCATAGAGGTGAACAGCCCGACCGCCGCGCTGCGCGCGGCCCTTTCCCATCTCGGCCTTGCGGTCGTGCCGAATTTCATTGCCTGGGATCACATTCAGAACGGCGAGCTCGTGGCCCTCTTCGATGATTGCATGCCGAAGGACCGGGGCATCTATGCCATCTACCCCCACCGGCGCTATCTGCCCGCCAAGGTGCGGCTCTTCGTCGATTATCT
Organism: uncultured Rhizobium sp.; assembly: GCA_945952415.1. Taxonomy (GTDB): domain Bacteria; phylum Pseudomonadota; class Alphaproteobacteria; order Rhizobiales; family Rhizobiaceae; genus Gellertiella. Next base: position 111,006 of record CAMFIF010000005.1, on the reverse strand, counting down.
CTCCAACTGGTTCAAGAAAAGCGAGCAGTGCCAGCCCTTCCGGCAATAGTTCGCAAATTCGCCCCAGTCGGGTGGCACTGATTCGCCGAAAGCACCGGGGGACAAGATGAAGCGCAGGATCTGGGCGGCCGCCCTTTTCATGATATCGCCGGGGATCGCCGCGGCCCATCCGCATATCTTCGCCGAAGCGCGGCTGGAAGTGGTGGCCGATGACAAGGGCTTCATCAGCGAATTGCGCAATGTCTGGCGCTTCGACGATGTCTTCTCCGCGAGCGTCGTCATGGATTTCGACAAGAACGGCAATGCGACGCTCGATCCGGACGAGCTTGAGGAAGTGGGCAAGACGGTGCGCACCTCACTCGGCGATTACAGCTATTACACCACGCTTGCCGCCGATGGCGCGCCCGTGAAGGTTACCCCGCCCGATGTGATCCATGTGGACTATCAGGACGGCCAGCTCCTGATGTTCTTCGCCGTCAAGCCCTCCAGCCCCATGCCGCTCAAGGGCAAGCTCACCTTCGGCGTCTATGATCCGACCCTCTACACGGCGATCGACTTCACCAAGGACGACGACATGGCCACCGTCGGCGATGGCTTCAAGACCTGCAAGCGGGCCGTGATCAGGCCTGATCCCGACGAGGTGCTGAAGCAGAATCAGGCAAGCCTCACCCAGGCCTTCTTCAACGATCCCGCCGGCACCAACATGTCGAAGCTCTTTGCCACCCGTCTGGAGGTGACATGCTGAACCGTCTGCCGAAAACGGCCCTGGCGCTGGCCGCCCTCCTGCTTTTCGCGGCCGGCATGGCCCATGCCCAGTCGCCGCTCGGCATCGGCACGGCCGAGCCCGCCATCCCCGCAACCGGCATCCTCGCGCCGCTGCTCATGAAGGTGAATGCCTATCAGCAGGAATTCTACCGCGCGCTCACCGGCGCGCTGAAGGCGATGCGCGAGGACCCTTCCAAGCTATCGATCCTGGTCGGCCTGTCCTTTGCCTATGGCGTGTTCCACGCCGCCGGACCCGGCCACGGCAAGGCGGTGATCTCCTCCTATATGGTGGCGAACGAGATCGAGCTTCGGCGCGGCATCTTCATTTCCTTCGTCTCCGCCTTCCTGCAGGGGCTGACGGCGATCGTCACGGTCGGAACCGCCTGGCTGCTCCTGCGCGGGACGGGCATATCCATGACCGATGCGACGACCGTTCTCGAACGGGCAAGCTTTGCCATGATCGCGCTTTTCGGCGCCTGGCTTCTGGTGCGCAAGGTAAAGGTGCTGCTGCCGCAAAGGGCAAGCGCCACTGGTGCGCTTTTTGCCGGTGGACCGGTGGAACCCCATGTGCATGGGCCCGATTGCCGCCATGGCTTCGGCGATTTCGCCATGGAGGGTCCGGCCGCGGGCTTCGTCTGCGAATCCTGCGGCCATGGCCACCTGCCCTCCCCTGCAAGCCTCGGTTCCCGCCGGTTCGGCTTCAGCGAGGCCTGGTCGGCCATCATCGCGGTTGGCCTCAGGCCCTGTTCCGGCGCCCTCCTCGTCCTCTCCTTCTCGATGCTGAACGGGCTGATGCTGGGCGGAATTCTCTCTGTAATCGCCATGTCCATCGGCACGGCGATCACTGTTTCGCTGCTCGCCGTTCTGGCTGTTCTGGCGAAGGATCTGGCGCTCCGGCTGGCAGGGCGCGGCACGAGGGCCGGCCGCCTCATCGGCCATGTGGCCGAAATCGGCGGCGCTCTCTTCGTTCTCCTCATGGGGCTCCTGCTGCTCGGCGCCTCGCTGCAGGCCTGAGCCTTACTTGCGCCGCTGATAGCGGCTGCGCAACCAGAACACCGCGAAGAAGGCCAGCACCGCAAGGGCACCGAACACGCCGGCCAGCATCGGCGAGAAGCTGCCGATCCACAGCATGATCTTCGGCATGGCATAGAAGAGAAGCCCGGCGCCAAGCAGGATCACCGCCGCCGCAATCGCATTGTTCCGGTCGCTTCCCCCGCTCATGCGCCCGTCTCCGCCGCAATATCGGCCCGGATCGCTTCAAGGCCGCGCTTCTGGCTGCCATCGGCGTTGAAATTCTCCGGCGCCAGCCAGGTCTCGAAGGCCTTGCCGACGACCGGCCATTCCTTGTCGATGATCGAGTACCAGGCGGAATCGCGATTGCCGTTCTTCGAAATCATATGTTGGCGGAACACGCCCTCGAAGGTGAAGCCATAACGCCGGGCCGCCGCATGGCTCGGCTTGTTGTCATTGTGGCACTTCCACTCGTAGCGGCGATAGCCGAGATCCTCGAAGGCGTGTTTCGCCATCAGGTAATGGGCTTCCGTGGCAAGCGGCGTGCGGGCCATGGCGGGGCCGTGGCACACGCCTCCGACCTCCACCACGCCATTGGCGGGATCGGCCCGCATGTAATTGGCCATGCCGACCACGCGGCCCGTGCCATTGTCCCGGAACACCTCGGTCACCCAGCCGCCCTTGGTCTGGCAGGTGGTGAGCCAGGCATCGAAATCCTCGATGCCCTTGAAATCATTCTGGGTGAAATAAAGCATGAGCGTGTTGACGTGGAGCCCGCCAAAGGCGTCCCAGAGCGCCTGCAGGTGCTTTTCCCGGTCATAGCCTTCCACGGTGACGAAACGGCCCTTCAGCGTCACGCCTTGCGGCGGCGGACAGGGCTTCCAGTTCTTCAGGTCCTGCATGATGCTCTCCAGATGCGCAATCACCCGATCTCTATCCGGGATCGGGTGATTGGCAAGTGAATTTCCATGATGGATTGCCTGTCAGGCGTTTGCGGTCCGGACTGTCGCCTCAATATGGTCGACGAGCTGGTCCGGCAGGCCGAGGCGGCCCGCCAGCATGTCGAGATAGCCGCGCTCGGCCCGGGTTTCCGGATTGATGGTGAGGCGGGAGGCGGTATAGAGCTCCACTTTCTGCTCTTCCGTCCCCGCCTTCGATACGAGCTCCTCCACGTCGAGAGGGCGCTTGAGTTCTTCCGCAATGAAGCTCTCCGCTTCCCCGCCGAGGCCGGAAAGGCGGATCTTGTCCAGAATGACGGCCCGTTCCGCATCGTCGATCTGGCCGTCCGCCCGGGCGGCGGCAATCATCGCCTTGACGAGAACGAGGGCGAAATCCGCATTATGGGCGGGTGAACCGGCGGAAAAGCCGGAATCGGCGGGCGGCGGCATCAGCACGGGACCGGCCTCAGGTGAGGTCGCATCCGCAGGGGCCTGGCCCGATTTCCAGTTCCGATAGGCATTGTAGCCAAGACCGGCAATGGCGGCGAGACCGCCGAGCTTCAGCACCTCGCCGGTCAGCCGGCGGCCGAAACCGGTTCCGAGCAGCACGGCGGCGACAGCGCCCGTGGCAAGCGGATTGTCCTGTGCAAGCTTCGTCAGATCGGCCGCCTTTTCCTTCACCGTACCATTCGTGCCCGGCACGGGTGCCCCGAGGAACTGGTCGAGAAGCTGCTTTGCATCAAACATGGGCCATGTCTCCATTGGCGGAAGGGTCGCGCCAAAGATAGGAAGACTTCACCGAAGATACAAACGGAGCGGGAAACTTTCTCGCGGAAAAAGCCGGATCAGGACCGGAGCGCGAAGGCTTCGGCCGCAAGGCGGGTAATGCCGTCCCAGTCGCCCTTCGCCACCAGATCCTTCGGCGCCACCCAGGAGCCGCCGACGCAGATCACATTGGGGGCTGAAAGATAATCCGGCGCGATCTTCAGGCTGATGCCGCCCGTCGGGCAGAAGAGCGTTCCGGCGAGCGGCGAGGCCAGCGATTTCAGATAGGCGGCACCCCCTGCCTGTTCGGCGGGGAAGAACTTCAGGACCTCATAACCTTCATCGCGCAGCGTCATGACTTCGCTGGGCGTTGCCGCCCCGGGCAGAAGCGGCACGGGGGAATTCTTCGCCGCATCGATGAGCGGGCGCGTAACCCCCGGGCTGACGATGAAGGTGGAGCCGGCCTTCTCCGCCGCTTCGAAATGGGCGGGGTTGAGAATGGTGCCGGCGCCCGCATAGGCGCCCTCCACCTCGTCCGCCACGGCGCGGATGGCATCAAGCGCTGCAGGCGTGCGCATGGTGATCTCGATCGCGCGGAGGCCGCCCGCGACCAGCGCCCGGGCCAGCGGCACGGCGGATTTGACATCCTCCACGATCAGCACCGGCACGACCGGCTGAAGCTTCAGGATCGACAGGAGTTTTTCCGTTTTGCCAGCCATGACGCCACCTCCATTAAAACGATTGAATTGCGGCTAGGCCTACACGCTTGCGCCCCGCTTGTCGAGTATGTCCTCGCCGCCCTGTGGAAGGCGGTTCACAATTCCAAGTTTTGAATTATACTGCTGACAGGATTTGGCAGGAGAACCCATTTGGCGCGTGCGCAACGACTGCTCGGCCTGCTTCAGCTGCTCCGCAGCCACCGCTATCCCGTGGCCGGACAGCACCTGGCCGATACGCTTGGCATTTCGCTCCGCACGCTCTACCGCGACATTGCGACCCTTCAGGCGCAAGGGGCAGACATCGAGGGAGAGCCGGGTCTCGGATATGTCCTGAAGCCCGGTTTCATGCTGCCGCCGCTGATGCTGACGCGAGAGGAAATCGAGGCGCTTGTTCTCGGAATCCGCTGGGTGGCGAAGCGCACGGATGAGGGCCTGGCGGGCGCTGCTGCCGATGCGCTGGCCAAGATTACCCATGTTTTACCGGAGGATCTGCGCGATCATCTCGCCTCCACCCATCTTCTGATCGGTTCGACGCCCGCGCCCAAGCCGGCCCGTTTCGACTTGAGCCGGGTGCGCAGCGCCATCCGCCATGAGGAGGTCCTCCACCTCCTCTATTCGGACGAAAGGGGCAATGGGACCGAGCGGGACATATGGCCCTTCGCCCTCGGTTTCTTCGAGCAGGTGCGGGTGGTCATCGCCTGGTGCGAATTGCGCAACGGCTTTCGCCATTTCCGCGTCGATCGCATCGAGGCGCTCTCCGGCACGGGCCGCCGCTACCCGCGCCGCCGGCAGGCGCTGCTGAAGGCCTGGCGTCAGGAGAAGCAGATTCCGGAACAACCAATATGACCTTTGTGCACGGATCGGGCCTATCTGTCGGTGAATTTTACTACTGACAAAAACTGACAGTTACCTCGTGCATACCGTCCTTCGTCACCAGCCAAGAGGAGATGAAGTGATGAAACTCGATATGACCATTCTCTATGTCAGCGATGTCGCGGCCTCGGTCGCCTTTTTCCGGGCAGCGCTCGGCGCCGGCCCGATCGAAGAATCCCCGGGCTTCGCGCTCTTTGCCGCCGATGGCCTCACCCTCGGTCTCTGGAAGCGGGATGCGGTAAAGCCGGAGGTCCAGTTCAGCGGTGCCAGCGCCGAGCTCGTGCTCCATGCGGGTTCCGATGAGGAGGTCGACAAGGCCCATACCCGCTGGAAGGCCGAGGGGCTTTCGATCATCGATCCGCCGGTGCGCCGCGAATTCGGCTATTCCTTCGTCGCGGAAGGCCCGGACGGCGCCCGGCTTCGCGTCCTCCACACGGGGGCCTGACCATGCGCAACTGGCTCGCCATTGCCTCCGCCGATCATGTGGAGATCGGCAAGCGGGACGGCTTCATGCAGGTCTGCCACGGCAAGGGCGGGCCGCTGCGTCGGCTCTCGCCGGGAGACCGGGTTTTCTATTACTCCCCCTCCCGGACCTATGGGATGAAGGATGGGCTCATGTCCTTCACCGCCTGCGGCCTCGTTGCGGGAACGGCCCCCTATCGCTTCGACATGGGCGGCGGCTTCGTGCCATTCAGGCTCGATGTCCGCTGGCTCGCAGCCGAACCCGTTCCGATCCGCCCGCATCTTGACGCGCTGGAACTAACCCGCGGCAAGAGCAACTGGGCCTATCCCTTCCGCTACGGCCTCCTGCCGCTGACGGAAGCGGATGGCCGCCTTCTGGCAGCGCTGATGGGGGCCGAAGGAGCCCCGGAAGGAGTGCTGCCCGCGCGTCGGTCACCGCCGGAAAGCCCGCAATTCCAGCTCTTTTGACAAAAGGCAAAGCGCAGCGGGGTGCGGAAAGCGGTTGCACCGGACGCCCCCAGGGATTATTTCCGGGGCATGACACAGACGCTTGAAAACGCCCCCGCCGCAACGGACGGCCCCTTCCTGGTGGCCGCCCTCTACCATTTCACGCCCTTTGCCCGCTTCCGCGATTTTCGCGCGCCGCTGCAGGCGACATGCGACGAAAACGGCGTGAAGGGAACGCTGCTTCTGGCCCATGAGGGCATCAACGGCACCATCGCCGGGCCCGAGGAGGGCCTGCGCAGGGTGCTTGCCTTCCTCCGCGCACAGCCCGAGTTCCAGAACCTCGAGCACAAGGAAAGCGGCGCCGCGAAGATGCCCTTCCTGCGCATGAAGGTTCGGCTAAAGAAGGAGATCGTCACCATGGGCGTCGAGAACATCGACCCGCTCAAGGTGGTCGGCACCTATGTGGAACCGAAGGACTGGAACGCGCTGATCTCTGACCCCGACACCATCGTCATCGACACGCGCAACGATTACGAAACGGCGATCGGCATCTTCAAGGGCGCGGTCGATCCGAACACCAAGACCTTCCGCGAATTTCCCGAATGGGTGCGCCAGAACCCCGGCCTGCACAACAAGCCGAAGCTCGCCATGTATTGCACCGGCGGCATCCGCTGCGAGAAGGCCACCGCCTTCATGAAGGAGAACGGCTTCGACGAGGTCTATCACCTCAAGGGCGGCATTCTGAAATATCTGGAGGAAGTGCCGCCGGAGGAAAGCCTCTGGGAAGGCGCCTGCTTCGTCTTCGACGAACGCGTCTCGATCACCCATGGTCTCAATCAGGGCGAGCACACGCTCTGCCATGCCTGCCGCTATCCCCTCACCCCTGAAGACCGCGCCTCGCCGCTCTTCGAGGAAGGCGTCTCCTGCCCCCATTGCCACGGCACCCGCAGTGCGGCCGATCTCGAACGCTACCGCGAGCGCCAGCGCCAGATCGCGCTCGCCAGGAAGCGCGGCGAAAGGCACATGGGCAGCTGATCTTCATTCACCGACAGGCTCATTGTCCGGGCAGAAATCACTGTCCGTCATCCTCGCCCCTGGGGCGAGGATCTGCTTTCGGTTCGAACGTCGGCCGTTCCGCCTGCCATCACCAAAGGCATATGCTCGGGACAAGCCCGAGCATGACGGTCGTGCAGGCTGTCAGACGTAGCGGTTGACCACGTTTTCCAGATATTCCTGGCGGCCCGAGCGCGGCTCGGGATTGATGTTGCCGATCTCCACCTTTGCGGCAAGCGCATCGAGCGAGACTTCGCCGCGCAGGATCGCCTGGGCTTCCGGGCTTTCCCAGCCGCTGTAACGATCCTCGAGCGGCTTCGACAGCGCGCCATCCTCGATCATCTTCGCGGCCGCCTTGAGGCCGCGGGCGCAGCAATCCATGCCGCCGATATGGCCGATCAGCAGGTCGGCCGGATCGATGGACTGGCGGCGCAGCTTCGCATCGAAATTGGTGCCGCCCGTGGTGAAACCGCCGCCCGCAAGGACGTGGAAATAGGCAAGCGCCATTTCCGGGACGTTGTTCGGGAACTGGTCCGTATCCCAGCCGGACTGGTAATCGTTGCGGTTCATGTCGATGGAACCGAAGATGCCGAGCGCATTGGCAAGCGCCAGCTCGTGCTCGAAGGAGTGCCCGGCGAGGATCGCATGGCCCTGCTCGATATTGACCTTCACTTCCTTCTCCAGCCCGTATTCCTTCAGGAAGCCGTAGACGGTCGCGACATCGTAGTCATACTGGTGCTTGGAGGGTTCCTGCGGCTTCGGCTCGACGAGGATGGTGCCCTTGAAGCCGATCTTGTGCTTGTAGTCCACGACCATGTTCAGGAAGCGGCCGAGCTGGGAAAGCTCGCGCTTGAGATCGGTGTTGAGGAGCGTCTCGTAGCCTTCGCGACCGCCCCAGAGCACGTAGTTTTCGCCGCCGAGCTTCATGGTGGCGTCGATGCAGGTCTTCACGGTTGCAGCCGCAAAGGCGAAGACATCGGGGTCGGGATTGGTGGCAGCGCCCGACATGTAGCGGCGGTTGGAGAAAAGGTTCGCAGTACCCCAGAGCAGCTTCTTGCCGGTCTCGCCCTGCTTCTTGCCGAGGTAATCGACGATCTCCTCGAGATTGCGGGTATTCTCGCGGAAATCCTTGCCCTCGGGGCGAACATCCGCATCGTGGAAGCAATAGAAGGGCACGCCGAGGAGGTCGTAGAATTCGAAGGCGACATCTGCCTTCATCTTGGCCGCTTCCATGCTGTCGTTGAACCAGGGGCGCTGGAAGGTCTGGCCGCCGAAGGGGTCGCCGCCCGGCCAGGTGAAGGTGTGCCAGTAGGCCACGGCAAAGCGCAGGTGATCTTCCATGCGCTTGCCCATGACGATCTCGTCGGGATTGTAATGACGGAAGGCGAGCGGATTGGTGCTCTCGGGGCCTTCATATTTCACCTTGGCGATATCGCCGAAAAAGCCGGTGCTCATGCTCAGGTTCTCCTGTGGTCTGTTCTTCTGGATCAGTGCGAAAGGGTCTTCAGCGCCGGGTAGAGCGCGCGGTAGCGCTCATAGGCCGCTGCATAGGCGTCGCCGAGGGCGGTATCGGGATCGATGGTCTCTTCCGTTTCCGGCGGGGTGAAGACGGCGAGCGGATCGGCCCCCGTCGCGGCCACCAGCCCGAGGCGCGCCGCTCCGAAGGCGGCACCGAAATCGCCGTCCTGCGGCACGTCGATGGGCAGGCCGAGCGCGGTCGCCATGGCCGCCAGCCAGTAGCGGGAGCGCGAGCCGCCACCGATGGCCGTCACGCGGGAAAGCTCGGTTCCGGCCGAACGCAGGGCTTCGAGATTGTCGCGAAGCGCGAAGGCCACCCCTTCCAGCACCGCCTGTGTCAGCACCGCGCGGGAGGATTCGTGGCCGAGACCGACGAAGGCGCCGCGGATCGCGGCATCGTTGAGCGGTGTGCGCTCGCCGGCAAGATAGGGCAGGAAGGTGACGGAGGACGGGGCTTTCAGGCTATCGCCAAGTTCCGTCGTCAGCGCCGCAGCACTTGCGCCCGTCACGCCGCTATACCAGTTCAGCGCATCCGTGGCGGAGAGGATCACGCCCATCTGGTGCCAGGTGTCCGGCAGCGCGTGGCAGAAGGTGTGAACCGCGCTTTCCGGCTTCGGCAGGTAGCTGGCATTGGCGGCAAAGAGCACGCCGGATGTGCCGAGCGAAACGAAGGCGCGGCCTTCCGCGACTGTTCCCATGCCGCAGGCGGAGGCGGCATTGTCCCCCGCGCCTCCGGCAATCACCACGCCGGGCGCCATGCCCCAGCGGGCGGCAAGCGCGGGCTTCAGCATGCCCGCTGCCTCAGTGCCCTCGACGAGGCCGGGCATGTGGCTTTCGTCGAGACCGGTCGCAGCAAGCAGTTCCGCCGACCATTTGCGCCCCGCCGTATCGAGCCAGGAGGTGCCGGCGCTATCGGACATTTCAGAAAGATGCTCGCCTGAAAGCCAGAGGCGCAGGTAATCCTTCGGCAGCAGCACCTTCTTCACCCGGTCGAAAATCTCGGGCTCGTTCTTCGCCACCCAGGCGAGCTTCGGCGCGGTGAAGCCCGGAAAGACGATATTGCCGGAAATCCTGCGGAAGGCCGGATTGGCATCGAGTTCGGCCGCTTCCCTGTGGGAGCGGGTATCGTTCCACATGATGCAGGGGCGGAGCACCGCATCGTCGGCACCGATCAGCGTCGCACCATGCATGTGGCCGGAAAGGCCGATGCCCCTGACCGCGGCAAGCTCTGCCGGGTGCGCCGCCTTGAGCGCCGTCATGGCGGCCTCGGTCGCACTCACCCATTCGGCCGGATCCTGTTCCGACCAGCCGGGATGCGGCCGGCTCAGCGAGACCGGCGCATGGGTGGAACCGACGATCCGCTGCGCATCGTCGATCAGCAGCGCCTTGACGCCCGAAGTGCCGAGATCAAGCCCGAGATACATGGCAAAAGCTCCTTGCTGGAAAGTAGGTCATGGAAGATTGTCCTTGAGGAAAATGTCGATGCGGATCCGCTCCTGCGCCGCGATGACCGCCTGTCCGTCGGCCTGCGCCTTCAGCACCCGAATGGCGCTGCGGACTTCATGGCCGGCATCCTGGTTGAGCACGATGTCGATCAGGCCGGCCTCCAGCGCGGCGCGGGTATGGGTGGTCAGTTCATGGGCGATCACCCGAAGCGGCTGCTTCCGCGCCTGTTCCGAAAGGGCCCGGATCAGGCCGCGATTTCCGGCCCCAAGGCTGTAAATCCCCAGAAGCGCCGGTTCGTCCCGGAGCATTTGCGTGACGAGCGCATGAACCCTTTCGGGCTCGTCGCGCCCTTCGACCGGGGACAGCAGTGTCAGATCCGTCTCGAATTCCTGTAGGGCAGCCCGGAACCCTTCGAGCCGCTGGCGATGGTCGCGCACCTCGAGCGAGCCGACGACCAGTCCGATCCTCCCCCGCCGGCCATCCAGGAAGCGCCCCATCAGCGAACCGGCCGTACGCCCGGCCGCCTCGTTGTCGATGCCGGCGAAATGGTGCCGCTCGCTCTCCGGCAGGTCGGAGACAAGCGTAACGACCGGGATACCCTCCGCGACGACACGGGCCAGCGCATCGCGAACGGGCGCGGCATCGATGGCGACCACGGCAAGCCCGGCCGTCTTTTCCAGCCGCACACGGTCGAGGGCCGCGACCAGGGCCTCCACATCGAAGGCGGGTACCGTCGTCACCGAAATGGCCGTGCGTTCCAGCGGTCCGCGCGCCTGCTGGGCCGCAATCTCAGCCCGCAGCGCCGCCATGAAGGAATTGTCATTGGAGGGAACGATGAAGGTGAGCGGATAGACGCGCCCCTTGGCGAGGTTGGCGGCCGCCACATCCCGCACGAAGCCGAGCTTCTCGATGGCCTTGAGCACTCGCTCGCGCGTGGGAGCCCGGACGCCCGGGCGCCCGTTCAGCACCCGGTCGACGGTAGCAAGGCTGACCCCCGCTTCGCTCGCAATGTCATGGACGGTCGGCTTCATCTCGTTCTCCCGCCGCCTCCTTAGCGGGAAATCTGAGGTACGTAAATCAGATTCTTCAGGGCGCATAAAAAATAGCGCCCGAAGGCGCCATCGCGAAGGGAGGGTCGTAAGGCGAAAAGCTAGTGCCCCGAGCCTGCCGGGGCCGCCGCCTGCGGCTTTTTCATGAAGGCGACGAGAGCCACCAGCGAGGCAAAGAGAACGGTAAGGCCTAGGAAGATGTCGATGAAGGACAGGATCCAGCTTTGCTGCATGATCATGCCGTTGAGCTTCTTGAGCGCCACGGTATTCCCGTCAAGGCCATAGCTCTGGTAATTGCCCGCCACCGATTTCAGCCAGTTGATCGCCTCCTTGTTGGAGAAGGTGATGTGTTCGGAGAGCCGGGCGAAATGCTCGCGCGAGCGGCTGGTGAGTTCCGTGTTGATCACCGCGAGCCCCACCGCGCCGCCGAGATTTCGCGTGAGGTTGAAGAGACCGGAGGCATTGCGGATGCGGTCCGGCGGCAGCGTGCCGAGCGCAAGATTGTTGATCGGCACCATGCAGATCATCAGCGAACAGCCGCGCAGGATCTGGGGCACCAGAAGTTCGTAGAAGTCCCAGTCCGCCGTCAGATGGCTCATCATGTAGGTGCCGCAGGCAAATCCGGTAAAGCCGAGCGCCATCATGAAGCGCGGATCGAAGCGGCTCGACAGCGCACCGGCGACGGGCGCCGTCAGGAACATGGCAAGACCCGAGACGAACATGGTCTCGCCGATCATCAGCGCATCATAACCCCGGATGCGGCCGAGATAGAGCGGATAGAGATAGGTGAGGCCGTAAAGCCCGATGCCCATGATGAAGGAGAAGATCGAGCCGACGGTGAAATTCGTATCCTTGAACGCCCGGAGATCCACGACCGGAAAGGCGCGGGTGAGCGCCCGGTAGAAGAAGAAGAACGCGCCGACCACCATGACCACCGTGCCGATCACGATCTTGTCGTCGTTGAACCAGTCCTTGTTGTTGCCCTCTTCGAGCACATATTCGAGCGATCCGAGGAAGAGCGCCATGGAGGCGAGGCCCCACCAGTCGAACTTCTTGAAGAGCGAGAAATCCGGCTCGTCGAAATCGATCAGCGACCAGGTGACGGTCGTGACGAGGATGCCGGGGATCACGTTGATGAGGAACAGCCAGTGCCAGGAAAAGGCGTGGCTGAGATAGCCGCCGACCGTGGGCCCGATCGTGGGCGCAAGCGTGGCGACGAGGCCGATGATCGGCGAGACGATGGGACGCTTGGACGGCGGGAAGATGGTGAAGGCCGCGGCAAAGACCGACGGAATCATGCCGCCGCCGATGAAGCCCTGGATCGCGCGATAGACGATCATCTGGTCGATATTGGTGGCGGTTGCCGCCATGGCTGAGGCAAGGGTGAAGCCCGCCGCCGAGAAGGAGAAGAGAACGCGCGTGGAGACGATGCGCGCCAGCGTGCCCGACAGCGGGATCATGATCACTTCGGCGATCAGGTAGGCGGTCTGCACCCAGGCAATTTCATCCGAGCCGGCCGAGAGGCCCGCCTGGATTTCCGCCAGCGATGCCGAGACGATCTGGATGTCGAGGATCGCCATGAACATGCCGAACACCATGGCGAAGAAGGCGATGACGCGCTTCGGGTCCATGCGCTCGTTGTCGCGCGTTGTGGCGACCGATCCCGGGGCATTCATGGTTGTCGTGGCCGCCATGGCAGCGCCTCATCCTACCCGCCGCATCAGGGGATGCCGGCAGCGTTCAAGAACCGAAAAGTACGGGCGGCCCGCAATCTGGGAGCCGCCCAGGCAATGACCGGTCGCCCGCGCCTCATGGCGCGGTGCGCGTATCCACGTCCACCACCACGCTCATGCCCGCACGCAGATGGCCTTCCTTCAGCTTGTCCTCGGGAATGGCGATCCTGACGGGAATGCGCTGCACCACCTTGGTAAAGTTGCCCGTGGCATTTTCCGCCGGAAGCATGGAGAAGACCGATCCGGAAGCGGGCGAAATCGAGGTCACGGTGCCGACAATGTCCTGGTCCTTGTAGGCATCCACATGGATATGGACCCTGGAACCGGGCACGATCTTGGCGACCTGGGTTTCCTTGAAATTCGCCTCGATGAATAGATCGCTGACGGGCACGAGGGCGGCAAGGCGCGCACCGGGCGAAACGAGATCGCCGGCCTGCACCGAGACATTGCCGATGATGCCGTCATAGGGCGCCTTCAGCGTGGTGAAAGAGAGATCGCGTTCGGCCTTCTGGAGCGAAAGCTCCATGGTCTTGATCGTGCTTTCCGCTTCGGCGCGCTGGGCATGCAGAAGCCCGATATTGGCCTTGGCAACGGCAATCGAGGCTTCGCCGGCATGCACCGCCGCATCGGCCTGGGCAAGCGTCACGTCGGCGGCATCGAGCGAGGCGGCGCTGCTGACGGCGCGGCTCGAAAGCTCCTTGGCGCGGCTCTGCGTCAGGCGGGCGCCGCGCTGCTGGGCCAGATTGGCCTGCTGCTGGGCTTCTGCCTGCTTGAGCTGGGCTTCGGCGCCGACGATCTGCGCATCGATCCGGTCGAGCGAGAGCTTGGCGGAGGCGATCTGTGCCTTCGCCTGGTCGGCAGCGATGTGATAATCGCCGGAATCGAGGGTAACGAGCGGGTCGCCGGCCTTCACGGCCTGGTTCGCCACCACATTCACCTTTTCCACATAGCCGGAGACCTTGGGCGAAATCGTTGCCATGTCGCCCTGGATATAGGCGTCGTCGGTGGAAACCATGAAGCGGCCGTCCACCCAGTACTGGTAGCCATACCAGCCGCCGGCACCCAGAATGGCAAGGAGGATCACCGGCAGGATGAAGCCGCGACGCTTCTTCTTGGCAGGAGCGGCCTGCACGGCGGCAGGCGCGCGCGGAGCCTCGACCTCGGAAGAAACCTCGGCCCGTTCAACCTCGACGCCCTCAGGATTGTCTTCGGCACCCTCGGCTTCAATTGCCCGGATCTTGCCTGCTCTGTTGTTGGCTGCCATCGTAACGCCCATCAATAGGAAATGATCGAACCGTGCGGTTTGATTTGTGACATTGACATAAGGTCATTAAATCTTCATATCAAGTGAAATCGAACCGGATGGTTCGAAAAGTTCTGAACAGTGGTAAAGCATGTCTGATATGTCCTCGCCTTCCCCGGTTGGTGTTCTCCCCTGTACCGAGCCTGCCGGCATGGGCCGGCGCGCGGCGGGGGAAGATCCGCGCAAGCGCGACCAGATCCTGGAAGGGGCCAAGCGCGTTTTCATGAAGGCCGGCTTCGACGCCGCCACGATGAATGACATCACCCGGGAAGCGCAGGTATCGAAGGGCACCATCTACGTTTATTTCAACAATAAGGAAGATCTGTTCGCGGCCCTCATTGAACGCGAAAGAAGCCGTCTGGTTGCCTCCATGCGCCAGGCGCTTGCCGGCGATGGTCCGGTGGAGGAAAGCCTGTCGCGCTTTGGCACGGCGCTGGCCACCCATGTGCTGAGCCCCGGCTCTATCTATGCCATGCGCACGGTCATCGGCGTCATAGAACGCATGCCGAAACTCGCCACCCGATTCTTCACGACCGGGCCGGAAAGCGTGCGCTCCGTCATCGAAACCTATCTGGCGAGCCGCACCGCCTCCGGCCAGCTCGCCATTGACGACGTTCCCCTTGCCGCCGTCCAGTTCATGGAGCTTTCCACCGCCGGCCTCTACAAGCCCCGCCTGTTCGGCAATATCGACAAGGAAGTGCCGAAGGAGGATATAGACCGCACCGTTTCCAGTGCCGTCCGCGTCTTCCTCGCAGCCTATGGCTCAGCAAGCCCCGCCCCCTGACGAAGCGCCCCGCGCTTTGCGCGCCGCCTAACCTGTGCTATCCGGCCAAGGACCGTGCGGCAACCCGCACTCTCAGCCGCTTTGACAGGAGACGCCTCCCCCATGCAGGACATTGCAGCCCTTCTCCAGGATCCGTCCGCCTGGATTGCCCTCATCACCCTCATCGTCATGGAGGTGGTGCTGGGGATCGACAATCTGGTCTTCATTTCCATCCTGACGAACAAGCTGCCCGAGGAACAGCGGCGTCCCGCGCGCAATATCGGCATTGCGCTGGCGCTGGTGCTCCGCCTTGCCCTGCTCGGCACGGCCGCATGGATCGTCCACCTCACCGAGCCGGTCTTCGAACTCTTCGGCCATCCCTTCTCCTGGAAGGACATGATCCTCATCGGCGGCGGTCTCTTCCTCGTCTGGAAGGCCACCAAGGAAATCCACCACAATGTGGACCCGGAGGAAAAGGGTGAGGATTTCATCGCAAGCTCGGTCAACAACAGCCTGGCATCGGCCATCGGCCAGATCCTGCTTCTCGACCTCGTCTTCTCGATCGACAGCATCATCACCGCCGTCGGCATGACGCCGCATCTGCCGATCATGGTCATCGCCGTCATCTTTGCCGTCACCGTCATGCTCGTTGCCTCCGGACCGCTCTCGGCCTTCATCGAGCGCAATCCCACCATCGTCATGCTCGCCCTCGGCTTCCTGATGATGATCGGCATGACGCTGATTGCCGATGGCATGGGCTTCCACGTGCCGAAGGGCTACATCTACGCCGCCATGGCCTTCTCGGCGCTGGTCGAGATCCTGAACATGCTGGCGCGGCGCAAGAAGAAGAAAACCACGCCCTGATCCGCAGGCCACCCGTCCGGCCCGCATCGCGAAAGCGCAGCGGGCCGGAACCTTTCCTGCCCCTTTCGCATTCATGAGCTGGCGTCAGTCGAAGGGGGAAACGGCATCATCATGCTATCTTTTGCTGGCGTACCGGAAATCGGGATCCGCACGCCATGACTGTTCCGCAAATGCTCGCCTTCGGCCTCATCGCCCTGATGATGGCCGCCTTCGTCATCGAAAAGCTCCGCTACGACATGGTTGCCGTGCTCTCGCTGCTGATTGCGGTGGGCATCGGCATCGTGCCCTTCGACAAGGCCTTTTCCGGTTTCAGCGATGATATCGTGATCATCGTCGCAAGTGCCCTCATCGTCAGCGCCGGCGTTGCCCGATCGGGCGTGGTGGACCTGGCGATCAAGCGCTTTTTCCCGAACCTCTCCTCCTTCCATGCGCAGCTGGCGCTGCTCGTGGGGGTCGTCACCGTGCTCTCGGCCTTCATCAAGAATATCGGCGCGCTGGCGATCATGATGCCGGTTGCCTTCCAGTTCGCCCGCAAATCCGGCCGCTCGCCCTCGCGCTATCTCATGCCCATGGCCTTCGGCGCGCTCATCGGCGGGCTCATGACCCAGATCGGCACCTCCCCCAACATCGTTGTCTCCCGCCTGCAGGCCGAACTCGGCGGCAAGCCCTTCACCATGTTCGATTTCACCCCCGTGGGCTCGATCCTCGCCGCCATCGGCTTCGTCTTCCTCGTCTTCCTCGGCCGCCTGGTGCCGAACCGCACACCCCAGACCGGCGCGCTGAACGAAACGCTGGAAAACGAGACCTATTCGACCGAGGCGATCATCGGCCACCAGAGCCCCATGAAGGGACGGGAGCTGCGCGAGGTTCTCTCGCTCGGCGATGGCGAGGTGATTGCAACGGGTGTGCTGCGCGGTCTTGCCCGCCGCGCGCCCTTCCCCGATCTGCGGCTCGACACGGGCGACATGCTGCTTCTCGAAGGCCCGCCCGCCGCGCTTGATCGGCTGATCGCCGGCGCCCGCCTGACCCTGCCCGCCGCCAATGCGCCCGGCCAGGAAAGCCCGGCCGCCGACCTGACGGCCATTGAAGTCTCCGTCTCCGTCAATTCCGGCCTGATCGGCGTTTCCGCCCGGGAAATCGCGCTGCTCAACAATTACGGCATCAGCCTGCTTGCGGTGAACCGGCAGGGCCAGCGGCTCTCCGACCGCACGGCCGACATCAATATCCGCGCGGGCGATCTGCTGCTCTTGCAGGGTACCCGCCGGACACTGCCGGGCTTCCTGCAGGATTTCGGCCTCCTCCCGCTCGCCGAAAGGGCGATCCTGCTCGGCACGCCGCGCAATGTCTGGGTGCCGCTCGCCATCCTCGGCCTCGCCATGATCGTGACCGCCTTCGGCTGGGTGCCGGTGCCCGTCGCCTTCTTCGCTGCCGCCGTCATGATGGTGCTGTTCCGCGTGCTGCCGCTGTCAGAAGTCTACAAATCCGTGGACGGGCCGATCCTCGTCATGCTTGCCGCCCTGATCCCCGTCAGCGACAGTCTGCGCACCACGGGGGCGACCGATCTCATCGGCCATTGGCTTGGCAGCGTGGCAAGCGGCCTGCCGCCCTATGGGGCGCTCGCCATCCTGCTCGTCGCCACCATGGCGGTCACGCCCTTTCTCAACAATGCCGCGACCGTGCTGGTCATGGGGCCGATTGCCGCAAGCTTTGCCACACAGCTGCACTACCGCCCGGAAGCCTTCCTGATGGCGGTGGCGATCGGCGCGGCCTGCGATTTCCTCACCCCCATCGGCCACCAGTGCAATACGCTGGTCATGGGCCCGGGCGGCTACCGCTTCAGCGACTATGCGCGGCTCGGCCTGCCGCTGTCGATCATCATATCGCTCGCCAGCATCCCGGCCCTTCTCTGGGTCTGGCCTATCCATTAGTGCCTTTTGCTTGACGGACCGGGCTGAATATGGCCTAAGGCCAGACCTATCCTGAATGAAAAAGGGCGGCCCGGAAGCGCATGGCGCGCGAAGACCGGCATCGACCCTTTGACCGCAGCACGGGCAAGCATCATGAGCACTTCCGGCGTCCGCGTACGCATCGCACCTTCTCCCACCGGCGAACCGCATGTCGGCACCGCCTATATCGCGCTGTTCAACTACCTCTTCGCCAAGAAGCATGGCGGCGAATTCATCCTGCGCATCGAGGATACGGACGCGACCCGCTCCACGCCGGAATTCGAGCAGAAGGTGCTGGACGCCCTGAAATGGTGCGGACTGAAATGGTCGGAAGGCCCCGATGTCGGCGGCCCCTACGGCCCCTACCGCCAGTCGGACCGCAAGGAGATCTACCGGCCCTTCGTCGAGCAGATGGTCAAGGACGGCCATGCCTTCCGGTGCTTCTGCACGCCCGAGCGCCTGGAAAAGATGCGCGAGGAACAGCGCGCAGCCGGCAAGCCACCGAAATATGACGGCCTCTGCCTGAACCTCAAGGCCGAGGAAGTGACCGCCCGCGTCGAGGCCGGCGAGCCCCATGTGGTGCGCATGAAGATCCCGACCGAGGGCTCGTGCAAGTTCGTCGACGGGGTCTACGGCGAAGTGGAAATCCCGTGGGATGCGGTCGACATGCAGGTCCTCCTCAAGGCCGACGGCATGCCGACCTACCACATGGCAAACGTGGTCGACGACCACCTGATGAAGATCACCCATGTGGCGCGCGGCGAGGAATGGCTCGCCTCCGTGCCGAAGCACATCCTCATCTACCAGTATCTCGGGCTCAAGCCGCCGGTCTTCATGCATCTCTCGCTGATGCGCAATGCCGACAAGTCGAAGCTTTCCAAGCGCAAGAACCCGACCTCGATCTCCTATTATTCCGCGCTCGGCTACCTGCCGGAAGCGCTGATGAACTTCCTCGGCCTGTTCTTCATCCAGATCGCCGAGGGCGAAGAGCTTCTGACCATGGACGAGCTTGCCGAGAAGTTCGATCCGGAAAACCTTTCCAAGGCCGGCGCGATCTTCGACATCCAGAAGCTCGACTGGCTGAACGGCCGCTGGATCCGCGAGGCGATCACGGAAGAGAGCTTCCTCGCCCGCGTGCTGGAATGGGCATCCGAAAACGACCGCCTGAAGGAAGGCCTGAAGCTGTCGCGTTCGCGCATCACCAAGCTCGGCGAACTGCCCGATCTTGCCGGCTTCCTGCTGAAGTCGGAGCTCGGCCTGACGGCTGCCGATTTCGCCAAGGTGAAGTCGACGCCGGAAGAGCTGCAAGAGATCCTCTCCACCGTTCAGGCCGATCTCGAAAAGATGCCGGAATGGACCGTCGCCTCCATCGAGGCGGAACTGCGCGCCGTTGCCGACCGTCTCGGAAAAAAGCTGAAGGTCGTCGTCGCGCCGCTCTTCGTTGCGGTCACCGGCAGCTCGCGCTCGCTGCCGCTCTTCGACAGCATGGCGCTGCTCGGCCGCTCGGTCGTGCGCCAGCGGCTGAAGCTCGCCATCCAGATTGCCGCCTCCATGGTCGGCCCGAAGAACTGATTTCAGGACGCGAAGATGACTGAAAAGACCACCGAAACCGCCCTTTCTTCCGATGCGACGGAAGTGCGCCGCCAGAAGCTTCAGCTGCTGCGCGAGCAGATCGGCGACGTTTATCCCGCCCATTTCCACCGCACGATCACCAATGCGGAGCTGGCGGAGAAATATGTGGGGCTGGAGCCGGACACCGAATCCGGCGACATCGTGACGGTCGCAGGCCGCGTCTATTCCTCGCGCAACTCCGGCATGTTCATGGATATCCATGACGCCTCGGGCAAGATCCAGATCTTCTCGCACAAGGACACGACGCCGGAAGCCGCGCGTGCGCTTCTGCCGATGATCGATCTCGGCGATATCATCGGCGTCACGGGTGCGGTGCGCCGCACCAAGCGCGGCGAGCTGACCATCAACGCCCATGAAATCACCATGCTGACCAAGACGCTTCTTCCGATGCCGGAGAAGTATCACGGTCTCGCCGACATCGAGCTTCGCTACCGCAAGCGCCATCTCGACATCCTCACCAACGAGGAATCGAAGCTGCGCTTCCAGCAGCGCTCGAAGATCGTCTCGGGCATTCGCCGCTTCATGGAAAACGACGGCTTCATGGAAGTCGAGACGCCCATGCTGCACTCCGTCTATGGCGGCGCGACGGCCGAGCCCTTCAAGACCCACCACAACACGCTGAAGCTCGACATGTACCTGCGCATCGCGCCGGAACTGTTCCTGAAGCGCACGCTGGTTTCGGGCCTCACCGACAAGGTGTTCGAGATCAACCGCAATTTCCGCAACGAGGGCGTGTCTACAAGGCACAATCCCGAGTTCACCATGATGGAATGCTACTGGGCCTATGCCGATTACGAGGACATCATGGACCTCGTTGAGCGCCTCTTCGAGGAGCTGGCGGTGAAGATCCACGGCTCTCCCGAATTCACCTATGGCGACAGGCAGATCTCCTTCAAGGGTCCCTTCCGCCGTGTGCCCATGCCGCAGGCGGTGCTCGAGCAGACCGGCATCGACTTCCTCGCCATCAAGTCGGACGAGGAGGCCCGCGCTGCCGCGATGGCCAAGGGCTTCGAGGTGGAGAAGGACGCGACCTGGGGCGAATGCCTCGCCTTCATCTTCGAGGAAACCGTCGAGGGCTCGCTCATCCAGCCCTCGCATGTCACCCACTTCCCGAAGGACATCTCGCCCTTCGCCAAAGAAGTGCCGGGCGAGCCGCGCCTCGTCGAGCGCTTCGAGACCTATTGCAACGGCTGGGAAATCGGCAACGCCTTCTCCGAGCTCAACGATCCTGTCGAGCAGCGGGCCCGCATGGTCGAGCAGCTGACCCAGGCCCATTCCCGCGGCGAGAAGGAAAAGCAGCTGGACGACGAGTTCCTCGACGCCATGGACCAGGGCATGCCGCCGGCAGGCGGTCTCGGCATCGGCGTCGATCGCCTGATCATGCTGCTGACCAACGCCCCCTCGATCCGCGACGTCATCCTCTTCCCGGCTCGCCGGCAGAAGGCCGACTGATCACGCGAAAGCGGATGCAAAAAACCGGCGGAGCGATCCGCCGGTTTTTTGTTGTCTGATTTGGGCAGGCGGCTTAGCCGTGGCTCTGCGCTGCGGGTTTCTCGCCGGCCTTGACCGGCGGAGGTGCCTCGCTGGCGGCGCCAGAGGCCGCGGGTTCCGGCGCTTTCGTCTCCTGAGACGGCTCTTCGGCGGGTGCGGCCTCGCCTTCCGCACTTGCAGCGGGTGCTTCGGCCTTGGCCTCGCCTGCCGCAGCCTCGGGCTTGGCAGCGCCTTCGGTTGCGCTCTTCTCTTCGCCGAAGACCATGGACTTGATCGAGGCAAACCAGCCCTTGTCGGCTTCCGGCTTCGCTGCCCCTTCCTTCGGAGCCTCGCCCTCGGCCGCAGGCTTGGCTTCGCCTTCTCCGGCCTTTGCCTCGCCTTCAGGAGCCGCGGCTTCACCTTCGCCGCCCTTTTCCTTCTTGCCCTTCTTGCCCTCAGCCTTGTTGGCTTCCGCTTCGGCCGCAGCCGCCTTGGCCTCGGCTTCGGGATCGACGCAATCGGTCTTTTCCGGCAAGGAGGCCAGAATATGGGTGGCCTCTTCCTCCGGCATCTTCATCTTGGTGCCGTAAAAGGCGCCGGCGGCCGTGGGCAGGGCATCCACATAGCTGGCCTGGAGGACGGGAAGCGCGCCGAGCGAGGCGAGTTTTTCCGGCTCCGGCACATAAACGACATCCGCTCCGACCGCGTGCCCGCTGATGCCGGCGCGCGTGGCAGGCCCGTTTTCCGCAACCACAACCACCTGGATGAGATCGGCCTTTTCCTTTTCATGGACAGCCGCTGCCACCCTGAGCGCCGTTTTCACGCGCGTAAGGCCGTCAGCCGATTCCATCTTGATATATTTGCGGAGCCACACCTGATGATCGCGCTGATCGCGGATCTCCTGCACCGCCGTGCACTCCCCGCCGGAATGATCCTCCTCCGGGGCCCCGAGCAGCTTGTCCTTGCCGATATAGACGGCGGTTGCGCCGGCCACGCCGCCGAGAAGCAGCACGCCGCACAGGATGATCAGCACTTTCCGGGACAACCGGAAGATACGCAGGGAGATTTTCACGCTCTCTGCTCCGCCATGGCCCACTCCACTCGATACAATTGGGGTCGGCTACATCCTAAGGCAGCAGCGTTTCGGAATGTTTAAGCATATCTATTACGTTTTATAACAATACCATCAGTTGCGACAAACAAGAAAAAGGCCGCGTGACCATGCCACGCGGCCAACCGGTCGGGATCGATTGGGGGGAAACCCGACGGGATCAGCAGTAGATCTTGAACTTTGCCCGGATGGCAGCATCGATTTCGGCATCGATCAGCGTGCTCGCTGCCTCCGAAAGGATGCGGTTCTTCCGCTCGATGGCCTTTTCGATGAGATCGGGCCGGCCGAGCTCCACCCACTCCTTCGGGCTCGAACGGTTGGCGACGGCGGGATAGATATATTCCGTCTGCATCACGCTCAGTGTCTCCGTATGGCCGAGATAGTGGCCGGGGCCTTCGAGGCAGACCGAACGGATCGTCTCCACCGAAAGGCTGTCCTCAGAGAAATCGATGCCGCGGATGCAGCGCTGCACCTGGCCCAGCATATCGTCGCCAAGCACCAGGCTTTCCAGGCAGAAGCCCAGCAGCGAGGCATGCATGCCCACCGCTTCGTAGACCATGTTGAGCCCCGACAGGCCCGCCATGACATTGGAGATCGCCTGTTCCCAGCCCGCCTGCATGTCGGGCAGCTTGCTGTCGGCAATGCCGGCGGCGGCCCCGCCCGGCAGGTTGTAGAAATGGTGCATCTGGGCGCAGCCTGCCGTCAGCAGCGCCTGCTCGCCCGAACCGCCGGACATCGCGCCGGTACGCAGATCCGAGACGAAGGGCCAGGTGCCAAAGATTGCCGGTGCGCCGGGCTTCATGGCATTCACATAGACCACGCCCGCCAGGCATTCCGCCACGGCCTGGACGATGGCGGTGCCAAGCGGCGCGGGCGCGGTGGCCCCCGCCTGCCCTGCCGAAAGCAGCAGCACCGGCATGCCGCCACGGATGCAGTGCTCCATGGCAATGCAGCTTTCCTCAGCGAATTTCATCGGCGGCACGACGAAGCAGTTCGAATTGGACACGAAGGGGCGCTCGCGCCACTTGTCCTCACCGCCGGCAATCATGTGCAGCATCTCGAAGCAACCCGCCACATGGGAGGGATCGGAGAAGCTGGTGCCCACATGCTTTGTCGTGCCCGCGCAGCAGGCATAGAGCGTGTTGACATCCATGAGGAAATTGTCGGCCACGTCCCGGCACACCATGGCGCGTTGGAAGAAATGGATATTGTCGAGGTGATGCACGAGACGCGCGGCATTCAGCAGGTCCTTCGAGGTGGAATCGCGATACTCGCGCTTCTCCACGTCGACCACATGCACGGCGGCGCCGGCCGTCCCGAAATGCACCCTGTTGCCGGAAAGCTGAAGGTCATGCTTCTCGTCGCGGCCGAAGAGGGTAATGTCGCGCGCGGCCTTGGTCAGCATGTCCTCGACCAGCGCCCGCGGGAAGCGGATGCGCCCGTCGTCGCCCTGGATGGCGCCGGCACCCGTCAGGATCTCGACACCCGATTTCGGGGCATTGGCAAGGCCGATCTGCTCCAGCGCATCGAGCGCCGCCAGGTGAATGCGCTGAACCTGCTGGTCGGTCAGCGGACGGTACTGGCCACCGGAAAGGCCGGGGCGCACGGGACGGATATTGTCCGCAAGCGGCGCGGAACGGACGGCGATACGGCCGGCACGGCCACCGGAACGGCGCTTCGGCGCGCTATCAGCTTCTGCCAGGGACATCAGACTTCATCTCCTCACTCGCCGGCGGAAACCGGCTTCAACAGTCAAAGGGGTCAGGCGCGCACCCGCTCGGCGCGCGGATCGTACATGGGTTTCAGCGAGGCTTCGGCCTTCACCCGCCGGCCGGCGATCTCGATCTCATAGGACGAGGCAAGAACCTCCTCTTCGCTCTCGCCCTTGCAGGGCACGTAGCCGAGACCGATCGCGCCGCCGAGGTGGTGGCCGTAATTGCCCGACGTGACGATCGAGACGATCTTGCCGTCACGCACAACCGCCTCGTTGTGGAACAGCAGCGGTTCGGGATCGGTGAGCCGGAACTGCACAAGACGGCGGTCGAGCCCTGCTTCCTGCTTGCGCAGCACCGCCTCGCGGCCGATGAAGGCAGGCTTTGCCGTCTTCACCGCGAAACCGAGGCCCGCTTCCAGCACGTGGTCCTCGTCGGTAATGTCATGGCCGAAATGGCGGAAG
Source organism: uncultured Rhizobium sp. (assembly GCA_945952415.1). GTDB lineage: Bacteria > Pseudomonadota > Alphaproteobacteria > Rhizobiales > Rhizobiaceae > Gellertiella. The sequence continues at coordinate 86,962 of CAMFIF010000005.1, read as the reverse complement.
GCTTTCTCGATCCGGCAGCTGTCCAGCGTATGGATGCCGCAGAGCTTGAGGCCGAGATCGGCACCCGCCTCCTCCAGCGCCTCGAAGACATGGGCCGTCTGGTCGGTGGAGACATAGAGCTCCCAGCCAAGCTCGCCCACATAGGTAACGCGGTGCGCGCGGGCGAGGCCCATGCCCACCTCGATCTGCCGCGCCGTTCCGAAGGGATGGGCGGCATTGGAGAAGTCGTTCGGGCTCACCCGGCCCATCAGCTCGCGCGCCTTCGGCCCCATGATGCAGAGCACCGATTCCGCCGCCGTCACATCCGTGACGACAACGAATTCGTCGGCAATATGTTTCCGGAGCCAGGCAAGATCGCGCTGCAGCGTGGCGCCCGGCACCACCAGCAGGAAGGCGGTTTCCGAAAGCCGCGTCACGGTGAGGTCGCTCTCGATCCCGCCGCGCTCATTGAGCATCTGGGTATAGACGATGCGCCCATCGGCCACATTCAGGTCCGCCGCACACATGCGCTGCAGGAAGGCCAGCGCATCCCGGCCCTCGACCCTGATCTTGCCGAAGGAGGTCATGTCGAAGAAGCCGACGCCGTTGCGGACGGCAAGATGCTCCTCGCGCTGGTTCTCGAACCAGTTCTGTCGCTGCCAGCTGTAGCGATATTCCCGCTCCTGTCCGGGCCTGGCGAACCAGTTGGCGCGCTCCCAGCCGGCGACTTCGCCAAAGACCGCACCGCGGGCCTTCAGATGTTCGTGCAGCGGCGTGCGCCGCACGCCGCGGGCGGTTGCCATCTGGCGATAGGGGAAATGGTCGGCATAGAGCAGGCCGAGCGTTTCGGTGACCCGTTCCTTGAGATAGCGGCGGTTCTTCTGGAAGGGCTGGGCGCGGCGGATATCCACCTCCCAGAGATCGAAGGGCGGCTCGCCGTCGTTCATCCATTGGGCAAGCGCCATGCCGGCGCCCCCGGACGAGACGATGCCGATCGAATTGTAGCCGGTCGCCACCCAATAGTTCTTCAGCTCCGGCACCTCGCCGAGATAGTAGCGGTCGTCGGGGGTGAAGCTTTCCGGCCCATTGAAGAACGTGTGGATGCCCGCCGTCTCCAGCATGGGCATGCGCTTGATCGCATCCTCCAGGATCGGCTGGAAATGATCGAAATCGTCGGGCAGCTGGTCGAAGCAGAAGTCCTCGCGGATGCCCTCCATGCCCCAGGGCTTGGCCTTGAGCTCGAAGGCGCCGACAAGCATCTTGCCCGCATCTTCCTTGTAATAGGTCGCCTCGTCGGGCACGCGCAGCACCGGCAGGCGCGTGAGGCCGGGGATCGGTTCGGTGACGATGTAGAAGTGCTCGCAGGCATGCAGCGGCACGGTGACGCCCGAGGTTCCGGCAAGATCGCGCGCCCACATGCCCGCGCAATTCACCACATGCTCCGCCTCGATCGTATAGGTCTCGCCCTCCTGCACGCAGGTGACGCCCGTCACGCGGCCATCCCGGTGGGTGACGGAGGTCACCTTCACGCCCTCTATCACCTGCGCCCCATTCTGCCGCGCGCCCTTGGCGAGCGCCATGGCGATATTGGCCGGATCGCACTGGCCGTCGAGCGGCAGATGCACGCCCGCCACAACATCGGAGACGTTGAGATGCGGATACATCTCCTTGATTTCCTGCGGCGAGATCTCGCGCACATCGACATTGAAGGCGCGGGCGAGCGAGGCCTGCCGGAAAAGCTCTTCCTTGCGCTCGCTGGTGAGCGCGACCGAGATCGACCCGCACTGGCGCATGCCGGTGCCGATGCCGGTCTCGGCTTCGAGCTTCACGTAGAGATCGGCGGAATATTTGGCGAGGCGGGTCATGTTCTGCGAGCCGCGCAGCTGGCCGATGAGCCCCGCCGCATGCCAGGTGGTGCCGCAGGTCAGCTGCTTGCGCTCCAGAAGCACCACATCGGTCCAGCCGAGCTTGGACAGATGATAGGCGACCGAACAGCCGGACACACCGCCCCCGATGATGACCACCCGTGCCTTTGCCGGTACCGCCTTTGCCATGCCCCGCACCTCTTTCGCCCTGAGAATGTTAAGATTGTCGGACCGGCGACCCGGCCCTTGGCCGCCCTGTCCCGGAGCGCCTCGTCAGGCCTCCTCCCGTGGCGGCCAATTTGGCCCGCGGCGGGAGCCTGTCGCAAACAAAGGAAATGGAGTCATAGGCCACGATTCATTTGTGCCCTGCCCCTCGGGGGAGGGAAACGGGCCGATGCACAAACAAAACCACCCCATAGGGCAAATTTCGCGGTCTTGTCATGAAAGCGGGCCCTGGCACAGATTTTGCCATTCGAGGAGGACGGAACGTCATGAAAATCACCGGTCTCAAGACCTTCATCGTCGGCAATCCCTCGCCTTTTCCGGGCGGGCGCTACTTCATTTTCGTGAAGCTCCTGACCGACAACGGGCTGGAGGGTCTGGGCGAAGTCTATGCCGCCACCTTCAGCCCCAGGGTGGTGGAGGCCATGGTTCGCGATGTCTTCGAACATCACCTTCTCGATACCGATCCCTTCCGCATCGAGACCTTCTGGCGCAACGCCTATGGCCGCGGCTACTCCCAGCGCCCCGACATCTCGCTGATGGGCGTCATCTCCGGCCTGGAAATGGCCATGTGGGACCTCGTCGGCAAGGCGACGGACAAGCCGGTCTACGAGTTGCTCGGCGGCAAGGTGCACGAGCGGCTGCGCAGCTACACCTATATCTATCCGGATTTCGAAGCGGGCGAGCATGCCTATTCGCCCTCCAGGGCCTATAGCGACCCGGATACGGCCGCGGAGCGGGCGCTGCACTATGTGCGCCAGGGTTTCACCGCGGTGAAGTTCGATCCGGCGGGCACCTATTCCACCTTCGATCCGCGCCAGCCGAGTCTCGAGCGCATCGAGATTTCCAGAAAGTTCTGCGCCCGCATCCGTGAGGCGGTCGGCACCTCCTGCGACCTGCTCTTCGGCACCCATGGCCAGTTCACCACGTCGGGCGCCATCCGCCTCGGCAAGGTGCTGGAGCCCTATCTGCCGCTCTGGTTCGAGGAGCCGACGCCGCCGGAAATGCCCGAGCAGATGGCGGAAGTCGCCCGCGCGGTGTCTATCCCCATTTCGGCGGGCGAGCGGCTCTGCACGAAATACGAATTCCAGCGCGTGCTGGAACTGGGCGCTGCCTCGATCATCCAGATGAACCTCGGTCGCGTCGGCGGCATATTCGAGGCAAAGAAAATCGCCGGCATGGCGGAAGCCCATTACGCCCAGATCGCCCCGCACCTCTATTGCGGCCCTGTTGTCGGCGCCGCCAACATCCAGATTTCCGCCTGCAGCCCGAATTTCCTGATCCTCGAAAGCATCGAGCGCTGGGACGGTTTCCAGGCAAAACTGCTGAAGAAGCCGATCCAGTGGGAAGACGGCTACGTCATCCCGCCCTCCGGTCCCGGCCTTGGGGTTGAGCTGAACGAGGAGGTGGCGCTCGCCCATCCCTACGAGGGCAGCGCGCTGCATCTGGTGCCCACCTTCGGGCCTGTCGGACGGGGGGAGTGAGTGGGTGGAGTATGCGGCGGCGCGCCCCCTCTGCCCGGCACGGCGTCGAGTTTGCCGTGCTGCACCCCTCTGCACGGCGTCGAGTTTTCCGATGCGCACCCCCCTCTGCCCTGCCGGGCATCTCCCCCTCAAGGGGGGGAGATCGGGATGGAGTTGATATCGGCATTCCCTCGCCAACGTTCCCGCAAATGAAACGCTGGTTGTTTGGGGAAATCATAAACGCGAAATCGATCTCCCCCCTTGAGGGGGAGATGTCCCGGCAGGGACAGAGGGGGGTGCGCTGCGGCAAACGAAATGCCGTGCGAGGCAGAGGGGTGCAGCACGGCAAACTCGACGGTTTGCAGGGTGCAGCACAGCACAGTCCACACCGAGCGCCCGCATACACGGGCATGAACAACAAACCAGGGGAAACACCATGCATTACGGTTTCATCGGCCTCGGCAATCTCGGTCGCAATCTGGCGGGCAGCCTGATCCGCAACGGGTTCAAGGTCACCATTACCGACATCGATCGGAAGAACGGCGAAAAGCTGATCGAGAAAGGCGCGGTCTGGGCGTCCTCGGCAAAGGAGGTCGCCGAACAAGTCGATGCCGTCATCACCTGCCTGCCCTCGCCCAAGGTGTCCGAACAGGTGCTGACCGCCCCTGACGGTATTCTGGCGGGCCTGAAGAAGGGCGCCACCTGGATCGAGATGTCGACGCTCGATACGGATGCGGTCACCAGGCTCGCGAAGATTGCCGCCGATGGCGGGATCCGCATGATGGAAGCGCCCGTCACCGGCGGCGTGCATCTGGCCGCCAGCGGCGAAATCACCGTCATTGCCGGCGGCGACAAGGACCTGTTCGAACTGCACGGGCCCGCCTTCAAGGCCATGGGCAAGCGCATCTTCCATGCGGGCGATCTCGGCAAGGCGGCGGTCATCAAGGTCATCACCAACATGCTCGCCTTCATCCATCTCTGCGCCACGGGCGAGGCGCTGATGCTGGCTAAGAAGGGCGGCATCGATCTCACCCAGGCCTTCCACATCATCGCCGCCTCGTCCGGCAATTCCTTCGTGCACGAGACCGAGGGTCAGGTGATCCTCAACGGCTCCTACAACATCAACTTCACCATGGATCTGGCGCTGAAGGATCTGGGTTTCGCGCTCGGCTTCGGACGCGAGTTCGGCGTGCCGCTGGAGCTCGCCGGTCTCGTCGAGCAGACCTTCGTGCGCGCCAAGGCCATGTATGGCGGCGATGCCTGGTCGAGCCAGGTGGTGAAGCTGCTGGAGGACGCGACCGGCACGGATCTGCGCGCCCCCGGCTTCCCGGCCGAGCTGGAGGCCTGAGCGCATGACCGGCACGAAGACGGCACCCTCGCTCGGGCGCTTCGACTACATCATCGTCGGTTCCGGTTCGGCGGGCTCGGCGCTCGCCGAAAAGCTCTCCCGCAACACCGCGATCAGGGTGGCGGTGGTGGAGGCAGGCGGCACCGACCGGCGCTTCTTCGTGCAGATGCCGCTTGGCTACGGCAAGACCTTCTATGACACGCGGCTGAACTGGTCCTACCGGGCCGAGCCTGATCCAGGTCTTGCCGGGCAGGCCGATTACTGGCCGCGCGGCAAGGTGATCGGCGGCTCGAGCTCGATCAATGCCATGGTCTGGATCCGCGGGGCCGCCGAGGATTACGACGACTGGGCGGCGGAAGGAAATCCCGGCTGGTCCTTCCGCGACGTGCTGCCGATCTTCAAGGAAATCGAGGACAGCGAGGCGGGCGAGGATGAATGGCGCGGCCGTGGCGGGCCGGTCCATGTCACCGATCCCTCAGCCATGCTGCATCCCCTTGCCAAGCGGTTCATCCAGGCCGGGCTGGAAGCGGGTTTTCCCTATAATGCCGATTTCAATGGCAGGAGCCAGGAAGGCATGGGGATCTACCAGATCAATACCCGGGGCGGCTGGCGCTGTTCCGCCGCCCGCGCCTTTCTGTGGCCGGCGATGAAACGGCCCAATCTCGCGCTTTTTGCCCATACGATGGTGACGCGCCTGATCGTAACGGAAGGCCGCGTCACGGGAATCGCAGTCAAGCGCGGCGGCGAGGAGCGCCTCATCGAGGCGGATGGCGAAGTCATTCTGTCGGCGGGCGCGGTCAATTCGCCCCACCTGCTCCAGCTCTCCGGCATCGGCCGCGGCGAGGATCTGCGCGCGGCGGGGCTCCCGGTGCTGCACGACAGCCCGGCGGTCGGCCATCATTTGCAGGACCATCTCGGCATCAACTATACCTATCGCGCCCGGGGCGAGAGCCTCAATGCGCTCTTGCGCTCCTGGTGGGGGAAGCTCGCCGTCGGTACGGATTTCCTCCTGCGCGGCCGCGGCCCCCTCAGCCTGAGCCTCAACCAGGGCGGTGGCTTCGTCAGATCACGCCCGCACCTCCCCCGGCCCGATATCCAGCTTTACCTCCAGGCAATCAGCACCTTTACCGGCAAGGTCGGCACCCGGCCGCTGCTCACCCCGGATCCCTTCCCGGGCTTCAATCTCGGGCTCTCTTCCTGCCGGCCCACAAGCCGGGGCACGATCCTGGCCCGCTCGCCCGATCCCTTCGAGGCACCCTCGATCCGGCCCAATGCCTTTGGCACGGAGGAGGACCGCGTGACCATGCTGGAAGGGGTGAAGCTGCTCCGCCGGCTCGCCGCGCAGCCCGCGCTTGCCGCCATCATCGAGGCGGAACTGGCACCCGGCCCCGCCATTCAGGAGGATGCCGCGCTCATCGAGGATTATCGGCGCCGCTCCGGCACGGTCTATCATCCCTGCGGCACCTGCCGCATGGGGCCGGACCCCGCCAGCGCCGTGGTAGACAGCAGGCTTCGGGTGCACGGCCTCGACGGATTGCGGGTCGCCGATGCCTCGATTTTCCCCTCGGTCATCTCCGGCAATACCAATGCCGCGGCGATCATGGTGGGAGCAAAGGCCGGCGACATGATCCTCGAGGACCGGAAATGACAGGGGGAAGGGTTCGCTTCCCCTCGCCCGGCAATTATGGTTAGTATGGCCGCAAACCAGTCAGCACCGTTTCTCATGTCCGATTCCGTCACATCGTCCGGCTACCATCTACCGCCGCTGCCCTGGCTGCGTGCCTTCGAAGCCGCCGCGCGGCATTCGAGCTTCACCGCGGCGGCTGAAGAGCTGAACCTGACCCAGGCGGCCGTCAGCCATCAGGTGCGCTCGCTTGAAAAGCATCTGGGCGTCACGCTCTTCGAGCGCCTGCCGCGCAGCCTGCGGCTGACGGAAATGGGCGCCGCCTATCTGCCGCCGCTTCGCCGGTCCTTCGGCGAACTGGCCGCCGCGACCGCCGGCCTCTTCGGCACGTCCTCAAAGCGGACGCTTACCATCCGGGCGCCGATCTCCTTCCTGGGCCTCTGGCTCTCCCGCCGCATACCGAGCTTCCTGGCCGCCCATCCCGGCATTTCCATCCGCCTCGTCTCGGTGGTCTGGTCCCATACGGATCCCGACGAGGCGACCGATATCGATATCCGCCTGGGGGATGGCGTCTGGCCGGGCTACACCGCCTATCTGCTGCTGCAATCCTCCTCGATTGCCGTCTGTCATCCGGACCTGCTTGCGGAAATGTCTAGCCGGGAAGGCATCGAACAACTCATCCGCCGCATGCCGCTCATCCATGTGACCGGCTACGAGAACCTCTGGCACCGATTCCTGAAGCCGCTGGGCATCAACCCGCCCAACAACGAGGGCCTGAATACGGACACGTCGATCGCAGCCCTGGAATATGCCGCAGCGGGCGTAGGCCCCGCCGTCGTGCTTTCCTGTCTGGCGGAAAGCGCGCTCGCGTCAGGCCGGCTGGTGCGCTGCCTGCCGGGCACGGTCAGCATCGAGCAGGGCCACTATCTGCTGACGACCGAGGGCAAGCGCCGTCCCAACCCGGATGCGGTCAAGTTCCGCCAGTGGCTGATGGACGAAGCGGCCAAGAATCCGACGAGCATTCCGCCCGGTCCCGAGCCGGTGATGACGTGAGGCGCGCGCCGCCCGGAGGGGTTTGATGGCCTTCACCTTGAGACAGCTGCAATATTTCGTCGCCGTGGCGGAACTGGGTTCCGTCACCCGCGCCGCCCACAGCCTGTCCATTTCCCAGTCCTCGGTGACCGAATCGATCCGCGAACTGGAAAGCGATCTTGGGGTCGAGCTTTTCGAGCGCCATTCCCGCGGCCTCTCGATCACCCATAACGGCCACCAGTTCCTGCGCCATGCCACGAAGATCCTCGCCACCGTGTCCGATGCGCGCAACAGCTTCCAGACCGAGCGCAGCCAGTCCACCGGCACCCTGAACATCGGCGTCACCTCGCTCGTCGCCGGCTACGTCCTCTCCGATCTCTTGGCCCGCTACCGCCGCGCCTGTCCGGATGTGGAAGTGACCGCCATCGAGGATAATGGCAGCTATCTGGAACATCTCCTCATCGGCGGCGAACTCGATGTGGCGGTCATGGTGATCTCGAACCTGCGCGACCGCATGGCGCTGCAGGCGGAAATCCTCGAAACCTCGCCCTACCGACTCTGGCTGCCGCTCGGCCATCCCCTCGTCAGTGCCGAAATCATCAGCGTGCAGGATATTGCCCGCGAGCCGCTGATCATGCTCACCATCGATGAAATCGAGGAAAACACCGGCAAGCTTCTGACCGCGCTCGGCGCCCGCCCCCATGTGGCCTTCCGGACCCGCTCGGTGGAAGCGGTGCGCAGCCTCGTCGCGACCGGTGCGGGGATCGCGCTTCTGCCCGATCTCGTCTATCGCCCCTGGTCGCTCGAAGGCGACCGCATCGAAAGCCGGGACGTGTCCGGCTCCCTGCCGGTGGTGCAGGTGGGCATCGTCTGGCGCAAGGGATCGAGCCTGCCGCAGGCCGCCCGCGATTTCGTCGGCATTGCCGAAACGCTCCGCAGCGGACGGCAGCGCTGAGTCCCTCCAATCGGAATTTCCGATACCGCCTTTCTGATAAATGAATTTGCGAAAGCCCGGCTTTTTCGCCACTGTGTCCAGCGAGCGGAACTCAACAAGAATGCCAACCGGGAGACAAGAATGAAAAAGCTTCTGAAAGCATGCACCGGCCTGATGGCGGTCATGAGCCTTGCGACCCAGGCCGTCGCTGCGGATGCACTCAAGGAACTGGGCAAGGGCGAAGGGGAACTCTCCATCGTGGCCTGGGCCGGCTATATCGAGCGCGGCGAGACAGACAAGAATTACGACTGGGTGACCGATTTCGAAAAGGAAACGGGCTGCAAGGTCTCGGTGAAGACCGCCGCCACCTCTGACGAAATGGTCGCGCTGATGAATGAAGGCGGCTTCGACCTCGTCACCGCCTCCGGCGACGCCTCGCTGCGCCTTATCGCCGGCAAGCGCGTGCAGCCGATCAACACCGATCTCATCCCGAGCTGGAAGTCGCTCGACGAGCGCCTGCAGAACGCCCCGTGGAATACGGTTGGCGGCGTGCATTACGGCACGCCCTATGTCTGGGGCCCGAACGTGCTGATGTACAATACCGATGCCTTCAAGGGCGAAGCTCCGAAGAGCTGGAAGGTGGTCTTCGAAGAGACGACCCTGCCGGACGGCAAGTCCAACAAGGGTCGCGTGCAGGCCTATGACGGCCCGATCTACATCGCCGATGCCGCCCTCTACCTCATGGCCCATAAGCCGGAACTCGGCATCAAGGACCCCTATGAACTGAACGAAGACCAGTACAAGGCGGCCCTCGACCTGCTGCGCGGCCAGCGCCAGCTCGTTTCGCGCTACTGGCACGATGCCATGATCCAGATCGACGACTTCAAGAATGAAGGCGTCGTCGCCACCGGCTCCTGGCCCTTCCAGGTCAACCTGCTGGCCTCCGAAAAGGCCAAGGTCGGCTCCACCTTCCCCGAGGAAGGCGTGACGGGCTGGGCCGATACGACCATGCTCCATGCCGACAGCGCCCATCCGAACTGCGCCTATATGTGGATGGAACACTCGCTGAAGCCGAAGGTCCAGGGCGATGTCGCCGCCTGGTTCGGTGCCGTTCCCTCGGTTCCGGCCGCCTGCAAGGGCAATGCCCTGCTGACGGATGAAGGCTGCAACACCAACGGCTTCGATCATTTCGACAAGATCAAGTTCTGGCGCACGCCGAAGTCCCAGTGCGAAAGCCAGGGTGAATGCGTGCCCTATCACCGCTGGGTCTCCGATTATATCGGCGTGATCGGCGGTCGCTGATCCCTGATCATGGCCTCCGGCGCGCCGGGGGCCATTGCCTGCCGCAGGGCAGGATCGTGAACTCGTCAGCCATTCCCTCCGTGCGGCCCGGCCGAAACGGAAATAGATTTGTCTTGCCGCACGAAACCAACGCTTGCCCTTTTTGGCAAGGGCAAGCCGCCCCTTCTGGAGCAACCATGACCCCCGCCGTCGAATTTCTTCATACGTCCCGTCATTTTGGTGCCGTGCGCGCCGTGGATGACGTCAATCTTGCCGTGGAGCCCGGCGAATTCTTCGCCATGCTTGGCCCGTCCGGATCCGGCAAGACCACCTGTCTGCGCCTGATTGCGGGCTTCGAGCAGCCGACCGGCGGCGAAATCAAGATCTTCGGCGATCCCGCGGGCGGCGTTCCGCCCTACAGGCGAAACGTCAACACCGTCTTCCAGGACTATGCGCTCTTCCCGCACATGTCGATCCTCGACAATGTCGCCTATGGCCTGATGGTCAAGGGCGTCGACAGGGCGACCCGCTACCGCGAGGCGGAAAAGGCGCTCGAACTGGTGAAGCTCCCGGGCTATGGCACGCGCAAGCCCGGCCAACTCTCCGGCGGCCAGCGGCAGCGCGTGGCGCTCGCCCGCGCCCTCGTCAACAAGCCCCGCGTCCTGCTTCTCGACGAGCCGCTGGGCGCACTCGACCTGAAGCTGCGCGAACAGATGCAGGAAGAGCTGAAGACGCTCCAGCGCTCGCTTGGCATCACCTTCATCTTCGTCACCCATGACCAGGGCGAGGCCCTCTCCATGGCGGACCGTGTTGCGGTCTTCAACAATGGCAAGATCGTGCAGGCGGGCACGCCCGAGGATATCTACAAGCGGCCCGAGACGCGCTTCGTCGCCGATTTCGTCGGCTCCTCCAATGTGGTTGCGCCGGAAACCATGCAGCGCTTCGGCGGTGAGGCGCGCTGGGCGAGCATCCGTCCGGAAGCGATCCGCGTCGTCGCCGAAGGCGGGCTTTCGGCCACCACGCTGGTCAGCAACTTCCTCGGCTCCACCACCCGTCTCAGTGTCGAGGCGGAGGGCATGAAGCTGCATGTGATGCTGCCCGCCGGCCAGCCCGTGCCCGAACCCGGCGAAACCGTCCGGCTTGCCTGGAATGCGGCGGATGTCCATTACATGGATGGCGCCCTATGACGAGCGCTTCCTCAAACGCCCTTCTTGCCGGTCGCCGGGGCTTCACCGCCCAGCTGTCCGATCTCTTCTGGCGCCGCCCGGGGCTGCTGCTTGCCCTGATGCTGGCCCCACCGCTTCTCTGGCTCGGCGTCGTCTATATCGGCTCGCTGATTGCCCTTCTCGCGCAGAGCTTCTTCTCGATTGATGAATTCTCCGGCCTCGTGCTCTATGAATTCACCTTCTCCACCTACCGGCAGCTGCTGCTGGCGGCGAATTTCGACATCATCCTGCGCACCGTGACCATGGCGACGCTGGTGACCCTCACCTCCGCCGTGATCGCTTTCCCGATCGCCTATTACGCCGCGCGCTACGCCCATGGAAAATGGAAGGCGCTCTTCTATCTCGGCGTCATGCTGCCGCTCTGGTCGAGCTATCTCGTCAAGATTTATGCCTGGAAGCTGATCCTAGCCAAGGAAGGCATTCTCACCTGGGGCTTCGAGAAGCTGCACCTCACCTGGCTGCTGGAGGCGATCCTTGCCCTGCCCGTCATCGGCGGCAATTCGCTCTCGGTCAGCTATCTCGGCACCTTCATCGTCTTCGTCTATATCTGGCTGCCCTACATGATCCTGCCGACGCAGGCGGCACTGGAGCGCGTGCCTGGCAATCTCGTGGAAGCCGCCGGCGATCTGGGCGCCACGCCGCAGCAGACCTTCCGCACGGTCATCCTGCCGCTCGCCCTGCCCGGCATCATCGCCGGCTCGATCTTCACCTTCTCGCTGACGCTCGGCGATTACATCATTCCCCAGATCGTCGGATCCTCCAGGCTCTTCATCGGTCAGGCGGTCTATACCCAGCAGGGCACCGCCGGCAATGTGCCGCTGGCCGCCGCCTTCTCCGTCGTGCCGATCCTCATCATGGCCGTCTATCTCTGGGTCGCCAAGAAGAAGGGAGCCTTCGATGCGCTCTGACCGCCAGTCCGCCACGCTCGCCCTGAAGCTTGCCGCCATCGGCGGGCTGCTCTTCCTGCACCTGCCGATCCTGCTGATCTTCGCCTATGCCTTCACCACCGAAGAGAAGAGCTACCAGTGGCCGCCGCCGGGCTTCACGCTGAAATGGTTCGGCGTCGCCTGGGAGCGTCCCGATGTCTGGGAAGCCCTGACGCTCTCGCTGAAGGTCGGCCTGATTGCGACCGCCATCGCCCTCGTGCTCGGCACGCTCGCGGCTGCGGCCGTCTCCCGCTCGAAATTCTTCGGCCGGGAAGCAATCTCGCTCCTCGTGATCCTGCCGATTGCCCTGCCGGGCATCATCACCGGGATTGCGCTGCGCTCCGCCTTCTCGATCCTCGACATCCCCTTCTCCATGTGGACGATCATTCTCGGCCATGCCACCTTCTGCATCGTCGTGGTCTACAACAATGCGGTGGCCCGCTTCCGGCGCACCTCCGGTTCGCTGATCGAGGCCTCCTATGATCTCGGCGCGGATGGTTTCCAGACCTTCCGCCATGTGATCCTGCCCAATATCGCAACCGCGCTTCTTGCAGGCGGCATGCTGGCTTTCGCGCTCTCCTTCGATGAGGTGATCGTGACCACCTTCACCGGCGGGCAGCAATCCACCCTGCCGATCTGGATGCTGGAAGAACTCATCCGCCCGCGCCAGCGGCCCGTCACCAATGTCGTGGCGATGATCGTGGTGCTCGCCACGTTCCTCCCCATCCTCGCAGCCTATTACCTCACCCGCGACGGCGACCAGATCGCCGGTGGCGGCAAGTAAGACACGCATCCGCTCAATGCCAAGGGAGACTACCATGGACACGCAAATGCTGATCGGTTCCCGCTTCGAAGCCGGCACGGAAACCGAAGAACAGATCTTCAACCCGAAGACTGGCGAAACCATCCTGAAGATTGCCGAGGCCTCCATCTCCCAGCTGGAGCAGGCCGTCGATGCCGCCGAAAAGGCTTTCGAAAGCTGGTCGCAGACGACGCCGGCCCAGCGCTCGGCCTATCTGCTGCAGATCGCCGATGCCATCGAGAAGGATGCCGATGGCTTCGCAGCCCTCGAAGCCCTGAACTGCGGCAAGCCGATCAATGCCGTGAAGAATGACGAAATCCCCGCCATCGTCGATTGCTGGCGCTTCTTTGCCGGCGCGGTGCGCTCGCTCCACGGCCCGGTGGCAGGCGAATATCTGCCCGGCCACACCTCGATGATCCGTCGCGATCCGATCGGCATCATCGGCTCCATCGCGCCCTGGAACTACCCGCTGATGATGATGGCCTGGAAGCTCGCCCCCGCCATCGGCGCCGGCAACACCGTGGTCTTCAAGCCCTCCGAACAGACCCCGCTGACGGCGCTCAAGCTCGCCAAGGTCCTCTCGGATATCCTGCCCGAAGGCGTGGTGAACGTGGTGCTCGGCCGCGGCGAAAGCGTCGGCAATGCGCTCATCAACCATCCGAAGATCGCCATGGTCTCGATCACCGGCGATGTGGCAACCGGCAAGAAGGTACTGGCGGCGGCCTCCAAGACCGTCAAGCGCACGCACCTGGAACTCGGCGGCAAGGCCCCGGTCATCGTTCATGGCGATGCCGATATCGATGCCGTCGTCGCCGGCATCCGCACCTTCGGCTATTACAATGCCGGCCAGGATTGCACCGCCGCCTGCCGCATCTATGCGGATGCGAAGATCTACGACCGGCTCGTCGCCGATCTCTCCTCGGCCGTCTCCACGATCAAGCTCAACCAGGCCGACGACACCGAAAACGAAATCGGCCCGCTGATCTCGCGCCGCCAGCGCGACCGCGTGGAAAGCTTCGTCTCCCGCGCAGCCGAGCTGAAGCACATCGAGATCACCGCCGGCGGCAAGGTGCTGGGCGACAAGGGTTATTTCTTCCAGCCGACGGTGGTGGCCGGCGCGCTGCAGGACGACGAGATCGTCCGCCGCGAAGTCTTCGGCCCCGTCGTCTCCGTCACCCGCTTCACCGAAACGGATCAGGCAATTGCCTGGGCCAACGACAGCGACTACGGTCTTGCCTCCTCCGTCTGGACCAAGGACATCTCGCTCGCCATGAAGACCGCCTCCCGCCTGCAATATGGCTGCACCTGGGTGAACACCCACTTCATGCTGACCAACGAAATGCCCCATGGCGGCGTGAAACAGTCGGGCTATGGCAAGGACATGTCGATCTACGCGCTGGAAGACTACACCGCCGTCCGCCACGTGATGATTGCACACGGATAATCGAATGGCGGGGCCTGGCGTTCTCCGCGTCAGGCCCCGCGATTTCCGGGAAAGCGCAGGCTGTTGCCGATACCGCTGTGACAGGCAATCGAACCCGATACCGTCATCCTCGGGCTCGTCCCGAGGATGACGGCAGAGAATGCTTCAAGCCCTCCTCAAGGCCCTCAGATCAGGCTCGCGCCCACATTCACCGCCAGCGCCAGGATCGTGGTGTTGAACAGGAAGGACAGGATGGAATGGGCAAGCACCAGCCGCCGCATCGGCATGCTGGTCACCGAGACATCGGCCGTCTGGGCCGCGACCCCGATCGTGAAAGAGAAATAGAGGAAATCCCAGTAGACGGGCTCGTTGCATTCCTCGGGAAATTTCAGCCCGCGGGCCGAGCCCTCGTTTGCATAGAACGTATGGGCATAATGCACCGTGAACAGCGTGTGCACGAAGATCCAGGAAAGCGACAGCGTGCCGATGGTTTCGAGCGGCCGGGCGGAAAAGGTGTGCCCCGGCGACTGATGCGCGCTCTGCAGCAGCAGAAAGATCACCGACAGGCTCGCCACCGCCGAAACCAGCGAGAAGAGCAGGATTTGCCCGTCCGGTATGTCGATGTCGCTGGCCCGCCGCTTCATCCGCTGGACCGAACTCGTCAGCATCAGATACCAGCTGATCGAGAGGTAGGCGAAGACGCCGACATCCCAGCCGATCACGAAATTATCGGCGCGGAAGGATCCGGTCTGCAACACCAGCCAGACGCTCACGCCGACGCCGAGACCGATCACCAGCGCCGGATGAAGCCGGAACAGCGCACCGCCCGACCATCTCACATCCCTGTCCGCGTCTTCAGCCATGATCCCCCTGCCCCGGTTCTGTCACGCCGCAATGCCCTCAAGCGAAAACGGCACCCCGCGTCCAGGCAGGGTGCCGTCATGATCCTAACCGACGAACGCGCCTGCGTCAGGCCGCCAATTCCTTGGCCACCATGCTGCGCAACGCCACGAGATCCTTGGCGAAGAGACGAATGCCTTCCGAGAGCTTCTCGGTTGCCATCTGGTCCTCGTTCATCATCCAGCGGAAGGTCTTCTCGTCCATGGTCACAGGCGCATCCGGCTCCGACTGTTCGGGAGAGAGGCGGCGCTCCAGCGTACCTTCGGCCTTGGAAAGCTCGTCAAGAAGAGCCGGGCTGATCGTCAGCCGGTCGCAGCCCGCCAGCGCCTCGATTTCACCGACATTGCGGAAGGAGGCACCCATCACGATCGTCTTGATGCCGTTCGCCTTGTAGTAATTGTAGATGGAGCGCACGGAGAGAACGCCCGGATCGTCTTCCGCCGTATAGGTCTTGCCGGTCGACTTGGCGTACCAGTCCAGGATGCGGCCGACGAAGGGCGAGATCAGGAAGGCCCCGGCATCGGCGCAGGCAATGGCCTGGGCCTTCGAGAACAGGAGCGTCAGGTTGCAGTCGATGCCATCCTTCTGCAGCACCTCGGCAGCGCGAATGCCCTCCCAGGTCGAGGCGAGCTTGATGAGGATGCGCTCGCGCGCAATGCCGCGCGCCTCGTAATCCTTGATGATCTGCCGGCCCTTGAGCACCGATGCATGGGTGTCGAAGGAGAGATCCGCATCCACTTCAGTGGAAACGCGGCCGGGCACCAGACCTGCCAGCGCCGCGCCGACGGAAATCGCCAGCCGGTCCGCGACGGCCGCCGTTACCGCCTCGGAAGAACCACCCTGGCTCTTGCCCCAGGCCACCGCTTCCTTGATCGCATCCGCAAACATCGGCGTGCCGAGCGCCTTCAGGACGATGGTCGGGTTGGTGGTGCAATCCACCGGTTTCAGGCGGGCGACCGCCTCGATATCGCCGGTATCGGCCACCACGGTGGTCATGGCGCGGAGTTGGTCAAGCTTGGAAGTCATGGAGTGTGGTCCTTGTGATGCTTGAAACGGTGAGGCTTTGAAAAGCGGACGGAATTCCGGGTGGCGACGGGCGAGGCTGTGCTCAGGCGGCCCTGGCCGCCGGGCGGGCCGAATAGCCGCGCCAATATCGCAGGCCAAAAGCGGCGCGCATGCCGAAACAGGCTGAAAGCCCTGCAATCCGGAACGGCGCTGCGCCTGTCGAAACCATCGATATCCTCCCCGGGCAAGCAAGTCTGGAACGGCCCGGTGTCGCGCAGAGACTATCGCCAGCGAGTCCGCCCATTGTCAAGCCGCGAGGCGCGCCTCGAAGACCTCCACCGCGCCGGGCTCACTCCGGCAGGATACCGTTGGCCCGGGCAGCCTCCCAGCCGAGCATCGCCCGCTTGCGAGTGAGGCCCCAGTGATAGCCGGTCAGCGCACCGCTTTTGCCAAGCGCCCTGTGGCAGGGCACCACGAAGGAGATCGGGTTGCGCCCAACCGCGGCCCCGACGGCGCGGGAGGCGGTGGGCTGCCCGATATCGCAGGCAATGTCCGAATAGGTCACGGCGCGGCCGAGCGGAATTTTCAGAAGGCTTTCCCAGACGCGGACCTGGAAATCCGTTCCTATGAGGACAACGCGCAAGGGCTGGTCGCCGTTCCAGGCGGCGGGATCGAAGACGCGGGCCGCATAGGGGGCCGTCGCTTCCTGATCACGAATATAATGCGCATTCGGCCAGCGATCCGCCATGTCCCGGAAGCACGCCTCCTCGTCGCCATCGGCAAAGGCAAGGCCCGCAAGACCGCGGTCGGTCGCCATGACCAGGGCGAGGCCGAAGGGGGAGGAATGGAAGCCGTAGCGAATCAGCAGCCCCTCGCCCTTCGATTTCCACTCGCCGGGCGACATGGCCTCATGGGTGACGAAGAGATCATGAAGGCGCCCCGGGCCGGAGAGGCCGAGTTCCAGCGAGGCTTCGAGCAGCGGCAGGCCTTCCAGGGCAATCAGCCGCTTGGCATGGTCGAGCGTCACGGCCTGCAGGAAGGCCTTGGGCGAGAGGCCCGCCCAGCGGGTAAAGGTCTTCTGTAGCTGCGTGGGCGACTGGCCGAGCCGCCGGGCAATCTCTTCCAGCCCCGGCTGGCTGCGGTAATCCTCGGTCACGAGCTCGATGACGCGGCTGACCGTTTCATAGTCGCCGCCTTGCGGGGTCACGTCCCTGTAGAATGGCTGGTTGATGGTCATGGTGTTTCTCCTTGAGCTTCAGGGAACACCGAAATCGCCGTTGCCGCCACCCGTTTCTTGTCCCGTCAGAGGCGGCGTTTCACCGTGGCAAGCGCCCCGGTCAATGCCTTGGCGAAGCTCTCCCGATCGTCGGGATTGAGAAAGGAGCCGATATCCGTGCGCCGGCCTTCGCCCGAAAGCAGCATGGAGACAATGCCGAATTCCTGGTGGCGCTGCACGTCGAAACGCGCGCGGAACGGGTTGAAGCCGATCTCGCTCGACTGGCCGGAAGGCCGGTGCTTGCGCACCAGCAGCCGGGTGCGCGACACATAGACCTCTTCCCGCGCGAGGCCCGAGCGGTAATTCAGATAGAAGGCGCCGTAAAGCAGCAGGAAATCGAGGCCGAAGAACAGCGCCACCGGCCAGGCGCCGCTGACGAGGAAAACCGCCACATGGGCAATGGTCAGCACGCCGGTCAGGAGCATCAGAACCCGCCACCCCTTTCGCCCGAGAGACCGGTGGGGCACAAGTTCGGCCGCAAAGACCGGATGATCAGGGATGAGCTCGCCGTTGATTTCCGTCATCGCGTCTCGCTATAGGTTTGAACATGAAGACACCGAAGCCGGAATCCAGCACCGAAAATTGGGAAATGTCAAACGCGGCACGGCGCCGCAAGGCAGCCTCCGCCCCGGGAGCGAAGCCGAAGCGCCGGAGCCGCAAGGCCCTCACCGCCTATAGCGAGGCCGAGATCCGCGAGATCTTCCGCCGCTTTGCGGTGGCAAGGCCCGAGCCCAAGGGCGAGCTCGAACACGTCAACCCCTTCACGCTGGTCGTCGCCGTCGCGCTGTCTGCCCAGGCGACGGATGTAGGCGTGAACAGGGCAACGCGTGAGCTCTTCCAGATCGCCGACACGCCCCAGAAGATGCTGGATCTCGGGGAGGAGCGGCTGATCGGCCATATCAGGACCATCGGCCTCTACCGCAACAAGGCCAAGAACGTCATCGCGCTCAGCGAGAAGCTGATCCGCGATTTCGGCGGCGAGGTGCCCCGCACCCGCGAGGCGCTGATGACCCTGCCGGGTGTAGGCCGCAAGACCGCCAATGTGGTGCTCTCCATGGCCTTCGGTGTGCCGACCATGGCCGTCGACACCCATGTCTTCCGCCTCGGCAACCGCCTCAAGCTCGCCCCCGGCAAGACGCCGGACGAGGTGGAGGACAGGCTGATGGCCATCATCCCCGAGGACTATCTCTTCCACGCCCATCACTGGCTCATCCTGCACGGGCGCTATGTCTGCAAGGCCCGCCGCCCGGAATGCGAGATTTGCGTGATCGCCGATCTCTGCAAGTTCGAGGGCAAGACCGCCTCCATCCCATTCCCCCTGCCCGAAGGCTGACCGTCCCCGATTGGCCCGGGGAATTGGGTGCCTTGCACAACAATGCTACGCAGGTTGCAAGATTCTGCGGTTTTCACCGAATTATCCACAATGCGGGCTTGCAAACAAAGAACATCCTTATATAAACTGACACTTATTGATTATTTGAGTCTGGGCAAGCGTCGGGATTTTCAGGGGGTCCTGCCTTTGCCGGTCATTTTATTTGGGGGCTTGGACGCCGTTGGATAGCCTATTTGAGAAATTCAACCGCTACGCGAAAACTGGAACGCCCGCTGAAAAGCGACTGGCCCGCTACTATCTCGAACATCCGGAGGATGTTTCCTTCGAAACCGCCGCCGCGGTGGCCGACAGGCTGGATCTGAGCCCGATGACCGTGGGCCGCTTCCTCCGCGGGGCAGAAATTGACACATCGCTTGCCCCGCAGGCCCGCAGCCTGCCGCTCCCGCCTGAGCCGGTTGCCGCCATTCCGGGCATCGGCGAACCGCAGCGGGAGTTCGGGCACATGCCCGATCAGGCCGAGCTGATCCAGCAGATCGGTGCGCTCTGCGGCCGCCCCGCCTGGCGCGGCATGATCGAGGAAATGAACCGGGCGGAAGAGGTGCATATCGCCGCCGGCGGTGTCTCGCGGCCGCTGGCCGCCCTCTTTGCCTGGCGTCTCTCGGAAGTCCGCTCCGGCATAAGGCTGCTGGAAGGCACGGATGGCATCTTCATGGAACTGCTCGGCAGCAACCGCAACAGCAGCCTGCTCATACTGCTGGACGACCGCACCGCCCAGCCGCGATTCGACCGGCTGTGCCGGGCCGCCCGCAAGGCGGGGCACCGGGTGCTCTATCTCACCTATGCGGAGCGGACGGACCTGTCGGCGCTTGCCGATCTGATCATCCAGCTCCCCGCCGCCCAGCGCGGAACCGGGCTCGATCCGCTGGCCACCACGGCGCTGATCGAGCTTGCGGTCCATGCGATTGCCGGCGCCCGCGGCGCCGAGGCAAGCGAAAGAGCCCATCGCATGGCCGAGCTTCGCAACTATTTTTCCCGCCCCGAGGATGGCCACGCCTGATGCGTTGACGGGAAAGGCATGCACGAGAGGGGACAAGCGGCCCCTTCCGTTGAGGAGAGAACTGGGAACCGTCGTGATGCCGAACCGGTGCCGCGCATCTATCGAACCAGGTCTACAGTGAAAACCGGCATCTCAGCGGCCGATCCGGGATGATACGGCTTCGAACCGGAACCAGGCACCACGTTTGAAGCGACGCCGGCACCGGCCTATTGCTTCATCTGGCGGTAAACCTCCGGCTGACGGTCCGCCAGATAGGGTGTTTCCGCCTCCGTCACCGCATAGCCGGCGGGGTTGATGCGGGCGAGAAGCAGCGCCTCCTCCCGTCCGGCCCGGGCCAGATATTCGCCATCCGGCGCGGCAATCACCGAACGGCCTTCATAGGAGGCACCGTTTTCGGTGCCGCAAAGATCCGCATAGGCGATGAACAGCTGATTCTCCATGGCCCGCGAGGGCACGATCAGGCGCGAGACCTGGCGCGCCGAAGGCCCGGCAGGCAGGGCTGTCGGCACCAGCACCAGCTGGGCGCCCGCCAGCGCAAGCCCTCGCACCATCTCGGGAAATTCCACGTCATAGCAGATGAGCATGCCGAGCTTCAGCCCGTCGAAATCGTAGACCGCAGGCGGAGCGGAAGACGCCCTGAAGGCCGCGCGCTCCTTCGGCCCGTAGAGGTGGCATTTGCGGTAGATATGGATGCCGCCGTCCGGGAGGGCCAGAACCGCGGAATTGTAGACGTGATCGCCCGCCCGCTCGGGAAAGCCGACGGCAATTGCCACGCCATTGTCCCGGGAAAGCCCGCGGATGCGGCCGACCATCGGCCCTTCCGCCGGTTCGGCAAGGGTGGCAAAGCGCTGGCCGAGCGCATAGCCGGTCAGCGCCAGTTCGGGCGCGACGAGGAGGCGCGCGCCCATGAGCGCTGCACTTTTCACCGCACGCTCGATCTTTTCGAGGTTGGCGTCGATATCGCCGGATACTGGCTCCATCTGCAGGGCGGCAATGAGCATGGCCCCTCAGGCCTCCGGCGGGATCACGCCCATCTTGAAGGCAAAGCAGCCATAGAAGCGGCGTTCGCCCGATTGCACAACGCAATAGGCATTCTTGGCCATCTCGTAGAAGGCATAGCGCTCGATCGGGGCGAGCGGCCATTCCCGGCCCTCGGCGCGGTTGATTTCCGCCTGCACCTCGCGCTGGATTTCCGGAATTTCATCCGGCGCCCCCACCACTTCCATGCGGAAGGCAGCCTGATCGACGAAAGTGTCGAGCGGCACAACCCCGAGGATCGCCCGGGCGGCTTCCGCCGCCGTGCTGCAGCCGATCTTCAGCGGACGGCCCACCACCGTGCTGCGCGCCACGCTATCCGCCGGAAAATTCGTGTCCACCAGAACCACCACGTCGCCATGGCCCATGGAGCGCAGCGCATGAAGCAGATCCGCATCGAGGTGCGGGGAAATTCCCTTGAGCATCGGTCCTCCGTCCGGGGCAGGTCTGCCCCTCTCTCCTGTCACGCCATCAGAGCAGACGAAACGAGGAAGATCAACGTCTTGACCAGCGCATAGGCGACACCGCCCACAATCACGCAGGAGAGAATGGCGGTGATGAAACCAAGAAGGGAGAAAAGCCCGTCCCGTTCAAGAATCGCGAGAGAGAAAAGACAGATGGAGAGCGCCGGCAGCATGTTGCCGAGCGGGATTGGCAGGGTGAGGATGACGGCCAGCAGCAGGCAGATGATGCCGATTACATTCTCCGCCGGCCGCCTGACCAGAAACCGGAGCCGCGGCTTCAGAAGCCGCTCTGCCCGGCCAAGCCAGGGCGCGATGCGCCCGGCAAGCGCTGCGAAATCCGGGCGCGCCATGGAGCGGTCGGCAATGAAGCGGGGGAGCCAGGGTTTCAGCCCGAAGGCGAGCTGCGCAGTCAGAAAGACCAGCGGCGCGCCCAGCACCGCAGATGTCCCCGGCGGTGTCGGAATGACATTGGGCAGCGCGAAGACCAGCATCAGCGCCCCGAAGGCGCGGTCACCCATGGCGTGAAATATGTCGCTGACCGAAATCCGTTCGCGGCTCTCGTCCTCTGCGAGGTCCGAAAGGGTCGCGGAAAGGCTTCGTTCGCCCTCGCCGTGACCGCTCCTGCTGTCGCTTGCCTCTGGCTTCACGCCTGCTCCCGTCATTGCTCGTGCCCGTATGCGCAATGGCTTCTAACCGCGGCGGCATACAGTCCCGTGACAGTCACCCCGCTTTTGAGAGGGGGCCATTCACGGTCAATGTGGTAAGCGCCAGCGTCTGGTCCAGATGCGTGGCTCTCAAAGACAGGAGTTTTTCGGCGAAAGCGAGGCGGATCGGCAGATAGGCGGGATCCTCCGCCCGGTTCACCCGCTCGGAGGGATCGCTGGCCAGATCGAAGAGCAGCGGCGACAGCCGGTTGAAATGCACATATTTGTAGCGCTCGCCCCGGAGCACCGAAAGATTGCAGGCCGTGGGCGGCAGGCCGAAATGCGCCTCCGCCGCGCCGGTTTCCACATCCCGGAAGTCGAACTCGAAAAAGGCCTCGTCCCGCCAGCGGGCCGGGGTCTCGCCCCGCAGGAAGGGCAGAAGCGAGCCGCCGTCGAGCCCGTTTGCCGGGGTGACGCCCCAGATCTCGGCAAGCGTGGGGAAGATGTCCGCCGCCGAGGTGAAGTGACGAACCCGCCTGCCATGGCCGGCCTTTTGCCGGGGATCGCGGATGACGAGGGGAATGTGGTAACTCCCCTCGAAGAAGCCGCCCTTGCCGAAAGACCAATGATCCCCGGCCATTTCCGCGTGGTCGGAGGTGAACACGATGATCGTGTTCTCCCACTGGCCGATCGCCTTCAGGTGAGCGAAGATCCGCCCCAGCTGATCGTCCGTCTCGGTGATCATGCCGTGATAGATCGCCCGGATCTCGGCAATATCCGCTGCCGTCCAGTCCGATACGGGGCCCGTCGCACCATGGAGGAAGCTCGCCTGCCCCTGACGGGGCAGGTCGAAGGCCAGGAAGGGATGAAGCGCCATTTCCTGCTCCCGGTCGGGCGCCCGGTGAAAGGCCTCCTCCCCCTGCGGCGCATAGAGCCGGTTATAGGGTTCCGGCACGACGAAGGGCGGATGGGGCCGGATGAAGGAGACATGCGCAAACCACGGCCGGTCCTGCTCGCCCATCCAGCGCAGAAGCTCGCCCGCCAGGAAGGCAGACTGGGTTTCGTCAGCCGAATAGGCGGGCGGATTGCGGGTGATCTCGCCGGGCTTCGCCCCCCGGGGCAGATGCACGTCCCGGCTCGTCGCCTCCTGATGGCCGCGCGCCCTCAGCCAGGAAAGCCACTGCTTCTCGTCTTCGGTCAAGAGCTGCCGCACGGTGAAGCCCGGAAGCACGCCTTCATAGCTGGTGAGATGCGGATCATGCCGATCCAGCCGGCGGGGATCGGGTGCCGTATCCGTATAGCCGAAAAGGGTCGCATCATAGCCCGCCCGCCGGGCCGCAAGCGCCACCGTATCGAACCGGGCATCGAGCGGCGTGCCATTGCGGCAGACCCGGTGGTTCATCTGATAGAGCCCCGTATAGAGCCCCGCCCGCGCCGGCGAACAGGGTGCTGCACTGGCATAATGCCGCTCGAACAGCACACCTTCCGCTGCCAGCGCATCCACATGGGGCGTGCGCACCACGGGGTGGCCGACGGCAGACAGGCTGTCGCCCCGCCATTGATCGGCGGTGATGAGAAGCACATTCGGTTTCATGGGGAAACTCCGGCAGGATGACGGTTACGGCGCATTTCGACGACAATATGCGAAAAGAGCGCCGCGGCCACCACGGCACCGCCGAGAATGGTGGCATGGGTGGGTGTCTCGTTCATGAAGATCCAGACCCAGAGCGGCGTCAGCGGCACTTCGAGCGAGACAAGAAGGCTGGCATCGGCTGCCGGAATGCGGTGGCTTCCGAACGTATAGAGAATGAGGCCGAGCGCGTTCTGCACCAGCGCAAAGGTGACGATAAGCCCGAGATCATGGCCCGACACACCGAGCGGGTGGGCAAACCATACGGTGGAAAGGCTGCACAGCCAGGCGGAGGCAGCCATCGAGGGCAGCATGTTCATGTGCTTGTGCTGGCGCATCATCGTGGCCATGAAGGCAACCGTCAGCGCCATCAGGAAGGCGAGCAACTTGCCGAACAGGCTTCCCGCCCCGCCGCTGCGGTCGGAGAGCATGATGAGCACACCGCAAAGCGCCACCGCAGCCGCAATGATGGTCGAACGGCTCGGCACTTCCCGGATCATCAGAAAGGCGACGCCCGCGGTCATGAAGGGCACGGTCGCATAGATGACCATGGCATCGGCAACCGAGGCATACCACATCGAGCCGATGCCGCACATCATGCTTGCAGCCGAGAAGAAGGTGATCTGGACGAAGGGCCAGCCCTGGGACTTCAGGATCGTCCATCCGCGCCGGCCTTCCAGATAGAAGAAGAAGGCGAAAACGGCGGTGCCGGAGAATATGCCGCGCAGGCAAAGCAGCGTCATCAGGTCGGTCGTGACCGAGCGGATGAACATGCCGGAAAGCGACCAGGCGAGCGCCGAAGCCGCCACATAGAAGGCGCCCAGGCGATATTGATGCTGTTCGGATGAGATCATGGAGGTCCATCGCATGCAAAGCGGAACTGCGCCGAGGCTACCGGATGGCGATCGCGCGGAAAATCCGAAAAAGCTACAAATAATTCAAAGACAAAACCGGAAATGACATGGTTTGACCGGGGGCGAGATCGTCGCCCCCGGCCGGGATCGGTCACTCGCCGTAGCCGACGATGCCCTTGATCTCGAGGAAGTCGTGAATGCCCCAATCGGCATATTCGCGACCATTGCCCGACTGCTTGTAGCCGCCGAACGGCGCCATCGTATCCCAGTCGGGATAGTTGAGATTGACCGTGCCGGCCCGGAGGCGGGCGGCGACCCGGCGGGCGCGCGCGATATCCGTCGACTGCACATAGGCGGCAAGGCCATAGACCGTGTCATTGGCAATGCGCACCGCCTCGTCCTCGTCACGATAGGAGATGACGGACAGCACCGGCCCGAAGATTTCCTCGCGCTCGATGGTCATGCCGGGCGTCACATGACCGAACACGGTCGGCCGCACGTAATAGCCGCGGTTGAAGCCTTCGGGACGGCCGCGACCGCCGGTGACGAGGGTCGCGCCTTCGGCGATACCCTTTTCGATCAGGCCCTGGATCTTGTTATACTGCATCTGCGAGACGACCGGGCCGAGTTCCGTATCCTCAAGCCGGGGATCGCCGACCTTCATGGCTTCGGCGGCCGTCTTGGCGTAGCCGAGCGCTTCGTCATGGCGGTCTGCCGGAACGAGCATGCGGGTCGGCGCATCGCAGGACTGGCCCGTATTGCCGAAGCAGGCCTGCACGCCTTGCGTCACGGCGGCTTCGAGATCCGCATCGGGCAGGATGATGTTGGCCGACTTGCCGCCCAGTTCCTGCGCCACGCGCTTCACGGTATCGGCCGCGGTCTTCGCCACGATGATGCCCGCGCGGGTGGAACCGGTGAAGGACACCATGTCCACGTCAGGATGGCCGGCCATGACCTGACCCACATCCGGCCCCGTGCCGTTGACGAGGTTGAAGACCCCCTTCGGGGTGCCGGCTTCTTCCATGATCTCCGCCCAGACAATGCCGGAGATCGGGGCGATTTCCGAGGGCTTCAGAACCACGGTGCAGCCCGCGGCAATGGCTGGCGCCACCTTGCAGACGATCTGGTTCAGCGGCCAGTTCCAGGGCGTGATCAGCGCGCAGACGCCGATCGGCTCCTTGACGATCATCGAGCCGCCGCGGCGATGGCTGAATTCGAACTCTTCCATGGCGCGGATGGTGGATTCCATATGGGCCTGCCCGGCCCAGACCTGCGCATTGCGGGCAAAGGAAATGGGAGCGCCCATTTCCTGCGAAACCGCCTGGGCAATATCTTCGTAGCGGTCGTTGTAAACCTCGAGGATGCGCTTCAGCAGCCGCAGGCGTTCGTCCTTCGGCACGAAGGCGAAGGTCTCGAACGCGGCCTTGGCGGCAGCCACCGCACGGTCGACATCCGCCTTCGAACCGGCGGAGATCTGGGTATAGACCTCTTCCGTCGAGGGATCGATCACGTCGATGCGCGCCGGCGTGACCGGGTCGACCCAGGCACCGTCGATGAAGAACTGCAAATGATGGCTCATGCTTCACTCCCACTTTTCTGTTCCGGCAAAGCCCCGGCCCCTCAGCCGAAGACTTCTCATGGTTCCCCGGCGAGACCTAGCACAGCTTGAAGGGGCTTCGCATCTCCCCAAAAGGGCAGCCCCCGAAAAGAACGGCTTTTCGGCTTGTTATACGCCGGCCTTCGCCAATTGCGACGAAAGCCGCGGCGCATTCGGAAAAATGGCGCAGCGCGCCTCTCTAGGAGGCCTCGCGGACCGCGTGGGGATCGTCGGGAAGCTGCCAGTTGATTCGCCCCCGCCCCATCTTTTCCAGCCAGTCATTGGCCTGCGAAAAATGCCGGCAGCCGAGGAACCCCTGATGCGCCGAAAGCGGCGACGGATGCGGCGAGCGCAGCACCAGATGGCGTCCGCGATCGACGAAGCTCGCCTTCTTCTGCGCATAGGAGCCCCAGAGCAGGAAGACGCAATGCTCCACCCTTTCATTCACCACCCGGATGACCGCATCGGTGAAACGCTCCCAGCCACGGCCCTGGTGGGAGGCAGCCCGGGCCTCCTCCACCGTCAGCACGCTGTTCAGAAGCAGCACGCCCTGCCGCGCCCAGCTTTCGAGAAAACCGTGCCGCGCGGGCGCAATGCCGAGATCGCTCTGCAGCTCCTTGTAGATATTGACGAGCGAGGGCGGAATGCGCACGCCCGGCTGCACGCTGAAGCAGAGGCCATGGGCCTGACCGGCGCCATGATAGGGATCCTGACCGAGGATCACCACCTTCACCCGGTCGATGGGCGTGAGGTCCAGCGCGCGGAAATAATCCGGCCCCTTGGGAAAGATGCGCTTTCCGGCCGCCTTCTCCGCCACCAGAAAGGCCTTGAGTTCCTGCATGTAGGCGCTGGAAAATTCAGGCGCGAGGGCCTCCCTCCAGCTGTCCTCGAGCCTGACGTCGTTGCCGGTCAAATCATGGCCTCCCTCTGTTCAAGGCTTCGATCCCCATCCTACAGGCCCGCCGGCCGGCGGGCAAACCGCAAGGGTCTGGGTCATCCGGATCACCCGTCAGAACGGCTGCGCACAACGGTCCGGATCGGCCGGGCGTTCCCGGATCGCGCGCGTCAGCACGCCAAGCTGGGGCCGATCCTCCCGGTCCGGGCGGGGCTGGATGTTCAGCGGTTCCTCGGGCGGCCACCAGGCGCCGGCCGCCCAGTAGGTCCAGCCGATCCAGACATCGCTGTTTGCCGAGAGAGCGCCGGTCATGGCGGCAAGACCGTCGAGACAGGCCCTGTCGGAAGAGCCGCCGAACTCGCCCAGAAAGCCGCGGCGACCATTTTCGCGCAGCCAGCCGGAGAGGTGCAGAAGCGCCTGCTCCACTTCCTTCGCCTTCTCGCAGGTTGGATGCTTCCCGGAAAAATCCCCGTCCATATATTGATGGAACTCATAGGCGAAGTGATTGGCGGGATCCTTCACCTCAAGCATGACGGACGCGTTCGATCCGCCGGGAATGTCGTTGAACCAGGTTGCGGCGCCGGTCCATATGGTGCCGGGCACGAGAATGAGATTGTCCGCCCCCTCCCCCCGGATCGCCGCGATCGACCGGTTGGCCACATCCAGCCAGTCAGGCGCGCTGATGTCATGGGGCTCGTTCATCAGTCCGAACACGATACCGTCCTGATTGGCAAATTCCCGTGCCATGCGCGCCCAGAAATCGGAAAGCGCCGCGGGCTCGACGACCCCTGCACCGATACGGTCCTTGTCGTAATAGGCATAATTATGCGGATCGAGAATGACCGCCATGCCCGCCTTGCGGATGAGCGCGACCGTCTCCTTCACCCGCGCCAGCTCTTCGTGGGCAAGCGGCCCGCCGAGGCTGGGTTGAAGGCGCTCCCATTTCAGCGGCAGTCGGATGGCATTCATGCCCTTATGGGCGAAGAACTGGATCGTATCTTCGGAAGGGAAGATGTAATCCGTGCCATGGACCCCATGCCGGTCGCCATATTCCCCGCCCGAGAGATTGACCCCCCGGTAGCAGAGGCCGGCCGAGGCCTCGGCCTGCGGCACCGCGCTGACGGCGGCAAGGAGAAGCGAGGCAAGCGCCGTAAGGCGAGGCATGAAGGGCATGAAGAGGACTTTCCCGGACCGGCACGGACTATGCCGGGACCATGTTTACCCGCAAGTGGGAACGCGCCTCAAGAGGCCAGGCCATGCCGCCTGCCGCCGAAGCGCTGCCCGTTCACCCGGCGGATTTGATCTCCGTCCACAGCCGGGTGATCTTGCGCTCCTGATCCGGCGTGAGCGGCTTCGGCGCCCAGAGCCGCTTCATCGTCGCTTCATCGGGATAGACGGCCGGATTGCTGACCAGTGCGGGATCGACAAAGGCTTTCGAAGCGAGATTGCCATTGGCGTAATTGATGAAATTGCTGCATTTGGCGATCACGTCCGGCCGCAGCATATAGTCGAGGAAACGATAGGCATTTTCCTTGTTCTTGGCGTCGGCAGGAATGCACAGACAGTCCACCCAGGCCGGCGCCCCGGTTTTCGGTACGAAATAGCCGAGATTGAGGTCGACGCCTGCCTCCTTCGCCCGGGTGCGGGCGGTGTTGTAATCGCCGGACCAGGTATTGATGACGCAGAGTTCCTTGTTGGGAATGGCGTTCAGATAATTGGTATTGTCAAAGGTTCGGATCGAGGAACGGATCGGCTCAAAGGCCGCCTTCACCTTCTCGTAATCCGCATCGCTCGGATTATCCGGGTCGATCCCCAGATATTTCATCACCATGGGCAGGAGGTCGGTCGGGCTGTCGAGGACGGAAATGCCGCAATCGGCCAGTTTTGCCGCATTCTCCGGCTTGAACAGGGTGTCAAGGGAATCGAAGGCCGCATCCGGCAGGCGTTCCTTTGCCATGTCGAGATTATAGGTGAACCCCACCGAGCCCCACATATAGGGAAGGCCATATTCGTTGTTCGGATCCCAGGAGGCGAGGATGCGCAGCACCTCCGGATCGAGATTGCTCCAGCCGGGAAGCTTCGACCGGTCGAGCTTGTCGAAAATGCCGGCCTCGATGAAGGATGGCAGGGACTGGCCGGACATGTCGACCACATCATAGCCGGTCTGGCCGGCCAGCATCTTTGCCTGCATTTCCTCGGAGGAACTGTAGGTGTCATAGGCAACCGCAATTCCCGTCTCGCTCTGGAAATCGTCGATCGTCGTCTCGCCGATATAATCGGCCCAGTTATAGACGTTGAGAACCGCATCCTCCGCCCGGGCCCGCCGGACGAAGGGCGCGGCAAGCGCGCTCGCTCCGAGAAGGGTAAGGGCCGTTCGGCGGGTCATGAGGGGCATGGACATGGTCTTCCTCCTTAGACTGTTCCCTTGACCACCCGGTCCTCGGCACGCACCGGCCGGGCGATTGTTCTGATTGCGGCAAGGACTTCCCCTCCTTTCCGCACCCCCCACCCGCTCATCCATGGCGGGTTCGTCACGGGTCCCCGGCAGGCCGAAAACGGCGCGTCTGGGGCGCGCCCGGGCCACATTCCATCCCGTCTTGAGGAAGAGTTTCGCCATTTTGACTGAACTGTCAATTAATAAATGCGCCCGCCATGGGCACTCCCGAAAGGGCAAGCGAGGCGGTCCGGGAAACGCCGGCTAGACGCGATTGGCCAGCCGGTCGTCCCGGCTGGCCAATGGCGGTCTCGATCCTCCTGGCCGCCGGGGTCGTCAGCGGCACGGGAGCGATCAGCTCTTGCGCAATTCGATGCCGACGCTCTTGTTGGCATAGGAATAATCGGCAACCGCCGACAGATCGACGCTGCCGGCCTGCAGTACGCCCGCCTGAACGCAGAGATCGTGGAAGGCCTTGATGCGTTCCGCGTTGAGTGCGCCGATGCCGACATTTTCGGTCTCGCCGCTATCGACGATGCCGAGGCTGCGCAGCGCTTCGGTCTCCCAGGTCAGCCGTGCGGTCGACTGGTCGGGATTGGCCGCGATGATCGCTTCCATGCCCGGCGTTGGATCGCCGTAGAGGAAGTTGTACCAGCCGATGGTGGAGGCATCGACGAACTTCTGCACCAGTTCGGGCCGCTCGACGAGCACCTCGTCTCGTGTCTGCACCATGCAGGAATAGGTATCCCAGCCCTCGTCGGCGAGCAGCCAGCTGTCGATTTCCACATTGGCGGCAAGCGCCTCATACGGCTCGGAAACCGCATAGCCTTCCTGCACCATCTGGCTGTCGGAGAAGAAGGGCTGCATGTTGTAGTCATACGGCGTGATCTGCTCGGGCTTGAAGCCCTTGGCCTTCAGCATCCATTTGCCGTAGCTGTCTGCACCCTGCTTGGAAAGCAGGATCTTCGGCGCATTGGTCAGAGCGTTGAAATCCTTGTAGACGCCCTTGTGCGCCATCAGCACCTGCGGGTCCTTCTGGAAATGCGCAGCGACCACCTTCAGCGGCAACCCCTTGCTGATATCGTCGAAGGGCAGCAGCAGATTGCCCGACATCAGGAAATCCACCTCGCCCGAGACGAGCATGGGGCGCGTATCCTTGGCCGGACCGCCGGGAATGATCTCCACTTCTAGACCCATCTTCTCGAAGGTGCCGTCAGCCGCGGCCTGATAGTAACCGCCATGGGCGGCCTGCGGCAGCCAGTCGGTGGCGAATTTCACCTTCACCTTGTCTTCGCCACGGGCCGGCAGGGACAAGCCCGAACCGGCCAGAAGAGCGGCTGCACCCATCGTAAATTGACGCCTGTTCAACTTCATGCTCTGTCATCCTTTCTTGCTGTTCGTTCAGACCGTTCGGGGAACGGATAAGCTGTGCCTGCCTGCGGGCTGAATGCCTTGCGGAAGCGGGCTTTCCCGTTCCGGGAAGCCAATCCTGGGATGTGCCTGCAAGGCGTCTGTCCTCGACCGCAGGTGTAACAGGGCAACATTTAAAATAAGTAAAAAAATATATTCTTATGTTTTTGAAAAGGAAGCGCGGATATCACCCCACCTCGACAGGCGGCGACACCGGATAGCAGGGCCCAGCGGATCATCGGGCAGAAGAAAGCCCGCCCACCCTCACCCGAAAGGGCGAAGGTGGGCGGGCTCGGCATCAGATGAGAGGAAGGCCGCGAAATACGGACCGAGCGGGACGGGCCTAGCCCGGCACGTGGAGCACCAGCCCGTCCAGCGCCGGGCCGGCGACAATCTGGCAGGAAAGCCGGCTCGAGTCGCGGCGGGGTGCGTCCGTGGCATCGAGCATCGCATCCTCGGTGCCGTCTGCCTCGCCGGTTTTTTCCTGCCAGGCCTCGTCCACATAGACATGGCAGGTCGCGCAGGAAAGACAGCCGCCGCATTCGCCGATGATGCCGGGCACATTGGCCATGGCCGCAGCATTCATCAGGTTCACGCCATCGGCCACATCCGCGGCGATCTGGCGGCCATCGGGGAGGATCCAGGTAATGTGGGCCATCATGCTTGTCCTTGCTGGTTTGGCATCGCGTGGTCAGATGTAGTGAATATAGAAATCGCGCAGCGCCTCGCCTTCGAGAGCCGCAGTCTTGGTGATTTCGTCGCGCTTGATGAAGATGTGGTTCTCGCAGAGCAGCCGTCCGACCGCATCCATCAGCGCGCCATCCGCTTCCAGCGCATCGAGCGCCCCGGCGAGATCGTTCGCTACCCCGTCCTTCGCATCGATTTCCCCGAAACAGTCGCCCGTCTCAGACGGGGGGAGTGAATATTTGTGCACATAACCGAGACGCGCCGCCTGCAGCACCGTGGCCACCAGCGTATAGGGATTGGCCGCGCCGTCGCCCATGCGGTGCTCGATCCGCGCTTTCGGCCCGCGCTCGGCGGAAATGCGCGTCGTCACGCCGCGATGATCGCCGCCCCAGTTGCGCCAGTAGCCGCTCATCGAGGAGGGTTTCAGCCGCTGATAGGAATTGACCGTCGGAGCAACCAGCGCCGCCATGCCCTGGTGATGATGCATGAGGCCGGCAATTGCGCCTTCGGCAACTGGGCTCAGGCGGTCGGGCTCACCCACCGCATTCTCGCCCTGCCGGTCGCGGAAGGAGAAATTCACATGCAGGCCGCTGCCGCCCTTGGAAAGAATGGGCTTCGGCAGGAAGGTGAGGATGATCCCGTGTTCCAGCGCCACCTCGCGGGCGAGCTGCCGGAAGAGGAAGATGTCGTCGACGGCCTTCAGCGCATGGTCGAAGGTCAAGGTGAACTCGAATTGCGGCGTATCGAATTCCGAGGTCTGGCTGTCAATGGCAAAACCGAGCTCACTCGCCCGGTCCCAGACGGCCTCGGTAAATCCGTGCGGATCGGCAAAGGGGCCGGTGGAATAGACATAGGCTTTCGGCGTGTCATAGGGCACGATCGAGCCATCCTCCCGCTGCTGGAAGGCAAAGGCTTCCAGTTCGAGGCCGACCATCGGGTCGAAACCGAGCCCATTCCAGTCGGCAATGGCGCGCTTCAGCGCCTGCCGGCCGCAGGCGCCGAAGGGCTCGCCCTCCTCGTAGAGATCGCCGACCACCACCTTGGTGTCCGGATACCAGCTGTCGCGAACATCCTCTTCCCGGAAGCGGATCTCGATATCGGGCAGGCCTTCCAGCACCTTCGAACCGGGCGCCGGAATGAGATCCTTGTCATAGGTTACCCCGAAAGTGCCCTGGCACACCCGGGTGCTGCCGGACGAGGCCTTCTTGATCGGCAGATATTTGCCGCGGGCAAGGTTCAGGTGATCGCAGAAGAGCACCCGCAAACGTTCATTCGTCATTCCGGTTTCCTCCCAGAAACGGCCAGAATCAAGTGGGGACGCGGGCGGTTTGTCCGCCCGTCATTGCAAGGTGATGCGCACCGGCAGCGACTTGATGCCGCCGACGAAATTGGAGCGCAGAAAGCTGTGCGGCGCGGTCTGCTCGATGGTCCGTACCCGCTTGGCGAATTCCTGAAAGAGCAGCCGGACTTCGAGCCTCGCCAGCCACATGCCGAGGCAGACATGCGCCCCGCCCTGGCCGAAGGAGAGATGCCGGTTCGGCGTGCGACGGAAATCCACCCGCATCGGATCTTCGAAGGCGGCCTCGTCCCGATTGCCGGAGACGAACCAGAAGAGCACCTTGTCGCCTTCCCGCACCTGCTTGCCATGCATCTCGAAATCCCGCGTCGCGGTGCGGCGGAAATACATGGCGGGGGAAGCCCAGCGGATGACCTCGTCCGGCATGGTCTCCCAGATCCCGCCATCGCCGGACTGGAGGTCGGCGAGAAGCCCCGGCTGATGGGCAAGCGCATGCAGGCCGGCTGCGATGGAGTAACGGGTCGTGTCATTCCCGGCCGCAACCAGCAGACAGAAGAAATTGCGGAATTCCGTTTCCGAAATCACGTTGCCCTCCGCATCGGGCCGGGTGATCAGGCTGAGGACGCCGCTATCGTCGCCGCGGCGACGCTTGTCCTCCATCAGCCGCTTTGCATAGTCGAAAAGATCGGCGCCGGCCGGCGAGCGGAAGGGCATGAAGCGATATGCATCCGTATCCGTCTTGTCGAGCACATGGTCGGTAAAGTCGGGATCCGTATTGGCGATCAGCGCATCGCCCTTTTCCACCAGCCAGTCGAGATCCTCCTCCGGCGTGCCGATGATCCGGCCGAGCATGCGCATCGGAAGCTGCCGGGCAATCAGCTTCACCGCATCCATCTCGCGGGACTGGAAGGCCTGGTCGAGGATCTCGTCGCAGAGCACCCGGATCTGCTCCTCGAACAGCGCGATCACCGGCTTGGAGAAGGCCTTGGCGACAAGCGTGCGCACCCGCGTATGCTCCGGCGGGTCCGTTTCCTGGAAGGTGCGCCGGGCCAGATATTCCTCATAGGTCTGGTCCTCCATCCGGATGCCCCGCGCAGAACTCAGGAGCTTGTTGTCGCGGTTGAGTTCCATGATATCCGCATGGCGGGTCACCGACCAGAAACCCTTGCCCCCCGGAAAATCGGACCAGGCGAGCGGATCTTCCCGGCGCAGCCGCGCAAAGGTGTTGTGCGGCGCGCCAGACGTGAAGGTGTCATGGCTCGAAAGATCGGCAAAGCCGTCATCCATGGGCGTCCAGACCGTCATCGCTTCCTCCCTCGCTAGACCGTTGCCCAAAACTAGAACACATGTTAAGTATATTTTCAATAGGCTTCTGCACACAAATGAAGCGCAACCTGCATGCATAGAAAGGCACCCCAATGGCGCGCTCGATCGGCATTCTCCTGACCAGCAATGATACGTCCGACTTTGCGAGCCGCTTCGATCATGACGGGGTGCGCTTCACCAATCTCGTCAAGCCCCACCGTCCGGACTGGCGCTTCACCACCGTTTCCGTGAAGGACGGCATCTTCCCCGAAAGCCCGGAAGCATTCGACGGCTACATGATCACCGGAAGTCCGGCCTCGGTAAAGGGCGGCGAAGCCTGGATCGGCAGGCTTCTCGATTTCATCCGCGAAACCGAGGCCAGGAAGATCCCGCAATTCGGCGCCTGCTTCGGCCATCAGGCCATCGCGCTGGCGCTCGGCGGGGATGTCGAGGTTTCGGAAAAGGGCTGGGGCCTTGGAACCGCGATCACCGAATATGCGCGTTTCGCCCCGTGGATGGAGCCCCGCAAGACAAGCGTCCGCCTCTACTCCGCCCATAAGGAACAGGTCACCCGCCTGCCGGCCGGCGCGGAATTGCTGGGCGGCGACGGCTTTTGCCCGCTCGGTTCCTTCCGCATCGGCAGCCACGTCTTCACCACTGAATACCATCCGGAAATGACGCCCGAATTCATCGGCGGTCTCGTGGATTATCTCGAAGACCACCTGGACGGCGACACCATCGCCAGGGCCCGCGCCTCGCTTGCCCTGCCAGCGGAAGGCGCTCTCTTCGGTCGCTGGGTGGCCGCCTTCCTCGATGGCGCGAAGCGCTGATCAGGGCCGGAAGAGCACCGCCAGCAGGTCCATCGCCGTCACGCTGTCGAAGGTGACGTGGCTCACCATCAGCGCTTCGGCGGCCTCCCGGTCCCGGTCGAGAATGAGGCGGGCGATCTCGCGATGCTCCGCCGCCGATTTGCCGATGCTCCCCTTGTAGCGGTAGCGCGCCCGGTAATAGGCGAGCAGCTTGCGCCCGTTGGTGCGGATGAGATCGAGCAGCACCTCATTATGGGAGGCGATGGCAATCGTCGTGTGAAAGGCCAGATTGTGCTGGTAATAGAGATCGGGCTTGCCGTCGCCATAGGCAATCGCGTGATCGTCGCAGGCCGCGCAGGCGGCCTCGAGCGCCAGGGCATCCTGCGTATTGAGCCGCCGCGCCGCAAGGCCGGCCGCATGCCCCTCAAGCTTCCCGTGAACCTCCAGAATGGCCAGGAACTCCTCGAGCGTCGGGCGAAACACCTCCGCCCCGCCGCGCGGCTTCCGCTTCAGGATACCCACCGCATCGAGCTGCAGGAGCGCCTCCCGGACCGGCGTGCGGGATACGCCGAATTCGGACACGAGCGCCTTTTCCTCGATGACATCCCCGGGATTGAGCCGGCCGTCCTCGATGCTCTTGACGATATGATTGACGATGAGATCTGTCTGATTGCCCATGGCGGGCAGTATATGTATTTTTATGGGAAACGTAAATATACATTAATGAGACAATGAAAGGGAAAACGGGGGCCGAAGCCCCCGCAGTCAATCTCAGGAATAGGCGCCCGAACCGAGCTTCTGGAAGCGGGACGGGTCGCGCCCCGCCAGGCGATGCGACAGGATGAAACCGATCGCCGCCGCCACCAGCACCAGGGACGGCAGGATGACCCCAAGGGAACCCGCAGCGCCGGTGAGATCGCCGAACTTCGCGAAGATATAGACGAAGAGGTAGACGAGCACGGCACCGCAGACCGCCGGCAAAACCTTCGTGACGATCGCATTCTCGCCCATGTCGCCATTGCGCAGGAAGAAACCGATGACCGAGAAGGACGTGACCGCCATGAGCCCGAGGATGCCGAGCGTGCCGAGCTGGGTGAGCCAGGTGAACATGGCGAGCACCGGATCGAGCTGCAGATAGGCAAAGAGCGCGACGATGGCGACGGCAATCACCGTCTGGATCATCGAACCCACATGCGGGCTCTGGAACTGCGCATGGGTCACACCGATGCTGTCGGGCAGAAGGCCCTCGCGCCCGGCCACATATTTGTAGCGCGCCACGCCATTGTGGAAGGCGAGCACGGCAGCAAACAGGCTGGAGACGAAGAGGAAGCCCATGATCGTCGGAACCGGCTCGCCCACATAGCGGCCTGCCAGCTCGAAGAGGAAGGTGGTCGGGTCCTTCAGGCCCTGAAGCGTCGGCACCAGCTTGTCCACGCCCGCCCCATTCGCCATCAGCCAGGCGGTGATCATGTAGAACACGCCGATCAGCACCACCGATATATAGGTGGCACGCGGAACGGTGCGCTCGGGATCGCGTGCCTCTTCCGAATAGATGGTGGTGGCCTCGAAGCCGATGAAGGCCGCAAAGCAGAAGAGAATGCCGACGGCCGGCGAGCCGCTCATCATCTGCGACCAGCTGAAGGGCGCCATTGTGAGCCCCGCATCGCCGCCCTTGGCGAAGATCGCCACATCGATGACGAGCACGATGAGATATTCGAGCAGCACCAGCACCATGAGGATCTTGGCCGAAAGATCCACCTGGCGATAGCCGAGCACCGCGACGATGGCGACCGCGATCAGAGACCAGCCCCACCAGGGCACGTCGATGCCGATCAGCGGATTGAAGGTACCGGCCGAAGCGGCCCCGAGCAGACCGAGCACGCCGATCTGCATGGCATTGTAGCTCAGGATGGCGATCAGGGCGGAGGCACCGCCCACCCGGCCGCCCAGGCCGCGCGCCGCATAGGCGTAGAAGGCGCCGGCGTTCTTCACATGCCGGGCCATGGCCACATAACCGACCGCAAAAAGCAGCAGAACGGCCGTGACCAGCGCAAAGGAACCGGCAATGCCCGCCCCGTTGCCCAGCATCATGCTTATGGGTACGCCACCGGCCACCGCCGTCAGCGGTGCGGCAGCGGAAATGACGAGAAAAGTGACAGCCCCGACGCCGAGACTGTTCTTGCGCAGCTGGTTGACCCCAGCTTCCGATGTGGAACTAGACATGAAATCCCTCCTCAGTGAGCCGGATCTGCCCGACGCTCTTGCTGGCGCCTTGGAAGCCGGACTGAGCGCACAGTCTCAGCGATGCGGAGGGTTGTCAAGATATTTCACATGTTAATCAATAGCAGCGCACGCAGGAGTCGATTGTTGTTTCCCATACAAAACCTTTTGTAGATTGTACTTTCTTGGAATGCGGAGGATTGATAAACAACCGGGAACGGGGCTAAGAGGCCCGCCATGAGGCTTAATCGGACAGGGTCGATGTATCAGGCGCGGATCATAGCGGCGGTTCTGGCAATCCCGAGGGCCTACAAGCGCTTGATCGCCATATCGGTGGATTCGGCGCTCTGCGTCATCGCGGTCTGGCTCGCCTATTGCCTGCGGCTGGATGGATGGGTGGCGCTCGAAGGCGAGGACTGGCTGCCCGTCGGCGTCTCCCTGCTGCTGGCCTTGCCGATCTTTATTTCCTTTGGCCTCTACCGTGCCATCTTCCGCTATGCGGGCGTGGCCGCCTTCCTCGCCATCCTCCGGGCCATGGTGATCTATTTCATCGGCTTCATGTCGGCCTTCACCATCATCAGCGTGCCGGGCGTACCGCGCACGGTGGGCATTCTCCAGCCGCTGCTGCTTCTCGTCTTCATCTCCGTGTCGCGCCTGGCCGCCCGCTACTGGCTGGGCACCGATTACCGCCGGCAGCTGAACCAGCTTGCCCGGCCGAACGTGCTGATCTACGGCGCCGGCACCGCCGGGCGCCAGATTGCAGCGGCGCTGGAAGGCAGCACCGAGCTCAAGGTCGTCGGCTTCGTCGATGACGACAGCCGGCTCCATGGCAGCATCCTGCGCGGCGTACCGATCTGGTCGCCGGAAAACCTCCCCGAACTCATCACCCGGCTGAACGTGAAGGAAGTGCTGCTGGCCCTTCCCTCCTCCTCCCGCCAGCGGCGCCATGAAATTCTGGAAGAAATCCGCCGGGTCCGCGTCAATGTCCGCACCGTGCCCGATCTCAACGACGTCGCCCAGGGCAAGGTCACGGTCAGCGACCTCAAGGAACTGGATATCGAGGATCTCCTCGGCCGCCACGCCATCCAGCCGCGCGCCGACTTCATGGAAAAGAACATCCGCGACAAAGTGGTGATGGTGACGGGCGCCGGCGGATCGATCGGCAGCGAACTCTGTCGCCAGATCATCACCCGCGGCCCCTCCCTGCTGATTCTCGTCGAGCAGAGCGAATTCGCCCTCTACGAGATCCATCGGGAGCTCGAAAAGGAAGGGGCAAATCTTCTGCCGGTGCTTGCCTCGGTGCGGGATGAGGTGCGGATGCGGGAGATCATGCAGTCCCTGCGCCCCGATACGCTCTATCACGCCGCCGCCTACAAGCACGTGCCGCTGGTCGAGCACAATCCGGCGGAAGGCATCCGCAACAATGCGCTCGGCACCATGGCGACGGCGCTCGCCGCGCGTGATTGCGGGGTGAGCGATTTCGTCCTGATCAGCACCGACAAGGCCGTGCGCCCCACCAATATCATGGGCGCCAGCAAGCGGCTCGCGGAAATGATCCTGCAGGCGCTCGCAGCCGAGGCGTCACCGGATCATCCGACCAATTTTTCCATGGTGCGCTTCGGCAATGTCCTGGGCTCCTCGGGCTCGGTCGTGCCCCTCTTCCGCCAGCAGATCCGCGATGGCGGGCCAGTCACGCTGACCCATGTGGATGTGACCCGTTATTTCATGACCATCACCGAAGCCTCGCAGCTCGTCATCCAGGCGGGCGCCATGTCCGGCGGCGGCGATGTCTTCCTGCTCGACATGGGCGAGCCGGTGCGGATCTATGACCTTGCCCACAAGATGATTGAACTGTCCGGCCTCCACGTGCGCGATGCCGACCATCCGAACGGCGATATCGAGATCGAGGTCACCGGCTTGCGGCCGGGCGAAAAGCTCTATGAAGAACTGCTGATCGGGGACAATCCGAAGCCCACCGACCATCCCCGCATCCTGAAAGCCCATGAGGCCATGCTGCCCTGGGGCGAGCTGAAGGACTGGCTGGCGCGTCTGGACGAGGCGCTGGCGCGGCGGGATTTCGAGACCACCCGGAGCATTCTCTGCCGGCTCGTCTCCGGCTATTCGCCGCAGGACGATCTTACCGACGTGCTGCCCGAACCGGCGCCCCACCTTGCGGGTGCGGCGCGCCGGGCGGTTTAGGCCCGAACCCTCAGGCCGGGAAGAAAGCCTTCAGATTGGCCCGCACGCGGGCAAGCGGCGTCTCGCCGCTGTCATCCGGCACGAAAGACGCGCCGGTGATCGCCTCGAACGCGCGGATATAGACGCGCGACGTTTCCTCGATCAGGCTTTGCGGGATGTCCGGGATCGGATCGTGATAGGGATCGCAGCGCTCGGCCACCCAGGCGCGCACGAAATCCTTGTCGAAGCTTTCGGGCCGGCGGCCGGCGGCAAAGGCATCCGGATAGCTGGAGGCGATCCAGTAGCGGCTGCTGTCCGGCGTATGGATCTCATCCGCCAGAATGATGTTGCCCTCGGCATCCGTGCCGAATTCATACTTGGTATCGACGAGAATGAGGCCGTTCTGCGCGGCAAGCGTCTGCCCGCGCTCAAAGAGGGCGAGCGCATACCGGGACAGCGTATCCCACTGGGCCTGGGTGAGCAGGCCCTTCGAGACGATCTCCTCGGGCGTCAGCGGCTCGTCATGCCCGCCATCGAAGGCCTTGCTCGTGGGCGTGATGATCGGCTTCGGCAGCTTCTCGTTGTCGCGAAGGCCATCGGGAAGGGTAACGCCGTACATCTGCCGCTCGCCCTTCTTGTAGAGCGTCAGGATGGAGGTGCCGGTCGTGCCGGCGAGATAGCCGCGCACCACGATCTCCACCGGCAGGATATCGAGCCGCTTGCCGACGACCACCGCCGGATCCGGATAGGCGATCACGTGATTGGGGCAGATGTCGGCGGTCTTTTCGAACCAGTAGCGCGCCGTCTGGGTGAGTACCTGCCCCTTGTAGGGAATGCAGGTCAGGATGCGGTCGAAGGCCGACAGGCGGTCGGTGGAAATGATGATCCGGCTGCCATCGGGCAGATCGTAATTCTCGCGCACCTTGCCGCGGTAATAGTTGGGCAGTTCGGGAAAATGGGCGTCGGAGAGGATGCGCAAGGGGTGCCACCTTTTCTTCTGGCTTGCCCCGCTTGAGAGGGGCACTTTCATCGGGCCGGAAACTCGTTTTTCGCAGGCCGTTTGTCAAGCAAGCAAGCCGGTCTGCCGCGACATTCTGCCATCCGTGCCGGGCAGTTTGCCGCATTGGCATTTGTCAAGCGAAACCATAGCTGCCTGATAGACGTCAAGAATGCCAGGCGATCCCGCCTGCATCGCTCCCCGAAAGGACCAGGCCATGCTCAAGCTCGTCTATCACATTCCGGTCTTCGGCTGGATGCTGAAGGAAGCCGCCAGCGGATCGG
This sequence comes from uncultured Rhizobium sp., assembly GCA_945952415.1. Taxonomy (GTDB): domain Bacteria; phylum Pseudomonadota; class Alphaproteobacteria; order Rhizobiales; family Rhizobiaceae; genus Gellertiella. Next base: position 46,526 of record CAMFIF010000005.1, on the reverse strand, counting down.
ATACCGCCCGCGTTCTCTTCATCGTCAACATGGCGCTGCTCTGGCTGCTGGCCGTGCTGATGTTCGGTTATCCCGCCATCATCATTCCGGCGCTTGTCGCCGTTCCCACCATTTTCGTGCTGCTGATCGCGATCACCAAGGGCTGAACGGCAAAGGCCGCCCCCTGGGACAGGGAGCGGCCTTGCGGTTCCGGAACAGACGGATCGGCAATCAGCCGGCCAGCGTATAGGCGGTCTTGACCGTGGTGAAGAATTCCGCCGCATAGCGCCCCTGCTCCCGCGGGCCGAAGGACGAACCCTTCCGGCCACCGAAGGGCACGTGGAAATCGACGCCGGCGGTCGGCAGGTTCACCATCACCATGCCCGCTTCCGCATTGCGCTTGTAATGGGTCGCATATTTCAGGCTGGTTGTGGCAATGCCGGAGGAAAGGCCGAAGGGCGTGTCATTGGCAACGGCAAGCGCCTCCTCGTAATCTTTCACCCGGATGACCGAAGCCACCGGCCCGAAGATTTCCTCGCGGGAAATGCGCATCTGGTTGGTCGCTTCGGTGAAGAGCGCCGGCTGGAGATAGAAGCCTTCCGTTTCCCGGTTCAGCCGCTCGCCGCCGAAGACGAGGTTCGCCCCCTCGCGCTTGCCGATCTCCACGTAGTCCATGTCCTGCGACAGCTGCTTTTCATCGACGACCGGGCCGATATGGGTGCCGGCCTTCAGCGCATTGTCGACAACGACAGACTTCATGCGTTCGGTCAGCGCCTTGACGAACCGGTCATGGATACCCTCGGTGACGATCAGGCGCGAAGAGGCCGTGCAGCGCTGGCCGGTGGAGAAGAAGGCCGAGTTCAGCGATGCCTCGACGGCGACGTTGAGATCCGCATCGTCCAGGATGACGAAGGGGTTCTTGCCGCCCATTTCCAGCTGATACTTGCGGTTATGCTCGATAGAAGCCATCGCGACGCGCTTGCCGGTACCGGTGGAGCCGGTAAAGGTGATGGCGTTCAGATCGGCACTGTCGAGCATGGCCTGGCCGACCACGGAGCCCTTGCCCATGACGAGGTTCAGAACGCCCGCCGGCAGGCCCGCGCGGTGCAGGATATCGACGATCGCCCAGGCGCAGCCGGGAACGAGGTCCGCCGGCTTGAAGACGATCGTGTTGCCATAGGCAAGTGCCGGCGCAATCTTCCAGGCCGGAATGGCGATCGGGAAGTTCCAGGGCGTGATGATGCCGACCACGCCGATCGCCTCGCGGGTGATCTCGACGCCGATATTCGGGCGGACGGAAGGCACCGTCTCGCCCGCAAGCCGCAGGCATTCGCCGGCGAAGAAATCGAAGATCTGGCCGGCGCGGATCGTTTCGCCGATGCCTTCCGCCAGCGTCTTGCCCTCTTCGCGCGAGAGAAGACGACCGAGCTCTTCCTTGCGGGCCATGATCTCGTCGGATGCCTTGCGCAGGATGGCATGGCGCTCCAGGATTCCGGAACGGGACCAGGCCGGGAAGGCCGCCTTTGCCGCGGCAATCGCCGCCGCCACATCGCTCGCATCGGCGCGGGCATAGAGCCCGACAATATCGGACGTGTCGGAGGGATTGATGTTCTCGATGGCATTGGCGCCGGTCCAGGTGCCGCCGATGAGGTTCTGGTGAATGGTCATGATGTCCTTCCGGGGGTTGGCCGTCTCAGGCAGGATGTCGGAGGCTGATATATCACTTCAGGGCAAGGGCGCAAATGCAAGATGGCAAGAAAGCCGCTTTTTATTGCCCGCCGCAAGGGCTTGAGCTTCCAGCGACGGGAAGGTTTAAGATAGGTGCTTTGACAGGGGAGTTCACCCATGAATATCGGCACAGCATCAGAAAAATCCGGCCTGCCGCCCAAGACCATCCGCTATTACGAGGAAATCGGCCTGATCCGGGCCGACCGGCGCATGAACGGCTATCGCGATTATTCCGAAAAGGATGTCCGCCGCCTGCATTTCGTTCACCGCGCCCGCGATCTCGGCTTTTCGGTGGAGGAGTGCCGCCAGCTGCTGTCGCTCTATGACGACGAGACGCGGGAGAGCGCGGAGGTGAAGGCGATCGCGCAAACCAAGCTGAAGGAGATCGAAAACCGCATTGCCGAACTGGTTTCCCTGAAGGCCTCGCTCGAACATCTGGTGCGCAACTGCCATGGCGACGACCGGCCCGATTGCCCCATCATCGAGGGGCTTGCGGGCCGGTCCTGATCGGTCAGGCGACAGGCCGGAAGCGCTTCAGCCGGAGCGCGTTGCCGAGCACGAAGACGCTCGAAAGTGCCATGGCCCCTGCCCCCAGCATCGGCGAAAGCGTGATGCCGTAAAGCGGATAGAGAAGACCCGCCGCGACCGGAATGAGCACCACATTATAGGCGAAGGCCCAGAAGAGGTTGCCGGCAATATTGGACATGGTTGCGCGCGAGAGCGCAATCGCATTGGCGGCGCCTTTGAGATCGCCCCCCATCAGCACGACATCCGCACTCTCGATGGCAATGTCCGTTCCGGTGCCGACGGCAAGCCCCACATCGGCCTCCGCCAGCGCTGGCGCATCATTGATGCCGTCGCCGACGAAGGCGACCTTCGCCCCCGAGGCCTTGAGGTTGCGGATTGCCTCCACCTTGCCTGACGGCAGCACTTCGGCAATGACCGTATCGATGCCAAGCTCCCGGCCGATGGCCTCGGCCGTCGAGCGCACGTCGCCCGAGATCATCGCCACCCTGAGACCCAGCGCGTGGAGGGCGGCAATGGCCGGCGGCGTGGTTTTCTTCACCGGATCGGCAATCCCGAACAGCGCAGCCAGCCGGCCTTCGACCGCCATGTAGAGCGGGGTGCGGGCCTTTTCCGCAAGGGCTGCCGCACCGGCGCCAAGCTCGGAGACATCGACGCCGAGCCGCTCCATGTAGCGCCGCGCACCGATGGCGACCCGGCGGCCGTCCACTCGGGCGGTGACGCCGAAGCCCGCCTCCGCCTCGAACCCTTCGACAGGCCTCGGTGCCAGCCCCGCCTCGCCGGCCGCATCGACGATGGCGCGGGCGGCAGGATGTTCGGACAAGCCTTCGACGGACGCCGCAAGAGACAGCATCTCCGCCCGGTCTTTCCCCTCGGCAAGAAGAAGATCGGTCATCACGGGATGGCCTTCCGTCAGCGTGCCGGTCTTGTCGAGCGCGACCACGGTGACATCGCGAAGATCCTGAAGCGCTTCGCCATTGCGGAAAAGCGCCCCCATTTCCGCCGCCCGGCCCGTGCCGGTCATGATCGAGGCCGGCGTTGCAAGCCCCATGGCGCAGGGGCAGGCGATGATCAGCACCGCAACCGCATTGACCAGCGCATGGGAGAGCGCGGGCTCGGGGCCGAAGGCCAGCCAGACGGCAAAGGTGAGGAGTGCGACCGCCATGACGGCGGGCACGAACCAGGCGGTCACCCGGTCCACCATCGCCTGCACCGGCAGCTTTGCACCCTGCGCCGCCTCCACCATGCGAATGATCTGGGCCAGAACCGTATCGCCCCCGACGCGGGTCACCCGGTAGGTCAGGCTGCCGGAACCGTTCACCGTTCCGCCGGTCAGCGCCGACCCTGTCGTCTTGAGCACGGGCACGGGCTCGCCCGAAATCATCGATTCATCGACGAAGGACTGGCCGTCCAGCACCTCGCCATCCACGGGCACGCGCTCGCCGGGGCGAAGCTGCACCCTGTCTCCCTCGGCAACCGTCTCGATCGGCACTTCGGCATAAACCCCGTCCCGCTCGATGCGCGCGGTCTTGGCCTGCAGCGTCATCAGTTTGCTGATGGCCTCGCTGGTCCGGCCCTTGGCCCGCGCTTCCATCATCCGCCCGAAAAGGATGAGCACCACGATCACCGCCGCGGACTCGAAATAGACCTGCGCCGTTCCCTGAGGCAGCGCTGCGGGAAGGAAGGTCGCAGCGGTGGAATAGGCATAGGCGGCGGAGGTGCCGAGCACGACGAGCGAATTCATGTCCGGCGCCAGCCGGAAGAGCGCGGGAATGCCCTTGCGGAAAAACCGCAGACCCGGCCCGAAGAGCACGAGCGTGGTGAGAACGAAGGACAGAAGCCGCAGCGGCTGCTCGCCGAAGCGCATCATCAGCTGGTGATGGAAGGTGTCGGAGAGATGCGCCCCCATTTCCACCACGACCACGGGAATGGACAGCAGGGCCGCGATCAGGACGTCCCGTTTGAGAACCCTGAGTTCGTCCGCCCGCGCCGCCTCGCGGCTCCAGCCGGCCGCCGCCCGGTCCGCAACCGGCGTCGCCTCATAGCCGACGCGCGCGACGGCCGCGGCAAGATCGCCGGGCTTGACGGTCGAGAGCGCCTTTACGCTCGCCTGATTGGTGGCGAGGTTGACGGTAGCCGAGAGGACACCGGGAACGCCCGCAAGCGCCTTTTCCACCCGCCGCACGCAGGAGGCACAGGTCATGCCCTCGACATCGAGCAGCACGGTTTCCTCAGGCACCCCGTAGCCAGCCTTTTCGATGGCCGCGATGATGGCGCCGGCGGCCTCCGGTCGATAGGTGACCTCCGCGCTCTCGGTCGCCAGATTGACGCTCGCCGCCTCCACGCCCGGAACGGCGGTAATGGCTTTTTCCACCCGGCGCACGCAGGATGCGCAGGTCATGCCCTCAACCGGGATCATCTGACGCAATGCCGTTTCTGCCATGGCTCTCATCCTTTGAAATTCCGCGATGCAGCAAGGGGTAATCCTTCCCGTCGCTGGAAGGTCAACAGGAAGGTTGAACAAAAGCTGCAAAACTTTTCGGTTGACCTTCCAGCCGCTGGAAGGACCATAAGGCAGGGCATCGTCAGAAGCGATCGAAAGGATATCAGGATGATCGAACTCAGCGTACCGGACATGAGCTGCGGCCATTGCGTGGCGACGATCACCAAGGCGGTGCAGGCGCTCGATAGCGGCGCAACCGTCAAGGCAGATCTGGCCGCGCGCAGCGTCGCCATCGAGACCAAGGCCGATAAGGGAACAGTGGCCGCCGCGCTTGAAGAAGCGGGCTACCCCTCGACCGTGAAATAAAGAGACCGTTGCTCCTTCTAAGGGTGCGAGCCCCCTGGGGTTCGCACCCATTTTCCCGCCTGGCCAGAGACTTTTACGATGGATACGCTTCCCGTCTTCCTCGCGCGGCTCGTGCCGGCGCTTCCCCGCATTCCCCCGCGCGAGATCCTGCGCATCTTCATCGGCGCGCTGATCGGCATCGGCCTCACCGGTCTCGTCACCGCGCTGATGGTGCCGGGCTCGGCCCTGCCCTTCCTGATCCCGCCGCTCGGGGCCTCTGCCGTGCTGCTTTTCGGCGTGCCGGCAAGCCCGCTCGCCCAGCCCTGGTCGATCCTCGGCGGCAACATGATCAGCGCGCTTGTGGGCGTGACCGTTGCCCTTCTCGTGCCGAATGTCTTCCTGGCCGCAGCGCTCGCCGTCTCGCTCGCCATCGTCGCGATGATCCTCTGCCGCTGCCTCCATCCGCCGGGCGGGGCAATGGCGCTGACCGCAGTACTCGGCGCCCCGGCGATCCACCAGGCGGGCTATCACTTCGTGCTGATGCCGGCCGGACTGAACTCGCTTCTGCTGCTGGTCGTCGCCCTTCTCTACAACAACCTCACCGGCCACCGTTATCCCCATGCCCTGCCCGTGGCAAAGCCGGTGACCCACAAGACCCAGGACCCGCCGCCGACGGAACGCACGGGCATTCTCCGCCCGGACCTCGAAGCGGCACTGGCCCAGTATGACGAAATCCTCGACATCGCGCCCGAGGATCTGGAAGCGATCCTGCGCCAGCTGCAGGCAAAGACCTTCGACCGCCGCTCCGGCGGTATCCGGGTGGAGCACATCATGTCCCGGGATGTGGTCGCCGTTCAGCCGACCGCGACGCTGGAAGCCGCCCTTCAGGCCATGAACCGGCACGGCATCCGCGACCTGCCGGTGACCGAGCCCACCGGCCATCTCAAGGGCTTCTTCACCCAGTCCGACCTCATGCGCGCGCTGGCCGAACATGGCCGCAACGAGCTCTCCCATCCGGTTTCCGATTACATGACGCCCCGCGTGCAGACCGCCAGCGCCAGCCAGCCCATTGCCGAGCTGGTGCCGGCCATGGCCGACCGCGGGCTCCACGCCATGCCGGTGACCGATGGTGAAGGGCGGCTGGTGGGCATGCTCACCCAGTCCGATCTGATTGCCGGCCTCTTTGCCCGCCGCACGGTGCTGGAACCCGGGTGACGATGAACGAAGGGAGAGGCAGGAGCGGCAGATTCCGCCTCCCCAAGACCCGCGATCTGCACTAGATAAAGGGACACGCCGCAAATCAGGAATCAGCCGGGAACAACATGCGATTTGTCTATCTGGGCCTCGGCTGGTTTTTCGTGGCGCTCGGCATCATCGGCGCTTTCCTGCCGGTCATGCCGACGACGATTTTCCTGATTCTTGCCGCCTGGTGCTTTGCGCGCTCCTCGCCGGAACTGGAGGCCTGGCTGCTGGCCCATCCGCTCTTCGGCGAGCCCTTGCGCAACTGGCGCGAACGGGGCTCGATCTCCCGCCGGGCGAAGATCCTCGCCTGTTCGATGATTGCGGTGAGCTACGGCATCTTCCTGCATTTCAGCCAGCCGGGCCCGCGCCTCGCCATCCTGGTCTTCGCACTGATGGCCGCACCCGCCCTTTACGTCGCCACCCGGCCGCATAGCTGACGAACAGGGCCCCGAAAAGCGAACCCAAGAGCGCATTTTGCCGCGAGACAAGCCGCCGCTGCGGCAATCGGCGCATGTTTTAAGCTCAAACTAGTGCAAACTATAATCTTGATATTCGCCAGAAGGAGCAGACATTACGGGCAGGTTCTTCGGCGGCCATCAACGGACCGCCCCAGAAAAAAGGAATCCTGTCGTGTCGCTCCTTGCCAATGCAGAACTGCTGGCCCGGCTTCAGTTTGCCTTCACGGTGTCCTTCCACATCATATTCCCTGCCTTTTCCATCGGGCTCGCCAGCTATCTGGCGGTTCTGGAGGGCCTGTGGCTGTGGAAGAAGCAGCGGGTCTATCTCGATCTCTTCGATTTCTGGAAGACCATCTTCGCCATTGCCTTTGCCATGGGCGTGGTCTCCGGCATCGTGATGTCCTATCAGTTCGGCACGAACTGGAGCGTCTTCTCCGACAAGGCAGGACCGGTGATCGGCCCGCTGATGGGCTATGAGGTGCTGACCGCCTTCTTCCTCGAGGCGGGTTTCCTCGGCGTCATGCTCTTCGGGCGCAGCCGCGTCGGCCCGGGGCTGCATTTCTTCGCGACGCTCATGGTGGCCTTCGGCACGCTGATCTCGGCCACCTGGATTCTCGCGGTGAATTCCTGGATGCAGACGCCCCAGGGCTTCGAGATCAATGCCGCCGGCCAGTTCATTCCGGCCGACTGGTGGGCGATCATCTTCAACCCGTCCTTCCCCTACCGCCTCGTTCACATGGTCCTGGCGGCCTATCTCACCACGGCGCTGGTGGTGGGCGCGGTGGGCGCCTGGCATCTGCTGCGCCGTGACCGCGACCCGCGCGCCATCCGGATGTTTTCCATGGCCATGGGCATGGTGGCCGTAACGGCGCCGATCCAGATCTTTGCAGGCGACCTGCACGGCCTCAACACGCTCGAGCACCAGCCCGCCAAGGTCATGGCCATGGAGGGCCATTTCGACAGCCACCCGAATGGCGCGCCCCTCATTCTCTTCGGACTGCCGAACCAGGCGGAAAAGCGGGTGGATTACGCCATTTCCATTCCCTACCTGTCGAGCCTGATCCTCCATCACGGCTGGACCGCACCCGTTGCGGGGCTCGACACGGTGCCCGATGACCGTGAGCCGCCGGTGGCGGTGGTCTTCTGGTCCTTCCGCGTCATGGTGGGCCTCGGCATGCTGATGCTGGGTCTCGGCCTGTGGAGCCTCTATCACCGCTGGAAAGGCTCGCTGGATACCGCCCCCTGGCTTCACCGCTTTGCTCTTCTCATGGGTCCCGCCGGCTTCGTTGCGGTACTGGCCGGATGGATCACCACCGAAGTGGGCCGCCAGCCCTATACGATCTACGGCCATCTGCTGACGGCAGACTCCCGTTCCGCCATAGCGGCGCCGGCGGTGGCCACCTCGCTGATTGCCTTCGTGATCGTCTATTTCCTCGTCTTCGGCGCGGGTGTCTTCTACATCCTGCGGCTGATGAAGCGGCTGCCGGACCACCCCGAACAAGAGCTCGACGAAGGCCCGCTGCGCACGGTCGCCCTGCCCAATCCCGCCCACCCTGCCACGAAAGGACATCACGATGGTCATTGATCTTGCCTTCGTCTGGGCAGCCATCATCGCCTTTGCGGTTCTCGCCTATGTGGTCATGGATGGCTTCGATCTCGGCATCGGCATCCTGTTTCCCTTCTTTCCCGAAAAGAAGGATCGGGACGTGATGATGAATTCCGTCGCGCCCGTCTGGGATGGCAACGAGACCTGGCTGGTGCTGGGAGGCGGGGGATTGCTTGCGGTCTTTCCCCTTGCCTATGCCATCGTGCTGCCGGCGCTTTACATGCCGATCATCATCATGCTGCTCGCCCTCATTTTCCGGGGGGTTGCCTTCGAATATCGCTGGCGCACGCGGCGGGCGGAATTCCTCTGGAACCACGCCTTCGCCTGGGGATCGACCATCGCGACCTTCAGCCAGGGCGTTGCGCTCGGCGCGCTCGTACAGGGCATCAAGGTGGAGAACCGGGCCTATGCCGGCGGCTGGTGGGACTGGCTCACTCCCTTTTCCCTGGCGACCGGCCTGGCGCTGGTCATCGGCTACATGCTGCTCGGCGCCACCTGGCTTGCCATGCGGACCGAGGGGCCGCTGAACGAGAAGGCCCGGCACATCGCCCGCCTCGCCGCCTTCGGCACCGTGGGTGCCATGGGCATCTTCAGCCTCTGGACCCCCTTCACCGAGCCGCTCTACGTGGAACGCTGGTTCAACGGGCCGACGGCGATCTTCTCCTTCCTTGTGCCCTTGCTGGTGCTTGGCTGCCTCTATGTCATCCTCACCGGCCTCAAGGCCGGGCATGACAAGCGGCCCTTCCTCGCCTCGCTCGGGCTCTTCGTGCTCGGCTATGCGGGTATCGGCATCAGCTTCTATCCCTATATCGTGCCGCCCTCGGTCACGATCTGGGATGCGGCGGCGCCGGACAAGAGCCTCGCCTTCCTGCTCACGGGCGCCGTCGTCCTCGTGCCGATGATCCTCTGCTACACCGCCTATTCCTACTGGGTCTTCCGCGGGAAGATCTCCGACCAGGACGGGTATCACTGATGAACGGGCGGCACCTCGCAACGCGGATGATGTGGTTCGCCGCGCTTTGGGTCATGGGCGTCGGCGTCACCGCCGTCGTCGGCCTGCTCATCAAACTCTGGCTGGGCGCCTGAGTTCAGGAAAGCCAGGTGCGCACCAGCAGCGACCGGTTGTCGGCAAGATCGTCGATCACGTCGAAATGGTGGCGGTCCGGCTCCTCCCAGGCAAAGGTCTCCACCCCGAGCCCGGTCCAAATATTGGCAAGGAGCGCATTCTGGCGGCGAAACTCCGCCCGCTCCGCCCCGCCCACCCAGCAGGTTAGGCGGGTATTCCTGACCGGGCGAAGCAGCGCCGGGCTTTCCCGAAGCGCCACGGCCTCATCGAGGCGAAGCGTCTCGCGCATCTCGGTTTCAAGCAGCGGCCTGAGGTCATGCACGCCCGAAAGGGAAACCACATGCGCGATGCGTGCCTGTACCGCCCGGGAAAGCGGTGCGTCCTCGCAGACCATGCGCGTCACCAGATGTCCGCCGGCGGAATGGCCGGTGAGGTAGAGGGGGCCCTCGATCCGCGCCGCCGCAGCCTCAAGCGCTGTGCTCACATCTTCCGCAATGTCCCTGAGCGTCGCCTCCGGTGCCAGCCGGTAGGAGGGCAGCATGGCCGCAAAGCCCTGCGCCACCGCGCCTTCCGCCAGATGCGACCAGGTGGATTTGTCAAACGCCATCCAGTAGCCGCCATGAACGAAGACCGCGAGACCCCGGAGCCGGTCCTTCGGCAGGAAGAGATCGTAGCGGTGCCGGGCATGCGGACCATAGGCAATGTCGAGCTCCGCCCGCCCTTCGGCCCGCATGCGCTCGCGATAGGCGGCCGCAGGCCCTTCCCATGCATCCGGCCAGCGGTCCGACCCGGCAATATGAGCGCCGTTCTGATAGGCGATCTCGAAATCCCTGACTTTCTGGCCGAACATGCTGCCCTCCCCTGACCTGCGAAAAGCCTATCCACCGCCCCGGATTTGATCAAGGCCATTATTTTAAACTTGAAATATAAAACGGCCTGTGCAAACGTGGATGCCATTCAGGCCCGTCCATAGGCGGTGACCTTAGAGAACCCGGAGTGGTTCAGCGTCTTTAGAGAGGCGCACCCAATTATCAAAAAGACGATCATCGCCAAGGGGGGACTCCTGTGATGTTAAGCCCGTCTGCGCACGTGGACACGTTTGCCCGTATGAATCTGCCGCCCGAAGACCAGTGGCCGGATTTTCTGCTCGAAGGTTTCGATTATCCCGATCACCTCAACGCCGCCTATGAACTGACCGACCGCATGGTGGAACGGGGTTTCGGCGACCATACCGCGCTGATCGGCAATGGCCGGCGCCGCACCTACAAGGAACTGACCGACTGGTCGAACCGGCTTGCCCATGCGCTGGTGGATACCTATGGCCTGAAGCCCGGCAACCGGGTGCTGATCCGCTCCGCCAACAATCCGGCCATGATTGCCTGCTGGCTGGCCGCGACGAAGGCGGGCGCCGTCGTCGTCAATACCATGCCGATGCTGCGCGCCGGCGAGCTTTCCAAGATCATCGACAAGGCGGAAATTGCCCTGGCGCTCTGCGATACCAGGATCATGGACGAGCTGACGCTCGCCGCCAAGGACAGCCGCTTCCTGAAGACCGTCGTCGGCTTTGACGGCACCGCCAATCACGATGCGGAACTGGACCGGGTGGCGCTGAACAAGCCCGTGCGCTTCGAATCCGTCAAGACCGGGCGGGACGACGTGGCCCTTCTGGGCTTCACCTCGGGCACGACGGGCAATCCGAAGGCCACGATGCATTTTCACCGCGATCTTCTGATCATCGCCGATGCCTATGCGAAGGAAGTGTTGCAGGTAAGGCCCGACGATGTCTTCGTCGGTTCGCCGCCGATTGCCTTCACCTTCGGTCTCGGAGGGCTCGCGATCTTCCCCTTGCGCTTCGGCGCGGCCGCAGCCCTTCTCGAACATGCGACGCCCCCGAACATGATCGAGATCATCGAGACCTACAGGGCGACGATCTGCTTTACCGCGCCCACCGCCTACCGCGCCATGCTGGCCGCCATGGACAAGGGGGCCGATCTCTCTTCGCTGAGGATCGCCGTATCGGCCGGCGAAACTCTGCCCGGCCCCGTCTATGAAAGCTGGGTGGAAAAGACCGGCAAGCCGATCCTGGACGGCATCGGCGCAACGGAAATGCTGCATGTCTTCATTTCCAACCGGCTGGACGACCGGGCACCCGCGACGACGGGACGGCCCGTGACCGGTTACGAAGCGAAGATCGTCGATGAGGACATGAACGAGGTGCCGCGCGGCACCGTCGGCAAGCTTGCGGTGCGTGGCCCGACCGGCTGCCGCTACATGGCCGACGACAGGCAGAAGAACTATGTGAAGAAGGGCTGGAACCTGACCGGCGATGCCTTCTATCAGGATGAGGATGGCCGGTTCCACTTCGCCGCCCGCACCGACGACATGATCATTTCCGCCGGCTACAACATTGCCGGGCCGGAAGTGGAGGCAGCCCTTCTGAGCCATCCCCATGTGCTGGAATGCGCCGTCATCGGCGCACCGGACGAAGCGCGCGGCGAGATCGTCGAGGCCCATATCGTCTTGAAGCCCGGCATCGAGCCCTCCGAGGTGCTGACGCTTGAACTCCAGACCCATGTAAAGGCGGTGATCGCGCCTTACAAATATCCGCGCTCGATCCGCTATACAGATGCTCTGCCGAAGACGCAGACCGGCAAGATCCAGCGCTTCCAGTTGAAAGCAAACCGCAAGAACGGCTGACCCATGACCGCATCGATTTTCGACACGACACGAACCCTCTTCGACCTGCCGGAAGGCGTCATCTACCTGGACGGAAATTCGCTGGGGGCGCTGCCCCGGGTGGCCCGCGAAAGGGTGGCCCGCGAGGTGAACCACAGCTGGGGACACGAGCTCATCCGCGCCTGGAACACCTGCGGCTGGATCGACCTGCCCGCCGAAGTGGGCCGCAAGATCGGCCGCCTGGTGGGCGCGCCCGAGGGCTCCGTCATCGCCGCCGATTCCACCTCGATCAACCTGTTCAAGGCGCTGACAGCCGCCCTGCGGCTGGCGGGCGACCGCAAGGTCATCCTCTCCGACAGCGGCAATTTCCCGAGCGATCTCTACATCGCCGAGGGCGTGATCGAGACCATGGGCAAGGGCCATCGCCTGAAGGTCGTCGCGCCCGAGGAGGTCGAGGCCGCCATCGGCGAGGATGTGGCCGTCCTGATGCTGACCGAAGTGGATTACGCCACCGGCCGAAAGCATGACATGAAGGCGCTCACCGCAAAGGCCAAGGCGCATGGCGTCCTCACCATCTGGGATCTCGCCCATTCCGCCGGTGCCTTCCCCGTCGATCTCCACGGTGCCGGGGCGGATTTTGCCATCGGCTGCGGCTACAAATATCTGAACGGCGGCCCGGGCGCTCCGGCCTTCATCTATGTCCGCCCCGAACTGCAGGAGAAGATCACGCCCTCGCTTTCCGGCTGGCTCGGCCATGACGCGCCCTTCCAGTTCGAACTCGGCTATCGCCCGGCGGGCTCCATCGACCGCATGCGGGCGGGCACCCCGCCGGTGCTTTCCATGGCAGCGCTCGATGCCGCCCTCACCGTCTGGGAGGGGATCGACATGGAGGCGGTTCGCGCCCGCTCCATCGAGCTGTGCGAGATCTTCATCCGCGAGGTGGAGGCCCGCTGCCCCACCCTGACGCTCGCCTCGCCGCGCGATCCGCACAAGCGCGGCAGCCAGGTGTCCTTCCGCCATGAGCATGGCTTTGCGATCATGCAGGCCCTCATCGCCCATCTGGTGATCGGCGATTTCCGCGCGCCGAACATCATCCGCTTCGGCTTCACCCCGCTTTACGTCACGCCGGCCGACGCGCTGAAGGCCGCCGAGGTACTGGAGCGCGTGATGAAGGAAAGGCTCTACGAAAAGCCCGAATATCAGAAGAAGGGCAAGGTGACCTGAGATGAGCGAAAAGCCTGAGGAAACCCATGAGGGCGCGGTGCTCGATTTCTCGCGCCGCATGTCCTATTCCAACTATCTGAGCCTCGAAAAGGTTCTGCACGCCCAGAGCCCCCTGTCGACGGCCCATGACGAACTGCTCTTCATCATCCAGCATCAGACCTCGGAACTCTGGATGAAGCTCGCGATCCACGAGATCCGCGCCGCGCTGAAATGCATGCGCGCCAACGATCTCCAGCCCGCCTTCAAGATGTTGACCCGCGTCGCCCGCATCTTCGAACAGCTGAACAGCGCCTGGGACGTGCTGCGCACCATGACGCCCTCGGAATATACCGAGTTTCGCAACGCGCTCGGCCAGTCCTCGGGCTTCCAGTCCTGGCAGTATCGGGCAATCGAGTTCCTGGCGGGCAACCGCAACCTGACACTCCTGAAGCCACATGAACACGATCCCGACATCATGCGCGAGCTGAACGCGATCCTCGCCGAACCCGCGCTTTATGACGAAGCGGTTGCGCTCCTTGCCCGCAACGGTTTCGATGTGGGTGAAGGCTCCGTCGTCAATCCCGATGGCTCCCGGGGCGAAAGCGAAAAGCTTCTGAACGCCTGGGCAGAGGTCTACCGCGATCCACGGAAGTATTGGGAACTCTACGAACTGGCGGAAAAGCTAATAGACTTTGAGGATTACTTCCGGCGTTGGCGTTTCAACCACGTGACCACCGTGGAGCGCGTCATCGGCATGAAGCGCGGCACGGGCGGCACGGTGGGTGTTTCCTATCTGCGCCGGATGCTGGAAGTGGTTCTCTTCCCCGAACTCTGGCGGGTCCGCACCGCGCTTTAGGGCAGGAAATCCCGATCAGCGGCGGCGCTTGTGAAACAGGCGCCGCTTCCAGTTGACGATATGGCGGCTATAAGAGCGGGAAATCCGCTTGACGTCGATCAGCGTCAGGTCTCCGCAGGCGGAGAACGTGTGGAGGCCATCCGGATAGAGCGGCGAGGCCAGACCGCCGGTCAGCACCGGCGGAAGATGCCGGCATTCGATCCGACCCGCTTCAAGAACCGGGAAGGTCAGAAAGCGAAGCGCCCCGCCATAGGTGATGTGGCAATCCTGCACGGGCAGGATCACACATCCGTCGGGGCCGGCGAAGGGCGTTCCGCCCGGCCGCGCGCCGGCCTTGTCCACCAGCACCGGATTGGCGGGGTGCACGGTCCAGGGCCCCGTCAGGCGGTCCGCATGGGCCACATGCAGCTCCCTCTGGTCCCGCGCCCCGGCGCCCACCAGCGTATAGAACATCCACCAGCGGTCCTGATGGCGGATCACCGAGGCTTCCGCGACCGGCATGTCCGCGAGAAGCACCGCTTCGCGCACCCAGCCCCGCGGGAAGTCGGTGGCCCGGTAGAGCACGAGCTCCCCCGCCTTGTGGCTCTCCGGCATCATGAAGATCTCGCCATCCTCCTCGATCAGGAAGGGATAGGAGAGATGGACGGGCGCTTCGAGCGCCACTTCCTTGCCGCGCCATTGAAGGTCCGGCCCCAGCTCGTGCCGCTCGATGAAGCCGTGCTTGGTGCGATAATCATAGGCCTCGACGAAGACATGAAGCGCATCGCCCCGCCGAACCGCGAAGGGATCGGCCAGATAGCGCCAGGACCCGGCATCGGGGAGCCAGACGATCCGGTCCGCCGCGGCGGCAAGCCTTTTCGGATCGAGAAGATCCGCAGCCGGCGCGGGCACGATCCCCACATTCCAGAAATCGCTCTTGGGCCTGAAAAGCATGGGTCCGACCGTGGCTATCCGCTGCCGGACGCCTAGCGGCGACCGGTCAGCTGCGCATAGAATTGCAGGACATTGGCGACGCCAACCTCCCGGGAAAAGGGACGCAAGTCGTAACAGATGCGCGAAAGACCGGCAACATTCTCAGCGGCCAGCGCATGACCGATCGCCGAGGCCAGGTGATCCACGGAGCCCGGCTGCACCAGCGTGACGGGATAGCCAAGGAGGTATTCCGACGGACCATCGGTAGCCGTGGCGATGACCGGCAGGCCTTCCCGCATGGCTTCCAGAATGGCAAGGCCCGCCGTCTCCTCCCGCGAAGGCGAGACGAAGAGATCGAGATTGCCGAGAAAGCCCGGAATATTGTCGCAATGGCCGATGAGATGGATGCGCGGATCGCCCGCCGCAAGTTTTTCGAGCTCCGCGCGCTGCGGCCCCTCTCCCGCCAGCACCAGCGCCGCATGGGAGGGAGCGGCCTTGCGGAAGGCTTCAACCAGAAGATCGCATCCCTTGCTCGGATGCAGCCGCCCGACAGAGCCGACGATCTTCGTATCCGGGGCGAGCCGGAGCTCACTCCGAAGCGCCATCGGCCCGCCCGTCTTCACCTCCGGCATCCAGTTCGGCACGAAACCCACCTTGCCGCCATAACCGCCAAGTCGCTGCATCTGCGCCCGGTTGACACAGATGACGCCATCGAGCCGCGCATGCTGCCGGGGCTTGTAGCCCACATGAAGCGTCGCAACCCGCACCGGCCCCGAGACCCTGGCCAGCGCCTTGCAGGCTGGGCTCAGATGGGCATGGCCGACATCGATCTTCAGCGCCGAGGCCAGCCGCTGGAGCTGGAACCCGCGAAAGACCGGCAGCGGAAGCGCATGATAGGTCACGGCAGGCGAAAGCGCGCCCGCAATCGGCGACCGACCCGTGCCTGCCACGTGAACTTCATGGCCAAGCGCCGCCTGCCCATTGGCAAGATCGATGCAATAGCGCTCGGAGCCCGCAATCCGCGACGAAAAGAGCACATGGAGAATGCGCATTCTTGGCCCCTTGTCCGCAGGCGGCAGAAGCCGGCCGGCAGCGGCGACCGATGCATCGCCGCGCGGCGAAAGATCTGGTGATGATGGCGGCATGGTTCGGCCCTGGCCCCGCGTCCCTGATTCCCGTTGGCAAAGGAATAGCACAAAGAATGGCCAAACCATGGGGCGCTTCGGCAGATCGTTTCAGACGGAAACGGTTTTCGCAGCCATGCAAAAAGGCGCCTCGCGGCGCCTTTTTGAAAACGTCCGGATGAACCCGATCAGCTGCGGTTCGAAGCCCGCTCGTCGTGGCGCTTGTCGTCTTCGCGCTGCCAGATGACGCGGGGCGTAAACGTCGTGTCGTTGGCCGCACGGTCGCGGATCGCCTGCCACTCCATTTCGTGGCGCTGCCAGAGTTCATGAGGAATCGTCTCAGTCTTCATCATTCGCCTCCTGTTGGCCCCGTCAATCGGGCTACACTCAACGTCTCAGAAAGGCTTATGTTCCTGTCCCCTGCCCCCTTGCAAGGTTAATTTCTTCCTAACGCAGTATAAAATCGATTGTAGTTAATTCAATCGATTATAATGCTTTCATCTAAATCGATTATACTGAATTCCGAAGCCTGCCCTGCATCAGGTCCAGCACCGCGCGGGCCGCTTCGAGCACGTTGGTGCCCGGACCGAAGACGGCCGAAACGCCCCTTTCCATCAGGAATTCATAGTCCTGCCGGGGAATCACCCCGCCGGCGACCACGATGATGTGCGCAGCCCCCTTTGCCTTCAGCTCCTCCACCAGCTGCGGCAGGAGCGTCTTGTGACCGGCGGTCAGCGTGGACGCGCCGATGACATGCACCTTCTCGGCGATGGCCATGTCGGCGGCTTCCGACGGTGTCTGGAAGAGCGGGCCGGCCACCACCTCGAAACCGGCATCCCCGAAGGCGGACGCAATGATCTTCGCACCCCGGTCATGCCCGTCCTGGCCGAGCTTGGCGACCATGATCTTCGGCTTGACCTTCAGCGTCGAGGCCATGTCGCGGATGCGGGTGGCGAGGTTCTGGTATTCCGGATCGTCGCCATAGGCCTTGCCATAGACATCGTGCACCACCTCGGGCTTGGCCGCATGGTCGCCGAAGACGGCGCGCATGGCATCGGAGATTTCGCCGACGGTCGCCCGGGCGCGCGACGCCTCGACGGCAGCCTCCAGCAGGTTGCCCTTGCCCGAACGGGCCGCTTCCGTCAGTGCGGCCAGCGCCTCGGCGACCCGCTTCGGATCGCGCTGGCGCCGGATCTGCTCGAGGCGCTTGATCTGCGAGGCACGCACGGCGGTGTTGTCGATCTCGAGAATGTCGATCTGCTGTTCGGTTTCGAGCCGGTACTTGTTGACCCCGACGATCACCTCCTCGCCCCGGTCGACGGCGGCCTGGCGGCGGGTGGCGGATTCCTCGATCATGCGCTTCGGCAGGCCGGCGGCAACCGCCTTGGTCATGCCGCCCATGGCCTCCACTTCCTCGATCAGCGTCCAGGCCTTTTCGGCGAGATCGGCCGTCAGGCTTTCGACGTAATAGGAACCGGCAAGCGGATCGACCACCTTGGTCACACCCGTCTCGTGCTGGAGGATCAGCTGCGTGTTGCGGGCGATGCGGGCGGAAAACTCCGTCGGCAGCGCGATGGCCTCGTCGAAGGAGTTGGTGTGCAGCGACTGCGTGCCGCCGAGCACCGCCGACATGGCCTCGAAGGCCGTGCGGATGATGTTGTTGTAAGGGTCCTGTTCCTGCAGCGACACGCCCGAGGTCTGGCAGTGGGTGCGCAGCATCAGCGAGGAGGCCTTCTTCGGCTGGAATTCTTCCATGATCCGCGACCAGAGCAGGCGCGCCGCGCGCAGCTTGGCCGCCTCCATGAAGAAATTCATGCCAATGGCGAAGAAGAACGACAGACGGCCGGCGAAATCATCGACATTCAGGCCCTTGGCCAGCGCCGCACGCACATATTCGCGCCCGTCGGCCAGCGTGAAGGCCAGTTCCTGCACCAGCGTCGAGCCCGCTTCCTGCATGTGATAGCCGGAAATGGAGATCGAGTTGAAGCGCGGCATCTCCTTCGCCGTATATTCGATGATGTCGGCGATGATCCGCATGGAGGGTTCCGGCGGATAGATATAAGTGTTGCGGACCATGAACTCCTTGAGGATGTCGTTCTGGATCGTGCCCGAAAGCTCGGCCCGCGGAACGCCCTGCTCCTCGCCCGCGACGATGAAATTCGCAAGGATCGGGATCACGGCGCCGTTCATGGTCATGGAGACGGAGATCTTCTCCAGCGGAATGCCGTCGAAAAGGATCTTCATGTCCTCGACCGAGTCGATGGCCACGCCCGCCTTGCCGACATCGCCGACGACACGCGGGTGATCGGAATCGTAGCCGCGATGGGTGGCCAGATCGAAGGCGACCGAAACGCCCTGCTGCCCGGCAGCCAGCGCCTTGCGGTAGAAGGCATTGCTGTCCTCCGCCGTCGAGAAGCCCGCATATTGCCGGATCGTCCAGGGACGGCCCGTATACATCGTGGCGCGCGGGCCCCGGGTGAAGGGCGCAAAGCCCGGCAGCGAACCAAGATGGGCGGAAGAGGCAAGATCCTCTTCCGTATAGAGCGGCTTCACGTCGATGCCCTCGGGCGTATGCCAGACAAGCTTCTCCGCCGGAGCCTTCAGCTCCTTCTCCGCCAGCGCCTTCCAGTCCTCGATGGTCTTCTTCGTCATGCTCTGCCTCCTCGGCTTATTCCCCGGCACCCTCTAAAGGGTCTGCCCGTCTTGATTGACCGAAATACTACTCAGTAGTATTATGATATCCTGAATTGGAGATCCGCCTCATGACCGTAAAGACCTCTGTTTCGCTACCCGACCAGCAGGAAGCCTTTGCCCGCCGGATGGTGGAAGAAGGGCGCTATTCCAGCGTGAGCGCGGTGATCCAGCAGGGACTTGAACTCCTTCGCCACGAGACCGAGAAGAAAGACGCCGAACTCGCCGCGCTGAAGGCGCTGCTGGACGAACGCAGCAAGGGACCATTCCTGAGCAAGGAGGAAAGCCGACAGCAAATCGAGGATCTGCTTGCGGCAAAGAAGAAACAGTATGGTCTATAGAATTCGCCGGACAGTGGAGAGCGGGCAAGACCTCGATCTCGCCTTCGACCACTTCGTCAGCTCTTATCTCGGATTTGGCGATACGATTGAAGAGGCGTTCGAGAGAGCCAGCCGCCGGCTTCGAAAGGTGAATGACGATATCGAAGGGCTTGCCCGTTTCCCGCACAAAGATACCCGCAACCCCGAAATGGATCCCCATCTCAGACATATGACCCGGGACGGTATGGTCATCTACTTCAACGTCGATGACACGGCACGAACGGTCAATGTGCTTGCCATATTCTGCGGCCCCCAGGATCACCAGAGACATATGATAGACCGGCTCCTCCAGCAGATGTCCCCCGACGCCTGAAACCTTGCCCATCACTCGAATTCCATGATCAGCTCGTCGACGGCGAGAGATTGGCCGGCCTTGACGGCGACCTTCTTCACCACGGCGCGCTTTTCGGATCGCAGGATGTTTTCCATCTTCATCGCCTCGACTGTCGCGAGCGCCTGGCCGGCTTCCACCGTATCGCCCTCGGCGACGAGCACCGAGGTGATGACGCCAGGCATCGGGCAGAGCAGCATGCGCGACGTATCCGGCGGCAGCTTGACCGGCATCAGCTTCGCGAGCGCGGCCACATGCGGCTCGCGCACATGGGCCGTCACGTCGATGCCCGCATGGCGGAGACGAAAGCCCGTACCGGAACGGCTGACCTTCACACCCATGCGCTGGCCGTCGATGGTGAAATGGGCGTGGCTGTCGCCCGGCTGCCACTGGCCGCCGACCACGAGCGACGAACCGTCCTCGAAGCGCACCGATCCGCCCTCCAGCGTCACGGCAAAGCTCGCACCGCCGAGCGTCACCACCCAGTCCTTGCCGACGACGCGCTTGTGGTTTCCGATGGTTCCGGAAATCTCCACGGCGCGGGCCTCGCGGGTACGGTTGAGAATGGCGGCAATCGCGGCCAGCCTGCGGGCCATGGCCTCGCCCGGCTGCACGCCGGTGAAGCCGTCCTTGAACTCTTCCGCAATATAGGCCGTCGTGATCTTTCCGGACCGGAAGCGCTCCTGCCCCATGACGGCCGAGAGGAACGGCAGGTTGTGGCCGATGCCCTCCACCTCGAAATCGTCGAGCGCGCGGCCCATGGCGTCGATCGCCGTCAGGCGATCCTTGCCCCAGGTGCAGAGCTTGGCGATCATCGGATCGTAATACATCGAGATTTCGCCGCCTTCGAAGACGCCGGTATCGTTGCGCACGATGGTGCCGTCGTCCTTCTTCCCTTCCGCCGGGGGCCGGTATCGGGTGAGGCGGCCGATCGAGGGGAGGAAGTTGCGATAGGGATCTTCAGCATAGAGGCGGCTTTCGATCGCCCAGCCGTTGAGCTTCACGTCCGCCTGGCCTAAGGAGAGCTTTTCGCCCGCCGCAACGCGGATCATCTGCTCGACCAGATCGATGCCGGTGACAAGCTCGGTGACCGGATGCTCCACCTGCAGGCGGGTGTTCATCTCGAGGAAGTAGAATTTGTTGGCCTTGCCGTCGACGATGAATTCCACCGTGCCGGCAGAGTGGTAACCGACGGCCTTGGCAAGCGCCACGGCCTGCTCGCCCATGGCCTTGCGGGTCGCCTCGTCGAGGAAGGGCGACGGGGCCTCCTCGATGACCTTCTGGTTGCGGCGCTGGATGGAGCACTCGCGCTCGCCGAGATAGAGCGTCGTGCCGTGCTTGTCGCCCAGCACCTGAATTTCGATGTGGCGCGGCTCGGTGACGAACTTCTCGATGAAGATGCGGTCGTCGCCGAACGAGCTCTTCGCCTCGTTCTTCGAGGACTGGAAGCCTTCGCGGGCCTCCTCGTCGTTCCAGGCGATGCGCATGCCCTTGCCGCCGCCGCCGGCAGAGGCCTTGATCATCACGGGATAGCCGATGGAGGCGGAGATCTTCACCGCCTCGTCCGCATCGGCAATCAGCCCCATATGGCCAGGAACCGTGGAAACGCCGGCTTCCGCCGCGAGCTTCTTCGAGGTGATCTTGTCGCCCATGGCCTGGATCGCGCCGACCGGCGGCCCGATGAAGGCAACGCCTTCCTTCTCCAGCGCCTCGGCAAAGGCCGCATTTTCCGACAGGAAGCCATAGCCCGGATGCACCGCATCCGCGCCCGTCTTGCGGATCGCCTCGAGGATCTTCTCGATCACGATATAGGACTGGGAAGACGGCGCGGGGCCGATATGCACCGCCTCGTCCGCCATCTCCACATGCAGCGCATTGCGGTCCGCATCCGAATAGACGGCAACCGTCTTGATGCCCATCTTGCGGGCGGTCTTAATGACGCGGCAGGCGATTTCACCGCGGTTTGCAATCAGGATTTTCTTGATCATGTCGGGCTCATTCTGCGGCTTGTGCTGGGGGAGTGGCGCCGGGCGCTGCCCCTCCGATGATCAATGCCTTCGCACTGATGTATTCGTCGATTTCCTCCCACCCGACGGCGTCGCCGAAAGGCAGTATGGTCCATTTCCCGCGCTCCTCCGGGCTTGCGCGGTAGAGGCGCGGATACCACCAGAGTGGAGCTTCTATCTTCCGGCCATCGGCCATCAGGAAGATGATGCTGCTGTCGGTGACCTCGACGCCGGAGACCTGAAGCTGGCGGTCATCAATGTCCAAAGTAGTCATTCCATGCCTCCAGAAACTCCTGCTGATGTTCAGCGATGATCTTCAGGATATCACTCACCTCGTGGGGGCGAAGCCGGCCTTGCGTGCCACCCTCAGATCGGAAAGCCACACCTTGAGCTGCTTTCCATCCTTGAGAACGTGAACATGCGGTGGCTCGCCGATCTCCTTCGAGTAGAAAAACATGCGATGCCCTTTCCAGATCATGAGGGTTGGCATCGCGCGCCCCTCACAGCGGGATCGTGTCGTGCTTGCGCCACCGCACATCCACCTGCTTGTTGCGCAGCGAGGCGAAGGCGCGGGCAATGCGCTTGCGCGATGAATGCGGCATGATCACCTCGTCGATGAAGCCGCGTTCAGCCGCCACGAAGGGATTGGCGAAGCGCTCTTCATATTCCGCCGTGCGCGCCGCGATCTTTTCCGGATCGCCAAGCTCGGAGCGGTAGAGGATCTCGGTCGCGCCCTTGGCGCCCATGACGGCGATTTCCGCCGTCGGCCAGGCATAGTTGATGTCTGCGCCGATATGCTTGGACGCCATCACGTCATAGGCACCGCCATAGGCCTTGCGGGTGATCAGCGTGACCATCGGAACCGTCGCCTGGCTATAGGCGAAGAGAAGCTTGGCACCGTGCTTGATGACGCCGCCATATTCCTGCGCGGTCCCCGGCAGGAAGCCCGGCACGTCGACCAGCGTCAGGATCGGAATGTTGAAGGCATCGCAGAAGCGGACGAAACGGGCGGCCTTGCGCGAGCTGTCGATGTCGAGGCAGCCCGCCAGCACCATCGGCTGGTTGGCGACGACACCCACGGTCTGCCCTTCGATGCGAATGAAGCCGGTGATGATGTTCTTCGCATAGGCTTCCTGAATCTCGAAGAAGTCCCCCTCGTCGGCCAGCGCGTGGATGAGCTCCTTCATGTCGTAGGGCTTGGTGTTCGAGTCCGGGATCAGCGTGTCGAGCCGGTTCTCGATGCGGGCCGGATCGTCGTGGAAGGGACGCACCGGCGGCTTCTCGCGGTTGTTGAGCGGCAGGAAGTCGAAGAGCGCGCGGACCATTTCCAGCGTCTCGATGTCGTTCTCATAGGCGCCGTCAGCCACGGAGGATTTCGCGGTGTGGGTGCGCGCGCCGCCCAGTTCTTCCGCGGTCACGATCTCGTTCGTCACCGTCTTCACCACGTCGGGGCCGGTCACGAACATGTAGGAGCTGTCGCGCACCATGAAGATGAAGTCGGTCATGGCCGGCGAATAGACCGCGCCGCCGGCGCAGGGGCCCATGATGACGGAGATTTGCGGGATGATGCCGGAGGCATCCACATTCCGCTTGAAGACATCGGCATAGCCGGCAAGCGAGGCGACGCCCTCCTGGATGCGCGCACCGCCGGAATCGTTGAGGCCGATCACGGGCGCGCCGTTCTTCAGCGCCATGTCCATGATCTTGCAGATCTTCTGGGCATGGGTTTCGGAAAGCGACCCGCCGAGCACGGTGAAATCCTGGGAGAAGACATAGACCTGCCGGCCGTTAATGGTGCCCCAGCCGGTCACCACGCCATCGCCGGCCACCTTCTGCGCTTCCATGCCGAAATCGGTGCAGCGATGGGTGACATACATGTCGTATTCTTCGAAGGAGCCTTGATCGAGCAGCACGTCGATGCGCTCGCGTGCCGTCAGCTTGCCCTTGCCGTGCTGCGCCTCGATGCGGCGGGTGCCGCCGCCCAGACGCGCTTCGGCACGCCGGCTTTCCAACTGTTCCAGAACTGCCCGCATGGGGTATTCCTCCCGCTCCACTCACTCCTGCAGCCCGCATCCTACAGGCGCATCCGGCTTCCGCAATATCGCCGATGGTTCAAGAAGAAAACGCTTGAACGGGCAGACATGCGTAAGATACAAATTTGCGAAGTGAAAATTGCGAATTTGCGAAATGGCGATCGGCAAGCTCTATATCGGACGCAAGGTCAGGGAAATCAGGGAGGCAAACCGCGCCACTCAGGGCCAGTTTGCCGAGCGCATCGGCATTTCCACCTCCTATCTGAACCAGATCGAGAACAACCAGCGGCCGGTCTCGGCTGCCGTCCTTCTGGCGCTGGCGGAAAAATTCCAGATCGACATTGCCGATCTCTCCTCCGGCGAAGGTGACCGTCTGCTCTCCGCGCTGTCGGAGGCGCTGTCCGATCCGCTCTTCGAAACCTACAGCCCGAGCCTTCAGGAGCTGAAGCTCGTGGTGCAGAACGCACCCGGTCTTGCCCACGCGCTGATCACCGCCCACCAGGCCTATCGCCGCAACGGCGAGCAGCTCGCCAGCTTCGACGACCGGCTGGGCCAGACCACCGGCCTTGCCGAACCGACGCCTTACGAGGAAGTCAGGGATTTCTTCCATTTCGTCGACAACTACATCCACGCACTGGACCTGGCCGCCGAACGGCTTGCCGCGCGGATCGGGCTCGGCGAGGGAGAGAACCACACCCTCCTCCTCCAGCATCTGGAACGGGAGCACGGGATTGAGGTGGTGCGCGGCGATCCCGCCGACGAGCACATGCGGCGCTTCGACCCCGTGACGCGGAGATTGTCGATCAACCCTTACGCCCCCGCCCCGAGCCGCGATTTCCAGCTGGCGCTTCAGATCGCCCAGCTGCAGGAAACCGCGCTCTTCGATGCGGTCATTGCGGAGGCATCCTTCCGGACCGAAGAGGCAGCCGAAATCTGCCGCATCGGCCTGCATAACTACTTCGCCGGGGCGCTGATCCTGCCCTACCAGCCGTTCCTGAAGGCGGCCCGGGAGGCGCGCCACGACATCGAACTTCTCGCCACCCGCTTCGGCGCCTCGCTGGAACAGGTCTGCCACCGGCTGAGCACCCTGCAGCGTCCGGGGGCCAAGGGCATCCCGATCTTCTTCGCCCGCATCGACCGGGCGGGCAACATCACCAAGCGGCACAGCGCGGCCAAGCTGCAATTTGCCCGCTTCGGCGCCGCCTGTCCGCTCTGGAACGTGCATCAGGCCTTCGAGATGCCGGGGCGCATCATCCGCCAGCTCGCCGAAACGCCCGATGGCGTGCGCTATCTCTGCCTCGCAACCCAGATCACCAAGGGCGGCGCGCGCTTCGGCGCAGCCCGTCCGCGCTATGCCATCGCGCTCGGCTGCGAGATCTCCTATGCTGACAGTTTCGTCTATGCCGACGATCTCGACCTCACGAACCGGGCCGCCTATGACCCGATCGGCATTTCCTGCCGCATCTGCGAGCGCGTACGCTGCCCGAGCCGGGCCGTGCCGCCGCTGAAACGCAAGCTCGTGATCCGCCATAATCAGCGCGGCACCCTGCCCTACGAGATCACGGATTGAGCCGGGACGGCCTCAAGCTCTTCCCTTCCTGCAAGGCAGCCATCCGGAAATGCTGCGGCTCCGGGCCTTCATGCATGGGAAGGAGCAGGCTAAGCTCTTCTTATAAGGGCGTATAGCAGCGCCGGCACCGTTCATTTCCCGTCTCTGCCGCGGGGGGACGTGCCGGCCGGAGAGGATTGCAAGGCCTGATGAGACTGAAGATGATTCAGAAGCCCCGGGCCAGCTACCGCCGGGAAACCGCGGAGGACCGCCGCCGCCAGCTAGGCGAGGCCGCCCTTCGCTGTATCCAGCGCAACGGGCATGCAGGCGTTTCCGTCCGGCAGATCGCGGCGGAGGCGGGCGTTACCCAAGGCCTGATCACCCATCATTTCGGCGAAGTGAACGAGCTCGTCGCCTATGCCTTCGAGCTGATGGCCGCCGACATCCAGAGCGGCATCGCGGCCGCCATCGCCGAGGCCGACGATACGCCCGCCGCGCGGATGGATGCCTGCATCGAAGCCTCCTTCTCGCCCGACATCTTCGACCAGTCGACGCTCGGCGTCTGGATCGTCTTCTGGGGTCTCGTCCTCCACTCGCCGAAGATGAGCGCCGCCCAGCAGCGCGACAACGGCCTCTATGTCAGCCGCATGGAAAAGCTGATTTCCGATCTGGCGGAGGCTGAGGGCTTCCGCGTCGCAAGCCCGCGCCTCGCCGCCATCCAGTTTGCCGCCATGTTCGATGGCCTCTGGCTGAACTGGTGCCTCAACCCGACGAGCTTCAGCCCGGAAGATGGCATCGCGCTTTGCCGCAACTGGGTAGAAGGTCTCCGCCGCGGCGCCTATGCCTGACAGCGGCGGGAAGAACCGCCGCACGCTAGGTCTGGGCGGGGTCCTTCCCCTTCAGCCACACCGCCACCACAACGGCAACCGGACCTGCAAAGACCGGACACAGGGCCCAGAAAACGATTGCGCCGAAGGAGGCGCTGTAATGGGCGACCCAGGTCTGCGCGTCATGCACCGGCTGCGAAGATACCGAAAGCAGCAGGAAGAGCAGCCCGCCGGCCAGGATCTGCACGACCAGCAGCGAGAGCATCACGGTCTGGATGACGCTTCCGCGCCTGATCAGCCCGAGAAGAAGGGTAACGGCAGCGGCAAGGACCATGAGGGCCGGGATGAGGTGGAGAACCCCGATATCCACTCCCCAGATCGGCGCTTCGAACATTGATTCCTGCCCCTTTCTCTTCTCTCTTCGGCTTCCATTCTCTGAGCGCCCCCGCCGCCGCAGCTCAGGGTGCCATGGCACCTTCCGCGGTCTCGCGGCGGTAGACCGAGATATAATCGATGCTGCCCCGGCAGGCGCCCATCTCCGCCTGCTCCACCAGCAGGAATTGCGCCCCATCCCAGGCGAAGGCCTGCATCTCCCCGCAATCGGCAAAGGCCCTGCCGCGGGCGAAACTGTGGAGCCGTCTCCCGGACCTGTCCCAATAGGCCGATACGAGCTGCGGCGGATCGAGCGGCGGATCGAAGGGGGTCAACCGGACCGTGGCCGGGCGCAGGCCGGCTGGGTCGATCAGATAGACATAACCCTCGCCATTATAGGGTGAACAGGCTGTGGTCAGGAGAAGGAGGGTCGTGCGGTCATCAAGCCGCTCGTAGAAGGTCTCGGGCGATGCGGGCGCGGAGGGATCGCAGGAAAGGGTATCCGCCAGCCGTTTGAGCGCCTCGGGCGCCAGCGCCTGCGGCGGAAGTGACGAGCGCGGCGGCACGCGGAGCGGCGGTTCGGAAACCGCGGCAGGCAGGGCGGACGAGGCCACCGTCCCGCGCGCGACCAGAGCCGTCGTGCTTCCTTCCCGATGTTGATCCGCATCCATGACATGAAGGGCATCCCGCAATCCCCTCAGCGATATGCTTGCAAGAGGTTGCCCCGTTTCGCCCTGCAATTCCAAAAACTCGCCTCCGGCCAGCGCCGCAAGGAGCGCGGCATCGGCCGGGACCGTCCATCCCTTCTCGCCATCGGCCTTCTGTGCATCTTCAGCCGCAAGCGCCCCCTGGAAAAAGACCTTTCCGGCGCTGTCCGCCACCCGCATCCGGCGGATGCTTTCAGGCGCGCGGCTGTCCTCCGGCTCGCAGAGATAGCAGGGCAGGAAGCGGATGCGGGGCGAATCGTCCGGCCCGCCATCGCGCAGGATCGCCATGCCGATGGCATTGTCGGCGGCCAGTTCCTCTCCCCGCTGGTTTTCTTCCGGAGACGGTTCGGGATCGAGCGTGGTCGCATGGCAGGCATGGTGATTGTCGCAACCGACGATCCAGTCACGGTGGACGGAAAGCCCGCCGATGGGGCTGGCGGAAAGGACAGCGACAAGAAGGATGGGGAACACATTCCGGCTCCGGCGGGGGATATCCGCACCAGCATCGGCAATTTTGAGGTCGAGACCAGCCACCCGGATGCACCGGTACATGAAGACCGGTTGCCGGAAGCGCCCGGCTTCGCTCGAGTGACATGGCCGCCCTCCCCGCTATCAGGTTCAGGAACGACATGACCGCGACCCAATCCTTCAGCTACAAGCCGAAACTGCTTCCGGTGCTTCTGGCTCTCTGCTTCTTCCTCGGATGCCTGGCGACCATGGCCTATGCGCTGCTCTTCGAGGACCGGCAGGTTATCCTCGAAAACATCGTCGAACTGGGTCCCGGCGGCTCGAAAATCTATTTCCTGCTCATGGCTGCGGCGTCGCTCTTCCCTGTTGCGCTGAGCGTCATGGCGATCCGGGCATCGCTGATGCCCGACCGCCGCATTCTCCTTTCGCCGACCCATGTCACGATTCCGGCGTCCATCCTTTCCCGCCGAAGGACCGACATCGCCCTCGGAGACATAACGGGCCTTTCCTTGCAGACGGAAAGATCTGGGCGAATTCTTCACATCCGGCACGGGGGCGGCACGACGAAGGCCACCCAGCGCTTCTTTCAGGACAGGCACCACTTCGAGCATTTCATGGAATGCCTGCAAACCGCCCTTCGGCGCTGAGGACAGGCAGCCTGTGGCGAAAAGTGCACCGGTACATCCGCACGCTTTGCTTCCGTCCCGCCGCTCGCCAGATTGACCTCGAACGGAAACAGGCAGAACACGAGGTGTCATGACAGCACAGGGTCTCAAGGGCGCAAGCCTCCTTGCCGCAACGGCTCTGGTAATCGCGTCGCTCCACGCTGCACCGGCGCGGGCCGAACCCTTGCCAAGGCAGCGGGACATTCCCCAGGAACTCAGCACCGTCATTTGCCCGGACCCGGGCGCCACAGAGCGCCTGATCGGGGAATATTACCGGGTCAATGCCGACGGGATCTTCGACACCTATCACTTCTTCGACGGGCTGACGGAGACCGGCTGCCTGCAGGGAAGCGGCCCGCTGACCATCGAGGACGTGCTGTCGCGCAAGGTCCTGCAGAATGGCGCCGCCGGGAGCTACATGGCCTATCAGGGCCGCCGGCCGGATGGCTCCGTCGTCTTCGGCATCGTCGATGAGGTCGTCAACGACACCCATCCGCGAACGGCTTTCGGCCAATGGATGGAGCTTCATGCGCCGAGCGGACGGCTGGTCAACCATGAGGGCGGCGGAAAGCTCTATCAATGCCTCTCGCCGGAGGCGGCCGCCGAGGTCATTCGCGCCATTCCTCCTCTACGGGAACAGGGGGCGGCGAACCCGGAGCAGGAGCAGGCAAGAGACCGCGCCTTTGCTGAAAATGGCTGCGTTCTGGCCAGGGGCGAGTTCCGGATCACATCCGTCGGCGCCTCCGCCTTCATCAGCACCGGCCCCGAGGCGGGCGAGGATTGGACCGCGCTGGAAGCAACCGACGAACAGGGCCGCAAGGTGGGCCTCGTCTTTGATGCGGCGGTGATGTGATGACGGCACAAGTCCCCCGGGCGATCAAAACAGCCACCGCTTTCGCCCTCCTTCTTTTCCCAGTGGCGAGCCCGGCCGATGACCGTGTCGGCGAGATTGTCAGGCCGGCAACCGGTACGGGCCGCGCCGTCTATGAGACCCTGGATCTCCCGGTCATTCTACCGCATTTTCTGGGAACCTGGGCCGTCAAGCCCGGTCGCTGCATAGGCCAGAAAAGCCGCGACCGCATGGAGCTGCAGCAGGGCCTCGGCATCATCATGGGCCATGCCCTCTCGGTCGAGACCGTTCTTGTGGATGCCGGCGGTCAGGACGAAGGCGAAAGCGGCCAGAGGCCGCGCGCCAGCGATTTCGCAGATGCCCGCGACCTGCTGGTCGGGTTCAACAATGATGGCGCGGAAGAACTGCGATATATCCATTTCCGCTTTGCCAGCGGGAATACCCGCCTGATCGTCGAAGAAGTTGGAAAACCGAGGCGTGCCTATGTCCGTTGCTCTCTCTGATCCCTCTCGCCCTGCCCGGACTGCCCGGACATCCCGTCGAAGGAAGTTGTTGCCATGGATGGCCGCAGTCCTGCTCCTGCCCCACATGGCGCTCGCGGCGACCTGCAATGTGGATATCGGAGCGGTCAAGAAACGCGTGGCGGCGCTCGAGGAAAGCTACCCGCTGGTGACCTCGGACATTGGCTGCGACGTCCCGAGCATAAAGGCTCATCAATTGCTCTGCGAGGCCGCCCTGGACGCCAACGCAGACCTCTGGACGATGGCGCGGCTTGATGATCTCGCCTGGGTCTACGCCTATGAGAATGCCACCAAGACCCGGTTCGATTACGACAATCCCAGCCGCGATGACGCTTTCATCGCAAGACGCGATGCCTGCACCGACGAAGCATGCCTTTGCAACGTCCTTCAGGAACACACCAATGACAGTCTGGGTGGCACCTCGCCCTACAGCCAGCCATGATCGGTGAAGACCGCCCCGCCTCCGGGAGCGCGGCGGCAAGGCGCGCTGCGCGGTCTCGGCACGGAATGTGCAGGGCGCTCGTTCTTGCGGTTTTCGCCGGCATGGCGCCGATCCCTGTCACACCGTCTCTCGACGCCCCTGCCGCCGAACGAAGGGAGGAGCCGGATGCGATTGCAGCAGCAAAGCAGGCCTGCCGGCTGAACCAGTTCGCCGCATTTCTGCGCCTCTATATCCAGTCGCCCGAGGTGCAGGAAAGGTTCACCACCCCTTACGTGAATACTGCGCCGACGGGGGTCCGGCCGGATTTCATCTCGAAGTCGGAATTTCTCGAACAGTTCCCGCTGGCCGTGGAGGGCTGGACCTACAGGGCCGCGAACAGACCTCCCCTTGCGGACAGGCCGAATTCCGTGCTGCTCCGCACGGAGCGCCTCTCCGCATCGGTCATGCGGGTTGACTGGGTGATCGCCCGCTTCGATGTACCAATGGACGACGGTCGATCGATCGGCGTCCCCGTCGAGATCCGGGATGTGCCCGCCCGGATCCTCTTTACCATCGGAGAGGATCATTGCTGGCGGGCCATCGCCTCGATCCTCGCTCCCAAGGACACGCCCTTCCCGCCCGGTATCCAACGGCTGCAATGCGGCCTGCGTGGCAGCAATTACGGTCGGGAGCTGGCAAGGGTTGAAAAGCGCCTCGATCGCCATCCGGACGACCTGGACCTCGCCCTCGAAATTGCCCAGTGCATGAAGCTTCAGGGCATCGTTGAAAAGACGATACGCGACGAGCCCAACCTCTCCCGCCTGAGCCGGGATATCGAGAATCGGCTTGCGACGCTCGCAAAAGGCCAGACGCCTTCCGCCCGCACCGCGCTGGCTCGGGACGAGCAGCGCTTTCGCCGCAGTCTGATCCGCGATCAATATGTGCTTGCCGACGGCACGACGGGGGACTGGGACCTGCCGGGTGACCTGGAAAGCCGCCTTCAGTCGCGGCTCGATACCCTTGAAAGGACCGAGCCCGCGAGAGCCGATTTTGCCGGAGAATGGCGCAATATCTCCGGCACGGTCGAGATCCGTCTCCGGGAGGACGGGCGGTTCGACGTGGAGGCGAACCCTGTAGACATCGATTTTCTCGCCTGGACCTGCGCTTTCGAGGAGGTTTTGCGCCGGGAGAAAGACACGCTTTCTTTCACCTCTCCCGATGGCAACCGGGTCCGCCTGATGCTGCGCGGGGGCGTGCTGATCGTCGAACAGCAGGACGGTAGCGAAACCTGCGGTGCCGGGGGGAGCCTCGCAGGCATCTATTTCCCCATTCGGCCGGCCTGACGAAGCGCCGCTGATACGGTTGGCAAAAGAGCCTCTGATTGTCGTCTCCCACAGATCTCCGGAACTGCCTGCCTTACTGTACCCGATAGCCCTGGCTCTTGAGGCAGGCGGCAAATTCCTGGCGTGCCTTCCGGCCACTGTGCCAGACACCCTGCGCAATGGCCTTGCCCTTCAGCCTGATCTCGAAATCCTGCCGGTCTTCGACGGCACCAATCAGGATGGCGGGCGTGTGCACGTTGAAGAGAACCATGCCCATGGACTTTACCGAACCGAAATGCAGGTTCAGGGCGCGCACACGCTGGCTTTCACCGGACTGGATGAGATCCATGGTGACGAACCGCGGCTGCTTCACGCTGGGAATACCCGCACCGAAAAAACCGAGAAAGGTGTACTCCTCCTCGCCGCCCACATGGATGAAGGAGACACCGCCATGCTGGGTCCAGAAGGTAGCCTGACAGGTCTTCAGCGCCTCCCCCCGGCCTGACCGGCGGTAGGTCCAGACGCCCTTCTTCAGGTCCTGGTACACGGGGTCCTGTTTCAGACGCGCTTCGATGTCCCGATTGCGGGTCTCCTGCGCATGCCTGACCCAATCGTTCCAGGCTTCGGGCGGATAGGATACGAAGGAATTGGGCGCATAGGCAGATCCGCCGGTTTCGCTGTCCTCCATGTCTCCGGAATCCTGGTTAAGCTGCGAGGCCATGTCATTGATGCGCCGCTCTTCGGCCTGCTGAGCCTCGATGCGCTGCTGGTGCTCGGTGATCTCATCCGCCTGAAGCGGCAGTGCCGAAAAAAGAATGCCCGCTGCCGCGCAAATGGCAGCAAAGCCGAATCTTGGTGACGTACCGGTCACGAAAAACCCTTTCAATGGCAGTCGTTGGGGAAAGGCCGCAATCACTCCGGCCGCGGTCCGAGAGGCCAGGGGCCGATGGAGCCTTCGAGCTCCTGCTGCTCGCTCGGGCAGGGGCCCGGCAGGGTAAAGGCCTCGGCCCCTTCGAAATACCAGTGGGACACGCCATCGCCATAAAGCGCATCGTCCGAGAAGCAGATCGCCGTTTCCCTGCCGTCCGCGGTGATCAGGATCGCCCAGTTGGTCGAGCCGCCACCCGCCGGATCATAGCTTCGGGCATAGAGGCGCCCGCCGCTCAAGGGCAGGATGGGCGTATCCACCGACTTCGCCGGCTGAAGCGCATGGCCGAGGATATCCGCCCCCGCCGGCACCTTTGATACCGCCGCCGTCACCCCCTTGACCACGGCCCGGTGCTCGCGGAAGGCAATGCCCTCCACCTGGTCGAAAGGATATTTCCCGGCATAGGAGGAAAGCGGCGGAGCGCCTGCGGCAAGCGCCCCCGGACCACCAGCAAGGGCGAGAACCGCCAGACTGCACAGCAGAATTCGGTGGGGTTGCCGCGCAGGCCGCGTATCCGCGCTCGGGAGGCCATGGGAAAAGCGGTCGCGGGAGGGAAAGAGGGTCCGTGTCATGGGCCGAGTTAAGCGGCAACCGGCGCTCAGACGCAATCGGCCGCAATGTACCGGTGCGTCTGCAAGGGCGGTCGGCCTCATGCGCGGCGCTTCCTGGAGATCAGCCGGTAGAGGGGATAGATCAGGGCCAGGAAAAGATACGGAAGGACAATGGGCCAGGCGCTGGAACGGCTCCGGCAGGTCAGCACCCGCATGGTCGCCACATAGCCATAATCCGGGCCGCGCGGCGTCTGGTTCGGATCAATCGTTCCAGGCAGGCAATCGGCTATGGCAAAGGGCGCATCGCCCTTGCCGATGGGTTCCACGATCGCCTTGGGATCGGTCCAGTTCTCCGGGGTCCAGCCCCTGAGGTCGGGACGGAGAAAGAGGATACTGGCAACCAGCACCATCCCCGCAAGGGCGAGAAGCGCCCAGATTTTCATGGCGAAATCCTCCCCTTCGGATGGCTTCGGCCCCGATCACGCCCTATGCCGCTCCGGACGAGAGGGCATCAGGATCGCTTCGAATACTCCCACCGGCGAACCGCGCGATTGCATCCTTGCGGGAGGATACCTGGAGCAACCGCAGGATCTGCGAGATATGGTTACGGACCGTAAAATGCGACAGGGCGAGCCTGCGGCCGATTTCCTTGTTCGAAAGGCCTTCGAGGAGAAGGGCGAGGATATGACGCTGCCTCGCCGTCAAATCCGGCAATCCGGAGGGATCGTTTTTCTGCGTCAGGGGCGAGGAACGGGACGCATCGAAGCTGTCCATGCTGACGTGGTGGATATGCAACCGACACCCCTCCGGCAGGGCGGCGCGGATATGCTCGAGAACCCGGGGATCTTCCGCTTCCACCGCGAGATGGAAGATGGCCCTGCCACCCCCCGATGCGGGGCGACCCGCGAGAGGCGGAAGATGGGAAACGGGCCGGTCCAGCCCGACATATGGCAGTTCACGGCCGCCGTGAAACTCGAGGAGCGGCATCTGGGGCAAGGTCTCGAATCTGTTCATGCCGGGAAGGCTAATGCGCCCAACGGGACGGATCATCCTTCGACCTGCCAGTGACAGCCCGTGGCCGATCAAGGCTCGCGTTTTTCGACGAACGGCAACGAGGGCAGGACAAACGGCACCCGTTTGGCAGATCGCCGCGCTGCAATCAGTTCGGGTTGTCGGGCACCGCGGCGGGCTCGAAGGTGCTCAGCGTATAGCCCTGATCGCCCGAAACCGTCATCGTTACACCCTCGCAAATGCGGATGGAGTGAGTGTAACTATGGCTCGTTTCCGTCTGCTTGAGATCGAGGCGGAATCCCCCGTTGTGATACCAGAGCGTTGCTTCGTAGCGCGCCTTGCCGTCACCGAGCCTCTCGACGCCCTTGCTGTCGAGACTGACTTCTCGTGTATCGCCAGCGGGGCTCACGGCTTTCGCCGCCACCTGCCCGAGGTCTGCGGCATAGGCCGCCTTCAGCGCATCCACACAGGCGACATGCGACCCGAAGGTCTCGCTGCTCGGGAGAAGCGGAAAGACCCCGCTTGAGATGGCCTCAGCCGGGAGCCACAGCACGCCTGCGCCACCGACTATCGCTCTCATCCAACTTGCTGCCTGTCCCATGCGGCATGGCCCTCGCTTCGATCCCGTTTGTCGCAGCTGCAGGGCGGTTGGGTCAACCGCACAGAGGCACCGGTACGCTTTCCCGAGTGCCGACTGGAAGACACGCCGTTAGGTTGAGGGCCTGAAAGCACAAGCCAGCGAGGTACCAACCGTGATCCGCACCCCCTCCCTCCCCCTTGTACCCGCCCTCATTCCCTTTCTCATCCTCGGGATCGGCGGCGAAGCGAAGGCGAGCTCTGCTCAGGCGGAGGCGCCGGTCCTTCTGGCCCAGGCCTCAGGCTCTGGGACGGCGGACCAGGACCTCAGCCCATCCGACCGGATCAATCTGGACCAGGCGGAGAATGCCTGCATGAATGGCGACTACCGAACCTTCTTCAATGCCTTTGCCCAATCGGCGGCCGTCCGGGAGAAATATAGCGCCGCCCGGATCACCCGTTCGGTGCTCAATGCCCATGGCAAGGTGATTTCGAGCCAGACTCTCCGTCCGGAAGAATACCGGACTTTCCCCGTCCTGCTGATCGATTACGACTACAAGCCCGCAAAACCCTCCCGCGCCGGGGATGCCGAGGAATATCTCGACCTCCAGTTCAACCAGAGCCAGAACAACGACATCTCCGTCGAATGGTCCCGCATCCATTATGACGGCCAGTCGGCAGGCGGAGACGACCGCGGCAACCCGCTCGATGCCGATGGAAAGCTGGTCCCACCGGGAACCCATCAATATCCCGAAGGCCAGCTGCTCTTCCAACCCGCTGGAAACTGCTGGGAATTTTCCGAAGACATTCGCTGGAAGCGGGGCGGTTAAGGCCCGGCTTTCCCTACAAGACAAAAACCCGCACCGGCTTTGAGCCCGGTGCGGGTTGAGAGTCGTAAGGCCTTTGGGAGAAAGGGCGGGGACCACCCTTCCTCTCATCCTGTTCTCAGGAGATCTTCGGCGCGAGGCTGCCCGAACGATAGCGCTTGGCCATGTCGGAAAGCGGGATCGGCTTGATCTTGTCGGCATGGCCGGCGGTGCCGAATTCCTCGAAGCGCTGCTTGCAGAGCTTGGTCATGGCCTCCATGGCCGGTTTCAGATACTTGCGCGGATCGAATTCGGAGGGGTTTTCCGAGAGCACCTTGCGGATCGCGCCGGTGAGCGCCATGCGGTTGTCGGTGTCGATGTTGATCTTGCGCACGCCATGCTTGATGCCGCGCTGGATTTCCTCGACCGGCACGCCCCAGGTGGGCTTCATCTGGCCGCCATACTTGTTGATGATCTCCTGCAGCTCTTCCGGAACGGAGGAGGAGCCGTGCATCACGAGATGGGTGTCGGGCAGGCGGCGGTGGATTTCCTCGATCACGTTCATGGCCAGCACCGCGCCATCAGGCTTGCGGCTGAACTTGTAGGCGCCGTGGCTGGTGCCCATGGCAACCGCGAGCGCATCGACGCCCGTGTCGCGCACGAACTGCGCGGCCTGTTCCGGATCGGTCAGCAGCTGGTCGTGGCTGAGCTTGCCCTCGAAGCCATGGCCGTCTTCCTTCTCGCCTTCGCCGGTTTCGAGCGAACCGAGAACGCCGATCTCGCCTTCGACCGACACACCGCCCCAATGGGCCATGTCGACGACGCGCTTGGTGATGCCGGCATTATAGGCATAGTCGGCCGGCGTCTTGCCGTCTTCCTTCAGCGAGCCGTCCATCATGACGGACGTGAAGCCGTATTGGATGGCGGACATGCAGGTGGCTTCGTTGTTGCCGTGGTCGAGATGCATGCAGATCGGAATGTCGGGATGCAGTTCGACAAGGCCGTCGATCAGCTTCGACAGGATGATGTCGTTGGCATAGGCGCGCGCGCCGCGGCTTGCCTGGATGATGACGGGCGAATTGGTGGCCGCCGCAGCTTCGAGGATGGCGATGCCCTGTTCCATGTTGTTGATGTTGAAGGCGGGCACGCCATAGCCATATTCGGCGGCGTGATCGAGCAACTGTCTAAGGGTAACGCGAGCCAAGCTCATTCCTCCTGTTGGTGGTCCAATCCCGTCCGCATGCAAGAATGCCTGCCGGGCTCCCGGCCCTACCGGGTAAAAATGCCTGTAAGACCATATTCTGGGGCCGTAAAGGGGCAGGGAAAGGCCTGTCCGGGATTGAATCGGTTGAATCTCCGGGCCTTTGAAAATTCCTGCGGCCCGTGTCGCTTTAAGGCCATTTCCGGTTCCCCGTGCGCCTCTCCCAAAACGGGGTGGAGCCATCTGCGGGTTGTGCCGTTTACGATTGTGGCTAAATCGGGGTAAGGTTTTTCCGGGGACCGGTGAAAGTCGGAAAATCATCCGTTCTGAAACACGACCGGTTTGCTAGAGTTTGTTCAGCAAACCAAGGAGGTGGCGATGAAAACGAAATTGATGAGGCACGTGCTGGCGGCGGGTCTGCTCATCGGGGCGGCTCTCGGCGTTCAGGCGCCGGCTGCGCGGGCCGATCAGGCCCTGCTGAATGTGAGCTATGATCCGACCCGTGAATTCTACAAGGACTTCAATGCGGCTTTCGCCGAGAAGTGGAAGGCGGACTCAGGCGAGACGGTCACGATCGAGACCTCCCATGGCGGCTCCGGCAAGCAGGCACGTGCGGTAATCGACGGCCTTCAGGCCGATGTGGTGACCCTGGCGCTCGAAGCGGATGTGGATGCCATCGCCAAGAAGACCGGCAAGATCCCGGCCGACTGGAAGAAGCGTCTGGAAAACAATTCCGCGCCCTACACCTCCACCATCGTGTTCCTCGTCCGCAAGGGCAATCCGAAGGGCATCAAGGACTGGGGCGATCTCGTGAAGGATGACGTGCAGGTCATCACGCCGAACCCGAAGACATCAGGCGGCGCCCGCTGGAACTTCCTGGCAGCCTGGGCCTGGGCCCGTCAGGCCAATGGCGGCGACGACGAAAAGGCAAAGGCCTACGTGACCGAACTCTACAAGCATGTGCCTGTTCTCGATACGGGCGCCCGCGGTTCGACCACCACCTTCGTGCAGCGCGAACAGGGCGATGTGCTTCTCGCCTGGGAAAACGAGGCCTATCTGGCCCTCGACGAGCTCGGCGCCGGCAATTTCGAGATCGTGACCCCGTCCGTCTCGATCAAGGCGGAACCGTCCGTGGCCCTCGTCGACGGCAATGTGGATGCCAAGGGTACCCGCAAGGTGGCCGAAGCCTATCTCCAGTATCTCTACTCGGATGTCGGGCAGAAACTCGCCGCCAAGCACTATTACCGCCCGGCCAAGCCGGACCTGGCTGACAAGGCGGATCTTGCCCGCTTTGCCGATGTCAAGCTCGTCACCATCGAGGACTTCGGCGGATGGGCGAAGGCACAGCCGGAGTTCTTTGCCGATGGCGGCGTCTTCGACAAGATCTATCAACCGGCACAGTAACGGACCCTAATGACCCGATCGGCCTCCTCAGGGTGGCAGTTCAGACAACCGAGCGTTCTACCGGGCTTCCGGTGGGCGCTCGGTTATACGCTTGTCTGGCTGACACTCATCGTCCTCATCCCGCTCGCCGGCCTTTTCTTCAAATCGGCCGCGCTGGGCTGGCATGATTTCTGGTCCCTGGCTTTTGAAAGACGCACTCTCAATGCGCTCTGGATCAGCTTTGGCTGTGCTTTCATCGCCGCGCTCGCCAATGTGGTCTTCGGCACGCTTCTGGCCTGGGTCCTGGTCCGCTACCAGTTTCCCGGCAAGAAGATCGTCGACAGCATGGTGGACCTGCCCTTCGCCCTGCCGACGGCCGTCGCGGGCATCGCGCTGACCACGCTCTACGCGCCGAAGGGCTGGATTGGTGCGCCTCTGGCTCTGCTTGGCCTCAAGGTCGCCTTCACACCGGTCGGCATCGTCATCGCCCTCATCTTCGTCGGCCTGCCCTTCGTCGTGCGCACCGTGCAGCCGGTCATGGAAGAGATCGACCGCGAGGTCGAGGAAGCCGCCGCCACGCTCGGGGCGAACCGCCTGCAAACCGTGTTCCGGGTCCTCCTGCCCGGGCTTGCGCCTGCGGTTCTCACCGGCTTTTCGCTCGCCTTTGCCCGGGGTGTCGGCGAATATGGCTCCGTCATTTTCATCGCCGGCAACCTGCCCTTCAAGTCGGAGATCGCGCCGCTGCTCATCGTCATCAAGCTCGAGGAGTTCAACTATCCGGCCGCCACCGCCATTGCGGTGGTCATGCTGCTCATCTCCTTCTCCATGCTCTTCGTCATCAACCTCATTCAGGCCTGGAGCCGCAGGAGATATGGCTATGGCGCATAATCCCCCGCAGGATCAGGGCGTCACCACGGAAACGCCCTTTGCCCGGGCACTGTTGATCGGCCTGTCGCTGATCTTCCTGCTCCTGGTGCTGGTCATGCCGCTCCTGGCGGTCTTCACCGAGGCGCTGCGAAAGGGCTTTCCGGCTTTTCTCGAATCGCTGTCAGACCCCGAGACCTTCTCGGCGATCCGCCTCACCCTGCTGGTCGCCGGCATCTCGGTGCCGCTCAACCTCGTCTTCGGCGTGGTCGCGGCCTGGACGATCGCGAAGTTCGAATTCAAGGGCAAGGCCGTCCTCTCCACGCTGATCGACCTGCCCTTCTCGGTCTCGCCGGTCATTTCGGGCCTCGTCTTCGTGCTGCTCTTCGGGGCACAGGGGCTGTTGGGCCCCTGGCTGCAGAGCAACGGCATCCAGATCATCTTCGCCGTGCCGGGTCTGGTGCTCGCAACCGTCTTCATCACCTTCCCCTTCGTCGCGCGGGAGCTCATTCCGCTGATGCAGGAACAGGGCAATGCAGATGAGGAAGCGGCGCTTTCGCTGGGCGCCAGCGGCTGGCAGACCTTCTGGCATGTCACGCTGCCGAACATCAAATGGGGCCTGCTTTACGGCGTTCTTCTCTGCAATGCCCGCGCCATGGGCGAATTCGGGGCGGTTTCGGTCGTCTCTGGCCATATTCGCGGCCAGACGAACACCATGCCCCTGCAGGTGGAGATCCTCTATAACGAATATAACTTCGTGGCTGCCTTTGCCGTCGCCACGCTTCTGGCGCTGCTGGCGCTGGTCACCCTGGTCCTGAAAGCCCTGCTCGAGCATCATTTCAGCGCCGAACTTTCCGCCAGCCGCCGCCACTGAGGGAACAATGGAAGTCAAGGTACAAAACATCCGCAAGGAATTCGGCCGGTTTCCGGCGCTTCACGACGTCTCGCTCGATATTCGCTCCGGCGAACTGATCGCGCTTCTCGGCCCTTCGGGCTCCGGCAAGACCACGCTTCTGCGCCTGATTGCGGGGCTCGAAACGCCGACGGAAGGCCGGATCTTCTTTGGCGAAACGGATGCCTCTGAAAAGACGGTCCAGGAGCGGAATATCGGCTTCGTGTTCCAGCACTACGCGCTGTTCCGGCACATGACGGTGCTCGACAATATCGGCTTCGGCCTGACGGTGCGCCCGCGCGCGACCCGTCCGCCCAAGGCCGAAATCCGCCGGCGGGCCAAGGAGCTGCTCGATCTCGTACAGCTCACCGGCATGGAAGGGCGCTATCCCACCCAGCTCTCCGGCGGCCAGCGGCAGCGCGTGGCGCTTGCCCGTGCCATGGCCGTGGAGCCGAACGTGCTGCTGCTCGACGAGCCCTTCGGCGCGCTGGATGCGCAGGTGCGCAAGGATCTCCGCAAATGGCTGCGCGAAATCCATGACCGCACCGGGCATACCACCGTTTTCGTCACCCATGACCAGGAAGAAGCGCTGGAACTTGCCGATCGCGTCGTGGTGATGAGTCAGGGCAAGATCGAACAGGTCGGCACGCCGGACGAGGTCTATGACAGCCCCAACTCGCCTTTCGTCTTCGGCTTCATCGGCGAATCCAACTGCCTCAGGGTCGATGTGGATGGCGGCGAGATCCGCTTTCAGGGCAAGACGCTCGGCATGGCGGCCGCCGAGGACAAACATGGCGAGGCGCTGCTCTATTTCCGCCCGCAGGATAT
Source organism: uncultured Rhizobium sp. (assembly GCA_945952415.1). Classification (GTDB taxonomy): domain Bacteria; phylum Pseudomonadota; class Alphaproteobacteria; order Rhizobiales; family Rhizobiaceae; genus Gellertiella. The sequence goes on along the minus strand of CAMFIF010000005.1, from coordinate 6,180 downwards.
CGTCCTGGTCGAAGACGACACGCCCCATTTCGAGGGCCAAATCGCTTCCACCCGTCGCGTGGCAGGTACCCGCCATGTGGAAGTGGCACTCGGCAGCGGCGCCCATGTGGAGCTGGAAGTGACGCCGGAACAGGCCGCACGGCTCGATCCGAAAAAGATCGGCTTCCGCCCGACGCGCTGGAAGCTCTTCCCCGTCTGACTACGATAGATCCCGGGCAAGGCTCGGGATTTTCATTTCAGGAGATACGCGCCTTCAGCGCCCGCACCTTCGCCGCATCGGTCCGCTTCAGCGGGCCGGACGCAAAGCCGAGGGACAGTACGTTCTCCGGCTCCGCCGCCCCCGGCGAGGAGCAGGAAGCGTGAATATCCGCATCGGGCAGGCGTGCGAGAATGGGGTCGACCGTCTCCAGCGTGATGCCGGAGCCCGGCATGATTTCGATCCGCCCCGCGGCGCGGGCCGCCATGCGGGCGATCCGCTCAAGTCCTGCAAGTGCGGTCTTTTCCCCGCCCGAGGTGAGAATGCGCTCGAAGCCCAGCGAAACGGCGAGATCCACGGCCTCGTCTATTTCGGGCACGAGATCGATGGCCCGGTGCAGCGTGGCGGGAAGTCCTTCGGCAGCCGCCAGGAGCCGCGCAAGAGCGCCTTCGTCCAGCCGCCCATCCGCATGATTGGCGCCGATGACGATGCCTTCGAGGCCGAAGCCGGCAACGGTGCGAATGTCGTTTTCCATCTGCCGCAGGTCCGCCTCGCCATAGAGGAAGGACCCGGCACGGGGACGGATCATTGCATAGACCGGCACCGGTGCCTCCGCGGCCAGCGCCATGAGACCGGGAGACGGTGTGAGCCCGCCGACGGAAAGCGCGCTGCAGAGTTCGATCCGGTCCGCGCCGCCGGCGATCGCTGCCTCCAGCCCGGATGCGTCGTCGACGCAAACCTCAAGCAGCCGTCGTCTCATGCATGCCCCCGGTTGAAGGCGAGCACGGCAGCCCCGACAAGACCCGGCTCGATGGTGCAGAGACCAGGCACGACCAGCGGCCGGGAAAGCTTCTTGAGGATGCGCGCACGCACCCGCCGGTCGATCTCCTCGATCAGCGGCACGCAGCGGGCAAGCCCGCCCCCGACAGGTACGATACCCGCGCCGACAGTATTGACAAGCATGGCCAGCGGCCCGGCCGTGACATCGCAGAGAACATCGATGGTGCGCGTGGCCTTCTCGTCGCCCGCAAGCCAGGCGGCAGTGATGTCCTCGCTCGTCTTTTCCTCGGCGCAGAGATAGCGATGCATTTTTTCCATGCCGCGGGCGCTCACCGTAGCGTCGAGGCAGCCTTTCAGGCCGCAGCCGCAGGCAAAGGCGGGAAGCTCGGTCTCGGGCGTACCGCCAAAGCGTGGCGCGGCCGGTCCATGCCCCCATTCGCCGGCAAAACCGCCATCGCTGTTGATCAGTTCGCCATCGATGACGAGCCCCCCGCCGACACCGGTTCCGAGAATGACGCCGAAAACCACCCGGTGCCCCTTGCCTGCGCCAGTGCCATATTCGGCCATGGCCAGGCAATCCGCATCGTTGGAGACGATGACAGGCAATTGCAGTGCCGTTTCGAGATCCGCTTCGATCGGGCGCTGGTCGAGACAGGGAATATTGGCGACCGTGATCAGCCGGGTGTCCGCATCGATCACGCCGGTAATCGAGATGCTGACACAGGAGACCGGCTCGGGCGCGCCCGCAATCACGGATTTCAGAACACCGACAAAGGCGTCGAAATCCTGAAGCGGCGTGCTGACCCGCGGCAGGGTTTCAATCTCTTCCGGCCCCCTGGCATAGGCGCCCTTGATGGCGGTGCCGCCGATATCGAAGCAAACGATCATGCGTCCTGTCCTGTTGGTCTCCGCCAAGCGCTCAAAGCTGGCGGGTTAACGGATCGCCTTGCCCGCCGCATCGAAGCGATGCATCTGCGTGGCGTCCGGGGTGGCATAGACGATATCGTCAGGGTTGACGTGATGCTCGCCGAAAAGCCGCACCGTCACGAGGCCCGCCGTCTCCGTTTCGAGATAGACGATGGTGTCGGCACCGAGATGCTCCACATGCACCGCCTTGCCCTTCCATGTACCACTGTCGCGCGAGAGCGAAATATGCTCGGGACGAATGCCTATTGTGGCGACGCTTTCACCGAGACGGCCGCCATCGATGAAGTTCATCTGCGGCGAACCGATGAAGCCCGCGACAAAGAGATTGGCCGGGCGATTGTAAAGCTCCATGGGCGAACCCACCTGCTCGATCGCACCGGCCGAAAGCACGACGATCTTGTCCGCCAGCGTCATCGCTTCGACCTGGTCGTGCGTGACGTAGATCATCGTTGCCTTGAGGTCGCGGTGCAGCCTGGCGATTTCCAGCCGGGTCTGCACGCGCAGCGCCGCATCGAGGTTCGAGAGCGGCTCGTCGAAGAGGAAAAGCTTCGGCTCGCGCACGATGGCGCGGCCGATGGCGACGCGCTGGCGCTGGCCGCCGGAAAGCTCCGCCGGACGACGGGCAAGATAGGGTTCGAGCGAGAGCATGGCGGCAGCCTTGGCAACCCGCTTTTCGATCTCCGCCTTGTCCGTTCCGGCCTGCTTGAGGCCGAGGCCCATATTGTCCTTCACCGTGAGATGCGGATAAAGCGCATAGGACTGGAAGACCATGGCGATGCCGCGCTTGGCCGGCGGCACGGTCGCCACCTCCTGCCCGTCGATGCGGATGCTGCCGGTCGAGGCATCCTCGAGGCCGGCGATCACCCGAAGAAGCGTGGATTTCCCGCAGCCGGAGGGGCCGACGAAGATCACGAATTCGCCGTCCTTCACGTCGAGATCGATGCCTTTCAGGACCTCATGGGCCCCGAAGGTCTTGCGGATATTCTGAAGCTGAAGCGCGCCCACGGCAAATTCCCCCTTAAATCAGAACCGGCTTGCCGGTCCGCACACTTTCATCCGCCGCCAGGCATACGCGCAGCGAACTGACCGCGTCCTGCATGTGGCGGCCCAAATCCAGGTCCTCGCGAATGGCCTTCAGCAGGAAGGCCTGTTCCCGCTCGCAGAGATCCTGGTGTCCCGGTTCACCGTCCATCCTGAGGTCGAGATCGGGCTCGGCAAAGCGGCCATCGGCCCCGCGCCGCGCCCTGTGCACCCGGATCATCGCCGTCTTGGTATGAGCGTCGATATCGTCGGATTTCGCATTTTCCATCACGATGGAAACGGAGCCGTTCGGCGACATCACGTCCTTCACGAAGAAGGCGGTCTCCGAAATCATCGGCCCCCAGCCGGCCTCGTACCAGCCGACGGACCCGTCCTCGAAGAGAACCTGAAGATGCCCGTAATTATACATGTCGGGTGCCACCTCGTCCGAGAGGCGAAGCCCCATGCCGCGCACCTCGACCGGACGGGAATCGGTGATCTGGCACATCACGTCAACGTAATGCACGCCGCAATCGACAATAGGAGACGTCGTCTGCATCAGCGCCTTGTGAGTCTCCCAGGTGGGGCCCGAAGACTGCTGGTTGAGGTTCATGCGGAAGACGTAAGGCCCGCCGAGCGAACGCGCCTCCTCGATGAGGCGCATCCAGGACGGATGATGCCGGAGGATATAGCCGATCACCAGCTTGCGCCCGTTGGCCTTCGCGGCGGCAACCACCCGCTCCGCATCGGCAACCGTGGTCGCGAGCGGCTTTTCCACGAACACATGGCAGCCCGCTTCGAGCGCAGCGACGGCATAATCCGCATGGCTGTCGGAATAGGTGTTGATCGACGCGACATCCGGCTTCAGCTCGGCCAGCGCCGTATTGAAATCCGGCAGGATCTCATAGCCCGAAAGCTCCCCGTCGAGCCGGGGTGCCGACCGGTTGACGAGAGCGGCAATCTCGAAACCCGGATTGCGGTGATAGGCGAGTGCATGGCTGCGGCCCATATTGCCGAGCCCGGCAACGAGAACGCGCAAGGGACTGTCGGTCATTTCACTGCTCCCGAGGTGATGCCGCGGATGAGCTGCCGCGAGAAGATCATGTAGAGGACGAGAACCGGGAAGATCGCAAGCGAGAGCGCCGAGAGAACCGCGTTCCAGTCGGTGACGAACTGGCCGATGAAGACCTGGCTGCCAAGCGTGATGGTCTTGGTGGCTTCCGCCGGCGCAAGGATCAGCGGGAACCAGAGATCGTTCCAGATCGGGATCATGGTGAAGACCGCGACAGTCGCCATGGCAGGCCTGACGAGGGGAAGCACGAGGCGGAAGAAGATCGCATATTCGGAAAGCCCGTCGATGCGACCGGCATTCTTGAGGTCGTCGGAGACGGTCCGCATGAATTCCGAGAGGATGAAGACCGCAAGCGGCAGGCCCTGCGCGGTATAGACGAGGACGAGCGCCGTCAGCGTGTTGACGAGACCGGTCGCCACCATGCCCTGCAGGATCGCCACCGTACCGAGGCGGATCGGGATCATGATGCCGAGCGAGAGATAGAGCCCCATCAGCGCATTGCCCTTGAAGCGGTATTCCGAAAGGGCAAAGGCCGCCATCGCGCCGAAGAGCAGCACGAGGAAGATCGAGACGCAGGTCACCGTCAGGCTGTTGGTGAAATAACCGACGAAATCGCCCTGCTTCAGCACCGTTTCATAGCCGACAAGACTGAAGCTCGACGGCCCCGGCAATTGCAGCGGCGAGCGGAAGATCGAGCCGCGATCCTTGAAGGAATTCACGATGGTGAGGAAGACAGGGAAGAGCGCGATCAGCGTATAGCCGCCGAGGGCAAGATGGACGAAGCCGGCGCGGATGGGCGATGTGCGTGCCTTGGACATGACGGACCTCCCCCGGGATCAGAACTGGTAGCGGCGGATGCGCCGCTGGATGATGAAGAGATAAAGCGACACGCCCGCAAGGATGATCAGGAACATCACCGTTGCGATGGTGGCGCCCATGGAGCGGTCGCCGAGCTGCAGCTGGAAGCCGAAGAAGGTGCGGTAGAGCAGCGTGCCCAGAATGTCGGTCGATCCGTCCGGCCCGGCCAGTGCGCCCTGCACGGTGTAAACAAGGTCGAAGGCGTTGAAATTGCCGACAAAGGTGAGGATCGAGATGATGCCGATCGCCGGCAGCACCAGCGGCAGCTTGATCTTCCAGAACTGCGCCCAGCCGGTGATGCCGTCGCATTCGGCGGCCTCGATCACCTCGTCGGGAATGTTGAGGAGCGCCGCATAGATCAGCATCATCGGAATGCCGACATATTGCCAGACGGAGATGAGCGACACGGTGATCAGCGCCGTGCTCGGCAGGCCGAGCCAGGGCAGGAAGAGGCTTTTCGCGCCGACGAGGCCCATCAGCCAGGGCGCAACGCCCCAGAGCGGCGAGAGGATGAGCTTCCAGATGAAGCCGACGATCACGAAGGAGAGCAGCGTCGGCAGGAAGATCGCGGTGCGATAAAAGGAGGCAAAGCGCAGCTTCGGGATGGACAGCATCGCAGCAAGCGCCACGCCGATCGGGTTCTGCACCAGCATGTGCACGGCAAAGAAGATCAGGTTGTTCTTCAGCGCGTTCCAGAAATCGGCGGCCCAGCGGGCATCGCCGAACAGCACCTTGAAATTGCCGAGCCCGACGAAGACGGGCGTGCCTTCCTTCGTCACGTTGAAGAGGGACAGCCACAGCGTCTGGAACAGCGGCAGGATCATCACGATGGTGTAGATAATGAGCGCCGGCGTGAGAAACACCAGAATGTGCCAGCGGGTCGGCCGCTTGATCGGCGCCATGGCCCCGGTCTCATCCATCGATGTCATGATCGCTCCCCCTGATCGATAGAATTGGTTCCATGCGTTTCCTGGCATGGCTTTGCTGCCGCCTGGACGTCATCCTCGGGCTTGTCCCGAGGATCTGCTGCCCTTTCGGCAAATTCTTGCGTGGCGGATAGCCCGGTAGATCCTCGGGACAAGCCCGAGGATGACGGCATCTATGCCGAAGCCCCGACGTGCACACATGAAGGGCCGGCACCCGGTTTAGGGATGCCGGCGCTTGTTTCACACCTTACTTCGCCGGCTTGTACCAGCTGTCCAGGCCTTCCTGCAGCTTCTTGGCCGCATCTTCAGGCGTGGAGGTGCCGTTGATGACGTTGGCCGAAGCGGTCCAGGTCTCGTTTTCGAGGTTCGGCGTGCCGCGCGACAGGATCTGGTAGGTCGAG
>CAMFIF010000004.1 GCA_945952415.1 uncultured Rhizobium sp. | reverse complement strand
TTTCCTTGACGCGGACGAGGAAGGTCACGGCTTCCTTGCCGTCGACGATGCGGTGATCGTAGGAAAGCGCCAGATACATCATCGGGCGGATGACGACCTGACCGCCCACGGCAACCGGACGATCCTGGATCTTGTGCATGCCGAGAATGCCCGACTGCGGCGCATTGAGGATCGGCGAGGACATCAGCGAGCCATAGACGCCACCATTGGAGATGGTGAAGGTCCCGCCCTGCATGTCGGCCATGGAGAGGGCACCGTCACGGGCAAGCTTGCCGAGACGGCCGATTTCCTTCTCGATGCCGGCAATCGACATTTGGTCCGCATCGCGTACGATCGGAACGACAAGGCCCTTGTCGGTGCCGACGGCGACGCCGATGTGGCAGTAGTTCTTGTAGATGATGTCGGTGCCGTCGATCTCGGCATTGACCGCCGGGATCTCCTTCAGCGCATGGGTGACCGCCTTGGTGAAGAAGCCCATGAAGCCCAGCTTCACGCCATGCTTCTTCTCGAAAATGTCCTTGTAGCGGTTGCGCAGATCCATGACAGCGCTCATGTCCACCTCGTTATAGGTGGTAAGCATGGCCGCAGTGTTCTGCGCATCCTTGAGGCGCTTGGCAATCGTCTGGCGCAGGCGGGTCATCTTGACCCGCTCTTCACGGGCGGCATCCTCGACAGCGGAAGGCGCGCGCGGTGCGGCAGGCGCTGCCGGTGCAGCGGCAGGAGCAGCAGGGCCCTTGGCGATCGCTGCAATCACGTCACCCTTCAGCACCTGTCCGCGCTTGCCCGTGCCTTCGACATCGGCAGCCGAAACATTGTTATCCGCCATCAGCTTGGCAGCGGCCGGTGCGGCCGGCATGGCAGCGGCGGGCTGGGCGGCCGGTGCGACAGCAGGGGCAGGCTGAGCAGCCGGTGCCGGAGCGGCAGCAGGCGCTGCAGCGGCCACGGCGCCTTCGGCGATCTGGCCGAGCAGGGCACCGAGACCGACGGTCTCGCCCGCCGCAGCGGTAATTTCCGCAAGCGTTCCGGCTGCTGGCGCAGGCACTTCGATGGAAACCTTGTCGGTTTCGAGCTCAAGCAGGGGCTCATCGGCTTTCACCGTATCGCCCACCTTCTTGAACCACTTTCCGACGGTGGCTTCGCTGACGGATTCGCCCAGGGTGGGAACGCGGATTTCTGTCGCCATGGTGTAGGTTCCTGAATGGGTTAAAGCAGGTTGTGGCGGGCGTCCTCACGCCTGCCTGAGGATGAGGGACGGTATCGGGAAAATGTCGTAGCGAAAGCCGAGGCTGGCCCGGATGACGGGATCGCCATCCGCAAGTGTCCGGGCAGCCGCCTCGTCTGCGCTCTCGACGATGGCCATGCCGAAGGGGCCTGCCGGATCGAAGACAGGGCCGACGGCCAGCGCAGTCCCCTCCTCCGCCTTGCCCTTCCAGTAGACGGAATGTTCGGCCATGGCCGCCATTTCCTGTCCCGACGCATCGGCGGGAAAGGACGGCCGGGGACCGATCAGCTTCAGCATGAAATAGGCCATGGATCAGCCTCCGAGCGCGTCTTCGAGGAAGGCCGCAAGCTGCGCCAGATGCTTGGACATCAGGCCCGTCGCCGGAGAGGCTGCGGCCGGACGGCCCGTATAGCGCACGCGCTGATACTTGGCGTCGATATGGGCCAGCACCCATTCCAGATAGGGATCGATGAAGGACCAGGCGCCCATGTTCTTCGGCTCTTCCTGGCACCAGACCATTTCGGCGTGACGGAACCGCGAGAGTTCGTTGATCAGCGCCTTGGCCGGGAACGGATAGAGCTGCTCGATGCGCAGGAGATAGACATCGTCGATGCCACGCTTCTCGCGCTCTTCGAAGAGATCGAAATAGACCTTGCCGGTGCACATGACCACGCGGCGGATCTTGTTGTCCTTCTGCAGCTTGATCGGGCTGTCCTTCAGCACCTCGGCATCGTCCCAGAGCAGGCGGTGGAACGAGCTTTCGCCCGCCAGTTCCGCAAGGCTCGAGACCGCACGCTTGTGGCGCAGCAGCGACTTCGGCGTCATCAGGATCAGCGGCTTGCGGAAATCGCGCTTCATCTGCCGGCGCAGGATGTGGAAGTAGTTGGCCGGCGTCGTGCAGTTTGCCACCTGCATGTTGTCCTCGGCGCAAAGCTGGAGGAAACGCTCCAGGCGGGCGGAGGAATGTTCCGGACCCTGACCTTCATAGCCGTGCGGCAGGAGGCAGACCAGGCCGGACATGCGCAGCCACTTGCGTTCCCCGGACGAGACGAACTGGTCGAAGACGACCTGCGCACCGTTGGCGAAATCGCCGAACTGGGCTTCCCAGAGGGTCAGCGCGTTCGGACGAGCAAGCGAATAGCCATATTCGAATCCAAGCACCGCCTCTTCGGACAGCATCGAGTTGATCACCTCGTAGCGGGCCTGGGTGGGCGAGAGATTGGCAAGCGGGATATAGCGGGCCTCGGTCTCCTGATCGTAGAGCACCGAATGACGCTGGGAGAAGGTGCCGCGCTCGCAATCCTGGCCGGACAGACGGATCTTCACGCCATCCAGGCAGAGCGAACCGAAGGCGAGCGCCTCGGCCATGGCCCAGTCGATGCCCTCGCCCGTCGCAATCATCTGGGCGCGATTATCCATGAAACGCTGCAGTGTCTTGTGAATGTTGAAGCCAGCCGGAACCTCGGAAATCTTCCGGCCGATCTCCTTGAGCGTCTTCATCGGCACGGCCGTCTTGCCGCGACGCTGTTCGTCGGCATTGTCCGCCACGCGCAGGCCCGCCCACTGGCCGTCCAGCCAGTCGGCCTTGTTCGGCTTGTAGGACTGGCCGGCCTCGAATTCCTGTTCGAGATGGGCGCGCCAGTCGGCCTTCATCTTTTCGTATTCGCCGTCGGAAATCAGGCCTTCGGCAATCAGGCGGTCCGCATAAAGCTGCGAGACCGGCTTGTGGCCGCGGATGACCTTGTACATCTTCGGCTGGGTGAATGCGGGCTCGTCACCCTCATTATGGCCGAAGCGACGGTAGCAGAACATGTCCACCACCACCGGCTTATGGAACTTCATCCGGAATTCGGTCGCGACCTTGGCCGCATAAACCACCGCTTCGGGATCGTCGCCATTCACGTGGAAGATCGGCGCTTCGATCATCTTCGCCACGTCCGACGGATAGGGCGAGGAGCGCGAGAAGGCCGGGTTCGTGGTGAAGCCGATCTGGTTGTTGATGATGAAATGCATGGTGCCGGCGACACGGTGGCCGCGCAGGCCGGAGAGACCGAGAATTTCAGCCACCACGCCCTGGCCCGCAAAGGCCGCATCGCCGTGGATCAGGAGCGGCAGAACGCGCGCCCGTTCGCGGAGCGGAATGATGTCGCCATCGAACACCTTGGCCAGCATGTCCTGCTTGGCGCGCGCCTTGCCCATCACCACGGGATTGACGATTTCGAGATGCGAGGGGTTGGCCGTCAGCGACAGGTGCACCTTGTTGCCGTCGAATTCCCGGTCGGAAGAAGCACCGAGATGATACTTCACGTCACCCGATCCCTCGACTTCGTCCGGCTTGAAGGAGCCGCCCTTGAATTCGTGGAAGATCGCGCGGTGCGGCTTGTTCATGACCTGCGACAGCACGTTGAGGCGGCCGCGATGGGCCATGCCGAGCACGATTTCCATCAGGCCTTCGGAACCGCCGCGCTTGATGATCTGTTCGAGCGCCGGGATCAGCGATTCGCCGCCATCGAGGCCGAAGCGCTTGGTGCCCTTGTACTTCACGTCGATGAACTGCTCGAAACCTTCGGCTTCGACCAGCTTCTGCAGGATGGCCTTCTTGCCCTGGGGAGTAAAGAAGACACCCTTGTCGGCCCCTTCGATGCGTTCCTGGATCCAGGCCTTCTCTTCCGGATTGGAAATATGCATGAACTCGACGCCGAGCGTCGAGCAGTAGGTGCGCTCGAGGATCGCCAGCATTTCGCGCACGGTGGCATATTCGAGGCCGAGCACGTTATCGATGAAGATCTTGCGGTCGAGATCCTTCTCTTCGAAACCGTAAGATGCCGGCGACAGCTCGTTGTAATCCTCGATGCGGGCCGCAAGGCCGAGCGGGTCGAGGTTCGCATGGAGATGACCGCGCATGCGGAAGGCGCGGATCATCATGATGGCGCGGACGGAATCGCGCGTTGCCTGCAACACATCCGCCGGATTGACGGGCAGGCCGGTTTCCTGAGCCTTGGTCTCGGCCTTGCCCTGGACCTTCTTGCCGATTTCCTTTTCCACCGTGCCCCAGTCGCCATCGAGCGCCGAGACAAGGTCATTCTTCGGCGGCAGCGGCCAGTTCGCGCGGCGCCAGGATGCACCCTCCGCAGCCTTCTTCACGTCGGCGGGGTTGTCGTCCAGTGCCTTGAAGAAGGCCTGCCACTCCTCGCCAACCGAGGCGGGATTGTCCTGATAACGCGCATAGAGCTGGTCGATATAGGCAGCATTCGCACCATCCAGGAACGACGTGATCTGAAACTGCTCGTTGGCTTCTTGCCTTGCCATGGTGTTTCGCGGGGAGTGCCCGCCTCCTAGGTTGGTTGAGGTCGCCCGGGGAGGCCTGTTCTGTCCCCCCTCCGGCATGCCCATGCAGCTGACTGTCATTGCCCGCCGCACCACCGAATTCCGGCCTTCGGTTCCGATAGCCCGCCGCGTCATGTTGCAGCGCAGCGGACCCTCCGGAAATGCCGATACCGGGCATGAAAGCTCGCTCGAACCTCCATGCCCGGTATGATGTCTCTCGGCGGATCAGCCCTTGAGGACTTCCACCAGCGTCTTGCCGAGACGCGCCGGCGACGGTGACACGCGGATGCCCGCGGCCTCCATGGCGGCGATCTTCGATTCCGCATCGCCCTTGCCGCCCGAAACCACGGCGCCCGCATGGCCCATGGTACGGCCCTTCGGCGCGGTGCGGCCGGCGATGAAGCCTGCCATCGGCTTCTTGCGGCCCTTCTTGGCTTCGTCGATGAGGAACTGCGCCGCATCCTCTTCCGCCGAACCGCCGATTTCGCCGATCATGATGATGGACTGGGTCGCCTCGTCGGCGAGGAACAGCTCCAGCACGTCGATGAATTCGGTGCCCTTGACCGGGTCGCCGCCGATGCCGACGGCCGTCGTCTGGCCGAGACCTTCATTCGTGGTCTGGAACACGGCTTCATAGGTCAGCGTTCCCGAGCGGGACACGATGCCGACCGAGCCCTTGCGGAAGATCGAGCCCGGCATGATGCCGATCTTGCATTCTTCCGGCGTCAGGATGCCCGGGCAGTTCGGGCCGAGCAGGCGCGACTTCGACCTGTCGAGCTTTGCCTTCACCCGCACCATGTCCATGACCGGGATGCCCTCGGTGATGCAGGTGATGAACGGAATTTCGGCCTCGATCGCCTCGATGATCGCGTCCGCGGCGCCAGCCGGCGGAACATAGATCACGGTCGCGTCGGCGCCGGTCTTTTCCTTGCCCTCGGCCACGGAGGCGAAGATCGGCAGGCTTTCGCCCTTCGAGCCGGTCCAGGTTTCGCCACCCTTCTTCGGATGGATGCCGCCCACCATCTGCGTGCCGTAATAGGCGAGCGCCTGTTCGGTGTGGAAGGTACCGGTCTTGCCGGTCAGGCCCTGAACGAGGATCTTGGTATTCTTATTGACGAGAATCGACATGGGTTCCGGGTCCTTCAATTAGCCGTTGATCGCCGCGACGATCTTCTTGGCGGCATCGTCGAGATCGTCGGCGGCCGTGATCGCAAGACCGGATTCGTTCAGGATCTTCTTGCCGAGTTCGACATTGGTGCCCTCGAGGCGCACGACGAGCGGAACCTTGAGACCGACTTCCTGCACCGCGGCAACCACACCCTCGGCAATCACGTCGCACTTCATGATGCCGCCGAAGATGTTGACGAGGATGCCCTCGACCTTCGGATCTGCCGTGATGATCTTGAAGGCCGCCGCCACCTTGTCCTTGCCGGCACCGCCGCCGACGTCACAGAAATTGGCAGGCTCCTTGCCGTAGAGCTTGATGATGTCCATGGTCGCCATGGCAAGGCCGGCGCCATTCACCATGCAGCCGATATTGCCGTCGAGCGCGACATAGGCGAGGTCCCACTTCGAGGCTTCGATTTCCTTGGAATCCTCTTCGGTCTCGTCGCGCAGCGCCCTGATGTCGTCGTGGCGGAAGAGCGCGTTGCCGTCGAAGGACACCTTGGCGTCGAGCACGCGCAGATGACCGTTCTTCATGACGATGAGCGGGTTGATCTCGAGCAGCGCCATGTCCTTTTCGGAAAAGGCCTTGTAGAGGATCGGGAAGAGCGACTTGGCATCCTCGGCGGCAGCGCCGTCCAGCGCCAGCGCCTTGGAGATATTCGCCACATCCGCATCCGTCACGCCCGTTTCCGGATCGATCGCGATCGTGTGGATCTTTTCCGGCGTGTCATGGGCAACCGCTTCGATGTCCATGCCGCCCTCGGTCGACACCACGAAGGCCACGCGGCCGACGGAGCGGTCGACGAGCAGCGAGCAGTAGAGCTCGCGGGCAATGTCGGCACCGTCTTCGATATAGAGGCGGTTGACCTGCTTGCCGGCCTCGCCGGTCTGGGCGGTCACAAGCGTGTTGCCGAGCATGTCCTTGACATTGGCAACCACTTCCTCGATCGACTTCGCGAGCCGCACGCCGCCCTTGGCATCCGGGCCGAGTTCCTTGAACTTGCCCTTGCCGCGGCCACCCGCATGGATCTGGCTCTTTACCACATAGAGCGGACCGGGAAGGCTGCGCGCAGCCGCTTCCGCTTCCTCGGCCGAAAAGATCGCCACGCCTTCGGCGACCGGCGCACCATAGCCCTTCAGGAGAGCCTTGGCCTGATATTCATGAATGTTCATGGGAAATCCTTCGATCTCTTCTTCGGATGCCGGATTACTTCAGCGAGGGCTGAATATTGATGCAGGCTTCGCAGAGACCGGCAACCGCACCAACGGACTTGTCGAAGGCTTCCTTCTCCTGCTTGTTGAGGTCGATCTCGATCACGCGCTCGACGCCGCCGGCTCCGATGACCGTGGGAACGCCCACATACATGTCCTTTACGCCATACTGGCCGGACAAATGGGCGGCGCAGGGCAGAACGCGCTTCTTGTCCTTGAGGAAGGCTTCGGCCATTTCGATGGCCGAGGCGGCCGGGGCATAATAGGCCGAACCGGTCTTCAGCAGGCCGACGATTTCGGCACCGCCGTCACGGGTGCGCTGGATGATTTCTTCGAGACGCTCCTTGGTGCACCACCCCATCTTCACGAGGTCGGTCAGCGGAATGCCGGCAACGGTGGAGTAACGGGCGAGCGGCACCATCGTGTCGCCATGGCCGCCGAGAACGAAGGCCGTCACGTCCTGAACGGAGACGTTGAATTCGGAGGCGAGGAAATGACGGAAGCGGCCGCTGTCGAGCACGCCGGCCATGCCGACCACCATGTTCTTCGGCAGGCCGGAGAACTTCTGCAGAGCCCATACCATGGCGTCGAGCGGGTTGGTGATGCAGATGACGAAAGCGTTGGGGGCATATTTCTTGATGCCCGCGCCCACCTGTTCCATGACCTTCAGGTTGATGCCGAGCAGGTCGTCACGGCTCATGCCGGGCTTGCGCGGAACGCCGGCGGTGACGATGCAGACATCCGCACCCTCGATGGCAGCATAATCGCTGGCGCCGGACAGATTGACGTCGAAGCCTTCGACGGGCCCCGACTGGGCGATGTCGAGACCCTTGCCCTGCGGAACACCGTCGGCGATGTCGAACAGAACGACGTCCCCGAGTTCCTTCAGGCTGGCGAGATGCGCCAGCGTGCCACCGATCATGCCCGAACCAATCAATGCGATCTTTTTCCGCGCCATAGATGTGCTTCCTTTGCGAGCCAAAACCATGGCCGACGCAGCGAGCGGCCGGCCATCTCGGGGAAAAGGCATAGCTTCAAGCGCGGAAATTGGCAATCGATTCTTTAGGCGTAAGAATTTTCAATCGGTTAGAAGATAAAATTCTTACGTTCACGTAAGATATTCATGGCGTTTGGATGACATTTAGGGCGCGCCGCTCGCGATGAAGCGCCAGATAGTCCCGGCTCCGCATCTCGAAGAGACGGGAGATGGTTCGGTCGAATTCGAAGCCTTCCACGCCCTTCTTCTCGGTCAGGAGCCGTTCGGGCCAGTCTGCCGCAGATAGGAAAAGACGCACCGCATGGTCATAGAGGGCATCGACCAGTATGATGAAGCGCTTGGTTGCATTGCGCCGTTCGGGCCCGAGCAGGGGCACGTGGTCGATCATGACCACATCATAATGCTCTGCGATGGTTAAGAAGTCGGAAGCACCGAGCGGTTGCTCGCAGAGATCGGCGAAGGAGAAGCGCGCCACGCGGCCGGCCGCGCGTGGCACATGGATCGACCGCCCCTTCATCGGCAAATCTCTCTGGGCAACGGGACGTCCGCGAGTGAGCGCCGCCCAGGTGTCATCCATCTCCCGATCGGCCTCCGCCGAGAGCGGTGTGTGATAGACGGCCAGACTATCAAGCTTTTCCATGCGGTAATCGGTGGGGCTGTCGAGCGTCGCTACATCGACATGGGCTTTCAGAATATCGAGGAAGGGCAGGAAAAGCCCGCGGTTCAAACCATCGCGATAAAGATCGTCCGGAGCCACGTTTGAGGTGGCAACCAGAATGCAACCCCGTTCGAAAAGAGCGGAAAACAACCGGGAAAGGATCATCGCATCCGCAATGTCGGTCACGGTGAACTCGTCAAAGCAGAGTAGCTGCGCTTCCCGGTAAAGAGCCTCGGCCACGGGCGGCACGGGATCAGGCTCCTTCACCTCTCCGCTCTTCAGCTTCTGGCGATAGGCATGGATGCGGCCATGCACATCCGCCATGAACTCATGGAAATGCGCCCGCCGCTTGCGCTCTAGCGGAGCAAGGGCAAAGAACATGTCCATCAGCATGGTCTTGCCGCGCCCGACCGAGCCGTGAACATAAAGCCCCCGGACGGGATCACTCTTCTTTCGCTTTGCCGCAAAAAGCCAGCCGAGCGCACTGGTCTTCGCCGCCGCACGCCGATCGCGCAGCCCGGCGAGAATGAGATCGAGCTTGCGGGCAATGGCGAGCTGCACCGGATCGGTCTGCAAAGCCCCGCTTTCCGTCAGCGCCTTCAGTTTCTCGCTGACGCTGAGGGCGTAATCCGGCATGGGCTGCATGGGAAATATCCGATTTCTGGGTCGTTGGAGCAATCGCGCCAGGGCCGGCGGCACGAGGGCCCTCCGGCGGGCACTTCATCCGATCATAGCGCGCTTAATGGGCGGTTACCCCGTCCCAAAGGAAAAGGCCCCGAAGGGCCTTTGGCGGAGATCAGCGGCTGAGCTGCAGCGGCTGGCCGGATGCCGTGGAGCCGGTGAACTGGTTCTCGGCGGTCTTGTAGACGCTGCCCACCACATTGCCGTTGCCGTCCTTGAACTGGACCTGCTTGCCGGCCACTTCCCACGACCGGATCTGGGTGAGTTCGCCGGCGCAGCCACGCGTGCCGCCCCGCGAACCGCTGCCGAGATTGGTGAGCGTGAGGAACATGTCGCAGCTCGTTGCCCCGCCCACGCGCCAGCTGCCGACCATGGCTTCTTTCTTGATGTCGAGGCCGTTGGCGGCAGCCGCAGCGTTCGCGGCGCCGGGCAGAGAAGCCTGTTGGGTCGGTGCAGAGGGGAACTGGCCGTTCGGCGCGCCGGGAGCACCCGGAGCCGGCAGCTGCGTGGCCTGAACGCCTGTGACGGGCTGGGCGGCAAGCGGAGCCGGCGCAAGCGAAGCCTGGCTGCCGAAGCCGCTATCCGCCGTCCGCTGACAGCCAGCCAGCGCAAGAACCATCACAAAACCTGCCGTCGCCTTGCCAAACCGCATTATCCCGCTCCTGAGTTCGTCACCGTGTCAAGCCTTGCACGTAATCATGGCGGAATATCGTAAGTTCGCCCGAATAATCAAGGACCCGCTAACCCTTCGAAGCGGCCAATACCGCCGAATCCTGCCTGAATTGTGCTATGCAGCAACACTTGGCACCCAGACATAGCCCTCGGGATCCACCAGATGGCATTCACGCAGGCCATGCGGCTTGTCGGCACTGGCCGCAAGCACCACGCCGTCCCGGGCCCGCGCCCGTTCCTCCGCCTGATCCGGGTCTACGCCGTAAAGCCTGAGCTCGATGCCACGGCCGCGCAGCGTCTCACCCTCGAAGACGCCGCGAAACTCGTGATCCCGATAGGTCCAGTCCGAATGGAGGAGAAAAATCGAGCCCGCAATGGTGAGCGTGGCAAAATGCTGGTCTCCGCGGATCAGCCGCGCGCCGAGAACATTGACACAGAATTCGGTTTCCGCAGGCAGATCCCGGCAGAGCAGATTGACCCCCAATCCCTGTGGCAGGCGCCTGCCGAAGGCTTCCGGCTCCAGTGTCTCCAGTCCATCATCCAGCATCGCAATCCCTCCCGTCTTACCCGTGACGCTAGCCGCTCGGAAGGGCGGGAGCAATTCCCCCCGGACAATCCCGCAAACGAAAAACGCCCGCACGAGGCGGGCGTCGTGTTCGGAGGAGAGGGCCTGTTAGACGCGGCGCTCGACCATCATCTTCTTGATCTCGGCAATCGCCTTTGCCGGATTGAGACCCTTCGGACAGGTCTGCGCACAGTTCATGATCGTGTGGCAGCGATAGAGCCGGAAGGGGTCTTCCAGATTGTCGAGCCGCTCGCCAGTCGCCTCGTCGCGGCTGTCGATCAGCCAGCGATAGGCCTGCAGCAGCACGGCCGGACCGAGATAGCGGTCGCCATTCCACCAGTAGCTCGGACAGGAGGTGGAGCAGCAGGCGCAGAGAATGCACTCGTAAAGCCCGTCGAGCTTCTGGCGGTCGTCATGGCTCTGCTTCCATTCCTTGGCCGGCGGCGGCGAAACCGTCTTCAGCCAGGGCTCGATGGAGCGGTGCTGGGCGTAGAAATGCGTAAGGTCCGGCACCAGATCCTTGACGACAGGCATGTGCGGCAGCGGATAGACCTTCACCGCCCCGTGCACGTCATCCATGCCCTTGGTGCAGGCGAGCGTGTTCGTGCCGTCGATATTCATGGCGCAGGAGCCGCAAATGCCTTCGCGGCAGGAACGGCGCAGCGTCAGCGTCGGATCGATATTGTTCTTGATGTAGAGCAGACCGTCGAGGACCATCGGTCCGCAATCGTCGATATCCACGTAGAACGTGTCGATGCGCGGGTTCTTCCCGTCATCGGGGCTCCAGCGATAGATGCGGAATTCGCGGAGATTCTTGGCACCGTCCGGCTTCGGCCAGACCTTGCCTTCCGTGATCTGGGAATTCTTGGGGAGAGCGAGTTCAACCATTTTCTTAAACCCTAGTTCGGCGACAGGAATTCGGAGCGCACGTAACCTTTGCACCCGAAAAGCGCACTCTGCTCTTGCACGTAAACGATACTTCCCTTCTTGGACAGGACCTTCGCCCTCGTACCCGGCGCCACATAACACGCCAGTTCCTTGGCCTTTTTGGTGCCCAACACCGACGATAGACTCATTGGTCCTTTCTTCGCCGCCGCTTCGGTTTTCCAGAGTCCCACCTCAACTGTGACTCGCGCAGACAGATCGCCGGGCGCACGCAAATAGGCGGTCTCCGCTACACAGACAGAAGGGGTCAACAACACGAGAGGAATCATCCACAAAAAACGCATCAATTCCTCCGATCAATAAACGCGGGCCTTGGGCGCGATCTTCTTGGGATCGATGCCATCGGCGATGAGTTCGGTATGGACCGGCCGGTAGTCGAGCTTGACCTCGCCTGCCTCGTTGACCCAGGCCAGCGTGTGCTTGCGCCAGTTCTCGTCGTCGCGACCGCCCATCGGACCATCCTTGTAGTCCTCGCGGGCATGGGCACCGCGGCTTTCCTTGCGGGCTTCGGCGCCATAGACCGTGGTGATGGCATTCGCCATCAGGTTTTCGAGTTCCAGCGTTTCGACAAGGTCGGAATTCCAGATCATCGACCGGTCGGTGACCTTGATGTCGGGCAATTCCTTCCAGATGGCCGAAAGGCGCTTGCAGCCCGATTCGAGCGATTCCTGCGTGCGGAACACCGCCGCATCCTCCTGCATGGCGCGCTGCATCTTGTCGCGCAGAACGGCCGTGGGGGTGGAACCGCTAGCATGGCGCAGCCGGTCGAAGCGGTCCATGATCCTGTCGCAGGCGGCCACGTTGAGCGCCGGCACGGGAGCCGCGCGGTCGACCACCTGGCCGGCACGGATCGCCGCGGCACGGCCGAAGACCACAAGGTCGATCAGCGAGTTCGAGCCGAGGCGGTTTGCCCCGTGCACCGAGGCGCAACCGGCCTCGCCCACCGCCATCAGACCGGGCGCAACGCGCTCCGGATTCTGGCTGTCGGCATTCAGCACCTCGCCCCAGTAATTGGTGGGAACGCCGCCCATGTTGTAATGCACGGTCGGCAGCACCGGGATCGGCTCGCGCGTCACATCGACGCCGGCAAAGATCTTCGCCGATTCCGAAATGCCCGGCAGGCGCTCATGCAGCACGGCCGGATCGAGATGGTCGAGATGCAGGAAGATGTGATCCTTGTTCTTGCCGACGCCGCGGCCTTCGCGGATTTCCATCGTCATGCAGCGGGAGACCACGTCGCGGGAGGCAAGGTCCTTGGCGGAAGGTGCATAGCGCTCCATGAAGCGCTCGCCTTCGGAATTGACGAGGTAGCCGCCTTCGCCGCGCGCGCCCTCGGTGATGAGACAGCCCGCGCCATAGATGCCGGTCGGATGGAACTGCACGAATTCCATGTCCTGGAGCGGCAGACCGGCGCGTGCGATCATTCCGCCGCCGTCGCCCGTGCAGGTATGGGCCGAGGTTGCGGAGAAATAGGCGCGGCCGTAACCGCCTGTCGCCAGGACGACCATCTTGGCAGCAAAGCGGTGGATCGTGCCGTCATCGAGGTTCCAGGCCACCACGCCGGTGCACTGGCCGTCATCGGACATTATGAGATCGAGCGCGAAATACTCGATGAAGAATTCCGCATTGTTGCGCAGCGACTGGCCGTAAAGCGTATGGAGGATCGCATGGCCGGTGCGGTCTGCAGCGGCGCAGGTGCGCTGCACCGGCGGACCTTCACCATAATTCTGCATGTGGCCGCCGAAGGGGCGCTGATAGATCTTGCCTTCTTCATTGCGCGAGAAGGGAACGCCGTAATGTTCAAGCTCATAGACCGCCTTAGGCGCTTCCATGGCGAGATACTGCATCGCATCCACGTCGCCGAGCCAGTCGGAACCCTTGACCGTATCGTAGAGATGCCACTGCCAGCAGTCCGGCGTCATGTTCTGCAGCGAGGCGGCAATGCCGCCCTGGGCGGCCACCGTGTGCGAACGGGTCGGAAAGACCTTGGTGATGCAGGCGGTGCGGAAGCCCTGTTCCGCCATGCCGAGCGTGGCGCGGAGCCCCGCGCCGCCGGCGCCGACGACGATCACGTCATAGGCGTGATCGACATATTTGTAAGCCTTGCCATTCTGGGCAGGTGAGCTGATCGAAGCCATGGTGGAATTATCCTGCGAAAGCGATTTTCAGAAGGGCGAAGAGCGAAGCGCCCGCGACGACAACCGCGAAGAAGGTGTTGAGGATGAGGAGGGCGACCTTGCCGAGTTCGCCATGCACGTAATCCTCGATGATGACCTGCATGCCGATGCGCATGTGGATGGTGACCGACAGGATCACGAAGCCGCAGGCGATGGCGACGAGCGGATTGTGGAGGACCGCGATCATTTCCGCATAGGGTGCGCCCGCATAGAGCACCATGAAGATCACGAAAAAGGTGATCACGAAAATATTGGAAACGGCCGTCAGGCGCTGGCGCCAGAAATGCTCCGTGCCGTCCTTTGCCGAACCGAGGCCGCGAACCTTGCCGAGGGGAGTGCGCATATCCATTGTCAAATCGTCCTCAGCGAATGGAGTAGCCGATGATCCAGACCACGAGGGTCAGGACGATGGAGGCGATAAGGTTTGCCCGGGCGAGCTTGGTCGAGAACTCCTTCTCGAATCCGTAGCCTACGTCCCACAGCAGGTGGCGCAGGCCGCCGAGCATGTGATGCAGGAGCACCCAGGTATAGCCGAACAGCACCAGCCGGCCGAACCAGGAATTCATGAACCACATGACCCAGTTGTAGTAATGCTCGCCGGAAGCGGCGGCGATCAGCCACCAGACCACGAGCAGCGTGCCGAAATAGAGGGCGCCGCCGGTGATGCGGTGCAGGATCGACATGGCCATGGTCGGGATGAGCCGGTAAATCTGCAGATGCGGCGACAGGGGCCGGTTATTTGTCACATTCGCCATCAGATACCTCTAGGGCGTTTTCAACGCGCACCGATCGGGCGCAATGATCGGAACGGCATTCCGGAAGATTCAACTGGGCGCAACATTCTTGCGTGCAGTGCGTCATCACGGACACATAACGACGGCATTGCAGTGCAGCAAGCGGAATTGCCTAGTGTTTTCAATTTAATCGATTCGCGCATGAACGGAATGCCGCATCCCATCAAACTTTGGAACTAATACCCCGCGAAGCCCGGTCAAGACTTGAGGGTGCGGAGTGGCTGCCGATGGCACAATTTGCCGCAGTCAGGGCCGCTCCATCGCGCCCCGCCGGTTAAGCGACCGGCCTCCCCCTCCATTTAACCAAGTTCCGTGAAATATTCCTTTCAGCCTTGGCATCGGGAACGAGAAGGGGGTAAGGTCCGTTTACTTTTTGTTAACCAACCGAAAGGACAAGCGCATGGTTTCGCGTCGCTTGGGCTTCTTATCGGCCATGATGGCCGTTGTCCTGACCGCCTCCGGGTCTCTTGCCGGAGACTGGGGATATGGCGGCGGCGATGGCTGGAGCCACCATCACCACCATCATCCGAGCCCCCCGCCGAGCTATGGCGGCGGCTATGGCCTTCCCACCATCGTGCCGGGCCTCGGCACCTTTGCAGGGTCGATCACGGCGCTGCGCGTCCGCGGGGTCGGCACCTATTTCTATGTGGAAGGCTTCGGCGGCAAGAAGCCGCCCATGACGCCGGCACCGAAGGCCAAGATCATCTCGGTCGATTCCGCCAAGGATCCCTGCTCCTACGAAAACGGCGTGTGCGTGATCCGGCCCTAAAAGGCTTCAGACCGGTGAAGCGAAGGACCAGACGGTCGTTCGCTTCACTTCGCTGTCTTCGAGAACCCGCGTGACCGGCACTTCATAGGTAGCAAGCTGCTGCAGATGCTGACGGGGCAGATAGGAGCGGCCGGGATCTCCGGCAAGCACCGTCACGCCGCCTGCGACAAGGTCTGAGAACCAGGGCACCAGCCGATCCGCAAAACCCTTGTCGTAAAACACATCGCCAGCAAGCAGAATATCCGCCTCAAGCGCCCTGCCCACGAGATCCTCTCCCGTAATCCCGACCTCCACCCCGTTGGCCACGGCATTCAGGCGGATTGCCGGCGCCGACCAGGGATCGATATCGGCCGCAAGTACCGCGGCCGCGCCCGCCTTTGCTGCCGCAATGGCCACAAGCCCGGACCCGCTGGCAAAATCCACGACCCGCCGCCCCCGCACCAGGTCGGGATGATCGAGCACGTAGCGGGCAAGTCCCTGCCCACCCGCCCAGGCAAAGGCCCAGAAGGGCGGTGGCAAGCCGATCTCTTCGAGTTCGCTTTCCGTCTTGTGCCAGAGATCATGCACCTCGCTTGCCAGATGAAGAGTGATTTCCGGTACATGGGGCGGGGCGATCAGATCCGTGTTGGCCAGGATGAACTGGCTGGGCTCGGTCTTCATTCCGGCGAGCGTGGCGGAGCGTCGAGCCCGCCCATGCGGCAGACTTCCAGATATTCCTCCTCCGTCACCGGCTGCACGGAAAGGCGCATGGAGGTAACGAGCGACATCTGGGCGAGCTTCGGATTGGCCTTGATGTCCTTGAGCGAGACCGGCTTCGGCATGTCCGCGACCGCCCGGATATCCACGCAATCCCAGCGCAGATCGCCCTCCGCGGTCGAATCCGGATGGGACAGCGCGCAAACCTCGGTGATCCCGACGATTTCAAGCCCCTCGTTGGAGTGGTAGAAGAAGCCCTTGTCGCCGATCTTCATGGCCCGCATGTTGTTGCGTGCAAGATAGTTGCGCACGCCGGTCCATTCCGTTCCCGCCTGCCCGGCATCCTTCTGCATGGCCCAGGACCACTTGAAGGGTTCGGACTTGTAGAGCCAGTAGCCCATGTCACGCCTCCGGATTGTTGAAGACCCAGTTGAAAGGCTTGATCTCCACCTTTTCAAAAAGGCCGGCCTTGGCATAGGGATCGGCCGCGGCAAGCGCCTCGGCCTCGGCCTGGCTTTCCGCCTTGATCACCACGAGGCTGCCGCAGGGCTTGCCCTCGGGATCGAGGAAGGGGCCCGCCATCTTCAGCGTCCCTGCCGCGTTGAGACCGTTCAGCCACTCCACATGGGCGGGGCGGGTCTCCATGCGAACCGGAAGATGTCCAGGCTTGTCCGTGCAGAGAAAGGCAAAGAGCATGGTGGCAATATCCTCTTATTCGGTGGTGATGGGCCGGCTCATCAGCTGTTCGAGCGCGGTTGGAATGTCGAGAAGGCCGTCGATGATGGCCGCGACCGCCTGGGTGATCGGCATGTCGAGTTCAAGGCCCTCGGCAAGCCGGGACGCGATGGCCGCCGCAAAGGCGCCTTCGACCAGCTTGCTGCCCCCATCGTCACCGGCACCCCCCCGGCCAAGCGCAATGCCGTAGCGGAGATTGCGGGACTGGTGGCTTGTGGCGGTCAGCACGAGATCGCCAAGGCCGGAGAGGCCGCGCATGGTTTCGGCCTTGCCGCCCATGGCAACCGCAAGCCGTGACATTTCCGCAAGACCGCGGGCAATCAGCGCCGCCCGGGCGGAATCGCCGAGCCCCGCGCCTTCCACCATGCCGCAGGCAATGGCGAGCACATTCTTCAGCGCGCCGCCGAGCTGCACGCCGACCGGATCGTCGGAAGCGTAAAGCCTGAAGGTCGGACCGGATATCGAGCGTGCCAGTTCCTCGGCGAGCGAAAGATGCTCGGCCGCGATGGACATGGCGGTCGGCAGCCCGCGCGCGATGTCGGCGGCAAAGCCCGGTCCGGACAGAACCCCGATGGTTTGGCCCGGCAGTCTGTCTTGGAGAACCTGCGTCAGGAGCCGGGTCGATTGCCGGTCGATGCCCTTGGCACAGGTGACGACGACGGTATCCGGCTTCAGGAGCGGTCCGTAGAGGAGCGCTGCCTCGGCCTGGGCCTGCGAGGGCATGACGAAGAGTACCAGATCCGCCCCGGCAAGCACCTCGGGATCGGCACTGAAACGAAGATCGGAATGGAGATCGACACCAGGCAGTGCCTCCTCATGACGGCGCAGCGTCTTGAGATCGGCCATGCGGGCGGCATCCCTGCCGAGCAGGATGGTCTCAAGCGTACCGTTTCCGGCAATGACCGTTGCCAGCGCCGTTCCGAATGCGCCGGCACCGATGACGACGCAGCGCTCCGCATTCATGCCTTGGCTCCTCTCTTGCCGTGTCCGATAAGCGTTTCCGCGCCCGCATCGAGCGGCCAGCGGGAACGGGGCTGCACGTCAAGACCGTCCGATGGGAGGCCGGCCGCCATGCGTTCCAGACCGGCCCAGGCAATCATCGCGGCATTGTCCGTGCAAAGATGGTGGGGAGGTGCGATGAAGCGGAAGCCATGGTCGCGGCAAAGCCCGTCGAGCGTCTCGCGAAGCACCCGGTTTGCGGCAACCCCGCCGGCCACAACCAGCGACGGCGTATCGATCGACGGGTGAAGGCTCCGGAACCGCTCGAGGCCGCGGCCGATCCGGTCCCGAAGCGTGCGGGATACCGCATGCTGGAAGGAGGCGCAGATATCGGCAATGTCCTGTTCGCCAAGGGGCGCGATGGATGTCGCCGCCTGTCGTACGGCTGTCTTTAGGCCGGAAAAGGAGAAATCGAGCCTTGCCTCGCCCACCAGCGGGCGCGGCAAAGGGAAGCGCTTCGGATCGCCGGCCAAGGCCGCCTTCTCCACGGCGGGGCCGCCGGGATAGGGCAGGCCGAGCAGTTTTGCCGTCTTGTCGAAGGCTTCGCCCAGCGCATCGTCGATTGTCGTTCCCCAGCGTTCATAGGCGCCCACCCCCTTGACGAGGATCAGCTGCGTATGGCCGCCGGAGACGAGAAGCATCAGATAGGGAAAGGAAAGCCCATCGGTTAGCCGGGCGGTCAGCGCATGGCCTTCCAGGTGATTGACCGCGTAAAGCGGCTTTTCCGCCGCCATGGCAATGGTCTTGCCGGTCATCAGACCCACGATCAGCCCGCCGATAAGGCCGGGTCCGGCGGTGGCCGCAATTCCATCCAGTTCCGGAAGGCTGTGGCCGGATTGCAGCAGGGCCTCTTCGATCAGCGTATCGAGCGCTTCCACATGGGCCCGCGCGGCAATTTCCGGCACCACGCCGCCATAGGCCCTGTGTTCTTCGAGCTGGCTCAGCACCACATTGGACAGGATCTCGCCCCGCCCGTCCGCATGGCGCAGGACGACCGATGCTGCCGTTTCATCGCAGCTTGTCTCGATTCCCAGTATGGCAAGTTTGGTCTGCATGAACCCGTTCATTGATTGCGGGAAGGCGAAAAGGGGTTTAGTGGAAACTCCGGTAACAATGGATCGATGCGGATGCAAACAAAACCTTTCCGGATTGGAACGCGCGGCAGCCCGCTGGCGCTTGCCCAGGCCTATGAGACGCGCGACCGGCTGATTGCAGCCCATGGATTGCCCGCCGACCGGTTTGAAATCGTCGTTCTCTCCACCAAGGGAGATCGCATCACAGACCGGTCCCTCTCGGAAATCGGCGGCAAGGGGCTGTTCACCGAAGAGCTGGAAGAGCAGCTGCTGTCGGGCGATTTGGATTTTGCGGTCCATTCCTCGAAGGATATGCCGACGAAACTGCCGGAAGGCCTGCACATTTCGGCCTATTTGCCCCGCGAGGATCCGCGCGACGCCTTTGTCGGCCGCACTGCTGCGACATTGCTGGAGCTGCCGGAGGGGGCAACCATCGGCTCTTCGTCGCTCCGCCGCCAGGCGCTCATTCGCAGGCTTCGGCCGGATATCCAGGTCATCACATTCCGCGGTCTTGTCGATACTCGCTTGCGTAAGCTCGCCGAGGGCCAGGTGGATGCCACCCTTCTGGCGCTTGCAGGGCTCAGAAGGCTAGGCAAGCAGGATGTGCCCACCGAGATCCTCGATCCCCGCGAGTTCCCCCCCGCCCCCGCACAGGGCGCGATCTGTATCGAAAGCCGTATCGGCGACGGGCGGGTCGATGCATTGCTTTCCGCCGTCAATGACCGGGCCACCTTCGATGCTGTCTCCTGCGAGCGGGCCTTCCTGTCCGCACTGGATGGTTCCTGCCGTACACCCATAGCCGGCTATGCAACTGTGCGGGAAGAGCATATCCGCTTTTCCGGAATGATCCTGACACCCGATGGCAGCCAGTCGCACCGGATCGAAGCGGAAGGAAAGCGCGGCGAAGCGGAACTCATCGGCATCCGCGCCGGCGAGGATATCCGTGTGAAAGCCGGCCCGGATTTCTTCGCGAGCTGGAGCTGAGGGGAATGCGGGTGCTGGTAACCCGCCCGGAAGAGGCCGGCGAGAAAACGGCCCGCCGCCTGCGCGAGTTGGGGCATGTACCGGTCTCGCTGCCGCTTTTTCGCGCCATCCACCGTCCACTCGACCAGGACGCCACGACGCGCGACGCCTTTGGCGGGATCATCCTGACAAGCGCCGAGGCGATCCGCGCGCTGAAGGGCGCGGAAGACCTGCTTCGCGACCTCACCGATCTGCCGGTCTTTGCCGTCGGCAAGGCGACCGCCCGGGCCGCCTGTGGGGCCGGTTTCGGCAAGATCCATGTCGCAAGCGGCTATGGCCGTGACCTAGCGGGGCTGATCGAGGAAAAACACGTCCACCGTGGCCTCCCGCTTCTCTATCTCGCCGGCACGCCGCGCAGCCCAGATCTGGAAGCCGGGCTGAGGGCGCGGGCAATCCCTTTCGAAACCCGTCTCGCCTACCGGATGGAGGCCGTGGAGCATACGAAGGCAGAGCTTGAAGCAGCACTCACCCCCGGTCTTGCGGTGCTTCTCTATTCACGCGAGGCCGCACTTCGTTTCCTGGCGCTGCTGGAGACGCTCGGAACCCTTCCCGAGCTCGACTATTATTGCCTGAGCCCCGCCATCGCCGCAGCCCTTGGAGACGTGAGCCCGGACCGCCTGCATGTGGCCGGGGAAACCACAGAGGAGGCGCTGCTCGCCCTCCTTCCGGCGCCCTGAAGGAAATGGCGGAGCCAAACCGGGCTATTTCGCCCACGGGCCTTTTCTTCGGGCGACGCAACCTCTACTTTCCCCCTTGAGGTTCAAGACATGAGGAATGTGATGGTTCAGGACAGGTCTTTCGATGATCAGCAAGGCGGCGAAAAGGACATCCTGGATCTGAAGGCAGAGCCGGCCGCACCGGCTGCCGAGACGACAGCCCCTGCACCCGATGCCGACACCGGCCCGATCGAGACGGAAGCGCTGGAAAGCGCCACGTCTCCCGAACCGGAAAACCCCTCGCTCTCCCGCCCGGAGGCCTCGCCCGTTATATCCGGCAGCGCGCCAAAAATGATTGGCGCGGGCATTCTCGGCGGTCTGATCGCGCTTCTGGCCGCCGGCTCGATGCAATATGCGGGCTATCTGCCGGCAGCCCTGCCGGAAAAATCAGCGGGCGAAAACCCCGCTGCGCTTGAGGCGCTACGGACCGAAATCGATGGCCTGAAACAGCAGCTCGCCACCATTCCCGCCGATATCCAGCCGACCGATGCGCTGGAAAAGCGCCTTGCAGCCCTGGAGGCCCGTCCCCAGGCGCCCGGCGCTGACCCCGAGGCCCAATCTCGCGTTGCGGCGCTGGAGGAGCGGCTGAACACGCTTCAGCAGACCGCAACGCAAGGGGAAGCCGCCGCCAACCAGAAGATCGCCGATCTCACCTCCCGGCTCGCGGAGGCGGAGAACACGCTGAAGCAGCGCCCCGGCGAGACCGCCGTTTCAAAGACGATCGCCGCCACCTACCTGAAGGCGGCCGTCGACCGCGGCGACCCCTTCCTGACGGAACTGGAAACCTTTGCTGCCCTGTCTCCCGATGATCCGGCGATTGCCGGTTTGCGCCCGCTCGCGGCGGCAGGCCTGCGTTCCAAGGTCGATCTCGTTCGCAGTTTCGATGCGATAGCGCGCGCCGTGATGGATGCGGTGAACCAACCGGTCGCCGGCGAGGGCTGGACGGACCGGCTCCTGTCGAGCGCCCGGTCGCTGGTCAGCGTCCGCCCGGTGGGCAATGTGGAGGGGGCCGATCCCGGGGCCATCCTCGCCCGCATGGAAGATAAGCTGAAGAATGGGGACCTGAAGGGTGCCGCCCTGGAATGGGAAGCATTGCCCGAGAATGCCCGCAAGGCATCGGCCGATTTCAAGCAGGCCCTCGACAATCGCATCAAGGCCGATGAATTGACCGGCGCCCTCGTGGAGCGCACCAAGACATCCGCGTTGCAGGCAGGCTGAGGTAGAGAGACGATGATCAGACTTGTATCCTATGCCATCATCGTTTTGGCACTGGCCTGGGGCTTCTCCTGGCTTGCCGACCGCCCCGGCGAGATGATGATCCTGTGGCAGGGCCAGAGGATCGAGATGAGCCTGCTGGTCGCGGCAGCCTTTATCGTGGGTATTCTGGCCCTCGGCCTGTTTCTCTGGTGGCTGGTGCGCCTCGTCTGGACATCGCCCCAGGCGGCGAGCCGCTATTTCCGCGCCCGCAAGCGCGACCGCGGCTACCAGGCGCTTTCCACCGGCCTGATTGCGGCCGGCGCGGGCAATGCCCTGCTTGCCTCCAAGATGGCCGAGCGCACCCGGGGCCTGCTGAGCGCCGATCAGGAGCCGCTGATCCATCTTCTGGAAGCCCAGGCAGCCCTGATCAAGGGCGATCACGATGCGGCGCGGCGGAAGTTCGAGGCCATGTCGGAAGATCCGGAAACCCGGGAGCTGGGATTGCGCGGCCTCTTCATGGAAGCCAAGCGCGCCGGAGCCGATGAGGCGGCCGAACATTACGCAACACAGGCCGTGGAACGGGCTCCCTATCTGCCCTGGGCCTCCCAGGCCGTGCTGGAATACCGCACCCGCGCCGGCGACTATGACCGCGCGATCGATCTTCTCGAAAAGCAGCGCGCCTCCAACAGCGCCGGCGGGCGGGATACGGCGCGCGAAAAAGCGGTCCTGCTCACGGCCCGCGCCCAGGCCCGTCTCGATGCCGACCCGAAGAAGGCGCGGGACGATGCCATGCAGGCGCTGAAATATGCCCCGGCCCTCGTTCCCGCGGCAATCGTCGCCGCGCGCGCCTGGTTCCGCGAAGACAATGTCAGGCGTGGCAGTGCCGTTCTCGAACAGCTCTGGAAGCTGGAGCCCCATCCGGAAATCGCCGAGACCTATGTCCGGGCAGCAAGGGCCGACACCGCTCTCGACCGGCTGAAGCGGGCGGAACGGCTGGAGAGTCTGAAGCCCGACAATCCGGTCGGCCTTGCCGCCACCGCGCGTGCGGCGCTTGAGGCGCGACAATTCGACAAGGCGCGCGAGAAGGCGCAGGCCGCCCTCAAGCGCGACCCGCGGGAGGGCATTCTTCTCCTGCTCGCGGAAATCGAGGAAGCGGAGACCGGCGATCAGGCCCGTATCCGTCACTATCTCGCGGCCGCGCTGCGGGCACCCCGTGATCCCGCCTGGGTTGCGGATGGCATCGTTTCGGAGCTCTGGCAGCCGATTTCGCCGGTGACGGGCGAACTGGGCGCCTTCGTCTGGAAACCGCCGTACGAGGGCGGCGAGGATGCGCTTCCGCTTCTGGAAGATCTGCCGCCGCCGGTGCCGCCGGCACCGCCAGAGGAACGCCTGGCCGAAAAGACGGTGGATGTGGCGCCCCGCTCGGTGTCTGCACCTGCCGAGGCCCCGGCCGAACCGCGCCCCAACAAGCCGGAACCCCGCCAGGAGAAGGGAACGGACCCAGCCGTCGTGCCGTTCTTCGGGCACGCGCCTGACGATCCGGGTGTCCGCAAGGGTGCCGCCCCGGTCGTCGCCGAAAAGAAACGCAAACCCCTGTTCTAGACCGGCGGAAGGGATCGGCTGGCATGTTCGAAAGATTGCAGGAATTTTTGAAGACGCTCGCCCTCCCGGCTGACAGGCCGAGCTTCGAGCCGGGCGATCCGCGGCTGGCGGTGGCAGCCCTCTGCATCCAGGTCATGGAGGCGGACGGGATTGTTCACGAAAGCGAACAGGCCCAGCTGAAACAGATTCTTGCCGACCAGTACGACCTCGAAGGCAGCGAGCTGGAGGCTCTGATTGCCGCCGGGCGCGAGGCCGGCAACGAGGCCGTCGATTACTATCGCTTCACCTCGGAACTGAAGCGCCATCTGGACGAGAGCCAGCGCCGAAACCTCATTGGCCTTCTGTGGGACATGGTCTATGCTGACGGCGAACGCAGCGAAATGGAAGACCACGCACTCTGGCGCATTGCCGATCTTCTGGGCGTATCCGGCCGCGACCGGGTGGAAGAACGGCAAAAGGCAGCGCTGCGTGCGGAACATGTCAGCCCCGATGAGATCAAGCCTGTCTGAAGAACCCTACCGGCCCGGCCGTCTGCCGGTCCTGATCGTCCTGCACCAGGAACGTTCGAGCCCCGGACGGGTGGGGCAGATGCTCCTCGAAAAAGGCTACCCGCTCGATATCCGCCGGCCCGCGCTGGGTGACCCCCTGCCCGAAACGCTTGCCTTTCACGCGGGTGCGGTAATCTTCGGCGGGCCGATGAGCGCCAATGATCCGGACGCCTTCATCCGTGAGGAGATCGACTGGATTTCCGTTCCGCTGCGGGAAGGAAAGCCCTTTCTCGGCATATGCCTCGGCGCCCAGATGCTGGTGCGTCAGCTTGGCGGAGAAGTCGGGCCCCATCGGGATGGCCTTGCGGAAATCGGCTGGTATCCGATCGAGCCGACGGAACGCGGCCGCGCGCTGATCGACTGGCCGAGCCAGGTCTATCATTTCCACATGGAAGGGTTCGAGCTTCCCTCAGGCGCCGAGCTTCTTGCAAGCGGATCCGATTATCCCAACCAGGCCTTTCGTTACGGCAAGAATGCCTGGGCCATCCAGTTCCATGCGGAACTGACGCGTGCCATGATGCAGCGCTGGGTGGTCCATGGCGCCCATCGCTTCGATCTGCCGAACGCCCAGTTGGGTCGCCAGCATCTCGAAGGCCGCCTTCTTCACGATGCAGCCTTGAGACAATGGATTTCCGGGTTCCTGGATCTCGTCTTCGAAGGGCCTCAGGCCCTCGCGCCCTGATCGGGTGCGTCGAGGCTGTCGATCCTGCGAAGCTTCGGGAAGCTCGCCGCCCAGAGCAGCGAAACGGCGAGCGTTCCGATACCCCCGATGACGACAGCCGGCACCGCACCCACCAGATGCGCCATGGTGCCGGCACGGAATTCGCCAAGCTCGTTGGAAGCCCCCACAAAGACCATGTTGACCGCATTGACGCGCCCGCGCACCTCGTCCGGCGTCCAGAGCGTGATGAGCGTTTCGCGCACATAGACCGACACCATGTCCGCGCCACCCATGATGAAGAGCGCGAGGATCGAAAGCCAGACATGGGTGGAAAGGCCGAAGAGCACGGTTGCCGCACCGAAGAGCGCCACCCCTGCAAACATCAGATGCCCGGCCCGGTGCCGGATCGGATAGGCGGCAAGGATGGTCGCGACCAGGATCGCCCCGGCCCCGGGGGCAGATCGAAGGAGGCCAAGCCCCCAGGGCCCGAGCACCAGAATATCCCGCGCAAAGACCGGCATCAGCGCCACGGCCCCGCCGAGCAACACCGCGAAAAGATCGAGCGTCACGGCGCCCAGAACCACTTTCTCTGAAGAGATGAAGCGGAATCCCGCAAGCACCGTGCTCCAGCTCCGCGGTTCCATGGAGCGGCGTTGCGCAGGCTTGGGGATCGTCAGCACCAGGGCGCAGGCGGCGGCGAGAAAGGCAAGCGCCACCGTATAGGCTATGGCCGCCCCGATACCGTAAAGCAGACCGCCCGCGACCGGCCCGACAATGGAAGCCGCCTGCCAGGACGAGGAGTTCCAGGCAATGGCATTGGCGAGATCCTTTTCCGGGATCAGGTTGGGCGCAAGCGATTGCACGGCCGGCGCCATGAAGGCGCGCTCGATGCCAAAGACCAGCAGCACTGCGAAGACCGGCAGCGGGGAGAAGGCATGGGCGAGCGTGATCCCAAGAAGGGCTGCGCAGCAGGCGGCACTGAGAAACAGGCAGGCCGCAACGATCATCCGCCTGTTGTAACGGTCGATCACCGACCCCGTCACCAGGAGCAGGAGCAGGGAGGGCAGAAACTGCACCAGGCCGATCATCCCGAGCAGCAGCGTGTTGCGGGTTTCGTCATACATCTGCCAGCCGACCGAGACGCTGATGATCTGGATCGCAAAGGTGGCAAGGAAACGGGCGGCAAAAAACCGGGTATAAACCGGGTGTCGAAAGGCCGCGAAGCGGTCGTTTTGGGATGCGTTTGCGGTCATGGCCTTCGTGCTTTGTCCTCGAACTGCGCCTGTTAAACATGATTCTTCAATGCGGCGGGAGCCCCACTTGCCCCATCCGGCGCCAATGACTACATGTCAGGCAACTGAACTATGGAGACGTGCATGTTTGCACTTTTTTCGACGATCGATCTCGCCTTCAGCATTTACACCTGGATCCTGATCGCCAGCGCCATCTATTCCTGGCTCTATGCCTTCAACGTGGTCAACCCGCGAAATCAGGTCGTCGCCACCATCGGCCAATTCCTCTACGCGGTGACCGAGCCGGTGCTTGCCCCGATCCGCCGCCGTCTGCCCAACCTGAACGGGGTGGATATTTCGCCGATCATCCTGCTCCTGCTCATCTATTTCCTGCGCATCCTGATGTGGCAGACCATCTATCCCATGGTGGCCGGCCCGGTCCTGGGGTGAGTGAGCCCTTCAGCCTTTTGGAAGATCATGTGCGCCTGTCGGTGAGGCTGACCCCCTCCGGCGGGCGCGACCGTATTGACGGCATCGACACTGCCGATGACGGAAGCACCTGGTTGAAGGCCCGGGTTTCCGCGCCCCCCGAGGACGGGAAGGCCAACAAGGCACTCGTGGCGCTGCTGGCTAAGAGCCTCCGTCTGCCGAAATCCGCCATCACCTTCATCAGCGGGGAAACGGCGCGCAAAAAAATCCTCCGGATCGAGGCCGATCCGGAGGATGTGAAGCAAAGGCTTTTGGCCCTCGTCTAGCTTACTTGCCCGAAGTCGTCTTATGGCGTTCGACCGCCTCGGCGATCAGGCGCTGCGCTTCGTCGACACCGTGCCAGCCATAGATCTTCACCCACTTGCCGGGTTCCAGATCCTTGTAATGCTCGAAGAAATGCTCGATCTGCTTCAGGGTGATCTCCGGCAGATCCGTGAAATTCCGCACCTTCTCGTAGCGCTTGGTCAGGTGATCGGAGGGAACGGCGATGATCTTCTCGTCCTTGCCGGAATTGTCTTCCATCATCATCACGCCGATCGGGCGGACATTGATGACGCAGCCCGGAATGAGGGGGCGCGTATTGCAGATCAGAACGTCGATCGGGTCACCGTCATCGGAAAGCGTGTGCGGCACGAAACCGTAATTGCCCGGATAGGTCATCGGCGTGTAGAGGAAACGGTCGACGACGAGGGTCCCGGCATCCTTGTCCATTTCATACTTGATGGGATGACCACCAACCGGAACTTCAACGATGACGTTGACATCGTGCGGCGGGTTCTTGCCGATGGAAATGGCGTCGATACGCATGTAGATCCCCATGTGTGAGAGCGATGGCCGCAGATATCCAATTTCATTCCGCAACGCAACAAGGCTTTAGGCCAATCATCGAACCTATATTGGGTGCGTGCAGTGCGCTTCGCCGGGCTCTTGCCAAGTCCGGGATTTGGCGGGATGATCCCGTCCGCCTGAGGGGACACACCATGCGGAAACGCGCAATTCTGGCTCTCGCCCTGCTCTCGGCCCCCCCGGCCGTGGCCGCCGAAGCCCTCTATACCCGGTTGAAGACCGATCACTGCAAGACGCTCAGCGAAGACCAGGGCGGCGTCAGCCTCTCCTGTCCGGGCCTCAAGGGCTATCCGATCCTCTACAAGGAGGGCGATCTGAGGCCGAGCCTCTTTTACGGGCCGCTGGATCCGGTCTATGCGGAGGGCGCCTTCGAAAGCCTCGCAGCCTTTGCTTCGGTCAATGACACGGTGGAATGGCGGATCGTGAACAAGGAACCCGTGGCAGCGATCCTGCGCTATTTCGTGTCCAATACGGATCCGGAGACGGGAGAGACACCGGATCGGCTCAAGGGCCAGGTGCTCGTCATATCCAAGGTCGCCTCGCCGCGCGACCGGCGAAGCTGCGTCATCGGCCTCGTGGATGCCCTGGCCAACCGCTCGGCAAACGACCTTGCCCGGAAAATTGCCGACGAAAAAGCCGCAGATTTCGTCTGCGGCCGGGACAAACCCGAATATGAGGGCGAGAAGGGACCGCTTTCGTCGGACTTTTCCAGCAACCTTCCCTCGCTCTGAGGGAGAAAGGCTGCGCACGATCAGCTCCAGACGTAACCGATCTTTTTGAGTGCACTGTCGCCGAAGGTCTCCATGCCCTCGGCCACGTCGAGACCGCCCTGATGACGGAAGAAGCGGTCCGCATGCTCGCTGTCCTCCAGGCACCAGACCACCAGCCCGTTGCAGCCAAGCGATTTGAGGAGCCGGCGGCATTCGCCGAAAAGGAGCCGCCCGAGACCGATGCCCTGATATTCCGGACGCAGATAGAGCTCGTAGACCTCGCCCTCCTGCGGCAGCGCCCGGGCACGATTGAGGCCGAGCGTCGCATAGCCGGCGACCGTTCCCTCCACATCCGCCACCAGAAGCGTGGCAGGACCCTGCGTGGCCTTGCGCCACCAGCTTTCACCCCGCCGCTCGATCATGTCGCGCAGGGGCTTGTGGGGGATCAGACCCTCATAAGTATGCTGCCACGCGGTTCGGTGCGCATCGGAAATGGCGCGCGCATCATGCGGCTCGGCCCGGCGGACATCGATCGATACGGTCTTCATGACGCAACTATGACCCTTGGGAAGCAAGGCCCGGCAATCATTGCGGACCCACTCGACTATACGAAGCACTTTGTGAAATTAACGGTTTTTTAAGGCGGCGGGCAAGGCGTAAAAACCCTCACACACAAGCAAAAACCCCGGCGCGGGCGCCGGGGTTTCAAAAGGGGCAATAAGAGCAACCTCTATCAGATCGCTGCGCGCTGCTTTTCGAAGCGCTTGCGGTCGTTGGCATCGAGATAGATCTTGCGCAGGCGGATGGACTTCGGCGTCACTTCGACCAGCTCGTCGTCCTGGATCCAGGACAGCGCGCGCTCCAGCGTCATGCGGATCGGCGGGGTGAGCTTGACCGCTTCATCCTTGCCGGCAGCGCGGATGTTGGTGAGCTTCTTGCCCTTCAGCACGTTCACTTCCAGGTCGTTGTCACGGCTGTGAATGCCGATGATCATGCCCATATAGACCTTCTCGCCCGGCTCGATGATCATCGGGCCACGGTCTTCGAGGTTGAAGAGTGCATAGGCAACCGCTTCCCCGGCTTCATTGGCGAGCAGCACGCCGTTCACGCGGCCGCCGATTTCGCCCTTGTAGGGCTGGTAGCTGTGGAACAGGCGGTTCATGATCGCCGTGCCGCGGGTATCGGTGAGAAGCTCCGACTGGTAGCCGATCAGGCCGCGGGTCGGCGCGTAGAAGACCAGGCGAACGCGATTGCCACCGGAGGGACGAAGCTCGACCATTTCGGCCTTGCGCTCGGACATCTTCTGCACGACGACGCCTGAATGCTCCTCGTCCACGTCGATCAGCACTTCTTCGATCGGCTCGAGGAGATTGCCTTCCTCGTCCTTGTGCATGACCACGCGCGGACGCGAGACGGCAAGCTCGAAACCCTCGCGACGCATGGTCTCGATGAGAACGGCAAGCTGCAATTCGCCGCGGCCGGAGACGTAGAAGCTGTCCTTGTCCTCGGCTTCCTCGATCTTCAGCGCCACATTGCCTTCTGCTTCCTTCAGAAGACGGTCACGGATGACGCGCGAGGTAACCTTGTCTCCTTCGGTGCCGGCAAGCGGGCTGTCATTGACGATGAAGGACATGGTGACGGTCGGCGGATCGATCGGCTGCGCCTTCATAGGCTGGGTGACCGAGGGGTCGCAGAACGTATCGGCGACCGTTCCCTTGGAAAGGCCGGCAATCGCGACGATGTCGCCCGCATGGGCTTCTTCGATGGCAGTGCGCTCGATGCCGCGGAAGGCGAGGATCTTCGAGATGCGGCCATTTTCGATCAGCTTGCCGTCGGCACCCAGAACCTTCACGGCCTGGTTCGGCTTGATCGAACCGGAGGCGATACGGCCGGTGATGATGCGGCCGAGGAAGTTGTTGGCTTCCAGGATGGTCCCGATCATGCGGAACGGGCCCTCTTCCACGGTCGGCTCCGGCACATGCTTGAGCACGAGATCGAGCAACGGCGCCAGACCTTCGTCCTGCGGGCCTTCCGGCTCGTAATTCATCCAGCCATTGCGGCCCGAACCGTAGAGGATCGGGAAATCGAGCTGCTCGTCGGTGGCGTCAAGGGCAGCAAAAAGGTCGAAGACCTCGTTGATCACTTCATCGGCGCGTGCATCCGGACGGTCGATCTTGTTGATCGCGACGATCGGGCGAAGGCCGACCTTCAGCGCCTTGCCGACGACGAACTTGGTCTGGGGCATCGGACCTTCGGCCGCATCCACCAGAACGATGGCGCCATCCACCATCGAGAGAATGCGCTCTACTTCGCCGCCGAAATCGGCGTGACCGGGCGTATCGACGATGTTGATGCGGGTCCCCTTCCATTCCACCGAGGTGGCCTTGGCGAGAATGGTGATGCCGCGTTCCTTTTCCAGGTCGTTGCTGTCCATCACGCGTTCGGCAACGCGCTGGTTTTCGCGGAACGAACCGGACTGTTTCAGAAGTTCGTCGACAAGGGTGGTTTTCCCATGGTCAACGTGCGCGATGATCGCGATGTTGCGAATGGCCATATGAATTCTTCTCTGGAGCTGCGGCGCGTCATCGGGAGCCAGCGCCTATTTCAGTTGGCGCGCTCATAGCCTGTTTTTTGCCATGGCGAAAGGGGGGCGGGTAGATCTGGAACTTCTCATGCGGAAAGAACGGGGCCATTTGCGCGGATGAAGGGGATGTCAGGCGGTCTTCAGGTCTCCGGTCAGCCCCTCGGGAGGAAGGACCACGGACCAGAGCTGGGCATCTTGCCGGTCCATCAGCCGCACCGTCATTTCCCCGGTCCGGCCATTGATGTCGACACGACCGAAGAATTGCATGCCGTCGGACGGAGGAAGATTGCTCTCCGCCCCGCCAGGCGCTGCCTTGAGGAAACGCACCTCCGGACCGAAGGTCTTGTCGAGCGGTTTCGGTCCATAGGTGCCGGCGTGAAGCGGACCGGAGACGAACTCCCAGAAGGGCAGGAAATCGAGGAACTTCGCCCGTTCCGGGCTGTAGTGGTGGGCAGCGGTATAATGGACATCCGCCGTAAGCCACACGGTGTTGCGGATGTTCTTGTCCTTCATGAAGCGGAGAAGGCGGGCAAATTCCCGCTCCCGTCCGTCAGGCACGCCATTATAGCCGTCCGACACCGCTTCCGAGCCCTTCTGGCGCCCGTAATCGTCCCAGTTGACGAGACCGATCGGCATGTCCGAGGCAATCACCTTCCACAGCGCGCGCGACGACGAAAGCGCCGATGTCAGCCAGTCCATCTGCTGCTTCCCGAGAAGGTCGGTGGAGGTGGTATCCTCGTTTCCCCCGCGATAGGACCGCAGATCGAGGAAGAAGACATCGAGGAGCGGCCCATAGGCGATCTTGCGGTAGATCTTGCCGGGCTCGCGGACCGCATAGCGGATGGGCGTCATTTCCTCGAAGGCCCGGCGGGCCCGACGGGCATAGATGGCCACATCCTTTTCGGGATAGCGCGGATCGCCGGAAAGGTCGGTCGAGGGCGACCAGTTGTTCAGCACTTCGTGATCGTCCCACTGGTAGAAGGCGGCGCATCCCGCGTTGAAATTCCGGACGTGCCCGTCGAGCAGGTTATACTTCCACTGCCCGCGATAATCATGAAGGCTGCGGGCCACCTCGCGCTTTTCGTCCGTGATTATCCGGTTCTTCCAGATCCGCCCGTCCTTTAGCGGGATTTCGTCGGGAATGGGATTGTCGGCATAAACCGTGTCGCCGGAATGGATGAAGAAATCCGCCTCGTGGCTGGCCATGGTGGCATAGGTCGCCATGCCCGCATCATCGATTCCCCAGCCCTGCCCCGCCGTATCGCCCGACCAGAGGAAGCGCACGGACCGATAACGCAGTGGTGCGGTACGGAACCGCCCGACGATGGGCTCCGACTGCAGGAAGCTGGAATGAAGGTCGCTCGCCCGGAACCGATAGAAGATGTCCTGGTCTGGCAGCAGACCATCGGCAAAGGCCTTGACGGTGAAATCCCGGTCGGGAAGCGCTGTCATCTGCGCCAGTCGGATCGGGTCGGAGAAGCTCTCCGTGGTCGAGAGTTCGATCTCCACCCGGGCCGGCCGGTCAAGACGGGTCCATACCACGCCCGAGCGGAAATCCACATCGCCCGATTGAACCCCGTGGGTAAAGATGGGCGCGCTTTGATGGCGCGCATAATAGGGAAGACCGAGACCGGCGCCGGACAGGCCGAAGGCACCGGTTCCGAAAAGAAATTTGCGTCGTGTCAGCATCCTGCCGTCCGCTCGTCCTCGGCCGGCGAAACCCGGCCCGAGGTGTCGAGCAATCGCAAATCAGCATGACAGGATCATGCTGGCGCGATGACGCTTCGGATACAGTTTGGCCAAGGCGGGATGACAGAAGGCGGCTGCTCAGGCCGCCAGCCCCTTCTTGACCAGCATGGCATCCGGGCTCGGCAGCTTGCCGCGGAAGGCGCGGTAGGCGTCCTCCGGATCGACGGAACCGCCGACGGAGTAGATATTGTCCGCAAGACGCTTCGCCATGGCAGGATCGAAGGGGTTTCCGGTCTCCAGGAAGGCTGAAAAGGCATCCGCATCCAGAACCTCCGACCACATGTAGGAATAGTAGCCGGCTGAATAGCCGTCGCCCGCAAAGACGTGCTGGAAATGGGGGGCCGCATGCCGCATGGTGATCGATTGCGGCAGGCCGATTTCTTCAAGCACGGCCGCCTGCACCGCCATTGGATCGTCCGGCCGCTCCATCGTGTGGAAGGCCATGTCCACCAGGGCGGATGCGGTGAATTCCACCGTGGCGAAACCGGCATTGAAGGTGCGCGCGGCGAGAACCTTGTCGAGCAGCGCCTGCGGCATCGGCTCGCCGGTTTTTTCATGCCGCGCATAACGCGCGAGGATGTCCGGCACCGTCAGCCAATGCTCGTAGAGCTGCGAGGGAAGCTCGACGAAATCTCGCGAAACCGAGGTGCCGGAGACGGATGGATAGCGCACATTGGACAGCATGCCATGCAGGGCATGGCCGAATTCGTGGAAGAGCGTGCGGGCATCGTCGAGCGAGAGCAGGGCCGGTTCACCTTCCGCGGGCTTGGCGAAATTGCACACATTGTAAATGATCGGGATTTCGCCCTCGGCCCCGTTCGGCAGCCGCATCCGGTGCTGCGACTGGAAGGCGCTCATCCAGGCGCCCGACCGCTTGGAGGACCGGGCGAAATAGTCGCCGAGGAACAGGGCTTTGAGCCCGCCATCCGCATCGCGGATCTCGAAGATGCGCACATCGGGGTGATAGGCCTTGATGCCCTTCACCTCCGTAGCGATGATCCCGAACAGGCGATGGGCCACGTCGAAACAGGCCTCGATGATCCTCTCGAGCTGCAGATAGGGTTTCAGCTCCGCTTCCGAGAAGCTGAAGCGCTCGGCCCGGAGCTTCTCCGCGTAATGGCGCCAGTCCCAGGGCATGATTGCGTGGTTTTGACCTTCGCGCCGCGCAAGCGCGGCGAGATCGGCCTCCTCCTCCCGCGCCCGCGCAACGGCCTTTTCCCAGACCTGGCGAAGAAGCCCGTTAACGGCCTCCGGCGTCTTGGCCATGGTGTCGTCGAGCTTCAGCGCGGCATAATTGGGATAGCCGAGAAGCCGTGCCTTTTCATGACGAAGCTTCAGCATTTCGGTCATCAGCGGCCGATTGTCCGTCTCGCCCGCGTTCTCGCCCCGGGCAGCCCAGGCCCGGAATGCCTCTTCGCGAAGCGCCCTGTTCAGCGAAAAGGTGAGGAAGGGCTCGATGATCGAGCGGGAAAGGGTCACGGCATACTTGCCCTCCGCGCCCCGCTCGCGCGCTGCACCCCGCATCGCTCCCAGAAGGAAATCGGGAAGACCCTTGAGGTCCTCCCCCTCTTCCAGCATCAGGCTCCAGTTCTTTTCATCTGCAAGCACGTTCTGGCCAAAGCGGGCACCGAGCCCGGCAAGCGTCTCGTTAATATCCGCAAGGCGCTCCTGCTCCGCCTTCTCAAGCTTCGCCCCGGACTTCACGAAACCCTTCCAGTGGCGTTCGAGAACGCGCATCTGCTCGGTGTTGAGACCAAGGCTGGCACGATTTTCCCACAGCGCATCGATGCGGGCAAAGAGCGCGGCATTCATGCCGATGCGCGAGTAATGGCGCGACATGCGCGGCGCGATTTCCCGCTCCAGGGCCTGGATTTCCGGATCTGTATGGGCGCCAGCCCGGTTCCAGAAGAGGGCGGAAACCCGCGACAGCTGATCGCCCGCCACTTCGAGCGCCTCGATCGTGTTTTCGAAACTCGGCGCGTCGGCATGTCCGGCAATGGCATCGATCTCGGCGTCATGCGCCTTTAACGCCGCATCGAAAGCCGGAGCAAAATCCGCAACCGCAATATCCTGAAAACGCGGAAGCCCGTGAAGACCGGACCAGTCGAAGATTTCCCTGTTCACCCTGTCGGACACCGTAAGATCCTTCCTGCCTGTGATTCCAGTCCGCACTATAGGCATGCAGGGCGGCCTTGCCTATGGCGGGAGCCACCACCTCGATCCCGCAATCATTCATATATTAGGATTGACATTGTATTAGCAATTGACGACACACAGCGCTATGACTAGTCTCCGGTTCCAAGACATGATGTCGGGGGACCCCGTTATGGAAATTTTTTCTATACGCCCTTCCCAGAGCTTCCAATTCAGGAAGCAGCAGAAGAGCCAGTCCCAGCAGGAGACCTTTCATCAGCCACCGAAAGGCGCCACTCCGAGCGGGCAGTTTCCCGAAATCGATCCCGACAAGCCGGACTATAATGCGATCTCGGCAGCAGAAGTCCGCGAAATTGCCCGTCGCAGCTATGAAACCGGTGCGATCGATCATGACACCTATTCCGCCCTTTCCGAGGGCCTTCCCCTGCAGACCATCGATCCGCAGGGCCATATCATCGATCTCTCGGGGATCAGCGAGACCACACCCTTCGATTTCCGCAGCTTTTACGAGGATCAGCTGACCATTGCCGCCTCGATCGGCGATCCCCGAACCCGTTCCATTCTGGAATCCGTGCTCGCCTTCATCAATTCCTGAGCGCCTTCAGGAAAACCGCTTGCCAGCGGGCAGATCCCATGCAGGGTGGGTTGACCCGGCGCATTTCCGAACCAGATTTGCGTGAGACCCCCGCTTGAAGCTCTAAGACCTGCCATGCCCTCAACCATCATGACTGAACGGCGCACGAGCCTTATCGGCGCGCTTCTGACCGCGCTCGGCCCGATTGCCATGGCGATGTATACGCCCACCATGCCGCGGCTGGTGGAGGTCTTTTCCACCACCGAATCCGCGATCAAGATGAGCCTGTCCCTCTATTTCGCAGGCTTCGCCCTGGCGCAGCTCGCGGGCGGGCCGCTTTCCGATGCCATCGGACGGCGCAAGGCGACACTCCTGTTCCTCGCCATCTTCGTCGCCGGCAGCGTGATTGCGGCCTTTGCGGCCAATATCGGCTGGCTGCTTGCCGGCCGCCTCGTCCAGGGGGTGGGCGCCTCCATCGGCGCGGCGGTTGCCCGCGCCATCGTCCGCGACCAGTTCACCGGCCAGGAAGCGGCCCGCATCATGAACACGATCGGCATCATGCTGGCCATCGGGCCTGCACTGGCACCGACGCTGGGCGGGCTTCTGCTCGCCTCTTTCGGCTGGCAATCGGTCTTTCTTGCCCTGCTCGCCTTCGGCCTCGTTGCGGCTCTCACCGTCTTTTTCCTGCTTGCCGAAACGGCAAGGCCCGATCCCTCGCTCGCCCGGCCCGGCAGGCTTGTGCGCGCCTATGGGCGGCTTCTCCTGGACAGTCGCTTCGCCTCGGGCTCGCTGGTGCTGATGGGCACGATCGGTGCGCTCTATGCGCAATCGACCATGCTGCCCTTCATCCTGATCAAGATGGTAGGGCTGACGCCCACCCAGTTCGGTATCGGCATGCTGGCGCAAACGGGCTCCTACTTCCTTGGCTCGGTCGCGCTGCGCGCCGCCGCGCCGCGTCTCGGCGGCCACGGTTCGGCGAAGCTCGGCCTATGCTTCACCCTTGCCGGCGCCATCGCCATGCTGATCTCGACCCATCTGATGACTCCCGGCTATCTGACGATCATGGTTCCGGTCGGCCTTTGCACCTTCGGGCTTGCCATGGTCAGCCCCCATGTGGTCACGGCAACGCTGGCGCCCTTTCCTGACGTCGCGGGCTCGGCCTCGGCGCTCATGGGTTTCATCCAGATGGGGGGCGGTTTTCTGGCAGGTTCGCTGGCAGCCCTCGTCGGCACGCCGCTCCAGGCCTTCGGCCTGATCATCCCCGCCATGGAGCTGCTTGCCGTGGCAAGCTATGCGCTCTTCGTTTCCGTCAGCCGCAGCCGTGGATCGCGAAGCTTCGGCTGATCACCGAAAAAGAAAACGCCGCCCCGTTTCGGGAGCGGCGTTCGGCCTGTGTAAGCGGAGGGTAATCAGCCCTGGCGGTTGCGCTTGCCAAGCGTGCGCAGGCGCAGCGCATTGAGCTTGATGAAGCCGGCTGCGTCCTTCTGGTCATAGGCGCCCTGGTCATCCTCGAAGGTCACCAGCTTGTCGGAATAAAGCGACTTGGCGCTTTCGCGGCCCGTCACCATCACATTGCCCTTGTAGAGCTTGAGGGTCACTTCGCCTTCCACATGCTCCTGGCTCTTGTCGACGAGCGCCTGGAGCATTTCGCGTTCCGGCGAGAACCAGAAACCGTAATAGATGAGCTCGGCATATTTCGGCATCAGCTCATCCTTGAGATGGGCCGCGCCGCGGTCGAGCGTGATCGACTCGATCGCCCGGTGCGCCGCCAGCAGGATGGTGCCGCCGGGGGTCTCGTAGACCCCGCGCGACTTCATGCCGACGAAGCGGTTTTCCACGAGGTCGATGCGGCCGATGCCGTTGTCACGGCCGTAATCGTTGAGCTTGGCCAGAAGCGTGGCCGGGCTCATCCGCACGCCATTGATGGAAACCGCATCGCCACGCTCGAAACCGATCTTGATGATGGTGGCCTTGTCGGGAGCAGCTTCCGGCGAAATGGTGCGCATATGCACATATTCCGGAGCCTCGATGGCGGGATCTTCGAGAACCTTGCCCTCGGAGGAGGAGTGCAGCAGGTTGGCATCGACGGAGAAGGGCGCTTCGCCCTTCTTGTCCTTGGCCACCGGGATCTGGTGCTTTTCGGCAAATTCCAGAAGATCGGTGCGGCTCTTGAAGGACCAGTCGCGCCACGGCGCAATGATCTTGATGTCGGGGTTCAGCGCATAGGCCGAGAGCTCGAAGCGAACCTGGTCGTTGCCCTTGCCGGTCGCGCCATGGGCAATGGCATCGGCGCCGGTCTTGGCGGCAATGTCGATCAGGTGTTTGGAGATCAGCGGACGGGCAATCGAGGTGCCGAGCAGGTAGACGCCCTCATAGACCGCATTGGCCCGGAACATCGGGAAGACGAAATCCCGGACGAATTCCTCGCGGACATCCTCGATATAGATTTCCTTGATGCCGAGCATTTCGGCCTTCTTGCGCGCGGGTTCCAGCTCCTCGCCCTGACCGAGGTCGGCGGTGAAGGTCACCACTTCTGCCCCGAGCTCCGTCTGGAGCCATTTCAGGATGATCGAGGTGT
Source organism: uncultured Rhizobium sp. (assembly GCA_945952415.1). GTDB lineage: Bacteria > Pseudomonadota > Alphaproteobacteria > Rhizobiales > Rhizobiaceae > Gellertiella. The sequence continues at coordinate 226,612 of CAMFIF010000004.1, read as the reverse complement.
CGAGACCGCCGGAATAGGCGAGAACGACCTTCTTGACTTGCTTGTGCGATGCCATGATGAGGATCCGTAAACAGGGGACGGAGGGACCGCCCGTTGCCAAATTTCGGCGGCACTTTTAGCGAGATTGCGGGAAGGCGCAAGTGCGGAATGACCGCGCCTGACGTTTGACAGCTCCGGCATCCGCCCCATAATTCTTTCACATGCCCGAAAAGGAGAGTTCCATGCCCCATTCCGCCATCAAGCCTGGCAATGTTGCGGTCGTTACCGGTGCGGCCTCCGGTATTGGCCTGGCCGCGGCCCGGGCCTTCGCCCGCGCCGGCATGATGGTCGCGCTTGCCGATGTTTCCGAGGAGCGGCTGGAAGATGCGCGCACCGCGGTGGCTGCCGAAGCGGGCAGCGACGAGAAGGTGCTGGCCGTCACCACCGATGTCGCAAGCCTTGCCTCGGTCGAGGGTCTTCGCGATACGGTTCATGCCCGTTTCGGCAAGGTGCATGTGCTGATGAACAATGCGGGCATCCAGCCGGGCAGCGCACTCTTCGGCCCGCAGGCGAACTGGGATCAGGTGCTCGGCGTCAATCTCATGGGCGTCATTCACGGCAGCCGCGCCTTCGGCCCTTCGATGATCGCCCATGGCGAGGATGCGCTGATCATCAATACCGGTTCCAAGCAGGGCATCACCACCCCTCCCGGAGATCCCGCCTACAATGTCTCCAAGGCCGGTGTGAAGGCTTTCACAGAGGCGCTGGAACATGATCTGCGCAACACGTCCGGCGCACGCATTTCCGCCCATCTCCTCATCCCCGGCTTCGTCTTTACGGCACTGACCGCCAATGGCCGCACCGAAAAACCCGCGGGCGCCTGGACGCCGGAACAGACTGTCGATTTCATGCTGGAAAGCCTGGCGCGCGGTGATTTCTACATTCTCTGCCCTGACAATGAAGTGTCCCGCGCGCTCGACGAAAAGCGCATCTTCTGGGCCGCCCACGACATCATCGAAAACCGGCCCCCGCTGTCGCGCTGGCACAAGGATCACGCCGCAGCCTTTCAGGCTTTTCTCGAGAAGGAAAAGCCGTAAGGGAGCGGCCTTTACACGGGCAGGCGAATATGTGACCACTCCCTGAAATCCGTCTTCAGGTGCATCATGGACTTCTTGCCCTCGCTCTCCACGCTCATCACCTTTTCTCTCGCATCGATCCTGCTCGCGGTGACGCCGGGGCCTGACATGACGCTCTCCATCGGCCGCGCCCTGAAGGACGGACGCGGTGCGGGGCTCGCGGTGATCGCCGGAACCAATGTCGGGCTGATTGTCCATAGCTGCCTGGTGGCTTTCGGCATTTCCGCGCTGATCGTCGCCTCGCCGCTCGCCTTTGCGGTCCTGAAGACCGGTGGAGCCGGCTATCTTGCCTGGCTCGCCTTCCAGGCGGTGCGCAAGGGCTCGAATTTCGTCATTGCCGACATGAGCAGCCCGCGCGAAAGCCTGGCATCCGCCGCCTTCAACGGCTTCTGGGTCAATCTCCTGAACCCGAAGATCATCATCTTCTTCATGACCTTCCTGCCCCAGTTCATCAGCGCTGATGATCCGCATGTCACGGGCAAGCTGCTCTTTCTCGGCATCTGGTTCATTGTCGTGTCACTGCCAATCGTGATCGGCATCGTGCTGGCCGCAGACCGGCTCTCCGCCTGGCTGACAGGCAACCGGAAGGTGCTGCGCGGGATCGATTATACCTTTGCCGGCGTCTTCTCGGTCTTTGCCGTCAAGATCCTGATGACCCAGAGCCGCTGAGGCGGAAAGTCCCTTCCGCCTACTACTCGTCGTCCTCGCCATGGCCGGCGATCATCATCGCCTCGAAAGCCATGCGTTCGGTTTTCTTCATCCGCTCGGATTCCGATTTCAACTGGCCGCAAGCCGCGAGAATGTCACGACCGCGGGGCGTCCGGATCGGCGATGCATAGCCGGCATTGTTGATGAAGTCGGCAAATTTCTCGATCTGCTCCCAGTCCGAGCACTGGTAATTGGTGCCGGGCCAGGGATTGAAGGGAATGAGATTGATCTTCGCCGGCACGCCCTTGAGCAGCTGAATCAGGCCCTTGGCATCTTCCAGGCTGTCGTTGATATCCTTGAGCATCACATATTCGAAGGTGATGCGCCGCGCATTGGAAAGGCCCGGATAGGCACGGCAGGCTTCGATCAGTTCCTTCAGCGGATACTTCTTGTTGATCGGCACGAGAATGTCGCGCAGATCGTCCCTTACCGCATGCAGCGAAATGGCGAGCATCACGCCGATTTCCTCGCCCGTGCGGTAGATCTCCGGCACGACGCCCGAGGTGGAGAGGGTGATGCGGCGCTTCGACAGCGAAAGACCGTCGCCGTCCGAAGCGATCAGGAGCGCCTTCTTCACCGCCTCGAAATTATAGAGCGGCTCGCCCATGCCCATCATCACGATATTGGTGATCTTGCGCCCTTCGGCAGGCACCATGGCGCCGACCGGCGTATCCCGGTCCGGAAAATCGCCGAGCCGGTCGCGCGCAAGGAGAAGCTGGGAAAGGATTTCCTCTGCCGTCAGGTTGCGCACGAGCTTCTGGGTGCCCGTATGGCAGAAGGAACAGGTCAGCGTGCAGCCGACCTGGCTGGAAATGCACAGCGTGCCCCGGCCCTCCTCGGGAATATAGACGGTTTCCACCTCGACCGGGCGTCCCGCGCCGCGCGGCGGATAGCGCAACAGCCATTTGCGCGTCCCGTCATTCGAAATCTGCTCCTCGACGATCTCCGGACGCGCGATGGAGAAATTCTCCCGCAGCATGGTCCGCATGTCCTTGGCGACATTCGTCATCTGGTCGAAATCGGAAATGCCCCGCACATAGAGCCAGTGCCAGATCTGGCTGACGCGCATCTTGATCTGCCGCTCGGGAATGCCCCGTTCGCGCAGCGCTTCGGCCATGTCCTCGCGGGTCATGCCGATAAGGGTGGGCAGCGTGCTGTAGGCTGCACGTCCGGAAATGGCGGCGGGCGAAAACGTCCCGGTCTGGATATCGGTCACGGTCATCTGCTTTTCCATGAAATGGCAGGCCCATCCGCCGGGACGGGCCTTGGCATCCTCATTCACGGGAGGCCGCGCGAGGAAGGGGCACGTGGCCCATATGCGGGCGGCTTTAGCACTAAATTCGCCGCGCGTCATCCCCGCGCAAAGGCACCAACGAAAAAAGGCCGGAAAACCGGCCTTTCACGCAAGATCCGTCGCAAATGCGCTTACTTGCAGCTTTCGATCTGCTTCAGCGCGGCCGAGATGCCCTGCAGCGAATAGGCATAGCTGGTGGGCGTACCCTTGCGCGACTGGGCGCTGACCGTCATGCTCTTGCCGGTCTTCATGGCCATGACGAGAGCGGGCTCTTCGGCGGCGTTCTCCACCCAGGCGGCCTTGTCCTTGGTGAACATCACAAAGGTCTTGTTGTCGATCTGGACGTTGACCTTGGAGCCTTCCTTGAGCGTATAGCCCATCATGGCCTGCGGTTCGTAGGAAATGTTCTGGCCCGGACGCTGGGAGACAATGAAGAAGACCTCCCCATGGTCCACCTTGGCCGGTTCCTTGGACGTGGGCACCGACAGCACGTAGCAAACCGTGCCGCCATTGGATTTGTAGGAATAGGCACCCCACGCCTTGAACTGCTGAATGCGGGTCGGCGCCTGTGCAAAGGCTACGCCTGCGCTGGCCAAGACAAGGGTGAGAGCAGTTGCGAGACGTTTTACAGACATGTTTTCCTGCCGGTTACTGGGCTTTCTTCGCCACAAGGGCGCAGGTGTGAAGCCGAAACTATGAGCCGATTCCATTTAATTAGACTTAATTCACCTTAACAAAGCATGAAATCCGAGAGGACTTTCCGTTAAAACGTCTCGAAAGAGGCCAGAAAGACGCACTGCGGTTCATATTCCGGCAAGGCTGGAACACGTCACCATTCCAAAGCCAATGATTGGGGCAAGAGTTGGGCTCAATCCTTCGGCGGCTCGATCGGATCGGCAAGCGCCCGGTCGGCGAGCGCATAATGGTCTTCCCGCATGTGGCCGCGCACCATGGCAATGGCGGTGGTCAACACCGCAAGGTCGTCGGTGAAGCCGATGACGGTGAACACATCGGGGATGGCATCGAGCGGCATGATGAAATAGGCAAGCGCCGCGAGCAATATGCCCTTCACCCGGCGCGGGGTGGCCGGATCGACCGCGCAGTAGAAGGCAGCGACCGCATCCCGGGCAAAGGGAATGCGCCGCGCCGATTTGCGCAGCACCGTCCAGAACTTTTCCCGCACGGTCTTTTCCCGGCGGTCGATCGTCTCGTCGTCGCCGGGCAGAAGGATCTCGCCATATTTGATGTCGTCCATGGGACAGCGCACCTCGGTAATCAGCCTTGCCAAAGGATATGGTGCGCCGGTGCCCATTTTTCAAATTCAGGGCGCAGGGGGTAAGGCGTCGGATTGCTCAGATGCCCCGCCGGGCGGCGGCACGGTTCATCATCACGGCCATGTGGACATCGAAATCGGTGATGCCGCCCGTGGCATGGGTCGTCAACAGAACATCCACCTTCCCATAGATATTCGACCATTCCGGATGGTGATTGATCTTTTCGGCCAGGAGTGCCGCTTCCGTCATGAAGCCGAAGGCATCGGTGAAATTCTTGAACTGGAAGACCCGTCGCAAGGCCCGGCCGCTTTCTGTCACGCTCCAGCCCGGCAGGCTCTCCAGCGCCGTATCGACGGCGGCCGGATCGAGCATGGCATAATCGGGCGTTCGCGCGCGGGGGATGGTCATGGGTGCAGGAAATGCTCCGGAACGGCGGGTTGGGAAGCCTCCCGGAGGGAGAAGACCTCTTCCGTGATGTAAGGACCGCCGCCCACCGACTCCCGCGAGGAGAGAAGCACGAAGCGGGACACCGTGAAAGGCGACGTCAGGAAGTTGCTGCGCTCCTGCAGATAGTGGACCACGTCATCGACCCGCGAGGATTTCAGCCGGGCCAGCGTGACATGGGGGGAGAACTTCCGGGGATCCGGCGGCAGGCCGATCCTCTGGCAGATGCGCTCGATTTCCGCCTGGAGCGCATACATGTCCGGCTCATGGGTAACGCCGGCCCAGACCGAATGAGGCTTGCGCGAGCCAAAGGAGCCGGTTCCGGTAAGATTGAGCTGGAACTCGGGGCGGTCGATCCGATCCAGCCGGTCAACGATTTCATCGGCCGTGCGCCCGTCCACGTCGCCGATGAAGCGCAGGGTGATGTGGTAGTTTTCCACATCGATCCAGCGGGCACCTGGAAGACCACCACGAAGAAGGGAGAGGCTGAGCGCCGCCTGGCGCGGGATTTCGAGGGCAGTGAACAGTCTCGGCATATCGAGGCCTCCCCGAATCTTTACAGAACAGCTTCACCGAATCATGCATGCAGCCACTGTGCAATCCCTACTTTGCGCGTGGCTTTAGGGTGTGCACAAAGGATTGCACGTCCGGAAGGGTTTTCTCGACCAGCCTGTCCACCCCCTTGGCATTGGGATGCATGCCGTCCGAGAGCTTGAGGGCGCTGTCCGTGATGACGCCGTCCAGGAAAAACGGATAGAGGGAAACCCCGTGCTCGGCTGCAAGTTCCGGATAGATGCGGTTGAAAGCCTCCGCATAGTCCTTTCCCATGTTCGGCGGCGCGAGCATGCCGAACAGCATGACCGGAATGCCGCGCTTGCGGAGCTGATCGAGCATGGCCTTGAGATTGTTGCGGGTTTCGACGGGGGAAACCCCTCTCAGCGCATCATTCGCCCCGAGCTCCAGAAGCACCCCGTCGGTGTCGTCGGGAATGGTCCAGTCGAGACGGGCAAGACCGTCCGCCGTCGTATCGCCGGAAACCGCGCCATTTTCGATCACCACATCCAGGCCCGCGGCCTTCAGGGCGGCCGCGAGTTTGGCGGGATAGGCATCGGCGGCCGGCAATTCATAGCCGGCCATCAGGCTGTCGCCGAAGGCCACGAGCTTCAGCGGAGCGGCCTTTGCTGCAGCGAGCGCAGGAGATAACAGGATCGTCATCAAACAAAATCGGACAAGCGCTTTAAACCGCATGAGGACCACCTTACCTAGGCTGAGGCGCATCGCCCCGTTCCATCTCTATATAGGACCGCCCCTCCATGAGTGAAACGATCATAGAGCTCAAAAACGCCGATCTGACGCTGGGCCGGGATGCCGCCCGCGTCCATGTCCTGAAATCGGTGGATCTGGCCATTGCCCGGGGGCAGGCCGTGGGCATTGTCGGTCCCTCAGGCTCGGGCAAGTCGACGCTCCTCATGGTTCTTGCCGGCCTCGAACGGCTGGACAGCGGCACGCTCGACATCGCCGGGCACGCGCTGCACGCGATGAGCGAGGATGGGCTGGCTGCTTTTCGCGGACGCAATATCGGCATCGTCTTCCAGTCCTTCCACCTGATCCCCAACATGACCGCGCTTGAGAATGTCGCCGTGCCGCTGGAGCTTGCCGGCGTGCCCGATGCCTTCGACCGTGCGGCCCGGGAGATGGCCTCCGTCGGGCTCGGCGAGAGGCTGCACCACTATCCGGGCCAGCTTTCGGGCGGCGAGCAGCAGCGGGTGGCGATTGCCCGCGCGCTCGCCCCGGAGCCCTCGCTTCTCATCGCCGACGAGCCCACCGGCAATCTTGATGGGGAAACCGGGGCCCGTATTGCAGACCTCCTCTTTGCAAAGCAGCGCGAGAGGGCGATGACCATGCTGCTCGTCACCCATGATCCCTCGCTGGCCGCCCGGTGCGAAAGACAGGTGCAAATGCAATCGGGCCGGATAGCAGCCGCCGTACCCGCCCCGGAAAGGGCGCTTGCATGATCGGGCCTGCCTTTTCCTTCGGCCTCGCGCTCCGCTTCGCGCTCAGGGAAATGCGCGGCGGCCTTCGCGGCTTCCTCGTTTTCATCGCCTGTATCGCCCTTGGCACAGGCGCCATTGCAGCCATCAACTCCATCTCCGCCACTGTCCAGCAGACCATGGCAACCGAAGGCCGGCAGTTGCTGGCGGGCGATATAAGGTTCGAACTCACCAACCGGCAGGCAACCGCGGAAGAGCGCGCCTGGCTCGAAAAGAACGGCACGGTCTCCCATACGACGACCCTCCGATCCATGGTTCGCCGTGCGGACGGCACCGACCAGTCGCTGGCCGAATTGAAGGCGGTCGATGCCGCCTATCCGCTCTACGGTGCCGTGGCGACCGCGCCGGCCAAGGACCTGAAGGCGCTTCTGGCAGCCGATCAGAAGGGCGTTTACGGCGCAATCGCCCAGCAGGGCCTGCTCGACCGGCTCTCTCTTCGGGTGGGAGATCAGGTTCTTCTCGGCAATGCGGTCGTTACCATCACGGGCCTTCTGGAAAACGAGCCGGATGCGGTCTCCGAAGGCTTCGGATTTGCCCCTCGGCTGATGCTGTCCCATGAGGGGCTGGCCAGCACGGGCCTCGTGCAGGTCGGCAGCCTGACCAAGGAGGCCTATCGCCTGCGCCTGCCCGCCTCTACCGATACGAAGGCGCTGGCAAAAACCGCCGACACCACCTTTCCCGATGCCGGCTGGTCCATTCGCAGCAGTCGCAATGCGGCCCCGGCGCTCGGCGAGAACATCAACCGCTTCACGCAGTTCCTGACGCTGGTCGGCCTCACGGCTCTGATCGTCGGCGGTGTGGGCATCGGCAATGCGGTGCGGGCCTATCTTGAATCGCGCCGCACCACCATTGCCACCTTCAAGTGCCTGGGCGCGCCGGCAGGCCTGATAACCGGCATCTATTTCACCCAGGTCATGCTGGTCGCGCTGCTCGGCATTGCCATTGGCCTGGCGATCGGGGTGTTCGCGCCGACGATTGCCATGCCCTATCTCGCAAGCATCCTCCCGGTCGACACGTCCTTCCAGCTTTTCCCGGCAGCGCTGGCGCTCGCCACCGGCTTTGGCCTGCTCACGACCGTCGCCTTTTCCATCCTGCCGCTCGGCGCGGCGCGGCGGATCTCGGCAGTCACGCTCTTTCGCGATGGCGATGCGGCCGCCGAAGGCTGGCCGGCAATGCGGGATCTCGCCATGCTGGGGCTGGCGCTGGCGGCCCTTGCGGCGCTTGCCATCCTGACGGCCGCCGACAGGCGGATCGCAGTCAATGCGCTGGTGGCGATTGCAATCGGCTTCGTGGCCCTCCGACTGGTCGGCCGGGGCGTGGCGGCGCTCGCAAGGCGCGTACCCCGACCGCGCTCCACGGCGCTGCGGATGGCGATCGGCAACATCCACAGGCCCGGGGCGCTCACCGGCCCGGTTGTCCTCTCCCTCGGGCTCGGTCTGGCCCTGCTCGTCGGCCTGTCGCTGATCGACGTCAACCTGCGAAGCCAGCTGACGGGGACGCTTGCGGAGAAGGCGCCCAACTTCTTCTTCATCGACATACAGTCGAGGGATAAAGAGGGCTTTTCGGCGCTCCTTGCCGAAAAGGCCAAGGGCGGCAAGATCGAGGCAGTGCCCATGCTGCGCGGCCGCATCGTCGCGCTGAACGGCACCGATATTTCGAAACTGTCGGTCGCCCCGGAGGGCAAATGGGTTTTGAACGGCGACCGCGGCATCACCTATTCGGAAGCGCTTCCCGCCAATGCCAAGCTGACCGAGGGAGACTGGTGGCAGAAAGACTATGCGGGCGAACCGCTCGTCTCCTTCTCCGCGGAAGAAGCCGGCCAGCTCGGGCTGAAGCGCGGCGACACGATTACCGTCAACGTGCTCGGCCGCCGCATCACCGCCCGGATCGCCAATCTGCGGACGGTCCAGTGGGATTCCATGTCGATCAATTTCGTCATGGTTTTCTCCCCGAGCACATTCAAGGGCGCACCGCATGCATGGCTTGCCACCATCACCAAGCCGGACATGAGCCTGGAACAGGAGCGCGAGCTGATGCGGGCGGCAGCCTCCACCTATCCCGCAGTAACCTCGATCCGGGTCAAGGATGCGCTGGATACGGTGGCGGCGCTTACGGGACGGCTTGCCAATGCCATCCGTGCGGCGGCAGCCATTGCCCTCGTCACCTCGGTGCTTGTGCTTGCCGGCGCGCTTGCGGCCGGCAACCGGGCGCGCCTTCATGATGCCGTGGTGCTGAAGACGCTGGGCGCCACCCGCCTCATGCTTATCCGAACCTATGTGCTGGAATATGGTATCCTCGGCGCTTCGACGGCGCTTTTTGCCGCACTGTCGGGAGGCTTTTCGGCCTGGTACGTGATCACCCGCATCATGAAGCTCCCCTTCTCCTTCGATACCCTCACGATGCTCGCCACCCTCGCCATCGGGCTTTGCATCACCGTGGGGATCGGTCTTGCCGGCACATGGCGCATTCTCGGCCAGCGCGCGGCACCCCATCTGCGCGAACTCTAGCCGTCAGGGAGAAGCGCGAGATTCGACGCGAAACCACTTGTAAGTGTTTCGCCACCACCTCATATTGCATACAGGTATGCTGTGGCTCCGCCAGCAGCCAGTTCGATGACGAACGGTGCCGGAGCTTTCAAAGAGGATAAAATGGCTGATCTTCGCGACTTCCAGAACCGCACGGCAAGTGCCCAGACCGGAGCGGTGATTGACGAAGGCCTGCGCAGCTACATGCTGAAGGTCTATAATCTGATGGCACTGGGCCTGGTCATCACGGGCATCGCGGCTTACGGTACCTTCTCCGCCGCCTTCGGGCCGGGTGGTGAGCTGACGGCTTTCGGCAACGCGATCTACCTGAGCCCGCTGCGCTGGGTGGTCATGCTCGCCCCGCTCGCCATGGTGTTTTTCCTGAGCATCCGAATCAACTCCATGAGCGTATCGGCCGCCCAGACCTCCTTCTGGGTCTATGCAGGCCTGATGGGTCTTTCGCTTTCATCGATCTTTGCGGTCTATACCGGCCAGAGCATCGTCCAGACATTCTTCGTCTCGGCCGCCTCCTTCGGCGCGCTGTCCCTCTACGGCTACACGACGAAGCGTGACCTGACGGCCATGGGCTCTTTCCTGGTCATGGGCCTCTTCGGTCTGCTGATTGCCTCGCTGGTGAACATCTTCCTCGCATCCTCGGCGCTGAACTTCGCCATCTCGGTTGTGGGCGTCCTGGTCTTTGCCGGCCTCACCGCCTGGGATACGCAGAAGATCAAGGAATCCTACTACGAGGGCGATGGTGCCGACATGGCCGGCCGCAAGGCCATCATGGGTGCTCTCCAGCTCTATCTGGATTTCATCAACCTCTTCCTCTTCCTGCTGCGCTTCCTCGGCAACAGCCGCAACTGATGCGCTTCGGCGGATGGAATACGAAAAAAGGCGGCCCCGGGCCGCCTTTTTGCTGTCCGCCATCATGTCCTTCAAGGGTCGATCAGCTTCAGGGCCTTGTCGAAGACCTTGAGCACCTGCTTCAGATCATGGCCGCGCTTGAGAATCATGCCATGGGTATTGGTGACAGAATAGGCGCCCTGTTTCGCAGACAGTTTGGGGTTTTTCTCAATGCGGTAGAGCGGCATCTCGCCCGAACGCTTGAACACGGAAAACACCGCTCGGTCCTTCAGGTGGTCGATGGCATAGTCCTTCCACTCGCCTTCTCCGACCATGCGCCCATAGATCCAGAGGATCATGTCCAGCTCCCGTCGGTGGAAGGTTACGGGCAGGGGATCCCGGCTCTGCCGATAGGCACGGAGATCAACGATCACCGTTTCGGCGCCCTCTGCGTCCGGCCCTCGGCCCTCGCCCTTCACGTCATCCGTCATGACCGCTCTTGTCCGCCACGTTTCACGACAACTCCATGACAGTTTGCCTCAGACCAGACAAAAAGCAAGCCGCGATATGTGGAGGGGACGGATCCGGAAATGCCCCAATCATGCCGAATGCTTGCCGCAATGCTCTGGCATTCCAGGAAAACCGGTTGCGCGTATATGGACCGGTCCCGGTCCGGCCTCACCCTTCCCAGCCCAGTCGTGGTCGGACCGGCCCTTTCTCAGGCGCCGGGAACGGGAACGAGTGCTCCACCGCGAATCGGACCGAGCGCCCCGCCGGGACGTTCCGTCTGGACGAGGATGGCGGCCCGCTCCCGGCCATGCTTGCCGAGAACATCGATCGGCAATTGCAGCTTCAGCGCCTCGCCTTCCCACATGCCGATGGTTTCGATGGACGAAACCACATTATGGTAGGAAATGGTTTTGCCAGCATTTTCGCCCTTCTCGATGCGAACGTCGAGCTCGGGCGTGAAATAGGCGATCACCACATGGGCAGCACCCTTTCCCGCGCCGACGCCGATGCGGATACAATCCTCGTCGAGTTCGACCGTCACCGGAATGTCCAGCGCCTGCTGCCTGGCTGCAAGCGTGCCGATCTGCTGTTCGATGCCCCGGAGATCCCCGCCATTGAGATGGGCGCGACCATTGAGAACCGCCTGCGGCGTATAGACGTTCGACCGACCGAGGCCGGCTGCATAATCATACTGCCGGCGAGTGTTCTCGGGCGTGCTCAGCGTATCGTTCCAGCCAAGATAGTTCCAGTAATCCACATGATAGGAAAGCGCGATGACCGAGGGGTCATGGGCGAGCTTTTCGAAGGCGGCGTCCGCCTTGGGGCAGGAAGAGCAACCCTGCGACGTGAACAGCTCGACGACCCCCTTCGGCACGAGCGCCTCCGCCGCGCTTGCCAGATCGGCAAGCGGCAGGATCGCCATTCCGAGAGCCATCATCACCAGTCGCTTCATCTGTCCCTGTCCATGCGAACCGCGCAAGATCCGGGAAGCGGAAGGCGGCGGGGGCGCGTGCATTTGCTCATCAAGGCTTCATACAGACTTCAGGGCAAGGGGAAAAGTCACGTTCGGGTGAGATGAAAAAAGGGCCGGATCGCGAAGATCCGGCCCTGTTGTTCTTGCCTGGCTTCATGCGCGTCAGGCGGCGAGGTCTCTCAGCACCGTCTGCAGGATGCCGCCATTGTTGACGTAGGTGACTTCGTCCAGCGTATCGATGCGGCAGAGGATCGGAACCTCCTTCACCGTGCCGTCGCCATAGGTGATCTTGGCGATCTTCTTCTCGCGCGGCTTGATGTTCTCGAGGCCTTCGATGGTCACGAGTTCATCGCCCTTGAGATTGAGGGTCTGCCAGGTCGTGCCTTCCTCGAAGCAGAAGGGAATGACGCCCATGCCGACAAGGTTCGAGCGGTGGATGCGCTCGAAAGACTGTGAGATCACCGCGCGAACGCCGAGCAGGTTGGTGCCCTTTGCCGCCCAGTCGCGCGAGGAGCCGTTGCCATATTCGACACCGGCAAAGATGACGAGCGGAACGCCCTCGGCCTTGTACTGCATGGCCGCGTCATAAATCGACATCTCTTCCTTGGACGGATAGTGGATGGTGTAGCCGCCTTCCTTGCCGTTCGGGCCGAGCATGTGGTTGCGGATGCGGATGTTGGCGAAGGTTCCGCGCATCATCACCTCATGATTGCCGCGACGCGTGCCGTACTGGTTGAAGTCGGCGACGCCGACGCCATGGCCGAGCAGATAAGCGCCTGCGGGCGACTGCGCCTTGATCGAACCGGCCGGAGAAATGTGGTCGGTGGTGATCTTGTCGCCGAAGAGGCCCAGTACCCGCGCACCCTTGATGTCGGTGACGCCGGCGCCGGTCTTGCCCATGCCGACGAAGTAGGGCGGGTTCTGGACGTAGGTGGAAGAATCTTCCCAGGCATAGGTCTGGCCAGCCGGCACGTTGACCGCCTGCCAGTTCGCATCGCCCTTGAAGACGTCGGCATACTTCGTTTCGTAGAGTTCCCGGGTCACATACTTCATGATGAACTCCTGGATCTCGTGCGAGGTCGGCCAGATGTCCTTCAGATAGACCGGGTTGCCGTTCTGGTCTTCACCGATCGGCTCGCGGGTCAGGTCCTTCTGCACCGTGCCGGCCAGCGCATAGGCGACGACGAGCGGCGGGGAGGCGAGATAATTGGCCTGTACGTCCGGCGAGACGCGGCCTTCGAAGTTGCGGTTGCCGGACAGAACGCCAGCGGCAATCAGACCCTTGTCGTTGATGGTCTTGGAAACCGGAGCCGGCAGCGGGCCGGAATTACCGATGCAGGTCGTGCAGCCGAAGCCGACCAGGTTGAAGCCGAGCGCATCCAGATCCTTCTGCAGGCCGGACTTCTCCAGATATTCGCCGACCACCTGGGATCCCGGTGCCAGCGAGGTCTTGACCCAGGGCTTGGACTTCAGGCCCTTCGCCACCGCATTGCGGGCGAGAAGGCCGGCAGCGATGAGAACCGAGGGGTTGGAGGTGTTGGTGCAGGAGGTGATGGCGGCAATGGTGACGTCGCCATGGCCGAGATCGAAATCCGTGCCTTCGACCGCATAGCGGTTGGAAAGCTGGCCGGGCTTCTTGTAGTCGTTTTCAAGCGCGGTGGCGAAGCCGGCTGCGATGTTTTCCAGCGCGACGCGGCCTTCCGGACGCTTCGGGCCGGCCATGGCCGGAACCACATCGCCAAGGTCGAGTTCGAGCGTGTCGGTGAAGACGAGGTCGGAACCGTCACCCTCGCGCCACATGCCCTGCGCCTTCGAATAGGCTTCGACGAGCGCGATGCGATCCTTCTTGCGGCCGGACATGGTGAGATAGTTGATCGTTTCGCCATCGACGGGGAAGAAGCCGCAGGTCGCGCCATATTCCGGACCCATGTTGCCGATGGTCGCACGGTCGGCGAGCGACATGTGATCGAGGCCGGGGCCGAAGAATTCGACGAACTTGGAGACGACGCCCTTCTTGCGCAGCATCTGCACGACCATCAGCACCAGGTCGGTCGCCGTCACGCCTTCCTTGAGCTTGCCGGTGAGGCGGAAGCCGATGACTTCAGGCAGCAGCATGGAAACCGGCTGGCCGAGCATGGCAGCCTCTGCCTCGATGCCGCCCACGCCCCAGCCCAGAACGCCGAGACCATTGATCATGGTCGTGTGGCTGTCGGTGCCGACACAGGTATCCGGATAGGCAATGGTCTCGCCGTCCTCGTCCTTGGTCCAGACCGTCTGGCCGAGATATTCGAGATTGACCTGGTGACAGATGCCGGTGCCCGGGGGAACCACGCGGAAGTTCTTGAAGGCCTGCTGGCCCCACTTCAGGAAGCGGTAGCGCTCGCCATTGCGCTGGTATTCGAGCTCGACGTTGCGGGCGAAGGCCTGGGGCGTGCCGAATTCGTCCACGATGACCGAGTGGTCGATGACGAGGTCGACGGGCACGAGCGGGTTGATCTTTTCCGGGTCGCCACCGAGCGACACCATGGCATCGCGCATGGCGGCAAGGTCGACGACGGCGGGAACGCCGGTGAAGTCCTGCATCAGCACGCGGGCCGGGCGGTAGGCGATTTCCGCTTCTGCCTTGCCCTTGTCGTTCAGCCAGGCGGCAATGCTCCCGATGTCGGCTTTGGTGACGGAGCGGCCGTCTTCGTTGCGCAGCAGGTTCTCCAGCAGAACCTTCATCGAATAGGGAAGCTTGGAAACGCCGGCAAGACCGTTCGCCTCAGCCTTGGGCAGGCTGTAATAGACGTATTCCTTGCCATCCACGGTGAGCGTCGAACGGCAATTGAAGCTGTCGAGTGATTTGGACACGAGTGACCCCGTTTCGTCTGATAGCCAACACAGTCGTGCGAACGCCCATGCACTTGATGCACATCAGGATGCGGGTGCGACCATTTCCGCTGTCCGCACGTGAGGGAGAACCCCAAGTTCGGCGGAAGGATGAGAATCACGCCGGCCGCTGGCGTGGTTGCGTGCCTTATAAATAATTTCGTACATAGGTGCCAGATGAACGAAGGTCCAATCTGGAGATTTTTAAAATTTCCGGTTTCCGAAAGGTGGATGCACCCCATGCGGCTCCTTGCCGAAAATCTCTCCGTCCGACGCGGTGACGATCTGCTTTTCTCCAATCTTTCCTTTGAGTTGGCCGCAGGCGAAGCGCTTGTCGTCACCGGCCGCAACGGTTCCGGCAAGTCGACGCTCTTGCGCACGGTGGCCGGTCTCATCTCGCCGGAGACCGGACGGGTCAGACTTACCGGCGCCGGGATCGAATCAGGCCGGCGCGCTGGCGAGGCGAGCCACTATCTCGGGCACCGCAATGCGATGAAGCAGGAACTGACGGTGCGCGAGAATCTCGCCTTCTGGCAGACCTGGCTCGGCGATTTTCCGGGCGGCCGCGGGCTCGACATCGAGGAGGCAGCAGAGGCGATCGGGCTTTCCGGCATCACCCATCTCCCCTTCGGCTATCTGTCTGCGGGACAGCAGCGCCGCTTTGCCATGGCAAAGCTTCTCGTTGCCCATCGCCCCATCTGGATTCTGGACGAGCCGACGGCGGCCCTCGATTTCGCGGCCGACCGGCTGTTTGCGGGCCTCGTCACCCGGCATCTGGAAGCGGGAGGCCTTGTGCTTGCCGCCACCCATCAGCCGCTTGGCCTTGCCGAAACGCGGCAACTGGAAATGAAGGGCTTCCGCTACGAAGGGGATTATGCCGCATGATGTCGCTCTTCCTCCGGGACATGAAGCTGTCCGTGCGCGCCGGCGGTGGCGCACTGATCGGCGTTCTCTTCTTCACCACGGTTGTGGCCGTTGTGCCCTTCGGTGTCGGCCCCGATCTCAACCTGCTTTCCCGCATCGGCCCGGCCATCGTCTGGATCGGGGCGCTGCTCGCCTCGCTGCTCGGGCTCGATCGCCTGTTCCAGGCTGAGCGCGATGATGGCTCCCTCGACCTGATGCTGATGCAGGAAACGCCGCTCGTTCTGACGGTCCTCGTCAAATGCCTCGCCCACTGGACGGCAACCGGCCTGCCGCTGGTGCTGGCCTCGCCGCTCCTCGGCCTTTTCATGAACATGAACGAGGTGGCAATCGGCGCGGTGATGCTGACCCTGCTCGTCGGATCGCCGGCGATCACCTTTATCGGTGCGGCCGGAGCCGCGGTCGCGGTCACGCTTCCCCGCGGTGGCCTGCTGGTCTCGATCCTCATTCTGCCGCTCACCGTGCCGGTGCTGATCTTTGGCGTCAGCGCTTCCTATGCGGCGGTGGAAGATCCCGCCCCCTTCCTGCCGCCCTTCGCCTTTCTCGCCGCAATTACGCTGTTCTTTGCGGTTATCGGCCCGCTGGGGGCAGCCTTCGCCCTGCGCGGCAATTCAGATTGATCTTGATCAATTGCAGCGGCCCCGGCTTCGCGATAAGGAAAGGCCCATGAGCGAACCCATTCCTGCCATCAAGAAGTTCAGCGATCTCGCGAATCCGACGGTCTTCCTCGGATTGACGGCCCGCATCGTGCCCTTCCTTGCCGTCGCCACGGCGCTGCTGTTTGCCGTCGGGCTCTACCTCTCCTTCACCACGGAAGGGGATTACCAGCAGGGCGAGACGGTGCGCATCATGTATGTGCATGTGCCGGCTGCCTGGCTGTCGATGATGTGCTATTCGATCATGGCGGCTTCCGCGCTCGGTACGCTCGTCTGGCGCCATCCGCTGGCCGATGTCTCCGCCAAGGCCGCCGCGCCCCTCGGTGCCGGCTTCACCTTTCTGGCGCTGATCACGGGGTCGTTGTGGGGCAAGCCCATGTGGGGCACCTGGTGGGAATGGGATGCCCGGCTGACCTCGGTCTTCGTCCTCTTTCTGATGTATCTGGGGCTGATTGCCCTGATGCGCGCCTTTGACGATCCCGCCCGGGCGGCCCGCGTTTCTGCCGTGCTGATCCTGATCGGCTTCGTCAACATCCCGATCATCAAGTTTTCCGTGGAATGGTGGAACACGCTGCACCAGCCGGCAAGCGTCATGCGCATGGGCGGTTCTGCCATCGATCCGGAATTCCTGCGGCCGCTGCTCGTCATGGCCGCAGCCTTCACGCTGCTTTTCTTCACGCTGCATTTCCTTGCGATCCGCAACGAGATCTGGCGCCGGCGTGTCTCGGCCCAGCGGCGGCTTGCGGCGCGCATGGCAAACCGGGAGGCCTGAGCCATGTCCCATGCCTTCTACGTCAACCTCTCCTATGCCGCAGCCGTTCTGGTGGTCCTGGCGCTGACGCTCTGGACCTATCTGGATGGAAAAGCCCAGCAAAGGGCACTGAAGGAACTGGAAGCGGCCGGCATTCGCCGTCGCTCCGCTGCCCACCAGGAAGAGAAAGGCCAG
The DNA here is from genome assembly GCA_945952415.1 of uncultured Rhizobium sp. GTDB lineage: Bacteria > Pseudomonadota > Alphaproteobacteria > Rhizobiales > Rhizobiaceae > Gellertiella. The sequence continues at coordinate 209,478 of CAMFIF010000004.1, read as the reverse complement.
CCATGACCACCCCTCTTCCCGAAACCGGCAAACCCGCGGGCAAGGGCCGTCTGCTCATCGCCCTCATTCCGCTTCTCGTCTTCGGCGCGATTGCCGCCGGTGCCGCGAAGATCCTTTACGAGCAGGATGTGAACGGCAAGGACATATCCGAAATTCCCTCCGCGCTGATCGGAACCCGTGCGCCGAGCCTTGCGCTCGCGCCGCTGGAAGGATCGGGCGTGCCAGCCCTGACCGATTCGGCAATCGCGGGCAAGCTGACGGTGGTGAATGTCTTTGCGTCCTGGTGCATCCCCTGCCGCGAGGAACATCCGATCCTTCTCGAACTTTCGAAGGACAAGCGGCTGAACATCGTCGGCATCAATTACAAGGACAAGACGGAAGGAGCACTCGCCTTTCTGAAGGAACTCGGCACCCCTTATGCCGCAATCGGCGTCGATCCGAAGGGGGCAGCCGCAATCGACTGGGGCGTCTACGGCATTCCGGAAACCTATCTGGTCGGCCCGGATGGCACGATCCTCTACAAGCGCGTCGGCCCCTTCGATCAGAAGAGCCTGGCGGAGGGATTCTATCCGGCGGTGGAAGCGGCGCTGAAGAAGCAGGGCTCCTGATCTAAAGGGCAGCCTGCCAGGTCTTGATCGCCTCGATCGGATGAATCAGCATGATGATGTTCAGCGTCAGATTGTCCCGGATCAGATAGAGCGTCAGCAGCTCCGCAAAGAGCGCCAGCCCGATGGTGAGCCGCACCGGCATCCGCGCGGCGAGCCAGAAGCCCAAGGTCATCATCAGCGTGTCCATCGCCGAATTCAGGATGCTATCGCCATAATAATGGTAGGAAATCGTCGCAGAACGATAGCGATCGATGATCAGCGGCGTATTCTCAAGCACCTCCCAGGCGCTTTCGAGCACCAGCGCCGCGGCCAGCCAGACCCATTTCGGAAAGCGGCGGAGCAACAGCCAGGCAAGACCATAAAACAGGAAGCCATGTTCCACATGGCTGGGGCTATACCAGTCGGCAATATGCTGGGAATTGCCTTCCGAATGCACGGATGCTTCGAAAAGCTTCACCTCCCCGCAGGCACAGATCCATAGCCGGCCAAAAAAGCGCTCCATCGCCACCTGCACGGCAAGCGCCAGAAGCAGGAGACCGGCGAAGGGAAACACCCGCCTTGCCTGCGAAGGCGCCGCGCTCATGCCTCGTCCCTGCCTTCGAGACTGTGCTTGAGGATCAGCGGCATCTGCGACAGCGTGAAGAGAATGGTGATGGGCATGGTACCCCAGACCTTGAAGGCGACCCAGGTGTCGTCGCTGAAATTCCGCCACACGACCTCGTTGAGAACCGCGAGAAACAGAAAGAAAAGGCCCCAGCGAAGGGTAAGCTTCTTCCAGCCTTCGTCATCCAGCTGGAAGGCGGAGTTGAAGACGTGCCCGAGCAACGACTTGCCGAAGAGGAGACCTCCAAGCAGGGCCACGCCGAAGAGCGTGTTGATGATCGTGCCCTTCATCTTGAAGAAGACTTCGTTCTGCAGATAGAGCCCAAGCGCGCCGAAGACGATGACGATCGCCCCCGAAACCAGCGGCATCAGCGGCAGGTGCCGGTAGACGAGCTTCGACACCGTGAGCGAGATCACCGTGGCCACCATGAAGGCGGCAGATGCGACGAACAGCGGTCCGCCCAGCTGCCCAAGCGCCGGAAAGCGCTCGATCAGCCACGCACCCCGGAGATTGGTGAAGAAGAAGATCAGCAGGGGGCCGAGTTCGAGCAGCAGCTTCGTTCCCGGCGCTTCCTTCGGCGGCAGGCTGTCGGATACGGGATCGGTGCCCTTCGGGGAATTGTCTTGGTGCATCATTAGTCCTGCCAGCGCCGCGCCCCTGTGGCGCGACGCCTAGATGGCACAGTTCGGCCCTCTCTCACAAGGCCGGCCGTGTGCCGTCAGTAACCTTCATAGGTCACGAAGGCCATCATGCCCGAGACCATGTGATAGAGATGATGGCAGTGGAAAGCCCACTTGCCGGGATTGCCCGCATCGAAGGCGATGGTCGCCGACTGCATTGGCGGCAGGATGAGCGTATCGCGAACGGCGCCGGAAAAACGCTGGCCATTGACAGCAACCACCTGGAAATGATGGCCATGAAGATGCATCGGATGGGCCATCATCGACCGGTTGACGAGCGTGATCTCGATCCGCTCCCCCTTCGCCGCGACCAGCCTTTCCGCCCCTTCGAGCCCCCAGCGATAGGTCATCATGTTGCCGACGAGACCGACCTCATAGGTCCTGTCGGGCCTGCGTGCCGCAAGCGGTTGCGCCGCGGCAAGACCGCTTTCGAAGGCAAGATCAAGCACCGGACCGGTGAGATTTTCGTCCCGTACCGACAGGCGGGTTACGGCCGCGCCGGCAGTGGCGAGGACAAGACCCGTCCTGTGGCCTGTTCCCTCGCGGAGCGCGAGGACCGGGAAGCTCCCGCCTTCTGAAGGAATGCTAAGCCTTATGTCGGCACGCTGCGCCATGGTCAGCGGAACCTGCCGAACCTTGCGCGGCTGAACGGGCTGCCCGTCGACAGCGATCAGTTCGCCTTGGAGCGTCCCGAGATCGAGCGTGAAGGCCGTGGATGTGGCGGCATTGACGACGCGGAGACGGACCCGGCCGCCCTTCTCCACAGTTACGACATCCGGGTCGTCAAGCGTACGATCATTGGCGAGATAGGCGTCATAGTCGATGTCGTTGAGGTCGATCGGCATGGCCATCTGCTCTTCCATGGACTGCATGCCGGACATGGCGCCGTGATCCATGGAGGAATGGTCCATGGCCCCTGCATCCATCGCGCCATGGTTCATGGCCCCGTGCTCCATGCCGCCCTCTTTCATGGAACCATGCCCCATCCCGCTGGAGAGATCGGCAAGCAACTCTTCAGGCGGCCGGAAGCTGAAGTCGTGCAGGAAAAGCACCACCTCCTGCTCGTCCCTCTTCCGGTCTTCCGCAGAACGGACGATGAGCGGTGCCGCAAGCAGGTTCTGCTCCTGGAGCGTATGGGCGTGCATCCAGTTCGTTCCGGCAGAGGCCAGGGGAAACGCGTAAAGCCGGCTTTCGCCGTTTTGCAGCATCGGTTTCGGCACATCGGGTACCCCGTCCTGCTCCCAGGGCGGTGTCAGTCCGTGCCAGTGAATGAGGGTCTCTTCCGAGAGAGCGTTGGTCAGCTCCACCCGGAAGCCTTGCTCCTGGTCGAGCACCAGCCCGGGCCGGCCATCCGGGCCGGTCAGGCCAAAGACGGTGGCGGCCCTGCCGTTTACCTCGATGTTACGGGTGGTGGCCCTGAGCGCCACGGGTGACGGATTTGCCGCCAGGAGGGGCCGGACCGGCCACAGGGAGGCGAACGAGCCGGCAAGGCCGGCCTTGAGTAAGGTTCTGCGTTTCATTGGGGTGTTCCTTGCGTAACGGGTCGATCCGCCGGAAGGCGGGCTGAGGTCGCAAAGGATCAGGTTCGGGGTGGTCCGAGCACGGGCGGCACGTTTCGCCCGTCAAGCCGGGCGCTCTCGATCGGCAAACCGTGGATCACAGCTGGCACGGATGGCTCCGGCGAAACCGGCAGAATGGCAACCGCCTGCTGACAGGTCAGCATTCGGCAGCCTCCAAACCCGGTACAGCAATCCGGCGTCATCGGGCCATGATGTTTGGCGGGAAGCACAGGCGAGGCTTCATGCTGCATACCGACGTGGAGTGAGACGCTGATAGCGCTAGTCAGGTGGCTCGGGCAGGGTTCCTCCGATGCAGCAAGGGCGAGCGAAGCCCCGCCCCAGAGGAGGCTTGCCAGAAACAGGAAAACGGTCAGAAACCTGCTTTTCACCTGAGGATAATCCCAATTGATACCCGATCCTGACGGAGGCGTCCCCGCTTGTCCATGCGGCGAAAACGCGTAACGGTCACGATTGCGCGATCCCCGCAATGGCACGTGCGAAATCATCCGCCTCGAAGGGTTCGAGATCGTCGATCCCCTCGCCGACGCCGATGAAATAGACGGGCAGCTTGTGCTTGGCCGCAATGGACACGAGGATGCCGCCCCGGGCCGTGCCATCGAGCTTGGTCATGATCAGGCCGCTCACGCCAGCCACGTTGCGGAAGATTTCCACCTGGTTCATGGCGTTCTGGCCGGTCGTGGCATCGAGCGTCTGAAGCACGGTATGGGGCGCATCGGGATCGAGCTTGCCCAGTACGCGGACGATCTTTTCAAGCTCGGCCATAAGCTCGGTCTTGTTCTGCAGCCGGCCGGCGGTGTCGATGATCAGCACATCGCTCTTCTTCGCCTTGGCCTGCTGGAAGGCATCGAAGGCAAGGCCTGCGGCATCCGCTCCAAGTTTGGTGCCGATGAAATCGGAGCCCGTGCGCTCCGCCCAGATCTTCAGCTGCTCGATCGCGGCCGCGCGGAACGTATCGCCCGCGGCCAGCGTCACCTTCAGCCCCGCGCCCGAAAGCTTGGCCGCAAGCTTGCCTATGGTGGTCGTCTTGCCGGTGCCGTTGACGCCGACGACGAGGATCACATGCGGCTTGTGCGAAAGATCGAGTTTAAGAGGCTTGGCGACCGGTGCCAGCACCTTGCCGATCTCGGCCGCCATGATACGCGTGACGTCTTCGCCCGTCACATCCTTGCCGTAGCGTTCGGAAGAGAGCGCGCCGGTGATGCGCATCGCCGTTTCCACGCCGAGATCGGACTGGATGAGAAGCTCTTCCAGCTCCTCCAGCGTGTCCTCGTCGAGCTTCCGCTTCGTGAAGAGGGCAGCAATCTGTCCGGTCAGCTGCTGGGAGGTGCGGGAAAGGCCTTCCCGCAGGCGCTGGAACCAGGAGAGCTTCGGCAGCGAGGCTTCCGGCTCGACAGGCTTTTCTTCCATATCCTCCAGCGCGAAACCCTTCGGCAATTGCGGCTGGACTTCGGGCTTCTCCTCGTCGGCGGACGCCTCAAGGATTTCCGCGATGTCGTCCTGCGCCTCGGCACGAATCCCGGCCTCGATCACCTCTTCCGGCGGCTCCTCTTCAAGCGGAGCGGGGACGTCCTCGACCGCCGTTTCGGGCGCACTGGCAGCCTCTGCCTCTTCCGCTACCGATTCAAGATTGACGGCCTCCTCGCTAGCATCGGGAAGCGCTTCCACCGCTGCGGTTGCGGGCTCGTCCTTGCCGAAGGTGAAGATCTTCTTGATGAAACCAAGCGCCATGGAAATTGCCTGTCTGCCGAATTACCCGGCAATGGGATCGATGATGAGATGGCGGCCATTATGGCCGGTAACGCGAACGTCAAGCAAGCGGCCCGGCTCAAGGCCCGGTGCCGCCGCCAGCGTGAAATTCTCGGTATGCGCCATGCCGTTCCGCTCGACGAGGATCGACTGGCGACTCCCCACCATGGTGTCCAGGTGGCGGATGGCCAGCCTCTCGCCAACGGATCGCAGCCGGGCGGCGCGCTCCTTGATTAGCGCGCGGTCGAGCTGCGGCATGCGGGCGGCGGGCGTTCCCGGACGTGGGCTGTAGGGAAAGACATGTAGCTGGGCGATACCGCAGGCTTCCGCATGCCGGGCAGCATTGTCGAACATGTCTTCGGTCTCCGTGGGAAAGCCCGCAATCATGTCCGCGCCAAAGGCGATGCCGGGCCGGAGACGCCGTGCCTGCTCGCAGAAGGAAAGGGCATCGGCAGAGGAATGGCGGCGCTTCATCCGCTTCAGGATCATGTCGTCCCCATGCTGCAGCGAGAGATGCAGATGCGGCATGAAACGCGGCTCGTCGGCAATGAGATCGAGAAGATCCCGATCCACTTCGATGCTGTCGATGGAGGAAAGCCGGAGCCTTTCGATGTCGGGGATCTGCCTCAGAAGCGTCTTTGCCAGTTGCCCGAGCGAGGGTTTGCCCGGAAGATCCGCCCCATAACTGGTCGCGTCCACGCCGGTCAGCACCACTTCCCGGTAGCCTGCCTCCACGAGCCGGCGCGCCTGATCGACGACAGCACCCATCGGCACCGAGCGGGAATTGCCCCGGCCGAACGGAATGATGCAGAAGGTGCAGCGGTGATCGCAGCCGTTCTGCACCTGCAGGAAGGCTCTCACATGGCCGTCGATGTGATCGACCAGTTGCGGCGCCGTTTCCGTCACGCTCATGATGTCGTTGACGCGGAGCTTTTCCTCCGCCGCAACGCCGAAATCGGGCGGCGCACCGTAGCTTTCCGCGCGGAGCTTTTCCTCGTTTCCGAGTACCAGGTCCACTTCCGGCATGGCGGCAAAACCCTGCGCTTCCGTCTGGGCTGCACAGCCGGTCACGATGATCCGGGTACCGGGATTTTCCCGCCGGGCGCGGCGGATCGCCTGGCGTGCCTGCCGAACGGCCTCGCCCGTCACCGCACAGGTATTCACCAGGATCGCGTCGCCGAGACCCGCCTTTTCGGCCTCCCGCCGCATGACTTCCGATTCATAGGTGTTCAGGCGGCAGCCGAAGGTTATGACCTCGATGCCGCTCACGAGGCAAGTGTCTCCGGATCGCGCTGGAACGCGCCCGTTGCCGGGTCGAGCTGGCCGGACCATTCCCATTCGGCCGGACCGGTCATGATCACGTGATCGTCGCTCTCCCGCCATTCGATGACCAGCGGCGTCTTGACCGGGCTCGTCGCCACATTGACGGTTACCTTGCGGCCCGTCTTGCCGAGCCGGGCGGCGTTCACCGCCGCAGCGCAGGCGGCCGATCCGCAGGCAAGCGTTTCCCCGGCCCCCCGCTCCCAGGTGCGCGTGGTGATCTCGTGATCGGAATCCACTCGCGCCAGCGTGATATTGGCCTTCTCGGGAAAGATCGGGTGGTTTTCAAGAAGCGGACCAAAACGCGGAAGATCATAGGACATCGGATCGTCCTTGACCCAGAAGGTCGCATGCGGATTGCCCATGGAAGCCGCTGCCGGCGAGTGCAGGACCGGATTGTCGATCGGGCCGATCTGGAGTTCGATGCGGCTCGTGTCGTGGAATTCTTCGGCAAGCGGGATCCTGTCCCAGGCAAAGACGGGCGTGCCCATATCCACGGAGATCATCCCATCCTCGTGCTCGCGCGCCTTAAGAATGCCGCCGCGGGTATGGAAGGTGAAGCTCTTCCGTCCGGTTTCGGCGGCCAGCGCCTGCACCACGCAGCGCGTACCGTTGCCGCAGGCCTGTGCCATGGTGCCATCGCAATTGATGATATCGATCCAGGCATCCGTGCCGTCCGCCTTGGGATCGTGGATCGCCATGATCTGATCGAAGCTGGTTGCCGGATCGGCCGCAAGCGCAATGGCTGCCCCGGGCGTCACGCGATCGCCGCGGCCACGCATGTCCACGACCAGGATCTTGTTTCCCAGTCCGTTCATGCGCGCGAAAGGAACCCTGTTCTCCATCGTCTCGACCCTGCTTAAGCGTGCGGATGCCCCGTTGCGGCCTCTATGGCGGAATTTGCCCGAGAATACCAGTCTTGCCACTCAATCGATAGGCGGAACGTCAAATGTCTCGCCCGGCAGAAGCGCCCGGAAGCGCTCCCTTTCGACACCGGCCTCGTCCAGGGCCTTCAGGAGATCCGCCACCGGCTGGTCGATCGGTTCATTCGTCAGCTGAACCGTGCCGAAATGGTGCCCGACCGCATAGGCCGCGTGGCAAAGTTTCATGCCCTCCACCGCCTCTTCCGGGTTCTGGTGCTGGCCGCGCATGAACCAGCGCGGTTCGTAAGCGCCGATCGGCAGGATCGCCAGCCGGAAATCGCCGTATTTCCGCTGGGCGTCCCGGTAATTGATCCCCCGGTGAAACCCGGTATCACCGATATGATAAATGCGCCCTGCAGGCGTCTCGAGCACAAAGGCGGCCCAGAGCGCCATGCGCCGGTCGCCGGTGCCACGCGCCGACCAGTGATGGCAAGGTTCGGCATGGAGCGTCAGCGCCTCGCTGAATTCCAGCCGGTCGCCCCAGTCCATCACATCGACATCCGCGTCGGGAATGGCCTTGCGGATGATCCGGTCATTGCCGAGCGGCGTGACGAAACGCGGCTTGTCCCGGCGCTGCAGCCGCTTGAGTGTCGCAATATCCAGATGGTCGTAGTGATTGTGGGTGACGATCACCAGATGGATGGGCGGCAGCGCCTCGAAGCGGATGCCGGGCGCCATCACCCGCTTCGGCCCGGCAAAGGAAACCGGGCTCATCCGGTCCGACCAGACGGGATCGGTCAGGATGTTGAGCCCCGCCACCTGGATCATCAGGCTTGCATGGCCGATCATGGTCACCCGCAATTGATCATCTTCGGCCTTTTCGATGGGCCGTGGGTTAGGGAAGGGGCTTTCACGCCATTTCGGCCAGCGGGCGCGCCTGTCGCTGCCGAACTGCCAGCGCATCAGGTCGCGGAAGGTGCCGGGTTCAACGCCATCGGGATTGAAGAAACGCACCCCGTCGAAATGATCGGTGACGGGTCCCGTATAATAGGGGTTGCGGGCGGAGATGCGTTTCGCCATGAAGGATCCTTGTGCTCAAGCCGTTTCCGATGAAGTGAGGCAGGCCCGCGCGCATTTCAAGAAGCGGACCGCGCGGGCACGGGGAGAAAAGGGCCGAAAATCCGCGCCTATCCCCACTGTCCCTTGACTTTTGCCGCGCCATCGTGTCTTAAGCGTTCCATTCAGCGAAGAGCAAAAGCCTCCGAGCCGCCGACCGGGACCCTTCAAGGTATAAACTGATCCCGGAGGTCAACATCCGACAGCGCGTTGCGCCCTCGGGTGTTATTCGGCTTTGCGCCTTGTTTTTCGCTGGCGGAATGCCAACGTTTCCGGTCACCCAGAAACGGCAAAGGAAGAAGTGATGTTTGAGAACCTCCAGGACCGTCTTGGTTCCATTCTGAATGGACTGACAGGCCGTGGCGCCCTTTCGGAAGCCGATGTTTCCGCCGCGCTGCGGGAGGTTCGCCGTGCGCTTCTGGAAGCGGACGTGGCACTGGAAGTGGTCCGCTCCTTCACCGACCGCGTGCGCGAAAAGGCGGTTGGCGCCGAAATTCTGAAGAGCATCAAGCCCGGCCAGATGGTCGTGAAGATCGTTCACGACGAACTGATCGAGATGCTGGGTTCCGAAGGCGTCGGCATCGATCTCAACGCCCCCGCCCCCGTCGTCATCATGATGGTCGGCCTCCAGGGCTCGGGCAAGACGACAACGACGGCCAAGATCGCCAACCGGCTGGTTACCCGGGAGCGCAAGAAGGTCCTGATGGCCTCGCTCGACACCCGCCGTCCGGCCGCGCAGGAACAGCTGCGCCAGCTCGGCGTGCAGGCCAGCATCGACACGCTGCCGATCATTGCCGGCCAGTCGCCGGAGGATATTGCCAGCCGCGCCGTGCAGGCCGCGAAGCTCGGCGGCCATGACGTGGTCATCCTCGACACCGCCGGCCGTACCCATATCGACGAGCCGCTGATGCAGGAAATGGCGGAGATCAAGCGGCGCGCCAGGCCGCATGAAATCCTGCTGGTTGCCGACAGCCTCACCGGCCAGGACGCCGTCAATCTTGCCCGCTCCTTCGACGAACGCGTCGGCATCACCGGGCTCGTGCTTACCCGCATGGACGGCGACGGCCGCGGCGGTGCAGCCCTTTCCATGCGCGCCGTCACCGGCAAGCCGGTGAAGCTCATCGGCATCGGCGAGCGGATGGGCGAGCTGGACGAGTTCCATCCCCGCCGTATCGCCGACCGCATTCTCGGCATGGGCGACATCGTCTCGCTGGTCGAGAAGGCCGCCGAGAACATCGACGCCGAGAAGGCAGCCGCCATGGCTGCCAAGATGGCCAAGGGCAAGTTCGACTTGAACGACCTCGCCGATCAGCTGAAGCAGATGCAGAAGATGGGCGGCATGGGCGGTATCATGGGTCTGATGCCGGGCATGGGCGGCATGAAGGACAAGATGGCCGCTGCCGGCCTTGACGACAGCCTGTTCAAGCGCCAGCTCGCCATCATCTCCTCGATGACCAAGGCGGAGCGCGCCAATCCGGATCTTCTGAAGCATTCGCGCAAGAAGCGCATTGCCGCCGGTTCCGGCACGGACGCCGCCGACATCAACAAGCTGTTGAAGATGCACCGCCAGATGGCCGACATGATGAAGCTCATGGGCAAGAACAAGGGCGGCATGATGAAGCAGATGATGGGCGGCCTGGCCAACAAGATGGGCCTCGGTGGCCTCATGGGTGGCGGCATGCCCGATCTCGCCAACATGGATCCGAAGCAGCTCGAGGCACTCGCCAAGCAGGCGGAAGCCTCTGGCCTGATGAAGCCGGGCGCCATGCCGGGCCTGCCGGGCGGCCTGCCCGGCCTTGGCGGCCCGAAGCTTCCGGGCCTTGGCGGCTTGCCTGGCCTGCCGGGCCTGCCGAAGAAGAAGTGAGGGGGAGAAGCATGCCGACCGAAGACGTCAAGAAGCAGCTCGCGGGTTACCGCCAGTCCATCGACAACATCGATGCGGCGCTGGTGCACATGCTTGCCGAGCGCTTCCGCTGTACCCAGGCCGTCGGCGTGCTGAAGGCCACCCACGAACTCCCCCCGGCAGATCCCGCCCGCGAGGAATACCAGATTGCCCGCCTGCGTCGGCTTGCCAACGAGGCGAACCTAGATCCCGACTTTGCCGAGAAATTCCTGAATTTCATCATCAAGGAAGTGATCCGGCACCATGAAGCCATTGCTGCCAATTACAGCAGCCAGACCCAACAACCCGCTTGAAACCCAAGCGGTCAGGAAAGCACTTGAAGGAGTAATGCCATGTCCCTGAAAATCCGTCTCGCCCGTGGTGGTTCGAAGAAGCGCCCCTACTACCACATCGTCGTTGCCGATGCCCGTTCGCCCCGCGACGGCCGCTTCATCGAGAAGCTCGGCTCCTGGAATCCGATGCTCGGCAAGGATGACGCAAACCGCGTCGAACTGAATGCCGAGCGCGTTCAGCACTGGATCGCCAGCGGCGCCCAGCCGACCGACCGCGTGCTGCGCTTCCTGGATCAGGCTGGCCTCGCAAAGCGTCCGGCCCGCTCCAACCCGGACAAGGCAAAGCCGGGCAAGAAGGCCCTCGAGCGCGCCGCAGAAAAGAAGCAGAAGGCTGAAGACGCCGCTGCTGCTGCCGCAGAATAATCTGCCTCGCTGGTAAGAGGAACGGGCGGCATGGTATCATGCCGCCCGTTTTGCATGGATCTGCCGGATAGAAGGTTCACATGACCAAGCTTGAAAATCCCGTCCTGATCGCAACCGTGGGCGCCGCCCAGGGCCTGCGCGGCGAAGTGAGGGTTAAGTCCTATACCGACGATCCCCTGGCACTCGGCGATTACGGCAATCTCCATGCGATGGACGGCCGGGTCTTCGAGATCCTCGACATGCGCGAAGCCAAGAACGTCGTCATCGTTCGCTTTCGCGGCATCAACGACCGTAACGCCGCCGAGGCGCTGAACGGTCTCGACCTCTATATCGACCGCTCGAACCTGCCCGATGACGAGCTGGAAGAAGATGAATTCTATTTTGCCGATCTCGAAGGCCTGGAAGCCGTCGATGCGGAAGGCCGCTCCTGGGGCCATGTGAGCGGCATCTATGATTTCGGCGCCGGCGATCTCCTGGAACTCAAGGGCCAGGGTCGCCGCCCTGCCCTTATCCCCTTCTCGGAAGCCGCCGTGCTGGAGATCGATCTCGATGCCGGCAAGATGCTGGTCGACCCCATTGCCGCCGGGCTGATCGAAGGCCCATCGGAGGGCCTGCCGCCCTCCATTTCCGGCGGAGATCCCCGCAAGTGACCGATAATCCTGGCTTTCGGGCAACGGTTCTTACGCTCTATCCGGAAATGTTTCCGGGCCACCTTGCCCACTCGCTCGCCGGCAAGGCGCTGGAGCGGGGCGACTGGCAGGTCGAACCGGTCCAGATCCGCGATTTTGCGACCGACCGCCACCGGACCGTGGATGATACGCCGGCCGGCGGCGGGGCCGGCATGGTGCTGAAACCCGATATTCTCGCCAGGGCCATCGACAGCCTTGGCACGGATGACCCTCGCCCCCGCCTGCTGATGAGCCCGCGCGGCCGGCCGCTGACCCAGGCGCGTGTCCGCGCGCTCGCCGCCGGGCCGGGCGTCGTGATCGTCTGCGGCCGCTTCGAAGGGGTCGACCAGCGGGTGATCGAGGCGCGCGCGCTCGAGGAAGTGTCGATCGGCGATTACATCCTCTCGGGCGGTGAGCCTGCCGCCCTCATCCTCCTCGATGCGATTGTCCGCATCCTGCCGGGCGTGATGGGCAATGCGCTTTCCGGCGATCACGAGAGCTTCGAGGCAAACCTTCTCGAACATCCCCACTACACCCGCCCGCAGATCTTCGAGGGACGGGAGATCCCGGCGGTTCTGACCTCGGGAAACCATGGGGCCATTGCCCGCTGGCGACACGAGGAGGCAGTAAAGCTCACCCGGGCGCGCCGTCCCGATCTGCTCCCGGCGGCCGAACCGGCAGATAAGGACAAAAAGCCCCGCTGACGGGGTGACAAGCGCTGTCTTTTGGTGTAGAGGCTCGCGCGGAAATGGGGTTTGCCCCGTCTGCCACCAAACAAAGAATGGCGTATCCGCTCCTGCCCTTCCGGGCATGGTCAAGAGGCCCCGTTGCCGAAGATCACCGTGAGCGCTCTGGCTGTTTCAGAAGAAATCGAAAGGTTAGACCGATGAACATCATCCAGCAGCTGGAAGCCGAACAGGCCGCCAAGATCGCCGAGAAGCGCACCCTTCCCGAATTTTCCCCGGGCGACACCGTTCGCGTCAACGTGCGCGTGACGGAAGGCAACCGTACCCGCGTTCAGGCCTATGAAGGCGTCTGCATCGCCCGTTCCGGCGGTGGCCTCAACGAGAGCTTCACCGTTCGCAAGATCTCCTACGGCGAAGGCGTCGAGCGCGTATTCCCGGTTTACTCCCCGCTGGTCGAAGGCGTTGAAGTCGTTCGCCGCGGTAAGGTCCGTCGCGCCAAGCTCTACTACCTGCGCGACCTGCGCGGCAAGGCCGCCCGCATCTCCGAAAACACCGGCACCCGTGCCCGCAAGCTCAACGATGCCGAGCGCGCCGCCGTTGCCGAGGAAAAGGCACGCATCGAGGCCGAGAAGGTGGCTGCAGCCCAGGCGCTTGCCGCCGAAAAGGCCGCCGCTGAAGCAGCCGGCGAATAAGATCGGAATTCTATTCCACGCAAAAGGCGGCTCTCGGGTCGCCTTTTTTGTTTTTGGCTCGAAACGAGCCATAGCGCTCTTGCCAGTTTCCCGTGAACTGTGACAATTTCTGACCAAACAGACAAAAAACGGGAGATCCGAAAAGATGTTTCTGAGACGCGCCGTTCTGGCAGGCCTTGCCATTGCTGCCCTCGCACCGCTGGGTGCCATGGCTGCCGACCTTCCCGACCTCAAGGGCAAGACCGTGACCGTGGTGACGGAAAATGCCTATCCGCCCCTGCAGTTTATCGATCCCAAATCCGGCAAGCAGATCGGCTGGGAATACGATGCCATGGACGAAATTGCCAAGCGTCTGAATTTCAAGGTGGAATACCAGAACACGAGCTGGGATGCGATGATCCAGGCGGTCTCCGACAACCAGTACAACATCGGCATGACCGGCATCACCATCAAGGAAGAGCGCAAGGAGAAGGTGGATTTCTCCGACCCCTATATGCGCTCCCAGCAGTTCATGCTGGTGCGTGGCGATGAAAGCCGCTTCACCGATGCCAAGAGCTTCGCAGCGTTCAAGGATGGCCTCGTCGGCGCGCAGCCGGGCACCACGCCCTTCTACACCGCCGTATACGAAGTGCTCGATGGCAATGAGCAGAACCCGCGTATCAAGCTCTTCGAAACCTTCGGTGCCACCGTGCAGGCCCTCAAGGCTGGCGACGTGGATGTGGTGCTGACCGACGGCACCGCCGGCAAGGGCTATGTGGATGCATCCAATGGCGGACTGAAGCTGGTCGGCGGGCCGCTCGGCACCGAGGATTTCGGCTTCATCTTCCCGAAGGGCTCTGATCTGGTCGCCCCTGTCAACGCGGCGATCGCGTCCATGAAGGCCGACGGCACCATGGACGCGCTGAACAAGAAGTGGTTCCTCGACTACAAGATGGGTCAGTAATCCCCCCATGCGTCCGATCCCATCCAGATCCGCATCATGAGCTTCCAGACCCTTCCCGGGAGCTCCGAACAGGGCGAGAAGCCATGGTGGCTTTTCGCCCTTATTGCCGTCGGCGCCATTCTTGCCGTCATCATTGCCGTCAACGATGTCTATGCCCAGGTCTTCACGACGGTCATCGCCGGCGTCGGCGTGACGATCTTCGTAACCATCTCCGGCTACATCATCGCGCTCGGCGTCGGTCTCAGCATCGCGCTGCTTGGACTGTCCCGCCATGGGGCGCTGCGCCAGGCCGCGCGCTTCTATGTAGAGGTCATCAGGGGCATTCCCGTCCTGGTGCTCCTTTTCTACATCGCCTTCGTGGGCGCGCCCGCCTTCGTCGCCGCCTATAATGCCCTGCTCTCGCCCCTTATGGAGGCGGGCATGCTGAAGCCGCTTATGGTGCGGGAAGTCTCGCTGATGTGGCGGGCAATCATCGCGCTCGGCATCGGCTACTCACCCTTTATCGCGGAAATCTTCCGCGCCGGCATCCAGTCCGTTGACAAGGGCCAGATCGAGGCCGCCAAGGCGCTGGGCCTCAACGGATCGCAGCGGTTCCGCCTCGTCGTCTTCCCGCAGGCGATCCGGGTGATCTTCCCGCCGCTTTCCAATGATTTCGTCGCCATGACCAAGGACAGTTCGCTGGTCTCGGTGCTCGGCGTTGCCGATATCACTCAGATGGGCAAGGTCTATGCCTCGGGCTCGTTCCGCTTTTTCGAGACCTATTCGATCATCGCCTGTGTCTACCTGGCGCTGACCATCGGTCTTTCCCTGATCCTCCGCGGCTTCGAGAAGCGCATGCGCAGGCGACACGAGGCATGACGGAGCGTATGAGCGAGGGGCTGGAGAAGGTCTATGCCGCCCGCGCCGCGGATGAACTGGCGGATGCCTATGCCCTCTGGTCGGCGGATTACGACCGCGAGACGCTCTCGCTCGGCTATTGCCTGCCCTTTCTGATCACCGGCTTCATTGCCCGGCATGTGCGCCAAGAAGAGGGACCTCTTCTGGATGCGGGATGTGGAACGGGGCTGACCGGCCCATGCCTTCAGGCGCTCGGCTATGGCGAGATCCACGGGCTCGACATGTCCGGTGAGATGCTGGCAATAGCGAAGGCTCGGGGGGCCTACGGCAAGCTCATAAAGGCCATGCTGGGCGATGCCGTTCCCCTCGAGACGGGCTCCTACGCCGCGGTCTTTTCCACGGGCGTCTTCACCGAGGGCCATGCCCCGTCCGAAAGCCTCCGCGAGCTTGCCCGCATCACGAGGGCGGGCGGATATCTGATCTTCACCGTTCGCGACAGTGTCTACGAGGCACGGGGCTTTCACCGGGAGATTGCCCGGCTGCTTGCCGACGGCTGGACCATGATCGAGGAAAGCCCGCTTTTCCGCGCCTTTGCCATTGCCGAGCCGGATGTGCGTGTCAAAGCCTTCGTGCTTCGCCGCGAGCGCGCCTGAGTCCGGATTTTCATTGCTGGAGAAGGCTTTTCTTGCTATGAGGCCTTTCCATGGAAACGACGCCTCACGCGACCCGCAACCGGTTTGCCACGATCATCCTGCAGGACCACAAGCGCCTGCCGGCCCGGTTCTTTGCGCTGAATTCAGGCGCGGTCAACGCTCACGCGTGCTGATTCCGTTCCGGCGGCGGACAGGCTCCGCGCCCCTCGATTACCCCTATTCTGACAGAGATGGATAAAACTCATGAGCGCACCGAGCACTCTCTACGACAAGATCTGGGCGGACCACGTGGTCGATCAGCAGGATGACGGAACCTGTCTGCTCTATATCGACCGCCACCTCGTTCACGAGGTGACGAGCCCGCAGGCTTTCGAA
Source organism: uncultured Rhizobium sp. (assembly GCA_945952415.1). GTDB lineage: Bacteria > Pseudomonadota > Alphaproteobacteria > Rhizobiales > Rhizobiaceae > Gellertiella. The sequence goes on along the minus strand of CAMFIF010000004.1, from coordinate 193,509 downwards.
GGTCTGCGCATGGCCAACCGCAAGGTCCGCGCGCCGCAGAAGACGCTGGCCGTCGTCGACCACAACGTGCCTACCTCGCCGGACCGCCATATCGGCATCAAGAACGAGGAAAGCCGTATCCAGGTGGAAGCGCTGGCGAAAAATGCCGCCGAATTCGGCGTCGAATACTATTCCGAGAAGGACAAGCGTCAGGGCATCGTCCATATCGTCGGGCCGGAACAGGGCTTCACCCTGCCCGGCATGACCATCGTCTGCGGCGACAGCCACACCTCGACCCATGGTGCCTTCGGCGCCCTTGCCCATGGTATCGGCACGTCGGAAGTGGAGCATGTGCTCGCTACCCAGACGCTCATCCAGAAGAAGGCGAAGAACATGCTGGTGCGTGTCGACGGCCAGCTTCCCGAAGGCGTTACCGCCAAGGATATCATCCTTGCCATCATCGGCGAGATCGGCACTGCGGGCGGCACCGGCCATGTGATCGAATTTGCCGGCGAGGCGATCCGTTCGCTCTCGATGGAAGGCCGCATGACCGTCTGCAACATGACGATCGAAGGCGGCGCCCGTGCCGGTCTCATCGCTCCTGATGAAAAGACCTTCGAATACATCAAGGACAAGCCGCGCGCGCCGAAGGGCGAAGCCTGGGACCAGGCCGTGGCCTACTGGAAGACGCTGAAGAGCGACGAGGGCGCCCATTTCGACCGCATCGTCGTTCTCGATGCCGCCAACCTGCCGCCGATCGTCTCCTGGGGCTCCTCGCCGGAAGACGTGGTCTCCGTACAGGGCGTCGTGCCGAACCCGGACGAGATCCAGGACGAGAACAAGCGCGCCTCCAAATGGCGGGCTCTGGACTATATGGGCCTGAAGCCGGGAACGAAGATCACGGATATCGCCATCGACCGCGTCTTCATCGGCTCCTGCACCAATGGCCGCATCGAAGACCTGCGCGCCGCCGCCAAGGTCGTGGAAGGCCGGACCGTGGCCCCGACCGTTTCCGCCATGATCGTTCCGGGCTCCGGCCTCGTGAAGGAACAGGCTGAAGCCGAAGGCCTCGACAAGATCTTCAAGGCCGCCGGTTTCGACTGGCGCGAACCGGGCTGCTCCATGTGCCTGGCCATGAATGACGATCGCCTGAAGCCGGGCGAGCGTTGCGCCTCCACCTCGAACCGCAACTTCGAGGGCCGCCAGGGCTACAAGGGCCGCACCCATCTCGTATCGCCCGCCATGGCCGCCGCAGCCGCGATTGCCGGCCATTTCGTGGATATCCGCGACTGGAAGTAATACGGTCGGAAAGACGACGAAAAAGGCCGGGGCGACCCGGCCTTTTTTTATCGGATTACCTTGAGACGCATCCCCCGCCTCAAATGCGGCAGCAGGCGCAGCATGTCGCGGCGGGCAATGGCAACGCAGCCGGCCGTCGGCTCATAGTCGCCCTTGATCAGATGGAAGAAGATCGCCGAGCCCGCTCCCTGCCGGCGCATGCGAATGTTCCAGTCGAGCACGAGGCAGATGTCGTAGAGCCCGTCGGAGCGGCGCATTTCCTCATGACTAGCGCCAAACGGCGCCCGGACAGGCCGGTTATAGGAGGGATGGAAAGGGGCATCGCACCACAGGTCGTTCGCCCGGATCGACCGCAGCCTCAGCGGCGAGGCCGGAACGGCGCCGTGATCCCGTCGGACATAGCCGTCAAGGAGCACCATGGAGGCAAGCGGAGTCGCACCGTCGCCCTCCCGTTTCCGCGCGCTGATCCCGCTCCGTCCGATCGCCGCAGGCAGTGCGAGCGGGCCGAACTGCAGGATCGCCCGTGAGATGTGGCCCGGCGCCTTGCGAACCACCAGCATCGGGCGCTTGTTCAAGGGACGGCCTTTCATGGTTTCTCCTGCGCTGATACGCTTTCGAATCTTTATTGCCCATGACTTAAAAGAGGACAACCCGTTCCCTATATCCGCGCCAGTCTTGCCAAAAGGTCATTTTGGCGTAGGACTTTGAATGAGAATGACGGAGACAGTGAAATGGCCCCTCGCACCCTCCTGCTGGTGGACGATGACGATGACCTGCGCGAGACGCTGGTCGAGCAATTGGCCCTCCAGGAGGAATTCACCGTGCTGCAGCAGGCAAGCGCCGCTGCCGGCATGGAAGCCGCCGCCGGCCAGAGCGTGGATCTCGTGATCATGGATGTGGGCCTGCCGGACATGGATGGGCGGGAGGCGGTGAAGGAGATGCGGCGAAACGGCTTTCGCGCCCCGATCATCATGCTGACCGGCCACGATACGGATGCCGATACGATCCTCGGGCTGGAGGCCGGCGCGAATGATTATGTCGCCAAGCCCTTTCGCTTTGCCGTTCTTCTCGCGCGCATCCGCACCCAGCTCCGCCAACACGAGCAGAGCGAGGATGCCACCTTCAATATCGGCCCCTATGTCTTCAAGCCAAGCCAGAAGCTTCTGACGACGGACAACGGCCAGAAGATCCGCCTGACCGAAAAGGAAGCGGCCATCATCCGCTATCTCTACCGCGCCGGGCAAAAGGTCGTCACGCGTGACGTGCTGCTTGAGGAAGTCTGGGGCTATAATTCCGGCGTTACCACCCATACGCTGGAAACCCATGTTTACCGCCTTCGGCAGAAGATCGAGCGGGATCCCTCCAATGCCGAGATTCTGGTGACGGAAAACGGCGGCTACAAGATCGTGCCCTGAGGAACGACCATGGCGCTTCACGACGATATCAAGCTCCTGTCTTCAGTCCCCCTGTTCAAAGGCCTGAACGACGACCAGCTTCGCCTGCTGAGTTTCGGGGCGGAGCGCCGCGCGCTGCTGGCCGGCATGACGCTTTTCCGCGAAAAGTCTCCCGCCGAATGCGCCTATGTGATCGCCTCGGGCCAGATCGAGCTGATGACCCATGCCAAGAACGGCAAGCCCCGCTCGGAAGGCATTTTCGGCCCCGGCACGCTGCTTTCGGAACTCGCTCTCGTCACGCTGGTGGAGCGGAAATATACCGCACAGGCCGTGGAAGACAGTGAAGTGATCCGCATTCCCCGCCCGCTCTTCCAGCGGCTGATGGAGGAATATCCGGCCGTCGCCGCCGTGGTGGAAGATCGGATACGGGAAAACATCCAGGGCCTGGTGAGCGAACTCACCAAGCTCCGCTCGGTCTTCGGCTGACCGTCAGCGTTCTGAAAAATCGAAGACCGCGGTGACCGGCACGTGGTCGGAAGGCCGGTCCCAGCCGCGCGCTTCCTTAAGCACCTCGATGCCTCGCAGATAGGGCCCGAGATCCGGCGAGGACCAGATATGGTCGAGCCGCCGGCCGCGGTCAGCCGCCGCCCAATCTTTGGCGCGGTAGCTCCACCAGGTATAGAGCTTTTCGTGATGCGGCACATGCTGGCGCATGAGATCGAGCCAGTTTCCCTCCCGCATGACCGCAAGCAGCCCTTCGGTTTCGACGGGCGTATGGCTGATGATCTTCAGCATCTGCTTGTGCGACCAGACATCATGCTCGAGCGGCGCAATATTGAGATCGCCGACAAGGATCGAAGAGATCCCCTCCTCCGCGTCCGCACGAAGCGCCCGCATCTCCTCGACGAAATCCAGCTTGTGGCCGAATTTCGGGTTCACGGAACGGTCCGGCTCATCGCCACCGGCAGGGACATAGAAGTTGTGAAGCCGGATCGACCGGCCGCCGGGCGCGAGGAACACCGAGAGGTGCCGTGCATCGCCGACAGCGCAGTAATCGCGGCGGTGTCCTTCCGAAAGCGGATGTTTCGAAATGACGGCAACACCGTGATAGCCCTTCTGGCCATGCACTTCGATATGCGGATAGCCGAGCGCGCGAAAGGCATCAAAGGGAAAGAGCTCGTTCGGGCACTTGGTTTCCTGAAGGCACAGAACGTCAGGCTCACGGCTCTTCAGGAACTGCTCGACGATCGGCAGGCGCAGGCGAATGGAATTGATATTCCAGGTTGTGAGCGAAAAGGTCATCGCGATCGGTCAGTTGCGGACGCCCGCACCCTCCGGCAAGCGGAAGACACGTTCGTCGAATTGTACGCCCGTCTGCACGTTCATGATGATGACGGAGGTTTCCTTCGCCTGCGCATCGGTGATCGTCCACTGCCGCAGATCATAGGTCTTGGTATCGAACATCATGGTAATCAGCGAATCGCCGAAGATCGTCTTGTTGCCGAGAACGATGGTCGTAAGATCGGGATCTTCCTTCACCTTCCGCACCATGTCGTTGGACAGATCGATCTTTTCGGCAAGCAGCAAGGTCAGCGGCGTCTTCGACAGCGGATAGATGTCCCAGGTCTTGAGCTTCTGGTTGCCGATCACGACATTGCGGCCATCGGCGATCACGCGCATGGGCGACGGTTCGTCATAGTTGAAGCGCAGCTTGCCCGGCCGTTCGATATAGAATTTGCCGCCGGTCTGCTCGCCGCGCGGCCCGAACTGAACGAATTCTCCCTGCATGGTCTTCACCGAGGAAAAATGATCGGCGATCTTCTGCGCGGTCGAGGCGGAAAGCTGCTGGGCAAGAGCGGGGGCCGGGAAGGAAACGGGCAGTGCAAGCCCTGCGGCTGCGGTCAGGAGAAGCCCCGTGAAGGTGCGGCGCGTCATGAGCCCGCCGGCCAAGCTGGACCCTGTGCCCTTTGCGGGCATCTTTCCGTTCTCGGTCATGAATTACTCCTTGTGTCAGACGCTTCGTGCCGCAAAAACGCGGCGGCTTCAAGGCGGTTGCCTTGGGGAGCGTCCGCTTCTACCGTTCGATGATATCGGCTTCCGTGGGCACGAGGATTTCGCGTTTGCCCGCATGATTGGCGGGCCCGATGAGACCCTCCTGCTCCATCCGCTCGATGAGCGAGGCCGCACGGTTATAGCCGATGCCGAGGCGGCGCTGGATGTAGGAGGTGGAAGCCTTGCCATCCCTGAGCACGATCGCCACAGCCTGGTCATAGGGATCATCCGACTCCCCGAAGCTCTCGCCGCCGCCGGAGGCGCCCTGTGCGGAGCCGCCCTCGTCCTCGTCATCGGCCGTGATCGCATCGAGATATTGCGGGGCGCCCTGGGTCTTGAGATAGGAGACGATTTCCTCCACCTCCTGGTCGGAAACGAAGGGTCCGTGCACGCGCTGGATGCGTCCGCCGCCAGCCATGTAGAGCATGTCGCCCATGCCGAGAAGCTGCTCCGCCCCCTGCTCGCCGAGAATGGTGCGGCTGTCGATCTTGGAGGTGACCTGGAAGGAAATGCGGGTCGGGAAATTGGCCTTGATCGTGCCGGTGATGACATCGACCGAGGGGCGCTGGGTGGCCATGATCACGTGGATGCCCGCCGCACGCGCCATCTGGGCAAGCCGCTGCACCGCGCCTTCGATATCCTTGCCCGCCACCATCATCAGGTCGGCCATTTCGTCGATGATCACGACAATATAGGGGATCGGCTGGAGATCGAACTCCTCCGTCTCGTACATGGCCTCGCCGGTTTCGCGGTCGAAACCGGTCTGCACGGTGCGGGTAATGGTCTCGCCGCGGGCAATCGCCTGTTCGACGCGCGAGTTGAAGCCGTCAATGTTGCGGACGCCGATCTTCGACATCTTCTTGTAGCGCTCTTCCATCTCGCGGACGGTCCATTTGAGCGCAACGACCGCCTTCTTTGGATCGGTGACCACGGGCGAGAGGAGATGGGGAATGCCGTCATAGACCGAAAGCTCGAGCATCTTCGGGTCGATCATGATGAGGCGGCACTGCTCCGGCGTCATGCGATAGAGGAGCGAGAGGATCATCGTATTGATCGCGACCGACTTGCCCGAGCCGGTGGTGCCGGCCACGAGGAGATGCGGCATCTTTGCAAGATCGGCGATCACGGGCTCGCCACCGATCGTCTTGCCGAGTGCCATGGCAAGCTTCGCCTTGGACCCGTCGAAATCCTTGGAGCCGATCAGCTCGCGCAGGAAGACGGTTTCGCGGGTCTGGTTCGGCAGTTCGATGCCGATTGCGTTGCGGCCGGGAACGACTGCCACGCGCGCGGCAATCGCGCTCATCGAGCGGGCAATATCGTCGGCAAGGCCGATGACGCGGGAGGATTTGATCCCCGGCGCCGGTTCAAGTTCGTAAAGCGTGACGACCGGGCCGGGGCGGACATGGATAATCTCGCCCTTGACGCCGAAATCCTCGAGCACGCCTTCCAGCATGCGGGCATTCTGTTCCAGCGCATCCTCGCTCAGCGAATGATCGCGAACCGAAGCGCGGGGTTCGGCAAGCAGGCGGATATCCGGCAGTTCGAAAACCCCGGGTCGGCCGGGGCCGGGACGGAACCCGCCGGTTTGGGGGGCGGGGCGGGCCGGTGCCGCCTTGCGCGCCTGGGGAGAAACCGCAATGGGGCGCTCCCGTCCGGCGCGCGACAGGGGCTGTCCGGCGACAAACTCATCCTCATCGGGCAGGATGCCCGCGGGGCGGGGCAGGTCCACATCGAAGGGAAGGTCGTCATCGTCTTCATCGGCGGACATGGGTGGAGCGCTCATCACTCGGCGGGACGGGCTGTGGGTGCGGTCGAGCGAAGGTTCGAGCGTGGGTTCCAGCCTTTCCCGGGGACCGGCGGCCCCGCGCGGTAGAGACCGCGCGCCGTTCAGCGTGGTGAATTCGTCCTCGTTGAAATCATAGGGTTCCTCGATGTTCCGCTGCGCCTTCGGACGGCGGGCGGAAAGACCGAAGAGCCGGCGCAGGCGCGCCTGGGCCGTATACCAGGCATGGGTTGCCCAGCCGAAAACGAAGGTGGCGAAACCTTCGCGCTCGTCATCGTCGATCTCCTCGCCCACGGTCCGCGCCTTGCTGCTGGAGGGCAGCACCGGCTCGTCCTCGTCGAGAGGCGCGCCATTGCCGATGAAACCGCTGGCAAAGAGCAGCAGCGCCGCGGCCGGCAGTGCCAGCACCGCCCCGAGCGCCATGGCGGAGACGCCCGTGGGATAGGAACCGATGAAAAGAGCCGGAAAACGCAGGATCATGTCGCCGATGACCCCGCCGATCCCGTTCGGGATGGGCCAGGTCTTAGGCGCGGGAAAGCAGCCGATCACGGCAGCGCCGATAATGGCGGCGGCCGGCCATGCGGCAAGCCGCGCCGGAATGCGGTGAATGCGCCGCCCGGTGATGAGCGCCAGCGACCAGGCAAGCACCGGCAGCAGGGCCGTCACCCCCGACAGGCCGAGGAACTGCATGACCACATCGGCAAAGGCAGCACCCGTATAGCCCATGATATTGGTGGGCAGGTTGCTGGTCGCATAGGAAGGACTGGGGTCGGAAACGTTCCAGGTGGCAAGTGCAGCCACGCCGAGCGCCAGCAGGCCGAAGAGCAGGATGCCACTCAAGACCAGCATCTGCCGCCACAGAAAGGCGGAAAGCGAGAAACGGCTGACGCGCGCATCCGTGGCTCCGGAAAAGCTTCTGCTCATTCTAGTCTTCCCGTTCCTTGAACTGTCCCTGTCCGGTGCGGGCGAATCCGCTGCAGGACGGAGACGCTGATGAAAGCGCAAGCTAAACCGGCGAGAGTTAAAGCCCTATTAACCATGCAACCGTGAAGACCGGCATCCCCGTGCGGAAGGTAAGAAAAAATAAAAAAACCCGGGTCTTTCGACCCGGGTCCGAAGATCGGTCTCAAGGATGCCGACTTCAGGAATGGTAAGCAGCTTCGCCGTGCGAGGAAAGGTCGAGACCTTCGCGCTCCGACTCCGTGCTGACGCGCAGACCAACCACCAGGTCCACGATTTTATAGAGGATCGCCGAACCGATACCGGACCAGAGGACCGTCACCAGCACGCCCTTTGCCTGGGCCAGCAGCTGGGTGCCGGTACCGAGATAGGTTGCAGCAAAATCGGCCGTCGAATAATCGACGATGCCCGCGCCGCCGAGGGCGGGGTTGACGAAGACACCCGTGAGCAGCGCACCCAGGATGCCGCCGATGCCATGCACGCCGAAAACGTCCGCCGTATCATCGTAGCCGAAGCGGTTCTTCACCGTGGAAACGAAGAAGTAGCAGACCGGCGAGACGATGAGGCCCATCACGATCGCGCCCATCGGGCCGGCAAAGCCGGCGGCCGGGGTGATCACGACAAGACCGGCAACAGCGCCCGAAACCGCACCGAGCAGCGAGGCCTTGCCACGGGCGATCGCTTCCACGACCGACCAGGAGATCATCGCCGCTGCGGTGGCAACGAAGGTGTTGATCATGGCAAGGGCAGCATAGCCGTTCGATTCCAGATTGGAGCCGGCATTGAAGCCGAACCAGCCGACCCAGAGCAGGCCGGCGCCAACGAGCGTCAGCGTCAGGGAGTGCGGGGCCATCATGTCACGCCCGTAGCCGACGCGCTTGCCAACCATATAGGCGCCGACGAGACCCGCGACGCCCGCATTGATATGCACCACCGTGCCGCCGGCGAAATCGATCGCTCCGAAGGAATAGATGAGGCCCGCCGGATCGGAATAGGCACTCGGGCCGCCCCAGAACCAGACCATGTGGGCGACCGGCAGATAGACCAGGATCAGCCACAGCGTGGAGAAGAGCAGCACCGCTGAGAACTTGATGCGCTCCGCAAAGGCACCGATGATCAGGGCCGGCGTGATCGCGGCGAAGGTCATCTGGAAGATGATGAAGGTGAGCTCGGGAATGACCACGCCCTTGCTGAAGGTTTCAACCGTGCTTGCCGGGGTCACGCCCGCCAGGAAGGCCTTGCTGAAGCCGCCGATGAAGCTGTTGGCACCGCCGCCCGCCGTAAAGGCCAGCGAGTAGCCGAAGGCCACCCAGACAATGATGGCGATCGCCGCAATCATGGTCACCTGCATCAGCACCGACAGCATGTTCTTGGCCCGCACGAGGCCGCCATAGAAGAGGCCGAGACCCGGCACGATCATCAGCAGCACGAGAACGCTCGAAATCAGCATCCAGGTGGTATCACCCTTGTCCGGCACCGGAACCGGAGCGGCGGCCGCAGCCGCATCCTGCGCCCAAGCGGCTGCCGGAAGTACGAGCCCAGCAGCTGCCGCCGAAAGACGGGCAACGGTCGGGGATAAACGAAGACCTGGCATTGAAATTCTCCTCACTGGACGCCTCCAAGCTCATTTGCGGTCCTGCCGCTGAACCATCCCTCCGCCGGCAAGGAAGACGGGAGGGGATGCCGTTACACGAAAACCCATCACCGGCCTCAGCCGGAAAGGGGCCGGGAGCAGCCGACAACCGGGCCGGCCTTTTCCCACCGCGTCTAGACATTCAAGTCCCGTGCCAGTTTAGCTGCAGCGCACCATGAGAATGAAAAATCCGTGAAAATGCCAAAGGGCAGCCCATCTTTCGATCACTGCCCCCGGATATTCTGCGCATTATTTAGGCAAAGTTTTAAAGATGATGCCTTTTTAGGCGGTTGCCTTTTTCCGTATCAACCCTTCCTGGGCAACGGTCGCAATCAGCGCGCCCGAGCGGGTGAAGATTTTCCCGCGCGTCATGCCTCGCGCGCCCGAGGCGCTCGGGCTGTCCTGGGTATAGAGAAGCCAGTCCTCAAGGCCGGAAGGACGGTGAAACCACATGGCATGGTCGATGCTCGCCACCTGCAGGCTCTGGTCGAAGATCGACGTGCCATGGGCATAAAGAGAAGTGTCGAGGAGCGTCATGTCCGAGAGATAGGCGAGAACGGCGGCCTGCACCGCCCGGTCTTCGGGCACAGGCCCCGTCGTCCGTACCCAGACATCCTGCAGCGGCTCCAGCTTTTCGTTGGAAACATAATGCACGAGCGAGGTCGGCCGGATTTCCACCGGGCGCTCTCGGGTCCAGTAACGGCGGACCGATTCCGGCGCATTGGCGAGGAACATGGCCTGCATCTCCCGGTCCCCCATCAGCTTTTCCGGCGGCGTGACGTCAGGCATGGCGACCTGGTGGTCGAAGCCAGACTCATCCACCTGGAAGGAGGCCGACATGGCGAAGATCGCCTTTCCATGCTGGACGGCCACCACGCGGCGCGTGGTGAAACTGGTGCCATCCCTCAGGCGTTCCACCTGGTAGAGAATCGGGATGGACGGATCGCCCGGACGCAGGAAATAGGCATGGAGCGAATGGACGAAGCGATCCGCATCGACCGACCGATAGGCCGCCATCAACGCCTGCGCGATCACCTGCCCGCCAAACACGCGCTGCCAACCGGCATCCGGACTGCGGCCTCGGTAGAGATTCTCCTCGATCAGTTCGAGATCGAGGATCTCCAGCAGATTTTCCATGGCGGTGGGTTCGCGCGACATTTTGAACAGGCTCCTGCGATAGGAAGACGGACTGGCTTGTTCTATAGTGAAGACGCGAAGGACATAAAGGACAAAGGAGAGGTTCCATGATCGATATGCTGGTGGTCGGCGGCGGATATGTGGGCCTTTCGGTGGCGGCGGCGGTGAAGCAGGCTGCACCCCATCTCGAAATCGAGGTCTATGAGGCGGCGCCCGAAGATGCCTGGAAGCGCGACAATCGCGCCTCTGCCATCATCGCGGCCGCATCGCACCTCCTGACGGTTCTGGGCGCCTGGCAGGATATCGAGCCGGAGGCCGAACCGATCCGGCGCATGGTCGTCACCGATTCGCGCGTCGGCGATCCGGTCCGGCCGGTGTTTCTCACCTTTGACGGGGATGTGGCCGAAGGCCAGCCCTTTGCCCATATGGTGCCCAATGTGGCCATGGTCGGCGCGCTGCGGAAGGTGTGCGAAGCCCTTGGCATTCCGGTCCGCCACGGAACGACCGCGTCGAATTTCGCCAATGAAGGGGCGGCCATGCGCGTGACGCGCTCGGACGGCGAGGTGATTCGCACCCGCCTGATCGTCGCCTGCGACGGTGTGCGCTCGAAACTCCGGGATATGGCGGGCATCAAGACCGTGCGCTGGGAGTACGGCCAGTCCGGCATCGTCACGACGGTCGAGCATGAGCGCCCCCATCTCGGCACGGCGGAGGAGCATTTCCTGCCGGCCGGCCCCTTTGCCACCCTGCCGCTCAAGGGCAACCGTTCCTCGCTTGTCTGGACCGAGCGCACCGAGGATGCAAACCGGCTCGTTGCCAGCGATGACCTGATCTTCGAGGATGAGCTTGAGCGCCGCTTCGGCCACAAGCTCGGCCATCTGAAGGTGGTGGGCGACAAGCGCGCCTTCCCGCTCGGCCTGACCCTTGCCCGCGATTTCGTAAAGCCGCGCTTTGCCCTTGCGGGCGATGCTGCCCATGGCATTCATCCCATCTCCGGCCAGGGTCTCAATCTCGGCTTCAAGGATGTGGCGGCGCTGGCCGAAACCATCGTCGAGGCCGACCGCCTGGGCCTCGATTTCGGCGCCCTCAATGTACTCGAACGCTACCAGGCCTGGCGCCGCTTCGACACCTTCCGCATGGGCGTGACGACCGATGTGCTGAACCGCCTTTTCTCGAACGATATCGGGCCGATCCGGATTGCCCGTGATTTCGGGCTCGGCCTGGTAGAGCGCATGCCGCGTCTCAAATCCTATTTCATCGGGGAAGCGGCCGGCATGGCGTCGAGCGCCAATCCGCGCCTGCTTAACGGTCAGGCCCTTTGAGGGCTCATTCGGCCTCGATGCTGCGCGCCTCCGAAATCAGCATGATCGGAACGCCGTCCCGGATGGGATAGGCAAGCCGGGCGAGCTTGGAAACGAGCTCGTTTCGCTCCCGGTCATAGCTGAGGCGTCCCTTCGTCAGCGGGCAGACGAGGAGCTCGAGCAGCTTCGGGTCGACATGCGCAATCTTGTCATCCATGGATGGCACTCACTGCAACACCGAATCGCTGTCTCCGAAACCGCGCGCAAGGACGATTTCCGTGATGGCGACGAGCGTCTCCGCCCGGGTTTTCATGTCGGGTGCTTCGAGAAGCGCCTGCTTCTCGGCGGGCCCGAAGGGCGACATCATGGAAAGCGAGGTCACAAGCGTGATGTTGCTCGCGCGCTCCACGCTCTCCCAGTCCGCCTCCAGCTTGTTGGATTCGAGATAGGCGCGAAATGCGGTGAGCAGCGCATTACGGTCGATCGTGTCCTCTTCGGCAGCGGTTTGCAGGTCGCTGAGGAACGGCGCGATCTCGAAGCGCCGATAGGGCTTGTCGCCCTCGATCTCGCGGATCACCCGGAACCGGCAGATGCCGCTGAGCGTCACGATATAGCGGCCATCGCCCGTCTCGGCGATCGAGGTGATGCGGCCGGCGCAGCCGACCTCGCAAACACCTCCACCTACTCCCTTTTCACCGAAGGCCGGCTGGACCATGCCGATGATCCGGTTGGTCGCCAACGCCTCGTCGAACATCATGAGATAGCGTGGCTCGAAGATATTCAGCGGCAGCTGTCCTCCCGGCAAAAGAAGGGCGCCGGTCAAAGGGAAGACCGGTATGACCGTCGGAATGTCCTCCTGTTTGAGATAGCGCGCATTGCCGACTTGCATGTGTTCCTCACCCCGTTCATCTATCGATCCACGGCCTTGCGGATCCGGCCCGGAAGAGGCTGCGTTCTCCTCTCCATCCTGCAATATTTGGTGCCGGGCTTGGGAAACTCAAGCGTCTTCCCCGCCTATTCTTCAAGGAAAGGCAGGGAAAACGAAAGGCCCTCAGGCAAAGAGCAGGGAGGAGAGCTTGCGCCGTGCCGCAAGCGTTGCGGGATCCTTCGGACCCCACACATCGAAGAAGGCAAGAAGCTGGCGCCGGGCCCCATCGTCGTCGTAGGACCGGTCCTTCCTCATGATGTAGAGAAGGTGATCGGCCGCCTCGTCGCGCGCGCCTTCCGCATTGCGGACCTTGGCGAGCTTCACCCGGGCTTCGTGATGGTCGGGATTGAGCGCGAGCTCGTGTTCGAGCGCCGCAGGATCGCCGAACTTGCGGGCTTCCTCGATCTGGTCGAGCTTCTTCACCGCCGCCTGAACCTTCTGCTCCTTGGCAATCTCCGGCGGGAGACCGGCGAGAAGCTCGCGTGCCCGGGCAAGCTCGCCCGCAGCGATCATGCATTGGGCGATCCCGGCAAGCGCACCCGGATTTTCCGGATCACCCTGCAGGATGGCGCCGAAGAACTGCCCGGCATCGTCGATGTTGCCGGCGGCAAGAAGGGCTTCCGCCTGTTCGAGCATGGCGGCGATCTCCGCCGCCGCATCCGCGCCGGCAGGGCCTGCCACCTTGTCGATGAACTGACGGATCTGGCCCTCGGGCACGGCGCCCATGAAGCCATCGACCGGACGTCCATTGACGAAGGCGATGACGGCCGGGATCGACTGGATGCCGAGCTGTCCGGGAATGGCGGGGTGATCGTCGATGTTGAGCTTGACGAGCTTCACACGGCCCTGGGCTTCGTTGACCACCTTCTCGATGACGGGGGTCAGCTGCTTGCAGGGACCGCACCAGGGCGCCCAGAAATCCACCAGTACCGGCTGGCGCCGGGATTCCTCCAGCACGTCGCGCGAGAAGGCCGCGGTCGTCGTATCCTTCACATGACCGCCCCCGGAAGCGGCCGCGCCATTGACCGAAGCGGTCATCTGGTTGCCGAAGGAAGCGCTGTAGGGATTGTTCGAGCCGTTCATGTCTTTCTCCCGTAACGACCGGATTTTGCCGGTCTTTCCTTGCCTCACAAGATCGTATGTCAGGCCGTGACTTTCAAGACAAGCGGCTTGTGTCCCGTGGCTTCGAGGAAGCGCAGGAGATCGTCGCGGCGGATGGACGTGGTCGCATCATTGGAAAGCGGGTGGCAGTTGATGACGTCGAAGGCCATGAGGTCCTCGTCGAGGATGACGGTCACGTTATGGCCCGTATCGTTGATGGCGCCGAGCACCGTTACAGAGCCCGGAATGACACCCAGATATTCCATGAGCTTTTCAGGCTTGCCGAAGGAAACCTTGCTGGCCGCACCGATCACCGTATGCACGGTCTTGAGGTCGACAACCGCATTTTCCTCGACGGTGAGCAGGAAGAACTGGTCCTTCTTGTCCTTCACGAAGAGGTTCTTGGTGTGGCCGCCGGGAATGTCATGGGCAAGGGCTGCCGCTTCGGCAACGGTAAAGACGGGCGCATGGTCCCGGGTCGTGACTTCAATGCCAAGGCCATGAAGGAATTGAAGAAGTTCGTCTCTGGTCTTCGGCTTGTTTTCGGTCATGATTCTCTCGGGACTGGTTCGAAACGAGGGGCCGGAGCGACCGCCCGCCATGGTGTGCATCGGAAATACCGGGGGCACACTGGTTTTTCAATGGGCGAGATGCAGGTCAAAAGCCAGCAATCCCGGGCCCTTCCGCGACACGTCCCGACGCCCGACAAAAAAAGTTCAAAAAAATCCGATTCCCCTGTTGCAAATGAAAATCGATTGGGTCATATAGCCCCCGTCGCCGCAACAAACGGCGCCGCAGCGGTCCACCGAATACCCCCGGATCGCTTTGTGAGCGGGTGTAGCTCAGGGGTAGAGCACAACCTTGCCAAGGTTGGGGTCGAGCGTTCGAATCGCTTCACCCGCTCCAATTTTCCTCAGAGAAACAGTCATATGAAACAAGCGCCCTTGGGCGCTGCGTGCTTCTCGTGCCCGCATGCGCGGAGCCGAAGCCCCGCGCCGGATGACCCGCCTCAGGCGCGGCGAAAGATATAGTCGGTTTCCTGGAGAAGCCGCTCGGCGGGCCGGAGCACCGCATTCGGAAAATCCGCGTGGTTCACCGCATCCGGCCAGATCTGGGTTTCGAGGCAGAGTCCCGCATAGGGCCCGTAGGGGCGGCCGTGAAGGCCGTTGGCAGGCACATTCATCTTCCAGCCCGCATAAAACTGCACGCCCGGTTCGGTGGTATGAACATCCATCACCACGCCGGAAAGCGGGCTCTTCAGCGAGGCGACCGGGCGCTTTGGCCGCCGTTCGGCGCTCAGGCAATAATTGTGGTCATAGCCCACGGGCCGGCCGTCGATCTGGTCTTCCCCAACCCGCTTGGCCTTGCGGAAATCGAAGACCGTGCCCTTGACCGGCCGCTGCTCGCCGGTCGGAATACTGTCCGCGTCGACGGGCAGGTAGTGATCAGCCGCAATCGTCAGCTCGTGTCCGAGGATCGTCTCGGTCCCATCAAGCGTGAAATAGGAATGCTGGCAGAGATTGGCGAGCGTCGGACGGTCCGTTTCAGCCATGTAGGAAACGGATAGCACTGCACCCTCCTCCAGCCGGTAGATGACGGAGATCCGGCAGTTGCCGGGATAGCCCGCCCGGCCGTCGGGGTCGAGAATATCGAGCGTGACCGCATCGTCGGAAAGGGTACGGATCGTCCAGTTCCGAACAGCAATTCCGTCGCTGCCTCCGTGCAGATGCCCGATCCCCTTTTCATTCCGCTCGAGCTCTACCGCAACGCCGTCGATCACGCAGCGTCCGCGGGCGACCCGGTTGGCGCAGCGACCGGGTGTCGCACCGAAATAGGGAGAGTGAGCGATATAATCGGCAAGCGTCTCGAAGCCGAGAACGAGAGCCGGTCCGTGGCCTTCGAGCCGCAGGTCCCGGATCAGCGATCCATAGGTTAGGATGGAGGCCGTCAGTCCCCCGCCGCGGATCACCACCTCCTCCACCGCTTCGCCAGACGGCAACGTTCCAAAAGCACGGCGCTCGACCATGGATGCTCCTTAGCGTGAAAGTTCGCGGGCCATCCTGTCGAGGCCGCTCAGGGTCAGGGGAAACATGCGCCCGGCCATCAGGCGATGGATGAGCGTAATGGAATGGGTGGCAGGCCAATGGGCCTCCGGCACGGGATTGAGCCAGGCCACCTTGCGGAAATGGCCGGTGAGCCGTTCGATCCACAGGGCCCCCGCCTCACGGTTCCAGTGTTCCACCGAACCGCCCGCATGGGTGATCTCGTAGGGGCTCATCGACGCATCGCCGACAAAAACCACCCGGTAATCGGGCCCATAGGTGCGGATGAGATCGAGGGTTGGCATGACATCGGCCCGGCGGCGGTGATTGTCCTTCCACACGGCCTCATAGGGGCAATTGTGGAAGTAGAAATAATCCATGCGCTTGAATTCCGCGCGCGCGGCGGAGAAAAGCTCTTCCACCGTGCGGATGTGATCGTCCATCGATCCGCCGACATCGAAGAACATGAGGAGCTTCACCGCATTGCGCCGCTCCGGCCGGGTCTTCACATCCAGATAGCCGTGTTCCGCCGTCGCGCGGATCGTGCCGCCAAGATCGAGCTCCTCGTCGGCCCCCTCCCGCACCCAGCGGCGCAGGCGCTTCAGCGCCACCTTGATATTGCGCGTACCAAGCTCCACCGTATCGTCGAGATTGCGGAATTCCCTGCGGTCCCAGACCTTCACCGCCCGGCGATGACGCGACCCGTCCTGCCCGATCCGTACCCCCTCCGGATTATAGCCATAGGCGCCGAAGGGCGAGGTGCCAGCAGTGCCGATCCACTTGTTGCCCCCCTGGTGCCGGGCTTTCTGTTCCTCAAGCCGTTTCTTCAGCGTTTCCATCAGGGCATCGAAGCCACCCAGAGCCTCGACGAGCTTCTTGTCTTCATCGGATAGATGCTTCTCGGCAAGCTTGCGCAGCCAGTCTTCCGGGAGTGGCACCGCCTCGCTGCCGCCATCCCCCGACACCGCTACGACACCGCGGAAATAATGGGCAAAGACCCGGTCAAAACGGTCTATATGGCTTTCATCCTTCACCAGCGCCGTGCGGGCGAGATAGTAGAAGGCCTCCACGTCGTAATCGGCAAGCCCCGCTTCCATCCCCGCCAGAAGGTCGAGATATTCCCGCAGTGTGACCGGCACGCGGGCCGTCTTCAACTGTAGGAAGAAGGGGACGAACATCGCAGGCCCTCAGAAATTCTTCTGGTAGACGATGAAGGGCGTCTTTTCGGCGATGCGGTCGTAGAGTTTCCGGGCGGTGGCATTGAAGTCCTGGGTCATCCAGTAGACTTCTTTCGACCCCTGCTCCGCAGCCTTCCGATAGACCGCTTCGATCAGTGCCCTTCCGATGCCGGCACCGCGCACCTCGGGATCTGCATAGAGATCCTGAAGATAGCAGGCATTGTTTTCCAGCCAGCAGGAGCGATGGAAAAGATAATGGGCAAGCCCGACGGGCTTGCCCTCCCGGATGGCGAGAAGGCCGGCATATTCATGAGGCAGACCGGACAGCAGCCGGCTGAAGGTGAGCCGATAGATCTCTTCCGGCAGCTCCGTTTCATAAAAGGCGAGATAGGCTTTCCAGAGCCGGCGCCAGTCCGGCTCGTCCTCCGCCCGAAGCGGCCTGATGATGAGATCCATGGGCTTTACCTCCTGATGCCGATCTGTTCGAGATCATAGGGTGTCGTCTGGTAGATCTCGTTGATCCAGTTGCCGAAGAGCAGATGCGCATGGCTGCGCCAGCGGTTGAGCGGCGCCTTCTCCGGATTGTCGTCCGGGAAGTAATTATGCGGCACCTTTATCGGCGTGCCATTGGATATGTCGCGGAAATATTCCTCGCCCAGCGACGTGGAATCATATTCCACATGGTTGAACATGTAGAGGCGGTTACCGCGCTCTTCCTGGACGAGGCAGACGCCCATTTCGTCCGATTCCATCAAAATCTCAAGGCCTTCGGCCTTTTCGATATCGGCCCGCCGTACTTCGGTCCAGCGCGAGACCGGAATCTGGAAATCATCGGAGAAGCCGGCGAGGTAAACCGACGCGGGATTGAGGATGTGGTGGCGATAAACGCCGAAAGCCTTCTCGGACAGCGCATGCTTGGGAACGCCGTGGAAGTGATAGATCGCCGCCATGGCGCCCCAGCAGACGTTGAGCGTCGAATGGACATGGGTTTCGGTCCAGTCGAAGATCGCCTTCATCTCGTCCCAGTAGGTCACGTCCTCATAGGGAAGCGTTTCCACCGGGGCGCCGGTGATGATGAAGCCGTCGAACTTGCGGTCCCTCACCTCGTCCCAGGTCTGGTAGAAGGAAAGAAGATGCTCCTCCGACGTGTTCTTGGCCTTGTGGCCGCCAACGCGCACCAGCGAGAACTCCACCTGCAACGGGGATGCGCCCACCAGGCGCGCCATCTGCACCTCCGTGCGGATCTTGTTCGGCATGAGGTTCAAGAGCCCGATCTGCAACGGCCGGATATCCTGGCGGATGGCCACGGTTTCGGTCATGACGCGCACGCCCTCGGATACGAGAGTATCGAAGGCGGGCAATGTATCGGGGATCTTGATGGGCATGGTTTCTTCGGCTTTCCGTAAAGAAAAAAGGTTGGGTTTGCCCCGCCGGCGCACCGGCGGGATTTCAGGAGTCGCGACGCGCCATGAAGGCAAGTCTTTCGAACAGATGGACATCCTGTTCGTTTTTTAGAAGCGCGCCGTGCAGTTTTGGCAAGATGGTTTTTTTATCCGCCGAAAGATCGGACGGATCGAGATCGTCGGCGACAAGCAGGCGGATCCAGTCGAGCGCTTCCGATGTGGAGGGCTTCTTCTTCAGCCCGGGCAACTCCCGGATCTCGTAGAAGCGGGTGAGTGCCGCCGAAACCAGTGCCGGCTTGATGCCGGGATAATGCACCTCCACGATCTTCGCCAGCGTTTCTGCATCGGGGAAGCGGATGTAATGGAAGAAGCAGCGGCGCAGGAAGGCATCCGGCAGCTCCTTCTCATTGTTGGAAGTGATGATCACGATGGGACGGTGCCGCGCGCGGATCGTCTCGCCGGTCTCGTAGACATGGAACTCCATGCGGTCGAGTTCCTGCAGCAGGTCATTCGGAAACTCGATATCCGCCTTGTCGATCTCGTCGATCAGCAGCACGACCTTATCATCTGCCTCGAAGGCCTGCCACAGCTTGCCCTTGCGCAGGTAGTTGCGCACGTCGTGAACCCGCTCATCGCCAAGCTGGCTGTCCCTGAGGCGCGAAACGGCATCATATTCATAGAGGCCCTGCTGGGCCTTGGTGGTGGATTTCACGTTCCATTCGACGAAGGCCAGGCCGAGCGCCGTCGCGATCTGGCGCGCCAGTTCCGTCTTGCCCGTGCCCGGCTCGCCCTTTACCAGCAAGGGGCGTTCAAGCCGGATGGCAGCATTGACTGCCACCATCAGATCCTTGTCGGCAATGTAATCGGCTGTTCCCTGAAACTGCATGGAATATTCCGTTCGGAAGAGGGGTGGCATGATGTCCGGGGCCCTGGTGTGCTCTCGGCGCCCTCCTTTCCGCATACCCTATCGCCGCACAAACCGGAACTCCCATTTCTCTCCCGGCAGTCAAGCAAAAGCCCGGCAGAAACTGCCGGGCCTTCACTTCAACAGGGCTTGGAAAGAAGCGGTGGATCAGAATTCTTCCCAGTCCTGCTGCGCGTTCGAGGGCGCGGCGGCGCTTGCAATCCGCGCGCCGAAGGCCGAGGCCAGCCTGCTGCCGAGCGCCCGGGCGGGCGACTGCGTCGCGCGGCTTGCCTGATCGGCAACGGCCGGCCGTGGAGCGGCCGCGGGCGCGCGCGGCGCTGGCGCCGGCGTGGCACCCGCATTCGTGGCCGGGCGGCTGATGGCCGCGCCACCCTGGGCGGCCACACGCTTTTCGCCGAAGCGGAATTGTGCGATGAGCTGGTTAAGTTCGGCTGCTTCCGAAGCCAGCGCATGGCTTGCAGCGGTCGCCTCTTCCACCATGGCCGCATTCTTCTGCGTGCCCTGGTCGATCGTGTTCACCGCCGAGCTGATTTCATTGAGCGCCGTCGACTGTTCCTTGGTGGACTGGACGATCGAGGCGACATGGCGGTTGATGTCCTGCACCTGCACGACGATTTCGCTGAGCGCCTCGCCGGTTTCGCCCACCAGCGCCACACCGGTCTGCACCTGCTGGCCAGAATTGGTGATGAGTGCCTTGATCTCCTTCGCCGCATTGGCGGAGCGCTGGGCGAGTTCGCGCACTTCCTGGGCAACGACGGCAAAGCCCTTCCCCGCTTCCCCGGCACGGGCCGCCTCCACGCCCGCATTCAGAGCCAGAAGGTTGGTCTGGAAAGCGATCTCGTCGATGACGCCGATGATGTTCGAGATTTCGCGGCTGGAATTCTCAATCCCACTCATCGCCACGACGGCCTTCTTGACCACCTCGCCGGAACGCTCGGCGCCAAGCCGCGTCCGGTCGACGAGCTGGCCGGCATCTTCCGCCCGGCGGCTGGCATCGCGGATGGAAGAGGTGATTTCCTCAAGCGCAGCAGCCGTTTCTTCAACGGACGCCGCCTGCTGTTCGGTGCGCTTGGCAAGCTCGTCGGAGGACGAGCGGATCTCTGCCGAACCGGACTGGATGGCCGCGGCATTGACCTGCACGGTCTGAAGCGCCGCCTCGAGCTTTGCCATGGAGGCATTGAAGTCCTGACGTACGGATTCAAGCGAGCCGTGGAAGGGCGTGCCAAGGCGCCAGGTCATGTCACCTTCGGCAAGCTTTTCAAGGCCACGGGCAAGCTCACCCATGGCGAACTGCACCTGCCGGTCGCGTTCGGCCGCTTCCGCCTGACGCTGGCGGCGCTCTTCTTCCGTCTGCGTGCGGTTTTCCTCCGCCTCGCTTTCGAGCCTGAGCTTGGCGAGCGTCGCATCGCGCAGGACGGCGAGCGAGCGATTGAGTTCGCCGATCTCGTCGGCCACGTCGATTTCCGCGAGTTGCACGTCCGTCTGGCCACCGGCAATGCTGGTGGTCGCCGAAATGACCTTGGTGAGCCGGTTGCGGAACCGCCCGGCAAGAAGGGCACCGACAAGCACCATCACCACGGCACCGGCAACGATCAGCAGGCCGCACAGCCAGGCAAGGCTGGTCAGCTTGGCAAAAACGGCAGACTTCGGCACGGACACGATCGTGTACCACTGCGAACCCTCGATCACCTGCACCGGCATCGCCACCGTCAGATCGACGGTCCCGTCGCCCTCAAGCGTTTCGAAAGCCTGACCGGGATGGTCGATGACCTGCTGGAGACCGGCAACGTCGAGACCGGAATCCTTCAGCGCCTTGCCAAGGCTCTTCTTGTCGGGATGGCTGACGATCGCGCCCTGCTGGCTGACAAGCGCCACAAAGCCCGCATCAAGCGGCCGGATCTTGTCGAGATCGGCGGCAAGCGTTGCCAGATTGGTATCGACGCCCACCACGCCGACAAATTTTCCATCGAGCTTGAGCGGCGCCATGACCGAGGTCATCAGCACGTCCTGCCCGTTGATCGGATAGATATAGGGCTCGGTCAGAAGGTCTTTGCCCGTGGATTTCGGGATCTGGTAATAGTCGCCGGGACCGGGCTTGTCATAGTCCACCAGCGCCTCATGCACGATCTTGTCGCCCGACCGGGCGAAATAGGGAATGTAGCGGCCGGTGGCGTCATGGCCTTCCTTGCCGACATAGTCAGCGTCCTTGCCGTCAAAGGCATTCGGCTCCCAACCGGTGCTAAGCCCCACCGCCAGCTCGTTGTTTTCAAGAAGCGTGTGCAGCATCGTATCGGCCTGGGCACGCGACGGGTTCTCCGCCTTGATCGCATAGAGGATCGAACGCAGATTATAGGCCAGCATCTTGGCCTGGGTGAAACGTGTCTCGATCTTCGAGGCGCTGGATTCGGCTACCTGCGCCATTTCCGAAATGCTTCGGTTCTTGATCTCGGTATAGGACAGCCAGAACAGCGTACCCGCCGTTGCCATCGATATGGCCACACCGGTCGCAATGATTGCGAACATATTCCGGGCAGTCGCAGACTTCAGGATCATGGATAACCTCCGCCGGCCGGTCGCGATCTCGGCGCGGCCAATCCCGGTCAATTCCTAAGCTTTTGTGAGGTCCTTGCAGCAGGCGCGGCGACGGCGGTCGCCAATCGGCTTCATGCGATCGCCGGAAGAATATTAGTGGCAATGTTTATAAATGATAAAGTTTATCGAAGGCATGACAAGGAAAAGCCGGAATACCGCAAAAATCAGGTGTTCCGGCCCTTCAACCCTCCAGTTCTTCCCGCAAAAGTTCAAGCTCCAGCCATTCATTCTCCATTCTGGATTGATTGGACTGCAGCTTTTCCAGTTCGGCAGCCAGCTTGTGAAACTGCGCGGGGTCCTTGGCGAAGAGATTGGGATCAGCCATGCGCGCCTCGCAGGCGGCAATGGCAGCCTGGTTTCGTTCCATCTCCTTGGGGAGATTGTCGAGAGCGAATTTCTGCTTGTAGGACAGTTTGCCCTTGGCCTTCGGCCCTTCGGGCGACCCGGCCGGCGAAACAGCAGCCACTTTTTCCTTTTCCGCCTTTTCCTGCCGGCGGCGGTCGTCCTGCGCGGTTTTCCGCTGGGCAAGCATGTCCGTATAGCCACCGGCATATTCGATCCAGCGACCATCGGGCATTTCCGGATCGGCGGGAGCCAGCGTCGAGGTCACCGTGCGGTCGAGAAAATCGCGGTCATGGCTGACGAGAATGACGGTGCCGGGAAAACCGGCCACGATTTCCTGCAGGAGATCGAGCGTCTCGATATCGAGATCGTTGGTGGGTTCGTCTAGGATCAGAAGATTGGCGGGGCGTGCCAGAATGCGGGCCAGCATCAGCCGGGCGCGTTCGCCACCCGAGAGTTCGCGGATAGGGGTGCGCGCCTGTTCCGGCTGGAACAGGAAATCCTTCATATAGCCGGTCACATGCCGCTGTTCGCCGTTCACCAGCAGATTTTCCCCGCGGCCGTCCGTGAGGTAATGGGCGAGCGTATCATTGAGATCGAGATCCTCGCGTCGCTGGTCAAGTGTGGCGATCTCTAGATTGGTGCCGAGCTTTACCGTTCCGCTGTCCGGCTCGATCTGCCCCGTGAGCATCTTGAGGAGCGTGGTCTTGCCCGCCCCGTTCGGCCCGACGAGGCCAATGCGATCGCCCCGGTGCACGCGAATGGAGAAGGGAAGCACGATCGGCCGCTCGGCATAGGATTTGGTGATCCGTTCCGCTTCGATCACCAGCTTGCCGGATTCCTTCGCATCGCCAAGGCTGGCCTGAACCGTGCCCTGCGGACCCTTGTGGCCGCGATAGCGGGAGCGCATGTCCTGCAACTCGCCGAGACGGCGCATGTTGCGCTTGCGCCGCGCGGTCACGCCATAGCGCAGCCAGTGCTCTTCACGCTCGATGGCCTTGCCGAGCTTATGCTGCTCCAGCTCCTCTTCCTCGAGCACCTGGTCGCGCCACGCCTCAAAATGGGCAAAGCCGCGATCGAGGCGCCGCGACTGGCCGCGGTCGAGCCACAGGGTTGCGGTCGATACCTTTTCCAGGAAGCGCCGGTCGTGGGAGATCAGAACCAGTGCGCTGCGGCTTTTCTGCAGCTCGCCTTCGAGCCATTCGATGGTGGGGAGATCAAGATGGTTGGTGGGCTCGTCGAGAAGCAGTACATCCGGCTCCGGGGCAAGCACCCGCGCCAGTGCCGCCCGTCGCGCCTCGCCACCCGAAAGATGCTGCGGGTTTTCCTCGCCTGTCAGTCCCAGATGCTCGAGGAGATAGGTCACGCGATAGGGATCGTCGCCCGGGCCGAGACCGGCCTCCGCATAGGCTTGCACCGTATCGAAGCCGTCGAAGTCGGGCGCCTGGTGCAGGTAGCGGATCGTCGCCGAGGGATGGCGGAAGACCTCTCCCGACTGTGCCTCGACAAGACCCGCCGCAATCTTCATCAGCGTGGATTTGCCCGAACCGTTCCGTCCGACCAGACACAGCCTCTCGCCCGGCTCCAGCTGGAAACCGGCACCGTTGAGCAGCGGCGTTCCGCCGAAGCTCAGGAAGATGTCATCAAGTTTCAGGATGGGCGGCGCCATGGATCAGGCTCCCGTAAGATCATGGGGGCGGGCAAGGACAAGGGCCTGTCCGCCACGCAGGGAAAGACGAAGAGGTCCCTCTGCCACATTGGAAACCGTGCGGGAAGAGCCGAAGGGCAGATTGAAATCCGAAAGCGGATAGCGGGCCCCCTGGATGGAAAGACCGTCGAGATCGGAAAAGCCGACGACGGAGAAGAGGCTGCCTGCCGGAAGGTCGAGGTGGATTTCCCCCGCCAGAAGCGGCCAAGCCTCCTCCTCCCCGGATGTCAGGGCCGTATCGATGCCCCGCGCAGCAAGGCTCAGCGCCAGCACGTAATGCTGGAGCGCGTGGTCCGACCGTTCGCCGCTGAGCGCACCGACAAGGAGAATGCGCCGCGCACCGCGTGCCAGCGCCTCGCCGACGGCGATTTCTCCGTCGGTCAGCGCCTTCTGGGCGGGATAGGGCTGGCGCGGCACGTCGGGCCAGGCCTCGAGCAGGGCGGGCTGTGCGGAATCGAAATCGCCCACCCAGAGTTCGGGCGCAAGCCCCAGCGGCGCGGCATGGCGCATGCCGCCATCGGCCGCAATCACCCGGCACCCCGCCACCGCCTTGCGCAGGCGGTCGGTGAGCGACAGCGATCCACCAAGCAGGAGGGCAAAGGACGTTTCGTTCATGGCGCTAGGAGATAGACAAGTTTGCCGCCGAGGAAAAGGCCACAGCGCCGCCATTTCATTCGCTTTTGCCCCTTTGATGAAAGACCTGTGACGAAACCCTTGCCATCGGGCAAGAGGCGGAATAGATCTCATCTCGCTCTAACGGGGTGCCTTTTCTTCCCTCCCGGGAAGAGGGGCTGAGAGGCGTGGAACGCCAACCCGAAGAACCTGATCCGGTTAGCACCGGCGGAGGGATTAGACGTTGCCATCCATCGGCACCCTTATTCCCCCCAAAAGCCAGAATTTGAGAGGAGAAGCCGATGACGGCACGCTTGAACGGAATTTTGTCGACCTTTCTGACCGCAGCCGTAGCTGCCACCCTGCTGACGGCCCCGGCACGGGCGGCCGACAAGGAACTGACGATCTACACCTATGAGAGCTTCACTTCGGAATGGGGTCCCGGCCCCAAGGTGAAGGAGGCCTTCGAAAAGACCTGTGACTGCACGGTCAATTATGTCTCGGTTGCCGATGGGGTTGCACTCCTGTCGCGCCTGAAGCTGGAAGGCGCCGAAAGCAAGGCGGATATCGTGCTCGGCCTCGATACCAACCTCGTTGCGGAAGCCCGCGAAACAGGCCTCTTTGCGGCGAGCGGCGTCGATACGGCGGCGACCAAGGTACCCGGCGACTTCAAGGACGATATCTTCGTGCCCTATGATTACGGCCATTTCGCCGTGATCTATGACACCCAGACGCTGAAGAACCCGCCGAAAAGCCTGAAGGAGCTGGTCGAGGGCGATCCCGCACAGAAGATCGCGATCGAGGATCCCCGTACCTCCACCCCTGGCCTCGGCCTGCTTCTCTGGGTGAAGTCGGTCTATGGCGACAAGGCGCCCGAAGCCTGGGCAAAGCTCAAGAACCGCGTGCTGACCGTAACCCCCGGCTGGTCCGAAGCCTACGGCCTCTTCACCAAGGGCGAGGCACCCATGGTGCTGTCCTACGTCACCTCGCCCGCCTATCACATGGTCGAGGAAAAGACCGACCGCTATCAGGCGGCCGCCTTCTCCGAGGGTCATTATATCCAGATCGAAGTGGCAGGCATGCTGAAGGGGTCCCATGACAAGGATCTTGCCCAGTCTTTCCTCCGCTTCATGATCTCCCCCGCCTTCCAGGACATCATCCCCACCACCAACTGGATGATGCCGGTAACCGCGACCTCGACGCCGCTTCCCGATGCCTTCGGCAAGCTCGTCACGCCCTCGAAGACCTTCCTGATGGCGCCGGAAGAGGTTGCCCGGAACCGCAAGGCCTGGGTCGACGAATGGCTCGCCGCCATGAGCCTGAAATGACATGCTGACGGCCCGCGAACGACGCCGGGCCCTGGCCGGCGGGGGCCTTGCCCTCGCCGGTATGCTGCTTTTCGCGGCCCTTGCGACCGTAGCCCTGCTCCGCACGGGCCTCGCGGCTCGGGGCGATCCGCTATTCGATCCCTATCTCTGGCGCGTGCTGCGCTTCACCGTGCTGCAGGCGGTGCTGTCGGCGATGCTTTCCGTGCTGCTCGCCATCCCCTTCGCACGGGCCTTGGCAAGGCAGCCGCATTTTCCGGGACGGGTATGGCTCGTTCGCCTCCTTGCCCTGCCGCTCGGCCTGCCCGTCATCACCGGGGCGCTCGGCCTTCTCGAAGTCTGGGGCCGGAAGGGCTGGGCAAACAGCCTCCTTCACCTGCTGGGCGTGCCGGAACCGATCAGTATCTACGGTCTTTCGGGCATTCTTCTCGCCCATGTCTTCTTCAATTTCCCCCTCTGCGCACGCTTGCTGCTGGCGGGTCTTGAGCGTCTGCCGGCGGAATACTGGCTTCTCTCCAGCAATCTTGGCTTTACCCCCTGGCAACTGTTTCTCCATGTCGAATGGCCGGAGATACGCAGGCAGGTTCCGGGAATGGCCGGTCTCGTCCTGATGCTGGCCGCAACGAGCTTCACGCTTGTGCTGCTGCTCGGCGGGGGCCCGGCGGCAACCACGCTGGAAGTGGCGATCTATCAGGCACTTCGCTTCGATTTCGATCCGCCGCGGGCGGTCTCTCTGGCGCTTCTCCAGATCGCGCTGACGGGATCGCTTCTGCTGCTCCTCTCCTTCCTGTCCGGCAGGGAGGAGGAGGGCACGAGCCTGACCTTGAGCCCCAGGCGACCGGACGGCCGGACGGCCGGACGGCGCCTGGCCGATGGGCTGACCCTTGCTCTCGGCACTCTCTTCATTCTGCTGCCGCTTTCCGCCATCCTCGCGAGCGGCCTCAAGGCGGATCTCGTCCGCCTGGTCAGCGAACCGCTTTTCCTGCGCGCGCTCGCAACCAGCCTGGCCATTGCCCTTCCAGCCGGTGCGCTTGCCGTTCTTCTTGCCGTCGCCATCACCGGTCTCCGCCTGACGCTTCTGGAGACCTCGAACGGCCGGGGCCTCACGGCCCGGCTTGCCCGTCTCGCGCCCGGCGCGGCCTCGCTGATCCTTCTCTTTCCGCCAACCGTTCTCGGCACCGGCTGGTTTCTGATGGCGGGACCGTCACGGGTGGAAAGCGTGGCCCCCTTTCTGGTCGTCACCATCAACGGGCTGATGGCCTTTCCCTTTGTCCTGCGCATTCTGGAGCCGGCCATCACCTCCCATCGCCTGCGCACCGCACGTCTTGCCGCAAGCCTCGGTATCACCGGTTCGAACCGATTGCGCCGCATCGATTGGCCGGGCCTGAAAAGACCGGTCTGGATGGGCCTTTGCTTCGGCGCTGCGCTGTCCATCGGCGATCTGGGTGCCGTCGCCCTCTTCAGTTCTGACCGCCTCATCACCCTGCCCTGGCTACTCTACAGCCGGATGGGAAGCTATCGAACCGAGGACGCGGCGGGCCTTGCCCTCCTGCTCGCCCTCCTTTGTCTTGCCCTGACCCTTGGCGGCACGCCCGCCGGAAATCGAAAGCCGTCCCATGACAGCTGAGCGCCACCAGATTCGCATCGACCGTCTTCTCTTTACCCGCGAAGGCCAGGATTTCCGTTTCGATCTCGCCCTCGACCGGCCGATTACCCTGATTGCCGGCGCCTCGGGCTCCGGCAAGACCACGCTTCTGCAGCTGATTGCCGGCTTCGAGCATCCGTGCGAGGGGCGCATCCTGCTTGATGGCCTCGACGTTACCCGGCTGCATCCTTCGCAACGGCCGATCTCGCTGGTCTTCCAAGACAACAATCTCTTTGCCCATCTGGATATTTTCACCAATGTGGCGCTCGGCATCAGCCCCGGGCTTTCGCTCTCCGCGCTCGATCGGGAGCGGATCGCAGGGGCGCTGGAACGCACAGGGCTCGGCGGCTATGAAAAGCGCATGCCCGCAAGCCTCTCGGGCGGAGAGCGACAGAGGGCCGCCTTCGCCCGCGCGCTGGTCCGAAACCGCCCCTTCCTGCTTCTGGATGAACCCTTTGCAGCGCTCGATCCCGCCTTGCGGGTCTCCATGGGTGCGCTCCTACGGGAACTGCAGGCCGAGACAGGCATTATGATCGTGATGGTGACTCATCTGCCCGAGGAGGTGGAGCGTCTCGCCGACCACGTGGTGTTCATCGAAAGGGGGCAGATTGGCTTTTCCGGCCCGCCAGCGCGCGCCATGGAGGCCGATGCCCCGCCGGCCCTTCGCGCATTTCTCGGAAATCCGGACGCTTGAACCCAGGCGGCCATATTTCCACCGAAGACACCCCGAATTATGGCGCATCTGCATAACAGGAATACGTCCGGTAGAGCTATGCAAACGGGGCGGAAATCGGTTAGAGCAGGATTTCACGACTTGCAGCCCGCCATCCTCCCCCAAAGGCGTGGCTTGCAGGGATTAGTTTGAAGCTGATGATGATGACGCTAGCCGGTATGGCAACAGATCCCGCACGCGAAACCCGCCCTGGCGTGCGGCGCCGTCGGCTGACGTCCCTTGCCCTGCTGCTCGCGGCGGCGACAGCGCTCGCCGGCTGCCAGTCCATTCTCAGCCAGACCTATGAGCCGACCGTCTCCCCCTCCTCGACGCCCCAGATCGTTGATGAGGTCCAGAAAAACGATCCGAATGCGCAGGTCGGCGCCAAGGAACATCCGCGCATCGTCGCGAGCTATGGTGGTGAATATCGCGATGCGAAGACCGAACGGCTGGTCGCCCGCATCGTCGGGGCACTGACGGCAGTCTCCGAAAACCCGACCCAGTCCTACAAGATCACCATTCTGGATTCCCCTGCCATCAACGCCTTTGCCCTGCCGGGTGGCTATCTCTATGTGACCCGCGGCCTTCTGGCGCTTGCCAACGACGCTTCGGAAGTGGCCGCGGTTCTCTCCCATGAAATGGCGCACGTGACCGCCAATCACGGCGTGGAGCGCCAGAAGCGCGAAGAGGCGGAGGTGATTGCAAGCCAGGTCGTGGCCGAGGTCCTTTCAAGCGATATCGCCGGAAAGCAGGCATTGGCCCGCGGCAAGATGCGACTGGCCGCCTTTTCCCGCAATCAGGAACTGCAGGCCGACGTCATCGGCGTGCGCATGCTCGGCGAAGCTGGCTATGATCCCTATGCCGCCGCGCGCTTCCTCGATTCCATGGCCCGCTATGCGCGCTTCATGTCGACCACGGCCGAAAACGACCAGAGCCTGGACTTCCTGTCCAGCCATCCGAACACGCCTCAGCGCATCGATCTTGCCCGCTCCCATGCCCGCAATTTCGGAATGGAGGGAACCGTCGGCGACAAGGGGCGCGATTATTACCTGAGCGGGATCGAAGGCCTGCTTTACGGCGACAGTCCCCAGGAAGGCTATGTGCGCGGCCAGACCTTCCTGCATGGCGGCCTCGGCATCCGCTTTGAAGTGCCCGACGGCTTCCAGATCGACAACAAGGTTGAGGCCGTGCTGGCGACCGGACCGGGAGATGCGGCCATCCGCTTCGACGGCGTTTCCGATACCAGCAATGGAAGCCTGACGAATTACATCGCCAGCGGCTGGGTGACCGGCCTGAAGCCGGAGACCATCCGGCCCCTGATGCTGAACGGGCTGGCAGCCGCCACGGCGCGTGCGGCGGCCGATCGCTGGGATTTCGACGTGACTGTCATCCGCACCGGCTCGCAGATCTTCCGCTTCCTGACCGCGGTGCCGAAGGGCAGCCCGTCGCTCGATTCCATCGCCAACGTCCTGCGCAGCAGCTTCCGCAAGATGTCGCCGGAGGAAGCGGCGGGGCTGAAGCCCCTGCGCATCCGCGTCGTCACCGTGCAGCCCGGCGAGAACATGGGCACCCTCGCCAATCGCATGATGGGCACAAACCGCAAGCTCGAACTCTTCCAGCTCATCAATGCACTGAACCCGACGTCAGTGCTGACGCCGGGTTCGAAGGTGAAGCTGATTACCGAATAGGGGCGCTTTCAGAGGAAGGCGCGCCGCTCCTTGCCGCCCTGGCCCTGTGTCAGCACGGCCTTCAGCTTTTCCAGCGCACGGCTTTCGATCTGCCGCACCCGTTCCTTGGAAATGCCGAGCTTGGCGCCAAGCGCTTCCAGCGTTTCGCTGTCGTCGCTGAGGCGGCGGGCCTGGATGATCTCCAGTTCGCGGCGGTTGAGGTGGGTGAGCGCCGATCGCAGCCATGCCACGCGCCGCTCTCCATCGATCATGGCTTCCGCCTGCTCGTCGGGAAGCGGCTCTTCGCTGCACAGCACATCGGAAAGGCTCTGCCCGTCGCCCGACCCGAGGGGCGTTTCGAAGGGCACATCTCCGCCAGAGAGCCTTGCATCCATACGCTGCACGTCGGCAATTCCTACGCCCAGGGCATGGGCAATTTCCTGATGAGCAGCTTCCGCCGTCAGCTGGATATCGCCGCGGGCAAGCTTGGCGCGCAGACGGCGCAGGTTGAAGAAAAGCGCTTTCTGGCCTGAGCTGGTGCCGCCGCGGACGATCGACCAGTTGCGCAGGATGTAATCCTGCATGGAGGCCTTGATCCACCAGGAGGCATAGGTCGAGAAACGGAAGCCCCGTTCCGGGTCGAAACGGGCAGCCGCTTCAAGCAGACCGGCATAGCCTTCCTGGGTGAGATCGGCGGCCGGCAGGCCGAAATTGCGAAATTTGCCCGCCATGGAGATCACGAGACGCATATGCGCCACGACGATCTGGTTCAGCGCATTCTGGTCGTCGGAGCCGCGCCAACGGCTGCCCAGCTGCGCTTCCTCCTCACGGCTGAGGTAGGGCGCTGCCATGGCATGCCTGATCATCGTCCGATCTGCCGCATTGGTCGTCATCATCCGTCTCCTGGCGTCTCGAAAGTTCCGGCAAACAGGCGTGCCGCCGGACAATCCCATCGGTCAGGGCTGTAACGAATGGCGGGATAAAAAGTTTCACAAAAAAACCCGGCCGAAGCCGGGTTTTTTGAAGAAGGGAAAAAGGCCTTATGCGGCCTCTTCCTGGCTTTCGTCTTCC
The DNA here is from genome assembly GCA_945952415.1 of uncultured Rhizobium sp. Taxonomy (GTDB): domain Bacteria; phylum Pseudomonadota; class Alphaproteobacteria; order Rhizobiales; family Rhizobiaceae; genus Gellertiella. Next base: position 162,720 of record CAMFIF010000004.1, on the reverse strand, counting down.
TCGACCGACTTGCCGCGCTTCGGACCCTTGGCAAGATGGGTTTCGACGAGGCGAACGGCTTCCGTTTCCGACATCTTGTTAACGGCTGCGATCTCGCGAGCCATGCGGTCGAGAGCGGCTTCATAGAGCTGGCGTTCAGAATAGGACTGTTCCGGCTGGTTCTCGGCCCGGTAAAGGTCGCGCACCACTTCCGCAATCGATATCAGATCGCCCGAATTGATCTTGGCATCATATTCCTGGGCGCGGCGCGACCACATGGTGCGCTTGACGCGCGCCTTGCCCTGAACGACCTTCAGCGCACGATCCACAAAATCGGTTTCAGAAAGCTTGCGCATGCCGATGCTGACGGCCTTTGCAACCGGCACCTTCAGCCGCATCTTGTCCTTTTCAAAATCGATAACAAAAAGTTCGAGCTTCATACCCGCCACTTCCTGCTCTTCGATAGCGGTGATCGTGCCGACGCCATGCGCCGGATAGACGATCGATTCACCGGTCTTGAAGCCCTGGCGCGTCGAAGATTTTTTCTGCTGGGTCGTCATTCGATTCAAAAACTCCCTGTTACGCTCCCGGTTGGCCGGGGCCGGGTCAGTCAGGCCCGGAATAGGCGGTTGATCCGCCGGGTGACTCCAGTTCCTGCTCCAGCATCAGCACGAAATGCGCCACCGAAACAAAAAACCTCAAGAGCAGACGCAGGCCTGCCTACGGTCCCGTATTTCGGTTTCTTTCGTTTGCTTTCGTGATGGTTGCGGGCTGCAAAGGCCCCGAAGTGGATCAGTATCCGGACCCTATCACAAAAATATGCGGAAATCAATAATTTGGTTTGCCTGTGCCTTGCCAGACACGAGGCAAATCCAAACCAACCGGCTTTTGTGATTCGAAGCTATTCTTTGCAGCCTCGTAAGGAAAGCCCACAATCTGGGCTTTCAATTTTCATCAATTATCGCCGGTTCCCGGGTTCGGCGAGAAGAACTTCTCGAATTTGCCGTCCACGCCATCCATCTCCTTGGCCTCGGGAAGGGCATCCCGCTTGCGCGTGATGTTCGGCCAGACGACCGCATATTCGGCATTGATCTTGAGCCACTTGTCGAGGCCCGATTCCGTATCCGGTTTGATGGCTTCGGCAGGGCATTCCGGCTCGCAGACGCCGCAATCGATGCATTCATCCGGATGGATGACCAGGAAATTCTCGCCCTCATAGAAACAGTCGACCGGGCAGACTTCGACGCAGTCGGTGTATTTGCAACGAATGCAGTTGTCGGTCACGACATAAGTCATGTTGAACTCCAGAAAATTCCGGGGCCAGCAGGATGACGGGGCTGGCAGGCGGCTCAGGCAATGCGAAGGGTGCCGGGCCGCTGGGGTCCGGCATGTTCGGAAGCGTGAGGTATCGGCTTTGCCGCGCCGTGGCAAGGTTTTCCGTTCCGAAAAGTCGATGCTCGAAGGCAGGAAATTCCATGGAGGCACCCCACGGCCGGTCCCTGAGGCATTTTGTCCCGCCGGGAAGGGGAACAGGCGGGATTCCGGAGGGCCTTGCACGGGCTTGGAAAAGCGGGCTAAGCCTTCTGCGCCTACCCACCGGAGCCGAACGGAGCCCCTGATGAAGATCGCCATTCTCACCATATCCGACCGTGCAAGCGAAGGGATCTACGAGGATATCAGCGGCCCGGCAATTGAAACCTGGCTCGCCCGCGCGATCACCTCGCCCTATGCGGTCCTGCGTCGTGTCGTGCCGGATGGTGTGGAGAACGTCGCCGCGGCCCTGGTCGATCTCTGCGACCGGGAAGGGGCCGACCTGGTGCTGACCACCGGCGGAACCGGGCCTTCGCCCCGCGACCAGACGCCGGAAGCCATGCAACGGGTTCTGGAAAAGGAACTGCCGGGCTTCGGGGAACTTTTGAGACGCAAGAGCCTCGAACAGGTGCCGACCGCCATACTCTCCCGCCAGACGGCAGGCACGCGCGGGCGATCGCTGATCATCAACCTGCCCGGACGGCCCCGATCGATTGCGATGAGCCTCGATTCGGTCTTCGCCGCCGTGCCCTATTGCCTGGATCTCATCGGAGGCGGACGCATCGAAACCGACCCGGCGGTGATCGAGAGTTTCCGTCCGGAGAAATAGGATCTCCGGCTTCAGTCAGCGAGATCGGCCGAGCCGAGATCCTCATAGAGATGCCGGGCCTCTTCATAGGGGCCTCGCCGCTCGCCCGGTAGCAGCATGATCACGGTTCGGGCGCTGCGCTCAAGGCCGCGCCAGGTCAAGATTTCGACCCGGTCACCCCTTTTCAAGCCGTGGCTTGCCTGTTGCACGGGCTGGCCGTTCACACGGACCAGATCCTCCGCGATCCATCTTTGCGCGATGGCCCGTGATTTGGCGAGGCGGGCGAAGAACAGCCATTTGTCGAGGCGCTGACGCCCCATCGAGACCGGCTGTTCCCCGCCCGGCTCCATCCCTATTTCTTCATCTGTTCCTTGAGGGCGGCAAGCTTGGCGAAGGGCGAATCCGGATCCACCGGCTTCTCCTTGCGCTGCGGCCGGGCCTCGAAACGCTGCGGCTGGGCGCCACGATCATTGCGATCGGGACGCGGCTTGCGATCACCCTCGGGACGGTCGGACCGCTTGCCCTGGTGGGCAGCCTGTTCGCCGCGCGGACGCTGGTCATCGCGGTTTTGCGGGCGGTCGCGGTTCTGACGGTTGCCATCACCACCGCGGCGGTTGTCGTCGCGGCGCGGACCGCGCTCGCCACGGGCTTCGCCTTCTCCACCCCGGCGGCCCTGTCCCTGCGGACGACGGTTGCCGGCATTGGGATTGCGCTGGTTATCCTGCCGACCGGCAGGACGCCAGAGAAGCACGGGCTTTGCCTCGGCGCCCGCATCCGGTACAGCAGCGGGCTGGTCAGCGGCGGCATCCGCTCCGGCAGCGTCGGCAACCGGTTCTGCGGCCGGCTCGACTGCGGTCTCGGTGGTGACCGCAGCCTCTTCGGCAACGGGGGCTTCTACGGAAGCGTCTGCCTCGCCTGCCGCTTCGGCAGCAGGGGCCGGCGCTGCTTCTGCCGGTGCATGGGTGGCCAGATAGGCAGCAGCCTCTTCCGCACTGACCGCATCGGCCCGATAGCCAAGCCCCTTCAGGATTTCTTCCATGTCATCGGGCGTGGCGCCGAGGATGGAGAGCATCGCCGGCGTGCTGGTAAAGCGGCGGCCGTCATAGGCCCCCTCGGGACGCGGCGTCGTGCCTGGTTTCCACTGCAGGAGCGGGCGGATGATGTCGGCCAGACGTTCCAGAATATCGATGCGCACGGCACGCTTTCCGAGGAAGCGGAAACCGGCAAGCTTGTAGAAGGTGCGCTCGAAACCGGGATCGGTGACGACAGAGGTGCGGCCGGCAGCCAGGGCCGGAATGAGCTCGCCATAGCCGGGCTTGTCGAGACCGTCATGGGCAAGGGCCCAGAGCAGCGTGATGAGCTCCGCCGGAGCGGGCTTCAGAAGCGCAGGCATGAAGATGTGATAGGCACCGAAACGCACCCCGTAGCGACGCATGGAGGCGCGGGCATCCTGATCCAGCGACTTCACGTCCTCCGTCACGTCGCGACGGAAGAGCACACCCAGATTTTCGACGAGCTGGAAGGCAAGGCCCTTGGCAAGCCCCTGCAGATCCTCGGCCCGGGAAATATCGTCGAGCGGCTTGAGGACGGTGGAAATATGGTGGTTCACGAAACGCTCGATGCGCGCAGCCACATGTTCGCGCGCCGGGCCCGTGAGCTGCTCGTCGGCCAGCACGATGACGCGCGGCCGCATGGCATGCTCGCTTGCCGCAAGGCGTGCCACAGGCTCGCCGAGCCAGCGCACATAGCCATCGGCCCCGAGCGCCAGATCGCCATTGCCGGAGGCATGAAGGCGAGCGGCGCGCGCTTCGAATTCGAGCGCGAGCGCCCTCTGGGCTGCCGACTGGACGGCCTTTGCCTCCGGCCCGTCGGACGCCGTTACCGGAGAGAACCGGAACCCGGCCAACTGTCCGACATGATGTCCTTCGACGAAGACATCCCCATTCACACTGATTTCAGCTTCCAGCATCGCATTCTCTCTCAGACGCTTCATGAGCACAGATGTCCTGCGATCAACAAAGCGTTTCGTCAACCTCTCATGTAACGCGTCGGACAACCGATCTTCGATTTCCCGCGTCTTTTCTTGCCAGTGTGTCGGATCGGCAAGCCATCCAGGACGATTGGACACATAGGTCCAAGTCCGTATTTGCGCAATGCGGGCCGACAAAGTATCGATCTCGCCCTCGGTGCGATCGGCGCGCAGAACCTGCTCGGCCATATAGTCCTCATTGACCGCGCCATGTCGGACCAGATCCGAATAGAGGGTGGCAATGAGTTCGGCATGCTGGGCAGGGGTAATGCGCCGATAGTCGGGAAGCGCGCATGCTTCCCACAGCTTTTCTACCCTTTCGGAAGTGGTCGCAATATCCTGAATCTCCGGGTATCGCGCAAGCAATTCAAGCGCCTGCTGGTCGACGGCCGGCAGCGCACGGGTGAGACCCTGCACCGGCGGCGCCGCTTCCAGGCTGGCGCGCAACGCCTTGATGGAGCTGAAATCGAACTCCTTGCTGCGCCATTGCAGCACCCGGACAGGATCGAACTGATGGGTTTCGATGCGCTCCACCAGTTCCGGATCGAAGGGATCGACCCGGCCCGTCACGCCGAAGGTTCCGTCCCGCACATGGCGGCCGGCACGGCCCGCAATCTGGCCAATCTCACCGGGATTGAGATCGCGGAACTGATAGCCGTCGAACTTGCGGTCCTGGGCAAAGGCCACGTGATCGACATCGAGATTGAGGCCCATGCCGATCGCATCCGTCGCCACCAGATATTCGACATCGCCATCCTGATACAGGCCAACCTGGGCATTGCGGGTGCGGGGGCTGAGCGCGCCGAGGACAACGGCTGCGCCGCCCCGCTGACGGCGGATGAGCTCGGCGATCGCATAGACCTCTTCGGCAGAAAATGCGACGATGGCACTGCGCTTGGGAAGGCGGGTGATCTTCTTGGAGCCCGCATAGGCCAGCTGCGAAAGGCGCGGCCGCTCTACCACCGTAACACCGGGAAGAAGCTGCTCGAGAATGGTGCGCATCGTGCCAGCGCCGAGAAGCAGCGTTTCGTCGCGTCCCCTCAGATGCAGGATCCGGTCGGTGAAGATGTGACCGCGCTCCAGATCGCCGGCAAGCTGCACCTCGTCGATTGCCACGAAGGCCGCACGGGTTTCACGCGGCATGGCCTCGACCGTGCACACCTGAAAGCGGGCATTGGGGGGCACGATCTTTTCCTCGCCCGTGACCAGCGCCACATGCGCGGCACCGACCCGTTCCACAACGCGGGTATAGACCTCGCGCGCCAGGAGACGCAAAGGCAGACCGATGACGCCCGATCCATGCGCAACCATGCGCTCGATCGCGTAATGGGTCTTGCCCGTGTTGGTCGGGCCGAGGACCGCGGTTACCCCGCGACCGCTCAGGATCATCGGTTGCTTGATCAAAATGTCATTCCATCAGGCAGGCGGAAGCCGGACGGGGTCCGGCAGGAACTGAGAGCACACATGGCGCTCCCTGCCCCCAAACACAAGGGCTTATCGCCGCTTCCGCCGAAAGAAGTTGGCGCAGACGCAATTCCACGTCGCAAATAGTATTTTGCGACGTGGCGTTAGGAATTGGAACAGCGGCGGAACGAATCGCTGACGAATCGCTGACCGGCGCGCTTTCCCGGTTTGTTCACCACTAGATCTGGTGCCAAACGGCGCGGCGCGCTCAAGATCGGCAAACCGCAAGAAAGGGTCTCTCCTGAATTGGGATAGCCACATTAACCATTGGACCCGCGGCCGCAAGGCACTGGTTAATATATTGTTAACTATAACATTTCCGAAGGGCAGTTTCGCATCCGTCGGAGCGTTAACAACCTGTCCAAAAACGGAACGAATCACAGACGAATCGCTGACCTCGGCTGTTTCATGTTTTGTTCCCTACAAGATATAGTGGATTTGGGTGGAAGAGGTGCCCATGCACCGACCCGAAAAGAGACGGCAACAGGCAGCCGCAGGCCCCAATGGTTAACGCGCCGTCGTTTTCCGCCGAATGCCGCTTTTGAGACAAACCCTTCGGAAAAAGGCGCACCGAGCGAGCAGGGTCGATGCGGGTCTGTTTCGGATCGGGATTAACCTCTGGAACAGTGTCGGAACGAATCACAGACGAATCGCTGACCTCCCCGTCTTCTGGTTTTGTTCACCGCAATATATTGTGTAAAAACAATTTGTTAACCATAGGAAACGGTGGATAACCTCCAGCGGAACCCTTCCATCAGCGGTGCGCGTTAACCTTTTCCAGAAACGAAAACAGGCGGCCCGGAGGCCGCCTGCCGAAAAAACAGGGAAGGAAGGGGTCAGACGAAGAACTGACCGCCATTGGCAGAAATCGTCGACCCGGTAATGAAGCCCGCATCGTCGGATGCGAGGAACACCACGCAGCGGGCGATTTCCTCGGGCTCCCCGAGGCGGCCAACGGGGATCTGCGGGATGATCCGCTCGGTCAGCACCTTTTCGGGAATGGCGCGCACCATCTCCGTCCCGATATAACCCGGGCAGATCGCATTGACGGTGATGCCCTTGGCAGCGCCCTCCTGGGCAAGGGCCTTGGTAAAGCCGAGATCCCCCGCCTTGGCAGCCGAATAATTGGCCTGGCCCATCTGGCCCTTCTGTCCGTTGATGGAGGAGATGTTGATGACGCGGCCGAAATTCCGCTCGCGCATGGCATTCCAGATCGGATGGGTCATGTTGAAGAGACCGGTGAGATTGGTGCCGATCACCTCGTTCCACTGTTCCGGGGTCATCTTGTGGAACATCGCATCCCGCGTGATGCCGGCATTGTTGACGAGGATTTCCACCGGCCCGAGATCGGCTTCCACCCGCCCGATGCCTTCGGCGCAGGCCTGATAGCTCGACACATCCCACTTGTAGACCTTGATGCCGGTCTCCGCCTGGAAGGCACGCGCCTTCTCGTCATTGCCCGCATAATTGGCCGCAACGCGATAGCCAGCATTCTTGAGAGCAATGGAAATTGCTGCCCCGATGCCTCGCGTTCCGCCCGTTACCAACGCCACTCTCGTCATGCCATTCCCCCATTTTGTTTGTTTTTTCAGTCGCTGGCGGCCCGGTTCCCAAGGATGCCGGGCCATCCTTTTCTCTGCGTGTGCGTCAGAGCGTCTCGAAGCACATGGCAACGCCCATGCCGCCACCGATGCACAGTGTTGCGAGCCCCTTCTTCGCACCGCGCCGCTTCATTTCGAACAGAAGCGTATTCATCACGCGAGCTCCGGACGCGCCGATCGGGTGACCGATGGCGATGGCACCGCCATTGACGTTCACGATGTCGGGATTCCAGCCAAGGCCCTTGTTGACCGCACAGGCCTGGGCCGCGAAGGCTTCGTTTGCCTCGACCAGATCGAGATCGTTGATCGACCAGCCCGCCTTTTCCAGCGCCTTGCGGGATGCGGGGATCGGGCCCGTACCCATGATGCTCGGATCGACGCCGGCAGTGGCCCATGAAACGATGCGGGCGAGCGGCTGGATGCCGCGGCGGGCCGCCTCGGCCTCGGTCATCAGCAGGGCCGCAGCCGCCCCGTCATTGAGGCCGGATGCATTGGCCGCGGTGACCGTGCCTTCCTTGTCGAAGGCGGGGCGCAGCTTGGCCATGCTGTCGAGCGTCGCGCCGTGGCGGATATACTCGTCCTGATCGACCACGACATCGCCCTTGCGGCCCTTGACGACGAAGGGAACGATTTCATCGGCAAAGCGGCCGGCTTTCTGGGCCGCCTCTGCCTTGTTCTGCGAGGCGAGCGCAAACTGGTCCTGCTCGTCGCGGGTCAGCTGGAACTGCCGGGCAACATTCTCCGCGGTGATGCCCATGTGATAGCCGTGGAAGGCATCGGTCAGCCCGTCGCGGATCATGGTGTCGATCATCTTCATGTCGCCCATCTTGGTGCCGTTGCGCAGATGCGCGCAATGGGGCGCCATGGACATGGATTCCTGCCCGCCGGCCACGATGATGGAGGCATCGCCGGAGGCGATCTGCTGCATGCCGAGTGCCACGGCACGCAGGCCCGAACCGCAAAGCTGGTTGACGCCCCAGGCGGTGGCTTCCTGGGGAACGCCGGCCTTCATCGCCGCCTGGCGCGCGGGGTTCTGCCCCTCGCCCGCCGGCAGGACCTGGCCGAGGATCACTTCATTGACCTCCTGGGCCGCGACGCCCGCCCGTTCCAGCACCGCCTTGACCACGGCCGCACCCAATTCATGGGCAGGCACGGAACCGAAAGCGCCATTGAAAGAGCCGACCGCAGTGCGGGCGGCACTGGCGACGACGATGGATGGATTACTCATGGGGTCTCCTCACTCATGGTGCATAGTTAATGGGAAACTGACAAAGCTTCGCCCGCGAGTCAAACGCCTTCGATGCCTTTCCGGCACCGCCTGCCTGATGCCTTCGTCGCAGTTTTGCTATTTTTTAAAAGCATTTCCCGCATCGCACAAAGATATTGTCACGCCCATTTCTTGAGCATAAAGTCTTAAAGGGAAACCGTCTGGACAGGTCCGACGCCGGAGGGCAGGGAGAAAAGAATGGCGAAAAACACAGGCCAGATCACCATCAAGAAATATGCCAATCGTCGGCTCTACAATACCGGCACCAGCACCTATGTGACGCTGGATGATCTCGCCGTGATGGTGAAGAAGGGCGAGGACTTCATAGTCCAGGACGCCAAGACCGGCGAAGACATTACCCATTCCGTGCTGACCCAGATCATCTTCGAGCAGGAATCGAAGACCGGCAACACGCTGCTTCCCATTTCCTTCCTGCGCCAGCTGATCTCCTATTACGGCGACCAGATGCAAATGGTGGTGCCGAGCTTTCTCGAACATTCCATGAAGGCCTTCAACGAGCAGCAGGTGCAGATCCGCGAGCAGATGACCCGGGCCTTCGGTGACATTCCGCTCGCCAAGAACCTTCAGGCGCCGATGCAGCTGATGGAGGAGCAGGTGAAACGCAACACCGAGATGTTCCACCAGGCCATGCAGATGTTCTCGCCCTTCATGACCCCGCCCCAGCCGAAGGAAGCAAAGAAGGCCGATCCCAAGGATATCGACGAGCTCAAGGAGCAGTTGCGCGCCCTGCAGACGAAGCTGGATAGCCTCTGAACCACAAGACGAGCCCCGGAAGGAGCGGCACGGCTCCTCCGGCCATCCTCGCCCTCAAAGACCGATGGACACGTCGCGGCTGGCGCTGCGCACCGACACGGCAAAACCACCGATGACATCGATGAAGGCAATCACCATCAGGAGAAAGAACACCTGGGTGGCAGCCCCTCTGACTGCCAGGAATTCCACCAGGAAAGCCACGAATACCAGCAGCGACAGCATGTGATTGACCAGCGATCCGGAAGAATTGCGCGTCGACTTCAGGAGTTCAAGGAAGAACACCACGAGGCCGATAAGAATGAAGAGATCGCCGAGTGTGAGCGACCAGACTGCGCCCGAGAGCATGTTCACCTGCAGAAGCACGGTCTCGAGGCTTGCCACGCCGCCGCTGCCGAAAAGGCCGATCATGGCGAGATTATAGAGCACGAAGGGCACGATCATCAGCGGAAGGGCAACGAGCATCGGAAAACCTCATGTTTTCTGGACCGCGCGCGGCGGTGATTTCCTGTCCGGGAAACAAGCACTTCAATCCGGAAAAGAAAAGGCGCAAATGAAAAAGGCCGGTAATGACCGGCCTTCGACAGTGTGTCAGGCTTTTTCAGCCCATCGCCTGGTATCAGGCGTTTTCCTTCGGGGTCAGAACCTGACGGCCGCGATACATACCGGTCTTCAGATCGATATGGTGCGGACGGCGCAGTTCGCCCGAGTTCTTGTCTTCGACATAGGTCGGGTTCTTCAGACCGTCAGCAGAACGGCGCATACCGCGCTTCGACGGGCTTGTTTTTCTTTTCGGTACAGCCATTTGAGTACTCCACTTGACGGGGCAAAACCGCTTTCCTCAGCCCCTGGAGGCTGCCGGGATCACGGTTCAATCTCGGAAATTTGCGCGGCTTATACATGCTCGTTTGCCGTTTGGCCAGCCCTTTTAGGCATATTTTGCCGAATCTTCGGCATGCGGCGCGCCGGGTGTTTCCTCAAACCTCGTCTTCTTCCACGATCCAGCTCTCTTCGAGGGCACCCCTCTGCCAGAGAACCCAAGCGGGATGCGCCTTCACGGCAGCCATGTAATCGAGCGTTTCCGGCGCCGAAACCAGATCGTAGATCTCGAAACGGTTGACGACGGGCGCAAACATCGCATCCGCCGCACTGAAGGAACCGAAGAGGAACGGCCCGCCCGAGCCCTTGCGGCAATCGCTCCAGATCGCCTCGATGCGCCTGATATTGGCGTCGACGCCTTCGGGCAGGGCGATCCGCCCGGGCTTGCGGCGGATGTTCATCGGGCAGGCGCTGCGCAGCGCATGAAAGCCGCTCAGCATTTCCATGGAGATGGCCCGTGCAACCGCCCGGGCGGCACGGTCCCTGGGCCAAAGCCCCGCTTCCGGAAAGAGCTCCGCCACATATTCGATGATGGCGAGCGACTCCCACACCCGAACGGCGCCATGATGCAGCACCGGAACCCGTCCGACCGGGGAAAGATCGCGAAAGGCCGGATTGCCAGCCTTCATGTCGAAGGGGATCAGCACTTCCCGGAAAGGGATGCCGAGCCCCGTCAGCGCCAACCATGGTCGCATGGACCAGGAGGAATAATTCTTGTTGCCGATGTAAAGGACCAGCTCTTCCATCTGTCGTCTCCGCTTCGAATGGCGAAACTCTAGACGATGGTCCTCGGTGACAACCAGCAAATTAGCGTGAAGTCAGTCATAAAGACATTTGATGTAATCGCCCGAACCGGCCGCGCGCCGCTCGATGACCGCGGCAAGCCGCTTCAGGCCGCGCCCCGGCTTGCTGGCGATGCGCGTGTAGGGATTGGGCAGCGAGACCGCAAGAAGAGCGGCCTGGCGGCGGCTGAGCTTCGAGGCTGGCACCTTGAAATGATAGCGCGCTGCCGCTTCGATGCCATAGATGCCGGGCCCCCATTCGGCGATGTTGAGATAGATTTCCATCATCCGCCGCTTCGACCAGACGAAATCCGACGCGATCGCCAGCGGAATTTCCATGCCCTTGCGCAGGAAGGACCGACCGTTCCAGAGAAAGAGATTCTTGGATGTCTGCATTGAGATGGTGCTGGCGCCCCGGGTCGGCACGCCCTTGAGCGCATCGTCGATCACGCCGCGCATCTGCGTCCAGTCGACGCCGCTATGGGCGCAGAACTGGCCGTCCTCCGACATCATCACCGATTGGACGAGGACGGGCGAAATCTCCTCGAAGGAGACCCAGCGCCGGTCATAACCCTGCAGAAGCGCGAGATCGCCGAGCATCAGGGTGGAAACGGGATGGAGGAAGGGCAAGAGATAGAAGAGGATGAGGACATAGGGCAGCACGACCAGCCCGATCAAAATCTTGATCGCCAGACGGACTCGCGCCCGCCACGATGTTCCGGCCTGAGCCTTCCGCTCAACAGCCGGCATGTCCGCCTCCATGTCGGGAACGGTGTCCACCATATGTCCCAATGCTCTCACTGATGCTCGCCCGCCCTACTCATACCGTCAAGGCGCAGTCAATTCCAGCCTCGCGCCGGGAAAGCACAAAATGTGTTTAAGGAAGCGATTGCATCACCCGGTCCTGCCATGGCAAACAGCGCGCATGAGCACCTTGCCCTCCATAGAGCAGAAACTGCAGCGCCAGGCCCGGGAAGTGGAGCAGCTTCTCGACCGGCTTCTTTCGCCCGAGAGACGACCGGACGAAATCGCCCGTCCGGAACGGCTGCGCGCCGCCATGCGCCACGGCGTGCTGAATGGCGGCAAGCGGCTGCGCCCTTTTCTGGTCATTGAAAGTGCTGCGCTTTTTTCCGCGCCCGGTCCGGCGGCCCTGCATGTGGCAGCGGCACTCGAATGCGTCCACTGCTACTCGCTGGTCCATGACGATCTGCCGGCCATGGATGATGACGATCTGAGGCGCGGCCAGCCGACGGTGCACAAGGCCTTTGACGAAGCCACCGCGATCCTTGCGGGCGACAGCCTCCTCACCTATGCCTTTGACATTCTCTGCGCCCCGGAAGCTGGGCTTGCGCCGGCAATCCAGGTGGAACTGGTAAGGGCACTCGCCCGGGCATCGGGCCTTGGCGGCATGGCGGGCGGACAGATGCTCGACCTCGAAGCCGAGCGCGTGAGCCCCGACGAAACCGGCATTCGGCTGCTCCAGGCCATGAAAACAGGCGCCCTTATTCGTTTCGCGACGGAAGCGGGAGCCATCCTCGCGGGCGTTTCGAGCGAGGATCGGGAGAGGCTGCGCCAGTTCGGCGAAAGGATCGGCCTTGCCTTCCAGCTTGCCGATGATCTCCTTGATCTGACGGCCGATGCCGCCACCATGGGCAAGGCAACCGGAAAAGATGCCGCCCGGGGCAAGGGAACGCTGGTATCGCTTCATGGCGAGGTCTGGGCCCGGGAGGCCCTCTCGCGGCTGGTGGCGGAGTCGGAAACGCTCCTCGCACCCTATGGCGAAAAGGCCGAAACATTGCTGCAGGCAGCCCGCTTCGTGGCGGATCGCAAGAACTGATTTCCATAGCCGGAATTGGATAGCCCGCTATGATCTATCGAACTTGTCCTCGGGACAAGATCTCCCCTGACGGCCATGCGGCCCCGCTCCTATGCTTCCCGAAAAAGGGAGCCGACAGGAGAGCCGCTTGTCTACACCGCAGGATTTCAGCACCTTTCTTATCGGCTGGGGCGCCTATGTCGCAGCGACCGCATCGCCGGGCCCCGCCGTATTGACCATTATCGAAACCGCCGTCAGCGCGGGCCGCAAGGCCGGGCTTGCCCGCGCGATGGGGGTGCTGTCGGGCTCCATGACCTGGGCCTTCCTGACATCCATCGGTGTTTCAGCCCTGATTGCCGCAGAACCACGGGCTCTGGCGGTCGTTCGATGCGTCGGCGGCGCCTATCTCCTGTGGCTCGCATGGGGCATGGCGAGAAAGGCTTTTAAACCCGCCTCGGCCGGCACGGGCAAAGCGGAAAGCGGGCGGAGCCTGCATCAGCATTATGCCAAGGGATACGGCATCCATATCACCAATCCGAAAGCGATCATGTCCTGGATCATGCTGACGTCGCTGGCGCTTCCCGCCGATACGGGTTGGGAACGCACGCTGCTTTTCGTGGGAGGTTGCCTGCTGCTCGGCCTCTTCATCTTTGCAGGCTTTGCGCTGATCTTTTCGATCCCTGCCATACACGCGGCCTATCTGCGCCAGCGGCGCGCGCTGGAAGCGGGCGCCGCTGCCTTTTTCGCCTATGCGGGACTGATGCTTCTCAGATCCGCTCTTTAAGCACGCTGTTGCGGGCAAGGATATCCCCAAGCGCGGCAATCAACAGATCGCATTCCTCATCGGTGCCGATGGAAATGCGCAGGAACTGGTCGATGCGCGGCTTGGCGAAATGGCGCACGATCACCGAGCGGGCGCGCAGCTCCGTCTGCAATTCCGCCCCATTGCGGTCCGGATGGCGCGCAAAGACGAAATTGGCATGGGAGGGAAGAACCTCGAAGCCCAGCCGTTTCAGCGAAGCGACGAGCCGGTCACGGCTTTCGATCACCTTCTGCCGGCAGATGTCGAACCATTCCCTGTCCTCGATCGCAGCCGTGGCGCCCGCCTGGGCCAGCCGGTCAAGCGGATAAGAGTTGAAACTGTCCTTGACCCGTTCGAGCGCATCGATCAGCGGCCGCTGGCCGATGGCGAAACCCACCCGCAGGCCGGCAAGCGAACGCGACTTCGACAGCGTATGGACCACCAGCAGATTGGGATGGTCGCGGGTGAGCGGAATGGCCGTTTCCGCCCCGAAATCCACATAGGCCTCGTCGACGACGATGACTGCGTCCGGCTTCGAGGAAGCAAGACGCCGGATCGCTTCGAGCGGCACCGAAATGCCCGTCGGGGCATTCGGATTGGGGAAGATGATCGCCCCGCATTCCCGCTCGTAACCTGAAAAATCGATCCGGTAATCCGATGTCAGCGGCACTTCTACCGCCTCGATGCCGTAGAGAAGGCTGTAGGTCGGATAGAAGCTGTAGGAAATGTCGGGATAGAGGAGCGGCCTCTCATGCTTCAGAAGCCCGTTGAACACATGGGCAAGCACCTCGTCCGAACCATTGCCGACAAAGACTTCCTCCACACTGACACCGTACAGCCGGGCAATGCTTTCCCGAAGGCCGGTGGAAGCCGGATCGGGATAGAGCTTCAGCCGCTCATCGGCCGCCTCGCGGATGGCCGCCAGCGCCTTAGGCGAAGGCCCGTAGGGGTTCTCATTGGTGTTCAGCTTGATGAGATTGGCGATTTTCGGCTGCTCGCCAGCCACATAGGGCTTCAGCTTTCCGACGATGGGAGACCAGTATTTGCTCATGCTCATTCCGCCGCATTGCGCTTTCCGAAGCGCTTTTCGATATAGTCGATGACGAGTGCTTCGAATTCGGACGCGATATTGGGACCGCGCAGCGTCAGCGCCTTCTTGCCGTCGATGAAGACGGGCGCGGCCGGCGTCTCGCCGGTGCCGGGAAGCGAAATGCCGATATCGGCATGCTTGCTTTCCCCAGGGCCGTTGACGATGCAGCCCATGACGGCCACGTTCAGCGCCTCGACCCCAGGATATTTCTCCCGCCAGACCGGCATGTTCTTGCGGATATCCTCCTGGATGCGCTGGGCGAGTTCCTGGAAAACCGTTGACGTCGTGCGTCCGCAGCCGGGGCAGGCGGCAACGACCGGCACGAACTGACGGAAGCCCATGACCTGCAGCAACTCTTGGGCCACCTGCACCTCGCGGGTACGGTCTCCATTGGGCTCGGGCGTCAGCGACACGCGGATCGTATCGCCGATCCCCTGCTGCAGCACATACCCCATGGCTGCGGAAGAGGCGACGATCCCCTTCGATCCCATGCCCGCTTCGGTGAGACCGAGATGCAGCGCGTGGTTGGACCGTTCGGCCAGCATGGAATAGACGGCAATGAGATCCTGCACCTGGCTGACCTTGGCAGACAGGATGATGCGATTGCGCGGCAGGCCGATATCCTCGGCGAGCTGGGCGGAGATCAGCGCCGATTGTACGATCGCCTCATGCATGACCTGCCGGGCCGAGAGCGGCGATCCTTCCGCCGCATTCTTGTCCATCAGATGGGTGAGCAGGTCCTGGTCGAGCGACCCCCAGTTCACGCCGATCCGCACCGGCTTGTCATAGCGGATCGCCATCTCGATGATGTCGCCGAACTGTTTGTCCTTCTTGTCCTTGAAGCCCACATTGCCGGGATTGATGCGATATTTCGCCAGCGCCTCGGCGCAGGCCGGGTGATCGGCAAGCAGCTTGTGGCCGATATAGTGGAAATCGCCCACCAGCGGCACGTCCAGGCCGAGACGAAGCAGGCGGTCACGGATCTTCGGAACCGCAGCCGCGCTCTCGTCCCGATCGACGGTGATGCGCACGATCTCCGAACCGGCCCGGTGCAGCGCAGCGACCTGGGCCACCGTGGCATCCACATCGGCCGTATCCGTATTCGTCATGGACTGGACGACGACAGGGGAGCCGCCGCCGACGATCACGCCTCCGACATCGACCGCAACGGTCGCGCGGCGCGGCTTGGGATCATGGGGATTGTTCGGGGTCATGGCGGGCTCTCCCGGCGGGTGACGAAACGCCTTTCAGGTGGCGGATGGCTGGGCCATTGTCAAGTTTCGCCATGCGGCTTTTGCGCGCCGAGCGCGGCGGCAAAGAGCCTCACCATGGCTTTCATGTCCGCTTCGGCCTGATCGATGGAGGGGGCCCGGCTCTTGATCCCCTCGACGGCATCGACGAGAAGACGGGCAATGGTGGCCGGCGGAAGGAGCCCAGCATCTCCCGCTCCAGCCCAGGTTTCAATCAGGAGGGCCGCCTGTCGCTCGACGCCGGCGAACCACTCTTCCATGAGATCGGCGGCCAGATCCGTCTTCATGCCGATCAGCTCCTCCCCATGGGGCAGCTGACCCAGCGCCCGATGCGGGGCGACGAAGGCGGTCGTCAAAAGCCTGTCAAGGGCCTCGATAAGGTTCCCCGCAGTCGAGGACGCCGCACCGGCGTCCCGTGCGACCTGTTCGCCAAGCGCCGAAAAGCAGGCACGGAAGATTTCCGTCTTGTTTTTGAAGTGGTTGTAGAGGGCCGGGCGCGAAAGCCCAGCGGCACTCGCGATGTCATCCATCGAGACCCGCTTGAAGCCGTAATGGGCGAAGCACTGGAAGGCCGCTTCCAGGATCGCCTCCCGCCGTGAGCCGTTTTCTTCGATACGCATAATCATGTTTGACACTTTTACATTTTTTGTCATTATGTAAAGCAGTTTTACTCTATCAAGGAGTCTATATCCCGATGCGCCTCACTGTGAACGGGAAATCGCACGATATCGATGCCGAGCCCGACATGCCCCTGCTGTGGGCCTTGCGCGATATCCTCGATATCAAGGGACCGAAATTCGGCTGCGGCGCAGGGCTGTGCGGCGCCTGCACCGTCATCATCGACGGTGAAGCGGTCCGCTCGTGCCAGACGGCACTACAGGATGCGACGGGCGCGATCCGGACCATCGACGGGCTCGCCGATGGCGAAAAACTGCATCCGGTGCAACAGGCCTGGATCGACGAACAGGTCGCCCAGTGCGGCTATTGCCAGGCCGGCCAGATCATGAATGCCGTGGCGCTTCTGGAGAAGAACCCCGCACCCACCGATGCCGATATCGATGAGGCCATGGCGGGCAACCTCTGTCGCTGCGGCACGTATCCGCGCATTCGCGCCGCCATTCACCGTGCAGCCGGCACCGGACAGGGGATCTGATCATGGCAAGCCTTGGCAAGATCGCCCGCAGGACCTTCCTCTTCGGTGCAGCCGCCATCGCCGGCGGTGTCGCCTTCGGCTATTACAAATATAGCCAGCCCTTCGAAAACCCGCTGGAAAAAGACCTGCTTCCCGGCGAGGGCACGCTGAATGCCTATGTGAAGATCGGCCCCGACAACCGCATGACGGTCATCGTACCCCGTGCCGAGATGGGGCAGGGCGTGACCACCACACTCGCAGCCCTTGTGGCGGAAGAGCTGGACGTGCGCCTCGACCAGCTGACTGTCGAGCACGGGCCTGCAGCCCCTGCCTATTACAACAGGGCGGCGCTTTCGGAGGGTGCGCCCGTTCCGCGCTTCGATGAAGGCGTGGTCGCCGAGGCCCTGCGCGGCACGATGGGCGTGCTGTCCAAGCTTTTTGCGCTGCAGTTCACCGGCGGCTCCTCCTCCACCATCGATGCCTTCGAGCCGATGCGGCGCGCAGGCGCCATGGCGCGGGAAATGCTGAAGGCCGCCGCCGCCGAGAAGCTGGGCGTTGCCGCAGCCAGCCTGAAAACGGCGGAGGGACGCGTGAGCGACCCGGCAAGCGGCCGCAGTCTTTCCTATGGGGAACTCGCCGCCGATGCCGCCCGCATGTCCCCGCCCGCCGATGTCCCGTTGAAGCCCCGCAGCGCCTGGACCCTCCTCGGCAAGCCGCAGCCGCGAAAGGACATGCGCGCCAAGGTGACAGGAGCTCCGGTCTATGGCGTCGATGTTGCCCTCCCCGACATGGTCCATGCGACGATCCGCATGGCACCCCTGCCCGGCCAGCGCATGGTGAAGATGGACACCTCAGCGGCGAAAGCCATGCGCGGCGTCATCAAGATCGTCGAGATCGACAGCCCCTTAGGCCACGGTTTCGGTGTGATTGCGGACAACAGCTGGCGCGCCTTCCAGGCGGCGGATGCGGTGACGGTGGAATGGGAAAAGCCCGCTCGCCTTCCGGATCCCGAAACGGTCCGCGCCGATCTTTCCGCAGCCTACAAGACGGCAAGCCCCGCGAGCCTTAGAACGCTGGGCGACCCCGACAAGGTCATGGCATCGGCCGCACCGGGAAGCATTCTGGAGGCGGAATATTTCGTTCCCTACCTTTCCCATGCGCCGATGGAGCCGATGAATGCCACGGCGCGGTTCAAGGATGGCAAGCTGACCGTCTGGGCGCCGAACCAGTCGCCAAGCGTCATCCAGATGGTGGGAAGCCGCATCACCGGCCTTGCCGCTGACCAGATCGAGGTTCACACGACGCTTCTTGGCGGTGGCTTCGGGCGGAGGCTGGAGCCCGATTTCTCCGATTATGCAATACGCCTTGCCCTCCAAAGCGAGGGTCGGCCGGTCAAGGTCATCTGGCGGCGCGAGGAGGATATGGGCCATGGCGTCTTCCGCCCCGCAGCGATCGGCCGCTATCGTGCCGTGCTCGGATCGGATGGCCGACCGAGCGCGATAACCGGCAGTGTTGCCAGCCAGTCGGTTGTGGCCGGCATGGTGGGCCGCATTGCGCCTTCCGTTCCCCTGGCGGGACCCGACAACACCATGCTGGACGGGGCCTATAACCAGCCCTACGCCTTTGCCCATCATCGGATCGATGCCTATAAGGCGGCCCTTCCCGTACCGGTCGGCTCATGGCGATCGGTCGGCTATTCATTCAACGCCTTCATGCAGGAATGCTTCCTCGACGAGTTGGCGCTGGCCGGCAAGGTGGATCCACTGGAGCTTCGCCGCAGCCTGCTCGCAGAAAGCCCCGCAGCACTGGGTGTCCTCAATCGCGTGGCGGAAATGGCAGGCTGGGGCAACCCGCCCCCGGCAGGCAGGGCGCGCGGCCTTGCCTACAATCTCTCCTTCGGCACCCATGTGGCGGAAATCGTGGAAGTTTCGGGAGATCCGGCTTCCGGCATCCGGGTGGAAAAGGTCTGGTGCGCGGCCGATCCCGGACTGGTGCTCGATCCGAAGATCTTCGAAGCGCAGCTGATGTCGGGTATCCTGTTCGGGCTCTCCGCGGCCATGTATCAGGAGATCACCTTCGGCCCGGATGGCGCCGATCAGCTGAACTTCTCCGACTATCCGGCCCTCAGGATGAACGAGGCGCCTGCCATCGAAATCGCCCTGCTCGAAACATCGAGCTTCATGGGCGGTGCCGGCGAACCCGGTACACCGCCTTCCATGCCGGCGCTCGCCAATGCGGTCGCGAGACTGTCGGGAAAGCGGATCCGGGAACTGCCACTCGCAAAGGCCGTGACCTTCGCCTGAGGCTAGTGCCTTATGCTGTCTGCATGGCGGGCAAGCCCCGCCAGCAGAAACACCACGAGAAGCAGCACCGGCAGGAAAAGGAAGACCGGCGCAAAACCGAAATGCTCCGCCGCGAAGCCGATGATCGACGGCGCGGCGAGCAGGCCGGAATAGCCCATGAAGGTCGCAACCGAGAGACCCACGCCCGGCGCCATGCCGGGAATGTTGCCCGCCGCCGAAAAGGCGATCGGCACCATGTTGGCAATGCCGAGGCCGCAAAGCGCAAAGCCGGCAATGGCCATGACGGGGTGGGTGGCAAGCCCCGCGGCGAGCATGCCGACCAGGGCAAGGAGTGCGGAGCCGCGCAGCGTCTTCACCGCGCCGAAGCGATCCCTCACGAGATCTCCGAGAAAGCGCATCAGCGCCATGGTTCCGGAAAAGGCCGCGAAAGCGAAGCCCGACAGCACGAGGTCGGCGCCGAGTTCCTGGCGCACATAGAAGGCACCCCAGTCAAGCACGGCACCTTCAGGCACCATCGAAAAGAGCGCCATGATGCCGATGATCCACGGGAGCGGTTGCAGGGGAAGGCCGCGCTTGCGCTCGGCCTTTTCCGCCGGCGCCGGCGGATCCTTGAGCACCAGTGGCCAGGCGACCGCGAGCATGACGACCGCGGCCGCCGTTGCGATGGTGGCATGGGTGGTAATGCCGAACCGGCTGATCAGCAGCCCGCCGGTCGAGGACCCGATCAGGCCGCCAAGGCTCCAGAAGGCATGGCAGGACGACATGATCGCCCGGCCCATGGCCTTTTCGACCGCCACCGCATTGGTGTTCATGGCAACATCCATTGCTCCCATGAAGCCGCCGAACCAGAAGATGGCGATGGCGGCAAACCAGACCTTGCCCGCATAGGTGAGGAGGAGAAGCGCCGGCAGCAGCAGGATGGCCATGATCTTCGCCACCCGTGCCGAGCCGAACCGCGCCATCAGCGCACCCGCCACAGGCATCAGCGTCAGCGAGCCTGCACCGAGAAGCAGGATCATCAATCCCAGTTCGCTCTTTGAGAGAAGCAGCCGTTCCGCGAAATCCGGAATTTTCGGCGCCCAGGCCCCCACCATGAATCCGTTCATCAGAAACATGAGCGACACGGCAAGGCGGATCGGCGGAAAGAAGGAGGATCGAGCGGACTGGATCGTGGCGGCGGTGGAATCGGACACGGAAAGGCTCCCTGGCAATGTGCGCGGGAGCATATTTAAAACGTTTCAGTTCTCAACCCGAATTATAGGGTATGGCAACCACGATTTGTAACGGGACCTTACAATCGGGTTGCAGGGACCGGCCGGTGGCCGGCCCCCAAAACCGTCAGCCGAAGACGACCAGAAGGTCCTTGGCGTCGATCTGGTCACCGACGCGCACCAGAACTTCGGCAATCGTGCCGTCCTTTTCCGCATGCAGCGCCGTTTCCATCTTCATCGCCTCGATGGAGAGGAGGACATCGCCCGCCTTGACCGACTGCCCGGCAGAAACGGCAACGGTCGAAACGACGCCCGGCATCGGGGCGCCGAGATGGGCGGAATTGCCAGCCTCGGCCTTGCGACGAACCCCGTTGCCGCCGGCCCCATGCGTGCGGTCCGGCACCTTGATGCGGCGCGGTTGACCGTTGAGTTCGAAGAACACGGTGACCATGCCCTTCTCGTCCGCCGGAGTGATCGCCTGGTTGAGGATCACCAGCGTCTTGCCCTTTTCGATATCCGCAAAGAGTTCGTCGCCCGGCTGGAGGCCGTAGAAATAGGAGGGGGTCGGCAAAACCGAGACGGGGCCGTAGGTTTCCGCCGCCAGGGCGAAATCCGTGAAGACCTTGGGATACATGAGATAGGAGGCAAATTCCTGATCGGTCACTTCGCGACCGAGCTTTTCCTCGATCGCCTTGCGCTCGGCCTGAAGATCCGCCTCAGCCAGCAGCGAGCCGGGACGGTCCGTATAGGCCTTCTCACCCTTCAGCGCCTTCTTCTGCAGGTCTTCCGGCCAACCGGAGGGCGGCTGGCCCAGATCACCCTTGAGCATGGAGACGACCGATTCCGGGAAGGAGACATCCTTGGCAGGGTTCAGTACATCCGCAACCGTCAGATCCTGGGAAACCATCATCAGCGCCATGTCGCCGACAACCTTGGAGGAAGGCGTTACCTTGACGATATCGCCGAACATCTGGTTCGCATCGGCATATGCCTGGGCAACCTCGTGCCAGCGGGTCTCGAGACCCAGGGAGCGGGCCTGTTCCTTGAGATTGGTGAACTGGCCACCCGGCATTTCGTGAAGATAGACCTCGGAGGCCGGCCCCTTGAGATCGCTTTCGAAGGCAGCATACTGGTTGCGTACCGCCTCCCAGTAGAAGGAAATCCGGCGAATCCAGTTGGCATCGAGGCCGGGATCCCGTTCGGATCCCGAAAGCGCCTCGACGATCGAGCCGAGGCAGGGCTGCGAAGTATTGCCGGAGAAGGCATCCATCGCCGCGTCGACCGCATCCACACCGGCATCGACCGCGGCAAGAACTGTGGCCGCCGCAATGCCTGACGTGTCATGGGTATGGAAATGGATCGGCAGGGAGGTCGCTTCCCTGAGTGCCTTGAAGAGAACCTTCGCCGCAGCCGGCTTCAGAAGGCCCGCCATGTCCTTGACCGCGATGATATGCGCGCCTGCCTTTTCGAGCTCGGCGGCAAGGTTCGCATAGTATTTCAGATCATATTTCGGACGCGCCGAATTGAGGATATCGCCGGTATAGCAGATGGCCGCTTCGCAGAGCTTGTTCTCCTCGGCAACCGCATCCATCGAGACGCGCATGTTCTCGACCCAGTTCAGGCAGTCGAAGACGCGGAAGAGATCGATCCCGCCACGGGCCGCCTGGCGCACGAAGTACTTTACCACGTTGTCGGGATAATTCTTGTAACCGACGCCGTTCGCACCGCGCAGCAGCATCTGCAGCAGAAGGTTCGGGGCCGCTTCGCGCACCAGCGACAAACGCTCCCACGGATCTTCCGTGAGGAAGCGCATGGAAACGTCGAAGGTCGCACCGCCCCAGCATTCGAGCGAAAGAAGATTCGGCAGCGCACGCGCATAGGTGCCGGCAATCGCCGCGATGTCATAGGTGCGCATGCGGGTGGCGAGCAGAGACTGGTGGCCATCGCGCATGGTCGTATCGGTCATCAGAACGCGGTTTTCGGCCCGCATCCATTCCGCAAAACCCTTGGGCCCCAGCTGGTCGAGCTTCTGCTTGGTGCCATCGAGGATCGGCGCTTCGATGAAGGGCACGATGGGGGCCGCCGCATCCGCCGACGGCTTCGGCCGCCCCTTCGCTTCGGGATGACCGTTGACGGTCACGTCGGCAATATAGGTCAGAAGCTTGGTTGCACGGTCCTGGCGCTTCACCTGGGCGAAGAGTTCCGGCGTCGTGTCGATGAAGCGGGTCGTATAGGAATTGTCGCGGAACTTCGGATGACCGATGATCGCCTCGAGGAAGGTGAGGTTGGTCGCCACACCGCGGATACGGAACTCGCGAAGCGCCCGGTCCATGCGGCGGATGGCATCCTCAGGCGTCGGTGCCCAGGCGGTCACCTTTTCGAGCAGCGGATCATAGTAGCGGGTGATGACCGCCCCCGAATAGGCCGTGCCCCCATCGAGACGGATGCCGAAACCGGTCGCCTCGCGATAGGCGGTGATGCGGCCGTAATCGGGGATGAAGTTATGCTCGGGATCTTCCGTGGTGATGCGGCACTGCAGCGCATGGCCGTTGAGCCGGATGTTCTCCTGCGCCGGAACGCCCGATTCCGGGGTACCGATGGCATGGCCATCGAGGATGTGGATCTGCGCCTTGACGATATCGATGCCCGTGACCTGCTCGGTGACGGTGTGCTCCACCTGGATGCGCGGGTTCACTTCGATGAAGTAGAATTTCCCCGTATCCGCATCCATCAGATATTCGACGGTGCCCGCGCCGACATAACTGGTCGCCCGGGCGATCTTCAGCGAATAGGAGGCGAGCTCCTGCCGTTGAGCCTCCGTGAGATAGGGGGCCGGCGCCCGCTCCACGACCTTCTGGTTGCGCCGCTGGATGGAGCAGTCGCGCTCGAAGAGGTGAACGACATTGCCATGCGTATCGCCAAGAATCTGGCTTTCCACATGGCGGGCATTCTCGACCAGTTTTTCGAGATAGACCTCGTCCTTGCCGAATGCGGCCATCGCCTCGCGCTTGGCTTCGGTCACCTCGCGGGCAAGATCCGCCTCGGAGCGGATGACGCGCATGCCGCGCCCGCCGCCACCCCAGGAGGCCTTGAGCATGACGGGATAGCCGACATCGGCCGCCATTTTCTTGACGGCTTCCATGTCGTCGGGAAGCGGCTCCGTCGCCGGCACGACCGGAACGCCCACTTCGATCGCGAGATTGCGGGCAGCCACCTTGTTACCCAGACGGCGCATCGTGTCGGCCCGGGGGCCGATAAAAATAATGCCTGCAGCATTGCAGGCATCGACGAATTCAGGGCTTTCGGAGAGAAGGCCGTAACCGGGATGGATGGCATCCGCCCCGGAGAGCTTCGCCACACGGATCACCTCATCGATCGAGAGATAGCTTTCGATCGGGCCAAGATCGCGGGACAGATGCGGGCCGCGGCCCACCTGATAGCTCTCATCCGCCTTGAAACGATGCAGCGCCAGCTTGTCCTCTTCCGCCCATATCGCGACGGTCTTGATGCCGAGTTCGTTGGCGGCACGGAACACGCGGATGGCAATTTCGGATCGGTTGGCAACAAGGATCTTCGATATGGACAAGACGATCTCCTCACGACGTCAGCCTCGGGGTGCCCGGGCCATGCCCAAGCGTCAACTTCCTTAACGGCTCGTGCCCTCAAGTCAATTTCCCCCGTCGACCGCAAAGGGTCCAAATACGACTTTGGTGGAACCTGTCATGAGCGCTTCACAAACGGAATCAGGGCGGATTCGGCAAAAATCCAGCGCAGCCGACTTCGCAACTGCGAAAACTATGGTGAAAAAGAGCTTCTGCACCGCAAAACGGGATAAAAACCGGCGAAGTCAACTTTTTGCACATTTTTTGTTGGCGGGAGTGATTTTTCTCCCTGCATTGAAAGGCGGGCGCCAGGATCGAAGCGTGTGGGAACCGCAGCGGACAAGTCTGAAAGAGGTAATTTACCGCAATGCAACAGCGCCGTTGCTTCGTTAATCCTGAGTTCAGCTAGGCTTCTGTAGTGTCGCGCCGAATGGAGTAAGACGCGAAAGGATCCGTTGTGTCGCTTTTCCAGGTCTATGCCCGCGCCCTGAGTTATCTCTCCGCCTATCGGCTGAGGGTATCGCTCGTCGTCGCGGCCAACATCGTACTGGCGGTGATCACGATTGCGGAGCCGATCCTCTTCGGCCGGATTATCGATGCGATCTCGTCCCATGAAACCGCAACCCCGATGCTGCTCGCCTGGGCCGGCTTCGGCGTGTTCAACACGATCGCCTTCGTGCTCGTGGCGCGCGAGGCGGACCGCCTGGCCCATGAGAGACGGGCCTCCCTTCTGACCGAGGCTTTCGGCCGGATCATATCCATGCCGCTCGCATGGCATAACCAGCGCGGCACCTCCAATGCCCTTCACACCCTGCTGCGTGCCTGTGAGACCCTCTTCAGCCTCTGGCTGGAATTCATGCGCACCCATCTGGCGACCGCAGTCGCCCTCGCGCTTCTGATCCCCACAGCCATCAGCATGGATTACCGCCTTTCGGCCGTACTCGTGGTGCTCGGCATCCTCTACTGGATCATCGGCCGCATCGTGATGAGCCGCACCAAGGAAGGCCAGGCTTCGGTCGAGGCGCATTACCACACGGTCTTTTCCCATGTGAGCGACGTGATTTCGAATGTTTCGGTGATTCACAGCTACAACCGGATCGAATCCGAAACGCGGGCGCTGAAGAAATTCGCCAACCAGCTGATTTCGGCGCAATTGCCGGTGCTTGACTGGTGGGCGCTTGCAAGCGCGCTCAACCGCATGGCCTCTACCATTTCCATGATGATCATCCTGGTCATCGGTACACTGCTGGTCCAGAGGGGCGAGCTGAAGGTCGGTGACGTGATTGCCTTCATCGGTTTTGCCGGGCTGCTCGTCGGCCGTCTGGACCAGATGCGGGCCTTTGCAACGCAGATCTTCGAAGCCCGCTCCAAGCTTGAGGACTTCTTCCAGCTCGAGGATTCCGTGAAGGATCGGGAAGAGCCCGCCAATTCCGGCACGCTGGAAAAGGTGCGCGGCGAGGTGGAATTCCGCAATGTCTCCTTTGACTTCGCCAACACGACCCAGGGCGTGCGCGACATTTCCTTCCGGGTGAAGGCGGGCCAGACCGTGGCCATCGTTGGCCCGACGGGTGCCGGCAAGACCACGCTGATCAATCTTCTGCAGCGGGTCTACGATCCCCATACCGGGACGATCCTCATTGACGGCACGGATATTTCCACGGTGACCCGCAAGTCGCTGCGCTCCTCCATCGCCACCGTCTTCCAGGATGCCGGCCTGCTGAACCGCTCCATCCGGGACAATATCCGTCTCGGCAAGGAAGAGGCCGATGACGAGGCCGTTCGGGCCGCAGCCGATGCAGCCGCCGCCGCCGAATTCATCGAAAGCCGCCTGAACGGCTTCGATACGGAAGCCGGCGAGCGCGGCAACCGCCTGTCGGGCGGCGAGCGCCAGCGCATCGCCATTGCCCGCGCCATCCTCAAGAATGCGCCTATTCTGGTCCTTGACGAGGCCACCAGCGCACTGGACGTGGAAACCGAAGCACGGGTGAAGACGGCCATCGACAATCTCCGCAAGGACCGCACAACCTTCATCATCGCCCACCGCCTGTCGACCGTGCGGGAAGCCGATCTTGTGATCTTCCTCGATCACGGCCGCATCGTGGAAATGGGCGGCTTTGACGAGCTGAGCCATAGCAATGGGCGCTTTGCCGCCCTGCTGCGCGCCAGCGGCATCCTGACGGATGATGAGGTCCGCAAGGCTCACGAAGCGGCCTGATCCTTCACGCCTCACCCTGTTGAAAGGCCCGCGTCCGTCGCGGGCCTTTTCTTTTGGGCGTTCAGTCCCGCTCTATTCGGGCAAGGTAGCAGCCGCGATTGGCGAAATGCACATGGATATAGTCCGCATCCGCTCTTTGGAGCAGCCGTTCGATTGCCTGCTCGACGGCATCGCCGGTCACCACCTCGGCATCAACCATCATGTGCTCGGCGGAGAAGGCGCGCAGCGACAGAAGCCGCGACCGCATGACCACGGGTATCCTGTCCCTATCAGAGAAGGTTTCCGTCTCGCCCTCCCGCACGAAGATCGCATGCGAGGCGCGATAGGGCGTGTCGGCCGGCTGGTGGAGATAGTTGACAAGCAGGACGGTTTCGCCCGGCTCGCAATCCCGAAGCGCAATGCGGTCGGGATAGCCGGGCGTCCTGTCGACGACAAAGCGCCGCGCTCCTTGTGCCAAAAGCGCGTCGTCCGTCAGTCCGAAGAGAGGGGTAAAGCGATCGGCCGTAAGGCCGTGGATGCGAAATGACATGGCGGGCTCCTTTTTCGAAGCCGGGAAGATCCACCCGCCACCTTGGAAAATCCACCCGTTTCCTGCCGGGTCTCCCGCCACGGCGCGTCTGGCACCGTGGCGGGAAGTTTATCAGATCTCGAAACCCGTTGCGGGATCCGCGAGAAGCTGGCCGTCGACGCTGATCTCGAAGCCTGAGTCCACGCGGATGATGGCAAGGCGACGGGCCTTGCCGTCGAGCCGGATCTCCACATCGGCACGAGTCCAGTGCGAAGGAAGCGCCGGATCGATCTTGATGCGGCCCGCTTCCTGGCGGATGCCGAGAATGCCTTCGACGCCGGCACGATAGAGCCAACCGGCAGACCCCGTATACCAGGTCCATCCGCCGCGCCCTTGAAGGTCACCGGCGCCATAGAC
The DNA here is from genome assembly GCA_945952415.1 of uncultured Rhizobium sp. Lineage (GTDB taxonomy): Bacteria > Pseudomonadota > Alphaproteobacteria > Rhizobiales > Rhizobiaceae > Gellertiella. The sequence goes on along the minus strand of CAMFIF010000004.1, from coordinate 135,483 downwards.
ATCCGCCGCCACGACATAGGGTTCGACCCGGTAGCTTTCCGCAGCGTCGCGTGTCAGCGCATGGTTGACCGGATTGAGAAGCGAGAAGCAGCGATAGGCATCGTCGCCCCTGCCGAGGCGGGCAAGCGCCAGCACCACCCAGGTAGCCGCATGGGTATACTGGCCACCATTCTCGCGCACCCCGGGCGGATAGGCCTTGATATAGCCGGGATCATGCGCCGTATTTTCGAAAGGAGGCGTGAAGAGCCGGATCAGCCCTGCCTCCTCATCGACCAGCGTCTTGAGCACCGCATCCATGGCCTGCGACTGCCGCTCCTCCCGGCCCATGCCGGAGAGAACGCTCCAGGATTGGGCAATGGAATCGATCCGGCACTCCTCCGAGAGATGCGAACCGAGCGGCGTGCCATCGTCGAAAGTGCCACGCAGATAATGATCCCCATCCCAGCCAGCCTCTTCAAGCGCGGCCTGCAGCCGGGCGAGATGCATCCGCCACAGCTCCGACCGGCGGGCATCTCCACGGGCCTCGGCACGGGGGATGAAGCGGTCGAGCGTGGTGGCAAGCAGCCAGCCGAGCCAGACGCTGGTGCCCTTTCCCTCTACCCCTACCCGATTCATCCCGTCATTCCAGTCGCCTCCGAGGATCAGCGGCAGGCCGTTTTCCCCCGTGCGGGCAATGGCGAGATCAAGGCCCCGGGCCGCATGGTCGTAAAGGCTGCCCGATTCGGAACTGATTTCAGGCCGGTAGAAGGCATCGTGCTGCCTCGGTTCCAGCGCCGCGCCCGAGATGAAGGGCACGACCTCGTCCAGAATGCCGGCATCGCCGGTTGCCGTCGCATAGGCATCGACCGCATGGGCGAGCCAGACCACGTCATCGGAAATCATGGTGCGAACGCCCGCACCCGTCTGCGGCAGCCACCAGTGCTGCACATCGCCTTCCGGGAACTGCCGGGCTGCGGCATTGAGGATCTGTCCGCGCGCAAGCGAAGGATCCTGCATCAGGAAGGCCAGGGTGTCCTGCAACTGATCGCGGAAGCCGAAGGCTCCGCTGGCCTGATAGAAGGCCGCACGCGCCCGGATGCGGCAGGCAAGCGCCTGATAGGGCAGCCAGCCATTGATCATCAGGTCGAAGGCGCGATCCGGCGTCTTCACCGTCACCGTGCCGTTGAAGGCTTTCCAGGCGCCGTGGATGTCCTTGAGCGTCTGCTCGAAATCCCGGGCGCGAACGGAAGCAAGCACCTCGCGGGCCTCGTCTGCCGAACCCGCATCGCCGAGATAGACGTAGAGATCGCGTTCTTCTCCCGGCTGGACCGTAAGGTCGAAGACGAGGGCCGCTGCCGGATCGCCGTCGAAATCCGCATTGTTGGACAGCGCCCGCCCGGGCTTCACCGCTTCCGGGGCGTGGATCGCACCCTTGCCGATGAATTCGCGGCGGCTCGCCGTGAAGGCCTCCGGCGCCATGCTGCCGGCGAGGAAAGCCGTACGCCCCGCATAATCGATGCTGTAGGGATTGGTCGCCAGAAGCGCGTCCGCCACCCCGTCATGCGAGGTCATCACGTAAGGAGCGGTTTTCTGGGCATTGTTGCCCAGCACCCATTCCGCATAGGCAAAGACCTTAAGACGCCGTACTCCGGTGCCGCGATTGGTAAGGCGCAGCCGGCTGACCTTCACCGGTTCCGCGGGATCGACCGCCTGCAGCACCTCGACACCCAGCGAAGCCGTTTCGGTGATGAAGACACTGTATCCATGGCCGTGGCGGGCCTCGAAGCTCTGCTTTCCGTCACGCGAGAGGGAAGCAAAGGGCACCGTAACCTCTCCGCTCTCGGCATCGAGGATGTAGAAGGCCTCGCCAGGACGATTGACGACCGGATCATTGGTCCAAGGGGTCAGCTGATAGTCGCGGGAATTGCGGCTCCAGGTAAAACCGCCACCCTCGCCCGGCACATGGAAGCCGAAGCCATTATTGGCGATGACGTTGATCCACGGGTGCGGCGTAGCCTGTCCGCCCTTCAGGCGGATCACATATTCCGTACCATCGCGGCTGAAGCCGCCGAAGCCATTCCAGAAATCGAGATCGCCCCGATCCTCCACCGGTTCCGGCTCAACGGGCACGACCGGCGTGAGGACGAGGTCGGGCTGCCTTTCGCTTTCGGACGCGGCAAGCGCCTTCACCGGAGGCGGCGCAAAGAGGGCCACGCTGCGGTTGATCTGGTCGGTGATCGTACCGTTCGCCGCATGGAAGACCACGCGGGAGGCGGCAAGGAGGGCCTGCCAGGTCGCGTTGTCCATCAGGTCGCGGCGAACCGCGAAAATGTGCTGGCGCAACCCATCCGCCTGGCCGAGGCGGCGGAAATTCTCGCAGGCAGCATCCAGCGCATGCTGCATGTCCTGGGCATAGGAGGCCGCCCTTTCGTTCACGATCACCAGATCGACGGTCAGACCGCGCGAACGCAGATATTCCTGCGCCATCAGCGCTTCGCGGGCGATGCTGAGATCCATCTCGTCATTGATGCGGAGCGCGATGATCGGGAAGTCGCCGGAAATCGCCAGTGGCCAGAGGGCCGACTGCGAGGCAAGGCCGGAGGACACCGTGGCCGGATCGGCCCGCAGATGCATGTCGGGATAGACCACATAGCGGCCGAGCAGCTGAAAGGCCGCCGCCTGCTTGGAGTTCACGCCGATATGGCGCATCTGAACCTGGGCGCGGGTCCAGGCATGGACCATTTCATGGCTGAAGGCATCCGGATGGCGATAGCGGTCGATCGCCATGTCGATTTCCGCCCGGGTGGGCGCCGCAATCGTCCAGTAGATGAGACTCAGCTTCTTGCCGGCCGGCACGCGCACGACGCGGCGGATGGAAAGGATCGGATCGAGGGTGAAGCCGTCCTTGCCGGACAGCGCAGCCCCCGGATCGAAGGCAGCAGCCTCTGCGAGACTGCGCCCACGGCCGATAAAGCGACGCCGGTCGGTTTCGAACTCTGTCGGGCGTGGCGAACCGGAATTGTCGACGACCAGATGGGCGACCCACATGTCCGGTTCGTTCGGATTGCGCTTGTTGCGCACGGCCCGGATGACGTCGCCCCGCTTGCCGATCTCTGTCTTCACGAACATGCGCGAGAAGAGGGGATGGGCATTGTCCGAATCGTCGCTGGAAAGCACGGGCTCCATGTAGGAGGTCACTTCGATGAAGCGGTCCTCCTGGCTCATATTGATCAGCGTCAGCCGCCGACCTTCCGCATCATGCTCGGTGGCGACGATGCATTCGAGTTCGCTGGTGAGCTTGCCGACGCTCTTGGTGAATTCCGCCTTGTCGTCCCCGAAGATGACGCTGGTCTTTTCGCCTTCGATGGATTTGGGCTGGACGGTGGAAGACCACCATTGATTGGTCGCAAGATCCCGGAGGAAAACGAAATTGCCCCAGTTGTCCTCGGTCGGATCGGCCTTCCAGCGGCTGACCGTCTGACCGTTCCAGCGCGAATAGCCGGAGCCGGTCGCCGTCAGCATGACGGAGTAATGGCCGTTGGAAAGGAAGACCAGTTCGCGTTCGCGGTTGGCGGGATCCTCGACCGTCCGGATCTGCGGACGGGCGAGATCGGCCTGGCTGGAACCGGGCTTGGAGGGCTCCTGCTTGGCGCTCATCACCTTGACTTCGCGCGGCGCCTTTTCCTCGATGAGCAGTTCCGCTGCCTCGATGACGGGGTCGGAATGGAAGAGTTCGCGCAGCATGCCGTTGAACACCACATTGGCGACCGCCGCCACGGACATGCCGTGGTGATGGGCCATGTAGTTGCGCACGACCGCACAGCGGCTGCCCTCAGGCACGCGCGTCGGCGTGAAATCGACCGCATCGTGGAAGCCATAGGGTCCGAGCGCGCCGAGCTTGCGCAGCTCACGCAGGTTGGCGAGCGCCGCTTCAGGCGCATATTGCGAGGCGAGCAGCGATGCGTAGGGGGCAATCACGGCATTTTCGCCGAGACCGCGCTTGAGGCCAAGCGTCGGCACGCCGAAATTCGTGTACTGATAGGTCAGCTCATGGTCGCGGGCGTTGAAGGCCGCTTCGGAAATGCCCCAGGGCGTGCCGAGCCGCCGGCCGTGGTTCATCTGTTCCTGGACCACCAGATTGTTGGTCTGGTTGAGAATGCCGCCCTGCCGCTCCTGCATGACCAGCGGCGGCATGAGATATTCGAACATGGAGCCGGACCAGGAGACGAGCGCCCCGCGAGACCCGACAGGCACCACCTGTCGGCCGAGCTTGTACCAGTGTTCGGTCGGAAGATCGCCCTTTGCAATGGCGAAGAGGCTGGTGAGCCGCGCCTCGGAGGCCAGAAGATCGTAGCAGGCCTCGTCGAGTTCGCCCGTTTCCACGCGATAACCGATGGAAAGAAGCCGCCGTTCCTTGCGGAAAAGGAAGCTGAAATCCATGCCAAAGGCGATGCCGCGGGTCTTGTCTCGCAGGAAGGCCAGGCGCTGCCGCAGCGCCTCGATATGGGCGATGTCGAACGCGGAATCCCGCTCGTGCGCCTCGCAGGTCGTGACCAGAGAGCGGGCCCAGATGGTGACTTCCCGGCTCTGCGCCGAACCAACCTCGTGGTCGAGATTGGTGGTGAGCTTTTCGATGTCGCGGGCAAGGCCGAGCAGCGTCTGGATCTGGGTCGAGGCCGAGACCTTCTCGCGACGAACCGCAGACAGGGCCGAATGGAAGCTGTCGATGCATTCATCGAGACGCCGGCGCAGCGGCCGCACCGTCTTGCGGTCGTCGGGAAGCTCCGCGATCACTTCGCGAAGAATGCCGAGCACGTCGGCAACACCGTCGATCTGCGCCTGCATGTGGGCAGACGGTGCCTCTTCCCAGTCGCGAAGCGCGGAGGAGACGGCCACGAGATGGCCGGCGAGGTTGCCGCTATCCACGGCAGAGACATAGCGGGGCCCGAGCGTGTTCAGCGTATCCGTCAGATACCAGTTCAGCAGATGGCCGCGGAACTTCTCCATGCGGTCGATGGTGGAGACGGTCTGCTCGATCCGCTCGATCGTCTCGGCAAAGGAGATCCAGCCAAACTGGCGGGCCGAAATGATCGAGAGAAGATAGACCCCGATATTGGTGGGCGAGGTGCGTTCGGCGAGAACCGGATGGGGAATTTCCTGGAAATTGTCCGGCGGCAGGTAATTCTGCCCGGCATTCACGAAGGTCTCGAAATAGCGCCAAGTGCGGCGGGCAATCTTGCGCAGCTCCGTGGAGACCTCTTCAGACACCACGAGCCGGTCCTCGGTTTCCGCCGTCTGGCTGACATACCAGGCGACCGCCGGCGAAACGATCCAGAGGAAGACAAAGGGCAGCGCAACAAGGAAGCTCTCATGCCCCGGCATGGCGGCTGCCACCAGCCCGAGAAGGGCGATAACCGGCCCCTGCCACATGCTCTTGTAATAGTCGAGGATCGAGCCCTGTGCGGAGGACTGCACGCTAGCCGCCGTCTTCCATTCGAGCAGATATTTCCGGCTGACGAAGAGGCGGTAGAGCGAACGGACGATCGCATCCAGCATCTTCCAGGCGGAATCGGCGATGAAGACCACCCGGAGCGCCACCTGGGCATTGGCCGCCCTGAGATCCGACCAGACCGTATAAAGATGCGCCCGGGCGACGATATCGCTCGACCGGGGAATGACGCTTGAAATCAGCGAGAGGGTGGGCGCGACGAACAGGCAGAAGATCAGCAGCGCCTGCCAGACCAGCGCATGAAAGGGTTCGAGCAGATACCAGCCGCAGATGGAGGCAAGGAACCAGGCGATCGGGATCAGCGAGCGGCGCAGATTGTCGATCATCTTCCATCGGCCAAGGGCGCTGACGCCCCGGCCAATCTCCAGGATGAAGGGCAGAAGCTGCCAGTCGCCCCGCGCCCAGCGATGCTGGCGCGAGACTTCCACCTCGTAGCGCACGGGGAAATCTTCCACCAGCTCCACATCGGTCACCAGCGCGCAGCGCGCCATGGAGCCTTCCAGAAGGTCGTGGCTCAGAATGGTGTTTTCGTCGATCCGGCCCTTCAGCGCAGCCTCGAAGGCATCCACATGGTAAAGGCCCTTGCCGGTGAAGGTGCCTTCGCCGGTCAGGTCCTGATAGACGTCGGATACGGTGAAGACGTAAGGGTCAAGACCGCGGTTGATGGAGAAGATGCGCTGGAACACCGAAGCATCGACGCCCGTGGTCAGCGACGCGGTGACCCTTGGCTGCAGGAGGCCATAGCCTTCCACGACACGGCGGGTTTCGGGATCGATTTCCGGCCGGTTGATCGGGTGATGCAGCTTGCCAACCAGCTTGGTCACCGCATCGCGCATCAGCCGCGTGTCGGAATCGAGCGTCATCACATACTGGATGCCCTCGGGAATTTCGTTCGCGCCCGGCAGGAAGGTCGTGTCGCGGTCGCCGCGGAGAAGCAGGTTCAGCTCATGCAGCTTGCCGCGCTTGCGCTCCCAGCCCATCCAGCAGCCTTCCTGCGGATTGTAGAGCCTGCGGCGGTGCAGCAGGAAAAAGCGCTGCATCGGATCGCCCGCATAGCGCTGGCGCAGCATCTCGATTTGCTGGCGCGCATAGGCAAAGACGGCGAGATCCGCTTCCGTTTCCTCCTTCTGGCTATCCGGCCAGTCGCTGACCAGGGCAAAATGGATCGCCCCATGCGGATTCGAGAGGTAATGGACCTCGAGATTGCGGACCAGCTCGTCGACGCTGTCGCGGCTCGAAATCAGGCAGGGAACGACGAGCAGCGTGCGCGCATCCTCCGGGATGCCATCCTTGAATTCATAGCCGATCAGGCGCACGGGCGGCACGAGGAAGGTGACGAGCGTATTGAAGAGCCCGGTCGCGCCCTCGGAAGCCGGAAGGGCGAAGAGCGCAAGGAGCAGAATGACGGCGCCCGCGGCAAGCCCGGTATTCGAGAGGAAAAGCCAGGCGGCAAAAAGCGCCAGCAGCGTGAAGGCCATGACCGGCCCGCCAATCGCGAACCAGTCGAATTTGCGGAAATTGCGGATCGAGCGCTGCAGCAGCGGCGTGCTGTAGCCGATGGCCTTTTCGAGCTTCTTGCGCTGGGTGCCGACGAGGAAATCGCCGAGATCGGGCACCCGGCCGCTCATACCGATCGGACCGGATTGGGCGGTCATATCGCAGGCCTTTTCGGCAATAGCGAGTTCGGTAAGCCCGGAACGCTTCGCCAGCCGCTCGATGGTCTTGCGATACTTGTTGCGCGAGCCGGAATCGAGCGCGCCATAATCGGTACGGGCAAAGAGCACCTTGTCGACGGCGCTCACCTCCTCCACCCAGACGGCCCATTCCGTATCATTGATATGGCGCAGACCCTTGATGATGTTGCCCATCGTCACATTGCCGGAGGACAGGCGGTTGTGTTCCGCCATCAACACGTCCTCAGAATCCGTACCCGCCCGTTCAAGGCGGTTTTCGAGCCAGGCGATGGCCAGGCTGGACGTATGCGATCCATCGCGCAGCCGGTAGAGGAACTGCGTGGCGAAGGTATTGTCTTCCGCCAGCTGCTCCAGGCTGTTCAGATAGGTCCTGCAGCGATCGGCATCGCCGAGGCGGATCAGTTCGTCGGCCGCCTCGTTGGCCCGGCGCCGCATCTGGCGGGAGCGCTCCACCCGGATCGAGATCCGGCGTAGATTTTCGATGAGCACATAGCGCACCATGGACGGGATCGCCCAGAGTTCGCCGATCTTCAGCGTCTCGACCGACTGGTAGCCCTCGACGATGGCGGTCATGCCCTCGCGCGAGACCGCACTGTGCGTATGAGCCACATAAAGCCAGGCAATCGCCAGCGTGCGCGGAATCTCATGGCCGGCGACCGTGATCACCGGCAGCTCGCGATAAAAGCGGCGAGGGAAATCGCGCCGCACCTCCTGCAGGGCCTCTTCGACGATATAATGATTGTCGAGCAGCCATTCGGCCGCAGGCGTGATCACCGCACCGGCGGCAACATCCGAGGCCGTGGACCGGTAGACGCGCAGGATCTCGCGATCATTCTCCTTGTGCCGGCGGAAGAAATCGAAGGGCGTGTAGGCCGGCAGATGCAGCGTGCCGGTGCGTGCCATTTCCGCGCCCAGCGCATGAAGCTCCTCGAGCGACAGATAGGTGGACCGGATCGAACCATTGTGATCGATCTGCTTTGCTTCAGACTCGCGGGTTGAGACGGCGTGCGGATTTTGAAGGGACATGAGTTCCGATTCTGACTGCAAACAGAGTGATCAAACGGCCACGCCATAGCCCGATGCCTTCATCAGCACAACATGCTTGGCCGCGCGGCAGCGCGCCTTTTTGCGCGCCCGGCCGGAATGGGTCCGGCCGAAGGCGAAAGGCAGGCCGGGCTGGGCGCTGCTGCCATGGCATGTGCACGGAACATGGCATTTTTGCGCCAGCCGGCCAGTCGAGGCGGGTGGACCGAGATTGAAGCAGTTTGTTGCGAAGTCAAGGTCCTGCCCGTCACCCGGATGCTCCAAAAATGGACCACGCCTGCCACAAAAGCCCTGCCTTTTCCTTCGCTTGTTGCAACTTTCAAGCTTTCGAAAATCCCCTCCCTCGACAAGCCATTGCATTTTTTGAATTTTCGTGATCATATTGAATGAACATTCAACAAAATGGGAGGTGGGAAAATGAACGTGATCGATCACCGGGCCCGCGCGCCCCGCTCCTGGGACCGCCGCGGCCTGCCGGGCTGGGCCTATCACAGCGACGCCCTTCTGGAGCTTGAAAAGGAGCATGTCTTCCTGAACCACTGGCAGATCGCCTGCCATGTCAGCGACATTCCCGAGCCCGGACATTATCTGAGCTTCGATCTTCTCGGCGAACGGGCGCTTATCCTGCGGGACGGGCAGGGTCAAATCCGCGCCTTCCACAATATCTGTCGCCATCGCGGGTCGCGGCTCGTTGCCGACGAGCGGGGCAAATGCCGCAACGCGCTCGTCTGCCCCTTCCATGGCTGGGTGTACAATCTCGACGGAACGCTGCGCGGGGCCGCCCGGCCGGAAAGCTTCCCCGATCTCGACAAGGTGGCCTTCGGGCTGGCACCTGTGGAATTCGAGGTCTGGCAGGGCTTCGTCTTCATCCGCTTCCGTCCGGGGCCTCAGCCGGCGGTGCGCGAGCTTCTTGCCCCCTTCGCGGAGGAACTCGCCTTCTACGACATGGAAGCCAAGGTTCCCGCAGGCGAAATCTGGACCCAGGAATCGCCTGTGAATTGGAAATCCGTCCGCGACGTCGACAATGAGGGCTATCATGTCGCCATGGCCCATCCGGCGCTGCAGGATCTCTATGGCTCGACCTATTTCGACATCCCCATGAAGGATGGCATAAGCAGCTCCCATGCGGTCTACAATGCCCATGGGGGGCGCCGCTGGAGCGTGCGCCACTATCTGAAGCTCGCCCCGGAACCCACCCATCTGCCGGACCATTTGCGCAAGAGCTGGGCCTATTACGGGCTATTCCCGAACAGCGTGATCGCGGTCACACCGCAGACGATCCAGTTCTATCAGGAATTTCCCCTGGCAACGAACCGCAGCCTGCTGCGCGGTGGCGTCTACCGCCGCCGGGAGGAAAGCCGGGCCGAGCGCGCCGCCCGCTATCTGGCCTTCCGGATCGACCGGGACACCAATGCGGAAGATGTTCAGCTCACCATCTGGTCTAACGAGGCCATGCTGTCCAAAGCATTCCAGGGCTTCTATCTGTCGGACCTCGAATATGGCGTGCGCGCCCATCACGATCACCTCCGGGCCGCACTGCCGGTGCTGGAGATGGAAAACCTGCCCGAGGGGGAAGATCTCGCAGCCCTCAACGCCCGCCTTCTGGCGGGACGTCGGACGGCCTCGTCCTGATGTCGTCAGGCGAAAGAAAGGGCGCTCAGCGCCCTTTCCAGAGCCCTTCCCGGGTCAGGTCATCCATGGTGCGGCGGATGCCCTGCCGAAGGATGGAGACCATCTCGCCGATCTGCTCCTCGCCGATCGACAGCGGCGGCGACATCACGCACATGTTGATGATCGGCCTGACGAGAAGGCCGAGCTCCTGGCAATGCCGGTCGATGCGCTTGCCGACCTCCAGATCGAGCGCAAGCGGATTGTTGCTCTCCCGGTCCGCCACGCATTCCACGCAGGCCATCAGTCCGAGGCCACGCACCTCGCCGACCAGTTCCAGCTCTTCGAGCGTCTTCAAACCTTGAAGGAAAGGCACGGCCATGCGCCGCGCATGGGCCATCAGCCCACCTTCCAGAAGCTCCAGATTCTTCAGCGCGACGGCACAGCCGATCGGATGGCTGGAATAGGTCAGCCCGTGGGAGAAGGTGGCATCCCCGTTTCCGCTCGTGCGGATCGCCTCCAGGAGCCGGGCCGAGACCATCACGCCGCCAAGCGGGAAATAGCCTGAGGTCACCCCTTTGGCGAAGGTGATCATGTCGGGTTCGATGCCGAAGACCGACGAAGAGGCGAAGACACTGCCGAGACGGCCGAACGCCGTCACCACCTCATCGGATATATATAGAATATCGTTTTCGGCGCAGAGCGCCCTCATGCGCGGGAGATAACCGGATGGCGGCACGATGACCCCGCCAGATGCCTGGATCGGTTCGGCCACGAAAGCACCGATCCTGTCCGCGCCCTCGCGTGCAATGAGCGCACTGAATTCGGCAATCAGCCCATCCTCGAAGGCTTCCATCGTAAGGCCCGGAGGACGGCGGAAGGGGTCCGGGCAGGAGAGCTTGCGCACAAGGTGGCCGGCCGAATCCATCCAGTCATGATCGCGTGGCCGCCCGTTCAGCGAAGCGGACAGATAGGTCGATCCGTGATAGCCGCCCTGCCGGGACACGATCAGCTTCTTCTCCGACTTGCCGCGCACATTGTTGTAGAACTGCATGAGCCGCAGCGCAGTCTCGACGGCGGATGAGCCGCCGGTGGTAAAGAAGACATGGTTCAGATCGCCCGGCGCTCGCGCCGCCAGCGCCTCCGCCAGCGCATCGGCGGGCCGGGTGGAGGTATACCAGGGAGAATTATAGGTGAGATGCCGGGCCTGGTCGCTCATAGCGGCAATCAGCGCCTCGTTGCGGTGCCCCGCATTGACGCACCACATCCCTGCCGGGCCATCAATCAGCGGTCGCCCCTCCTCGTCCCGCACGTAAATGCCATCCGAGGAGAGCAGCAGGCCGCGCATCTCCGCCCCCATCGACCCGGCCGAAGGCCAGGGCTGGACAAGCGGGGCGGGTTCGCCCTCACGATAGTTTCGGATCATCGCCTCGGATGTTTCAACCCGGATTTGCTCCATGGCTTCTCTCTCCATCTGGTCGTAAAACCGCTAACCAATAGAAATAACTGCCTTTATTCAGACAGAACATTTTATCAGTTCAGTCAATTTGACAGAGAAGTCAAAATCGCGCAAGCCCGGGGGCGCAGGATCAGATCGGCCCGTTCCCGTTGAAATGCCGGGGAAAGAGGACGATGACGAAGTCCCTGACCGTCGCGAGCGCCGTCTCGCGGGTCAGGCCATCGCCCATCATCAGCCGCAGCCACAGCCCTTCGATCATGGCGCAGAGGCCCCGTCCGGCGGACTGGGGATCGAGCGGATAATCGCCCTCCTCCTTGAGGGCACGGCAGAGGGCTACGAAAGTGTCGACATAATAGACGTCCGAAGCGCCGCAGAGCGCCTGATAGGTTGGCCGGGATTTCGCCTCGCCCCAGAAGGCGCACCACGCCGCCAGCTTGCGCTTGGTGCAGATCTTCCGGTCGAAATCCGCCCCGACCAGCGCCCAGAGCCGGTCGGCCGGCCGCGGCCCGGCCTTTTCGAAAAGCGCGTGCCAATTGGCAGCATATTCGTCCGCCATATATTGCAGCGTCGCGATGAGAAGCTTTTCCTTGCTCTCGAAGTGGAAATTCACGATCCCGCGCGAAAGCCCGGCGCCGTCGGCAACATCCGCCATCGTCGTTTCGGAATAGCCGCGCTTGGCGAGCGAATCGATCGTGGCTTCGATCAGCTGTTGCTGGCGTGTTTCCTTGTCGGCCTTCCGGCCCCGTTTTTCCCTGGCTTCGGTGGACATGCGGCTTTTCGTTCCGTGATGGCTGGAGGACGCCGGCGAGGCGGCTTTCTTTGCCCGAGATGAGCGGGAGATTGGCGCTCCCTGTCAAGCAATTCCTAGGCGGGCCGTGACTGACAAGCGCAGCACCGGCACGATGCGGGCTAGAACCACAAGCACAAAGGCCGGCTCGCCGCAGCCGGGCGGAGAACGGCGGCCCGAAAGCAGGCCAACTTGCGGAGGTGGATTGCCACTGATTATTTTCAGGAAGCTATTTCAATGCTTTACGCTGTTTTGATTGAATGCTCATTCAAAATTAGTAGACAGAAGCTTTCGTGCCATGTCATGGTTCTCGTTAAGGGCCTGCGGGAGTCTTGGCGATGAAAACCTATGATGCCATTGTGGTTGGGGGTGGACATAATGGTCTGGTCACCGCCTGTTATCTGCAGAAGGCGGGCCTCGACGTTATCGTGGTCGAGAAGAATGACTGGGTGGGCGGGGCGGCTGTCAGCCGCAGCCTGACACCTGGCTTCCTCTATTCCAACTGCTCCTATGTCTGCAGCCTGTTCCGGCCCGAAATCATGCGTGACCTCGACCTCCCCCGCCATGGTCTCCAGGTCCTGCCCTATGAGGGCGGTGCGGTGCTGACCCGCGATGGCGACTATCTCGCCAATTACCGGGAACACGACCCCCATATCCGGGAATTTGCGCGCTATTCGAAAAGGGATGCGGAGGCTTATGAGCGCTATTCCCGCGATGTCACACGCCAGTGCCGCCTGATCCAGCCCCTGCTGCTGCGCACCGCACCCGATCCCTTCAGCTTCAAGCCGCGCGACATCCAGGAGCTCCTGTTCATCGCCAAGAAGTTTGGTGATCTGAGCCCCCATGACCTCGCCCAGACGCTTCGCTTCTGGACGATGTCGATTGCCGATTTCCTTGACGAATATTTCGAAACGGATGTGATCAAGGCCTTTCTCGCCATATCGGGTATCATCGGCACCGCACTCGGTCCCATGTCGCCGGGAACAGCCTATGTGCTCCTCCATCACTATATGGGCGAGGTAGATGGCTCGGTCGGGGCATGGGGCTTTGCCCGTGGCGGCATGGGCGCGATTTCCAAGGCGCTCGCCGCATCCTTCCAGGCATCGGGCGGAACGATCCGCACCGGGGCGGAAGTGGCACAAATACTGACCGGAAAGGGCCGCGCTGAGGGCGTGGCGCTGGCTGATGGCGAGGAAATCCATGGCAGGCTCGTGATTTCCAATGCGGATGTGAAGCGCACCTTCCTGAAGCTTGTGGACAGGGACAGCTTGCCGGAAACCTTCCTGCACCGAGTCCGGCATTTCAAGATGCGCGGCTCTTCCGGCAAGGTGAACATCGCGCTCGACAGTCTGCCGGAATTCCCAGCCCTGCCGAAGAACTCACCCTGCACCAAGGGCGATCTCCACTTTACCGACAGCATCGAGCGGATGGAGAGAGCCTATGACGACTGGAAGGCCGAGCGCTGGTCGCGCGACCCGATGATCGACCTGATGATCCCGACGCAGATCGATCCCACCATGGCTCCGCCCGGCAAGCATTTCATGAGCTGCTTCGTGCAATATTGTCCGCCGCGGGTGGAGGGCCGGGACTGGACCGACGCCGATCGCGACGCCTTTGCCGAAACGGTGATCGGCCAGATTGCCGATTACTCACCGGGCTTCCGTGACCGCATCATTCACATGGAAGTGCGCACGCCGCGCGAGCTAGAGCAGGAAGTAGGCCTCACCGAAGGCAACATCTTCCAAGGCGAGCTGACCTTCGACCAGATCCTCTTCAATCGGCCGGTTCCGGGCTATGCCCAGTACAGGAGCCCGGTTCCCGGTCTCTACATGTGCGGCTCCTCCACCCATCCGGGCGGCGGCGTCATGGGAGCGCCCGGACGCAACGCCGCAGCGGAAATCCTGCGCGACCTGAAACGGCACCCGAAAGAAATGAGTGCGGCCCATGACGTCCTGTGATGCGATCGTGATCGGCGGCGGCCATAACGGCCTGACAGCCGCAGCCCTTCTGGCGGCGAGCGGGCGGAAGACCATTCTGCTCGAAGCCTCCGCCCATCTTGGCGGTGCAGCCCGCACCGAAGAGATCGCACCGGGCTTCAGGGCATCCGGACCGGCCCATCTGGTGAACCGGCTGGACCCTTCCGTGATACGTGCCCTGAAGCTCGATACGGCCTGCCTCTCCGGAAAGGCGTTGCCCACGGCCATCCTCGATCTTGCCTGGGGTCCGGCGCTGGTGCGCGGTGCCTATGGGGAAGTGGTGGAGGGTGTGACGCCGGAAGAGGCGCGCGCCTTTGCAGCGCTTCGTGAAAAGCTCTTCTTTCAGGCCTCCCTCCTCAAACGCTTCCTCGCGCGCACACCGCCCAGGCTGGGCAAAACCAGCCTTGGTGACATGAAGGATTTCGCCCTCGCGGGCCTGTCGCTCATCTCCCAGGGCCGGGAGGAAGCCCGCGACATGCTGCGCATGCTGCTGATGAACGTGGCCGACATCGCCGATGAATATCTGTCTGATGATCGCCTGAAGGCCCTGCTTGCCTTCGATGCCACGCTTGGCATTCATCTCGGCCCCCGGTCTCCGACCTCCCTGCTCGGGCTCTATTATCGTCTGACCGGAGAAACCAATGGGCTGCCCGGCGCGCAGTACCTGCCGCGGGGAGGAATAGGAAGCCTGGCCCGCGCCTTCGAGGACGCCGCCCGGCGCGCGGGCGCAGGCCTTCGCACCGAAGCCCCGGTCACGCGCATCCTCTCGCGGCAGGGCCGCGCTGAAGGGGTGGAACTTGCCGGAGGCGAGAGGATCAGCGCGCCTCTCATTGTCGCGGCCATCCACCCGAAGGCCGCTTTTCTCTCGCTTGCGGCTCCTGGCGAAATGGACGCCGGTTTCCGCAAGCAGATCCGGAACATAAGATCGCGCGGCAATGTCGCCAAGCTCGATCTCGCGCTTCGGGAAATGCCCCGTTTTACCGGTGTTAAGCCGGAGGATCATGAAGCCCGCATTGTGATCGCCCGCAATATCCGGCATGTGGAAGAGGCCTTCAATCCGGCAAAATACGGCGCCTATTCGCCGGACCCGGTGATGGAAATCACCTTGCCGAGCCTTTCCGATCCCTCGCTTGCACCGCAGGGAGCGGCAACCCTTTCCGCCCTCGTCCAATATGCGCCCTACGAGCTGAAGGAGGGCTGGGAAACGGGAAAACCGGCCTTCCTGAAGATCATTCTCGATTGTCTAGACCGCCATGCACCCGGTCTTTCCAGCACCGTCATCGCCGCGCGGCTTCTGACGCCGCCCGATATCGAAGCGGAATACCGCATGCCCGGCGGCCACTGGCATCACGGCGAATTGCAGGTGGACCAGCTGCTGATCAACCGGCCTGTCGACCGCGCCTCCTCCTATGCCACCCCCATGGAAGGCCTTTACCTCGCCAGTGCCGGCGCCCATCCGGGAGGCGGCCTGTCTGGACTTCCGGGCCTGCTTGCGGCCCGTCACATTCTCTCGGGAGGACGCTGATGGCATTAGACCGGCTTTCCGCACGCAAGGCTCTGCAGAACCATATAGACCATCCCCTTCTCGAAACGCCCTTCCATCCAAGGATCGAGGCGCTGTCGCGAAGCCAGGAATGGTATGTCTGGGCGGGTTATCGCGCACCTCTCAGCCTCACCGACGAGGAAATGGAATATACGGCCCTGCGCAATTCCTGCGGGGTCTTCGACATTTCGCCGATGAAGAAGTACCGCATCAGCGGTCCGGATGCGGAAGCCTTCCTGGATTATGTGATGGTCCGGAACGTCGCAAAACTGGGCATCGACCGGGTGCATTACACCTGCTGGTGCAATGATTTCGGCCATGTGATCGATGATGGGACCCTGTTCCGCTTCGGCCCGGAGAGCTTCCGGCTCTGCTGCCAGGAACGGCAATATGAATGGCTGAGCGATGCGGCGGACGGGTTCCGCGTGAACATCGAGGAGGAAACCCGGGCCGTTGCCGGCCTTGCGCTCCAGGGCCCCACAAGCTGCCGGGTGCTGTTGAATGCCGGTTTTTCGGGCGTGGAGGCCTTGCGGCCCTTCCAGCTTGCCCGCTTTCCCCACGAGGGGGGAGAAATCGTCATTTCCCGCACCGGTTTTACCGGCGATCTCGGCTACGAAGTCTGGGTATCCCACGATGCGGCGCTGAGCATCTGGGACCGCCTCTTTTCGGCAGGAGCACTCCATGGCATCCAGGCGGTCGGCTATGGTGCCCTCAATCGCTGCCGCATCGAGGCGGCCTTCATCGTTCCCAACCAGGATTTCATGACCGCGGACCATGTGCTCAGACCCGATCGGGCCCGCTTTCCCGACGAGATCGGCCTCGACTGGCTGGTCGATCCGGCAAAACCCTACTTCAACGGTCGCCGTGCAATCCTTGAGGCGCGGGAAGGGAAAGGGCTCCGCCACGTACTGGTCGGACTCGAAGTGGAGGGCAATGTTCCCGCCGATGGCGCAATCGTCTATCATCGGGGCAAGCATGAAGCCGGCATCGTTACGGCAGGCATATGGTCGCCCATGGCCAAGCGCAACATTGCGATTGCGTCGCTGGACCGGCCCTATGGCTCCGACATCACGAAAGACTTTTTCGTCGAGATCTATGCCCTGCGGGAAGGCCGGTATCACAAGCTCATGAAGCGCGCGACCATCGTCAGCCGGCCCTTCGTGAAACTCGAACGGCGGACGAAAACGCCGCCCGACGATTTCTGAGGCAGGACCATGCGAAACGAGAGCGAGGACGAACGCGGAGCCTGGGCCGATATCCGGACGCCCATCGGCATTCCCTGGTCAGGCCGCACCCGCTACGCGGCCGCTATGAGCCTTTACCAAATAGGGCTGATGGATGCTGAAACCCTTGAAATCTATCGCATCTGCGCCCGGCTGGATGGAGAAGACCCCCTGTCGGTTCTCCGCCGGTGGCATGTGGGAGCCGACTGGATCGAGAGGATCGAAGCCGGCTCCCGTCCGGTTACTGGCCGTAGAAAGCCGTAATGCGTGCCTCGGCGATCGTATTCGCCTTGAGCATGAAACCGAGCATCGCGGCGGAGGCATTCGCATCCACCGGCACCGAATCCACCTTCAGCGCATGGAGCGTGAAGATATAGCGGTGCGGTTTCCCCGGAGGCGGACAGGCACCGCCGAAACCGGGCTTGCCGAAATCCGTTCGTCCCTCGACCGCGCCCTTGGGCAGGGCGGCACTTCCGCTCGCACCCGCAGGCAGAGAGGTGACATCCGCTCCAAGGTTGAAGACCGTCCAGTGCCACCAGCCGGAGCCGGTCGGGGCATCCGGATCATAAACCGTCAGCGCGAAGCTCCGGGTCTCCTTCGGTGCACCGCTCCACGAGAGCGCGGGAGAAACATTTTCGCCCTTGCAGCCGAAACCGTCAAGCACCTGCGCCTGCTTCAGCGTTCCGCCTTCCGTGAGATCGGGCGAGGTCAGCACCATGTCAGCCAGGGCCGATCCCGCGTGAAGCATGGCAGCAAGGGTGGCAAGCATCATGCTCTTCAGCATGTTCATCTCCTCGTTTGTTGAAAACGGGGTGATCCTAGAAGGATGGCTGCGCGATGGCGCGCCCGATCCGGTCGACTTTGGTGCCAATCCGATCATCTTGGTCGTTGGGTAGGCGGATTTCATGGGGCAGAAGACCGAATCGGTCCCTGAAGCGGCCGGCGAAGCGGGAGGGAGAGGCATAGCCGACCGCAAGCGCAATGGCCGCGACGGACCAGTCGGTCGACTGGAGAAGGGCCAGAGCCTCCGTCATCCGCACATCCGTAAGAAGCCCGAGGAAGGACAATCCTTCAGCCCTAAGCCGTCGCCGGAGCGTCGCCTCGCTGACGCCCAGCTGATGGCAGACATCCTCCGATTTCCACTCCCTGTCCGCCCGCTGGGCGATGAGGGCGCGGACCGTCGCGGAGAAGGAAGGTAGGCCTGCCTGGGGAAGATGGAGCCCGTCCTCGGCAAGCCAGGCAACCAGTTCCGCGATCATGATATCGAGCACGTTGGCAGGCACGGTGACGGGCGGGCGGAGCGCATGCGCCAGACGGTGAAAGCACTCAAGAAGGCCCGGGGACGCCCTGTCGCGGCTGAGATCCGCAGAGGACCCGGTCGGGGCAATCCCGGCCATATCCCGGCCATGCTCGAAGCGACGTCGGTCTATGCCGATCATCCGGGCTTCATAGACCCCTTTCGGACCCATGCGATTGTCGATGTCGAGGGGAAGGCGCTCCGGCAGGACGGCGATGCCTCCGGCCGGCGTCACGAACTGAAACCCAGGTCCCTTTACTGCCTTCGCGCCCTCTTCCACCAGCACAACCGCCGGCATGCTGCCAATCAGCGCATGGAATTCGGCGCGCCGCAGCTGCCGGACCCTCAGAACCGGCAGCGGGAAGGACATGGTCATGGGCGCATGCCGCGGGTTTTCCGCTCATGGACCTCGATGAGGGTCGGCCCGTCATGGGCTGCGGCGCGTTTCAGCGCGTCCTCCAGCTGATCGATATCCGCGAGACGGACGGACGGCAGCCCATAGGCTTCGCCGATCTTGACGAAATCCGGAGCGGAGGGCTTCACGCCTTCGGGCGTGATACCGTTTTCCACCATATAGGTCTCGATCTCCTGATAGCCGTCATTGTTCCAGACGAGGAAGATGACCCGGGCGCCCGCATCCCTGGCAGAGCCGATTTCCGCAAGCGTGAATTGCAGCCCGCCATCGCCCGTGAGGCAGACGACCGGCGTACCGGGCTCCGCCAACGCAGCACCGATCGCCGCCGGCGGCCCGTAGCCCAGGGCGCCGAAACCGGTCGCCGCATTGAACCAGCCATGGGGCCGGTCCGCATCGTAATAGAGATTGCCCGCATAGATCGCCTGGGTCGAATCGCCCACCAGAATGAGGCCCGGCAGGGCGGTGCGGATCCGCTCGAGGATCGTCACCTCATTCTGCATCTTCGCCGAAAGCTCGGCCCTCGCCGCCTCGCGAAGCCCGGAGGCGCGGCTGGCACCGGTTCCAGAAACAACATGACCCTCAAGGGCCGGCATGAGATCGGCGATGGCATTCTCGACGCTCGATAGAACCGGCAGGAGGCTGTGCGGGTTGCGGGCAAGCTGGGCAGCATCCACATCCACATGAATGAGGCGAGACAGGAACGGAAAACCGCCATCCACATAGACATCGTAATCCGTGGGGCCAAGCTGGGTTCCGAGCGCGATCACCAGATCCGCCTCCGCAATCGCCTTGCGCACCGCATGCAGGCTGGCACTTGCCGGCACGGCAAGCGGATGGCCGGGCATCAGGCCGCGGGCATTGGCGGTCGTGATCACGGGTGCGTCGAGCCTGTCCGCAAGCGCAGCAAGGAGGCGCGAGGCCGAGGCGGCGCCCCCGCCCGCAAGGATGATCGGCGCGCGCGACGAGCGGCAAAGCTCCGCCGCCTGACGGATGGCTTCAGCATCGGCCCGTGGCTTGAGAACCGGTGCCGGCTTGAGCGACGGCCGCGCAATCGGCGCCGACATGACATCGGTCGGGATTTCGATATGCACCGGCCCGGGCCGGCCGGACCGAAGGAGTGTAAAGGCCCGCGCCATGACATCCGGCAGATCGGCGGGTTCGAGCAGCGTATGGGTCATCACGCAGAAGCTCGCCATCATCGCCCGCTGATCCGGCAATTCGTGCAGCTTGCCCCGCCCATGGCCAAGGGAAGCGCGCGCATTGACGCCCGAGATCACCAGCATGGGCACGGAATCCTGCTGGGCCTGCGCCATGGCGGTGATCGCATTGGTGAGCCCCGGCCCGGTGATCAGCAGGCAGACGCCCGGCTTGCCGCTAACCCTTGCATAGCCATCGGCCATGAAAGCGGCACCCTGTTCGTGGCGTGGCGTGATGTGGCGGATCTTCGATGCCGCGAGCCCGCGGTAGAGCTCCACCGTATGGACGCCCGGAATGCCGAAAACCGTATCGACCCCATTGGCTTCCAGAATGTCGATCAGCACTTCGCCGACGGTTTTGACGCTATCATTCATGCCCTCTTCGCCTCCCCTGCCCGCAAGGACCGCGCCAGCTCCGCCATGCGGCGCGCGGCGGTTTCCAGCCGCTCATCCGGTACGGTGAGCGAAATGCGGATGAAATCCCGGGCTTCCTCGCCAAAGGAGGAACCGGGCATGACCGCAACCTGCTGCTCCGTCAGAAGCGCCCAGGCGAAGGCTTCGCCCGAAAGGCCGGTTGCCCCCACATCCACGAGAATGAACATGCCGCCCTCGGGCATCATGGTTTTCAGCAGCGGTTCGCCGACAAGCGCGCTTTCCACGATCCGGGCCCGCCGCAGGTAGTTTTCGCGCATCACCGCGGCCGTATCGAAGCGCTGGGAGACGGCCATCGCCGTCATGTCGGAAATGAAGGGCTGAACGCCGAACAGCATGGTCTCGGAAACGGGCAGCAGCCGCTCGCAAAACTCAACGGGTCCCGCCGCCCAGCCGCTGCGGAAGCCCGGCGCGGCATGGGATTTCGAGATGGAGGAAACGACGATGGTGCGCTCGGCCAGATCAGGATCGTTGAAGGGCGAGGCAAATTCGCCGCCGAAGATCAGCTCTTCATAGACCTCGTCGCAGACGATCCAGAGATCGTGACGACGGCACACCGCCCCGATTACCGCGATTTCTTCGGCCGTCAGAACCGCCCCGGTCGGATTATGGGGTGTGTTGAGAAGGAGAACCCGGCATTCCGGCGTGATCGCCCGCTCCAGATCCGCCGCCTGCAGGTGAAAGCGCTTTTCCGGATGCAGCGGCACAGGCACGATCCGGGCGCCGGTGGAAGCAACGACGCCCTCATAGGTGGCATAAAGGGGATCGCCGACCAGAACCGCATCGCCCGCCTCCACGAGGCCGAGCATGACGGCAAAAAGCGCCGTCTGGGTTCCAGGGAAACAGAGAATGTTCTTTTCGGTCACATCGGCGCGGCGCTTGCGATATTTTTCGGTCAGCGCCTTCAGCACGGCAGGTTCGCCCCGGCCGTTGGAATAGCGGGTGCGGCCAGCATGCATGGCCCGGGCGCATTCGGCCAGAAGCGCCTCGTCCGGCGGCATGTCCGGTTCGCCGATGGTGAGTTCGATGATCTCGGTGCCGGCCGCAGCCATGGCGCGGGCAGCGGCATGGACTGCCCATTTACCGGATCCCAGATTGGACAGGCGGTCCGTGATCGAAGCATAGCGCATGGGGTCGTTCCTTCATGGTGGGGAGGGGCCGCCTTGATAGGCGAACCGGTCCTATCGGGAAAGGCTGCCTTCCGGCACGCCCAGAATGGTTTCGGCAGAGCGCAGCACGATCGTGGCGGCCTCGCCTTCGGCAAACAGCGCACGCGCCACCGAATGTTCGAGCCACAGACCGTCAATCAGCCCGTTGATGGCAATCGCCTTAGTGCGGAGCACGGCCGCGGGATCACGCGCACCCGTCTCCTCCTGGAAGGCCGCCAGCATGCTTTCGAGCTTTTCGAGGAAGGCAAGGTAATGTTCGCGGTGGATGGCACCGAAGGCGGGATCGAGGTTGACATGGCCGATGAAGGCCGCCCAGACCGCGAAAGTTCGGGCATTTGTCACGGAATCGTTCAGGTTGCCGGCAATGAAGTTGCGCAGCCTTTCACGGGCGGAAAGACCGCCGGCTTCCGCCGCCGCCTCGACGCTCAGCTGCATTTCGCGCATGAGTTCGCGATAGGCCTCCTGGACCATCTGGTCCTTGCTCTCGAAATAGTGCCGGATAAGGCCGCCCGTCACACCCGCCCGGGCAGCGATCTGCCGGACGGTCGCGGCGCGCAGGCCCTGCTCGGCAATCACGTCGAGCGTGGCGGCGATCAGATCGCGCCGCCGCTCCACTTCGCCTGCCCGATGGAATGTCCGGCGGTTCATGCCGCCCGCCAGACCGGACGGGTCAGGCAGGTCGGTCCGCCCTCGCACGCAATGCAAAGCGCATCCGCTGCAAAGGTCTCCACGGTGCATCCCGCCGCTTCCATCACGGCCCGCGTTCCGGGGAACCCGTCGACGGCGATGACCTGGCGCGGGCTGACCGGCAGGACATTCAGGTTAAGCCCGAAACTTGCGGCAAATTCCGCCTCCGGCGCATGCAGAAGCGTGATTCCCATGTCGCGGAGCATCAGATAGAAAGCCGCCGGCATCAGCGGCGCATGGACGAGCGCCAGGTCTTCCGCAAGCGGGCTCATGACCGACATGAGATGCAGGCAGGCCGCTTCCCCCGCCCAGAGCGGCAGGTCGAAGGCCATGACCGTGATGCCGAGCGGGGCGAGGATCTCGCGGACCTGATCGATGCCATGCTGGTTGGAGCGCACGCCCCGGCCGATGGCAAGCAGCCGGTCGTTGACCCAGATGCAATCCCCGCCCTCGACCGTGCCGGGCTCCTCGAGCCTGCCGAGAATGGGGATGCCTGCTGCCCGGTAGGCGGCCTCGTGCAGCGCCGGCTCACCCTTGCGCAGCGCCTTGCCCATGTTGAGGATCAGCGCGCCCCGGTCGGTCATCAGCGAGGGGTCATGGGTGAACATGGCATCCGCCATGCCGTCGCCACCATCTTCCATCCACAGGATTTCCGCACCGGACTTTTCGACCAGACGGGCAAATTCCTTATATTGTTCAATGGCTTTCGGACCATTGAACGTCGGCCCGTAATGCCAGCGCTGCGGATCGGCCTGAGCCAGGCTCGGGCCCGGACGCCGCATCAGCACGCGCCGCAACTGGGTGGCCATGGCCTGCGATCCATAAGTCGTCATGTCGGAATGTCCCCTCTTTTCGATCCCCGGGCAGCACTTTATGGCGCCCCTCCCTATTATACGCTTGAATAATTTTCGGACAAGTGCAAAACTCCTTTCAACAGGCCGTCCGGGCCAGCGTCGGGCAGGCAAAAAAACAAGGCTGGGGAACAACGAAGCGGGCACAAAGCCCCAAAAGGGATGGGCACATATGGGCGGACCTGAACAGGCCATTCAGGTGACGGATCTTCACAAGCGATTTGGATCGCTGGAAGTTCTCAAAGGCATTTCACTCACCGCCCGGCAGGGCGATGTGATCGCCATCATCGGTGGATCGGGCTCGGGCAAATCCACCTTTCTTCGCTGCATCAATCTGCTTGAACTGCCCACCGCGGGCACGGTTTCGGTGCATGGCGAAACCATCGAGATGAAGTCCGACGGGCATGGCGGACTGATTCCGGCCAATCGCCGCCAGGTGCAGCGCATCCGCTCGCGCCTTGCCATGGTCTTCCAGAGCTTCAATCTTTGGCAGCACATGACCGTTCTGCAGAACGTCATAGAGGCGCCCGTCCATGTGCTGGGCGTGCCGAAGGACCAGGCGATTGCCACCGCCGAGGCGCTTCTGAAACGGGTCGGCCTCTTCGAGAAGAGGGATGTCTATCCGGCCTTCCTCTCCGGCGGCCAGCAGCAGCGTGCCGCCATCGCACGGGCGCTCGCCGTGCAGCCGCTCGCCATGCTCTTTGACGAGCCGACCTCAGCACTCGACCCGGAACTCGTCGGCGAGGTGCTGAGCGTCATCGGCGATCTCGCGCGGGAAAAGCGCACGATGCTCCTCGTCACGCACGAGATGAAGTTTGCGCGGGAAGTCTCCAATCACGTGGTCTTCCTGCACAACGGCCTCATCGAAGAACAGGGACCGCCGGACGAAATCTTCGGCGCTCCGAAATCCGAACGGCTGAAGAAATTCATCAGTTCCATTCACTGAAAAGCGACAAAAGCAAAGGGGAACACCATGAAAAAATCGCTTTCCATTCTCGCTGCCGCCCTGGCTTTCGGCCTGGCCGCCGGTGCTGCCCAGGCCGATCAGGTAAAGGTCGGCTTTGCTGCCGAACCCTACCCGCCCTTCACCTCGCCCGATGCCAATGGCAATTGGGTGGGCTGGGAAGTAGATTTCCAGAAAGCCATCTGCGCCGAAGCCAAGCTTGATTGCGTGATCACGCCCGTGGCCTGGGATGGCATTATCCCGGCGCTCACCTCCAAGAAGATCGATCTGATCATCGGCTCCATGTCGATCACCGAAGAACGGCTGAAGACGATCGATTTCTCCGACAAGTACTACAACACGCCCACCGTGGTGATCGGTCCGAAGGACCAGAAGTTCGATGCGACGCCCGAAGGGCTGAAGGGCAAGATCATCGGCGTTCAGGTCTCCACCATCCACCAGGCCTATGCCCAGGCCCATTTCGGCGCCACCGCCGCCGAGATCAAGGAATACCAGACCCAGGACGAGGCCGACCAGGATCTCGCTGCCGGCCGTGTGGACGCAGTCCAGGCCGATTCCATCGCGCTCGACGCCTTTCTGAAATCGGAAGCCGGCGCCTGCTGCGAGGTGAAGGGCGTGGTTGCAGACGATCCCGCCATCCTCGGCCTTGGCGTCGGGGTCGGCCTGCGCAAGGGCGAAACCGAGCTCAAGGACAAGATCAACGCCGCCATCAAGGCCATCCGCGCCAACGGCACCTATGACAGCTTCTCGAAGAAGTATTTCGACTTCGACATCTACGGCAAGTAATCGCAGCGGAGGCGCGCGGAAGAGAAATCCGCGCGCCGTTCACCTGTTGAGGGAAATCGTCCATCGTGGCTGCCGCAACCCAATCCTATCTCGATCTGCTGGCTCTTGAACCTCCCGGCTGGGGCGGGGTCATGCTGGTCGGCTTCATCCAGTCACTCAAGCTCGCTTTCGGCGGCTATGGCCTCGGCCTGCTGATTGGCATCGGCGGTGCCTGCGGCAAGCTCTATGGCGGGCCGATCCTGCGGGATCTCATGGAAATCTACACGACGCTGATCCGGGCCATACCGGAACTCGTCCTCATGCTTCTGCTCTATTATGCGGGCACCGATGCGCTGAGCCAGCTTCTGGCGCTCGCCGGCTATGGTTCGGTCGACATCAACGCGCTGACAGCGGGCATTTTCGTGATCGGTGTGGTGCAGGGCGCCTATGCCACCGAGGTCTTCCGCGGGGCGATCAAGGCGGTGCCGGCCGGCCAGATCGAGGCCGGACGCGCCTATGGCATGTCGCCGATGAAGGTGCTGACGCGCGTGACGCTGCCGGCCATGCTGCCCTATGCGTTGCCCGGCCTTGCCAATCTCTGGATGGTCGCGACCAAGGATACGGCGCTGCTGGCTGTCATCGGCTTCAGCGAACTGACGCTGGTGACCCGCCAGGCCGCCGGCTCCACCAAGGCCTATATGCTGTTCTTCCTCGCAGCGGGAGCGATCTATCTGGCCTGGACCCTGGTTTCCAGCCTGGTGATCCGTTTCATCGAAAAGCGGGCCACGCGCGGCCTGGTCAGGACGGCATGAGATGAGTGACAGCCTCACCGCCCCGACCGCCGTTCCGGCAGGCCCCCGTGGCCGCAGCCTTTTCGAACCCCATCGCCTCTTCCTGATGGCGATCTTTGCCGGGCTGGTCTTCTGCATCGTCTGGTTCATGCGCTGGGACTGGCTGCCGCAGTATGGCACCAAGCTGGTTTACGGCGTGATCGAGACGCTGATCATGCTCTTTGCCACGGCAATCGTCGGCTTTCTTCTGGCCGTGCCGATCGGCCTGGTGCAGGTCACCGGCCCGAAACCGCTCTCCTGGCTCGCCCTCACCTTCTGCACCATCATTCGCGGCACGCCGCTGCTCCTGCAATTATGGATGCTCTATTACGGCCTCGGTTCGCTCTTTGCCCAGTATCCCGAGATCCGCCAGTCCTTTCTCTGGCCCTATCTGCGGCAGGCCTGGCCCTATGGCTTCACGGCGCTGATGATCTCCTTTGCCGCCTATGAGGGCGAGGTGATGCGGGGCGCCTTCAAGGGCGTGCCGCGCGGCGAACTGGAGGCAGCCGCCGCCTATGGCATGAGCCCCTTCAAGCTCTTCTGGCGCATCTGGCTTCCGCGCGCGATCCACCGTGCCCTGCCGACGCTGAACGGCGAGACCGTGCTGCAGCTCAAGGCGACGCCCCTGATTGCGACCATCACCATCGTCGATGTCTATGGGGTGATTTCGCGGGTGCGCCAGGATACCTATCTGACCTATGAGCCCTTGCTTCTCCTCGCGCTCATCTATCTATGCCTGACGGGACTGCTGATCTACGGCTTCCGTCTGCTCGAAAACCGGATTCCCACGCGGGGTGCCTGAATGAAAATGAACCTGACCAATGCCATGCCCGACCTCGTCGAGATCCGGCATCATCTCCATCAATATCCGGAAATCGGCCTCTCCGAATTCAAAACGTCGGATTACATCGCCGAGAAGCTGGTGGCGATGGGTTACGAGGTAACCCGGGGCCTGGCAAAGACCGGTCTGGTCGCAACGCTGCGCAACGGAACATCGAACCGCTCCATCGGGATCAGGGCCGATATCGACGCGCTGCCGATCATGGAAGAGACCGGTCTCGAGCATGCCTCGAAAATTCCGGGCATGATGCATGCCTGCGGTCACGACGGGCACACGACCATGCTTCTCGGCGCCGCCCGTCTTCTGTCGGAGCGGCGCCAGTTCGACGGCACCGTGCACCTGATTTTCCAGCCAGCGGAAGAAAATTACGGCGGTGCGAAGATCATGGTCGAGGAAGGCCTCTTCGACCGCTTCCCCTGCGATGCCGTCTTCGCGCTTCACAATGATCCCGCCCTCCCCTTCGGCCATTTCGCATTCCGCGACGGGCCTATCATGGCGGCGGTGGACGAATGCCGGATCACCGTTCACGGCAAGGGCGGCCATGGCGCCGAGCCCCAGGATACGGCAGACCCGATCGTGGCGGGTGCGGCGATCGTGATGGCGCTCCAGACCATCGTCTCCCGCAACATACACCCCATGGACCCCTCGGTCGTCACCGTCGGCGCTTTCCATGCGGGCTCCGCCAGCAACATCATCCCGGAAAGGGCTGATATCGTGGTCGGCATCCGCTCCTTCGATCCGAAGGTGCGCGATGAACTGGAACGGCGCATCACCCAGATCGCCCGCGCCCAGGCCGAAAGCTTCGGCATGACGGCGAGCGTCCTCTATGAACGCAGCTATGACGCCACCATCAACCACACGGCCGAAACGGATTTTGCGCGGCAGGTGGCAAGGGATTTCGCCGGTGCAGACAAGGTCGGCGACATGCCCCGCCCCACCATGGGAAGCGAGGACTTTGCCTATATGCTGAAGGAGCGTCCGGGCACCTATTTCTTCCTCGGCGGACAGCGGAGCCCCGAGGATCCGCAGCTTCACCATCCGAAATATGATTTCAACGACGATCTTCTGCCGATCGGGGCTGCCTTCTGGGTGGAACTCGCGGAGCGTTATCTCGCCCCCCGCTGAAAAGGGGCCATGAAAAAGGGCGCGGCCCGCAAGCCACGCCCTTTAGAAACTCCGGTCCTGAAATTGTCTTAAGGGAAGATGCCCGCCACGGCCGCTGCAACAAAGAGGAAGGCCGCAGCAATCAGCGCCACATTCAGGGCAAATTGCAGCTTCTGCCGGCCCGTGCGCGCCGGGGCATAACCATGCTTGTCGGAAAAATCGATGTTCGACATGCTCGTCTCCTTCGAACCGTCCTGACGTTACCGGACACTCTCATTCGCGTCCCTGACAGCCAGGCCGTGCATTCATTTCCCTTGAAATCCCGGCGCCGGCGGCGCCGAAACCGGATCACCAGAAAAGATTGAACCAGTTGGCCCGCGCGAGCAGCTCGCCGGATGCAGGCACCTTTTCGGACCGCGTCTCGCTCTCCGCCTGCTGCCACGACTTTGCCGTTTTTGCAGCATCCGTCAAAATGGACGTCCGCTGGGGCCGATCGAGATAACCCAATGTAATTCCACCGAAATAGAACATCGTCACCTCCCGTGGTGCCGGGCGGCCGAAGCCGCTCATGTCACAATCATGACACAATTGCGGCCCGTGTCAACTATCTCTACCAATCAGATAGGGATTTAACGAAAGATTGACGGGATGTGCTTGGAAGCGTTGGGAATTTTCTTTTTGGTAACCTAGCGCGAAAAGGCGGCCCGGCTCAGGTCTCGGTGATGGCGGCCCGCTGCAGTTTCAGCTGTCGCTCGCGGATCACGATATAGACGCCTGCAGCGATGATCAGCGCCGCCCCCACATAAACGGGCGCACCCGGGACATCGCCGAAAAAGACATAGCCGAAAATGATCGCCCACAGCAGCAGCGTATACTGGAGGGGTGCGAGCGTCGAGGCATCCGAGAGCTTGAGCGAACGGTTGACGAGCACATGGGCGCCCATGGCGACCACGCCGAGGAGCGCAAGAAGCGCCATGTCCCGCCCGTCCGGCATCACGAAGGAGAAAGGTGTCAGCATCAGCCCGGCAAGCAGCGCGCCGATGATCTGCCAGAAGACCAGCGTCGTGTCCGGCGTTGCCCTCAGACTTCGGCCGAGCACGATGAAGGCGGCAAAGACGAGTGGTCCGATGATGGAAACGATGGTGGCTGCGCCGAATTCCCGGCTGGAGGGCTGCAGCGCGATGACGACGCCGACGAAGCCGACAAGAATGGCGCTCCAGCGCCGCCACCCGACATGCTCCTTGAGGATGAGGGGCGCTATCGCCGCCACATAGATCGGACAGGCGAGCCAGAAGGTCATGACATCGGCAAGCGGAAATTGCGAGACCGCGAAATAGAAGCAGAAGATCTCCATGGTGGAGAGACAAACCCGCACCACCTGCAGCCATGGCCGCTCCACCGCAACCAGAGTTCCAAAGCCCTGTCGGTAGAGGAAGGGCGCCAGCACCAGGAGCGCCGCAAGGCTGCGGATCAGCAATACTTCACCGATCGCATAGGTGGAGACCAGCATCTTGCCCATGGCATCGTTGAGCGCAAACATGAGCATGCCCAGCAGCATCAAAGCCACGCCATTGCGCGCTCCGCCGCTGAGAACCCGTCTGACGATATCGCCCTGCCTGGCCATGGTTGCCGATCCCGGAACTGCTGTCAGGCTGGCTTGTTGCAGATTCCCTTCTTTCGTGCCAGAGCGGTGAGCGACAAAGGCGCGCCTAAAGCGTCATCCGCCTTTTGCCCTTCCGGAGAACGACCGTGACGAAGACCGAAGTCTCCCCCTCGCTCGAAGACCGTATCCTGCGTCTTGAAGAAACCGTCGCCTATCAGGCGCGTATCATCGAGGACCTGTCCGGCGAAGTTGCCGGCCAGTGGAAGCTCGTCGAACAGCTGCGCACCAAGCTCGACCGGCTGACCGAACGCTTCCTCAGCCTTGAGGAACAGGCGCTCGAAGCACCAGCCATCACCCGGCCGCCCCATTATTGAGAGGCAAGGGTGTCTGCGCGATCAGTTCAGCCGGCGCGGCGGCTGTTCGGCTTCGAAAAGAGCAGCTTCGAGAGCGGAGAGCACCACCTTGCTGAGATGATGGAAAAGTTCGTCGTCATCGACCGTCTCCGGCTGGAAGGATCGCATGTCCAGGAGCGCATTCAACTCGATCATCGAGAAGCATTCTTCAAACATTTCTAATCTCCTAATTTAGGAATGTTTATCGATTGCCAAGCTTGCGCGTGGCTTGCGACCCGAAGACAGGCGCGGCGAGGGCGGCAGGCCGGCAGGGAAAGACCCGCTTTCAATGCAATAGCGCCCCGCTGAAACCTTTAAGCATCTCCCGCATTTGACAGCGGTCCGGAAACTTGGCAGCACAGAAGCAGCATAAAAGGACCCCGGGGGCATGAAGGATGGCGAGACGATCGGAGAGTTTGGGACGGCTGGATGATGCGGCCCGTGCCGGCTGGCTGTATTATGTCGCCGGTCGCACCCAGGACGAGATCGCCGCGGCCATGGGCATTTCGCGGCAATCCGCCCAGAGGCTGGTTTCGCTTGCCGTGGCCGAGAAGCTCATCAAGGTGCGGCTCGACCACCCGATTGCGGCCTGTCTTGAACTTGCCCGGCAGGTCCGTGAGAAATACGGCCTTCTCCAGGTAGAGGTGGTGCCGACCGACCCGCAATCCTCCTCCACCACCGTCGGCATATCGGAGGCCTGCGCCGCCGATATCGAGCGCTGGCTCCGCCGCAGCGACCCGGTCATCCTCGCCATTGGCACGGGCCGGACGCTGAAGGCGGCCGTCGACCAGCTTCCCTCGATCGAATGCCCGCAGCACCGGATCGTCTCTCTCACCGGCAATATCGGCCCCGACGGCTCGGCCGCCTATTACAATGTCATCTTCAGCATGGCCGATGCCATCAAGGCGCGCCACTATCCGATGCCGCTGCCGGTCCTGGTTTCCTCTGCCGAGGAACGGGCGCTTCTCCACCAGCAGGCGCTGATGCGCTCCGCCCTGGACCTGGCAGCGGACGCCGACGTGACCTTCGTCGGTATCGGTGAGCTTGGAACGGCCGCCCCGCTTTGTGTCGACGGCTTCCTCGACCCCGAAGAGATGACCGCCCTCGTCAAGCAGGGGGCAAGCGGCGAGATTTGCGGCTGGATCTTCGACGAGCAGGGCCAGCTCCTCAGGGACCCGGTCAACCAGCGGGTCGCCTCGGTGCCGCTGCCCTCGCGGGATCAGGCGCCGGTGGTGGGCGTTGCCAAGGGAAGCCGCAAGCACGCGGCCATCCGCGGTGCCGTGCGGGGCCGCCTGATCAACAGCCTGATCACGGATGAGGCAACCGCCGAGTTTTTGCTCAAGGAATGAGCAAAAATTTATCTTTTTAAATTCAATGCGATAAGCGAGCATTTCGGCAGCGCAGCATAATTCATGCGTTGACTTCCAGCATGATTTAATGAGTATTTGCCCTTGAGCGAAGCGAATGCTCATTTTACTCTTCTGGGAGGAAGACCATGAAATTGAAGACCATGCTGCTTGGCGCTGTTGCGGCGCTGGCCGTTTCCGCCGTTGCACATGCGGAAACCCTGACGATCGCCACCGTGAACAACGGGGACATGATCCGCATGCAGAAGCTGACGGATGACTTCACCAAGAAGAATCCGGATATTCAGCTGGAATGGGTTACGCTTGAAGAGAACGTCCTGCGCCAGAAGGTGACGACCGACATCGCCACCAAGGGCGGCCAGTTCGACATCATGACCATCGGCACCTATGAAGTTCCGATCTGGGCAAAGCAGGGCTGGCTCCTGCCGCTCGACAATCTCGGCGCCGATTACGACGTCGACGACCTGCTGCCGGCGATCCGCTCTGGCATTTCCATGAATGGCAAGCTCTATGCGGCGCCCTTCTATGGCGAAAGCTCGATGATCATGTATCGCAAGGACCTGTTCGAGAAGGCCGGGATCACCATGCCCGACGCCCCGACCTGGGACTTCGTTGCCGATGCCGCCAAGAAGGTCACCGACAAAAGCAATGAAGTCTACGGCATCTGCCTGCGCGGCAAGGCCGGCTGGGGCGAAAACATGGCCTTCCTGACGGCCACGTCCAACTCCTTCGGGGCCCGCTGGTTCGATGAAAAATGGAACCCGCAGTTCGACCAGCCCGAATGGAAGAACACGCTGGACTTCTACGTGAAGCTGATGAACGAAGCCGGCCCTCCCGGTGCCTCCTCCAACGGCTTCAACGAAAACCTGGCGCTCTTCCAGTCTGGCAAGTGCGGCATGTGGATCGACGCGACGGTCGCCGCTTCCTTCGTGACCAACCCGAAGGAATCCAAGGTTGCCGACAAGGTCGGCTTCGCGCTCGCCCCGGATACCGGGCTTGGCAAGCGCGGCAACTGGCTCTGGGCCTGGAATCTCGCCATCCCGGCAGGCACCCAGAAGGCGGAAGCCGCCGAGAAGTTCGTCGCCTGGGCAACGAGCAAGGCCTATACCGAACTCGTCGCTTCCAAGGAAGGCTGGGCCAACGTTCCTCCGGGCACGCGCACCTCGCTCTACAACAACCCGGAATACCAGAAGGCTGCTCCCTTCGCGAAGATGACGCTTGACTCGATCAACTCCGCGGATCCGACCAAGCCGACCGTCAAGCCTGTTCCCTATGTGGGCGTTCAGTTCGTGGCGATCCCTGAATTCCAGGGCATCGGCACCGCGGTCGGCCAGCAGTTCTCGGCAGCGCTCGCCGGTCAGGTTACCGTCGACCAGGCACTTGCCAGTGCCCAGCAGCTGACGGTCCGCGAAATGAACAAGGCCGGCTACATCAAGTAATCGGCAAAAGCTCCCAAGGCCGGGCAGGACGCCCTACATCCTGCCCGGCCGGGCCGCCGGCCCACCACCGCCGGCGGCCCGGATTTTCCGGCAAGACCCATGACGCCGCTCGCCGGCACCGGTTTGCGAAGGCTTTTCGGCCAAGGGCCGATGCTGCAAGAAGGGAAATCCGGCCCTGCCCTCGAAGAGGCAGATCTTTCATTCAGGGGAATGATTCCGATGGCGACCCTCCACACCCGCTCCCATGCCCGTCTGATGATGGCACCCTCCGTCCTGCTCCTGTTCGGCTGGATGATCGTGCCGCTGGTCATGACGGTCTATTTTTCCTTCCTCCGCTATAATCTGCTCATGCCGGGCATGGAGGAATTTGCCGGCATCACCAACTATCGGTTCTTCCTCAGCGATCCCGCCTTTTTCACCGCGCTTGCCAATACGCTGATCCTCACCGGCGGCGTTCTGCTGATCACCGTCATCGGCGGCATTCTGCTGGCACTGCTCCTAGACCAGCCCATGTTCGGCCAGGGGTTCGTGCGCATCCTGGTGATTGCTCCCTTCTTCGTCATGCCGACCGTATCCGCCCTCGTCTGGAAGAACATGTTCATGAACCCGGTGAACGGTCTTCTGGCCTCGCTGGCAAAATTCCTCGGCCTGGCCCCCATTGACTGGCTTGCGGAAGTGCCGCTGCTGTCAGTAATCATCATCGTGGCCTGGCAGTGGCTGCCCTTTTCGACGCTCATCCTGCTCACCGCCCTGCAGTCCCTCGACGAGGAGCAAAAGGAAGCGGCCGAAATGGATGGCGCCGGCTTTTTCTCGCGCTTCGTCTATATCGTGCTGCCGCACATGGCCCGGGCGATCACCGTGGTGATCCTAATCCAGACCATCTTCCTTCTTTCGGTCTTTGCGGAAATCCTCGTCACCACCAATGGCGGACCGGGCATCCAGACCACCAACATCACCTATCTCGTCTATGCGCAGGCCCTGCTGCAATTCGATATCGGCGGCGCTTCGGCCGGCGGCATCGTCGCGGTGGTGCTCGCGAACATCGTTGCCTTCTTCCTGATGCGGATGATCGGCAAGAATCTGGAGGCTTGAGACATGGCGCGCAAGGTTTCGACAGAGAGGAAGCTGGTCTTCACGGCGCTTGCCTGGACAATCGCGATCCTCATCTTCTTTCCCATCCTCTGGACGGTACTGACGAGCTTCAAGACGGAATCAGAGGCGGTGGCCTCCCCGCCCTCCTTCCTCTTCTTCGACTGGACCACGGAAAACTATGCCGAAGTGCAGAGCCGCTCGGATTACTTCAAGCACTTCTTCAATTCGGTGGTGATCTCGCTGGGCTCCACCCTTCTCGGCCTCTTGATTGCCATTCCCGCCGCCTGGGCCATGGCCTTCTCGCCGACGAAGCGCACCAAAGACGTGCTCATGTGGATGCTCTCGACCAAGATGATGCCGCCCGTTGGTGCCCTGATCCCTGTTTACCTGATCTTTCGCGATACGGGCTTCCTCGACAGCCGCGCGGGCCTGGTCGTGGTGCTGATGCTCATCAACCTGCCCATCATCGTCTGGATGCTCTACACCTATTTCCGCGAGATCCCGGGCGAGATCCTGGAAGCGGCCCGCATGGACGGCGCCTCGCTGGCCAAGGAAATCGTCTATGTCCTCGCGCCCATGGCGGTGCCCGGCATCGCCTCGACGGTGCTGCTCAACATCATCCTGTCCTGGAACGAAGCCTTCTGGACGCTCAATCTGACGGCCTCCAAGGCCGCTCCGCTCACCACCTTCATCGCCTCCTATTCAAGTCCCGAAGGCCTGTTCTACGCCAAGCTTTCCGCCGCCTCGACCATGGCCATCGCGCCGGTCCTGATCCTCGGTTGGTTCAGCCAGAAGCAGCTGGTGCGCGGTCTCACCTTCGGCGCCGTCAAATAAGGAACAAGAACATGGGCAGCATTTCCCTCAAGAACGTTTCCAAGGTCTTCGGCGAAGCCGCCGTGATCCCCTCGCTGGATCTCGAGATCGAGAAGGGCGAATTCGTCGTCTTCGTCGGTCCGTCCGGCTGCGGCAAGTCCACCCTGCTCCGCCTGATTGCAGGCCTTGAAGATGTGAGCGGCGGGCGGATCGACATCAACGGCGTGGACGCGACGAGCCTTCCGCCCGCAAAGCGCGGGCTTGCCATGGTCTTCCAGTCCTATGCGCTCTATCCCCACATGAGCGTGCGCTCCAACATCGCCTTCCCGCTGAAGATGGCAGGTGTCGACCGCGCGGAGATCGACCGCAAGGTGGCCGATGCCGCCCGGGTGCTGAACCTGACCGATTACCTCGACCGCAAGCCGCGCCAGCTCTCGGGCGGCCAGCGTCAGCGCGTGGCAATCGGCCGCGCGATCGTGCGCCAGCCCTCGGCCTTCCTCTTCGACGAGCCGCTATCGAACCTCGATGCGGCACTGCGCGTGAACATGCGGCTCGAAATCTCCGAACTGCACCAGCAGCTGAAGACCACCATGATCTACGTCACCCATGACCAGGTGGAAGCCATGACCATGGCGGACAAGATCGTGGTGCTGAACAAGGGCCGGGTGGAGCAGGTGGGCTCGCCGCTCGAACTCTACCGCAGCCCCGCCAATCTGTTCGTCGCCGGCTTCATCGGCTCGCCGCGCATGAACCTGATCGGCGGCGAAACGGCGAAGACCCAAGGGGCCGCCACCATCGGCATCCGCCCCGAACATATCGGGCTTTCCACCACCGAAGGCGCCTGGAAGGGTACGGTGACCGTCTCCGAACATCTCGGTTCCGATACCTTCCTCCATGTGGATGTTCCGGGCGTCGGCCATGTGAACGTCCGTACTGGCGGTGAAATGCCGCTGAAGCATGGCGACACCGTCTTCCTGACGCCCGAAGCGTCGCGCATCCACCGTTTCAACGATCAGGGACTTGCTCAATGACCGGCCGCCTTCAGGGAAAATCCGCTCTCGTCACCGGCTCGGCCCGCGGCATCGGCCGCGCCTTCGCCGAAGCCTATGTGCGGGAGGGCGCAACCGTTGCGATTGCCGACATCAACATGGCCCGCGCCGAGGAAACTGCGGCCGCGATCGGTCCCGCGGCCTATGCGGTCGAACTCGACGTGACGAACCAGGCATCCATCGACCGCGCGATCGCAACGGTCGAAGCCCGCACAGGAGGGCTCGACATTCTCATCAACAATGCCGCGCTCTTCGATCTGGCGCCGATCGTCGAGATCACGCGGGAAAGCTATGACAAGCTCTATGCCATCAACGTGGCCGGCACGCTCTTCACCCTGCAGGCGGCGGCGAGATCCATGATCCGCCGGGGCAAGGGCGGCAAGATCATCAACATGGCGAGCCAGGCCGGCCGTCGCGGCGAGGCGCTGGTGGCGGTCTACTGCTCCACCAAGGCCGCCGTCATCAGCCTCACCCAGTCCGCCGGCCTCGATCTCATCCGGCACGGCATCAACGTCAATGCCATCGCCCCCGGCGTGGTCGATGGCGAGCACTGGGACGGGGTGGATGCCCATTTCGCCCGCTATGAAAACCGCCCGCTGGGCGAAAAGAAGCGCCTCGTCGGCGAAGCCGTGCCCTTCGGGCGCATGGGCCGGGCCGAAGACCTGACCGGCATGGCGATTTTCCTCGCCACGCCGGAAGCCGATTACATCGTTGCCCAGACATACAATGTCGACGGCGGCAACTGGATGAGCTGACGCGGATAGCAGCCGGAGACCCTCGGATGACCGATACACTCGCACTCGCCACCCTCGACCGGATCGCCGCCCGTGCGGCCGTCCCGGCCTATCGCCGGGATCAGCTGAAGGCCGGAATCCTGCATTTCGGGGTCGGCAATTTCCACCGGGCCCACCAGGCCGTCTATCTGGATCAGCTCTTCAATGCGGGCGAGGACCATGACTGGGCTATTCTGGGTGCCGGCACCATGCCTTCCGACGCCCTAATGCGGGAAAAGCTCGGGGCGCAGGATTACCTCACCACGGTGGTGGAACAGGATGTGGGCGTCACAGCCGCCCGCGTGACCGGCGTGATGACCGGTATGCTGCCCGTAGGGGATGCGGATGCCATCATTGCCGCGCTTGCCGATCCGGCGATCCGCATCGTCTCGCTGACGATTACGGAGGGCGGCTATTTCATCGATGCCTCGGGCTCCTTCAACCCCGCCCATCCAGCCATTGCCGCCGATGCCGCCGCACCGGAAGCGCCGAAGACCGTTTTCGGCCTCATCGTTGCGGGTCTTCAGGCGCGCCGCCGAAAGGGTATCGCCGCCTTCACCGTGATGAGCTGCGACAACATCCCCCATAATGGCAAGGTAACGAAGAACGCGGTGGCCGGCCTTGCCCGGCTCATCGATCCCGCCCTTGCCGACTGGATCGAGGCAGACGTCGCCTTCCCCAATTCCATGGTCGACCGCATCACGCCGGCCACGGGCGCACGCGAAATCGATTCCCTCAAGAATGAGTTCGGCATTACCGATCAATGGCCGGTTTTCTGCGAGGAATTCAAGCAATGGGTGATGGAAGACAACTTCCCTTCCGGTCGGCCGGCGCTGGAAAAGGCAGGCGTCACCTTCGTGCCGGACGTTTCTCCCTATGAGCTGATGAAGATCCGGATCCTGAATGGCGGGCATGCGGCGATCGCCTATCCGGCAGCGCTTCTCGACATCCATTTCGTCCACGAGGCCATGGAGCATCCGCTGATTTCCGGCTTCCTGCGTAAGCTGGAGAATGAGGAGATCATTCCGGTCGTGCCGCCAGTGCCGAATACGGATCTCAAGGATTACTTCCGGCTCATCGAACATCGCTTCAGCAACCCGAAGATAGGCGACACGATCCCGCGGCTCGCGCAGGATGGCTCGAACCGCCAGCCGAAATTCATCCTGCCCTCGACCGCCGACCGGCTGGCGAAAGGCCTGCCCGTCCTCGGTCTCTCGCTGGTATCGGCGCTCTGGTGCCGCTATTTGGAGGGCCATTCCGACAGCGGGCAGAAGATTGCGTTCAACGATGTCCATGCGGAAAGGCTGAACCGGGCTGCGCTCGCCTCCCGCGAGAATCCGATGGTTTTCCTCGACGAGAAAGACATTTTCGGCACCGTCGGCGAAAACCCGGCCTTCCGCCGTTCTTTTGCCGGCAATCTCGCGACCCTCAGGCAGCACGGCACGGCGGAAACGCTTCGCCGTTACCTTGACAACCGCCTGCTGGATGCGGAGTGATGGCGAACCGAGCTTGAACCCACCATGACCATGACGCCCGCCATCGCCCCCTCGAAGCCCGACAGACTGGTGATTTTCGATTGCGATGGCGTGCTCGTCGACAGCGAACCGATCGCCATTTCGGTTCTGGTCGACTCCATGAACCGCCTGGGCGCCGATATTACCGAAACCGAGGCCTACCGGCTTTTCCTGGGTCGAAGCCTCGCAACCGTGACGGAATGCCTCCGCGACAAATACGGCCTCCATGCTGACCAGACCTTTTTGGACGATATGCGCAAGGCGCTCTACCGCCGCTTCGCGGCCGAACTGAAGCCCATTGAAGGGATTGCCGAAACGCTGGATGCGCTTCCCGCCGCACGCTGCGTAGCCTCCTCCAGCCAGCCGGAGCGGATCCGCCTGGCGCTTGGCACGACGGGGCTTCTGGACCGCCTCGCCCCCCATCTCTATTCCGCCACCATGGTCACCCATGGCAAGCCCGCGCCCGATCTCTTCCTGCTGGCCGCCCGGGACATGGGATATGCGCCGGAGGATTGCATCGTGATTGAAGACAGCCCCGCCGGCGTTCAGGCAGCCCAGGCGGCGGGGATGAAGGTTCTGCTCTTTACCGGCGGCACCCATGCCCTGCAGGAAACCTATCGGCAGGAAATTTCCCGCATAAATCCCAACGCCTCGTTTGACGTGATGGGTGATTTACTCCACCTTGTCGACGAGGTTTGAGCGAGGGGGCGGGATTTCATTCAATGCGTGATCACCTCGTCGCGGTGGACATCGGCTCGGCAAGCGCCCGTGCGGGGATTTTCGACCGGTCGGGCGCGCTGATTGCCCGCGAGGCCCGCCCGATCCTGCTCAATCGCCCCGATGGGCTACGCGCGGAACATGCAAGCGAAGATCTGTGGAAGGCCGTGACCGAAAGCGTGCGGGCGGCCCTCCACGCGGCCCGGATTTCCCGGGAACGCATTGCCGCAATCGGCTTCGATGCCACCTGCTCGCTTGTGATCGAGGGTCCCCTGGACACGCCGCTTTCGGAAGATGCCGGCGATGGCACAAGGTTCGACACGATTTCCTGGATGGACCACCGTGCACTCGCCGAAACCGCCACCCTTTCATCGCTTGGCGGACCGGCAATAGAGCGGGCCGGGGGGCGGATCTCGCCCGAAATGGCCCTGCCGAAGCTTCTCTGGCTGAAACGCAACCGGCCCGACCTCTGGAAGTCAACGAGCGGCATCTATGATCTCGCCGATGCCATGACCTTTCGGGCAACCGGCAAGACCGGGCGTTCGATTTCGACCCTTGCCTCGAAATGGGGATACGGAACCGGGGAAGGCACAGGCTGGCCCGGCGCTTTCCTCCGCGCTGCCGGACTGGAGGATATGGTGGAGCGGCTGGGGCTTCCCGAAAGGCCAATGCCCCTTGGCACAGCCCTTGGCCCGCTGACCGCGGAAGCAGCCGCTGCCCTGGATCTCGATACCGGATGCATGGTGGCGCCCGGCATGATCGATGCCTATGCGGGGGCGCTTGGCCTTCTAGGCGGCCTCGCGGAGGAGGAGATCGCCCGACGGGCGGCCCTTGTCGCCGGCACATCCACATGCCTGATCTTTCTGCAGAAAGAGGGGCTGAGCGCTGAGGAAAGCCTCTGGGGCCCCTTTCCCGACGTGGCCCTGCCGGGCCATGCCCTGATCGAAGGCGGGCAATCCGCCGCCGGAAGCCTGCTCGACCATGTGGTCAGGATGCATGCGGCGGGTGGCTCTCCGGAACCCACACTTCTTCGCCGCATCGCCGAGCATGTAAATACCCGGCTGGCCGAAGTCGGGCCGGATTATGGCTTGCCTATTCAGGTCCTGCCGGATTTCCACGGCAATCGTTCGCCGGCTGCCGATCCTCTGGCGACGGGGGTGATCTCGGGCCTCAGCCTCGACACCTCCTTCGATTCGCTCTGCCGGCTCTATTGGCGCACCGCCGTCGGCCTTGCCTGCGGGCTGCGCCAGATTCTCGAACGTTTTGGAGAGGCGGGGCTTGAGCCCGACTGCCTACATCTGGCTGGTGGCCATGCGCAAAACCCCCTTCTGGTGCAGCTTTATGCCGATATGACGGGAAAGAAGATGATCGTGCCGAAAATGCGCGAAGCGATCCTTCTGGGCAGCGCCATCAATGCCGCCACCGCCGCCGGCCTTTATCCCACGCTTGGCGATGCCGCCCGGGCAATGGGCGGGGAAGCGCTGGCACTCCTGCCCGATGCCGCCCGCAAGGCCCGGCTGGACCGGGATTACGAGCGGCATCTGATGATGATCCGCCATCGGCGGGAGCTCTCCGCCAGCCTTTAGCCCCGATCAACGATCCTGCTGGAAACGCCGATAGGGCGTGTTGATGATCGTATTGCCCTGGTGGCCCAGCTTGTCAGGATTTTCGACTTCCGATTGGGTCGGGTGTTCACCCTGCATTTCCATACGCTTGGTTTCTCCAGCACTCTTTCGGCTGCGGTTTTCCTCCGGAACGGGGGGTAGATGCGCACTCATGAGCGCTCTCCTCAGTGGTAAGGGTTAGAGATCGGGCCGACGATTGGCCACGTGATCGTGATACTGCTCGGTCTGGATATGGCGCGTATCGGCGCCGCGGCCACCGGCATGCTGGGCCTTGTCCCGGTTGGAAAGAACGCTGTTCTCCGGAAGAAGGCCCTCTTCCAGCGTGGTCATAGCCCCGCTCCCGTCCCCCTTTCCCTGCGCTCCGGGCCCCATATGTTTCCTGTCCGCATGAGCCATGACGATCTCCTTTCTGGCGTTTTACCCACCTCAAGGGAAGCGGGCTATGATATTGAAATCATGGAAGAATATTCGCTTCCTAGGGAATAACCGGCAACCGATCGGGATGGTTCCGGCAGGGCGGGTCGGTAATTTTGGGAACCTCGCGCGGGCTGCGCTGTTTCCCGTTGCCCGTTTCGTGCCAGGCGAAGGGTGCAACATTTCCGACGACGAGGGATGAGGACAAGCGCAATGGCGAAACCGCTCTCCACCTACCGGCTGCAATTCCGCGAAGGCATGACCTTTCGCAAGGCGGAAGGCCTCATTCCCTATCTGAAGGCGCTCGGGATCAGCCATCTCTATGCCTCGCCGATCTTTGCCGCAACCGAAGGCTCGACCCATGGCTATGACGTAACGGATCCCGGCCGCATCGATCCCGTCCTCGGCGGAAAGGAGGGATTTGTCTCGCTCGCACGGGCGCTTCGGCAGGAGGGGCTTGGTCTGCTTCTCGACATCGTGCCCAACCACATGGCCGCCTCGCTGGAAAATCCCTGGTGGCGGAATGTGATCGAATGGGGCCATGCCAGCCGCCACGCCCGCTGTTTCGATATCGACTGGGAGCAACCGCTCACCCTCCCCTTCCTCGGCGCCCGCTTCAGCGACATCGTGGAAAAGGGCGAGATCCGCCTCAAGGCGGACCGGGAACAGGGCCTGATCGCCCTTGCCTATTTCGATCAGGCCTATCCGCTGAATCCGGGTACCTATTCCATGCTGTTCCGGGAGATGAAGGGAGAGCCTGCGGAAACCATCACGCTCCTGTCGAAGCAGGCTTCGGCGGAAGCGGAGGAAATCTTCCACGGCGCCATGCGCGCGCTCATGGCGGGGCCCGGGGCGGGGGATCTCGACCGGCATCTCGAACGCCTGTCCGCCGATCCGAATTTCCTGCGGCAACTGCATGATCTGCAGAACTATCGGCTGATGGACTGGCGCGAGGCGCCGAAGGGGCTCAGCTACCGTCGTTTCTTCGAGATCGCCGGCCTTGTCGGGCTGCGCGTCGAAGATCCCGATGTCTTCGAAAAGGTGCATGCCTGCGTGTTCGAACTGGTCGACGAAGGCCTCGTCGACGGATTGCGCATCGATCATATTGACGGCCTTGCTGATCCGAAATCCTATTTGTCCCGTCTGCGCGGCCGCATCGGACCCGACACCTATCTGGTGGTGGAGAAAATCCTGGGACCGGACGAGCACCTCCCGGCGGATTGGCCCGTGGAGGGCACGACGGGATATGAATTCATCACCGCGCTTGGCAGTCTTCTTGCACACGGGCCGGGGGTTGAACGGCTCGAGGCCGCCTATCGGCGGCTATCGCCCTCAGCGCAGGGCGGCGAAGCAGGAATTGCCGATGCCAAGCAACTGATGATGCGCGTCAATTTTTCCGGCGAGATGCGGGCCC
Source organism: uncultured Rhizobium sp. (assembly GCA_945952415.1). GTDB lineage: Bacteria > Pseudomonadota > Alphaproteobacteria > Rhizobiales > Rhizobiaceae > Gellertiella. Next base: position 93,898 of record CAMFIF010000004.1, on the reverse strand, counting down.
TTGCCCGCAAGGCGCGCGCCCTTCTCGCCCGGGATGCAGAAAACCCGCCGTCTGAAGACGTGATCCGCGAGACGCTGGAAGACATCCTGACCGCCTTTCCCGTCTATAGGACCTATGGCACCCAGGACGGCATGCCCGCGGAAGGGGGCGCCCTTCTTGACAGAATCCTCTCCGCCATGCCGGAAGGCCGCAAGGCCATTGCGAGCGCCATCGTCGATCTTCTGAAATCCTCCGCCCCAGGAGAAATGCTGGCAGATTTCAGAATCCGGTTCCAGCAGCTAAGCGGCCCGCTGATGGCCAAATCGCTCGAAGACACCTTCTTTTATCGCCATCACGCCTTCATTGCCTTCAATGAGGTGGGAGGGGAAGCATGGTCGCCTGAACGCCCTTGGCCAGACTTTCACGAGACCATGATCGGCCGCCGGGAGCGGGAACCCCTGACCATGAATGCGACCGCCACCCATGATACAAAGCGCGGCGAAGATGCACGTGCCCGACTGCTGGCGCTTTCGGAGGATCCGGACCGCTGGATCGAGGGGGTGGCCCGCTGGCGCAGCCATCTTGTCCGGCTGAAGCCACGCTCCGCAGGCCCTGCGGTGGAGCCCGAGATGGAATGGCTGGTCTTTCAGGCTCTTGCCGGGATCTGGCCCGTCGACTTCTCCGAGGTCACGGAGGAAAAGTTAAGTGCTCTTTCCACGCGGCTTCAGGCCTTCCTTGAGAAAGCCGCGCGGGAAGCAAAGCTTGCCTCCAACTGGAATGCGGTGAACGGCCCTTACGAGGAGACCTTGAAGGCTCTCGCCGCCAGCCTTCTGAGCCCCGCAGGCGAAGAATTCCGACGCGATTTCGGTGAAACGCTGAAGCCCTATGTCCGGGCCGGCCATCTGAACAGTCTCACGCAGACCATCCTGAAACTCACCGCGCCTGGCGTTCACGATATCTATCAGGGAAGCGAAAGAGCCGATTTCAGTCTGGTCGACCCTGACAATCGTCGCGCGCAGGATTTCGAACGCTTGCGCGCCAGCCTGAGGGGGGAAGGAGACTGCGAGGCGCTCGATCTCGACGACGCGACACTGGCCGATGGTCGGCTGAAGCAGTGGCTGATTGCCCGGCTGTTGAATCTGCGCCAGCATTATCCGGCTCTTTTCCTCCAAGGCAGCTACCAGCCGCTTGCCATCGAAGGGGAGAATCGCGGCCATCTTCTTTCGTTCCTGCGCCGCCATGAGGGGAGGAGCCTGATCGTCGCCGTACCGCTCAAGACGCTTTGCCTGGAACGGGGCGAACGGATCGATCCGGGCGAAGGCCGCACCCGGATCGTCCTGCCAGAAGACCTCCTGGAAAGCCGTTTCGAGGATGTGCTGACGGGCCATTCGGTCCGTTTCCCCGAGCGGGACACCCGCGTTTCCGCCTTTGCCGCGGCTGGCTACTCCCTCCTTTTCAATCCGGGCAGCTGAGACGTTCTGCCACTGGCCTTTCGGCGCGCTTGGCCTATATGCCCTCCCGGTCATGGAAAAAGGGGGCTTGATCATGGCGGGTAAAATTCTGGTTTACGGTGCGACCGGCGGTATCGGCAGCGAAACGGCGCGCCGCCTGAAGGCGCGCGGTTATGATCTCCATCTCGCAGGGCGCTCTGCCGAAAAGCTGGACGCGCTGGCACAGGAACTCGGCGCCTCGATCAGCGTTGCTGATCTCGAAAAGCCGGAGAGCGTGGCACAGGTGACGGCGGAAGCGGGACCGGCCCTGAATGGGCTCGTCTATGCGGTCGGCACGATCAACCTGAAGCCGCTCAACCGCCTGACCGCTCAGGACTTCGAACGGGATTTTCGCCTGAATGCCATGGGGGCGGCACTTGCGGCCCAGGCAGCCCTTCCAGCCCTCAAGGCATCGGAAGGATCGGCTTCGATCCTGTTCTTTTCGACCGTCGCAGTGGCGCAGGGCTTTGCCTCCCATGCTTCGGTTTCCATGGCAAAGGGCGCCGTGGAAGGCCTGACCCGCGCGCTGGCAGCAGAATGCGCCCCGAAAATCCGGGTGAACGCGATCGCCCCTTCGCTGACGCGCACACCGCTGGCTGCGGGCCTGTTTGCCCAGCCCGCCATGGCGCAGGCGCTGGGCCAGATGCATCCGCTCGGGCGGCTCGGAGAGGCAGGCGATATTGCCGGCCTCGCCGCGTTCCTGCTCTCGGACGAAGCCGACTGGATGACGGGCCAGATCATCGGCGTGGATGGCGGACGCGCCACGCTGCGCACCAAGGGCTGATCCCATGCCCCGCATGCGCAAGAAATCCGATCTGCCGGAGAAGACCTGCCCCGTCTGCAACCGCCCCTTCACATGGCGCAAGAAGTGGGAGCGCGACTGGGAAAATGTCCGTTTCTGCTCCGATGCCTGCCGCCGCAAGGGCAAGGCGGAGCCCCGGAGCACGGCCGCATGAAAGGCACCTTGCGCCTCGTTCTCGGTGACCAGTTGACGCGAAACCTCTCCTCTCTTGCGGATCTTGATCGCGAGAGGGACGTTGTCCTGATGGCCGAGGTCATGGAGGAGGCGAGCTACGTACCCCATCACAAGCAGAAGATCGCCTTTCTCTTCAGCGCCATGCGCCACTTTGCGGCCGCGCTTGCGGAAGAGGGCGTGTCGCTTCGCTATGTTCGTCTCGATGATCCCGACAACACCCAGTCGCTCGACGGCGAGGTCCGCCGCGCACTTGCCGATTACGGCCTGTCCCGCCTTGTTGTAACCGAGCCCGGCGAATGGCGCCTGCGGGAGAAGATGACCGGTTGGCGAGAGACACTGGGCCTTCCCGTGGACATTCTTGATGACGACCGCTTCTACTGTTCGCGGGCGGAATTTACCGCCTGGGCAAAGGGCCGCCGGCAATATCGGATGGAATTCTTCTACCGCGAGATGCGCCGCAAGACCGGCCTGCTGATGGAGGGCGACGAGCCCGCGGGCGGGACGTGGAACTATGACCGGGAAAACCGCCACCCCCTGCCCGACCGGCTGTTCCTGCCGAAACGGCAGCGTTTTACCCCCGATGCGCTGACGCTGGAAGTCGTCGCCCTCGTGCAGGAGCGCTTTGCCGACCATTTCGGCGATCTCGAACCCTTCGGCTGGGCGGTGACGCGCTCCGATGCGTTGAAGGCGCTCGACCATTTCATCCGCGATTGCCTGCCCGATTTCGGCACCTTCCAGGATGCCATGCAGACAGGGGAGGATTTTCTCTATCACGGGCTGATTTCGCCCTACCTGAATGCCGGGCTTCTCGATGCCCGCGAAGTCTGCGAGGCGGCCGAGAAGGCTTGGCGCGCCGGCAAGGCGCCCATCAATGCGGTGGAGGGCTTCATCCGCCAGATCCTCGGCTGGCGCGAATTCGTGCGCGGCCTCTATTGGGAGCGCATGCCCGATTATGCGAAAACCAACTGGCTGGACGCCCACCGCCCCCTGCCGGCCCTTTACTGGACCGGCAGGACAAAGATGCGCTGCCTGTCGGAATGTGTCCGCACCACCCGGCAACATGCCTATGCCCACCATATCCAGCGTCTGATGGTACTCGGCAATTTCGCGCTCCTCGCCGGCATTGCCCCGGCGGAAGTGGAGGAATGGTATCTCCTCGTCTATGCGGATGCCTATGAATGGGTGGAATTGCCCAATGTCCACGGCATGGTGCTGTTTGCCGATGGCGGGGTCATGGGATCCAAACCCTATGCGGCCTCCGGCGCCTATATCGACCGCATGTCCGACTATTGTGGCAGCTGCCGTTTCAATCCGAAGAAACGCACCGGCGAAGGGGCCTGTCCCTTCACGCTCCTCTACTGGAATTTTCTGCTGCAACATCGCAAGCGGCTTTCCTCCAATCCGCGCATGGCGCTGGCGCTGAAGAACCTGGACCGGCTTTCGGAGCGCGAGGGAGCCACAATCAGGGAAGAGGCAGAGCGCTTCCTGGCAAACCTCCCATGAAGCCCCTGCCGAGTGTCGCAGATTTGCGACACTCGGCAGGGGCGAAAAATCAAGGCTGCCGGAGGCATTGCCCGGAAATCCATTGCGCCCGCCCCGTCTTTCGGCCAAGCTCACCGCCGGTCTTGAACAACCGCGTTCTCGGGAGGAGCCGGTGCAGGATATCGTACAGCATGCGGAACAGGTCTACTCGGCGGCCCATCAGAAATCGGCCGCGGCGAGTTCGCCGGTCGTTGCCTCCTGGCGGCGATGCATGACCATGCATCGGCTGCAGCCGGAGGAACAGCGCGCCCCCCTTCGCCTGACCGAGGCGGAATTCCGTGCCGCGCATGAGGCATCGAGCCATCTGATCGCCGAGGCAAGGGACGAGCTGGACCGCCTGTTTCTGACCGTCGGCAAGGCCGGCTGTTGCCTGCTTCTGACCGACCGGAATGGGATTGCCTTGGAAAGGCGCGGCGCGCGCGCCGATGACGGGGCCTTTCACGATCTCGGCCTCTGGACCGGTGCGGTCTGGACCGAGGCCAGCATGGGGACCAACGGCATCGGCACCGCACTAGCCGATGAACGGGCCGTGACCATCTATCGCGACCAGCATTTCTTCTCTGCCAATATCGGCCTCAGCTGCACGACCGCGCCGATCAGGGATCACCGCGGACAGCTCGCCGCAGCACTCGATATTTCCACCTGCCGGGACGATGTGAACGACATGACGCTCGCGATCCTTTCCCAGGCGGTGAGAGATGCGGCCATGCGCATCGAAACCAACCTGTTCCGCAGCGCCTATCCCGGCGCCCGTTTCCTCATGGTGGCGGAGGCGAGCGGTCCCGCTCCCGCGCTGCTGGCCGTCGATCGGGACGATCTGGTGATCGGGGCCACCCGCGCCGCCCGCCTGGCTCTGAAGCTCGACGATATCAGGATCGCAGAAGGGCTCGCCGCCGCTGACGCCCTGAAGGAGGAGCGCTCTCCCCAGACTGCCGATCTCCTTGAGGCAGAGCGCGCGGCCCTGCGCCGGGCCCTGACGCGCAGCAAGGGCAACATTTCCCAGGCCGCTCTCGCCCTCGGCATGAGCCGGGCCACGCTTCACCGGAAGATGAAGAAGCTGAACCTCCACTGACACGGGCCGCCCGACCGAAGGCTGAAGGCACCCTTTCCGGTGCCTTCTCGCGTTTGTCTGTCAGCTGCACACCACGCCTTCAACCCCGCCCGCCGGACGGTTTGGAAACTGTCGCAGCCCTGCGACATGGTGCAGTGCGGTATTGAAACCGCTCCCTATTCGTTCCGGCGATCCGGCGGCAGTCTTTCCTCACCGGTTCAGCCGAACCTGTTTCCATGGGAGGAAAACATGCTGCATCAGAAAATCATCGAGTCGCCCTTCAAGACCCGCTACGGCAATTTCATCGGCGGGGAGTGGAAGGAGCCGCTCTCCGGCCGCTACTTCGACAACATCACGCCGGTGACGGGCGGCAAGCTCTGCGAGATCCCGCGCTCCGACGAGAAGGATATCGAAGCCGCACTGGACGCCGCCCATGCCGCCAAGAACAAGTGGGGCCGCACCTCAACCACCGAGCGCTCCAACATTCTCCTGAAAATCGCCGATCGGATGGAAGCCAATCTCGAGCTTCTGGCGCGCGCCGAAACCTTCGACAACGGCAAGCCGATCCGCGAAACCATGGCAGCGGACATCCCCCTCGCCATCGACCACTTCCGCTATTTTGCCGCCTGCATCCGTGCTCAGGAAGGCTCGATCGGCGAGGTGGACCATGACACGATTGCCTATCATTTTCACGAGCCGCTTGGCGTCGTCGGCCAGATCATTCCCTGGAACTTCCCGATCCTCATGGCGGCCTGGAAGCTTGCTCCGGCGCTTGCAGCCGGCAATTGCGTTGTGCTGAAACCCGCCGAACAGACACCGGCCTCGATCCTGGTGCTTGCCGAACTCGTCGCCGATCTCCTGCCGCCGGGCGTTCTGAACATCGTCAACGGTTTCGGTCTTGAAGCCGGCAAGCCGCTGGCGACCAGCCCGCGCATTGCCAAGATTGCCTTTACCGGCGAAACCTCGACCGGCCGGCTGATCATGCAATATGCCAGCCAGAACCTCATCCCGGTCACGCTGGAACTGGGCGGCAAGAGCCCGAACATCTTCTTCGCCGATGTGATGAACGAGGACGATGCCTTCTTCGACAAGGCGCTCGAGGGCTTTGCGATGTTCGCGCTGAACCAAGGCGAGGTCTGCACCTGCCCGAGCCGCGCGCTCATCCAGGAATCGATCTACGACCGCTTCATGGAGCGCGCCATCAAACGCGTAGAAGCCATCCGTCAGGGCAATCCTCTCGACAGCGCGACCATGATCGGCGCGCAGGCCTCGTCCGAACAGCTGGAAAAGATCCTTGCTTATCTGGACATTGGCCGTCAGGAAGGCGCGGAAGTTCTGACCGGTGGCGCCCGCAACGATCTCGGCGGGGAACTGGCCGGCGGCTATTACGTGAAGCCCACCGTCTTCCGCGGCCACAACCGGATGCGGATCTTCCAGGAGGAAATCTTCGGGCCGGTGGTGTCCGTCACCACCTTCAAGGATGAGGCGGAAGCGCTCGAAATCGCCAATGACACGCTCTATGGCCTCGGCGCCGGCGTCTGGAGCCGCGACATCAACCGCTGCTACAATTTCGGCCGCAACATCCAGGCCGGACGCGTCTGGACCAACTGCTACCATGCCTATCCTGCCCATGCGGCCTTTGGCGGCTACAAGCAGTCCGGCATCGGCCGCGAGACCCACAAGATGATGCTCGATCATTACCAGCAGACCAAGAACATGCTGGTGAGCTACAGCCCGAACGCGCTGGGCTTCTTCTGATCTGAACCTCAAGACAAGGCCCGGCCTCGCCGGGCCATGTCCGTTTGACTTTGGAGAGACCCGCCATGACGATCACCGATACGGTTGCGGGGGAGCCTCGCGTCGTTGCCACGGAAGCGGCCCTTACCTTCCTCCGGGAAATACAGGCCGACCACCCGGACGTCCTGTTCCACCAGTCCGGCGGATGCTGCGACGGTTCATCGCCCATGTGTTACCCGGCAAAAGAGTACCGGGTCGGGGAAACGGATGTAAAGCTGGGCGAAATCGGCGGGGTGCCGGTCTATATCAGCGGCAGCCAGTTTGCGGTCTGGCAGCACACCCAGCTGATCATCGACGTAGTGCCCGGACGCGGCGGCATGTTCTCGCTCGACAATGGGCGCGAGCGGCGCTTTCTCACCCGCTCCCGGCTCTTCGGCGGTGGCGAGGCCTGTGCGCTTCCCGGCCGATAGAGCAGCCAACCCGGTAATCTGGACCTAAATTCCGGCAAAACTGGCTATAAGCGAAGCGCAGATGCCCTTCTAGTCTCGTCAAGACCCCACGGATGGCGAGCATCAGCATGGAACCGGCCCTAGACGAGAGACCAGAAAAGCAGGGTACTTCGACGCTTGCCCGCGCCATCGAGCATTATGGTCCGGGTGTGCTGGTGACGGCCGCGGTTGCCATGGCCGCCCAGTTTCTGGCGGAGCATTACGGCACGCCGGCCATGCTGATGGCGCTGCTGCTCGGAATTGCCTTTCACTTTCTCTCCGAAGAAGGGCGCTGTGTCGCGGGCATAGAACTGTCCGCCAAGAAGGTGCTGCGAATCGGTGTCGCGCTGCTCGGCATGCGGATCAGCATCGATCTCCTGATCCAGCTCGGCGCAGAAACCATCCTGCTTCTGGTGGCAGGCCTCGTTGCAACCATTTTCTTCGGTCTGCTCCTATCCCGGCTGCTGCGCCTCGACTGGCGGCTCTCGCTTTTGACGGCGGGTGCGGTGGCCATATGCGGCGCCTCCGCCGCCATGGCCATTGCCGCCGTTTTGCCGAGAAGCCGCCATTCGGAGCGAAACCTGCTGGTAACCGTGCTGGGCGTGACCGTCATGAGCACCATAGCGATGATCGCCTATCCGATCCTCGCCCACCGCCTCGGCCTTTCCGACCGGGCGACCGGCATTTTCTTCGGCGGCACGATCCATGATGTGGCGCAGGTCGTGGGCGCGGGCTTTTCCGTCTCGCAGACAGCAGGGGAAACGGCAACGCTTGTGAAGCTCATCCGCGTGACCATGCTCGCCCCCGTGGTCCTATGCTTCTCGCTCATCCTGCGCAACATGCCCGCAGACGATCCGGAGATCGGGGCAAAGCGCCCGCCCCTCCTGCCGGGCTTCGTGATTGCCTTCCTGATTCTGGCGGCGATCAACTCCGCCGGATGGATTCCCCATGCGCTCGGCAATGCCGGCCTGGAAGTGTCGCGCTGGGCATTGCTGGCCGGGATCGTGGCGGTGGGGATGAAAACCTCGCTCAAGAATCTTTTTGAGGCCGGCCGTACGGCAATCGGCCTGATCGTCGCGGAGACGATTTTCATCGCAATCTTCATCCTGACGGGTCTTTCCTATCTGGATCTGGGCTAGGACGGGGGAAAAAGCCGGCAAAGAGTCGCCTTTCGATGCGGGAACCCAAAGTTCGAGCTAAACGGGCCGAACCGGCAAGGAGGCTCTCAAAGGCATACCCTGTCTTGCATTGATTCCTGAAATACGCTCACTTGTGCGCTGCAACAGCTGAATGAACGGACGGAGAGCTCCGGGTGCAGGCGGGAATGGAGCGGTGGAGGAACGGAGACGCGGGCGAGACACCGCTGACGGCGCGTCTCCATGCCGAGCGGGCCCGCGGAAGTGTGCGCCTTTCCATGGAAAGCACTGGCCTCAAGACCCTGCGCGAGGAGGGTTCGCTGAAGATCCGCCTTCCCTCCGGCTCCAGCCAGGCCATCCTGATCAACACCGCCGGCGGCATTGCCGGGGGAGACCGCTACCGGATCGAGATAGAGGCGGGCGGGGAAAGCCGTCTTGCCATCGCGTCGCAGGCCGCCGAACGGGTCTACCGGACCCTTGGACCGTCTGCCGAAATTGCTGTGTCTCACCGGGTGCGCGACCGGGCGCGACTGATCTGGCTGCCGCAGGAAACCATTCTCTTCGACGAAAGCGGTCTTTCCCGCCGCCTGGAGGTCGATCTCGACCGCGAAGCCTTCTTCCTGGGCATGGAAAGCACGGTGCTGGGGCGCCATGAAAGCGGCGAGCGGATCCGTCACATCGCCTTCCGTGAAAACTGGAGCGTCCGGCGCGACGGCCGGCTTCTGCACAGCGAGCGGCTGAGGATCGACGGCGCCCTTCCCCGCAGCGGTGCCGAGCTTGGCGATGCCGGCGCCTTTGCCACGCTTCTCCTCGTCAGCCGGGATGCTGAAGCGCACGTCGAGGCCTGCCGCAACCGGCTGGGGCCTGGCGCGGGCGTATCGGCCTGGGATGGCCGACTCGTCATCCGCCTTCTGGAGGAGGACGGATTTCGCCTGCGCAAGCGCCTGCTCGCCCTCTTTCCCGTTCTGCTGCCGCCCGCCGAAATTCCCCGCGTCTGGCTTATCTGAGGATCACGACCATGCAATTGACACCCCGTGAAAAAGACAAGCTTCTGGTAGCCATGGCGGCCATCGTCGCCCGTAGGCGGCTGGAGCGCGGTGTGAAGCTGAATTTCCCGGAAGCCGTCGCTCTCATCACCGATTTCGTCGTGGAGGGCGCGCGGGACGGCGCAAGCGTGGCCGACCTCATGGAACAGGCGGCCCATGTGGTGAGCCGCGACCAGGTCATGCCCGGGATTGCCGAGATGATCCCCGAGGTGCAGGTGGAAGCGACCTTCCCTGACGGCACCAAGCTTGTCACCGTCCATCATCCGATCCGCTGAAGGAGGCTGTCCATGATCCCCGGAGAAATCATCACCCCTGAGGGCGAGATCGAATTGAATGTGGGCGCGGAGAAGACGGTGATCGAGGTCGCCAATACCGGTGATCGACCGGTGCAGGTGGGCTCCCACTACCACTTTTTCGAGGTGAACGATGCGCTGGCTTTCGACCGCGACGCCGCCCGCGGCAAGCGGCTGGACATCGCAGCCGGCACCGCGGTGCGCTTCGAGCCGGGCCAGCGCCGAGAAGTGACCTTGGTGCCCCTCGGCGGGAAACGCCACGTCTACGGGTTCCAGCAGAAGATCATGGGAGCGCTTTGAGATGGCCAGGATTTCCCGTTCCACCTATGCGCAGATGTATGGGCCGACGGTGGGCGACAGGGTGCGCCTCGCCGATACCGCGCTCCTCATCGGCATCGAGAAGGATTACACGATCCCCGGCGAAGAGGTGAAGTTCGGCGGCGGAAAGGTCATCCGGGACGGCATGGGCCAGTCGCAGGCGACCCGTGCCGAAGGGGCAATGGATACCGTCATCACCAATGCGGTGATCCTCGACCATTCCGGAATCGTCAAGGCGGATGTCGGCCTGAAGAACGGCCGCATCGCCGCCATCGGCAAGGCGGGCAATCCCGATACGCAGGATGGCGTCACCATCGTGATCGGCCCCTCGACGGAGATCATCGCGGGCGAAGGGCGCATCCTCACCGCCGGCGGCATCGACAGCCACATCCATTTCATCGCGCCGCAGCAGATCGAGGAAGCACTCTATTCCGGCGTCACCACCATGCTTGGCGGCGGAACGGGTCCCGCCCATGGCACGCTTGCCACCACCTGCACCGGCGCCTGGCACACGGAGCGGATGATCGAGGCGGCGGATGCCTTCCCGATGAACATCGGGTTCTTCGGCAAGGGCAATGCCTCGCTGCCGGCAGCGCTCGAAGAGATCATCCTTTCGGGTGCCTGCGGGCTGAAGCTCCATGAGGACTGGGGCACGACGCCTGCGGCCATCGACTGCTGCCTTTCCGTGGCCGATGAATACGATATCCAGGTCGCGATCCATACGGATACGCTGAACGAATCCGGCTTCGTCGAGGCGTCGATTGCCGCCTTCAAGGGCCGGACGATCCATACATTCCACACGGAAGGAGCGGGAGGCGGGCACGCTCCCGATATCATCCGCGTCGCAAGCCTGCCGAACGTTCTGCCCTCCTCGACCAATCCGACCAGACCTTACACCGTCAACACCGTGGCGGAGCATCTGGACATGCTGATGGTCTGCCATCATCTTTCCCCGCGGATTCCCGAGGATGTCGCTTTTGCCGAAAGCCGGATCCGCAAGGAGACCATCGCGGCGGAAGACATTCTGCACGATATCGGGGCCTTCTCGATGATTTCCTCCGACAGCCAGGCCATGGGCCGCGTCGGCGAGGTGATCATCCGTTGCTGGCAGACGGCACACAAGATGAAGGTCCAGCGCGGCAGCCTGCCCGGCGACGGCGAGACCGACAACGAACGCGCCAAGCGCTATGTGGCGAAATACACGATCAACCCCGCAATCGCCCATGGCATTGCCCATGAGGTGGGTTCGGTGGAAGTGGGAAAACGCGCCGATCTCGTCCTCTGGAATCCGGCTTTCTTCGGCATAAAGCCGGAATTCGTGCTGCTCGGCGGTTCGATTGCGGCCGCACCCATGGGCGATCCGAATGCGTCGATCCCGACGCCGCAGCCTGTCCATTACCGGCCGATGTTTGCCTCCTATGGCAAGCTGAGGACCAGTTCCTCGGTCACCTTCGTTTCGGAAGCCTCGCTTCAGGCAGGGCTTCGCGACCGGCTGGGCACTGCCAAGGCGATGGTAGCAGTGAAAAACACCCGTAGTGGCATTTCCAAATCGTCGATGGTCCTCAACAGTGCCACGCCCTATATCGAGGTAAACCCGGAGACCTACGAGGTGCGCGCCGACGGCGAGCTTCTTGTGTGCGAACCGGCAGAAACGCTACCCATGGCCCAACGCTATTTCCTGTTCTGAACGATGACCCTGACCGCAAGCAAGATTCTCAAAGCCGGCGAAACGCAACAACAGCCCGCCTTCCGCGTCACCCTCGATTCGCAGGACCGCCACCTGCGCCGCAAGCGCCTGCAGCTGAACGACGGTACCTCCATCCTCGTCTCGCTGGAAAAGGCAACCCAGCTTGGCGACGGGGATTGCTTGGTGCTGGACAATGGCCAGCTCGTGGAAGTGAAGGCGGCCCATGAGGATCTCCTGGAGATCTCGGCCGCCTCGCCCCGCGCGCTGCTCGCGCTCGCCTGGCATATCGGGAACCGCCATCTGGAAGCCCAGATCGAGGAGAGCCGTATCCTCATCCGTCCGGACCATGTGATCGCCCATATGCTGGAACACCAGGGTGCCCACATTCATGAAGTCCGCGAGGCCTTCTCCCCAGAAAATGGGGCCTATCATCACGATATCGGTTTCGAGCATGATTTCTCTCTGACCGGCACGGCAGCCCATGGCCACAGCCACAGCCACGGCCACGGCCAGGCGCCGGACAGACCCCATGATGACGACGATGGCGATGACCACTGAGGGAGAGAAGTTCCTTCTGCTGCTGACCTTTCTCTCCCCCGCCTTCCCGACGGGCGCCTTCGCCTATTCCCACGGGCTCGAACAGGCGATTGCAACGGGCGTGGTGGACGATGACGAAAGCCTTTGCGGCTGGATAGAAAGCCTGCTGATGCATGGCTCGGCCTTCAACGATGCCCTGCTGATCGCATATGCCACGCCCGACAATCTGGAGGAGATCAACGGCCTTGCCCTGTCGCTGTCGGCAAGCCGCGAGCGGCATCTGGAAACCACGGCGCTGGGCGCAAGCTTTGCCCAGTCTGCCGCAAGCTTTCTCGATCTCTCCCTGCCGGAAGGGGATGTCGCCTATCCCGTGGCCATAGCAGCGGCGGGGATGGCCGCCGGGCTCGACCGCAGGGCGCTCATTGCCGCCTATCTCCACGCCTTCAGCGCCAACCTCATTTCCGTTGCGGTCCGGCTGGTGCCCATCGGCCAAAGGGCCGGTCTGGCCGTCCTTGCCCGGCTCCTGCCCATTATCGACAGGGCAGCCGCCAGGGCGCTTGAAGGAGGGGTAGAGGATCTCGGCAGCGCCTGTTTCCTTGCCGATATTGCCGCCATGAAGCACGAAGTTCAGGAACCGAGGATTTTCCGCACATGACCCATGGACCCCTTCGCGTCGGTATCGGCGGCCCCGTCGGCTCCGGCAAGACGACTCTCACGGAAAAGCTCTGCAAGGCCATGCGCGACCGCTATTCCGTCGCCGTGATCACCAACGACATCTACACCAAGGAGGATGCGCTGATCCTCAGCCGGCTTCAGGCCCTGCCGGAAGAGCGTATCATGGGCGTGGAAACGGGCGGCTGCCCCCATACCGCCATTCGCGAAGACGCATCGATCAACATTGCCGCCATCAACGAGATGGTGAAGCGCTTTCCGGATCTGGACGTGATCTTCATCGAATCCGGCGGCGACAATCTGGCCGCCACCTTCTCGCCGGATCTGGTCGATCTCTCGCTCTATGTCATTTCCGTCTGTCAGGGCGAAAAAATCCCGCGCAAGGGCGGGCCCGCCATCACCCGCTCAGACCTCCTGCTGGTCAACAAGGCCGACCTTGCCCCCCATGTGATGGCCGATCTCGATGTCATGGAGGCGGATACAAGGCGAGTGCGCGGCGCGCGGCCCTATGTCTTCACCGACCTTCTGCGACAGAAGGGTCTGGACGAGGTCATCGCCTTCCTCGAGCAGGAAGGCGGACTTCAGGCTTGAGGCCGCCTGTTACAAAACCGTCATGAAGGTACCTTAAGGCTGTGCCGGAAGAGCAGGCGGCACGGTCCATGGATTTTCCCGATATATCGATTCCCGGTTTCGTCTGGGCCTATCGTTTCGAGCCCGCGGGCGCCCGCTGCCGGCGGGAGCGCCGCGATGTGAGCCTTGCCGAGCTGCAGGAGGGCGGTGGCTTTTTCTGGCTGCATCTGGCGCTCAGCGACGCCCGCCTTCCGGCGCTCCTCGAACGCCTGCCCGGCCTGCCCCCGGAAGCGCTTCAGGCCCTGACAAGCCGCGACGCCCATGCGGCCCTCACCGTATCGCCGGAATACATCTGCGGGACGCTGGTGGATTTCCAGCGCGATTTCGATGCCATGACCTCCGACATCGGCTGGCTGCATTTTGCCGTCACCGAAAGCTTCATCATCACCACCCGCCTGCACCCTCTCCGCAGCATCGACCGGGTGCGGGCGGCGATCGAGAAGAACGGCCGGGTGCGCGGACCGATGGACGTCTTTTCCGCGCTCGTGATCGAGTTCCAGCGTACCGTCACCGGCATGGTGCAGGAGATCAATGACGAGCTGAACCTGATCGAGGATTTCGTCTATGAGGACGCCCGGCGCGACGAGACGCGCCGCCTTGCCCCGGCACGGCGCACCATCGTCAAGCTTCACAGGCACCTGCGCACGGAGCTCGCCCTTTTGCGCCGGGTAACCTCCGCCGACGATGACGAGATCCCGCCTGGCTTCGAAGCCATTGCACGGCAGCTTTCGGACCGTATCGAAACGGTGGAGCGGGATGTTTCCTCTCTTCAGGAACGTGCCCGGCTGCTTCATGAGGACATCGACAGCCGCGCCACGTCGGAAACCAACCGGCACCTCTATATCCTGTCACTCTTTACCGCCTTCCTCATGCCGCCCACGCTGGTAACCGGCTTTTTCGGTATGAACACCGGCAATCTTCCCTTTGCGGGGGAAAACTCCGGCACCCTCTTTGCCGCCCTTGTCATCACCATATCCGTGGCGCTTGCATGGGTCATGCTGAAGCGGTTCAAGCTGCTCTGAGGGTAGGCAAGGCTTCGCTCAGGCGGCGGCTGGCAGGTGCTCCCGCTCGTTTTCCGGGATAGGCCGGAACATCATGGCAATCGCAAAGGCGCCGAGCCCCACCGCCCAGGAGCCGACATAGAGCCAGGTATAGGTGGCGAAATTGTCATAGATCAGCCCGCCCGCAATGGGGCCGAGCGCCATGCCGAGGCTGCCGGCCATGGACATGCCGCCTATGACCGAACCCATGTGGCGGAGCGGGAAATTTTCCCGTGCCAGCACCGCATAGAGCGGCATGACGCCGGCATAGATGAAACCGAAGACGGCCGCCGCCGCATAGAAACTGCCGAGCCCGCCGGCAAGCACATAGCCGAGCGCACCAAAGGATTGGGCAAGCAGCCCGACCACCAGCACGTTCCGCGCGCCGAAACGATCGCCGAGCAGCCCGAAGGCAATACGCCCGCCCATGCCGGCAAGCCCCTCGATGCTGTAGATGGTCACGGCCGCCATCATCGGAATGCCGCAGGTCACCGCATAGCTCACCGTATGGAAGATCGGCCCGGAATGGGTGGCGCAGCAAAAGAAGTTGGTAAGGAGCAGGATGAGGAATTGCGGCGTTCGGACCACCTGTCGCAGGCTCATGCCGCCGCCGGGTTCCGCTGCCGTCACCGAACCCTCTGCCGATGATGCCGCCGCCGAAAGCTGCGGAGGCCTGCGCACCAAGAGCGAAAGCGGGATCATGATGCAGGCCGCAATCAGCGCGATGATCTGCATGGAGACCCGCCAGTCATGGATCGTGACCAGCCAGGCCGCGAAGGGAGACACGATCATTGGCGCCATGCCAAGACCGGCCGAGACCAGCGAAACGGCAAGGCTTCGATGCGTATCGAACCAGCCGGTGACGCTTGCCATCATCGGCGTGATGATGGCCGCAGCGGCAAGACCCATGCAGAGGCCGAAGAGAAACTGGAAGAGGATCAGCGACGGAGAAAGACTGGCAAGCGCAAGGCTGCCCGAAAGAAGAACCGAGCCGGCAAGCACCACAGGCCGTGGCCCGATGCGGTCGGAAAGCATGCCGCTCGCAATATTGCCGAATGCCATGGCCAGGAACCCCACCGTCATGGCGGCGGAAATGCCGGTGACCGACCAGCCCGTCTCCTTCGAGATCGGCATCAGGAAGACCGGAAGCGAAAAGAGCGAGCCGATGACCATGCAGCCGAGCAGGCCGCCCGCCGCCACCATGACCCAGCGATAGGATATGTGCGGCATGATCTCCTCCTCGATCGATGGCCGGCTGCAATGCGGACCATGCTGCCCGGAAACTGCGCCGGTGGAAATAAGGGAAATTTGACAACAGCCAAATCTGGGAGTGGGGGCCGGGGAGCGGCCCCCGCGCGGGTCAGTATTCGTCATGGCGCTTCACCCAGGCCATGGGATAGGGAAGGCCAGCCTCGTCGCGGCCCTTCGGCACGAGATCGAGGAAATGATAGGCGCCGTTCACCATTTCCACGCCCCGCCCATAGCAGGAATAGGTATGGAAGACCTCGTCCTGCCCCCTTCGGGCAAAGACGCTGATACCAACGATTTCCGACATGGCCATGGGCTGGAGCTGGTAGTTATAGACCATCTGCCCACGGGCCTGATCTTCGGGCGTGGCCGATACCTGATAATCGAAATTGAAATCGCTTTCATGCGAGGAGGCCCAGGGGAAGCTCCAGCCCATGCGCTGGCGATAGGCCTCGATCCGGCCAAGTGGGGCACGCGATATGGCCGTGAAGGTCACGTCGCGCTGGTTGAGGTGCAGGGGTATGCCGTTGAAATTGTCTGCCCAGAAGGAACAGGACTTGCAGCCCTGCTCCCAGTCAGGACCCAGCATGAAATGGTAGACGATCAATTGCGAGCGCCCGTCGAAAAGCTCGGCCAGCGTTTTCTTGCCCTCGCGCGTATCGAAGACATAGGGCTTCGTTACCCGCACCCA
The DNA here is from genome assembly GCA_945952415.1 of uncultured Rhizobium sp. Lineage (GTDB taxonomy): Bacteria > Pseudomonadota > Alphaproteobacteria > Rhizobiales > Rhizobiaceae > Gellertiella. The sequence goes on along the minus strand of CAMFIF010000004.1, from coordinate 77,337 downwards.
GGGCATGGCCATGCGTTGCCGGGTAACCGTATCCTTGTGGCGGGTGAGCGCCTTTTCTGCCTCCAGCAGCTCCAGCCGGGCGTCAAGCCATTCCTCTTTCGAAATTACGGGATTGTTCATGACAAGATCTCCTCGTTAAACTGTGTCGAGAAGCTCAAGCTAAGTCAGCCGCCGGAACGGGCGGGAGTGACAAGTCTGTCGGGATTGCCATGGACAGCCTCATCAATGCCGCTGCGCGCCATCTTGCGGCGGGTGATCCGATCGCCGCGCTGAAATGGATCGCGATGCGCGACGATGCCCAGGCGCTGGCCTTGCGAGGGATCGCCATGGCCCAGCTCGGCGACTTCGCCAGGGCACGCGTCCTGCTGCGCCAGGCGGAAAGTTGTTTCGGAACGCAGGAGCACGTCGCGCGCGCCCGCTGTCGGGTGGCGGAGGCGGAAATCGCGCTCGTCTGCCGGGATCTGGCCGGCCCATCCGTCGACCTCGGAGAGGCGCTTGAGCATCTCGAAAGTGCCGGGGATGGGGGCAATGCCGTGCATGCGCGCCTGCTGAGCGCCCGCCTCAGCCTGCTTCTTGGACGAATAGCGAAGGCAGAGGAACGGCTGGCGCCGCTTGCCGGCCGCTCCCTGCCCCCCGTCCTGATGACACAGAAGCTGCTGCTGGAAGGGGCGATGGCGCTCCGCCGCCTTCAGGGCCGGCAATGCCGGACCCTGCTTGAGGCCGCATGCGGGGAGGCGAACCGCGGCCGCGTGCCCGCCCTCATCGCGGAAGCGGAACAGGCGCTTGCCGAGCTTGCCCGTCCGCTCGCCCGCCGCTGGACGGCGGAAGGCCCGGCCATGCTGGATATTCAGGCGGTGGAGGATCTCCTCCTTTCCCCAGCGCTGATTATCGATGCCTGCCGGCATAGGGTAATTCTGAAAAGCCGGGTGATCGATCTTTCCCGCCGGCCGGTCCTCTTCGGGCTTGCCCGCCATCTCGCCGAGGCGGGGCCTGAGGGGGCCGATCGGGGCCGCCTGCTCAGCCAGGTTTTCGGCGCACGAAGTGTCGACGAATCCCACCGTGCCCGGCTGCGCGTGGAGATCGGTCGCCTCAGGCGCCTTTTGAGGGGAGCGGCGGATATCGATGCGGTGGAGAAGGGCTTCGTCCTCAGGCCGGTGGAGCGGGGAACACCGCTCGTGTTGATGCTTCCTCCGGCCGATGGCGAGGCCAGCGCCCTTCTTTCCCTGCTGGGCGATGGCGAGGCCTGGTCGTCAACCGTCCTTGCGCTGGCGCTTGGCCTCAGCCCACGCAGCGTCCAGCGCGAAACGGACCGGCTTGCTCGCCTGGGCAGGATCCGCAGCATCGGCAGGGGGCGCACGCAAAAATGGGTGCTCGGCGCCTTTCCGGGATTCCCGTCAGTTTTGTTACTCCCCGGCCCGCTGCTGTCAGGCTAGAAAAAACCATGACCAAGACAAAGGTACAGATTCTTCGCGAATATGGCCCATTCGAAGGGGCAGACCGCATCAATGGCGTTACCTTCGATGGCGAGGCCGTATGGGTCGCAACCGGTCCCGCTCTCCGGTCCCTCGATCCGGATACCGGCCACCTCGGCCGGTCGATACCGGTGCCCGCCGACGCGGGCACGGCCTTCGACGGGCGCTATCTCTACCAGATCGGCGAGGCCAGCATCCGCAAGATCGATCCGGAAAGTGGCACGGTTCTCGCCACCATTCCCGCGCCCGGTGCCGGCGGCGATTCCGGCATGGCCTGGGCGGAGGGCAGCCTCTGGGTCGGCAATTACCGGGAGAGGACGATAAGCCAGATCGATCCCGAGACCGGCGAAGTGCTGAAGGCCATCTTTTCCGATCGGTTCGTGACCGGCGTGACCTGGCTCGGCGGGGAGCTTTGGCATGCGACCTGGGAAGAGGAGGAAAGCACGCTCCGCCACATCGATCCTTCAAACGGGGCGGTCCTCGAAGAACGGGTCATGCCCGACGGAAAGGTGATTTCCGGTCTCGAATCCGATGGTAAGGACCGTTTCTTCTGCGGGGGCGGGACATCCGGCGTGCTTCGGGCGCTCCGCCGCTGAAGGCTCGCCGGGGTGAGGCGTTAGCCGAAGAGATCCGCGCCGCTCCGAATGAGCACATAGGCAGCGACCGCAAAGATCAGAACCGCAAGAATGGAATCGAGCGCGCGCCGATAGGCGGAAAGCCGGACTGCCATGAGGAGACCGGCTGCACCCCCGAGCGCGCCTCCGGCAATGAATTCTCCGGCAACCGGCCAGTCGATCAGGCCGGAAAGCGCATAATTCGCAGCCGTTGCCAGGCCGAAGGTACCGACCGAAAGCAGCGACGTGCCGACCGCATTGATCATCGGCATGCCCGTGCCCGCCATCAGTGCGGGAACGATGAGAAAGCCGCCGCCGATCCCGAAAAAGCCGGATGCGGCACCCGTACCGAGCGCGAGGAAAGCGGTGCGCAGGCAAATGCGCCGGTTCGGCCTTTCCTCCTGCCGTTCCGCGGGGCGGGGGCGCAGCATGAGAAGGCCGACCGCCACCATGACGAAGCCGAAGAGAAAGAGGAGCGCATGCCCGTCCATCCGCTTGCCGAGGCTCGATCCGGCGAGGGTGCCGAGAAGGCCGACGGCGGCAAAGATCAGGCCGCAGGTCCAGCGCACATGCCCCTTGCTCGCATGGGCAAGGAGATTGAGATAGGCATTGACCGACACCGCAAGCGCGCTGGTGCCGATGGCGGCATGAGGATCACGCACACCCACCACATAGAGGAGAAGGGGCGTGGCGAGAATGGAGCCACCGCCGCCCACGAGGCCAAGCGTGAAGCCCACCAGTCCTCCCGATGCAATCGCCTCCAGCATCAGACCCGTCTGGAAAGTTCATAGGCCGCCGCGCACCGATTGCCGGACGCGCAATAGGCAAGCACGGGGCCCTGGCGGCCGGCAAGGATGGCCTTGAGTTCACGCGCCTGATCCGCCGCCATGGAGCCCGGCACCACCGGGAAATAGATGGCTTCCATGCCCGCGGTCTCGGCCGCCTGTTTCACATCGGAAAAGGCAGGCTGATTGAAGCCCTCATTGTCAGGACGCATGCAGATGAGCGTCCTGTAGCCGCGGGCGGCGATATCGGCGGCCTGATCCGGCGCAATCTGTCCGGCGACGTCGAATTGAGTGTCGATCTTGCGGGTGGCAACCATCTTGGTCTTCTTCTCCGTGAACAGGGCAAAAAGGCGTTTCAGCATGTCATGATCCAAGAACATCGAGCGGAACTGTGAGATAGCGCGTTCCATTTGCCTGTTTCTCCGGCAGGGCGCCGGCCTTCATGTTGACCTGGATCGAGGGAATGATGAGCTTCGGCATGCCGAGCGTCCGGTCGCGCGCTTCGCGCATCGCCACGAATTCGTCTTCGGAAACGCCGTCGCGCACGTGAATATTATGCGCCCGTTCCGCGGCTACCGTGGTTTCCCAGCGGATGTCCCGGCCCTCCGGTCCATAATCATGGCACATGAAGAGGCGCGTCTCGTCCGGCAGGGCCAGGATGCGGCGGATCGAACGGTAGAGCGTCCGCGCGTCGCCGCCCGGAAAATCGGCCCGCGCCGTACCCCCGTCCGGCATGAACAGCGTATCGCCCACAAAGACCGCATCGCCGACCACATGAGTCATGCAGGCAGGCGTATGTCCCGGCGTGTGCAGGACCGTGGCCTCAAGCCCGCCGATCGCATAGCGGTCCCCATCGTGGAAGAGATGATCGAACTGGCTGCCGTCGCGCTCGAAGGCCGTGCCTTCGTTGAAGATCTTGCCGAACGTGTCCTGGACGATCCGGATACCCTCGCCAATGCCGATCTTGCCGCCGAGCGCCTGCTGGATATAGGGGGCAGCCGAAAGATGGTCCGCATGGACATGCGTCTCGATCAGCCATTCGAGCCGCAAGCCCTTCTCGCGGACATGGGCAATGATGCGGTCGGCGGAGTGATGGAAGATCCGGCCCGCGGCGTAATCGAAATCCAGAACGGAATCGATCACCGCGCAAGAAGACGACCCCGGGTCACGCACCACATAGGAAACCGTATGGGTGTCGGCATCGAAGAAGGCCGTGACGTCGGGCCTGACAGGCGACTGCGGCTGGATCATGGAGCTCTCCGGAAAAATATACGATATTACGTAGGTACATATATAAATAATTTTCGGGATGTCAATTCCCGCTGTCGCGCCCTTGCCCTGGGAAGGCTGCAAATATATATACGTAACTATGAAGATTAATCCTGAAGAGATGAGAGCCGGAGCCGATCAGGCGAGCGAGCTCCTGAAGTCCCTCTCGAACCGGCACCGGCTGCTGATCCTCTGCCGTCTAAGTGACGGGGAACATTCCGTTGGCGAACTGGCGGAGTTCCTGGGTATCCGCGACTCGACCGTCTCCCAGCATCTGGCCCTGCTGCGGCGGGACCGGATCATTTCCGGGCGCCGCGACGGGCAGACGATCTGGTATCGCATTGAAAGCGAACCGGCCCGGGCGATCGTCGCCACCCTTTATGAGAGCTTCTGCGGCAAGAGCGACTGCCCGCCCGCTTCCTGAACCACATCATCGATAACACTGCCGGCCCGGCTTGACTCCCTCACGCTCTATACCTACGATAATACGTAGATATGAAATATAAAGGGTTATACCATGTCCATCGATCGCGCCGTTCTTCTCTTTGCCGGCCTCATGGTGCTGCTGTCGCTTCTGCTGACGGCCTATGTGCATCCGGCTTTCATGTGGTTTACCGCCTTCATCGGGGCAAACCTCATCCAGTCCTCTTTCACCGGTTTCTGTCCGGCCGCCATCCTCTTCCGCAAGCTCGGCCTTGGCCGCGGACCGGCCTTCTAAGGGGATCGTCATGAAGCCCACCCTCTGGACAGGCCTGCTGATCGCGGCCCTTCTGGCACCGGAAGCGAAGGCCGCCGAGCGGCTGTTGAAGGCCGTGACCATTCCGGAAATGAAAGCCGTCTATGGCGAGGTGGAGGCGCGTGACCGCGTGCTTGCCCGCGCCCGCATTCCCGGCACCGTGACGGAACTGACGGTCACCGAGGGTGACGAGGTCAAGGCGGGAACGGTGATTGCCCGCATCACCGATGACCGGAACGACTTCCAGATCAGGGCGGTGGATGCCCAGCTTCTCGGTCTCAAGGCCTCGCTCTCCAATGCCCGGGCAGAACTCGATCGTGCCCGCCAGCTCCTGAAAAGCGGCACGACGACCGCGCAGCGCGTAGACCAGCTGCAGACCCAGGTGGATGTGACGGAAAACGAGATCCGGGCTGCCGAAGCCAGCCGGTCCGTCCTTGTCGAACAATCGGCGCAGGGGGCGGTGCTGGCCCCGGCAGCCGGCCGCATTCTCTCCGTTCCCCTCACCCGCTCGGCCGTTGTCATGGCAGGCGAAACCGTGGCAACGCTGGCCGGCGGCGGCTATTTCCTGCGCCTTGCCATACCCGAACGCCACGCGACGGCACTGAAGCAGGGGGCGATGATCACCATCGACTCATCCGGCAAGCAGCTCAACGGCCGGCTGGCGCGGATCTATCCGGAAATCGTATCCGGGCGGGTTACGGCCGATGTGGATGTGCCCGGCCTTTCCTCCGATTTCATCGGTGCTCGCCTGCTGGTCGAACTGCCTGTCGGCGAGCGCCAAGCGCTTCTTGTCCCCGCCGCCGCTGTCCACACCCGCGCTGGCCTCGATTTCGTCACGATCAGCGAAGCGGGCCAGCCGGTGGAACGTGTGGTCATCGCTGGCCGTCCCCTGCTCCAGGACGGCGAGGAGGCGGTCGAAATCCTGAGCGGACTTTCCGAAGGCGAAACGGTGATGGTGCCATGACATCGACCTCCGATATGCAACACGGGCCCGAAACCGGCGCAGTGGGAGAAGAGCCGAAGGGAAACCTCGGCATTGCCGGCAACCTCACCCGCTTCTTCATTCGCTCGCCGCTGACCCCGCTTTTCCTGATCGCGGCCTTCGCCTTCGGTCTCGTGGCTCTCCTCACCCTGCCCCGGGAGGAGGAGCCGCAAATCTCCGTGCCCATGGTCGATATCATCGTCCCCGCCCCGGGCCTGAAGGCGGCGGATGCGGAAAAACTGATCACCGAGCCGCTCGAAACCATCGTCAAGAGCATCAACGGCGTCGAACATGTCTATTCCAATTCGATGGACAATCAGGTCCTGGTCACCGCCCGCTTCATGGTCGGCACCTCTGCCGATGCGGCGGTGCTGAGAGTTCATGACCGCCTCCGCGCCAATATGGACCGCATCCCCGTCGGCATTCCCGAACCCAAGATCGTCGGCCGCGGGATCGATGATGTGGCGATCGTCACGCTGACACTCTCGCCCCGGCCGGAATCCGCGGGCAGGGTCAATGCCAATGACCTGACCCGCGTGGTGCGTGAATTGCGCAACGAAGTGGCCAAGGTCGATGATGTCGGCCTGACCTATCTGGTCGGCGAAACCGGCGAGGAGATCCGCATAGAACCGAAGCCGGAAAAGCTCGCTCTTTACGGTGTCACGCTGCAGCAGCTGGCCGCGAAGGTCGGCGGTGCCAACAGGGCCGCCCCGGCGGGCGAGGTCCGCGATGCCGGCGAGGAGATCAGCCTCATGGCCGGGGAAACGCTGGTCTCGCCCGACGAGATCGGCAATCTCCTCCTCACTGCCCGCGACGGACGCCCGGTCTATGTCCGCGATGTCGCCACCGTCGCGCTCGTAACCAATGGCAATGATGCCCTCGTCTCCAGCCTGCGCAAGGGACCGGAAGGAACCATGACGCGCATGCCGGCGGTCACGCTGGCGATCGCCAAGCGGGCCGGCTCCAATGCGGTGGTGGTGGCCGAAGCGGTGCTCGAACGGGTCAAGGCCGTCGAAGGACAGCTCATCCCCACCGACATGGCAGTAGAGGTCACGCGCAATTACGGCGAAACCGCCAATGAAAAGGCAAACGAGCTTCTCTATCACCTCGGCCTTGCCACGCTCTCCATCATTGCGCTGGTCTGGCTGGCCATCGGTCGGCGGGAAGCCTTCGTGGTGGCGATCGTCATACCGGTCACGATCCTTCTCACCCTCTTCGCCTCGCGGCTGATGGGCTACACGCTGAACCGTGTATCGCTCTTCGCGCTGATATTCTCCATCGGCATTCTGGTGGATGACGCCATTGTGGTCATCGAGAATATTGCCCGCCACTGGGGCATGGGCGATGGCCGCGGCCGCAAGCGAAGCGCCATCGAGGCGGTGGCGGAAGTGGGAAACCCCACAATCGTCGCGACGCTGACCGTGGTGGCGGCACTGCTCCCCATGCTCTTCGTATCCGGCATGATGGGTCCCTATATGAGCCCTATCCCCGCCAATGCTTCGGCCGCGATGATCTTCTCTTTCTTCGTGGCGGTCATCGTCACGCCCTGGCTGATGCTGAAGGTTGCCGGACAGGCACCCGTCCATCATGCGCCTGAGGCCGAGGCGGGGGGACGTCTCGGCACCCTTTATCGGGCGGTCGCCCGGCCGATCCTTGCCTCGAAGAGGCGGAGCGCCCTCTTTCTGGCCTCTGTCGGCCTCCTGACCCTCGGTTCCCTGTCGCTCTTCTACACGAAGAGCGTCACGGTGAAGCTCCTGCCCTTCGACAACAAGTCGGAGCTCTCGGTTACCCTTGACCTTCCCGAAGGCAGCGCCACCGAGGAGACAGACGCGGTTGCCCAGGCGGTCGGCCGCATTATTCTGGATATGCCGGAAGTGGTTTCGGTGGAAACTCATGCGGGCACGGCTGCCCCCTTCAATTTCAACGGCCTCGTCCGCCATGCCTATATGCGCACAAACCCTGATCAGGGTGATGTGGCCATCAATCTGGTGCCGAAGGGCGACCGGGCCCGATCGAGCCATGAGATCGCGCTCGATATCCGCCGCAAGATTGCCGGTCTCAGAGTGCCTGCGGGTACCAGCCTGAAGGTCGTGGAACCGCCGCCGGGACCGCCCGTCATGGCCACGCTTCTTGCCGAGATCTACGGGCCGGATGCGGATACCCGCCGCCGCGTGGCGGAAAAGGTGGAACATGCTTTCCGCTCCGTGCCCTTCATCGTCGATATCGACAATTCCTACGGCGTGGAAGCCCGGCGCAAGCGGCTCACCGTTTCCACCGACAATGCGGAATTCTATCATGTGGAGGAGGGTGACGTCTTCGATACGATCGGCATTCTCGCCGGTGGCAGGACGATCGGCTATTCCCATCGCGGCGGCGGGCGCCCGCCGATACCCATCCGTCTGGAACGGGCCAAGGGAGATAAAGTACTCGACGAATCCTTCCTCACCACCCCCATGCCGACCAATGTTCTGCCGGGCGACCGGGGCGTGGTGGAACTGGGGGATGTGGTGGCCGTGACCGAGGAAAAGACCTCGCTTCCCATCTTCCGGCATAATGGCATGGAGGCTGAAATGGTAACGGCGGAGCTTGCCGGTGCCTATGAAGCCCCCCTTTACGGCATGCTGGCGGTGCAGGAGGCGCTGGACCGGGAGGACTGGACGGGCCTGCCCAAGCCGGTGATTGCACTGCATGGCCAGCCGAAGGACGAAAGCCTTTCCACCCTGCTCTGGGATGGGGAATGGGAGGTGACCTGGGTAACCTTCCGCGACATGGGCGCCGCTTTCATGATCGCCCTGCTCGGCATCTATATCCTCGTCGTCGGGCAGTTCGGGTCTTTCAAGCTGCCGCTTGTCATCCTCACCCCAGTGCCCCTCACCTTCATCGGCATTCTGGGCGGGCACTGGCTCTTCGGGGCGCCCTTCTCGGCCACATCGATGATCGGTTTCATCGCGCTGGCGGGCATTATCGTACGCAATTCGATCCTGCTCGTGGATTTCGTCCGCCACGCGGACCGGGCCCGGCGCTCTCTGACGGATATCCTGATCGAGGCAGGGGCGATCCGCTTCAAGCCGATCCTTCTAACGGCACTTGCCGCCATAATCGGGGCGGCCGTGATCCTGACGGACCCGATCTTCCAGGGGCTGGCCATCTCTCTGCTTTTCGGCCTTGCCTCCTCCACGCTTCTGACTGTGCTCGTGATCCCGGCGATCTACCGGGTCATGCGAACCTAGGAAGGCTAGGGCCGGCAGGGCGGCTGGAGCGGGGCATCGGCACCCGCTCCGTCAGCTCTCGCGCAAGGGCGCGGTTTCGGCAATGATCCATTCGCGAAACTGGCGGATCTTCGGCACGGAGCGGCGACCCTGCGGGTAGACGAGCCAGTAGCCGTGACCATCCCCGCCTTCCACCGGGAAGGGCTGGATGAGGCGGCCATCGGCGAGATAGGCTTCGGAGAGCTTGCGCGTCAGAATGGCAACGCCCTGTCCGGCAACTGCCGCTACGGCCTCGTAGAACTGAACGCCGAGGCTCGGGCCCGGGATGACCCTGTCCCGCTCGAAGGATAGGCCGGCCGCCTCGAACCAGACCTTCCACCAGGGATCCGAATGGCCAAGCAGAGGCAGGCGGTAAAGATCCACCGGCTCGCGAATGCCGCCGATCGATTCGGCAAGCCTTGGGCTCAGCATCGGGGCGTAATTGCCGCTAAAGAGAAAATGCGCCTCCAGGCCAGGCCATTCACCATGACCGACCCGGATGGCGAGGTCAATTCCTTCCCTCACCAGATCGACCATCCGGCTCGACGTATCGAGCTTCACGACGATGTGCGGATGCAGGCGCTGAAAGGCGCCGAGCCGCTCCGAAAGCCAGTTCGAGGCAAAGGTCTGCACCGTCGTGAGAGACAGCTCGCCAGAGGCCCCGTGGCGGGCGCTTGCATAGCTTTCCGAAAGAATGGCAAAGGCCTCCGTCGCCCGGCCGGCCATGGCTTCGCCGGTTTCCGTCAGCACCACCTTGCGCGCGGTGCGCATGAAAAGCGGCGTGCCCACCCGCTCCTCCAGCACCTTGATCTGATAACTGACGGCTGCCTGGGTCATGCCCAGTTCCTCGGCGGCACGGGTGAAATTGCCCAGCCGGGCGGCCGCCTCGAAGACCCGCAGCGCCGGCAGTGGTGGTAGGGTCCAGCCCATTGATCGATAAAACCCCCTTATGCATGCTAACCGATCTTGAATTGGCAAGACCGGGCGGGAGGGGCGATACTACCCCCATGAAACACTTCCGCAAGGGGTTGTCACCATGAATATCACCACCCGTAAATTACCGAAATCACTGATATTCTTCGCTCCGATCCGGCGTGCGCTGCGGTCCTCCTTCGGCATGTCGCAGACCGTACCGCCCCGTCCCTTCTCGCTCGAGGAATTGTCGACCCACCTGCAACGGGATATCGGCCTGATGGACGGGCATGCAACACCCGAGCGCCATGCAAAGCACCGTCCACGGCTCTAGGCGGCCTCATCCGATAGGCCGAAGATGTCAGCTTGCCCGGAAGATGACCACCGCGCTCGGCGGTTTCATACTCCTTGTCGTTTCGCTGTTCTTCGAAGACGGCGCAAGGGATGCGCTTTCGGGCGACTGGGGATGGGCGGCCTGGGGTGGATGGCTGTTTTTGGTGCTGTTCGGCTCACTGATCGGCTACACCATCTATATGCGCCTGTTGCGCGATATCGGGGCCTCGCGCTCGGGCTCCTATGCCTTCGTTTCTCCAGCTATAGCGGTCCTGCTGGGCGTGATTCTGCTCGGCGAAACGGTCGATGTCGTCGATCTCGCCGGCATGGCCGTCATGCTCCTGGCCGCCTGGCTTGCGCTGCGCCCGCGGAACGAAGCGGAACCGGCCCCATAATCGAAGGCCACCGTCTAAATGGACTGCCCTGTACGCGCGGAGGCCAGGCAGCCTTTAATGGAAGCAAGAGTCTCGGCGAAAGGCTGAGATCCCCATCACGCACCGTGCCCGGCCTCCTTGCCACCCGTTTCGGGTTTGCGGATGAAGAAGGCGGTCACGATGGCCCCGAGCGATATGATGGCGCCGCAGAGAAAGGCGCCACGAATGCCGGCCGCTATCGCTGCGGCGGGGTCCGCCCCCGACAGCGTCTCCGCCGTGCTCCTCAACGTCATGATCGCGACGAAAAGCGCGGTGCCCGCCGCACCGGCCACTTGCTGTGTGGTGCCGATCATGGCGCTGCCATGGGAATAGAGCGCCGGCGGCAGCGAACCGAGACTGGAGGTGAAAAGCGGCGTGAACATGAGCGCAAGGCCGATGCTGAGAACCACGTGAGCCGCCAGCAGCAGCCAGACCGGCGTTTCAGGCTGGATGAAGGTCAGCGCCCACATCAGGCCGCTGAAGAGGAGCGCACCAGGAACGACGAGCGGACGCGGCCCGTGCCGGTCATAGAGACTGCCGACGAGGGGCGCGCAGAGACCCATGATCAGCCCGCCTGGCAGGAGCAGGAGACCCGTCTGCAGCGTGGTGAGCTTCAAGACAGTCTGCAGGAAGATCGGAAGCAGGATGAAGACGCCGAACATCGACATCATCAGGATCGCCATCATCACGGCTGGTATGGTGAAGGCGGGAATCGTGAGCGTGCGCAGGTCGAGAAGGGCGCGGTTCTGCTTTGCCAGAATATGCTGGCGCAGCACGAAAACAAGGATGGTCACGGCGCCGGCGGCAAGAGGCACCAGTGGTGAGACCATCTGCGGCCCCGCTGCGGCCTCCCCAAGGCCACTCAGTCCATAGACGAAGCTGCCAAAACCGAGCGCCGCCAGCGGCACGGAGGGAATGTCGATCGGAGCCTCGGAAGGCTCGGTCACGTTGCGGATCTTCCACATGCCGAGCGCCAGCGCCGCAAGGGCAATCGGCAGCACGAGCAGGAACAGCCAGCGCCAGTCCAGTACGGAGAGGATCAGGCCCGAAAGCGTAGGGCCGATGGCCGGGGCGACGGAAATGACGATGGAAATATTGCCCATCGTCTTGCCACGATTTTCCGGCGGCACGAGATGCATCACCGTCGTCATCAGGAGCGGCATCATGATCGCCGTGCCGCAAGCCTGGACGATGCGGCCGATGACAAGCAGCGGAAAGCCGGGCGAGACGGCGGAAATCAGCGTACCCAGCGAAAACAGGGCCATGGCGAGAATGAAGACCGGACGCGTGTTCAGCCGCTGCAACAGATAACCTGTCACCGGAATGACCACCGCCATGGTGAGCATGAAGGCGGTCGAAAGCCATTGCGCCATGCTCGCGGAAATCTGCAGATCCGCCATCAGCCGCGGCAGGGCGACCGCCATGATCGTTTCGTTGAGTATCACGACGAAGGCGGAAACCAGAAGAAGGCCGATGACCAGACGGTTGCGGCGGGCAAGATCGGGTGCCAGCGCCGGGCCGGCATCGGCAGTCTGATGATCGACGGTCATGGGGCGAGCCTTCCGGGACAGGACAAAGCAGGAACGGGCTGACCTGCCTAGCACGAACAGGCCACCTGACAAAAATCAGAAAAAATCGCAGGTTGTCAGATTTTATAAGGCACCAGACCTGGTCGAAGACGCGGGCTGGAACCCCTTCATGGCCCCGTAAGCCCATGCTCCCGGAAGGAAGGGGCGGCTGGCGGGGGCCGCCCCGCCCCCTGTCACGCCCCGTTCTTCCAGGCGGAGTGGTACTCGTCGGCCATCCTGCGCAGGGCACGGCCGATGCGGGCATATTCATATTCGTTAAGATTGGCGAGCGAGGCGCGCCCGGAGGGATGCTGGGTGCCGAAGCCGCGGCCGGGCAGAAGCACGATACCGGTTTCATCCGCAATTCGGAAAAGCAGTTCGTTGGCGGCGAAATTATTCCGTACCCAGGCGGCAAAGTCCGATCCGTAGAGCGCCCGGGCGATCTTTTCCAGATCGAGCAGCGTGTAGTAATCGACCGCATTTTCGTCATCCGGCAGGGCAATGCCCAGTTCGGCATAGAGCGCGGCCTGCCGCTTCCGGATCAGGCCCTTCAGCGCCGATTTGTAGCTGTCGCTCTCGTCCATCAGTGCAAAGAGCGAGAAGAGCACCATCTGCACCTGCTGGGGAAGCGAAAGACCCGCCGTGTGATTGAGCGCCACGGTGCGGCTGTCGGCCACCAGACGGTCAATGAATTTCAGGCCCGGCACATCCGTGGTGATCGATGCATAGCGGCGCTCGAGCATGGCGCGGTCCGCCTCCGGCAGGGCAGCCAGCGCCCGGTCGAGGACATTGTCCCGATGGAGCGCCACCGCTCCGAGACGCCAGCCCGTGGCGCCGAAATATTTCGAATAGGAATAGACGAGGATCGTATTTTGCGGGCAGACGGCAAAGAGCGAACGGAAATTGTCGGCAAAGGTACCGTAGACATCATCCGTCAGGATCATCAGATCCGGGCGATCCTTCTTCACGATGTCCGCTATCCTCGCCAGGCTGCGATCGTCGAGCTTGACCGAGGGCGGATTGGAAGGGTTGATGCAGAAGAAGATCTTGATTGCAGGATCCTTCAGCTTGTCCAGCTCGCTGTCTGGATATTGCCAGCCGTTCTCGGGATCCGCATGGATCGCGACTTCGGTCAGGCCATAGGTTTCAAGTTCCGGGATCTCGATATAGGGCGTGAAGACCGGCATGCCGATCGCCACCTTGTCGCCCGCCTGGACCAGGCGGTTGGTTTTCAGCGTATCGAAAATGTAGGTCATGGCCGCGGTGCCGCCCTCCACCGCGAAGACATCCACATCCTCCGCCGACACGCGACCGCCCACCATTTCCCGCATCAGATACTGCCGCACGATCGCCTCGCTGACCGTCAGCATGCGCGGCGGCACGGGATAATTGCAGCCGAGAATGCCCTCGACGATCTCATGGAGGAAGGCGGAGGCCGAGAGCCCCAGCTGGTCTCGCACATAGCTGAGCGCGCGCCCCAGAAAGACCGTGCCTTCCTGATCCCGGTTTTCGCTGATGAAGCGTTCGAAACGGGCTTCGATGCCCTCGATGCGCGGCAGGCCGCCTATGCCTTCACGCATGTAGGAATAGCTCAGCTCGGATTCGGCGGTGGCAAAGAGGCCGAGCCGGAAAAAGGCCCGGCGGGGCAGCGTGGCAAGGAAGTTCGGATTGCCGCGCCCCGCGTTCAGCATCAGATGATCGCTGCGTCCGGAGGCGAGTTTGATGAGTTCATCCTTGAGCTCAAATGGGCTGAGCGTCGAAAACTGGCTGTAATCGGTCATGGGCAAGGCTCCGGTCGAGAATCAGACGAGCGCCACCACAAGCGGCCCGAGCAGCGTGAGAAACACGTTGGCGAGCGCATAGGTGATGGCGAAGGAGGTGGTGGGAACGGAATTGCCGGCCTTGTCGAGGATTTCCCCGAAGGCAGGATTGGCGCTGCGCGAGCCGGACAGTGCGCCGGCAAAAACCGCCACATTGCGGTATCCAAGCAGGTAGCGTCCGACGAGCATGGTGACGATCAGCGGCAGGATGGTGACGACCACGCCGATGAGGAAAAGGGAAAGGCCGTTTTCCGCAATGGTCTTTACCGCCTGCTGACCGGACTGGAGACCGACCACCGCGACGAAACCGGCAAGCCCGAGATCGCGCAGGAGGGTGGAAGCGCCGCTCGGCATGTTGCCTATCGCCATGTGTCGGCTGCGATACCAGCCGAAGGCAAGGCCGGAGAGAAGCGCCCCGCCACCAGCCCCCAGCGTCAGGGGAATGGAACCGATGCGCAGCACCAGCAGGCCCGCGAGCAGCCCGGCCACAAGGCCAAGACCATGAAAGACGAAATCGGTCTTGTCGCTCGGAAGGAGCGCGGGGCCCACCCGCCCGGCAAGCCGTTTCAGATCCTCGTCCACCCCATGCACGGTGACGATATCGCCCGCCGCAATGACCGTGTCTCCATCGAGGGCCAGCGGCACGCCGCCCCGGCTGAGCCGCAGCACATAGATGCCGTGACGCAATGTTTCGCTTGCCGCAAGGATATCGGAAACGCGCTTGCCGCTAAACTCCGGTGCGGTGATCTGCAGGTCGCGCGTGGTGACCACGAGTTCCATCTCGTCCGAGCCGGTCGTTTCCGGCCCGATGCGCCCGTCGAGCCCGACGACCGCCGCGCGGCGACCGACCACCAGCACGAGATCGGCAGCGTTCAGGACAAGACCGGCGCTGACAGTCAGGATCTTGCCCTCGCGCTTCACCCGCTCGATGGTGATACCCCCAGCCTGTTCGAGCGCCGCCACGGTCTGCCCACCGGCCTCAGCGACCCGGTAGACGCGCCCGACGATGTCGGGAAGAGCCGGCGCTTCGCCCGTCCCATAGACATGGGCACCCTTCAGCATCTCGGCTTCCGCCCGCACCGCATCGTCGCGGATCGAGCCCTTCATGAACCAGGGAAGGATGTTGACGCAGACGATGATCGCGCCGAAGGAGCCGAAAATATAGGTAACGGCATAGCCGATCGCGACATTGGACTGGAGACGCTGCACCTCCGCGGCGGCAAGACCCAGCTTCTCGATGGCGGAGCTCGCCGTACCGATTATGGCGGACTGGGTAAGGCCGCCCGCTGCAATGCCCGCCGCAAGCCCCTTGTCCAGGGTAAAGAGCCGGGCGCAGATGACGACTGTCACAAGCGCGCTTACCGCAAGAACCGCGGCCATCAGGATCTCGCGGAGAGACTGGCGGCCGAGCGACCGGAAAAACTGCGGGCCGCTTTCGAAACCGACCGCATAGATGAAAAGCGCAAAGAGGACGGATTTGACGCCATTGTCGATCTTGACGCCGAACTGGCTGATGAGCACCGCCACCAGCAGCGAACCCGCGACCCCGCCGAGCTGGAATTTTCCGAACTGGAACTTGCCGATCCAGTAGCCCCCGGCCAGGGCGAGGAACAGGGCGATTTCGGGCGATTGCTGGAAAAGGCTGGCGATGAAAGACATGCAACGATCCAGGCGGGAGACCCGGTTCAAAAGAACCCGGCCGGGCTTGCGGAAAGCATGAAGCCCTGATCCCCGTCTGGGCCGCACCCTCGCTCATGAGGTCCTGTCGGCTTCGCTGTCGGTCCGGGCTTCATGCCGGTCATCCAAGTAAAACATAAACCACGAATACCTACAACCGAAAGATTATTGTCCTTTTCCTTTTCTTATGATGGACGCATTTACCGCCGGGGACTTGTCGGTTGCGTAAATGGAAGAATCTCCATTTTTACCGAGGCTTGCTGGCCACTCTTCGAACCGGACAAAAAGTCTTTCCCGGGTCAAAAGGGCGCCCGGACATTGCCGCACGGGCGCATGCCCGCGACGTTTCCCGCCTGAAAAGCCCGAAAATGCTGCACGAACCCCCATGACAGCTGCAAAAGGCCGATTTCAGGCCTGAAAGCCCCAGCGAACGGGACTTGATGAGGACCACAACCTCAGGCATGGTCATCCGGCAAAGGGGAGCAGAGCCGACCATGCGTGGCACGTGCACAACGTCAATCCCGGATTGTGCTATGACCGGAATGCATGTAACGCTTGATGTTCTTATATGAGGGACGTCCGTGCCCTTCGACCTGCTCTTTCGAGGACTGGACCGCATCATGACGATGACCACCGGCAGACCGGGAAACCCCTTGACCAGGCTTCGAGAGGGGTCGATTTGCGCCCTTGCCTTTGCCTCGCTCGCACTGGCAGGCTGCGATGGCAAGGAAGAGGAAACGAAGCCCTTCGTCGCGACCGTGGCCGTGGAAACCGCAAAGATATCGTCGGATGCCCTTCGCGCCACGGGAACGGGCGAGGTCAAGGCCCGGGTGGAAACCAGCCTTTCCTTCAAGGCGAGCGGCCGCATCAGCGCCCGCCTCGTGGACGTGGGGGATCACGTCAAGGCGGGCGCGCTTCTGGCGACGCTCGATCCCGCCGAACGCAAGGCCGATATCGAAGCGGCAAGGGCAGCCGTCACGGCGCAGGAGGCGACGCTGCGTCTGGCAAACTCGGCCATGAAGCGCCGGGAAGCGCTGACCCGCAGCGGCGTCCTGGCGCAGCGCGAACTTGATGCCGCCGAACAGCAGCTGCGCTCGGCCGAGAGCGATCTGGCATCGCTGAAAGCGAGGCTTGCGACGGCCGAGGTGGCACTCGCGCAAACCGAATTGCGGGCAGAGGCAGATGGCATTATCACCGCTCGCCATGTGGAAGTGGGCCAGGTGGTGCAGCCCTCGGCCCCAGCCTTCACGCTCGCCCGCGATGGAGACCGGGACGCGGTCTTCAACGTGCAGGAGGTGGCGCTCAGCGGCAACAGGCCGCCCGTATCCATCCGCGTCAGGCTGCTGTCCAACCCGGAAGTAAAGGCAGATGCCACCCTGCGCGAGGTGAGCCCGGTCATCGACCGGGCACTTGGCACGGTGCGCGTCAAGCTTGCCATCACCGATCCGCCACCGGCCATGACCCTGGGTGCCCCGATCGTGGCCGAGGTGGAGGTGGAGCGGCGCGACCGCATCTATGTGCCCTGGCAGGCGCTCACCGCCAGCGATGGCAAGCCTGCGGTCTGGGTGGTCGATCCGAAGACCCACAAAACCATCCTGAGGCCTCTGGCCGTCGATCGCTACGATACGGCACGAGTCGTGCTGACCGGCGGTCTCAACCCTGGCGAAATTTTCGTGGTGAGCGGTGCCCGCTTCCTGCGCGAGGGACAAGAGGTCGCCTTTTCCGAGGGAGCCGCGCAATGAAGCCAGGCCAAGTGATCGTTCCGTTCATGATCGCTCTGGCGCTTGGCGGCTGCTCGCAAGAAGCACCCGAAGATGTGCCGCCGCGTCCCGTTCTGTCCATCCTGGCACAGCCGAAGCAGGCGAGAGCAATCGGCTTTACCGGCACGGTGGAAGCACGTTACAGCGCCGACCTCGGATTTCAGGTGCTTGGCCGCATCGTTTCCCGCGATGTCGAAGTGGGCGATATCGTGCGAAAGGGCCAGGAACTCGCCCGGCTTGATGACACGGAACTTGACCTTGCCGTCAGCAAGGCGAAAGCCGATCTGGAATCGGCCGCGGCCAAGCTCGATTTCGCCCGGCTGAACGAGGAGCGGCAGCGCAAGCTCCTCCAAACCAACGCATCGACCCGGGAGCGGCTCGAGGAGGCCATAGAGGCGAGCGAGGCGGCCAAGGCGGGCGTGCTTCAGCTCCAGGCGCTTCTGCGCAAGGCCGAGGAGCAGAGCGGCTATGCAACGCTTCGCGCCGAAACGGATGGGGTCGTCTCCGCTCTCGCGGCAGAATCGGGCCAGGTCGTGGCCGCGGGCCAGCCGGTCGTTACCATCGCCCGTCTGGAAGCCCGCGATGCGGTGGTGGATATCCCCGATGGCCAGGTCGAGGGCGCCGCGAAAGGCGCCACCTTCGCGGTGGTCCTTCAGGCCAACCCCGACTTGCGCGTGAGCGGCACCGTTAGGGAAATCGCTCCGCAGGCCGATGCCACGACCCGCACTCGCCGCGTCAAGATCGCCCTCCAGGATCCGCCTGATGCCTTCCGGCTCGGCAGCATGGTGACCGCAACGCCCGCGACGGACGGAAAGGAAACCCTGTGGCTGCCCCGGAGCGCCATCGGCCAGGAAGCGGAAGGCAGCTTCGTCTGGGTGGTGGATGCCACGAAGAAGACGGTGCACCGGAAGACCGTAACCGTCCGCCCCGCGCTCGACGGCGTGGAGGTTCTGGACGGTATCCGGGCGGGCGAAAGGGTCGTTACGGCCGGCGTGACCGCCCTTCAGGAAAACCAGGCCGTGCGCATCATCGAAGAGACATCCCCATGAACAACAGCTTCAATCTCTCGGAATGGGCGCTCAGGCACAAATCGCTGGTCTGGTATCTGATGATCATCGCCAGCGTGGCGGGCATCCTCTCCTATTTCAATCTTGGCCGGGAAGAGGATCCGGACTTTACCATCAAGACCATGCTGATTCAGGTCGCATGGCCGGGCGCATCCGTCGACGAGATGGCCAATCAGGTCACCGACCGGATTGAAAAGAAGCTGCAGGAACTGGATTCCCTCGACTATACCAAGAGCATCAACGCCCCCGGCCAGGCGACCGTCTATGTCAACCTGCGAGACAATACGCGCGCGGCGGATGTGAAGCCCACCTGGCTCAAGGTGCGCAATATGATCACCGACATCGCCCCGCAATTGCCGCGCGGCGTGCAGGGACCGTTTTTTCTCGACAGCTTCGGCGATGTCTTCGGCAATATCTATGCCTTTACGGCCGATGGTCTCAGCCAGCGGCAGCTGCGTGACTATCTCGAAACCGCCCGTCAGGAAATCCTTGCAGTCCCCAATGTCGGCAAGGTGGAGCTGATCGGGGCGCAGGACGAGGTGGTCTATCTGGAATTTTCCACCCGACAGATGGCGGCGCTCGGCATATCCCAGGAACAGATCGTCGATGTCCTGCAATCGCAAAATGCCGTGGTGGCGTCCGGCACGCTCCAGACCGATGCGGAGCGCATCAATCTGCGCGTTTCCGGCGGCTTCGCCTCCGAGGAGGCGCTGCGCAACATCAATCTCCGGGTCAATGACCGCTTCTTCCGGCTGAGCGACGTGGCGACGATCACGCGCGGCTATTCCGATCCCGCGCAGCCGCTGTTTCGCGTCAATGGCCAGCCGGCCATGGGCCTTGCCATCGGCATGAAGGCGGGCGCCAATCTTCTGGAATTCGGAAAGGCCCTGTCGAAGGCCATGGATCGGATCACCGCCAATCTGCCGGTCGGGGTCGGCATTCACCATATCGCCGATCAGGCGGTGGTGGTGGAAGAGGCGGTGGGCGGTTTCACCCAGGCCCTGTTCGAGGCGGTAGCCATCGTCCTGGTCGTCAGCTTCCTCAGCCTCGGCATGCGCGCGGGTCTGGTGGTCGCCATTTCCATTCCCCTCGTGCTCGCCATCACCTTCGTCTTCATGGAATATCTCGGCATCTCGCTGCAACGCATCTCGCTCGGCGCGCTGATCATCGCGCTCGGTCTTCTGGTGGATGATGCGATGATCGCAATCGAGATGATGGTTTCCAAGCTCGAGGCCGGGGAAAGCCTCTCCAAGGCGGCAACGGCCGTCTATACATCGACCGCCTTTCCCATGCTGACCGGCACGCTGGTAACAGTCGCAAGCTTCATCCCCGTTGGGCTGAATGACAGCGCCGCCGGCGAATTCACCTTTACCCTCTTCCAGGTCATTGCGATTTCGCTGCTCGTTTCCTGGGTGGTCGCGGTGCTCTTCGCCCCGCTTCTCGGCGTCGTCATCCTGCCGAAGAGCATGAAGAAGCACGAGGAACACAAGGGCCCGGTGGCCCGGATCTTCTCGAAGATCCTGGCGCACTGCGTGAACTGGCCGAAGACGACCATTGTCGCAACGGCGGCGGCCTTCGCTCTGTCGGTCTTTGGGATGGGCTTCGTGCAGCAGCAGTTTTTTCCGCCGTCCGATCGTCCCGAACTCATCGTCGACTGGACAGCCCCGCAAAATGGCACCATCGCCCACACCCGGGAGGAAATGGACCGTTTTGAGGCCAAGCACCTCGCCGGCAATCCGGATATCGATTATTGGACCTCCTATGTCGGCCAGGGAGCCAGCCGCTTCGTGCTCTCCTTCGACGTACAGCCCGCCACGCCGAATTTCGGCCAGATGGTGATCGTCACCAAGGGGATCGAGGCGCGGGACCGCCTGAAGGCAAGCCTCCAGGCGGCGGCGGAACGGGAATATCCCGGCAGCGACGTCTTCGTGAAGCCGATGGATCTCGGCCCGCCCGTCGGGCGGCCGATCCAGTATCGGGTCAGCGGTCCGGACCCGCAGAAGGTGCGCCTCCTGGCCCAGCAGCTTGCCGGCGTCATGGCGGGCGACAGCCGGCTTGGCCGCGTGGTCTTCGACTGGAACGAACCCGCCCGAACGGTGAAGGTGGACGTGCTGCAGGACAAGGCCCGCCAGCTTGGTGTCAGCTCCTCCGATATCGCAACTGCGCTCAACAATGTCACTGGCGGCTCGACGCTCACGCAAATCCGTGACGGCATCTATCTCATCAACGTGGTCGGCCGCGCCCGTGCGGACGAGCGCCAGTCGCTGGAAACCCTGCGGAACCTTCAGCTGCCCGCCAGCAACGGCCAGTCCGTTCCCCTCGCTTCCATCGCCAATTTCCGCTACGAGCTCGAACAGCCGATCATCTGGCGTCGAGACCGGATGCCGACCATCACCCTTCAGGCCGCCATCACCGACAGGACCCAGCCGGCGACGGTGGATGCGGCCCTGAAGCCGGCCATAGCGGACTTCTCCGCCAGGCTGCCGCTGGGCTACACGGTCAAAACCGGGGGCTCGGTGGAGACCAGCGCCCAGAGCCAGGCGCCCATTGCAGCGGTCGTGCCCATGATGCTGCTTACCATGGCAACGATCCTGATGGTGCAGCTGCAAAGCTTCCAGCGGCTCTTCCTCGTGGTGGTCGTGGCGCCGCTCGGCCTGATTGGCGTCGTGGGCGCCCTCCTGCCCAGCGGTGCACCGCTCGGCTTTGTGGCGATCCTCGGTATCCTCGCGCTGATCGGCATCCTGATCCGCAATTCGGTGATCCTCGTGGTGGAGATCGAAACCCTGCGGGCCAAGGGAATAGCCGCCTGGGATGCCGTGATCACCGCAACGGAGCATCGCATGCGCCCCATCATGCTGACGGCGGCGGCGGCAAGCCTTGCGCTCATCCCGATCTCCCGCGAAATTTTCTGGGGTCCCATGGCCTATGCCATGATGGGTGGCATCATCGTCGGCACGGTGCTGACGCTCCTCTTCCTTCCGGCGCTCTATGTTGTCTGGTTCCGGATCAGAAAGCCCGAGGATGGCAGAGCGGGAGAGGATACGGGCCCCCACGCAGAAGAAGCGACATCGGCCCTATCCTGATGTCGTGCTGCAGGCTAGGGCGCCACGTGGCGCCTGGCGCTCAAGGACCGACCTGGCGCTCCGGATGGCTGCCTTCGAAGGCGAGATCGATAAGACGGCGGAGCTTCAGCGGGACCAGGTCGCGCGCCTCCGCCGGCGCAAGCCAGCGGCGCTCGCGGAACTGCACTTCGGGGAAACTGTCCGCCATTTCCTCGACGCGCATCGGATAGGCATCGACCCGGATCACCGGAAAACGGTTCTTCTTGCAGTAGTAGAAGGTGCCGATCCGCAGCCGGCTCAGATTTCCCGAAACGCCCGCCTCTTCGAAAGCCTCGCGCCTCGCCGCTTCCCATCCGCTTTCGCCCGGCTCCACCGTTCCCTTGGGAAAAGTCAGGCCGTTGCGGCCGGTTCTCTTCGAGACAAGAAGAAGTTCCACGCCCTCTGCCCGCTCCCGGAAACAGACCGCCATGGCTTGCCGCCTGAAAAAGCTGCGCGTGAACTTACGGGCGGATTTCCTCAGGACTTCCAGATTTTTCATGCCTTGCCACCTGCCGCGCAAACGGGAATCAGCCGCCGCGACGGCGCCCCCCTGTGGGTGAGCGTCCATAGACGTCCAGGATGATGAAACGATGACAATGGCAGCGCAGGCGGTCCATCACCCCTCATTCACCCTTTCCCGAGGCAACGCGAAATATCTCCTTCGACATGGAAAATGTTTTTGAATTCCATCGAACCCATGTTCTGGCCATTGCAAGCATATCCTCCATCAATATTTATGATATTTCTATCCTTGAGGGTATTTTCTGAATTTCTATCTGTCATTGAAAATTCATTGGAGGTCGGGGGGCCCAGCAGTTACGTAACGGCCGCAATCCACCGCACTCCCTTTCGAGGTTTCCATGAAAACCAAGCTTCTCCTCAGTGCCGCTGGCGCTCTTCTTGCAGCCACCCTTGCCTCCGGTTCGGCAGCCGCTGCCGAAAAGACCAAGATCGATTTCTGGTTCGGCAATTCCGGCGACATTGCCAAGCGCGTCCAGGAACAATGCGATCGCTTCAACCAGTCCCAGGGGGATTACGAGGTTGTCTGCACCAGCCAGGGCAGCTATGACGCCTCGCTGCAGAACACGATTGCCGCCTTCCGCGCCGGCAAGCAGCCGACGATTGCCCAGGTCTCCGATGCTGGCACGCTCGACATCATGCTCTCCGGCGCCTTCTATCCGGCTAACCAGCTGATGAAGGACATGGGCTATGACGTAAACTGGAGCGATTATTTCTCCGGCATTTCCGGCTATTATGCCACGTCGAAGGGTGAAATGTATTCCTTCCCCTTCAACTCCTCGACCGCGCTCTTCTACTGGAACAAGGATGCCTTCGCCAAGATCGACAAGGACCATGCTCCGGCCACCTGGCAGGAGGCCGCGGAGGATTTCAAGGCGCTGAAGGCAGCTGGCTATGCATGCCCGCTCGGCTTCGACATTTCCAACAACGAGATCTGGCAATATGTCGAGCAGTTCGAAGCGGTGAACGGCGAGCCGATTGCCACCCGGAAAAATGGCTTCGAGGGCCTCGATGCCGATCTCGTCTTTAACAAGAACCCGCTTCTCGTCAGCTTCATCAAGGATCTGAAGAGCTGGTATGATGCCGGTGCCGCCGTCATCAAGAACAAGGCCACCGGCCAGACCTTCGTCGAGGCCTTCGCGGCGGGCGATTGCCAGGCGATCCTGACTTCAGTGGGGGATCACGGCAATATCGGCCGGACGGCCAAGGAAGGCATGAACTGGGGCGTGGCGATGCTGCCTACCTATGGCGAGGCCAAGCGCCACAGCTCCTTCGTGGGCGGTGCATCGCTCTGGGTGCTGAAGGGCCATTCGGATGCCGAATACAAGGCCGCCGCCGCCTTCTTCAATTTCTTGGCGAAGCCTGAGGAAGCGCTTACCTGGTCGACCGTGACGGGCTATATTCCCGTGCGCAATTCCGGCTACGACTATCTGGTCAGCCAGGGCTTCTACGAAAAGGCGCCCTATGCCGGCCGCGAACTGGCGATCAAGAGCCTGACCGTATCCGGCGCCGATCATAGCGCGGCAAAGGGCATTCGCCTCGGGGGTCTCCTGCAGATCCGCAAGGAAATCGCCAACGCCCTGCAGGACATTTTTGCCAACAACAAGGATGTGCAGGCATCGCTCGATGGCGCTGCTGAGCGCGGCAACCAGCTGCTTGCCCGCTTTGCAGAAACCTACAAGGGTGTCGCCCTTCCCTGAGGCACATGAGGAAGCCGGTCTCCGGCTTCGATTTCCAAGGGTCCGGGGCGCGAAGGCTCCGGGCCTCATGCCAAGCCGGGACAAGTCTTCGCCATGGAAAAGCGCGTCACATTTTCCACCACCGCCATCGGCCTGCTCTTTGCGGCGCCGATGCTGCTGCTCATCTTTGTCTTCTTCTACTGGCCGAGCGCCCAGGCGCTCTATTGGGCTTTCACGCTCGAACAGCCCTGGGGCGGCGGTAATCGCTGGGTCGGGTTTTCCAACTTCCGGCAATTGCTGGAGGATCCGATCTACTGGCAGTCCGTGACGCGCAGCTTCGTCTTCGGCATCAGCTCCACCGCCATTTCCATGGGCATGGCGCTGATTCTTGCCCTGCTGACCGACCGGGAGCTGGCTGGTCACAGGCTCTACCGCTCGGTTTTCATCTGGCCCTATGCGATTGCGGCGCCGGCCCTTGGCCTTGCCTTTCGCTTCATTCTGGCGCCGGAAGCAGGCCTGCTTTCCGTTATCAACCGGGTCTGGCCGGATCTCTGGAACCCGGCCCTCGACGGCAAGGATGCGATGATTGCGGTCATCATCGCCTTTTCCTGGAAGTATATCGGCTATAATTTCATCTTCTTCCTGTCGGCTCTCCAGGGTATCCCCCGGGCGCTGATCGAGGCCGCTGCGATCGATGGAGCGGGGCCCATGCGGCGTATCCGCGACATCCAGCTGCCGCTCCTCACCCCCACCCTGTTCTTCCTTCTGATCATCAACATCACCGAAAGCTTCCAGGACAGCTTCGGCATCGTCGACGTGATGACCCAGGGCGGACCCGCCCGCGCCACCGAGCTCATGGTCTACAAGATCTATTTCGACGGCTTCAAGGGGCTCGATTACTCCGGTGCGGCGGCGCAATCCATCCTGCTCATGCTGCTGGTCATCCTGCTCACCATCTTCCAGTTCCGCTTCATCGAGCGGCGCGTCCACTACAAGTAAGGCCCGCTGCCATGGTCGAACGAACGCCCGTTTTCAACATCCTCTGCTATCTGATTCTGACCCTGGGCCTCGCCGTCGCCCTGCTTCCCTTTGCAATCGTCCTCATTGCCGCGACCCACGATCTCAAGGCCGTCAACACC
This sequence comes from uncultured Rhizobium sp., assembly GCA_945952415.1. GTDB lineage: Bacteria > Pseudomonadota > Alphaproteobacteria > Rhizobiales > Rhizobiaceae > Gellertiella. The sequence continues at coordinate 52,243 of CAMFIF010000004.1, read as the reverse complement.
GTGCCCCTCCCCCTCGTGCCCGGAACCCATTTCTGGGAGAACATGAGCGCGGCCTGGACGCGGGCCCATCTCGGTTCCAAGCTGCTTCACAGCCTGATCTTCGCCACATCGGTGGCGGCGGGAAAGGTGGCCCTTTCCTCCATGGCCGCCTATTCCATCGTCTATTTCCGGTTCCCTGGCCGCATCCTGATCTTCTGGCTGATCTTCGTCACGCTGATGCTGCCGCTCGAAGTGCGCATCGTGCCCACCTATTCCATCGCCGCCAATGCGCTTCAGCCTTTCCAGACGCTGCTCGATGTCAGCGGGCTGACCTGGCTTGCCGACACGGTCTTCGGCCTGAGGATCCGGCTGGAATGGGGGCTTCTGAATTCCTATACCGGCCTCATCCTGCCGCTGGTCGCAACGGCGACCGGCACATTTCTCTACCGCCAGTTCTATCTGACCGTCCCGGACGAACTTGCCGAGGCGGCGAAGGTCGATGGCGCCGGTTCGTTCCGCTTCTTTCTCGACATGCTTCTCCCCCTCTCCCGCGCCAACATGATCGCGCTCTTCACCATCATGTTCGTCTGGTCCTGGAACCAGTATCTATGGCCGCTCCTCATCACCACCGATCCGGAATTCGGCATAGCCGTGACCGAGCTCAAGACGCTCATCCCCTCGGAATTTGGCCTGCCGGACTGGAATGTCGCCATGGCGGGCACGCTCGCCATCATGTCGCCGCCCCTCCTCCTCGTCATCCTCATGCAGCGCTGGTTCGTGCGCGGCCTGATCTCGACCGAGAAATGAAAGGATCAAAGCCATGGCCTCCATCTCCCTCCGCAACGTGAAGAAGACCTATGGCAAGAATGCCGTGGTCCATGGCCTGGACCTGGATATCGAAAGCGGCGAATTCATCGTCATTCTCGGTCCGTCGGGCTGCGGCAAGTCCACCCTTCTGCGCATGATCGTCGGGCTGGAAGAGATTTCGGAGGGGGAAATCCTGATCGACGGCACGGTCGTCAACCGGCTGGAGCCCCGACAAAGGGCCTGCGCCATGGTTTTCCAGAACTACGCGCTTTACCCCCACATGACGGTTGCCGAAAACATCGGCTATGCCCTGAAGGTGGCAGGCGTTTCCCGCAGCGAGCGCGACCGGCGCGTCCGCGAGGTCGCCCGCGCACTGGCGATCGAAGCCTTCCTGGACCGCAAACCGTCGGCCCTTTCCGGCGGCCAGCGCCAGCGCGTGGCCATGGGGCGCGCCATGATCCGCGAACCCCGCGTCTTCCTCTTCGACGAGCCGCTTTCCAATCTCGATGCCAAGCTCCGCATTGCCATGCGCGCCGAAATCCGCCGCCTTCACCGCAAGCTCGGCACCACGTCTGTCTTCGTGACCCATGACCAGAACGAGGCCATGACCCTGGCCGACCGCATCGTGGTGATGAATGGCGGAAAAGTGGAACAGGTGGGCACACCGGCAGAGATCTATCATCGCCCGGCCACCCGCTTCGTCGCGGGCTTCCTCGGCTCTCCCGCCATGAACCTGATGGAGGGGGAGATCGAGCCGGATGGCACCTTCGTGCAGGATGCCACCCGCCGGCTTCGGCTTTCGCAACAGGCCGGCCATGCCTTCCCGGGGGGCCGGGCCGTTCTGGGCGTGCGCGCCGAAGCGGCACGGCTGGTTGCGCCGGGCAGGCCGGACGCCCTCCCCGCCATCGTGGATTTCATTGAGGAACTCGGCGCGAGCCGCATCGTGCACGTGGATTTCGATGGCCTGTCCTTTGCGGTCGCCACGAGTGACAATCCCGCCCTTATCCCCGGCGACCGCGTGGGCATCGAGATCGATCCCAGGGACATCCATCTCTACGATTCGGCAACGGGAGAGCGCCTTGAGCCCGTCACCGCCCGGCAGACCGTCCATCCGTAAGCGCCAGCGAGCCCGGTCGTTCAGGCAGGCTCTGTCATACCCTTCTCCTCCTGCCGAGGCGGGAAGCGGACCGCAAACACGTCGCGGGCGGCAAAGAGGCCGTTGAGAGCCGCCGGAAACCCGGCATAAACTGCCATCTGCATGATGATTTCGGTGATTTCGTCCCGGGTGAGGCCGACATTCAGCCCCGCCTCGATATGGACCTTCAATTGCGGGGTTGCCGTTCCCATCGCCGTCAGAGCCGCAATGGTGGCAATTTCGCGCGCCCTGAGATCGAGGCCCGGCCGGCTGTAGATGTCGCCGAAGGGAAACTCGAACAGGTAGGTGGCAAAATCCGGCGCAATATCGGAAAGCGCCGCAATCACATTATGCCCGGCCTGGCCATCGATTTCAGCGAGTGCCCGCTTGCCGCGTTCGAGCCGGCTTTCGCCCGTTGTCGGGGATTGATGCGTCATGGTTTTCCATCCTCTCTGTATTGCCGGCATATCCGGCAATCTTGGTGTCGAGGACGACAAGGCAGGCTTGCAGTTCATGAAGATGGGCTCGCACGCGCTCGCGATGCCGGGCGAGCAGCAGGCCACGCTCCGCTTCCGTACCGGTTCCCTGCTCGCGCAGGGCTGCATAGCGCAACATGTCCCGGATCGGCATCCCGGTCGCCTTCAGGCGGTCGAGAAACGCGATCCAGACAAGGATGGAGGCGTCATAGTCCCGCTGGCCCGATCGGTTCCGGTCCGCATGGGGCAGAAGCCCGATCCGCTCATAATAGCGGATCGTATGGGCAGACAGACCCGAACGCTTTGCCAGTTCCCCGATCTTCATGAAGAGCCTTCTTTCGTCACGACGCGAGAGAAGCTACCGGTTAGAGTACACTCTAAGTCAAGCCCGGTTCGGAGCGATTGTCGAGAAAGTGCCGGCGCCCCGGAAAACCGGTTGCGATGCGCGGCAGACGCGCCTTCAGGACAGCGAAGGGCAGGGGCACCGAAACACCCAAGCCCTTGATAACAAGAGGGAGAGAAGACGGCCCTCAGGCCGCCTTCTTTTCCGCATCGTGGGGAATTTCCACATCGACGAACAGCGTGGATACCGGAATACCCCGCTCCAGCTTCACGCTCACCTTGTCGGCATCGACTTCCATATGCTTGGAAATCGCACGGAGTATCTCGTCGCGCAGCTTGGTCACCAGTTCGGAATCGCCGGTGGAGGCACGGTCATGGGCGAGCAGAACCTGAAGGCGCTCGCGCGCCGCGGCGCCGGATTGCTGCCGGGTAAAGAGACGGAGGAGATTCATGCCGCTCTCCTGCCAAAAATCTTTCCAAACAGGCCCCGCTTGTCGCCGGGGATGACGACCGGCAGGACTTCTCCGTTGAGGCGGCGGGCCGCCTCGAAATAGGCGATGGCCGGCGCGCTGCGTCCATCCGCCAGGGTAACGGGCGAGCCGACATTCGAGGCTCGCAGCACATCCATGCTCTCCGGGATGATGCCGAGAAGCGGGATCGACAGGATTTCCAGCACATCGTCGACCTTCAGCATGTCACCGCGGTCGGCACGGGCCGAATCGTAACGGGTAAGAAGCAGATGCTTCTCCATCGTCTCGCCATTCTCGGCCTTCAGCGTCTTGGAATCCAGAAGACCGATGATGCGGTCGGAGTCGCGCACCGAGGAGACCTCGGGATTGGTCACGACGATCGCCACATCCGCATGGCGCATGGCAAGCGTCGCGCCCCGTTCGATCCCCGCCGGGCTGTCGCAGATGACCCAGTCGAAGGCTTTCCTGAGAGCCGTGATGACCCTTTCCACACCCTCGGGGGTGAGATTGTCCTTGTCACGGGTTTGCGAGGCCGGAAGCAGGAACAGCGTCTCCACGCGCTTGTCGCGGATCAGCGCCTGGGTAAGCTTCGCCTCTCCCTGGATGACGTTGACGAGATCGTAGACGACGCGCCGTTCGGCGCCCATGACCAGATCGAGATTGCGCAGGCCGACATCGAAATCCACGACAACGACCTTCGCGCCCGTCTGCGCGAGCGCGGCACCCAATGCGGCTGTGGACGTCGTTTTGCCGACGCCGCCCTTGCCAGACGTAACGACTATAACCTTGCCCATATCATCTCCATTTGTTCCAAACTCATCGCTTCAGATTACCGCCGCCACTTTGATGCTCTCGCCTTCCAGCCAGATCTGGACGGGCTTTCCGCGCAGGCCAGGCTCCAGGTCCTCGGCAGTCTTGTAGAAGCCATCGATTGCGATCAGCTCCGCCTCGAGCTTCCTGCAGAAGATGCGCGCCGCAGAATTTCCCATCGTCCCCGCCATGGCGCGGCCCCTCAGGGCGCCGTAAACATGGATCGAACCGCCCGCGACCACTTCCGATCCAGAGGCCACCGATCCGACGATCGTGACGTCCCCTTCCGCATGATAGAGCGACTGGCCGGACCGGACGGGCTGGCTGACGACCATGGAAGAAATCGGCCGTCCCGGTACCGAGACGATCGGCTGGGGATAGGCGGCGGCGGGAACGGCCACGTCTTCGATGGCCGGTATTTCGATATCCGAGGTTCCCTTCCCGTCGGTGAGGGCGGGCGGCAGATCGGGCGCCAGCAAGGATGCTTTCGCACCCTCGATGCCCATGATTCGGACCTGTCTCTGCGCGAGCTTGGCGACGAGATCACGAAGCTCGTCTTGCCGGATTTCCAGATGCGTGAGATCGAGGACGATCGGCTTGCGGAGAAAGAAACCCGCGGACCGGGCCGCGAGATCGTCCAGCTGCACCAGCCAGTCATCGACCGGCAGCTCGGGACTGAGCGCCAGCGCGAGGAAAGATCGTCCCTTGAGGCGGATTGGGCGAGGTTGGGTTAACACGGGGTTCAACTTGGTTAATTTTGCGTTACAGGGGTGTAGCGAGGAATTGGTTAACAAGACGTTAACGATGCCGTGGCTGATCTCCCAAAGTCCCTTTCGAGGCTTGCGCGAGGATGGAGTGCGCGGTTCGGCCCGTCGATAAAAACAGCGGGCAAGGAAGGTCGGGCGGGCGCTCTTGCGCCGCCCTTGGAAGGGGGAAAGTGGGCGGAAACGGCGGGACCAGCAGGCCTTTCGCCTCTCCGCACCGGCTTTCCGGATCAGCCTTCCAGGCGCTCGATCGCACCGCCGATGGAAAGCACCGCCTCGTCGGCAAAGCGATGGCCAATGATCTGAAGGCCGACGGGAAGGCCACCTGAGACCGGGCGGACCGGCACGGAAAGGGCCGGCAATTGCGGAAGGAGGTTAAAGGGGCAGGTCATGTCGAGGCCGGCAAAGCGCCCGCTATCGAGCGTCAGGACATAATCGTCATCGGTCTCAGTTACCGGCGGAGCAGGCACGGCGCAGGTCGGGCAGAGAAAGGCCTCCCTGGCCGAGAGAATGCGAGTCATGTCCTTCCACATCGCGGTTCGCAGAATCTCCACGCGCTTGTAGGGGGTCGCGCCCATGGCATTGCCCTTTTCGATCATCGCGACCACGACCGGGTCCATGCGATCGCGGTAAGGCTCCAATCGCTCGCCGAAGAAGGCGGACATGAACACGCACCAGAGATCGAACCAGTCGTCATTAACCTGCCGGGTCCAGCAGGGCGAAATCTCCTCGATCTCTGCGCCGGCTTCCCGCATCCGCCCGATGGCCTCGGCAATCGCGGCCTCCACCTCTGGGGCGATGCGGTAATAGCCGAGATCCATCGAAAAGGCGTAGCGGCGCCCTTTGAGATCGACCGGCCTTGCCCTGTCCGGATCGAAAGCCAGGGGCAGGGACTGAATGTCCTCCTCGCTCGGTCCGCTCGTTGCCTCCATGAAGAGAATGGCATCGTCCACGCTTCGCGCGAGCGGCCCGAAGTGGGAGATATTGTCGAAGACGCTCGGAAGAATGGTCATCGGGATGCGCCCAAGGCTCGGCTTCAGACCGACGACACCGGATAGGGCCGCCGGAATGCGGACGGAGCCGCCCATGTCCGTTCCCTCAGCAAAGGGAACGACACCGCGCCCGACCGCGGCCGCCGAGCCGCCGGAGGAGCCGCCGGGCGTGCGCGTGGGATCGACCGGATTGCGCGTCACACCGAACCGGGGGCTGTGGGTGAAGCTAGCATAGGCGAATTCCGGCGTGGTGGTCTTGCCCATCAGAATGGCGCCTGCCGCCTCCAGCCGCCGGACGACCAGGGCCGTTTCCCCGGGCACCCAGTCCTCCGACGTAAAGGAGCCGAGTGTCGTCAGATCCCCCCGGGTGGGCGTGAGATCCTTAGCCGCAAAGGGCACGCCGGCCAGCGGACCGACAGATGCGCCGCGCCGGATTGCCTCATCCACCCTCGCAGCACTTTGAAGAGCCTCCTCCTCCCGGATCAGGGTGAAGAGATTGAGCTCGGACTGGGCCTCTCGGGCGCGCCGGAGGGACTCTTCCATCACCGAAACGGCCGAAAACGCGCCCGACCTGATGCCGGCGGCAATTTCGCCCGCCGAGCGGTCAAGCGGATGGTCGGCACTGGCATTCATCTCGACATTCATTTTCTCTCACACTTTCCCATGCGGTCTGTTGCCAATTCCCTGAAGATGATGCTTGGCTTCGTGGAATTTTCCACCGCAGCCGCACCACGCCCGGAGCCTTTTGCCTGCCATGACGCCCAAGCGACCGCCCCCGCCGCCCGCACCTGCCGATCACCTGCGGACCGGCTGGATTGCGGGCCTCGCAGAAGCGGCAAGGGTGCTCGGGACGCCCGCCTTCGCCACCTGTCTCGAACAGGCCCTGCTAAAACTCGCACCCTTCCAGATGATGAACGGATTCGTCTATTCTCCTGACGGCCGCGCCTTTGACCTCTATAACGAGAAAATTGCCGCTGACCGTTCGGTAATCGTCGACCGCTATCTGGCCGGTGCTTTCGTTCTTGACCCCTTCTACGATGCCATCCTTGCCGACAGAAGCGAGCGACTTCTCGTCATGCGCCGGCTGGCGCCGGACGATTTTGCCGGCAGCGAATATTACCGCCAGCATTACGCCACCACCCGCATCGTCGACGAAACCGGTTTCGTCATCCGGCTGGACCGGGATTGCCTGGCGGTGCTCTCGCTATCGCGAACCGGCGTCGCCCGCCTTTTCTCGGAGGCGGAAATCGCCCGCCTGGAAGAGGTCGCCCCCCTGGTTTCAGCGCTGGCCGGCCGGCATTGGCATGCGGTTCCGGAGGCGCTTCTGGAGCACCAGGGGGCGCGGCCCGCCGCCCGGATCGAGCACCCGCTTCTGACGAAACGGGAACTCGAGATTGTGACCCTCATTCTGAAAGGTCATTCTAACCTGTCACTGTCCGGGGTTCTTTCGCTCTCGCCGAATACGGTCAAGGTGCACCGGCGACAGATCTATTCGAAGCTCCGGATCTCAAGCCAGGCGGAGCTATTCGCCCTTTTCCTATCCTGAACCGAAGGCCTATTCCGCGAAATCCATTTCCGGCGGAGCGGCGGTGAAGAGCCGAGTGAGATAGGCAAGGTAAACGCAGCCTGCGGCGAGCCAGATGAGCCCGAGGATCCTCGCATTGCTGTCGAGGTTCCAGAGAAGGAAAAGATCGCACAGCGCCGCGAGCGCGGGGATGAGGAGCCCGATCAGCGGCCCCATGGGACGCACCTCCACATGGCCCTTCCAATAGAGGGCGATGACCGAGATGTTGACCGCCGTGAAGGCCAGAAACGCCCCGAAATTGATGAAAGAGGTCGAGGTGGTGATATCCATGTGGAGCGCGAGAAGTCCGACAATGCCGACAAGCACCAGATTGAGAACGGGCGTCTGCCACCGGGGGCTGAGCGTGCCGAAGATGGCGGAGGGCAGCACCCGGTCCCGGCCCATGGCATAAAGCAGCCTTCCGACACTCGCCTGCGCCGCAAGTCCAGAGGTGAACTGGGCAATGACGAGCGTGGCGAGGAAGAGGGTAACGAAGAGGTCGCCGCCAACCGCGCGCGCAATTTCGGAGGCCGCCGCATCGACCGAGACGAAATCCAGCCCCGGATGGGCAAGCTGGGTGACATAGGCAGAAACGACGAAGATGAGCCCGCCAGCCAGCGCGGTGATCAGGATGGCACGCGGCATGGTGCGCCGGGCATCGCGGGTCTCCTCGGTCAGGGTGGAGACGGCATCGAAGCCGAGGAAGGAATAGGCCGCGATGGCAGCCCCCGCGATCGAGGCGGAGAAGGGCACATCGGCCTTGAAGAAGGGCGTTACGGAAACAAGCCCGCCCGGGCCGTTGAGCGCCATGACATAGCGACCGGCAAGCAGGACGAAAACCACGAGAACCGCCAGCTGGACCACCATGAGAATGAAATTGACACGGCTCGCAAAGGCAATGCCGACCACATTGACGAGCGTGGTGACGGCAATGAAACCGAGAATCCACACATAGGACGGAACCGCGGGGAACGCCGAGGACAGGTAGGCCGCACCGATCAGCCAGATGACCATGGGCAGGAAGAAATAATCGAGCAGTACCGCCCAGCCGACCAGAAAGCCCACATGCGGATTGATAGAGCGCCGCGCATAAGTATAGGCAGAGCCCGCAACGGGATAGACCCGCGCCATGACACCATAGCTGATCGCGGTCAGCAGGATGGCACCGGCGGCCACCAGATAGGCCATCGCGGTTGTTCCCTGGCTGGTGGTGGCCAGCGCGCCGAACGTGCCGAAGACGATCATCGGCGTCATATAGGCAAGGCCGAAGAGCACGACGGACCAGAGGCCGAGCGTGCGGTCGAGTTTTACAGGTATGTTCATGTTCCGCCTCTCATGTCTTGGGAGCGGAAGGCTCATTCTTCTAACCGACATTGGAAAAACGCCGGCGGCCTTCCTGCCCCCATCATGGCGACCACGACGCAGGATGACATAACCCCAAGGGATTACCCGGCGGCAGGTTTCTGCCACCGCTCCATACACGGCATGAACCCGCAATCCCCTGTCATTTGGCGGTCTGTCTGGGTGTCACAAGGGCAGGGCCCGCGCGGGCACGATGGTTTTCATGACCAGCGTCGAGGTGAGCCTCTGCACGCTCGGCAGCTTCGACAGGGTTTCGTCGTAGAGCCGCTGGAAGGCCGCAAGATCCTCGGCCATGATCTGCAGCATGAAATCCGGTTCACCGAACAGGCGGACCGCATGCACGACCTCGGCAATGCGGGGAACCGCCCTTTCGAAGGCGATCACGCTCTCGCTGTCGGTCTTCCCGAGCGTGACGAAAACAACCGCAGCAAAGCCGAGCCCGACGGTCGCGGGCTCGATCACGGCACGATAGCCGGTGATCACGCCCGCCTCTTCCAGCGCCCGCACCCGGCGATGCGCAGGGGAGAGGGAGATCCCGACCCGTTCCCCCAATTCCGTGAGAGATTGTCGCCCGTCCCGTTGGAGTTCGGCAAGAATTTTACGATCTATATTGTCCATGCGAAAGAAGTTGCCTCACAGAGGGGTTGCCTGGCAAGAGATCGAAAGCACCTTGCGCGGGTTCATCCCTATGTTCCGCGCCATGAACATCGACACGCTCCTTCTCTTCTCCCTCACTGTTCTGCCGCTGGTCTGCACGCCCGGCCCGGATATCCTCTTCATCGCCTCCCAGGCGATTGCGGGGGGAACCGCCGCCAGTCTCCGCGCAACCGCAGGCATCATCCTTGGCTATACGATCCATTCGGCTCTGGTAGCCCTTGGGCTTGCTGCCCTGATCGCGGCCTCGCCGCTTCTCTTCGAGGCGATCCGCTGGGGCGGGATCGCCTATCTCCTCTATATCGCCTTCAAGCTGCTGAGAGCCGCGCTCCATTCCGGGGGATTGGAAATCTCTGCCGTTCCCGTGAGGAACCAGCTGGCGCGGGGCTTCCTGACCTCGCTTCTCAATCCGAAGGGCATGATGCTCTATATCGCGATCCTGCCCCAGTTCATCGATCACGAGCGTGGCAATGCGCCGCTTCAGGCAATCCTTCTTTCGGCAACCTTCATGGTCCTGTGCTCCCTTGTCTATGCGGCCATCGGTATGGCGCTCGGAAGGGTGGGAAGCGCCGGCCTGAAGGGCGACCGCCGCCGGCTGATGGACGGCATGGCGGGGGGCATGATCCTGGGCGCTGCAGGCTTCATGGCGCTTGCCTCGCACTAGGGCAATTCCAGCAAAAGTGCGATGCGGCTTTGCGTCTGGAATTGCGTGAAAACAAAGAGATAGAGCATTGAAGGCTGCTCTGTTTTCACCGGAAATGCTCCAGGGCAAAAGGAATACCGGACGGCAGCGGGGCCGCCTCCCCGTTACCGGAGGCGGCAATGCCGTCAGCCAAAGCCTGTCTTCGGACCCTATACGCGTGGAAGCCGCGTCTCAGCGCGGGAGGCGCCGCGCACCCCAGGCGATGGCGAGGCCGACGACGAGAGCAATGGCACCGCGCCAGATCCATGGGCTCTGGTTGATCATGAAGCTCGAAGCGGGATAGGGAAAGATGCCTGATCCCTGGCCCATCCAGATGAGGCCGAGAAGTGCAATCAGGAGCCCGATGATCGGGAGTGCTCGTCTTGCAAGGTTCATGTTTCTCTCCATTTCGGGCACGCGTGCCCGCTTGGTTTCAAGCCTGGACGTGCCCGTCCTGCCGAGATCATGCATAGGGCGCAAGCAGATCGACAAGAGATAGCCGGACACGCAGTTTGAGGGCAAGAAGTGCCATGCCGGTAATCTTGCGTTGCAGGAACATCTTGTCCGGAGAGGGCAGAGCCCAGAGGGAACGATCGGCAAAGATCGGCCGCGCCCGTTCCTGAACCGTAACGAGCGGCCCCCGATCGCTGAAATCCACCCGCCCATCCGGGGCCATGAGCACATGGTCGAGTACCGTCGCGATCATCTCGTCCAGGGTTCGGCCGTAAAGGACCACCTGGGCCGGCGAAAGGTAGCGCATCTCAAGGAGAGCGCCACGCACGGCATCGACCTTGCCGCTCAGGCTCGCCTGAAGCAGGCCCCGATAGGCCTCAGCGCTTTCGGGCATGACCGGCCGCACGGCGCCGAAATCCAGCAGCGCGATCCGCCCGTCCTTCGGTCGCCAGAGATAATTGCCGAAATTCGGATCCGTCTGCATGGCGCCGATGACGAAGAGTTCGCGAAGCGCCAGATCGGCAAGCGCCCCCATGGCGGCATCCCGTTCCGCCTGCGTTGCGCCGGCAAGCCGGTCAAAGGAGACCCCTTCGACGAAATCCATCGGCAGCACCGTGGGGCGAAGCAGTTCGTCCACGGGGGTGGGAACCACGAAGCGAGAATCGCCCTTCAGGAGCCGATGGAAGCGAAGCATCTCGCCCGCCTCACGCAGATAATCTGCCTCTTCGTGCAATTGCCTCTTGGCTTCTGCAAGATGGGCGGAGAAATCGAGATGACGCGGAACAAGCCCGGACAGCCTCAGGAAGGCGGCGACATTGTCGATATCGGAATCGATACTCCTCGCCACACCCGGATATTGCACCTTGACCGCCACAGGCCGCCCCGACACGAGCACGCCACGATGCACCTGCCCGATGGAGGCGGCTGCGATCGGGGTCATGTCGAATTGCTGGAAATGGCGGCGCCAGTCGGGCCCCCAGGCCTCGCCCAGGCACCGCAAGAGCTGCACCTGCGGCATGAAATGCGCCGAGGAGCTGAGACTGGAGAAGATTGCCTGAAGCTCCGGCGTCAGGAATTCGCCGGGTTCGAGCGCAATCATCTGGCCAAGCTTCAAGGCTGCGCCGCGCATGCGCGACAGGTGCTCCGCTGTCTTGAGCGCGTTCGACGGCGTCAGGAGAAGATCGCGCAGATGCGGCCTTTCCCCTTGCGCCAGACGGTTCAAACCTTCGGAGACCACACCCGAGGCGACGCCCCCGACAATCTGGCCAAGCGCGGCAAGCCGGCTGAAGCGCCCCTGCGGGACCGGCCGGAAGCGATCGCGGTCGCTCATGCCATCCACCTTTGCAACCGCGGACGGACCCGGAGAAAGCCCCTGTAGGCCATTTCGAACACCGGCCGGGCAAAGGGCAGATCCGCACATATGCCGAGCGGCCGCAGGAGCGGGATCGCCCGCCACATGGCGGCAAAGGCACGAGCGCCGGAATAGAAGCGGCCATTTTCAGACACGTGGAAACGGGCGAGAAGCTCGGCCCGGTCGATCGGACAGGCTGACGTCCCATCGGAAACATCGACGAAGCGGATCGCGCCCCGGCGATCGAGCCGGCGCATCAGGGCAATCTCCCGCCGGCAGAGCGGGCATCCGCCATCGAAAAACACGGTGAGGTTATTCGCCATCAGTCTCTCCAGCCTTGCAGGATCTGCGGAATCTTCTCCCTGAGAGCGAAGAAGCCCTTGCGGCAATGGGGCCAGGTGCGTCGATCCCATTCACGCAAATATTCGGCAAACGCGATATCGCGGCCCGGACGATCCGCCAGCGCCGGCAGGAGAGCATCGGCAACGGGCCCCACGGGAAGAAAGGCCGTCGTCACCTGCCGGCAGCCGGAAGCCGCAGCGACATCGAGCACGGTCTCCGGGTTCGCGGCACCGAGCAGGGTGGCATCCGGCCAGGCGAGGCAGGCCCTTTCCACCCCGTCGGCAAGGGCGGTCCCGTCCCATCCGTTTCCGCCCTCCAGAAAGGCGATCGCCCTCACGGAAAGTGAACGCATCTGTGGAATCTCCTCCATCGACAGGTCTTCGGGGGTCAGCAGAAGCAGTGTCGGCGCTGCCTCGTCGGGAGACCGGACTGGGCGCACCGCGGAAGGCAGAGGCGTTGAAATGCTGTCTGCCGGAATGACTGCCGCAGGGGCCAGCCCCTTCGGCGAAAAGCGACCATCCGTCATGGCGCGAATGCGCTCGGGGTTTGCCAGATAGACTTTTCCAGCCGTATGGAGGCCCGCTACCCAGCGCCAGGACAGTGTGTTCGAGGCCGGATCGGCATCGATCAGCCGCTCGAAGAAGAAGGCGGCACCGAGTTCCCAGGGAAGATTGAGCGTAAAGATCCAGATCGAGGCGACCTGCATCCGCGCCCAGTTGTGGAGATAGCCCGTCTCGACCAGTTCGGCGATGCGGGCATCGAAATAATCAATCCCCGTGCGACCCTCCACAGCCGCCGCATGGCGCATCTGAAGCTCCGGCGTATCCTCAAGACGCACGTGCACAGCGGCGAGCGCCGCGCAGTAATCCTGCCACACCGAGGGCCGCTGCTCGAGCCATCCCTTCCAGTAGCTCCGCCAGAATACTTCGCTCACGAATTTTTCAGCAGCAGGGAGATCATGATGCGCGAGGACGGCGCGGATGACCTCTTCCTCGCTCAGAAGCCGCCTTCGAAGAGCGGCCGAAAGCCGTGAGACATGCTCATGCCCTCCCGGCCCCTCATCCCTGTTGCGAAGCCGCCCATAGGCGCTCCCGGCCTTCGGGACAAAAGACCGGAGACGAAGAAGCGCATCCGCGCGGTTGAGGGGAAAACGGGTTTCCATTCTGCTGAGACCAAGCTACCGAAAGCGGATTTCCAGATGACATGACGCGGGTCCTGGCGGTGCGCACGCTAGCCTATTCGTCCGAGACCACACCCACTCCGAGGAAACATGTCGAGCGCGCTCAAAAAGACAAGTTCTTCCAGCGCGTTCCGCCCGCATCAATGCTGCGACATTTTGGACGTCGGGGCGTATGGCGCGCTTCGGCGGGAACATTTGCGCGAAACGACTGCCCGTAGCGTTCAATAAAGGGGCGCAACAGCCCTCAAACGTGGCTGAGAACCGCAGCCGGGAGATGGTCCTTGAGGAAGTCTACGAGAACGCGGGAGGCGGTGGCAAGGCCGCGACGGCTGGGGAACAGGACGACCAGATGACCGGCCTTTGGCCGCCAGGGAGAAAGCACGGGCACCAGCCGGCCACTAGCAATATCCGCCTCGCAGCAATAGAGCGGAAGCCCGGTGACACCGAGCCCGTCTATCGCCGACTGTTTCAAAATCGCAAGGCTGTCGCTCTCCAGAACCACTTTCGCCGCAATGGTCCGCGTGGCGGATCCTTCGCCCATCAGACGCCAGCAGGCTGTGCCGAATATATTGGGGGAGTAGAGCAGGCTTTCCACGCGGGAAAGATCGGAAAGGTCCGCAAGCAGGCCAAATCTCTCCAGATAGGCAGGGCTTGCCACCATGCGCCAGGGGGCGGTGCAGATGCAGGCCTGGGTCAGATTAGAGGACGCCAGCCGATTATCGACACCCACTCCCCGCACCACCACGTCCATGTTCTCTTCCAGCATGTCGATGGTCCGGTTGACGGCCTGGATGGACAACTGGATGTCGGGATAGGTCCTGAGAAAGCGCGGCAGCAGTTTTTGCGCAAAGGTCTCGGATAGTTCGACCGGCATGCTGATGCGGACGCGGCCAATCGGCCTTTCCTGCCTGGCATGCACAGCCTCGAGACCCGCCGCCGCATCGGTGAGCATGTTCTGGCAATGCGCGAAAAGAGCCCTGCCCGCATCGGTAAGGCCAATCTTGCGGGATGTGCGGTGGAGCAGCCGCGTGTTCAGCTGGCTTTCGAGATGACTGATCCTCCGCGACAGCTTGGATTTGGGAACCGAAAGCACATCGGCCGCCGCGGTAAAGCCGCCCTGTTCGACCACCTGAGAAAACAGGAACAGATCGTTCCAATCGATATGGCTTGGAACCATAGGCAAGGACTGCATCTCCCTTCTCTCACCCAAAGGTGACTGTTTCAATTTGCGTGCCAATTTGCACAGTAGAGCACCTTTTCAAAGGATCTTCCAGTGATTGTCCGCTCTACTGGTAGAACAAACGGTTGTCCCTGAGCACATTGTTCGCTTTCTTCGGCCCTCTCATATTCCTGGCATGGCAATCAACCCGGGCTGCACTGCGGCACGGACCAAACAGGAGATAGACCATGGACAGACGAACCTTCCTCGGTACCGGCACGCTCGGCGCTGCCGCAATTGCACCCTTTGCCGCTGCGGCCGCCAGCGCAGCCTTCTCAACGCCGGCTGAGGCCGCGGCACAAAAGAAAGACAAGACCGCCATGACACCTTCGGAAGAGAATGCATTCCTGAAGCTGCTCTCCAGGGACGACACCGTAGTTTTGCTGACCGACCACCAGGTCGGCCTTTACACGGGCGTCCGGGACATCACCGTTGGCGACCTCAAGCATAATGTGGTGGCTCTTGCCCGCGCAGCGCAGGTGCTGGGCGTTCCGGTCATCGTTACGGCAACCATGACCGATGGCATGTGGGGTCCGGTTATTCCGGAACTTCTCGAGGCCCTTCCCGGCGTAGAGCCGATCGTGCGGACCCGGATCAACGCCTGGGACGATGAGCGCGTCCGCAAGGCAATTGAAAAGACCGGCCGCCGTCAGGTCGTCGTTGCTGGTGTTTCCCTCGAGATCTGCGCCACCTATCCGGCTCTGGGCGCCAAGGCCGCAGGCTACGATGCACGCGTAGTGCTCGATGCTTCCGGAACGTTCAACGAGGCAAAGCGTACGGCAGGGCTTGCCCGGCTTGCCGGAGCGGGCATTCCCGTCATGGATTATGCGAGCGTAGCGGTGGAAATGCTCGGCGACAATGCCGATCCCAAGGCCCACGACGTCTATGGCGCCCTCGACATGCCCTTTGCGACGCTTGTCTGGCAGGTCACCAGCAGCGTGAAGAAGTAACGGCAACCGCCATTTCCAGGAGAGTCACAATGAGCGCAGATCAAAAAATTGCCATCGTAACGGGCGGATCACGCGGAATTGGTGCCGCCGTCGCCCGTCGGCTGGCATCCCGGGGAATGGCGGTTTCCATCCTTTACCTTTCCAATGCGGGCAAAGCCGAGGAGATCGTCGCCGACATCCGCTGGGCAGGCGGCACCGCCGACAGCATCGCCGCCGATGTGAGCAAGCCTGCAGAAATCCGGCAGGCCGTGGAAAACATCGTGAAACGACATGGCCGCATTGACGTTCTTGTCAATGCGGCTGGCATCCTCGAAATGCAACCGCTGGCCACGATTGACGATGAAACCATCGCCCGCTCCTTCGACGTGAACGTGAAGAGCGTGATCCACATGATCCAGGCCTGCCTGCCGCATTTTCCCGCATCGGGCGGCCGGATCGTCAACCTGTCCAGCAATCTGATCTATCAGCCGAGACCGGGCGCGGGCTTCTACGCAGCCACCAAGGCGGCCGTCTCCGTATTGACCAACGCATTCGCCAAGGAGCTCGGGCCCCGCGGAATTACCGTCAACGCTGTGGCACCCTCCCTGACACGGACCGACATGACGGCCGCCACTCCGGAAGCCCGTCTTCAGGCGGTAACGGCTGCGACGCCCCTCGGCCGTATCGGGGAACCAGAAGATATCGCCGACGTCGTTTCTTTCCTCGCCTCGGATGATTCACGCTGGATTACGGGCCGAACCATCCTGACGGACGGAGGGCTGACAGATGCACTCTGAGGAAAAGCTACCCCCGGAATCGGACGCAACCGTGGCGGCGCGTCAGACAATGACCGGGGTCGTGAAGGGTCAGCCCATCCGGATCGGCTCCGGCTTCTCGGCCCTTCACTTTGGGGAAGACATGTTCTCCGGACTGATCGATCCGGTGGTCATGGTCGATCACTTCGAAATGACGATCCCGACCTTCGATCCGCATCCCCATGCGGGCATTTCGGCGGTAACCTATATGTTCGAAGATTCGACCGCACCGCATGTGAATTACGATTCTCTCGGCAATCACATGCCCATCGAACCAGGCGCCCTTCACTGGCTGGCCGCGGGCAGGGGCGCCATTCATACGGAGCAGCCGGAAGGTGCCAATCCGCGCGTTCATGCCCTGCAGATTTTTGTGAACCTGCCGGCTGACCGGAAGGCAATCGAACCTTTTGCGGTCCACGTGGAGTCCCAGGATATACCGGAGCTTCAGGGTCCCGGCTTGCGCGTGCGTGTGGTTCTCGGCGAGACCTTCGGCATCCGCCAGCCTGCGACCGATGCCCTTCCGGAGCCCTTCACGCTGCTGGATGGCTTTCTTTCCTCGAGCGCAGTCTTCCATCATGCCGTGCCGGAAGGATGGAACGCGATGGTTTGCGTGATCGAAGGACGAATGACCGTCGATTTCGATGGCAGCGCAGTCGATCTCGCGCCGGGGGAAGCCATTGGGGTTGCCCAGGGTCCGGTTACCGAAAACGCAGATGGCGGTCTGAGGTTCTTTGCCGATGCGGCCTGCCATTTCGTTATTCTTTCGGGCCGGGCACTCAGGGAGCCGATCGTCAAGCACGGGCCTTTCGTGATGAATTCCGAAGAGCAGATGCTGAACACCATGACCGACTACCGGCTGGGCCGCTTCGGACAGCTGGTGCTGCCCTAGGCCCATAGTGGCCGGCATGGGTGCAACGCGGTGCCGGCCCCATTCGGTATGAAAGAAGGGTCAGAATTCGCCCGACGCAAGTGTCCGTTTCGGGGAAGACCATTGCCTCTGGAGATCCGAAGATCGGGAAGATCAGTAAGCACGTCACCCATGATGGCCGTCAGCAAGGGCGGCTCCATGGAAAAATGGAGGAGACAATATGACACGAAAGAAAGCAGTGTCCATTTGGGCTTCCCTTCTTCTCTCGAATCTCACGGTCACCGAGGCGGAGGCGCTGACCCTTTACATCGTCCGTCACGGCAAGACGATGCTGAACATGACGGACCGGGTCCAGGGCTGGTCCGATGCGGTGCTGACACCCGAGGGCGAACAGACCGTCAGGGCCGCAGGGCGCGGGCTTGCACCGCTCCAGTTCCAGGCGGCCTACAGCAGCGACAGCGGCCGAGCCATGCAGACAGCACGCCTGATACTGGCCGAGAACCCTCTCTCATCCGATCTGCCCCTCTCGATTGATCCGCGTCTTCGGGAATTCGGCTTCGGCACTTATGAAGGCGCCCTCAATCACGTCATGTGGACGGATATTGCCGCTGATCAAGGGCGTTCGCTTCAGGATTTTCTCCAAAACATGGATCCCAAGGGCTTTGCCAACTCCGTCGCCAAGCTCGACGCGCGCCAGGCTGCGACGCAGGGCAATTGGCCGGCGGAGACCTATGAGCAGATCACTGTGCGCCTTTCCGCCGGCCTGGCTGAAATCGAACGGAGAGAGGAAGCGCGGGGCAGCCAGAACGTCCTGATCGTGTCGCATGGTCTCTCGATCATCGCGCTCCTGGATACGCTTTTTCCCGGCTTCAAGCCGCCGGAAGGCGGGTTGCGCAATGCCTCTGTCACCATCGTCACCGTTCACGACGGCGTGCACAAGCTGGAGGCCGTCAATGACCTCAGCTTCGTCGAAGCCGGCAAATAAGCTGTCTGTCTGCGAGGGGTCGGGAGGCCCCGGAAAAGGGAGGGAACACATGCATTCTCAAGGTGCGACCGGCCACGAGCCGCAGGAGCGCGTTGGCCTTTTATTCACGACGGTCTATGCGCTCGGCTATTTCGGACTTTTTATGGCGCTGATGACACCCGTCGTGGTGACCATGGCGTTGCGCATTGCCGTCTTTGATCCGGTCAACAAGGAAAGCACACTGGCCATGATCCTGGGGATTGGCGCGCTGGTGGCGCTGGTTGCCAATCCTGTGGCCGGCTATTTCTCGGACCGGACGACCTCGCGTCTCGGCATGCGCCGCCCCTGGATCATCGGCGGAGTCTTGCTTGGCTCGGCCGGCCTGTATCTGATCACCTTCGATGATTTTACAGCAATTCTCTTCGGCTGGATCATCGCGCAGCTGGGCTTCAATGCCGCCCTCGCGGCAATCGTAGCAATCCTGCCGGATCAGGTCCCGGTTTCACAGAGGGGAACGGTATCGGGCGTGCTTGGCATCTGCCTTCAGCTCGGTATTGTCGCCGGTGTCTTCCTGACGGAAAGAGCCGGCGCTGACGTGCATTCCATGTTCCTCTGGCCAACCTATGTGGCCATAGCCCTGGTCAGTCTTCTTGCAATCGTCCTGAAGGACAGAAGACTCGATCCGTCCGAGCTCCCGCACGCCAATGTCATGACTTTCTTGAAGAGTTTCTGGATCAGTCCGCGCCGGGCCCCAGACTTCAGCTGGGCCTTCGCCAGCCGCTTTCTTCTCTTCATTGGCCTCGCCATGCTGATGACATACCAGGTCTACTTTCTCATCGACCGGCTCGCCGTAGACCATTCGGAAATCCCCGCTCGGATGCTCACAGCCACGCTTGTGACCACGGTTGCCACCGTTGCGGGAAGTCTTGGAGGGGGCTGGCTGTCGGATCTGCTTGCGGGGCGCCGGAAGCTCTTCGTCTGGCTGTCTTCCCTCGTCTATGCCGTAGGCATCACGGGTGTGGCGCTAACGACAAGTTTCGAGACGTTTCTGGTATGGCTTGCCGTTTGCGGTTTTGGACAAGGCATCTATTTCGCCGTCGATCTGGCCTTGGTGACCGAAGTACTGCCCAACAAGGAAGAAGCTGCCAAGGACCTCGGCATCTTCAACATTGCAAGTGCAATGCCGCAATCGGTCGCTCCGGCTATTGCCCCCTTCTTCCTCGTGATGGGCGGGGACGGCGACAATTATGGTGCGCTCTATGCAGCGGCAGGGGTCTTCGCAGTTCTGGGAGCATTGGCCGTCTTCCCGATACGGGGAGTCAAATGAGGGCGGCACGGGGCTGAAGCTTTCAGCCCCGTGCATGGGGCAAGTCAGGGCAGGAAAGGCGTTTTGTCATGAAAGAAGAGACCGTTAGCGAGACGGATTGGCGGCATAGCTCCGACGTGGAGCACCATGTAAACGCCGTGCTCGATCAAATGACACTCGATGAGAAGATCGAACTTGTCAGCGGCGATCTCAACCACATGTTCGGTTTTTATAGCGCACCCTTGGAAAGGCTCGGTATTCCCGAGCTCACCATGGCCGATGGACCTCCCGGTGTGCGCATCAACAATCCGGCCGTTCATGGCGGTGCCGCAACGGCGTTGCCCGCGCCCATCGCGCTCGCGGCCACCTGGAACCGCGCTCTTGCCGCGCAATATGGCGCGGTTATCGGTGAAGAGGCGCGTGCGTCGGGTCATAATGTGTTTCTGGGTCCTGCCGTCGATATCGCGCGGGTACCGGTGGGGGGCCGAAACTTCGAGTCCCTCGGAGAGGACCCGATCCTTTCGGCTGGAATGGCTGTGCCGCAAGTCGAAGCGATCCAGAAGAAGGCTGTGCTCGCCTGCGTGAAACATTTTGCCGTCAACAATCAGGAGTTCGAACGCTCCTCGGTTGATGTTCGGATCAACGAGAAAACGCTGCGCGAACTGTATCTCTTGCCCTTTGAGGTCCTGGTCCGGACGACGGGCCTGGCCTCGCTGATGGGCTCCTTCAACAAGATCAACGGCATCCATGCCTGCGAGAACGCCCACTTGCTGAACACTGTGCTGCGGAAGGACTGGGGGTTCCGTGGATGGGTGATGAGCGATTACGGCGCAACGCGCAGCACTGTGCCCTCAGCACTGGCCGGCCTCGACCAGGAACAACCCTGCGGAGTCCATTATGGCGAGCTTTTGAAGAGCGCCGTAACAGAGGGGGACGTCCCCTTGGACGTGCTCGACACCATGTGCAGCAGGATCCTGCGAACCATGATCGGGCTCGGATTGATGGATAATCGTCCCGGGATCGGCCACCTTAATGATTGGGCCCACCGGACAGTCGCGGAAGCGACAGCGGAGGAGGGTATTGTTCTCCTGAAAAACGATGGCCTGCTTCCTGCCAATCCTGACAGGATCCACCGGGTTGTTGTCATCGGCGTTGATGCCGATGGAGTAGCGGCTGCCGGCGGCGGAAGTGGAAAGGTGCGACCCGCGCATGCAGTAAGCTTGCTGGCGGGAATCCGCCAGCGTCTGAGCGCCGATGTCCAGGTGGACTATGCCCAGGGAGCGGACCCAATTACATCCGCGGACCTGCTTCCCGGCGACGACAGCATCCCATCCGGCTTTCTTCGCGCGGAGGAGGGCGACCAGCACGGTGTGAAAGCGGAATTGTGGAGCAATACCGACTTCATCGGCGAACCGCATCAGACTCTGGTTCTGCCGCAGATCGCGCTTAATCTCGGCTTCTTCAATTTTCCGGGTTTTTCGGCTAACTCCGCACGCTTTCCGGACATTTCTGCCGAGGTGAACGGGCGGATGTCAGCGCGTTTCACCACGCGGCTCATCGTGCCGGTTGCCGGAAGCTATCAAATGCAATTGATTTTGCTCGGTTCGGCAAAGGTCTATCTCGATGACCGGCTGATCGTTGACTTCCGGTACCATGGCCCGCCTGGGGCGGGCGCAAACGGACGGGCTAGCGGTCATCCGCCTCGCACAGGCGGGGAAATCGACGTGCGCCTGCCCGCCGCTTCCGATGCCGCCGGAGACGGCCTGTCGCCGTTGGCCACCCATGCTCAAGAGACAATTCAAGAGCTTGCTGCTCCCGTGCCCTCTGCGGTGAGCGTGAGCGGCGGGGGCGATGCCGATTATCCGGCCGACCGGATCGATTTCCGCGTCGATCTGGGGGCACGGCCGGAAGGGCATCGCCTCCGCATCGAATATGTCGCCGACTCTCCGGAGCAGGGATTTCTGAACGGCGCGCAGATCCGGCTTGGATGGCGGCCGCCGCAACCCCTTATCTCCCCCCTCCAGGCAGAGGCAATGGCCAGGGCGGAGGGCGCTGATCTCGTCGTCGTTGCGGTTCGTGCCTATGAAAGCGAGCACGCGGATCGGCCCTCGATAGCCCTGCCCAACGGACAAGCGGAGCTTGTTCGTCGGGTCACGGCGATCAACCCGCGGACTGTCGTGGTGACCATGGCCGGCGGCGCTGTGGACATGCGCTCTTTCCATGACCAAGCAGGCGCCATCCTGCATGCCTGGTATCCGGGACAGGAACAGGGAACGGCGCTTGCGCGGCTGATCTTCGGCGACGCCAATCCCTCGGGCAAGCTCCCGATCACCTTTCCAACCTGTGATGGAACGAGCCTTTTCAAAGAGAGGGCACAATATCCCGGCATCGACGGTACGGTATCCTACAGCGAGGGGGTCATGGTGGGCTATCGCGGGTACGAGCACCACGACCGCGCGCCCCTTTACCGGTTCGGCCATGGCCTCTCGTACACAAGCTTCCGTTACGACGATCTGCAGATCTCTGGAGAAGCGGATGGCCGCACGCGAATTACGTGCTCCGTGACGAATACCGGGACGCGCGAAGGCGCCGAAATCGTTCAATTGTACCTCCATCTTCCAGGTGCCCGCCAGCCGCCGAAAAGGCTGGTCGATTGGCAGAAGATAGGGATCGCCCCCGGGGCTAGTCGGACCCTCACCTTCTTGATCGACCCCTGGGCATCCACCCGCCCACTTTCGGTCTGGGACGGGAAATGGGTACGGACGGCAGGAAACATCGAGGTTCTTGTAGGAGCTTCCTCAGGGGACATTCGGCTTTCAGGCCGGTTCACGGCAACAGCATAGGATTTTCATGAATGAACATAAGTGAATTGATCGGTGAGATGACGCTGCGCGAGAAAATCGGCCAGCTGTGTCAGGTCCAGCCAAATGGACGGGATCAGGAACATCGGGTGCGAGACGGCATGGTCGGCTCCCTGATCAACGTCACCGGCGACGACGCCTATTTCTACCAGAGCCAGGCAGTTGAACATTCCCGCCTGAAAATTCCGCTGCTTCTGGGAAGAGACGTGATTCACGGCTTCAATACGATTTTCCCCATTCCGCTGGGGCAGGCTGCAAGCTTCGATCCGCGCGCAGTACGCACGGCCGCCGCGATTGCTGCCCGAGAAGCCAATAGCGCCGGCGTGAACTGGACATTCTCGCCGATGCTCGACGTCAGCCGCGATCCGCGCTGGGGGCGGGTTGCCGAAGGTTTTGGCGAAGACCCCTATCTGGTCAGCCTCTATGGGCGAGCGATGATCGAAGGCTATCAGAGCGAGAAAATTGCGGCCTGCGCCAAGCATTTTGTCGGCTACGGCGCATCGGAAGGCGGGCGCGACTATTCGGAGGCGTCCATACCGCCAAGGCAACTTCACGATGTCTATCTGCGGCCGTTCCGGGAAGCGGTGGATGCAGGCGTCCTCACGGTCATGAGTGCCTTTACCGACCTTGACGGCGTCCCCTGCACCGGAAACGCGGCGCTGATACGGGACCTGCTGAAGATCCGCATGGGCTTTGGGGGTCTTGTCGTCAGCGACTGGAATTCGGTTACCGAGATGATCACGCACGGTTTTGCCGGCGATGAGGCAAATGCAGCCTTCCATGCCCTTGCCGCTGGTATCGACATGGAAATGGCCAGCAACAGCTTCCTGGATCATCTCGAAAACATGATCGCGGGCGGTGAGGTGCCTCTGGAATGGATCGATGCCGCCGTCAGGCGGGTTCTGGAGGTCAAACAGCGCCTTGGACTGTTTGACGAACCCTATGGTCCTGAAAGGACCGGCATTGCTGCCAATGACGCACTATTCAACGCCCGATCCCTCGCACACAAGAGCTGTGTCCTGCTCAAGAACGAAGCAACCTTGCCTTTGGGCGAGGGAATACGACGGCTGGCCGTTATCGGCCCTCTTGCGGATGCGGCAGCCGACCAGCTCGGTTGCTGGGTATTCGATGCGGACCATAATCGCACGCGCACGGTCCTGTCCGGGCTGCGGGAACGCCTTGGGGATGTCCGTGTGGACTATGTCGCAGGATTACCCCATAGCCGCAGCAACGACGAGGCAGGCATACCCCATGCAATTGAGGCCGCCTGCCGCGCCGACGCGGTCGTATTGTGCCTGGGGGAGGATGCCGACCTGTCGGGTGAGGCCCATTGCCGCGCGCATATCGGTCTCCCTGGCGCACAACAACGGTTGCTGGAAGCCATAGCGGGCACCGGAAAGCCGATTGTGACCGTGCTTATGGCAGGTCGACCGCTGGTACTCGGCCCGGTAATCGAACGGTCGGGTGCGGTCCTGCTTGCCTGGCATCCCGGCAGCATGGGAGGAGTAGCCATCACCGATATTCTCTTTGGCGAAGAGCCCGGCGGCCGCCTGCCGATGAGCCTTCCCCGTAGCGTCGGGCAGGTGCCGGTCTACTACAATCACAAGAATACGGGACGTCCCCCGGATCAGAAAGGTCCCGCCATCCCAGCGGGGACGCCTCTCGATCCCTCGGGTTTCGTAGCCACTTACATAGACGAAGATCACAGGCCTCTGTTTCCCTTCGGATATGGGCTCAGTTACACGGATTTCACCTATTCGGATATTCTTCTGTCGACCGATCGAATGCCGGCAGACGGGCAGCTCAAGGCATCAGTTCTGGTGACGAACACAGGCAACAAGACCGGTAACGAAGTTGTTCAGCTTTATGTCCGCGATCTCGTCGGATCCGTGACGCGACCCGTTCGGGAGCTGAAGGATTTTCAACGAATCTCGCTGGCTCCGGGAGAAAGCCGGCGCGTTGAATTCGAAGTTGAGGCGTCCGATCTTGCCTTTTGCGACATTCGCTTTCGTCAGGCAGTGGAGCCGGGCGAGTACAGGCTTTGGATAGGACCGAACTCCGCTTCCGGACCAGACATTCTCTTCAGGATTGAATGACATGGTCGCGAGCAAACGTACTTTCTGGCCTGTCGAGCAGGTTGGCTTTCTGGATAATCTGCCGCTCGATATTTTCCTGCATACGGTCGAAAACGTGGATTTCCATATCCATGCCGCCTTCGAGATCATTCTTGTGATTTCGGGCAGCATGCGGCTTTACACCGAGCCTGGAGAAGAGCGCGTGCTCTCTGCCGGGGACGTTGCGATTGTTCACGGCTGGCAACCGCATGCAACGCAAGCCTTGGGTGACAGGAATATGGTCCTCGTCCTGCAATTTGACCCTGCAGCAACCCGGCATGATCCCAAATTTGCGAGCCGACGTTTTGAACTCGATGCGAGTGGACCGGCGGGGGCTGCTCTTCGCGGCCTCCTGTCGCGCATGCTGGTGGAAACGAGGATGAAACGTGCGGGGTGGCAAATGTCGCTTGAAGCGCTGCTTCTTGATGTGCGTTGCCATCTCTTGCGCTTCGTTCCGCACCGGATTGACACCGGGGCCACCGAAATTGCAACGGCTTTCGAGGAGCGGAAGCTCAGCGCGCATATGCAAAATGCCGCTGCATTCATTCGCCGCAATTCCATGAAAGCCATTAATCTCGACGACGTGGCAGCGGCCAATGGTCTGTCTGCAGGCTATCTTGCTCGCCTCTTCCGAAACGAAACAGGCGGAAGCTTCACCAGCTTTCTCACCCAGGTTCGACTCTTGAGGGCGCTGGAACTCTTGTCAGGTCCGCGAACTGTCAAGATGGCCTCGGTCGCCCTGGATTGCGGCTTTCCCAACATCAAATCCTTCAACCTGGCCTTCAGGCGAACGTTCAATTGCGTGCCAAGCGAATGGCGCAAGATGTACCAGGTTGCGCAACCGTCCGCCTATGGGCGAACGGATGCGCCTGCAACCATGGCAACGCTGCTTGAATGGGCGAAACCTGCGATGCCGCGGCTTTAAAGCAGATCTATCGAGATTGTCTCAGCGGGCTTAAACCCGACTTCAGCAGACACGAACCGATAGATCGCTTCGGGTAGACGGCTTTCGCCTGAACCCTCTCGGCGGCGCGCCTAACGGCGCCCGCCCTTGACCCTCCTGGCGAGAACATTTCGCAAGGCAAAGCTGGAATAGATCCGTGTAACACCTGGCAATGCGGACAGGACGACCTTGTGCAGGCGTTCGAACTCGCTGGCGCTGGCCACATTGACGCGCAGCATATAATCGGAACCGCCCGACATCAGGAAACACTCGCGGATTTCAGGATGCCGGCGCACCGCCGCTTCGAAGCGATCAAGATGATCTTCAGTCTGGCGCTCCAGCGTGATGTTCACGATGACTGAAACTTCTGAGTGCAAATCTGGGGTATCTGCCAGAACGGTATAGCCCTGTATGGCGCCCGAATCCTCCATGATCTTGATCCGGCGCAGGCAAGCGGAGGGGGACAATCCCACCTCCGCGGCAATGCGTGCATTGCTCATTCTCGCATCGGTTTTGAGCAGGCGAAGAATGTTGCGATCGATAGCGTCGAGAGTGGCCATGGCAGAATGTTCCAACACGTGGATAAAACTTCAAATAATCACGTAAAAACAATATTTTCAAGCGCTATTCGGCAGGATGTTCCGTTCTGTTTTTCCTATGGTGTGACCATAAGGAGGGCAGAGATGGACTGGATCAAAAACACGTCGTGGAAACCGACAATCCGGCACCGCCCGGGCGGGTCAGCACGCCTGACAATTCACATTGGCACCCTTGCGGAAAATTATGATCGGCTTGCTAATTTTGTAAAACCTGCGCGTGTAGCCGCTGTGGTAAAGGCGGACGCATACGGCTTGGGCGCCGAACGCATTGCAGCGGTCCTGTTTGCGCATGGTTGTCGGGATTTCTTCGTAGCGGATTGCGGAGAGGCGCTGGCGCTTCGCAGCAGTCTTCCGGATTGGTCCAATATCTATGTGCTCAGCGGTATGCAGCCCGGCCAGGAGCACAGCTGCATCCAGAATGGTATCATTCCCGTCATCAATACTCTGGATCAGTGGGCGAACTGGGCGCTTGCGGCCCAAGCCTATGACGATCCGCTTCCCGTGGTGCTACAGGTTGATTCCGGCATGGGGCGCCTTGGCATTCAGCCGGAAGACATTCCGGTTATTGCAGGCTGGAGCGGGGAAGAACCCAGTGTCCGCATCATGCTGCTGATGAGCCATCTTGCCTGTGCGGACGAACCCCACCACCCCCTGAACCAGGCACAGCTTGCGGAAATGCGGCGCATAGCCGGCTATTTCCCGAATGTTCCGATTTCATTGGCCAATTCCGCCGGTGCTTTTCTGGAAGAGTCCTTCCGGGGCGACATCATACGCGCCGGCATTGCGCTTTATGGTGGCCCTGTCCGCCTTGACGGCTTGGCCCCCCTGGACCGCGTCATCGACCTGGAAGCCTCGGTTATCCAGATCCGGACATTGCCTGCGGGCAAAGCCGTTGGCTATGGCGCAGCTCATGTCACCCGGAGCCCGACGCGACTTGCGGTGATTGGCATCGGTTACGCCGATGGCTTGCCGCGAAGCCTGTTTGGCAAGGGGGCGGTTTACTGGGAAGGCATCCGTCTTCCCATGGTGGGTCGCATCTCGATGGACAGTATCGTGGTGGATGTCTCCGCTCTTCCTTCCGGTGCGCTTTCGCCCGGTACTCTGGTGGAAGTGATCGGGAAACATCAGTCGCTCGCGGATCTCGCCGGAGATGCCGGCACCATTGCTCATGAAATACTGACGGGTTTGGGCACTCGTCTGGAGCGGATCTACCGGTAACCGTCCGGAGAAGTGAGGAAATCATGAAAGTCATCGTTCTCGGTGCCGGCGTGATCGGCGTAACCTCCGCCCACGCCCTTGCCAGGCACGGCCATGAGGTGGTGGTGGTCGACAGGCAGCCGGGTCCGGCGCTCGAAACGAGCTATGCCAATGCGGGAGAAGTGTCCTTCGGATATTGCTCGCCATGGGCCGCTCCGGGCATCCCTGCAAAGGCGGCAAAGTGGCTGTTCATGGAGCACGCCCCCCTGATCCTGAGGCCGAAGCCGGACATGGCGATGATGCGGTGGCTGCTGCAGATGCTGGCAAACTGCAACCCTGCCAGCTATGCGATGAACAAGAGCCGCATGCTGAGAATCGCGAACTATAGCCGGCTGGCATTGGCGATCCTCCGCGCCGAGACCGGAATCCGCTATGATGAAGCCATGCATGGGACATTGCAGCTCTTCAGAACCCAGGCACAGCTGGCCGCATCCGCGAAGGATGTAGAGGCATTGAAGCGGGACGGAATTCCCTTCGAGGTTCTGGATCGCGAAGGATGCGTCCGAACGGAACCCGCTCTCAATCATGTACGGGAACGTTTTGTTGGCGGTCTTCTGACCCCATCGGATGAAACGGGAGACTGTCTCCTCTTCACCCGAGCGCTTTGCTCCCTCACCGAGACGCTGGGAGTTCGCTACTCTTGGAACACGCGGGTCAACGGCCTCTACCTGGAGCGCGGCTCCATCGCCGGCGTTGCCACCGACCAGGGAACCTTTCCGGCGGATGCCGTGGTGGTGGCGATGGGCAGTGAATCGCCGCTGCTCCTCGAACGCTATGGCATTCGGCTGCCGGTCTACCCGGTCAAGGGCTACTCTCTGACCCTGCCCATTCGGGATCAGTCCCGTGCACCAATTTCGACCGTGATGGACGAGACCTACAAGATCGCGATCACCCGTCTGGGCGATCGCATTCGTGTCGGCGGCATGGCGGAAATCTCCGGTTACAACCTGACGCTTGAACCCGCGCGGAAACGGACACTCCTTCATTCCGTCATGGACCTGTTTCCGGGGGGCGACGGCGAGAATGCGTTTTTCTGGTCCGGGCTCAGACCCATGACACCCGATGGAACACCCGTTATCGGAGCAACTTCGATATCCGGTCTCTACCTCAATACTGGCCACGGAACACTCGGCTGGACCATGAGCTGCGGTTCAGCACGACTGATTGCCGATATCGTTTCCGGCCGGCCAACGGAGATAGATGCGTCCGATTTGTCGATAGGACGCTACTGTTGAACCCAGCAAATGTCTCGTCTGTCCTGGGAGCTGAAACCAGACCGAAACCTGTGCCAAATTTCCGAGAGCGTGAGGCTCGTGGATTTCCCCAAGACCAACGAACGCGAATCTCCACGCCAAGCAGATGGTTTGCCCTGGAGTCAGCACCTCATTGCGGTCGCCGCAGGATTGTCCGCGTTGTTCAAGTCAGTCCCAATCGCTTACGCCATATTCAAGCTGGTCGGCGGACTCTATCTTGTCTGGCTGGGTGTCTCGGTCTTCCGCAGCAGGGAAACCAGCACCGAAGCTTCGATTGCCCCCTCGCGGCTCTTTTAGCGCAGCGAGAAACTCCAGTGCAGGAATTCCTCGATCCTGGTCGAGGTATGACCTCTTCCGGTTGCAATAGAAAGGAAAAATCGCCCGCACAACTGCCTTTACACTAGGATGCAAAAGTTCCTGAATAATGCCAGAGCTGTCATTTCTGG
This sequence comes from uncultured Rhizobium sp., assembly GCA_945952415.1. Lineage (GTDB taxonomy): Bacteria > Pseudomonadota > Alphaproteobacteria > Rhizobiales > Rhizobiaceae > Gellertiella. Next base: position 23,306 of record CAMFIF010000004.1, on the reverse strand, counting down.
ACACACCTCTGAGGGCGATCTTTGCGACGTCGAATTCACTTCAGTGCGGATCATGTTGGGTTGAATGGGGCCCTCAGCCCCATTTCATTTCACCCTTCACCACCTTGGCGCCCAGTTCCAGCGAGGTAGCGTCCTCCAGCTGGGGGAAGCGCGTCTTCATCGCGGCAATCAACGCGGTGCTGTCCTTGGCCCGTGACACTTCAGCCTCGTAGGCAAGGAGATAGTCGCGGGTAAAGCGAACGGCGGCAAGTCCCTGTGGTGCCCCCTCAAGCATATGGGCCGGCACGACCACCTTCGGATTGAGCGCTATGATCGCATCAAGTGCCTTGACCCATGTCGCGCGGAGGGCAGACGTTGCCGTATCAGCCATCCATACATGGATACCCGACGAGACCAGCACACCGCCAAACACACCCTGCAGCGACGGTACATGCAGGTAGCGACGGTCATGCATGCCGTTGACCTCTATGATCTCGATCCGATGACCTTCAAGCTTCAGATGGCGGGCTTCCAGTGTCTCCGGCATGACCACGTCGGCGAGCACCTGCGGACCATTGTCCTTAAGCTGCGGTCCCCATATAGCGAGCTTGGCTTCGACATTCGATTTGATCGCCGCGATCGTGTCCGGGCGGGCGAGCACCCGCGCATGAGGGAAAGCCTCCACCACCGGGCGCAAGCCAAAATAGTAGTCCGGATCGTTGCAGCTGATGAAGATCGTCTTGAGGTCTTTACCGCTGGCCTTGATCGCATCGGCGAGTAACCGGCCATCGGACAGGGTGAATCCGCCATCAATCAACACCGCCTCCTTCTTTCCGGTGAGCAGCACAGGGGTCCGGCGAAAGCCGGTCGCACCGGCCTGTGTCACCGTATAGCCGAGTGGAGAGGCGGCTGCCTCGGCTGCGAGCAGGGGGAAACTGGCGGCAAGGCTGGTGGCGGCTGTAATCTTGAGGGTCTGACGACGGGTCAACATGGGGAACTCCTTCGAGCGTTTCGATGCTGGTCTTATCCCACCCCTTGCGCTGTCAATAAATATAGATCAATAAGACATACTGTATGAAAAATTCATACATTCTTTCCGGCTGCCGAGTGACATTTCATGGGCGATCTTCTCAATCTCAACCGGCTGATCTTTTTCACGACGGTGTTTGAGTCGGGCTCCTTTACCGCCGCGGCGGATCGGCTCGGGGTGGCGAAGGCAGTGGTCAGTCACCAGATTGGCCGGCTGGAAGAAGAACTTGGTGTTACCTTGCTGCTGCGTACCACCCGCCGTATCCATGCGACCGAGGAAGGCAATCTTTTCTATGGTCGTTGCCTCACGATCCTGCGCGAGGCGGAGGCCGCCTATGGGGAAATGGCGCAGTCGGGTGCCGCCCCCACGGGCAAGCTGACGCTCACCGCCGCCCAGGACTACGCAACGGCAGTTGTCGCTCCCGTTATCGCCGCCTACCTGGCCGCCTACCCGCACATGCGGGTCGAAGCGATATTCGATGACAGCATAAGCGATCTCGTCGAGGACCGGATCGACCTCTCCATCAGAGTCGGGTGGCTCGCCGATAGCAGCCATCGGGCCCGCCGGCTGGGCAGTTTCGAGCAAATGGTCGTGGCGCGGCCCGATGTAGCCGCCCGGCTTCCGGCCAACGCATCGCCTTCAGCGCTGGCCGAATTGCCGTGGATTGCGAATGGCGCGCTGAAGGAGCCATTGCGCTGGACCTTTTCGCGTGCAGGAATCCCGAGCGTTACCGTAGACATGCGGCCGGTGATTACAGCAGACAAAACGCCGGCGACCCATTCCTGCATGTTGGCTGGCATCGGCATTTCAGTCTTCCCGGACTATATGGTACAGGACGACATTCGCACCGGCCGCATCGTCCGGCTGCTTCCAGACTGGCACCTGCCGAAAGGCGGGATCCATGCGGTGCTTCCAGCAGCCCGTTTCCGGCCGGCCAAGGTGCAAGTGTTCCTCGACATGCTGGCAGCCGCTGAGCAGAAGCGGCGCAAGACAGCCTGAGGATCTCCGACGGGGCGAACGGTCCTGTTCGTAGCCTGACGCGTCAAGCAATGATGCGCTGCCGCGAAGACCGACCCTTACGAGATCCATCCCCTGGGCGCCGGAGCGGAAACGACGGTCTCGGGAACCGATGGGTGCGCCTGCGGCGGCGGTGTCAGGCTCACCAAGGAACAAGAAAACCAAGCGGCAAGCGAAGCCGACATCGCAGCCCCGAGGCAGTCCCGGACCACCCAGGAGAACAAACCTGTTACCGCGGGGTGCCGGACATTTTCCCTCAGTTGAGCTCTCGGGCTGTGGCATTGCTCCGGTCGCTGTCATAACGGCCCTTTTGGCACCCATAGTCTTCGGAATGATTGGTGTAGCAGTTGATTTCTCTCGCGCCATGATGACCAGAAGTACGATGGAGGCATCTGAGAATGCCGATTTGCTGGGTGCAATTTCCGAGCAATCGCAAGCTGTTCTCGAACCCTACGATAATGAACACGGACAGCGCCATCCCGGTTGGCGGGACGGATCTGTTGCTGCATTTACAAAGCAGCGCTCTACGCAGGACGAATTGAACCGCCTCTCCGCTCCGGCAGCACGGAAATGATCGCTGCTGTGCCTGCGGATACCCTCAGCCTCGCACCTCCTCGATCCAGCAGCCGAACCCGGCTTTTCGCTGCGCTTTAATTTAGTATTTATAAAATTTTCCTTGGTTATCGGTCAGAATTTCTTACATCACTGCGAAATAAGTTAGTCTTACTAAATTTTTGTGGTCATTTTGTGTACATGTTGTATTTTGCAGCGCTGGTCGCGACAGAGATCGCCGCTGCCGAAGCCTATATTGCCAATTGGGAGAGAGACCGATGAACTGCAGATCCCCTTTCGTCCTGAGCCTGCTCATGGCCGCCGCACTTGTTGCTCCGGCCAAGGCTGACAAACTTGACGACATCATTTCCTCTGGCACGCTGCGGTGCGCCGTGGTGCTTGATTTTCCACCGATGGGTTCGCGCGATGAAAGCAACAACCCGGTCGGCTTTGATGTCGATTATTGCAACGACCTCGCCAAAGCGCTCGGCGTCACCGCCGAGATTGTCGAAACACCGTTTCCGGAGCGTATTCCGGCACTGATGTCCGGCCGGGTCGATGTAGGCGTTGCCTCGACCTCCGACACGCTCGAGCGGGCGAAGACCGTGGGCATGACGATCCCCTATTTCGCCTTCGAGATGGCCGTAACCGCCAATGAAAAGTCGGGCATCGCCTCTTACGAGGACATGAAGGGCAAGACGGTTGGGGCCACTGCCGGAACCTATGAGGCAATCGCACTGGAAAAGCAGGTCAAGGAATGGGGTTCGGGAGAATTCCGTCCTTACCAGACCCAGGCCGACGTCTTCCTTGCACTGAGCCAGGGCCAGATCGATGCTACGGTTTCGACATCCACGGTCGCACAGGCAAACATCAAGACCGGCAAGTTCCCGGGCATCAAGGTTGTCGGCAAGGCCCCCTTTGATACGGACTATGTCTCTCTCTTCACGAACAGAGAGGAATACGGCCTTATCAATTACATGAACCTGTTCATCAACCAGCAGGTTCGCACGGGCCGCTATGCCGCGCTTTATCAAAAGTGGGTCGGGGGCGGAAAGGCTCCGGAGCTGTCGGTCAACGGCGTCTATCGCTGATCTCCGGCGCAGGCGGCGGATCTGCCGTCGCCTGCGCCCTAACAGGCGGATCCACATGCTCAGCTATACATTTCATTGGAACCAGGCTTTCAAGGCCTTGCCCCAGCTGCTCGAAGCAACGGCAGTGACGCTTCAGGTCGCCGTCCTGTCCATGGTGGCGGGATTGGCGCTGGCGCTTGTCCTGACAGCGTTGCGCCTTTCCGGCATCAGGCTGCTTTCGGCGCTTGCGCAGGCCTGGGTCGAAATCGCGCGCAATACACCTGCCCTATTCCAGATTTACATGGTGCATTTCGGGCTTGGAAACTACGGCATCCATCTCACGCCCTATCTTGCTCTCCTGGTGGGCATATCCTTCAACAATGCGGGCTATCTGGCGGAGAATTTCCGCGGTGCGCTCAAAGCCATTCCGGACACCCAAGGACGCGCCGCCCGCTCGCTCGGCATGACGGCACTCCAGAGCTTCCGTCTCGTCATTTTACCGCAGATGCTGCGCGTCGCCTTCCTTCCCGTCACCAACCAGATGGTATGGGCCATCCTCATGACCTCCCTCGGCATAACGGTAGGCATGAATTCCGATCTGGCGGGAGTAACCCAAGAGTTGAATGCGCGCTCCTTCCGCACCTTCGAGTTTTTCGCCATGGCGGCAATCATCTACTATCTCCTGGCAAAGGCTGTCACGCTCGCCGCGCGAGCGCTGGCCTGGCGCCTGTTCCGTTATTGAGGGAGGACGGGCTTGATCAATACATCCCTCACCCTCAACGACCTGATCTTTCTGGCCCGGGGCGCCGGCATGACGCTGCTGGTCACCGCGGTCTCGGTCGCGGCCGGCACGCTGCTCGGCATCCTGCTCGGTGTTTTCCGCATCCAGGCCGGTCCCCGTTGGTCCGCCCCGGTCACCTTTCTGCTCGATATCTTCCGCTCTGTTCCGCTCTTGATCCAGCTGGTGCTGGCGAATGCGCTCCAGTCGATCGTGCGGTTCGGCTGGTCGCCCTTTACGACCTCCTGCGTCGTGCTGTCCCTCTATACCGCCGCATACTGTACGGAGATCGTCCGCAGCGGGATCCTTTCCGTCTCGCTGAACACGCGTCGCGCCGCCCGCTCGCTGGGGCTTAACTGGGGCCAAGACATGCTCTATATCGTCGCGCCCCTCACCTTGCGCGTATCGCTGCCCGCCTGGATCGGCCTCACGCTCGGGGTCATGAAGGATTCGGCCCTTGTTCTGTGGCTCGGCCTTATCGAGCTTCTCCGCGCGTCTCAAATTCTTGTAACGCGCCTTCAGGAGCCGCTCTTCATTCTGATGATCTGCGGCGCAATCTACTTCCTCATCAGTTTCCCGATTGCCCGGCTCGGCGGATATCTTGAAAGACGGTGGTCCCCCCATGATTGAGATCCAGAATGTACGCAAATCCTTCGGTTCGCTCGAGGTCTTGAAAGGCATCGATCTGGCCGTGCAAAAAGGAGAGGTGGTGACCGTGATTGGCGGTTCCGGCTCCGGCAAGTCGACACTGCTGACCTGCATCAACGGTTTGGAAAAGATTGACGCGGGGAGGATCCTCATCGATGGGACGGAAGTCCACGCGCCCGCCACGGATCTCAACCGGCTGCGCCGGAAAGTCGGCATCGTTTTCCAGCAGTGGAATGCCTTTCCGCACCTGACAGTGCTCGAAAATGTAATGCTCGCGCCACGCAAGGTCCTTGGCTTGGCAAAGGCTGCCGCAGAGGAAATGGCGGTGAAGCAGCTTACCCATGTGGGGCTTGCCGACAAGCTTTCCGTCTATCCTGGACGGCTCTCCGGCGGGCAACAGCAGCGAATGGCGATTGCCCGCGCGCTGGCCATGTCTCCCGAATACATGCTTTTCGACGAGGTCACCTCTGCCCTCGATCCCATGCTGGTGGGTGAAGTGCTCGATACTCTTATCATGCTCGCAAAGGAGGGCATGACGATGATTTGCGTTACGCATGAAATGAGCTTTGCGCGGGATGTTTCCAACCGCGTCGCCTTCTTCCATCAAGGCGTCATGGCCGAAATCGGCCCGCCGGAACAGATTTTCGGCGCCCCGCAACATCCCGAAACCCGGAAGTTTCTTGCAAGCGTGCGTTGATTGAGACGGAAAGCTAAAATGAGAAAACTGGAAAGATCCCCCCACATCCTGATGTCAGAGGCCATCGCCCAAGGCCAAGATGCCACATTCCGTACGGTTCTTGAACTTGCCCTGGCTATCCCCGGAACTCTGGATGCAACGCTTCTCGCCCTGTCCCTTGAGGAAGGGCGGGCAAAACGGCTGGCAAGCACAAATCAGGGCCTGTTCCCGCGTGGTGGAGGCGAGGCGCTCGATCCCTCCGATCCCTGGTGCCAGAGGATCCTTCAGGAAAAGTTGCCTGTGCTTGCTAACGATGAGGACGGGCTGAAGCATTATCTCACCGAGGTGGAGGATATCATCAAGGCCGGCTATGGTGCGAGCGGATCCTTCCCCATCATCATTGCGGGCCGGGTAGCCGGAACATTGAATCTGTTGGGCCCGGACGGGTTCTTCACGGCGGAAACAGTGGCGTCCGTAAACACCCTCATTCCCTATGCCGCGATCGCGCTCATGCTTCCGGAATAGGTATTTCGGATTTTTCCATCGGCAGGTCTCAGAGATTATGCCGAGAAACGTCTAATCGACGAAAGGTCCCTTGCTCCGGAGAGCGCCGCATAAAACAAGGTGGAGCGAGCCGAGGCAAGGGATCTGCTGGAGGGGCTTGACCCGCAAAGCCCTCTCTGTAGCCTGGGCGGCGGACAATGGGGTGCATCAGGCTCCGCTCGGCAGATTTTACACCCGGCATTGCGGTTCGGCCATGGCTGCCATCAATTTCCGCAGCCGCCAATTCAGAAGGATCGGTCCATGCCGCCGCTCGAATTCAAGTCGCCCTCAGATCTTCCCCCTACGGCCAACTATTCCCATACCGTTGCCGTCCCATCCGGCCACCGGCTGATCTACGTATCCGGGCAGGTGCCTCTGGATGAGACAGGATCGCTTGTGGGTAGCGGGGACTTCGAGGCACAGGCTTTTCAAGTATTCCGCAATCTGGAACGCGCGCTTCACGCGAACAGTGCGGGCCTCGGAGATCTGGTTAAGCTCGGGCTCTATGTAAAGAACATGGACGATCTTCTCCTCCTGCGTCGCGTCCGTGATCAGTTCATCACCGGGGAGCAGGCACCAGCAAGTACGCTCGTGCAGGTAAGCGGCTTTTTCCGGCCTGACATTCTTTTTGAGCTGGATGCGATCGCGGCAGTGCCTGACCGCTCCTCCTAGCTGGCCGAGATCCATTCTGGACAACGTAAAATCGACAGGCCTCCTGTTCAAACAGGAAGCCGATCGAGAAAGGAAATCCTGAAGCGGTCATTGACATCTGCAGGTATAAACTTTAGTCATGCTATAGCAGATGGGGAGATGCGTTTTCGGCTCCCGTCCTGTCAGCCTTGATTTATTTCATGTTCAGTTTCCATTGGAGCGCGGTCGGCCCTGCTGTCCGCGGGGAGGAGGACTCATGTTTTTTCGAAAGCTATCCCTTGGTGCGGTGATCCTGTCGACCATAGGGAGCATCCCGGCATTTGCCGAAACGCCGAAGGACACGCTCGTCATCGCCGATGCCATCGACGATGTCATCACGCTTGATCCCGGTGAGGTCTCGGAGGTGGGCGGGGTTCTGGCCGCCAACCAGATCTATCAGCCCCTCGTTACTGCCGACATGCAGGATCCGACGAAAATCGTCGGTGTGCTGGCTGAGAGCTGGAACGTTGCTGAAGATGGCAAGACCTATACGTTTAAGATTAAACCCGGCCTGAAGTTCGCCTCCGGCAATCCCGTGACGGCACGGGATGCGGAGTACTCGTTGCGTCGCGTGGTCAAGATGCAGTCACGCTCGGCTTTCATCCTGACCCAGTTCGGTTTCACAGCCGATAATGTGGATGCGTGGATCAAGGCCACCGATGACATGACGCTGGTGGTCAAGACGGGCGACATCTATGCGCCGTCCTTCCTCTATTACTGTCTGTCGTCTTATGTTGGAGGCATCGTCGATGCGAAGCTCGTCCAGGAGCACGAAGTCAATGGCGATTACGGCAATGCCTGGCTGAAAACGGAACATTCTGCCGGTTCGGGGCCCTATGAACTCAAGCGCTGGGAGCCCAAGCAGTCCATGCTGTTGACCCGTAATCCGAATTACGAGGGCGGGGACAGCGGCACGAAACGCATCTTCATCCAGCATGTCCCGGAAAGCGCTGCACAACGCCTGCTGCTGGAGAAGGGTGATATCGATATTGCCAACAAGCTTGGGCCGGACGACTTTGGCGCACTGGAGAAGACCCCCGACATCAGCTTCATCACGGGCCGCTCCGGAACGATCTACTACATGGGCCTCAATGTCCGGAACGAGTTTCTTGCCAAGCCAAAGGTCGTCGAGGCGCTCAAATATCTCGTCGATTATCAGGGGATTGCCGATACCGTCGCCAAGGGGACCATTAAAGTTCATCAGACCCTCGTACCGGAGGGTTTCCTCGGGGCGGTCGACTACAATCCGTACAAGCTGGATATAGACAAGGCCAAGGCGCTGCTCGCCGAAGCTGGCGTTTCCGGCGAATTCACACTGGACTCCGTCGTTTGGAACACGCCGCCCTATACGGATTTCGCACAGGCGGTGCAGGCTACCATGGCGCAGGCGGGCGTGAAGCTCAATCTCGAAGTGGTCGATGGGCAGCAATGGCTGGAGCGTTACCGCGCGCACAAGCTGGACATCTGGTTCGGCCTCTGGGGACCGGATTACCCCGATCCGCACTCCAATGCCAAAGCTTTTGCCGTCAACAAGAAGGACGCCCCCGACGGCTCAGATGGTCTTGCGGACCGCTTCGGCTGGGATGCCGGCACGCTTTCGCAGGATGCGATGGCCGCCGTGCGCGAAAAAGATACGGACAAGCGTCGCGCCATGTACGAGGCCTTGCAAAGGACCCATACTGACCGGTCACCCTTCCTCTATATGTTCCAGCAGATCCGCAAGGTCGGCATCCGCAGTAATGTCAAAGGCGTTGTGCTCGGACAGACTTTCTCCGACGACCGCTACTGGAACGTGACGAAATAGGCGCTCAGGACTGCCGGGGCCGGATCTGTCGTTCGGCCCCTGACAAGCCTGCATCTTCGAACGGAGCCACGTCATTGCAGTCAGTCTCTTCGTCGCGCCTGGCGGGCATCGTCGGGCGCCTGTTCGCCCTCTTGGCATCGGTGCTGGTTACCCTCCTCGGTCTCCTTGCCCTGACTTTTTTCATTGGCCGCCTCGTCCCCATCGACCCCGTGATCTCGATCATCGGACCGAAGGCGGGCGAGGAAGTCTATCGACGTGTGTTTCTTGAGCTGGGCCTCGACCGTCCCCTGTGGGAGCAGTTCCTCCTCTATGTTGCCCGCATCGCAAGAGGTGATTTCGGTACGTCCTTCGTGACGAACCGCGCGGTTCTATATGATCTGGCGAGCTTCTTTCCCGCAACGCTGGAGCTTGCCACGCTCGGACTGGCAATCGGCGTTGTGACGGGAGTACCCGCCGGCGTCGCAGCCGCCTATTGGCATGACCGATGGCCCGATTATCTCATTCGCCTGGTTGGCCTCGTTGGCTATTCGGTCCCCATCTTCTGGTTGGGGCTCGTGGGCCTGCTTGTCTTTTACTCCCGCTTGGACTGGGTTTCAGGCCCCGGACAGATTGACGTTTTCTATCAGGGAATCGTGCCGCCCGTAACGGGCTCGATGCTGTTCGATGCCGCCCTTGCGGGTGAATGGGAGGTGCTCGCCAATGCGTTCAGCCATATGGTGCTGCCGGCTTTCCTTCTTGGCTACTACAGCCTGGCCTATATTTCCCGCATGACCCGCTCGATGATGCTGGACCAACTCTCGCGGGAATATGTGCTGACGGCGCGACTCAAGGGGGCGAGCGAATTTACTGTGGTGATGGGCCACGCACTGCGCAATGCGGCCATACCGCTGGTCACGGTCATCGCTCTTTCCTATGGCGGCCTTCTCGAAGGGTCCGTGCTGGTGGAAACCGTCTTCGCCTGGCCGGGGATAGGCAATTACATTGCTTCTTCGTTGTTCCGGGCAGATGTCAATGCAGTGCTCGGAGGAACGGTGCTCGTGGGTGCGGTCTTCATTTTTCTCAACATGCTCTCGGATCTGCTCTACCAGATGCTCGATCCGCGCTCCAATCTCCGCCATCGCTAGGAGCTGCACGATGACAATAACGGTCCCGCCCCTTCAGGCGACTGATACGGCCTCACATCCCGCCCGCATGAGGGAAGTGCAAAAATTTGCCCGACGTTTCCTGCGAAATCCACTCGGCGTTGCCGGTCTGGCCATATTGCTTCTGCTCGTTCTTGCTGCGGCGCTTGCCCCTCTCCTCGCCGGACACGACCCCTACTTGCCAGATCTCGCGGGACGTCTGGCACCGCCCGGTGCGACACACTGGTTCGGAACGGATGAGCTTGGGCGCGACATCTTTACCCGCATTCTCTACGGCGCACGGCTCACGCTTCTCATCGTCGGCCTTGTGGTGGTCACCTCGGCGCCCCTCGGCCTCGTCATCGGTGCTGCAGCAGGCACCGCCGGGGGCTTTGCCGATGCGGCCTTCATGCGGCTTACGGATGTCTTCCTTGCCGTCCCGAAGCTCATGCTGGCGCTTGCCTTCGTTGCGGCGCTCGGCCCCGGCATCGTCAACGCGGCACTCGCCATCACGCTCACCTCCTGGCCGCCCTACGCCCGGCTTGCCCGGGCGGAAGCGCTTGTGGTGCGCGACAGTGACTATGTCAATGCCATCAGGCTCGCGGGCGGCTCTGAACTTCGCATCATCTTCCTGCATGTGATCCCGATGTGCATCTCCTCGGTCATCGTGCGCATGACGCTTGATATGGCCGGCATCATCCTTACCGCAGCGGGACTGGGCTTCATCGGCCTCGGCGCCCAGCCGCCCTTGCCGGAGTGGGGCGCGATGATTTCTACGGGCCGGAAGTTCATCTTCGACCAGTGGTGGGTAGCGACCATTCCGGGATGTGCCATCTTCATCGTGAGCCTGGGTTTCAACCTCCTGGGAGATGCAATGCGCGATCTCCTCGACCCGCATTTGAGGAGACGCGCATGAACCGATCGCTGGCTGTCATCGAAAACCTCGGCATCGCCTTCAGCGGCGAGGACGGCAAGCCGGTTCACGCGGTAAAGGGCGTGTCCTTTTCGGTGGGCCGGGAAAAACTCGGAATCGTCGGCGAAAGCGGCTCCGGCAAGAGCCTTTCCTGCAGGGCACTGATGGGTGTTCTTCCCCCGTCGGCCAGCATAACAGCGTCCAGGCTTGAATTCTCCGGCATCGACCTGCTGCGAGCATCCCCAAGAACCCGACGGCAGCTGCGTGGAGGGCAGATGGGCATGATCCTTCAGGACCCCAAATTCTCCCTCAATCCGGTGATGACGGTTGGACGACAGATTGCCGAGGCCGTTCGGCTCGGCGATCGACGGCTGTCCGTCTCGTCAATCAGGCGCCGGGTGCTCGAAGTCCTGGAATCCGTGCATATCCGCGGGCCGGAGCGGGTTTACGATCTTTATCCGCACGAACTTTCCGGCGGGATGGGGCAGCGCGCGATGATTGCCATGATGGTGGTGCGCGAACCGGAACTGCTGATCGCGGACGAACCGACATCGGCCCTTGACGTGACGGTGCAGGCGCAGGTTCTCGAGATCATGGACGAACTCGTCCGCCGGCGCGGCATGGGGCTGATCTTTATCAGCCACGATCTCAACCTTGTTTCCCGATTCTGCGATCGGGTGCTGGTCATGTATGCCGGCCGGATTGTCGAAACGCTTGAGGCTGGCCGTCTCGCCGAAGCCCGTCACCCCTATACGCGCGGGCTGCTTGCTTGCTTGCCGGCGATCGATGGGCCCTTGACCCCCTTGCCCACCCTGGAGAGGCAGGCGGACTGGAGAGAGATACCCGCATGATCGAAATCGAAAACCTTAACGTCCGCTTCGGCTCGGCTATAGCGGTCGAGTCGGTCAACCTCCTTGTCGGCAAAGGAGAGAGCTTCGGTCTTGTGGGCGAAAGCGGGTCGGGCAAGTCGACGCTCCTCAGGACAGTCATGGGTCTCAACCGCAACTGGACCGGTACGATCCGGTTGAACAACCAGGATATACGCAGCGCCGGGCGCGCCGCGCTGGTTCGCACGGCACAGATGGTCTTCCAGGATCCTTATGCTTCGCTCCATCCCCGATTTACCGTCGGTAACGCCCTTGCCGAGCCCATGCGGATCAACGGCCTGCCGAACATCTCCCGTCGGACGGCCGAGCTGCTTGAGCTCATCGGGCTCTCACAGGATTACGCTTCGCGCTTTCCGCACGAGCTCTCCGGCGGCCAGCGGCAGCGGGTGGCAATTGCCCGTGCCCTTTCCCTGTCGCCACGCATCCTTTTGCTGGATGAACCCACCTCCGCACTGGACGTTTCCGTCCAGGCGGAAATCTTGAACCTGCTCAACAGGTTGAGGGAGGAGCTAGGCTTGACTTTCCTGCTGGTCAGTCACGATCTGGCCGTCATTTCCTATATGTGCGAGCGGCTTATGGTCATGCAGAATGCGCGCACTGTCGAAGTCCTCACACGCGGTGATTTGCGAGCGGGAGCACTGAAGCAGGACTATACGCGTAACCTTTTCCGGGCGAGCCTCCATGGAGTGAGGCCAGGGGTGCAACCCTGAAGCGCCCATCCCCACCCCAAACCGGTCGCATATCTGGAATCGCGCATGGCGAAAAGTCTGACCGGCAGCCAGGCGGCAAGGCTGATGCGGGCTCGCTCGGGCGGCTCCTGCGCAAGCGCCGAAAGAGTGTCGGCAAGACCATGCGGCAGGTGGCTGACGACAGTGGTTTGACCGAAGGCTTCATCAGTCAGGTAGAGCTCGGCGTATCTGCGCCCTCCCTTATCTCGCTTCACAAGATCGCGACGGCACTGGACACCAATCTGGTCAATCTTCTTGCCCGCCTCCGGGGTGAGACTTCGCGCGCCCATTTCCGCCAGGAGCGCCTTGAGGCCCGCCTCGGGAGCGCGGCAGAACCGGTCTATGATATACTTGCCTGCGGTTTTGAAGGGGCAGAACTGAACAGCTGCATCACCCATATCCCCGTCGGATATGTATCCGAACTGATGGTGCATGACGGTGAGGATTTCGTTTTCATCATAGAAGGGGAAATCCTCTATGAAATCGCCGGCCGTCATTATCATCTGAAGGCCGGAGATACGCTGCATTTCCCCGCCACCATCCCTCATCGGGCGTATAATATCGGTCTCACGGTGGCGAGAGAGCTGTGGGTTGGGACGGCGGCCCTTCGCAGCGCGGTGAAAGCTTCTCTCTCGCCTCAGCCTTTCCGAGGCTGAAGTGTCCATTCGGTGCAGTGAATGCCTGTCACAGGAGAAGACGGGGCAAGGGCACGGGTTCCGTACGATCCACCAGCCATTGCAGGGCCGCACCTTCCAGTTCGGGTGCCAGTTTTCTGCGGACTTCGGCATGGTAGGCATTGAGGAAGCGGATCTCGTCGGTCGACAAAAGACCCGTATCCGCAAGGCGCAGGTCTATCGGGATCGAGGTCAGGCTGCTAAATGCCAGAAAACCGGAATGGTGGCTCCTGATCACCTCAACCTGGTTTTCGATGCGGATCCCATAGGCACCGGATTTGTAGTGGCCGGGCTCCACGGTGGTCACCATGCCCTCTTCAATGTCGATCTCGTTGACACGCTTGTCGAAGCGCTGTGCCTGTTCGTGGACGGACAGAAAATGTCCCACGCCGTGGCCCGTGCCATGGTCGTAATCCAGGCCTTCAGCCCAGAGCGCCCTGCGGGCGAAGGCATCCAGCTGGTGCCCCCGGGTGCCCGCGGGAAAGTGAAGGGTCAGCATCGAAATCAGGCCTTTCAGTACCGCAGTGTAGGCCCGGCGGATTTCGGCGCTGACAGGAGCGAAGGCCGTGGTCCGTGTCGCGTCCGTTGTTCCACAGCGATATTGTCCGCCGGAATCGAGGAGGTAGACCTCGGTGGCCCTCAGAGGGGCGTCGGTTTCCGGTGCGGCCGCATAGTGGCACATGGCCGCATGGCCGCCGGCCGCTGAAATGGTACGAAAACTCGGCTCGACAAAATCGGGGTCCTTGCGGCGGTAATCCAGGATTTTAGCCTCCGCTTCCAGTTCGGTGACGGGATTTCCCTCCCTTTCCCGGCGCGGTGCTTCCGTTTCCACCCAAGCCAGGAATTTAACCCAGGCCAACCCATCCCGTTGGTGGCAGGTGCGGAAACCGGACAGTTCCGCCGCATTCTTCACCATTTTCGCGTCGGTGATCGGGCTCCGCTTCAGGATGACGCTACCGCCGGTTTTTTCTACCGCGCGTGCAAAGGCTGCCGGGGCGAAATCGGGATCGACAAGCGCCTTCCTTTCTTTTCCGAGACGCCGAATTCTATCGAGGAGATGAACGGGATCCGTCCGTTTCACATCCTCCAGCTCATAAGCCAGAAGGTCGTTGGGCAGCTTGCGACTGTCAACCATCCATTCCACCTCTCCAGTCGCCGTGACCACAAGGAAGGAGTTGGGCATCGGATTGAAGAGCACGTCTCGCCCCCGAACATTGAGCAGCCAGGCAATATTGTCGGGTTGGGCCTCGATCAGCAGATCCGCACCCGCTGCGTTCAGTCGGGCGGCGATCAGCCGACGCTTCTCGGCCGATGTCATCCCGGAATGTTCGATCGGCATCGGCGTTATGGGCCCGAGCGGCTTATCCGGCTGGTCGATCCAGATTGCGTCCACCGGGTCGGATTCGCCCGGCAGCCACAAGCCCCCACTACCTCTGACTGCACCACCCAGGTCATTGTCCCATCTCTGCGGGATAAGCATGGGATTGAAGCCGACGCGTTCCCCGGGTTTCACCGTGGCGGAAAGCCAGCCGACGAGGGGATCGTGGTGGAAATGTCTGATCTGAAAGAGAGCCGTGTCCGTTTCTTCGAGGACCTGCACCTGGTAGCGGCCATCCACGAAGAGGGCCGCCCGATCAAGGAAAACTGCCGCAACGCCGGCAGAGCCGGTAAAGCCGGTCACGAAGGCCAGTCTGTTGTCGTGGGGAGCACAATACTCTCCCTGGTGTTCGTCGAAGCGGGGGATGATCACACCATCGAGCCCACGGCGGAGCAACTCGGCACGCAGATCCTGCAGGCGTTGGGCAAGCAGGAATTTCGGTTGAATCACGGTCATGGAAACGGTCCTTCGAGAGCTTGCCCGGATTTCTTCAGGCAGATGTCGTGAGAGAGGGGAGAGCGGGGAAAAAACCTTCGGGCCCTGTGTCACCGGCAAAATGGCAGGCGGCCATGCCCGCGCCTGCGGGGCGCAGTTCCGGTTTGTCTCGCCGGCAAATGTCGGCCGCGTGCGGGCAGCGCTGGTGGAACGGGCAGCCCGGGGGAATGGCGAGGGGGCTTGGCAGTTCACCAGACAGGGCCGGTGCGGTCCTGCGATGTCGCACGTCGAGGCTCGGCGCGGCGGAAAGCAGCGCCTGTGAATAGGGGTGCCTGGGGGCGGTGAAGAGGGTTTCGGAGGGGCCTATTTCGACCACGGAGCCGAGATAGATGACCGCCACCCGGTGCGAGACATGCCGTACCAGCCGCAGATCATGGGCCACGAACAGCACGGCCAATCCCAGACGCTCCTGCAGGTCGAGCATCAGATTGACGACCTGCGCCTGCACCGAAACATCGAGTGCGGAGACCAGTTCGTCCGCGATCAGGCAGTCGGGTTCCACCGAGAGCGCTCGGGCGATGGCGACGCGCTGGCGCTGGCCGCCGGAAAATTCGTGCGGAAATCTCTCAACGGCATCGGGAGGCAACCGTACCAGATCCAGCAATTCACCGATACGCGTACCGACCGCCGCACCGGAGCGCATGCGATGCACCGTCAGCGCCTCGCGCAGCATGTCGCCCACGGTCATGCGCGGATTGAGGGAACTGTAGGGATCCTGGAAAATCAGTTGAACCCTGCGATTGTAGTCCCGTCGCTCCCGGCCGGTGAGGCCGGATACGGGCTTGCCCTCGAAGCAGATCTGCCCCTCGGTTGGCGATACCAGTCCGGCGATCGCCCGGGCAAGCGTGGACTTGCCGCAGCCGGACTCGCCGACAATGCCGAGGGTTTCTCCGCGTGCCACCGAAAGGTCAACGCCGTTCAGGGCACGCACGATCTTGGCTGGCTGGCCAAGGACCTGGTTCACAAGATTGCGGCTCTTGGAAAAGCGGACATGCAGACCGGAAACCGAAAGAAGGGTTGGTTCATCCATGTCGAAGTTCCTCGGCTGTGCGGCGGGGGTGATGACAGGCGAGCATCCGTCCGGCAGCGACCTCGGTCGGCAACGGCAGTGTTTCCCGGCACAGCTGTGTCGCTGCGGGACACCGGGATGCGAATGCACAAGCAGCCGGCCGATCTGCGAGGCCGGAAGGCAGGCCAGGAATAGAGTAAAGCGGCGTGCGCGGAGCTCCACCGCGCGGGATCGAATGCAGGAGCCCTTCCGTATAGGGATGCGCCGGCCGTTCGATCACCGTATCGGTCGAGCCGATTTCACAAAGGCGCCCGCCATACATGACGGCCACATTATCGCAACAGGCCGCCACCACGCCCATGTCGTGGGTAACGAGGATGACCGACATTCCGAATTCTCCCGCCAGCGATTGCAGGAGGCGCAGAATCTGGTCCTGTATCGTCACGTCGAGCGCGGTGGTCGGCTCGTCCGCGAGAAGCAGTGCTGGCCGGGAGGCGAGGGCGATTGCAATCATCACCCTTTGGCGCATGCCTCCGGAAAACTCATGGGGGAAATCCCCCAGTCGCGCGGCCGCGCCAGGAATACCGACACGATCGAGAAGAGTGATTGCCTCCCGGCGGCGGCTTGCAGCGTCAAGATCCGTATGGGCTGCAAGATTTTCGGTGATCTGGATCCCGACGGGCAGCAGGGGATTGAGAGAGGTCATGGGCTCCTGGAAGATCATGGCAATCTCCTTGCCGCGAATATCTCCGAGCGCCCGCTCGGACAGCGGCACGAGATCGCGCCCCTTCCAGAGGATTTCACCGGATACCCGTCCGCGCGGGCGGATGAGACCCAGAATGGAGCGCAGCGTGATGGATTTTCCCGAACCGCTTTCTCCCACCAGACCGAGGATTTCGCCCTGGCGCAGCTTGAGCGACAGGCGATCCACCGCCACGAGCGGCCGTTCCGGCGGGCCGAAACTGGTGATGAGATTGCGGATTTCCAGCATAACCGGGCGGTCGGCAGCTTCGAACTTGGTATCGGACATCACGGCTCAGCGCCCTTTCGGTCGGAGAAGGTCGGCAAGGGAATCCCCCATCAGGCTGAAGCCCAGCCCCGTCAGCACGATGGCAAGCCCCGGCATCAGGCTGATCCACCAGGCGGTCATGATGAAATTACGCCCTTCGGCAATCAGCACGCCCCATTCGGCTGCGGGTGGCTGCGCCCCAAGCCCGAGATAGCCGAGCGAGGAACCGAGCAGGATGGCCAGCGCCATGTCCGTCATCCAGTAGACGATGACCGGACCGAGCGCGTTGGGCAGCAGATGCCGAAAGATGATCCGACCGTCGGAATAGCCGAGCACGCGGGCAGCGGCGGCGTAATCCTGCGCCTTCTGCGCCATGATCTCCGCCCGCGTCAGCCGGGCATAATAGACCCAGTTCACCGCGGTGATCGCGACATACATGTTGACGAGGCCGGGCCCCAGCACCGCCACGATGGCAATGACCAGAACCAGGAAGGGAAAGGTGATGACCGCATCGACCAGCCGACCGAAGATCATGTCGGCAATGCCGCCGTAATAGCCAACGAGCGCGCCCGTCGTCACGCCGATCATCAGGGCAAAGACGGTGGCGAAGAAGGCCATCTGCATGTCGACCCGGTAGGCCCAGAGCACGCGGCTCAGGATATCGCGTCCAAACCCGTCGGTGCCGAAGGGATGGCTGAGCGAGGGCCCCTGCTGGATCGCGCCCATGTCGAAGGCCAGCGGATCGTAGGGAGCGAAAAGACCGGGCATCAGTGCAATGAGCAAGGATGCGGCGATGATGCCGGTGCCGATCAGGAAGGCGGGCCGCCTGAGGGCAAGCCCGAGAAAGGCGGAGAGACGGCTGCGCTGCGGCGGTGCGGGGAATTCGAGCGTGGTCATGCCTGGCGAAGCCTCGGATCGAGCCAGGACTGGACGAGGTCCGTGGCAAGGAAGGTCAGGGAAACGATGACGGCGAAGGTGAGCGTCAGCCCCTGGATCAGCGGATAGTCGCGGGCGAAGATCGCCTCCAGCATCAGCCGCCCGACGCCGGGAACCGCAAAGACGGTCTCGGTCACCAGCGTGCCGCTCATCAGGTTTCCGATCGAAAGGCCGAGCAGCGTGACGGCCGACACAAGCGCATTGCGCAACACATGGCGGCTCAAAACCACGCGCCGCGGCAGCCCCTTGGCGCGGGCGAACTGCACGAATTCCGCATCGAGCACTTCTACCAGCGAGGCTCTCAGATTGCGCATCAGGATGGCGGAGGTATATAGCGCGATGCTGAGCGCAGGCAGTGCGAGATGATAAAGATTGGCGAAAAAGGTCCGCCCATAGCCCCCTACGGGAAAGAGCCGCAGCTTGGCTCCCAGAACTGTCAGCAAGACGAGACCGATGTAGAAGACCGGCATCGACAGGCCAACCTGGAACACACCGCGGATCGCCACATCGGTTGCGCTGTTCGCGCGTGTGGCGGCAAGAAGCGCCAGCGGAGCGGCCACCAGCACCGATAGCGCCACCGCATAAAGCGACAGATAGATGGTGACCGGCAGGCGCTCCATGATCACCTCGATCACCGGCCTTTTCATGAGGATGGAACGGCCGAGATCCCCGGTCAGCGTGTTCCGCACGAAGTAGCCGAACTGAACCGGAAGCGGTTCGTTGAGACCCAGGCGCTCGCGGATTTCCACGAGCTGCTGGTCGCTCGCCTTGGCTTCCGCCATGGCAATGGCCGGATCGCCGGGGAGAAGCCGCACGAAGAGAAAGATGAATACCATAACCAGCAGAAAGGTAGGGACGATCTGCAGAAGACGGGACAGGAGATAGGAAAGCGAAGGCATGACAGCTCCCCGGAATGAAAAGAGGAACAGGCCCTGAGCGGACCTGTTCCCGAGGCATGCGGGAGGGGACTACTTGCTCTTCCACGCGGTGGAGAAATCATTCGCACCCAGGGGCGACTGGACATAATCCTTGACGGATTTTGCAAGAGCCACCGCAAAGGGCGTTTCATAGAGGAACAGCAAGGGCGCCTCTTCTGCATAAATCTCCTGCATCTTCTTAAATTCCTCACGCCGTTTGTCGGGATCCGTCTCGGTCATTGAGGTTTCGAAGAGGGCGTTGAAGTCCGCATTGTTCCAGCCGGTACCGACCGCCTGCCGGTGCTTGTAATAGCCAAGCCAGCTGGTGACCTGTGCGGGGTCGTTGATATCGTTCGCCCAGCCATAGGTATGGATGTCGAAATTACCGGACCGGTTCTTCTCGCCGCGTGTCGGGCTATCCACCTGCTCGACCTTGAGGTTGACGCCGATGCCCTGCCACATCTGCTGAAGGGCGGTAAAGAGCGTGGAATCGTCAGCAGAACCCGCAAGGGTCGTCAGTGTGATGTCGAGACCGCCTTCTATGCCGGCTTCTTTCAGAAGCGCCTGCGCCTTGGCAGGATCATAGGGGTAAAGGGGCTGCGGGCCATAATGGTAGGTTGTCGCCATCGGCATCAGCGATGTCATGGGCATGCCGGTATCGAAGGTCACGAGACGAATGATCGCGCTCTTGTCCGTGGCATAGTTGAGCGCCTGACGTACCCGCTTGTCCGAAAGGGGGTTCTTTGACCCGTCTGCCTTGGCGTCGCGGCTGTTGATCGGCGCGTAGATGATGCGCGAAGAGGGGAAGAGCTTCATGTCGAGGTTGGGATCGGTAGAAAGCTCAGCCACCCGCGAGAAGGGAATGAATTCCGCACCGTCGACTTCTCCCGACTGCAGCTTCAGGATGCGGGTCGCGTCATCGGGGATGATGTCGAAGTCCACTTCATCCAGATAGGGAAGCGGCTTTCCGTCTTCGCCGGAGCGCCAGTAATTGGGATTGCGCACGAAGACCATGCGGGAACCCTTCTGGTGTTCCTTGAGCATGAAAGGGCCGGAGGTGACGGGGCCCGCCGCATAGAAGGCAGAGGCCTTCTCCTGGTCGTTCGCGCCCTGCATCTTTTCGTAGGCCGCTTTTGGCATGATGGCGGTGTTGAACGTCGCCAGCACGGAAAGGATGGTGGGATCCGGCTGCTTCAGCGACAGCATCACCGTGTTACCCTCTGCCTTTACCTCGGTCACGGAGGCGAGCAGATTGCCCCAGGGGCCGTCGGGATTGCGCGCCCGCTCAAGCGAGAAAACCACGTCGTCCGTGGTCAGCGCGGAGCCATCGGAGAACTTCACGCCTTCGCGCAGCGTCAGGGTGATGGTCTTGCCATCCGCCGAAACAGCGTGCTTTTCTGCAAGGCCGGGCTCGAGGGCACCCTTTTCGCCATTACGCAGCAGCGTATCGTAAAGATTGGTCACCATCCAGATATCCGGGTTGCGCTCGGCCCAGACCGGGTCGATGAGCACGGAATCGTCATATCGAGCAAAGCTCATGGCACCGCCGCGCTCAACGGCTGCGGCTGGATTGGACAGGGGCATCACGGCAAAGACCGCCCCCATGAGCGATAGCATCATTCTATTCATACTGCTTAAGCCTCCCATTTATTGCTTTGCAGCTGCTTCAGCCGCGGCTCCCACCCGCTCCATCGTCGGGCAAAAAAATGTCGAGTGTTTTCCCTTGTTTTGCTATGCTTCGGTCCGGCGGAAACGCCTTAACTCGACTTTAGAATAACTAAAGTTTATTTAATGAACCAAGTCAAGTGGAGATGTGCCTCATGTCGATGGATGCAAATGCAAAGGCTGGGGAGGCCACGTCCGGCAATGAGGGTGCGCGGCTCGGACAGCTTCTGCGACAACGTCGGAAGGCGATCGGCAAGACCATGAAGCAGGTTGCCGCCGAGTGTGATTTGACTGAAGGTTTTATCAGCCAGGTGGAACGCGGCCTTTCCGCACCTTCTCTCATCTCGCTTTACAAAATAGCCAATTCGCTCGGCACGGCGGTGGATGCCTTTCTCTCCGAGGAGCCAAATCACACCCCGTCGATGATCTCCCGCTCCGAATCGCGCACGGGCTATACGGTGGAAACGAAGGAGAGGGTCTACGAAATCCTGGAGCGCGGCTTCCCCGGCGCCAAGCTCAATGGATGCATAACGCTCATCCCCGTTGGCTACGAGTCGGAGATGATGACCCATGAGGGGGAAGATTTCGTTTATGTTATCGAAGGCGAGATTCTTTATGAGGTCAATGGTTCGCAATACCACCTGAAGGCTGGCGATACGCTGCACTTCCCGTCCTCGCTACCGCACCGGGCGCGCAATGTCGGCGATGTTGCGGCCCGGGAGCTCTGGGTCGGCACCACTCCTATCTTCAGGGATCGGCGGGAAGTTGCGGTCGAATGAAGATATTGATGGTATGTCACATTTTCGGTGACCGGTTTCGGGGTCCCATGGCAGCTTGGCCGACATAGACGTGGGCCTATCAAGGGCGCTGTACATGACGTGCAACCGTTTTACAGCCGGATCAGTGCGGAGCCTCGTATCGCCGGGCGCGTAGCCATTATCTGGGTTCAGCAGCACGGGCATTCCGGACGAGGGCGAGATCCAGCATGTATGGCCCTGCGGCCATACAGGTGGCAGGCATGGCATGGACTATTTTTTGGCCAGGTAGCCTTGGCTCTTAAGACACGCCGCGAGCTCATTACGGGCCTTCAGACCGCTATGCCATGCACCTTGCGCAATCGTCGCGCCGTTCATCCGGATTTGGAAATCCTGCTTGTCCTCGATGGCGCCGATCAGGATCGCCGGCGTGTTGACGTTGAAGAGAGCCATGCCCATCGCCTTGACCGCTCCGAAATGCATGTTCAGCGCGCGCACCCGCTGTGTCTCGCCGGACTGGGTGAGGTCCATGGTGACGATTTTCGGCCGCTTCGCAGCAGGAATGCCCGTCCCGAAAAATCCCAGCATGGTGAGATCGTTTGCGCCCCCGAAATGGAAGAGCGTGACGCCGCCGTTCCTTGTCCAGAAGGTTGCCGCGCAGGTTTTTTGGGCGGCGTCCGGGCTGGACCTGCTGAAGGTCCACACGCCTCGCAGCAGGTCCCGATAGGCGGGGTCCTTGCCGAAGCTGTCTTCGATCTCCTGATTGTGCGTTTCCAGAAGGTGGGCTGCAAAATTGTTCCAGGCCTGCGGAGGAAACGAGACGAAGGAATTCGGCGCGTAGCTTCCAGTGTCAGATGTGTCATACGCCTCTTCATCCTGCTGTGCGGCGGCCTCGCTATTCCTCCGAAGCAAATCCATTTGCTCTTGTTGGCTGCGCCACATTTCCTGGTTCTGCCGATTTTGTTCGTCCATTTGGGCAGCTGCCTGTGCCCAATAGTCGGACTCCTGAGCGGCCGCCTGCATCGCCATTCCGACCATGCCGATCGCCAGCCAAAAACCGGCCCACGTCAAAGGAAGACCCTTGCCAGACATGTGTATATCCCCTTCAGGTAGTGGTGCCGCAGATCCATGCTTTATCTGCCTGCATTGTCTCGTTTAACGGTGAGGGCGTGCCGCACCCCGCAACTGGAATCTGACAGTTCTCTGCGGCTTCGTCGCAACTGCGCAGCGTGAGCCTGCCAGCTCCCTGGAGGGGGTTTTCGCAAGCCAGACGGAGCTGTCGCTCACCGACGGTGGCATATGCGGTACACTGGATTCGATGGGTCAAACGGATACGGCGCTCGCCAGCGCCGCCACTTTCTTCATATTGGCGCAGGGCTCCCGAATCCGCAGATGCTTCCTGCGTCTGACCGCGAGGCGCGCCGGCGCCATTCCCCCAAAGGGCGATAACGCGCCGGACAGGCCCTTCCGCCTTGACAGGCAGCACGACGGTCGCCGCTTCGCTGACCGGAATGGACGCAAGATCTTTCATGGAGGTCAGTTAAGCCGGAGACGAAGGTGGCTGCAATCGATCGGCGTGTACCGGTTCATCATCCCAGGAAACTCGCGCGGTCCCTCGACGTTCTTCGGCGGCGCCGACCTTTGATAGGGCGCACAGTGGGCAAGATAAGGCAAGGAACAGCTCCATGAGCATTCCGTTCACTGCACTCGACTGGCTTCGACAGGTGAAGATCGCCTCAGCGGCCACGCTCAGATCGAGGCCTATTGTGCTGCCAATCATATGAATGGCTCCTGCTTGCGTTGGTCCGTCACCATGCGACCGACCGGTCCGCAGCGGGGCGGTCTTCCCATCACCGGCAAGTTCAGGAGCGAGAGCCCCTGTCCACTGGTTCAAATGTGCTGGCGCCGAAGGAGCAAAATGGAGAATTGGCGGAGAGACGATACGGACGTGCGGGAAGTATCATGCCGAAGTCATGGTGTTGATTTCCACTGAGAAGTGACCCGGCGTTTCCACCGAGATTTGACCCGCCTT